>NZ_FOWX01000004.1:0-125512 GCF_900115555.1 Pseudomonas borbori
GGCATCGCAAGATGGCGGGATGGGTGAGCAGAAGTCAGCCGAGGCCGTAGTAGCTGCTCGAAACCGGAGCAATGAAGGGCTGAACCTGTCATGAGCGGATAGTCAGGTGTGCTCTCTGAGCGGGTCGTAGGCACAAGCTCCCTAATACGGAGGCCTGGACATTTAGGAAGTAGGGGCCGGAAGTCCCGAGGGCCTGTCTGGGTGCTTAGATTACGCGGGCGACACATCGAACGAAACCAAGCTCGCTGACGCAGTTGGTCAGTAGGCAGGAACCGCCGTATACGGAACCGTACGTACGGTGGTGTGGGAGGACGGCGGGGGCGACCCCGCCTTCTACCCGATCCTGGAGAATGCACATGAATCTGCCGCCCCTACGCATGCAGCATGGTTTGATCTTCGCTGTCGTCGCCTTGCTGTTCTTCGTCTGGGGCGCCTGGCTGGTGCGTCCGCAGCCAGCGGCGGCGCCGCTACCCTGGCTGGCCGAGTGGCAGGCTGCGGTGCTCGTGCCCCTGGCCGATAACCGCCTGAGCCTGGCCATGTTGCGCACTCAGGTGGAGGGCGAGCTCTGGCTGCAGCCACGCCTGGATGGGGCGCGCCTGCTCTACCGCGCGCACTGGCAGGCGAGTGGCGAGCCCTGGGCGCTGGAAGCCGAACTCGAGCTGGACGAGGCCGAGCGCGCCAGCCTGATGGCTGCGGCCGGCTTGGGCGTGCGCGACGCTGAACAGCCGCTCGGCCAGCAGTTGCTGGCCGATTTGGGCGCCCATGCCATCGTCGGCCTGACCCTCAAACCGCAACAGGCCGTGGCCGCCGAGCGTCTGGCCAGCAGCGTCGGCCAGCCGCGCCTGCGCCTGGAGTTGGCCGCAGGCCAGGCCTGGGTCTATCCCGAGGCGGGGCTGACCGCGCACACCGCAGACGAACAGCTGCTGCTGTTGCAGGTGGTGCCACGCGATGCGCTGGGTGAGCGTCTGAGCACACCGTAGCGCAATCCGGGGCCTTGGCGCTCGTCCCCGGATTACATCCGGGCTTGGGGGTTGTGTAGGGTGGATCGGGGCGCGTAGCTGGCGCTTTTTTCATCCACCAGCGCTGTTGGTGGATGGGTGAAGCGTCATCGACCCTACGAGGCCGCGGGTCTTGCAATCGGATCTACTGGGCGGCACACGGGGGTTGGGCCGGCTCTCAGGCCTTCAGCCAGTGCGGCCACCAGTCCGGGCGTGCCGCTTGCAGGCGGCTGAGGTAGTGACTGCCGCCGAGCTGCCACATCTGCTGGCGGATCCAGGCCGCGCGGCGGCTGACATGGTTGCCCGGGCGACTGGCGCTCCACTGTCGCGGATTCGGCAGCACGGCAGCCAGCAGGCTGGCCTGCTGGCGTGACAGGTAGGGCGCGCCTTTGCCGAAGTGGTGCTGGGCCGCGGCCTCGGCGCCGAATACGCCGTCGCCCCACTCGGCGCTGTTGAGGTAGACCTCGAGAATCCGCTGCTTGGGCCAGAGCAGCTCGATCAAGCCGGTGAACCAGACCTCGACACCCTTGCGCAGCCAGCTGCGGCCCGACCAGAGGAACAGGTTCTTCGCCACCTGCTGGCTCAGCGTGCTGGCGCCGCGCACCGAGCGGCCCTGCAGGTTGTGGCGCAGTGCCGCACGGATCGCCGGGATATCGAAGCCCCAGTGCTCGGCGAATTTCTGGTCCTCGGCGGCGATCACCGCGATCTTCAGATTGTCCGGCAGCTCGCTCCAGGGCCGCCAGCTGCGCTGCAGGTCGATTGGCTTGCCGTCTACCCAGGACTCGATCTTGCGTTCGACCATCAGGGCCGTGCCGGGTGGCGGCACCCAGCGCAAGACCAGCACCAGCAGGGCCGAACCGGCCATGAGGCAGAGCAGCAATTTGAACATGAGGCGGCGGATGGAGCGAAACATGCGGGCTTGGCCAGGCTGATTTTGCCGGCCATTATAGCGGCCGCAGTTCCCTTGTCTGGAGTGATGCATGGCGCGTCTATGGTTGTTGCTGTCTGCCCTGACCGGCTTTACCGGTGTCGCCCTCGGCGCCTTCGCTGCCCATGGTTTGAAAAGTCGGCTCGGCCCGGAGCACCTGGCGGTGTTTCAGACCGGCAGCCACTACCAGTTGCTCCACGCCCTGGCGCTGTTCGGTGTCGCCCTGCTGGCGCTGCAGGCGCCGGGGCGTCTGGTGAATCTGGCCGGTGGCTGTTTCGCCCTGGGCATTCTGCTGTTTTCCGGCAGCCTGTATCTGCTGACCCTCAGCGGCATCGCCGGGCTCGGTATCATCACCCCGTTCGGCGGCCTGGCCTTTCTGGCCGGCTGGTTGTGTCTGGGGCTGGCGGCCTGGCGTTTAACCTGACCCTCACGTCAGAATGCTGGACGAATGGCAGCCTTTGGCCTTGGTCATCGCCCGTGATCGGGCTAGAATGCCCGCCCCCTCCCACGTTGTGACCGCCCCGTTATGCGTATTCAGTTGAACGGTGAATCATTCGAGCTGGCCGATGGCGCCAGCGTTGCCGACCTGATCGGCCGTCTGGATCTGACTGAACGCCGGGTAGCGGTGGAACTCAACCTGGATATAGTGCCGCGCAGCCAGCATGCCGCCACCGTGCTTCGCGACGGTGACCGGGTTGAGGTGGTGCACGCCATTGGTGGCGGCTGACAGGCCGTTGAAAACTACTGCGCTCGGCTAGGCCATGTCGACATCGGTCTCGCTACATTTTCAAAGGCCTGTTATCAGGCGCCCAGTTAGGAGTTTGCAATGAGCCAAGTTCGTAGCGACAAGCCCTTTACCCTGGCCGGGCGGACCTATCAGTCGCGTCTGCTGGTCGGCACCGGCAAGTACAAGGATCTCGACCAGACCCGTGCGGCCATCGAGGCCTCGGGGGCGGAGATCGTCACGGTCGCCGTGCGCCGCACCAATATTGGCCAGAATCCGGGCGAGCCGAACCTGCTCGACGTGATCCCGCCTTCGCGCTACACCATCCTGCCCAATACCGCCGGCTGCTACGACGCCGACGAGGCCGTGCGCACCTGCCGCCTGGCCCGTGAGCTGCTCGACGGCCACAAGCTGGTCAAGCTGGAAGTGCTGGCCGATCAGAAAACCCTGTTCCCCAACGTGATCGAAACCCTCAAGGCCGCCGAAGTGCTGGTCAAGGACGGTTTCGACGTGATGGTCTACACCAGCGACGACCCGATCATCGCCCGCCGACTGGCCGAGATGGGCTGCATCGCGGTGATGCCCCTGGCCGGCCTGATCGGCACGGGCCTCGGCATCTGCAACCCCTACAACCTGCGCATCATCCTCGAAGAAGCCACCGTACCGGTGCTGGTCGATGCCGGCGTGGGCACCGCGTCCGATGCCACCATCGCCATGGAACTGGGTTGCGAGGCGGTGCTGATGAACAGCGCCATCGCCCATGCGCAGAACCCGGTGCTGATGGCCGAGGCCATGAAATACGCGATCGAAGCCGGCCGCCTGGCCTACCTGGCCGGGCGCATGCCGAAGAAACTGTATGCCAGCGCCTCGTCGCCGCTGGACGGCCTGATCCGCTGAACCTGTTGCGACTCTGCTGCCAGGAACGAGGCATTGCCTAGTGCCTCGACCTGAATAACCTGTCGCTTTGCGGGGCGGGATTGCGCTTCAGTCGCGATTTTTTCAGCGCTTTCAAGGTCAATCGCGGCTAAAGCCCCTCCCACACAGGACAGCCTCCTAAGGTGGGTTGGCCGAAGGCGTAAGCCGCCAGTCGTTCAGCGGGCCAACGATGCGGCTGATCAACACACTCAAGAACCACCGATTTGAAGAGCCACCGATGACCGAATCGCAGCAACCCCAGGCAGCGGCCGAAGACAAGCGCCAGCACCGCGCTATCAAGAGTTTCGTGATGCGCGCCGGGCGCATGACCGAAGGCCAGCAGCGCGGCCTCGACCAGGGCTGGCCGAGGTTCGGCCTGGAACTTGGAGATGGCGCGCAGGACTTCGATGCGCTGTTCGGCCGCAGTGCGCCGCGCACCTTCGAGATCGGCTTCGGCATGGGCCATTCCCTGCTGGAAATGGCCGCGGCCGCCCCCGAACAGGACTTTATCGGCGTCGAGGTGCACCGGCCGGGTGTCGGCGCGCTGCTCAACGGCCTGATGACGCAGAACCTCGGCAATGTGCGGGTCTACAGCTGCGATGCCCTGGAAGTGCTGCGCAACTGCGTGGCCGACGCCAGCCTCGACCGCCTGCTGCTGTTCTTTCCCGACCCCTGGCACAAGTCGCGGCATCACAAGCGCCGAATCGTCCAGCCGGCATTCGCCGAGCTGGTGCGGCAGAAGCTCAAGGTCGGTGGCGTGCTGCATATGGCCACCGACTGGGAAGCCTACGCCGAATACATGCTGGAAGTGATGAACGTGGCGCCCGGTTACCGCAACCTGGCTGCCGACGGCCGTTGCGTGGCGCGTCCGGCAGAGCGCCCGGTGACCAAGTTCGAGCGCCGTGGCGAGCGCCTCGGTCATGGTGTCTGGGATCTGAAGTTCCAGCGCGAGAGCTAGCAGGATAGAAGTTTCACGCGCCGCAACCGGCTGCACGACAGCCACAGGACGCTTGCACAAGATCGGGACCACCCGGCGCCAGGACGGCTCCTCACCGCAACACCGAAGCCAAATAACGCCCGACCCCTTGGCGGTCCGGGCACGAAAAAGCAGTGGCGCAGGACGCCAACTGCGCTGAAAGCTTGTGAAAAAACTCTCGCCTACTGCGACCGCCTCCAGGCGTCCGCTGCTGACGTTGCGCTACGCAAAAAACGGGGTCATTTAGCTCGCTAAACTCCCCCATTTTTTGCGTAGCGCGCCTTGCCGCGAACGCCTGGAGTCGCTCTCGCGACGGCGCTCGATATTTTCACAACCTCTGAGGAGTTCGTTGTGTTGAGAGCATGTTCACTTCTGCTGCTGGCCGTCGTTGCGCTGCAGGCGCAGGCCAGGGTCGACAGCACCCAGGCTGCGCGCCTGGACCGGGATCTAACCCCGCTGGGTGGCGAGCGCGCCGGCAACGCTGCCGGCAGCATTCCGCCTTGGGCGGGCGGCCTGGCCCAGCCGCTGGCCCAATACCGGCCGGGCATGCACCATCCCGATCCTTACGCCGGCGATGCGCCCTTGTATCGGCTCGGCAGCCACAACCTCGCCGACTACCAGGCGCAACTGCCGGCGGGCCTGAAGCTGTTGCTGGAAAAGCATCCAGAGCATTTCCTCGAGGTCTATCCGACCCGGCGCAGCGCCGCGGCGCCGCAACGCATCTATGACGCCACCCGCTTCAATGCGCTGAATGCCGAGCTGATCTCCGGCGGCAACGGCGTCGCCGGGGTTGCCGCGGGGATTCCCTTCCCGCTGCCGCAAGACGGTCAGCAGGCCATCTGGAACCACATCATGCGCTACCGTGGCGAGCAGGTGCGCATGGTCACCAGCCAGGCGGCGGTGCTCGCCAATGGCGACTACAACCTGCTCAAGCTGGAGCGCGACCTGTACTTTCTCTACGGCCGTGCCGATGTCCGCCCGCAGGACCTGGACAACACCCTGTTCTACTACAAGTACAAGGTGGTCGCCCCGGCCATGCTGGCGGGCTCGGCGCTGGTGGTGCAGGAAACCCTCGACCAGGTGCTGGCGATCCGCAAGGTCTGGCGCTACAGCCGCGGCGAACGGCGCGTACGGCGCCTGCCGATGCTGGCCTACGACACCCTGCGGCCGGACACCAACGGCCTGGTCACCGCCGACCAGGTCGATGCCTATAACGGTGCGCCGGATCGCTATGAGTGGCAGCTGCTCGGCAAGCAGGAAATGCTGGTGCCCTACAACAGCTACGCGGTGCATCAGCAGGGCATCCCCTACGAGCAGATCCTGCAGCAAAATACGCTCAATCCCGAGCTGTTGCGCTATGAGCTGCACCGCGTCTGGGTGGTCGAGGCCGAGTTGCGCAAGGGCTTCCGCCACCCCTATGGCAAGCGCCGTTTCTACCTGGACGAGGACAGCTGGCAGATCCTCGCGGTCGATCTGTACGACAAGAACGGCGTCCTTATCGGCCTGCAGGAAAGCCACCCGATCAGCTACTACGAGGTGCCGATGTTCGGCAGCACCCTGGAAACCCTCTACGACTTGCAGGGTGGCCGCTACTTCGTCGACGGCCTGGACAACAACGAGCCGATGTACGACTTCAACGCCCGCCTGAGCCCGCGCGACTTCAGCCCGCAAGCGCTGCGCCGCGAAGGTAACTGAGGCTTAAGCCAAGCGCAAAAAGCCGCCCGGTTGGGCGGCTTTTTGCTGTGCGCGGCGCGGTCCTCGCTTGTGGCGATTGGGCGCTGGTGCGCGAGGAATAGGGGGCCCTGGGTTGGTGCGGTGGCCGCGACAGGGGGTGAGTGCCAGGCACTCGACGCGCCAGCCGGTTGTGCCGAGCGAGCGCGTTAGGCCATGCGCATCAGGCGACGGCGTAGACCACCAGCTCCACCAGCATTTCCTCGCGGGCCAGGCCGGCGATGATCATGGCCGCGCGGTTGGGGTAAGGCGCGCTGAAGTATTCGGCGTACACCGCGTTGACCGTGGCCAGGTAGCTGCGGTCGGTGACGTAGATCAGCACCTGGGTCACCGCGTCCATGCCCAGGTTCGCGCATTCCAGGCAGTGCTTGAGGTTGTCCAGGGTCTGCCGGGTCTGCGCCTCGATGCCGCCGGGCACCACCTGGCCCTGGGCGTCGATGGGGATCTGCGCGGTGTACAGGGTGCCGTTGCCGATCACCGCCCACTCCAGCGGGGCCTTGGACGGGAACAATTGGGTTTTAACGGCCTGCTGCATGGCGTGCTCCTATTTGCTGGGGAATAAAAAAGAGGGAGGCGGCGGCTGCCGCGCTCCCTCAAAGGTGGGGGTTAGAGGCCCTGTTCGTCGGCCATGCGCCGGGCGATCTGCGGTGCGTTCCACAGGGCCGGCAGCAGCACCAGGGACACCGGCACGGCGGTGATGACGATGAACGATTGCAGCGCACTGATGCCGCCCGAGCCGATGGAGATCAGCAGGGCCGCCACCACGCCCATCATCACGCCCCAGAACACGCGGACTTCTGTACGCGGGTGATCGGTGCCGGTCATCACCATGGAGATGGTGTAGGTCATAGAGTCACCGGTGGTGGTGACGAAGATGATGGTGAGGAGCAGGAACAGCACCGAGATCAGGTAGCCCAGCGGCAGCTGTGCGGTGATCGCCAGCAGAGCGCCGGGCAGGTTGAAGCCGGCGAAGGCTGCGGACACCGAACCGGGGTTGCTCAGCTCGAAGGCCAGGCCGCTGCCGCCGACGATGGTGAACCAGAAGCAGGTGATCACCGGCGCCACTATCGAGATCATCGTCACCAGCTCGCGGATGGTGCGGCCACGGGAGATGCGCGCGACGAACATCGCCATCAGCGGGCCGTAGCCGAGGAACCAGCCCCAGAAAAACACCGTCCACCAGTCCAGCCAGGCCGGGTCGGCGCGGAAGCTGGCCATCGGGATGAACTTGTCCAGATAGATACCCATGGACTGCACATAGGCATCGAAGATGAACGCGGTCGGGCCGAACAGCAGGATGAACAGCATCAATACCACCGCCAGCACCACATTCAGCTGGCTGAGCAGTTTGATCCCGCGGGTCACCCCTGATACGGCTGAAATGGTGTAGGTCACCACCAGTGCGCCGATGATGATCAGCTGGGTGCCGTAGTCGTTGGTGATGCCGAACAGTTTCTCCAGACCGAAGCTCACCTGCAGGCCGAGGAAACCGATCGGGCCGATGGTGCCGGCGACCACCGCGATCACGCAGGATGCGTCGATCAGGGCGCCGAACCAGCCACTCATGACGCGTTCGCCAAACACCGGGTAGAGCAGGGTGCGTGGCTTGAGGGGCAGGCCTTTCTCGTAGTGCAGGTGCATCAGCACGATGCCGCTGAGACTGCCGAGAATCGCCCAGGCGAGGAAGCCCCAGTGCATGAAGCTCTGCGCCAGCGCGTTGTAGGCCGCCTGCGGGGTACCCGTCTCGCCGCCGTACAGTGGCGGTGGCGAGAGGAAGTGGGCCATCGGCTCGGCCGCCGCCCAGAACACGCCGCCGCCGGCGAGCAGGGTGCACATGATGATCGACACCCAGGTGTAGGCCGGCATCTCAGGCTTAGCCAAGGCGCCCAGGCGCACGCGGCCGGTGCGGCCCATGGCGAGGAACAGGCCGATGACGAAGGTCAGCAGCAACAGCACCTGCCAGTAGGCGCCAAACAGTCTGGTCGACCAGGCGAAGGCGCTGTTGACCCACAGTGTCATCGACTCGATGTCCCACAGGGCGAGGGCGGCAAACAGCAGGATGAAGCCACCGCTGATGAGGAACACCGGGGCATCCACTTCGTGCAGCAGCTTGCTCTTGTAGCTCATGGCGGGACTCCCCAGGTGGGTCGCCGATTGCGTGCTATTCATTACAGCCTCCTGACAAGAATCTTGTACTTGTTGAGTTGTTCAGGACAGTTACGGGGCAGGCTTGAGGCCTTGCTCCAGGGTGTTGAGCCAGTTGAGACCCATGACCTTGGCGGTGTCTTCGGCGCTGAAGCCGCGTTGCAGCAGGCCCTGGGTGATATTCGGGAAATCGCGGCTGTCGCCGAACCAGCCCAGCGGCTTGGGCCAGTCGGCGTTGTTCGCCGAGCCCTCGCCGTAGTCGATCTGCTTTGACCAGCGGCCGCTGCGCATCCACTCCAGCACCGACTGCGGCTGGTTCTGGCACAGGTCGGTGCCAATGCCGATGTGATCCATACCGATCAGGTCGGCGGTGCGCGCGACCATGTCGCAGAACTGCGCCAGGGTGCAATCCGAGCCGTTGTTCAGGTGGAAGGGGTACAGGCTGAAGCCGAGCAGACCGCCGGACTCGCCCAGGGCACGCAGTACGGTCTGCGACTTGTTGCGCTTGGCCGGATGAAAGAACGCCGGGTTGGCGTGCGAGATGATGATCGGCCGGCTCGACAGCTCGATGGCTTCCAGGGTGCTGCGCTCGGCGCTGTGCGACATGTCGATGAGCATGCCGACCCGGTTCATCTCGGCGATGGCCTGCTTGCCGAAGCGGGTGATGCCGCTGTCGCTGCCCTCGTAGCAACCGGTGGCCAGCAGGCTCTGGTTGTTGTAGGTCAGCTGCATGATCAGCAGGTTGAGCTGGCGGAACACCTCGACCAGGGCGATATCGTCCTCGATCGGCGAGCAGTTCTGCGCGCCGAAGAAGATCCCCACCTTGCCCAGCTGCTTGGCCCGGCGAATGTCGGCGGCGCCGGCCACCGGCATGATCAGGTCGCCGTGCTGCTCGAAGCGGCGGTTCCACTCGCCCAGGCGGCTCAATGTTTCGCGGGCGTTCTCGTGGTACACCAGGGTCACGTGCACCGCAGTGACTCCGCCCTGGCGCAGCTGGGTGAACAGCTCGCGGTCCCAGTTGGAGTACTGCAGGCCGTCGATCACGATCAGGTCGTCATGCATGGCGCACACCTCAGGCACGGATGTAGGTGGTCTTGACCACGGTGTAGAACTCGCGGGCGTAGCTGCCCTGTTCGCGCGGGCCGAAGCTGGAGTTCTTGCGGCCGCCGAACGGCACGTGGTAATCGGTGCCGGCAGTCGGCAGGTTGACCATCACGCAGCCGGTCCTGGCGCGGCGTTTGAAGTCGCTGGCGTACTTCAACGACTGGGTCATGATCCCGGCGGTGAGGCCGAAGTCGGTGTCGTTGAGGGTGGCCAGGGCCTCCTCGTAGTCGGCTACCTTGATCACACAGGCGATCGGGCCGAACACCTCGTCGCGGTTGATCTGCATGTCGTTACGGGTGTCGACGAACAGCGCCGGGCGCATATAGAAACCCTCGTATTCCTCGTCGATGCGCTCGCCACCACAGGCCAGCACCGCGCCATCGGCCTTGGCCTGCTCGATGTAACGCAGGTTCTGTTCGAGCTGCTTGCCATCGATCACCGCGCCGATCTGCGTGCCTTCGCGCAGCGGATAGCCGACCTTGAGCTGAGCCATGCGTTCGACCAGGGCGGCGACGAAGCGGTCGTGCATGCCGGCGGTGACGATCAGCCGCGAGGAGGCGGTGCACTTCTGCCCGGTGCCGAAGAAGGCGCCGTTCAACGCGCAGTCCACGGCCAGCTCCAGGTCGGCGTCGTCGAGCACGATCAGGGCGTTCTTGCTGCCCATCTCCAACTGGCAACGGACGAAATTGGCGGCGGTGGCGCTGGCGACCTTGCGGCCGGTCTCCACCGAACCGGTGAAGCTCAGGGCATCGATCTTGGGCGAGTGGATCAACGCATCGCCGACCGTGGCGCCGCTGCCCATGACCAGGTTGAAGGTGCCGGCCGGCAAGCCTTGGCGGGCGATGATCTCGGTCAGCGACCAGGCGCTGGCCGGTACCGCGTTGGCCGGCTTGAACACCACGGCATTGCCGAAGGCCAGGGCCGGGGCGATCTTCCAGGCCGCGGTGGCCATGGGAAAATTCCACGGGGTGATGATGGCGACCACGCCGACCGGCTCGCGGCGGGTTTCGATTTCCACGCCGGGGCGCACCGAATCGGCGGTCTCGCCCATCTGCCGCAGCACTTCGGCGGCGTAGTAGTGGAAGAACTGGCCGGAGCGGTAGACTTCGCCCATGCCTTCGGCGAGGGTCTTGCCTTCTTCGCGAGCCAGCTGCTCGCCCAGTTCGGCTTTGCGCGCGATGAGTTCGTTACCGATCGTGGTCAGCACTTGGTAGCGCTGCTCCAGACCGCTGCGTTGCCACTCGAGCTGACCGGCGATAGCCGCGTCGAGGGCCTGCTCGATTTGCCCGGCGTCGGCCTGGGCATAGTCGCCGAGCACATCCTGGATGTTCGCGGGGCTGATATTGCGGATAGTCGCGGAGCCCGTAAGCCACTCGCCATTGATGTAGTTAGCAAAGATATCGCCGGACATATGCACCTCCTCTCAAACTGTCAGCGAATGGTAGGCGCCGTTTTCGATAAACTAAAATGAGTTGTAAATATTGTTTGATAAGGAAAACTTACCGTGCTTCCCGACCTCAAGATCGTCCAGCTGCGGCACTTCGTCTGGGTTCATGAGCTGCAGGGCTTTCATGCCGCGGCGGAAAAGGCCCACCGCACCCAGCCGGCGATTTCCCTGTCGATCCGTGACCTGGAGGGCAAGCTTGGCCAGGCCCTGTTCGAGAAGCGCAACGCCCGCGCGGCCAGGCCGGAGCTGACGCCCTTCGGTGTGCAGTTCATGGCCTACGCCAAGGAACTGATCGCCCACCATGACCGGGTGATCAAGGACATGAGCCTGATCGCCCAGCACAAGTCCGGGCATCTGCGCATCGCCTCGGTGCCGTCGATCGCCAGCCGCCTGCTACCGGATATCCTCACCCGCTTTATCGGCGACGCCACCGACCTGCACGTCAGCCTGTTCGACGACAGTTCCGAGGTGGTGCTGGCGATGGTCGAGAATCAGCAGGTGGATTTCGGCATCGCCAGCCTGTGGGAAGCGGAAAGTGACATCCGCTTCATCCCGATCTGGGAGGACAGCATCGGCGTGGTCTGCCGCAGCGACCATCGGCTGGCCGATGAAACCGAGTTGAGCTGGCAGCAACTGCGCGGCGAGCGGCTGATCGCTAACGGCACCTCGCGCCTGCTGGCGGACACCGCGGCCGAAGAGCTGGTGGCCGACGCGCAGTTCTATATGTCCAACATGATCTCGCTGCTGGCCATGCTCGAGGCCGGCATGGGCATCACCACCCTGCCGCGCTTCGCCTTTCCGGCCGAGCATGGTCAACTGCGCTTCATTCCGCTGAGCGAGCCGCAGGTCAACCGCGACATCGGCATCGTACGTCGCGCCGATCACTCGTTGCCGGTGGCGGCCCAGGCGCTGTTCGATTTCATCCTGCGTGACAACGAACTCGATCCGAAGCAGGTCTGAGCGCGCTTTAATCTGATCGGTATGGTGTTTTAGATAAGTTTCCCTTATCGGCTGATAGGGCGATCTGAATTGCCCTGCGCCGGCCCTTGGACCACCATCGACGGCAGATAACAACAACCCGCCGTGTCCCGCTTGGCCCTCAGTAGGCCCAGTGCCGGGTACGGCTTGCGCCAGTCGAGGGCACCTGTATGAGCATTCCTTCAAGCATCGACTCTGCCAAGCTCGGCGCCCAGGCGGTCCGTCTGCGCCCGGCTCATGTGGTCATGGACCTGGAGCGCCTCGGCAGCCTGCACCAGAGCCGTCTGAGTTTCATGCGCAGCCTGGTGCGCAAGATCATGCGCGAGGGCTGGCAGATCGAGGCGCGGCGTTTCGAGCTGGATGCCGAGGGTTACGGCACGGTGATCTACCGGGTACAGACCAGTGGCGACCTGTTCAGCTTCGTGCTGTTTTCCCAATACCTCGATCCGGGCAAGCGCAATGACCGGGTGATCGCCAGCGAGTGGGACCTGACCATGGCGCTGTGTGAGGGCGAGGTGGACGACGGCTACGTCGAATACCTGCGTCTTAATGTGCCGTTGCAGGAAGCCGGGCGCCTCGACTCGCGGGTGATGGTGCTGTCGCGGGCCAATCGCAGCGTGCGCAACTTCGACAGCGTGGTGGCGGCCCTGAGTGCCGGCCGGCAGCCCGAGGTGGAGCAGATCGCCAAGGTCGGCTACCTCTATCGCACCACCGCGGTATACGGCAGTGGCAAGCTGGGCATGGCCGACTGGGAGAAAGTCAGCAGCAAGCACCCGGACTTCGCCCGGCCGTTCGCCGCCGAGATGTTCAACTGCTTCATGCTGCGCAACTTCAGCCTGCAGCAGGCCGAGCACATTGCCCGTCAGCGTGCGCCGGACACGGCTGTGCCGATGCAGCCGGCGCTCAAACGCTACTTTGGCATCGGCAACTCCACCGGCCTGGGCATGGCGCCCTACCTGATCAATCACCCGCAGCTGATCAGTCGCTGGATCGAGATGCGTGAGCTGGCCCTGGCGCGCGTGCGCGGCCTCGGCCAGGTCACCGCCGAGCGCCTGGCCCGCCTGCAGGCGCTGGTCGTGCGCGGCATCGCCCATATCCAGCAGACCGTCACCGAGGACGACTGGCAGACCGGCAACAACTGCCAGGTGCTGGAAGACTTCGCCGCGCTACAGGACTGGCTCGCCGGTCATCCGCTGCGCAGCTGGGAGCAGTTGTCGACCTGGGCTGAGCAGCGCCTCAGCCTGCAGGGGCAGGAACTGCTCAACTGCATCCTCCTGGAGCTTTACCCGGAGCTGGTCGACAGTCTGGAAGATAGTTTTTCCCTGGTCGAATCCCTCGAGCTGCAACCCGAGATGCCGGCCGCCGAGCTGCAAGCGCTGATCGAGCGGCACTACGCCTGGGCCCTGGCCATCGACTTCACGGCCGACGGCGCCAGCGAGACCTTCTGGTACCGCTCCGAGGAGAAGCAGGAACCGCGTCTGGGCAACTGCAGCCTGGAGAGCGGCCGTGACAAGCAGATGCCCCTGGGTATCGGCTATCTGGCGCAGCAGTGTCATCGTCAGCTGTGCGCCTACCTGGCCGAGCAGCCCGCGCAGTGCACCGCCAGCTTCCTCCTGCGTCACCCCGAGCAGCGCGGCATAGTGCGGCGTATGCAGAGCATGGCCAAGACCCGCTACGGCGAGATCCAGGCCAACCTGCTCGATCGCGAGGTGCTGCCCATGCACTTGCTGCGCTGCAAGCTGGCGTTCTTCGGCGTCAGCAAGTTCGACCCGCGCTCGCGCCTGTGGGTGCGCAACACCATGTTCCAGGGCGCGCCGCTGCTGGAGGATATCGGCCAGCCGTTCGAAGACGACTGGTTCCTGCCCCTGGCCCCGACTGAGGAGAAGCGCTGATGCTGATTTCATCGAATGAACTGACCGCCCTGCTCAAGCGCGTGTTCGAAGGAATGGGCTATCCCGTCGGCTATTACGAGGACGCCGCCGCCCTGGTGAAATGGCTGCAGGTGCATGGCGAGCAGGGCTTCGGCGAGCTGCAGCGCGCCTTGCCCTATGTCGCCGACAGCCAGCGCCCGCCCCTGCAGCTGCTTGTCGAGGAGAGCCAGGCGCTGCTGTTCGACTGTCATGGCCGCAGCGGCCTGAACTGCCTGCCGAGCATCGTCGAGCTGGCGCAGACCAAGGTGCTGGAGCAGGGCTGCGTCAACGTCAAGGTGCGCAACTGCCACAACCGCAAGTTCATCCTCAAGCTGCTGGTCGACAGTGCCCGTTGCGGTATCAGCGTGCTGGCCTACTGGCAGAACGGCAAACAGCCGGTCAGCGAGCATGTCGCCAGCATCGCCGCCGGAGCCCGCTATCCCAGCTACAGCGAGGCCCTGCTGGCCGATCCCGCCATGGCCGACACCCAGACCCTGACCCTGCTGTTCAGCACGCGCATCGACCTGCAGGGGCAGTTGCACGGCAGCACGGGTCAGCGCAGCGGTTATCGCCAGGTCAGCCCCGAGCAGTTTGCCCGCGCGGGCGCGGGCGCTCTGGAAGGCGGCATGGATATTTCCATCGAACTGTGGCAACAGCTCAACCACCTGGCCGAAGCGGTGCTGGTGGAGAATTCCGAGCAGTCGCGCAGCGGCGCCGGTGGCCGTTAACGCAGCCTCGGCGGACGAGCCTTGATGGATTACAGCGGCAGCGAATATCTGGCGCTGTTGATCGTGCTGGGCGGCAGCCTGGTGCAGGGGCTGCTGGGCATCGGCTTCGGCCTGCTGGCAGCGCCGCTGCTGTATCTGCTCGAGCCCAGCTATGTGCCCGGGCCGGTGTTGCTGCTGGGTTTTCTCCTGGCGAGCTGCATGCTCCTCGGCAATCGCCAGGCGCTGGCCTGGCGTCGGCCCTTGCCGGCCATTCTGGCGCGGCTACCCGGCGCCTGGTGCGGTGGCCTGCTGCTGGGCCTGCTGCCGAGTGCCTGGCTCGGTCTGCTGCTCGGTACCTGCGTGCTGTTGGCAACCCTCACCAGCTACCGCTGGCTGGAGGTCCGCTGTAACCCGCGCAACCTGGCCATCGCCGGTTTCTGCTCGGGGCTGATGGGCACCGCCACCTCGGTCGGCGGCCCACCCATGGCCCTGGTCTACCAGACCTGCGGCCGCATCAGCGCGCGCGATGAACTGGCTGCCTTCTTCCTGCTGACCACCCCGGTCTCGGTATTGTTCCTGCTTTACCAGGGACGCATGCCGCTGGACTACCTGCACGCCACGCTCAAGTTGGCGCCCGGCGTGATGGTCGGTTATGGTCTGGCCCGCTGCCTGGACGGCCGTTTCGACAAGCGCAGCCCGCGTCAACTGTTGCTGCTGCTCTCCCTGCTGGCGGCCGGCGGGCTGCTAACGCACAGCCTTTGGCAGTTGTTGGGTTAGCGCGAAACCTCGGCCTGTCGGCGGGTCCCTAACAATTACACCGGCAGCGGCGGGTGCTTAGCTGCGATCGGCCAGCACGCCGATCAGGAAGAACACCAGCAGCAACACCGGCGCCAGGGTGTAGTTGTTGAAGTGGCCGAGGCCCTGGGCCAGCCAGGGGGTGATGAAGACTATCGCCAGGCCGTAGCCGACCGCGCAGACCAGGACGAAGATCAGGGTGCGGAAGAAGAAATTGAGGCCGCCGATCGAGCGCTGCACCCAGGCATTGAGCCCGGGGCCGAACAGGACGAACAGGGTGGCCATGATGGCCAGGGCGATGTCATACAGGTGGCCACGGCTCCAGCGCGACAGGGTGGCGATCAGGTCGAATAGCAGATCCAAGCGGGGTCCTTAGCGCAGCGTGGCGCACGGCAGGTCAGGGCAGAAAATGTTGGAGCAGATCGTTGAGAAACAGCTGGCCCTCGCGGGTGGCGACCAGGCGGGCCGGGTCGCGCTGCAAGAGACCGCGCTGTTCGGCTTCCTCGCGCGCCGCGGCCAGTACCCTCAGCGGCAGACCGGTGCGCTCAGTGAACAGGGAGCTGGCGACGCCGTCCGTGAGGCGCAGCACATTCATCAGGAATTCGAAGGGCAGCTCGTCCGGGCCGAGCAGGCGTTCGCCGGCGCTGAAGGCCTTGCCGGGGTCCAGGTAGTCCTTGGGCAGGCGGGTCTTCCAGCTGCGCGCGATCACCCCCTGCGGGCTGCTCAGCTTGGCGTGGGCGCCGGCGCCGATGCCGAGGAAGTCGCCGAAGCTCCAGTAGTTGAGGTTGTGCCGCGCCGCCTTGCCGGGCTGGGCGTAGGCGGACACTTCGTACTGGGCATAGCCGTGTTCGGCCAGCAGCGCCTGGCCGGCTTCCTGGATGTCCCAGAGGATGTCGTCCTCGGGCAGGGTCGGCGGCTGGCTCCAGAACAGCGTATTCGGCTCCAGGGTCAGCTGGTACCAGGACAGGTGGGTCGGCGCCTGGGCGATGGCGATGCGCAGGTCGCCCAGCGCGTCCTCGATGGACTGCTCGGGCAGGCCGTGCATCAGGTCCAGGTTGAAGTTGGCGAAACCGGCGGCGCGCGCCATGTCGGCGGCGCGGATGGCCTCGTCACCGTCGTGGATGCGCCCCAGGGCCTTGAGCTTTTCCGCCTGGAAGCTCTGCACGCCGATCGACAGGCGGTTGATGCCGAGCGCCCGGTAGTCGCGGAACTTGGCCTGTTCGAAGGTGCCGGGGTTGGCTTCCAGGGTGATTTCGATATCCGTCGCGAACGGGATGCGCCGCTCCACGCCTTCGAGCAAGCGACCCAGGGCCTTGGCCGAGAACAGGCTGGGGGTGCCGCCACCGAAGAAGATCGAGCGCAGCGGCCGGCCATGCACCCGGGGCAGGTCCTGGTCGAGGTCGGCGAGCAGGGCGTCGACGTACTCCTGTTCCGGCAGCGTCGGCCCGGCGGCGTGGGAGTTGAAGTCGCAGTAGGGGCACTTCTTCACGCACCAGGGAATATGGATATACAGCGCCAGGGGCGGCAGCTCGAAGCCGCAAGCGGCAAACTGCAAGCCGTCCGCGGCGCTTTGGTTTGTGGCTTGAGGCTTACCGCTTGGGGCTTTGTTCATATCCCCAACCGCTGCTTGAGCAGGGCCATGGCGCGGGCGCGGTGGCTGATCCGGTTCTTCTCGGCGGCCGGCAGTTCGGCGCTGGAGCACTGGCGCTCTTCGACCCAGAACAGTGGGTCGTAGCCGAAGCCGTACTCGCCGCGCGCGGCATGCAGGATCTGCCCGTACCAGAGTCCCTCGCAGATGATCGGCAGCGGGTCTTCGGCGTGCCGCAGCAGGGCCAGGCAGCAGACGAACTGGGCGCCACGCTCGGCATCCGGGACGTCTTGCAATACCTCGAGCAGCTTGGTGTTGTTCGCCGCGTCGCCCTGGCCATCGGCATAGCGCGCGGAGTAGATGCCGGGGGCGCCGCCGAGAAAATCCACCGCCAGGCCGGAGTCGTCGGCCAGCGCCGGCAGGCCGGACACCCGCGCCGCATGACGGGCCTTGAGGATGGCGTTTTCGATGAAGGTCAGGCCGCTCTCGTGCGGCTCGACGTCGCTGAACTCGCCGATCGAGCGCACGCGCACGGCGGTGCCGAGCATGGCCTGGAGTTCCTTGAGTTTGCCGGCGTTATGGCTGGCCAGTACGAGCTCGCTTGGCTGGATCATCAGTCGGGGAAGAGTTCCTGGTTGAAGTCGAGGCTGTGGCTGGCACCGCCGTTGGCCTGGATCTTGAGGCTGAAGCGCAGCGTCTCCTGCTGCTCGATGGGGAACTGGGCCAGGTAGTAGATGGCTTCGCCTTCGCTCACCTGTTTGAAGCTCAGGCGGTGAATCTGGCCGAGCAGGTTGCGCATCTCGCCGCTGACCACGGCCGCGGCCGGTTGGCCGGCCTTGAGCACCGAGATATTCAGCACGCCCTGCTGCTTGCCACGGCTGAGGCCCGCCGCAGCGGCGATCTCCGGTTGCAGGAAGCTGGAGTTGAAGACGCTGTAGTGTACATCCAGGTCGCCGAAGCTTTGCTTGCGTTCGGCAAGTGCCGGCAGACTCAGGCACAGGGCGATAAACAGTAGGGCGATGCGACGCATGGTGGTTCTCCTCAGGATGGCCGGGTTGCCGTCGAAATCAGTTGGCGGTCGATCCGCTGATGCGGTAAATGCCGATCTCACCTAACAGATTAGGCCAAATGCGGCTGGCCCAACCGTGGCGATGGTCGCGATCTACTGCCAGGCGCTCGAGAACCCTGGCCTTTTGTGCGTGGCACAGGCGCTCGAAGTCCGCGAAGGTGCAGAAGTGGATGTTCGGCGTGTTGTACCAGGTGTACGGCAGGAAGTCCGAGACCGGCATGCGCCCCTTGCTCGCCAGGTACCAGCGGCAACGCCAGTGGGCGAAGTTGGGGAAGGTGATGATGCAGCTCTTGCCGATGCGCAGCATCTCCGCCAGCACCTTGTCCGGGAAGTGCAGGGCCTGCAACGACTGGGTCATCACCACCACGTCGAAGCTGTCGCTGGCGAAGTTGCCCAGGCCCTTGTCGAGGTTCTGCTCGATGACGTTGACGCCCTTGGCGACGCACTGGGCGATGTTGTCCGGGTCGATCTCCAGGCCATAGCCGCTGACCCCCTTGTGCTCGGCCAGCCAGGCGAGCAGCTCGCCATTGCCGCAGCCGAGGTCGAGCACCCGGCTGCCGGCGGGGATCCAGTCTTGGATGATGTCCAGGTCGGCTCTCATGGGCGCCTCATACTGCGATTCGGTTCATATAGCTGCTGAAGGCCTGCAGGTAACGCGGGATCGGGATCAGGAAGGCGTCGTGGCCCTGCGGCGCGTCGATTTCCAGGTAGCAGACGTTCTTGCGTGCGGCGATCAGGGCGTCGACGATCTCCCGCGAGCGTGCCGGCGAGAAGCGCCAGTCGGTGGTGAAGGACATCACGCAGAAGTCCGCCTGCACCCCGGCCAGGGTCTGCGCCAGGTTGCCGTCGAACGCCGCCGCCGGGTCGAAGTAGTCCAGCGCCTTGGTCATCAGCAGGTAGGTGTTGGCGTCGAAACGCCCGGAAAACTCCTCGCCCTGGTAGCGCAGGTAGCTCTCGACCTGGAACTCGACGCTGTGGAAGTCGTAGTTGAGCTTCTCGCTCTTCAGCCCGCGGCCGAATTTCTCGCCCATGGCGTCGTCCGACAGGTAGGTGATGTGGCCGACCATGCGCGCCAGCATCAGGCCGCGCTTGGGCACCACCCCACGCTCCTGGAAGTGCCCGCCATGGAACTCCGGGTCGGTGAGAATCGCCTGGCGCGCCACCTCGTTGAAGGCGATGTTCTGCGCCGACAGCTTGGGCGCCGAGGCGATCGCCAGGCAGTGGCGGATGCGCTCCGGGTAGCTGATCGCCCACTGCATGGCCTGCATGCCGCCGAGGCTGCCGCCGACCACCGCGGCCCACTGGCCGATGCCGAGGGCGTCGGCCAGGCGCGCCTGGCTGTGCACCCAGTCTTCCACGGTCATCACCGGGAAGTCCGCGCCAAAGGGTTTGCCGGTGGCCGGATTGAGGCTGCTGGGGCCGGTCGAGCCGTTGCAGCCGCCGAGGTTGTTCAGGCTGACGACGAAGAACCTGTTGGTGTCGATCGGTTTGCCGGGGCCGATGCAGCTGTCCCACCAGCCGGGCTTGCGTTCGTCGGCGCTGTGGTAGCCGGCGGCATGGTGGTGGCCGGACAGCGCATGGCAGATCAGCACGGCGTTGCTGCGCGCGGCGTTCAGTTCGCCGTAGGTCTCAACGACCAGTTGGTAGTCGGCCAGGCTGCGCCCGCAGGCGAGCGCCAGGGGCTCGGCGAAGTGCAGCACCTGCGGGGTCACCAGGCCAACAGAGTCTTGGGGAAAGGCTGTAGACATCGACCCTGCTCGCGGTAAAGGAAGTGCCGCAGTCTAAAGAGCGCCGCCCCGGGCGGCAAGCGTGCGGGGCGGCGGGCAATGCCTGGTGGCGCTTATTCGCCGCCGCTGTGGCTCCAGGCCACGCCGGGCAGATTGACCACCTTGCCCTGGCGCTGGATCGGCGCGGGGCGGCGCAGGCTGCGCAGCATCTCGCCGGCCTGGGCCAGTTGCTGCTGCAGCTCGTCGCGGTAGCCGGCCAGCTGCTGGCCGCGCTGGCGCGCCTGCTGGGTTTGCTGGGCCAGGGACTTGAGCCGCAGCATGTGGCTTTCCAGCAGCTGTTTGTGTTCCAGGCTGTGTTGCATCAGCGGCATCAGGGCGTCGTCGGCCCACTGCCCGGCTTCGATCCGCAGGCGCTGGTGCAGGCCGATGACCTCCTGCACCAGGGTGGCGAAGAAGCGCCGGGTCAGGCTGCGCTGTTCGGTGAGCAGGGTTTTCAGGTGCAGACGGAACTGGTCGGCCTGGGTCTGCAACTGCTGGAGTTCGCCCAGGTAGCGCTTGACGCTGAACTGCGGCGCATCGACGCCTTGCAGCGGATTCTCCTGGTTGTGCCGGCGGTAGATGGCCGCGACCATCTTGTTGGCCATCTCGGCTTCATGGGCCAGGCTGTCCAGATCATGTGCCAGCGAGCGGAAGAAGTGCAGGATCGCCTGGTTGATGCCCAGGGTGGTCCAGCTGCCGGCAAGGTTCTTGCGCACCTTGTTCAGGTGCTCGTCAAGGCGTTCTGCACGCACGGCGAGCTGCAGCAGCTCGCCTTGGCGCTTGAGCAGGCGCTGGTTGCTTTTCAGGCCGAGCAGGCGCTTGTGGTGCTGGTTATGGTCGTCCTTGGTCCTGGCGGTCAGTTCGAACAGCAACTGGCCATTGTCGTGCTGGTGGTTGCTCAGCAACGCCTGTTGTTCGTTGACCTTGTCCAGGCGCAGGTTGAGTGCATGTTGACTGCTCTGCAGCAGGGCCAGCACCTGGTTGACCACGCGCTCTTCGATCAGGCGTTCCTTCTGCCTGACGATGCGTTCGCACAGCAGGTTCTCCAGACTGCTCATCTGGCTGCGGGCCAGCAGGGCCTCGTCCTTGCGTACCTTGGCCAGCAGCGCCTGCTTGGCCGACAGCGGCAGCACCTCCTCGGGGCGGATGCCGAGCTGCCTGGCCGTGAGGGTCTGGATCTGCGCGATGGCGTGCTGCACGAAGGCTTCGCCGGCCAGGTCGTCCCAGAGGATGTCGATCTTGTTGAGCACGGCGAACAGGCAGGTCTGGGTGTCGTCGTCGAGCTGGCGGATATGTTGCTGCCAGACCGCCAGGTCGCTGGCGGTCACCCCGGTGTCGGCGGACAGCAGGAAGATGATCGCCTGGGCGCTGGGCAGCATCGACAGGGTCAGCTCCGGTTCGCTGCCCAGGGCATTCAGGCCGGGGGTGTCGAGGATGCGCAGGCCCTGGCGCAGCAGCGGGTGATCGAAGTTGACCATGGCATGGCGCCAGGCCGGCACCAGCACCTGGCCGGGTTTGCCGGTGCTTTCCAGGGCGTCGGGGTGAAAGCCCAGCTGGATGGCCTGCTCCACCGGCATGGGCTTGCTCTTCGCCACCTGGGTGAAGGCCTGGATCATGTTGTCCGGGTCGCTGAGGTCCAGCGGGATGTTCACCCAATGCCGGGGAATCCGCTTGAACTGGGCGACGCTGGTCTCGGTGGCGCGGGTTTCGATCGGCAGCAGGCGGATGTAGGAGCGTTCCGAGCGGGGATCGAAGAACAGCTCGGTGGGGCACATGGTGGTGCGCCCGGCCCGGGACGGCAGCATGCGCTGGCCGTATGCGGAGAAGAACAGGCTGTTGATCAGTTCGGTCTTGCCGCGCGAGAACTCGCCGACGAAGGCCAGGGTGATGTGGTCGCTGCGCAGCAGTTTGAGCGCGCGCTCCAGCTTGGCGTCCAGCGCCTCGGCGTTGAGCCGGTTGTTCACCAGCCAGCTGCGGTAGCGGGTGATCTGGCGGATCAGCTCGCGCTTCCAGCCGACGTAGGCATCGACCTGTTGACTGAGACGTTCCATGCTCATCCTGGCGTTCCTCTGGCTGGCGCGGCTACCGGCGCGGGTCTGCCCGGCGGCGCGTGGCGGGCGCCGATGCGCTGGGCTGGCGAGCATTATGCGGATCGTATGAGGTGAGTCAATTGGCCATCATCACGGCGCGGCCTGATGGTCGCTCAGGCGGGGCGAGCGGTCAGTTCGAGCGCTGCCGGCAGCTGCCGCGGCTGCTTGATGCGCACGCGCTTCTGCCGGCTTTGCTGGCCGCTTTCCAGGCTGACCTGGCTCTTGCTCACGGCAAAGGCGTCGGCGAGAAAGGCCAGCAACTTGGCGTTGGCCTTGCCGTCGACTGGCGGCGCGGTGAGGCGGATCTTCAGCCGCTCACCGTGCAGCCCGGCGAACTCGTCGCAACTGGCTTTGGGCTGCAGGTGGCAATCGAGGATCAGGTCCTCGCCGTCCCAGCGATAGAAACTCATCGGGTTCTCGGGCTCAGACCGCCAGGCTGAGGCCCTTGAACATGCCGGTCATCACCGCCAGGTTGCGCACCACCAGCATGTCGATCAGGTTGAGGACCAGGAAGGCCACGATTGGCGACAGGTCCAGCCCGCCCATGCTCGGCAGAATCCGCCGGATCGGCACCAGCAGCGGCTCGCAGATCTGATTGATCAGTTCGGCCGCGGGATTGTGGCTGCCCTGGGCGACCCAGGACAGGATCACGCTGATGATCAGGGCGAAGAAGAACACCTTGATGAACAGGGCAGTGACGCCAATGATCGACCAGACCAGCAGCTGCAGCGGATCGTCGAGGCCATAGCCCATCAGCAGCAGGACCAGGGCCATGAGCACCAGTTGCACCAGGATCGCCAGCACCAGCGAAGCCAGGTCGAGTCCGGCGAAACTGGGAATGACCTTGCGCAGGGGCTTGAGCAGCGGGTGGGTGGCGCGCACGATGAACTGGCTGAGCGGGTTGTAGAAGTCGGCCCTCACCAGTTGCAGGATGAAGCGCAGCAGCACGATCAGCAGGTACAGGCTGCCGATGGTTTGCAGGATATACACCGCTGCGGTACTCAGTCCGATCATTGCTTACTCCTTGATGGCCCATTCATGGGGGCCGAATGGTTTATTGGCCAAGCTGCTCGGCCAGTTCCGCCGAGCGCCGGGCGGCGGCATGCAGTGCCTGTTCGACCAGGGCTTCGAAGCCGCCGGCCTGGAAGGTCTTGATCGCGGCTTCGGTGGTGCCGGCCGGCGAGGTGACGCGGCGGCGCAGTTCGCTGGCATCGACATCGCTGCCGGTGGCCATGCGCGCGGCGCCCAGGGCGGTGTGTGCGCTCAGTTGTGCGGCGACCTCGCGGGGCAAGCCGAGTTTCTCCCCGGCGGCGGTCATGGCTTCGATCAGCAGGAAGAAATACGCCGGGCCGCTGCCGGACACGGCGGTGACCGCATCGATCAGCCGTTCTTCATCCAGCCACAGGGTCAGGCCAACCGCGCCCAGCAGCTGTTCGGCCTGCTGGCGTTGCGCCGCCGAAACCCGGCTGTTGGCATACAGGCCGCTGACGCCCTGGCGCAGCAGCGCCGGGGTGTTGGGCATGCAGCGCACGACCGCTCGGGCGCCGAGCCAGCGTTCCAGGCTGGCGCAGCTGATGCCGGCGGCGATGGACACGATCAATTGGCGGTCGCTGATATGCGCGGCCAGTTCCAGGCAGACATCTTTCATCACCTGCGGTTTGACGGCCAGGACGATCACATCGGCGCCCTGAATGGCCTCGGCGTTGCTGGCGAAGGTGTCGATGGCGTGTTCGGCGCCGATCCTGGCGCGTTGCTCGGCGCCATGGTCGCTGGCGCACATGCTGCCGGCGTCGACGCCTTGGGCGCGCAGCCCGCCGATCAGGCTGGCGGCCATATTGCCGGCGCCGATAAACGCAATACGGGGGGAAGTCATAAGCGGTTTCCTTATTTATCGAGTCGAGTAGAGCGGCGCTTATGAATAGTCGCGCTCGCCAAACAGGGCGGTACCGATGCGAACCCAGGTCGCCCCTTCGGCAATGGCGGCCTCGAGGTCGTGGCTCATGCCCATGGACAGGGTGTCGAGGTCCAGGTTCAGCCTGGCTTGCAGTTCAGCCAGGCGGGCAAAGGCGGCCTGTTGCGTCGCACGGTCGTCGCTGGGTTGGGGAATTGTCATCAATCCACGCAGCTTGAGGTTGGGCAGTTGTGTAACAGCCTGTGCCAGTGCCGGCAACTCTTCGGGGCTGCAGCCTGATTTGCTGGCCTCGCCACTGACGTTCACCTGCAGGCAGATATTCAGCGCCGGCAGGTGCGGCGGGCGCTGTGCGGACAGGCGCTCGGCGACTTTCAAACGATCCACCGAGTGTACCCAGGCGAAGTGTTCGGCGATCGCCCGGGTCTTGTTCGATTGAATGGGGCCGATGAAATGCCAGATCAATGGCAGGTCGCTCAGCTCGAGCTGTTTTTCCAGGGCTTCCTGCAGGTAGTTCTCGCCGAAGTCGCACAAGCCTGCCGCATGGGCCTGGCGAATCGCCGCCGCGGGTTTGGTTTTGCTCACCGCGAGCAAGCCGATCGTTGCACAATCCCGCCCCGAGGCTTGCGCCGCCTCACGGATGCGTGCTCCGACCTTTGCAATATTCTCTGCTATCGTGGACATTACTCGCGCCAGCCGCCTAGTGTTCGCGGCATTCTACCTGCTTGCTTGTCATTAGGGAGTCCCATGGATATCACTGAGCTGCTTGCCTTCAGCGCCAAGCAAGGCGCGTCGGACCTGCATCTCTCTGCTGGTCTGCCGCCGATGATTCGGGTCGACGGCGATGTGCGCCGGATCAATTTGCCGGCCCTGGATCACAAGCAGGTGCATGCGCTGATCTACGACATCATGAACGACAAGCAGCGCAAGGACTTCGAGGAGTTCCTCGAGACCGACTTCTCCTTCGAAGTGCCAGGCGTCGCGCGTTTCCGGGTCAACGCCTTCAACCAGAACCGCGGCGCCGGTGCGGTGTTCCGCACCATTCCGTCCAAGGTGCTGACCATGGAAGACCTCGGTATGGGCGAGGTGTTTCGCAAGATCACCGACGTGCCAAGGGGCCTGGTGCTGGTCACCGGGCCCACGGGTTCGGGCAAGTCGACCACCCTGGCGGCGATGCTCGATTACCTCAACGGCAGCAAGTACCAGCACATCCTGACCATCGAGGATCCGATCGAATTCGTCCACGAGTCGAAGAAGTGCCTGGTCAACCAGCGCGAGGTGCACCGCGACACCCTCGGTTTCTCCGAGGCTCTGCGCTCGGCCCTGCGCGAAGACCCCGATATCATTCTGGTCGGCGAGATGCGCGACCTGGAGACCATCCGCCTGGCGCTGACCGCCGCGGAAACCGGTCACCTGGTGTTCGGCACCCTGCACACCACCTCGGCGGCCAAGACCATCGACCGGGTGGTCGACGTGTTCCCGGCCGAAGAAAAATCCATGGTCCGCTCCATGCTGTCGGAGTCCTTGCAGGCGGTGATCTCGCAGACCCTGCTGAAGAAAGTCGGCGGCGGTCGGGTGGCGGCCCATGAAATCATGATCGGCACCCCGGCGATCCGTAACCTGATCCGCGAGGACAAGGTGGCGCAGATGTACTCGTCGATCCAGACCGGCGGTTCGCTGGGCATGCAGACCCTGGATGCCTGCCTGAAGAACCTGGTCGCCAAGGGTCTGGTCACCCGTGACAGCGCGCGGGAAAAAGCCAAGACCCCGGAAAATTTCTAATCCATTACCGGCTGACCGCGAGGTTGGCCGGCAATGCAAGTTGTTGGCGAGGCACGCGCCCAGCAACTGGTCGTTGGCCAAGCGCGTGACGGTGATGGGCGAGATAACGCATGGAATTCGAGAAACTGCTGCGCCTGATGGTCGAAAAAGGCGGCTCCGACCTGTTCATCACCGCCGGCGTACCGCCGTCGATGAAGGTCAACGGCAAGATCATGCCGGTGACCAAGACCCCCATGTCGCCCGAGCAAACCCGGGAAACCGTGCACTCGGTGATGAACGAGCAACAGCGCCGCGACTTCGCCCAGAGCCACGAATGCAACTTCGCCATCAGCGCCCGCGGGATCGGCCGCTTCCGCGTCAGCGCCTTCTACCAGCGCAACCTGGCGGGCATGGTGCTGCGCCGGATCGAGACCAACATCCCGACCCTGGATGACCTCAAGCTGCCGGAAGTCCTCAAGAAACTGGCCCTGACCAAGCGTGGCCTGGTGCTGTTCGTCGGCGCCACCGGCACCGGCAAGTCCACCTCGCTGGCGGCGATGATCGGCCACCGCAACAAGAACAGCAGCGGCCACATCATCTCCATCGAAGACCCGATCGAGTACATCCACCAGCACCAGAACTGCATCGTCACCCAACGTGAGGTCGGCATCGACACCGAGTCCTTCGAGGTGGCGCTGAAGAACACTCTGCGTCAGGCGCCGGACGTGATCCTGATCGGCGAGGTGCGCACCCGCGAGACCATGGACCACGCCGTGGCCTTCGCCGAGACCGGTCACCTGTGCCTGGCCACCCTGCACGCCAACAACGCCAACCAGGCGCTGGACCGGATCATCAACTTCTTCCCGGCCGATCGGCAGAATCAGGTGTGGATGGATCTGTCGCTCAACCTCAAGGCCATAGTCGCCCAGCAGCTGGTGCCGACCCCGGACGGCAAGGGCCGGCGCGCGGTGATCGAGGTGCTGATCAACACCCCGCTGGCCGCCGACCTGATCCGCAAGGGCGAGGTGCACGAACTCAAGGGCCTGATGAAGCGCTCCACCGAACTGGGCATGCAGACCTTCGACCAGGCACTGTACAGCCTCTACAGCCAGGGCGAGATCACCTACGAAGATGCGCTGCTGTATGCCGACTCGGCCAACGACCTGCGCCTGCTGATCAAGCTCGGTTCGGAAGCCGACGGTGAGCACCTGGCGCACATGAGCGATGGCCTGTCCCTGGAGGTCGCCCCCGAGGATCCGGGTCGGCGTTTCAGCTGAAACGACTCAATCCAGCCCGCATTCGCGGGCTTTTTCTCGAGCGGTAAACCTTGCGCGGTCTTGCCGGTCTCATTCGCATCACTCAGCAGCGCAGGAGCAAGGCATGGACGTAACAAAGGACACCCACAGCAAGGTCATCGGTTATCTGCTGTGGATCTTCGGTTTTCTCGGCGCGCACCGCTTTTATTACGGCAAGCCGGTGACCGGGACCATCTGGTTCTTCACCCTCGGCTTGCTGTTTATCGGCTGGATCGTCGACCTGTTCCTGATCCCGGCAATGGATCGCGAGGCCGATCTGCGCTTCACCGCCGGCGCCACCGATTACAACGTCGCCTGGATCCTGCTGACCTTCCTTGGCGTCTTCGGTGTACACCGCATGTACCAGGGCAAGTGGCTCAGCGGGATTCTCTACCTGCTCACCGGTGGCCTGTTCCTGATTGGCGTGCTCTACGACTTCTGGACGCTGAACGAGCAGATATCGATCAAGAACGCCCAGCGCGGCTGATCGCCAAGCACAAAAAAGCCCGCCGATTGGCGGGCTTTTGCGCTTGGCAGTTGTTCAAGCCTGGTAGCTGATACGCCCATCGACCAGGGTATAGCGCACCGCGCCCGGCAGGCAGTGGCCGATGAACGGGCAGTTGGCGCCTTTGGAGTACCAGCTTTCCCCGGCCAGGGTCGAGGCCTGCGGGTCGAACAGCAGCAGGTCGGCCGCTGCGCCCAGGCTCAGGCGGCCGGCGGGCAGGCGCAGGGCCTGGGCCGGGCCGCTGGACAGGCGCGCGAGCAGGCTCGGCAGGTCGAGCAGGCCGTCCTGCACCAGGCTCATGGCCAGCGGCAGCAGCAGTTGCACGCTGCTGATGCCCGGTTCGGTGGCGCCGAAGGGGGCTAGCTTGGCGTCGCGTTCATGGGGCTGGTGATGGCTGGCGATGGCCGAGATCACCCCGCTCTTCACCGCCGCGCGCAGGCCGTCGCGATCGGTCCGGGTGCGCAGTGGCGGCTGTACGTGATAAAGGCTGGAGAAGTCGCTCAACGCCTCGTCGGTGAGGATCAGCTGGTACAGCGCCACATCCGCCGTCACCGGCAGGCCGCGGGCCTGGGCCTCGGCGATCAGCTGGGCGCCGCGGGCGCTGGTCAGCTGGCTGAAGTGGGCGCGCACGCCGCTTTGCTCGACCAGCAGCAGGTCGCGGGCCAGGGCCACGGTCTCGGCGCTTTCCGGGATGCCGGCCAGGCCGAGGAAGCTGGCGGTGGCGCCCTCATGGGCCAGGCCGCCCTCGGCCAGGTCGTGATCCTGGGAGTGGAAGATCACCGTCAGGTCGAAGGTGGCGGCGTATTCCAGGGCGCGGCGCAGGGTGCGGGTGTTGCGGAAACTATCCAGGCCATTGCCGAAGGCCACGCAGCCGGCGTCGCGCAGGGCAACCAGCTCGGCCAGCTGTTCGCCGGCGAGATCCTTGCTCAGCGCGCCTATGGGGAAGACCTTGGTGTGGCCGGCCTCGCGGGCGCGGTCGAGGATCAGTTCGGCCACCGCCGGGGTGTCCAGCACCGGTTTGGTAAAGGGTGGGCAGCACAGGCTGGTGACGCCGCCGGCGGCCGCGGCCAGGGTTTCGCTGGCGATGCTGCCCTTGCGGCTGTAGCCGGGTTCGCGCAGGGCGACGGACAGGTCGACCAGGCCGGGCGTGGCCACCAGGCCCTGGGCGTTGATGATTTTTTCCGCGACGAAGCCGGCCGGGGTCTGGCCGATGGCGATGAGCTTGCCGCCGTCGATGAACAGGTCGACGACCTGGTCGAGGTTGCTATTCGGGTCGATGACGCGGGCACCGAGGATTGCGATACGCATCAGTTGGACTCCTCGGCTTCCTGGTTGAGTTGACGCTGGGCATTCTGCCCGCTCATGGCCATCGACAGTACGGCCATGCGCACGGCGATGCCATAGGTGACCTGGTTGAGGATCACCGATTGCGGGCCGTCGGCCACTGCCGACTCGATTTCCACGCCGCGGTTGATCGGCCCCGGGTGCATCACCAGGGCATCCGGTTTGGCCAGGGCCAGGCGTTGCTCGGTGAGGCCGAACAGGCGGTAGAACTCGCCCTCGCTGGGCAGCAGGCCGCCACTCATGCGCTCGCGCTGCAGGCGCAGCATGATCACCACGTCGACATCCTTGAGGCCGGCGGCCATGTCGCTGTAGACGGTCACGCCGTATTGCTCGATGCCGACCGGCAACAGGGTCTTGGGTGCGATCACGCGGATGTCCGGGCAGCCGAGGGTCTTCAGCGCCAGCATGTTCGAGCGGGCCACCCGCGAGTGCAGGATATCGCCGACGATCGCTACCGAAAGCTGCTCGAAGCTGCCCTTGTGCCGGCGGATGGTCAGCATGTCGAGCATGCCCTGGGTCGGGTGGGCGTGGCGGCCGTCGCCGCCGTTGATGATCGCCAGGTTCGGGCAGACGTGTTCGGCGATGAAGTGCGCGGCGCCCGAATCGGCATGGCGCACCACGAAGATGTCGGCGGCCATGGCTTCGAGGTTGCGCAGGGTGTCGAACAGGGTCTCGCCCTTGCTGGTCGAGCTGGTCGACACATTGAGGGTGATGACGTCGGCGGACAGGCGCTGGGCGGCCAGTTCGAAGGTGGTGCGGGTGCGCGTGGAGTTCTCGAAGAACACGTTGCACACGGTCTTGCCGCGCAGCAGCGGGACTTTCTTCACCGCCCGCGCGCCGACTTCGAGGAAGGAGTCGGCGGTGTCGAGGATTTCCGTCAGCAGCTCGCGCGGCAGGCCGTCGAGGGAGAGGAAGTGGCGCAGCTGACCTTGGTCATTGAGCTGCAGTGGGCGCTTGGCATCCATGGGTGTCATCGCGATCATTCTCGGTTGGCCAGCGTCTGGAGTTCGAGGGTCAGCGGCGTGGGGCCGGACAATTTTACCCGTTGATTCGGCGCCAGCGACAGACTGGCGCCGACCACGTCGGGGCGGATTGGCAGCTCGTGAGCGTTCAGGTCGAGCAGGCTGACCAGGGTCACGCTGGCCGGACGGCCGTAGTCGAACAGTTCATTGAGCGCGGCGCGGATGGTGCGCCCGCTCATCAGCACGTCGTCGATCAGCACCAGGTGCTGGCCTTCGACCTCGAACGGCAGTTCGGACGGCTGCACCTGCGGGTGCAGGCCGCTCTGGGTGAAGTCGTCGCGGTAGAAGGAGACGTCGAGGATGCCCAGCGGTGCCGGGCTGCCCAGGGTTTCGAGCAGTGCCTGGGCGACCCACACGCCGCCGGTGCGGATGCCGATGAAGCGCGGCTCGCCGATCTGCCGCCGATTGAGGTGGCCGATCAGTGCCGCGGCCATTTGCGGCAGCAGTTCGGCGGGGTTGGGTAGGCTCATGGCAACACTCCAGATGTAAGTAAAACAGCCCCTGAAAACGTAGGCGAGGCAGCCGGGACAAGGCGCTACGTTAGTAACAGCCTCCGGCTGGTCAAAGCGGCGAGGAAGCGCACTGGGCTCGCACGCGAGTTTACGTGTTGTAAATGAGCATTGCTCGCTTCGCTCGTCCTCCGGACCGCGCTAAAGCGCGTCAGCAGCTAGCTCCTTTCTGAGCCTGTTTTTAACGTCCCTCTTGTTTATAGAGAAGGGGCAACGCAGGTAGTTTTCAGGGGCTGTTTTCTTCCAGCCAGCCTTGTAGCAGCAGTGCTGCGGCCAGGGCATCGACCGGGCGCTCGCGATAGCCACCGTTCTGGCCTTGTTGCAGGCGCTGGCCCTTGGCCTCATAGGTGGTCAGGCGTTCGTCGTGGGTATGCACGGGCAGGTTGAAGCGGCCGTTGAGGCGGCGGGCGAACTTCTCGGCCCGCTCGCTCATCTCGCTCGGGCTGCCGTCCATGTTCAGCGGCAGGCCGACGACTATGGCGTCCGGCTGCCATTCCTTGATAAGGGCTTCGACTTTCTGCCAGTCCGGCACGCCGTTCTGCGCCTTGAGGATGCACAGCTCGCGGGCCTGGCCGGTGATCACCTGGCCGACGGCAACGCCGATCTGCTTGCTGCCGTAATCGAAACCCAACAACAGGCGCAGCGCTTTGCCCTCGCTCATCAGGCGTGCCCGGCTTGCGAGGTGAGCAGGCTGAGGTTGACGCCCAGGCGCGCGGCGGCGGCATTCAGGCGCTGATCGAAGGGCAGGTCGAAGAGGATGGCGCTGTCGGCCGGGCAGGTCAGCCAGGCGTTGTCGGCCAACTCGGTTTCCAGTTGCCCGGCATCCCAGCCGGCATAGCCGAGGGTGATCAGGTATTTTGCCGGTCCCGTGCCGTCGGCAATCGCGAACAGCACATCCTGGGAGGTGGACAGCCCCAGCTCGCCGAGTTCCAGGGTGGCCTGGAACTGCGGGCCAGCCGGATGCAGGACGAAGCCGCGATCGGTCTGCACCGGGCCGCCGGAGAATATCGGCAGCTCCTGGCAGCGCTCCGGCGGCTCCTCGTCGGGACGCAACTGCTCCAGCACATCGGCCAGGTTGAGACCGTTCGGGCGGTTGATCACCAGGCCCATGGCGCCCTGCTCGTTATGCTCGATCAGGTAGATCAGGGTCTGCGCGAAATGCGGATCGGCCATGTGCGGCATGGCAATCAGGAATTGGTGCTTGAGGTAGCTCGGGTTGGCGTCTTTCATGGGCAATAGTTTCAGGCTTCGAGCCAAGAGCTTCAAGCGTCAGGCGGCAAGCTGCAAGAAAAAAGCGTGATCCTGTGGCCGGGCGAGCCGATTGCGGCTTGCCGTCTCAGCGGCTCGACAGGCGGTCGCCACGCTCGAAGCGCCAGGTGCGGATGATTTCCAGGCGGTCGACATCGGCCAGGTCGCCGGTGAACGGGGCATAGGGTGCGGCCAGGCGCACGATGCGCAGGGCGGCCTGGTCGAGCAATTGCTGGCCGGAGGACTGCAGCACCTGGACTTCATAGAGGGTGCCGTCGCGGTTGATCGAGACCAGCACCCGCAGGCTGCCGTAAATCTGCTGGCGGCGTGCGTCGTCCGGGTAGTTGAGGTTGCCGATCCGTTCGACCTTCTTGCGCCACTCGTCCTTGTACCAGGCGCCCTTGTCGCGCATGGTCGAGGCCGCGCTGAGGCGGTGGATCTTCGGCCGTTTGGCGTACTGCTGGATATCGTTGGCCAGTTCGGCTTCCAGGCTGGCAATTTCCGCAGAGAGTTGCGCGCTGTCGAATACCGGTGCCGGGGGCGCCTGCACTGTGGGTTTGACTGCTTCGCGCTTGACCGGGGTCTTTTGTTGTTGCGGGGCGCGGGTCGCTAGCGTGGCTTTCGGCGCTTCCTGGCGTACCGCCGGTTGCGCCGGGGCGGCGGGCGGTGTCACGCGCTTGACCTGGGTGTCCTGGAACGGCGCCTGCTCGGTGGTTTTCGGCGCGGCCTTGTGTTCCAGGGTGCCGCTGCCCTGCTGGTTGTCCTGGGCGAGGAAGTCGGCTTCCTTCGGCTTTTCCTCGCTCTTGAAGGGCGACAGGGTGATTTCCAGGGTCTTGCTGATCTGGCTGGGCTCGGCCAGGCTGAAGCCCAGGCCGAGAATCAGCGCGGCATGCAGCGCCGCCGCGAGGAACAGGGTAAAGCCCAGCCGATCCGCTGGGCGGACGCCTGCGGCGGGTAGATCGACTGGGAGCGTGGCTGCGTTCATGCGGTTTCGGGTCGGCTCAGATTGCCGCGCAGTCTGACGGCTCGGAGCCGCCAGCTGCAAGCGCCAAGCGCCAGGCTGCAACCTGCGTCATGCTTTCCGTTTACGGCTTACGGTTTCAGCTTGCCTGCGATGGCATCCATCAGGCGCTCGCCGATGCGGGTGTCGTAGGCGGCGTCGATCTCGCGGATGCAGGTCGGACTGGTCACGTTGATCTCGGTCAGGTAATCGCCGATCACGTCCAGGCCGACGAACAGCAGGCCCTTTTCGCGCAGGGTCGGGCCCACGGCCGCGGCGATTTCGCGGTCGCGCTCGGTCAGCGGGCGGGCTTCGCCGCGGCCGCCGGCGGCCAGGTTGCCGCGGGTTTCGCCGTGTGCCGGGATGCGCGCCAGGCAATAAGGTACGGGTTCGCCATCGATCATCAGGATGCGCTTGTCGCCTTCGACGATCGCCGGCAGGTAGCGTTGCGCCATTATCTGTTGTGTGCCGTGGGCGGTAAGGGTCTCGAGGATCACCGAGAGGTTGGGATCGCCCTCGCAGTGACGAAATATCGAAGATCCGCCCATGCCATCCAGGGGTTTGAGAATGATGTCACGTTGCTCTTTGGCAAACTCGCGCAGAATGTCGGATCGGCGACTGACCAGGGTAGGCGGCGTGCACTCGGGGAACAGGGTGGCAAACAGCTTCTCGTTGCAGTCGCGCAGGCTCTGCGGGCGGTTGACCACCAGTACCCCGGCTTGCTCGGCCTGCTCCAGCAGGTAGGTGGAATAGACGAACTCGTTATCGAAGGGTGGATCCTTGCGCATCAGGATCACATCCAGCTCGGTCAACGCGACGTCGCGCTCGGCGCCCAGTTCGAACCAGTGCTCAGGGTCATTGAATACGACGAGCGGGCACAGGCGGGCGCGTGCCTCGCCCCGGGCCTGGTAAAGGTCCTTCTGCTCCATATAGAAGAGCGACCAGCCGCGCGCCTGGGCGGCCAGCAACATGGCCAGCGAGCTGTCCTTTTTGAAGGCGACCCGGGCGATGGGGTCCATGACAATGCCGAGGCGAACGCTCATGGGGGAATTTCTCCGTGAAAGGCAGCAGTTTAAAGGGTGTCGGGGCGAGCATGTGACATCAGGGTGGCGCTGGGGAAGCGGGTGGTCAAGGAAAAAACCTTGCCCTTCCGCGGCTTATAGCTTGCATGGGGAGAGTGTGCTAAAAAGGCCCGACGATTGGGTTGCACCCGTCGTTGGCAAGGCCTCAGGCGCACTGATAGAACGCGAAAAATAACGACTCACCGAGGCGGATGGTAGGGCAAACATGGAACAGCATTCCGAGGGTTTGAGGGTGATGGTGATCGACGACTCGAAGACGATTCGTCGTACCGCGGAAACCCTGCTGAAAAAGGTGGGTTGCGAGGTGATAACCGCGGTTGACGGCTTCGATGCCTTGGCAAAGATCGCCGATACCCACCCAAATATTATTTTTGTCGACATCATGATGCCGCGGCTCGATGGCTATCAGACCTGTGCCCTGATCAAGAACAACAGTGCTTTCAAGTCCACCCCGGTGATCATGCTGTCCTCCAAGGATGGTTTGTTCGACAAGGCCAAGGGGCGCATCGTTGGCTCCGATCAATATCTGACCAAGCCTTTCAGCAAGGAAGAGTTGCTTGGAGCGATCAAGGCTCATGTACCTAATTTCACCCCGGTGGAACAGGCATCCTGACGTCTGCCGCGATAGCGGTAGACGCCTTTTCATGTATTGGGAAACACCATGGCTCGAATTCTGATTGTTGATGACTCGCCGACCGAGATGTACAAACTGACCGCCATGCTGGAGAAAAATGGCCATCAGGTGCTCAAGGCAGAAAATGGCGCGGACGGCGTGGCCCTGGCGCGTCAGGAAAAACCCGACGCAGTGTTGATGGACATCGTCATGCCGGGCCTCAATGGTTTTCAGGCGACCCGTCAGCTGACCAAGGACGCCGACACCAGCCACATCCCGGTGATCATCGTCACCACCAAGGATCAGGAAACCGACAAGGTCTGGGGCAAGCGCCAGGGCGCCAAGGACTACCTGACCAAGCCGGTCGACGAAGCGACGCTGCTGAAAACCTTGAATGCCGTATTGGCCGGTTGATGCCGTGCCGATGCACTACTGAAGAATAAAAGGCCACGGTTGGCATGGCGGACACGCAGACACCTTTTCAAACCCTCCTCGGCATCGACCAGCGTTGTCGATTGCTGGCGGCTGGCTTGCCATTGCAGCAGGCCGCCGTGCAAACCTGGAGTGGCATCGGCTTTCGCATGGGCGAGCGGTTTTTCGTCGCGCCCATGGGCGAGGTCGGGGAAGTCCTGCACGAGCCGCGCCACACCCTGCTGCCCGGGGTTAAAAGCTGGGTCAAGGGCGTGGCCAACGTGCGCGGTCGTCTGCTGCCGGTAATGGATCTGTGCGGCTTCTTCGGCAACGAGTTGTCGCCGCTGCGCAAGAAGCGGCGGGTGCTGGTGGTCGACCACCAGGAAATATTCGCCGGACTGACGGTCGATGAAGTGTTCGGCATGCAGCACTTTGCGGTGGACACCTTCTCCGAACAGTTACCGCCACTCGAAGCGTCCATCGCGCCCTTCATTCATGGCGTCTTCCAGCGCGAGCAACCCTGGTTGGTGTTCAGTCCTCATGCGCTGGCTCAGCACCAGGGGTTTCTCGATGTTGCGTTTTAACAGTTTTTCGGTTGGGCCGGCTTTGCCGGCCTGTTGGGGTGGTGTGGGAACCGTAGCGCGGTCGGTCCAGGCGGGGGCCAGATAATGAAAAAACTCAATGCAGGCAATTTATTCGCGGGTACGCGCAGCAGTACGCTGATCGCCGGGCTGTTTATCGTCCTGATCGTCTCCATCGTGCTGTTGTTCGCCAACTTCGCCTACATCAATACGCAATCCAACTACGATACGGAATACATCGGCCACTCCGGTGAGCTGCGGGTTCTGTCTCAGCGTATTGCCAAGAACTCCACCGAAGCGGCCGCCGGCACTGCCGAGGCTTTCGGTTTGTTGCGCGAGGCGCGCAACGACTTCGAAACCCGCTGGGGCTATCTGACCAACGGCAACCAGGAGAGTGGCGTGCCCTCGGCACCGGAGGCCGTGCAGGCGCAGATGGCTGCCGTGCAGCGGGACTGGGACAGCCTGCGGCAGAACACCGACGCCATTCTGGCCAGCGAACAGACGGTTCTGTCCCTGCACCAGGTGGCCGAAACCCTGGCGGAAACCATCCCGCAGCTGCAGGTCGAGTACGAAGAGGTGGTCGACATCCTCCTGGAAAGCGGCGCGCCGGCCGCCCAGGTGTCGGTGGCCCAGCGCCAGTCGCTGCTGGCCGAACGTATTCTCGGCTCGGTGAACAAAGTGTTGGCCGGTGACCAGGATTCGGTCCAGGCCGCCGACATGTTCGGCCGTGACGCCAGCCTGTTCGGACGGGTCTTGAGCGCCATGCTGGAAGGCAACGCGGCCATGGAGATTACCCAGGTGACCGATGCCGAAGCGCTCGAGCGACTGGCGGAAATTTCCGAGCTGTTCGAGTTCGTCTCCGGTTCGGTAGACGAAATTCTCGAAACCTCGCCGGAACTGTTCCAGGTGCGCGAGTCGGCCAACGGCATTTTCAGCGTCTCGCAGACCCTGCTGGACAAGGCCTCCGAGCTGGCAACCGGCTTTGAAGACCTGGCCGATGGCCGCGCCATCAACACCCTGGCCGGCTATGTGCTGGGCATTCTGGCGCTGGGCTCGATCATCCTGATCGGTATCGTGATGGTGCGCGAGACCAACCGCCGCCTGGCTGAAACCGCCGAGAAGAACGAACGTAACCAGGCGGCGATTCTGCGCCTGCTCGACGAAATCGCCGACCTCGCCGACGGTGACTTGACCGTAGCCGCGACCGTAACCGAAGACTTCACCGGCGCCATCGCCGACTCCATCAACTACTCCATCGACCAGTTGCGCGACCTGGTAGTGACCATCAACCTGACCGCCGTTCAGGTCGCCGGCGCCGCCCAGGAAACCCAGGCGACGGCGATGCACCTGGCCGAAGCCTCGGAACACCAGGCCCAGGAAATCGCCGGTGCATCGGCGGCGATCAACGAAATGGCCGTGTCGATCGACCAGGTGTCGGCGAACGCCTCGGAGTCCTCCGCGGTAGCGGAACGTTCGGTAGCCATCGCCAACAAGGGTAACGAAGTCGTACACAACACCATCACCGGCATGGACAACATCCGTGAGCAGATCCAGGACACCTCGAAGCGGATCAAGCGCCTCGGCGAATCGTCCCAGGAGATCGGCGACATCGTCAGCCTGATCAACGACATTGCCGACCAGACCAACATTCTCGCCCTTAACGCGGCGATCCAGGCCTCCATGGCCGGTGACGCGGGCCGCGGCTTCGCCGTGGTAGCGGACGAAGTCCAGCGCCTGGCGGAACGTTCCTCGGCGGCGACCAAGCAGATCGAGGCGCTGGTCAAGACGATTCAGACCGACACCAACGAGGCGGTTATCTCCATGGAACAGACCACCTCCGAGGTGGTGCGCGGTGCCCGTCTGGCGCAGGACGCCGGGGTGGCGCTGGAAGAGATCGAGAAGGTATCCAAGACCCTCGCGGCCCTGATCCAGAACATCTCCAACGCGGCGCGCCAGCAGGCGTCCTCGGCCGGTCACATTTCCAACACCATGAACGTGATCCAGGAGATCACCTCGCAAACCTCGTCCGGTACCACGGCGACCGCCAAGAGCATTGGTAATCTGGCCAAGATGGCCAGTGAGATGCGCAAGTCGGTTTCCGGCTTTACCTTGCCGGAAAGCGGCGAACAGGCATAAGCGCGCGGGGTGGCGGCCTTGTCCGGTCGCTGTCCTGTGCCTACGGCCATAAGCGAGAGGCACGACATGCAGTCAGGCGTCTGGGCCTTGCAGCCGGTGGTGGACATGTCCGCCGGCGAATTTCGCGCCTGGCAGACGCTGCTCGAAGAGCGCACCGGCATGGTGATCAGCGAGCAGCGGCGAGCATTTTTGCAAACCAACCTGAGCGCGCGCATGCGTGAGCTGGGGGTGGTGGATTACGCCAGCTATTTTCGCCAGGTCACGGATGGTCCACGCGGTGCGGTCGAGTGGTCGACCCTGCTGGACCGCCTGACCGTGCAGGAGACCCGTTTCTTTCGTCACCGGCCATCGTTCGAGGTGCTCGAGCGCTACCTGCACGAGCGACTGCAGCGAGGGTTGAGCCGGCCTTGGGAGTTCTGGAGCGTGGGTTGTTCGAGCGGTGAGGAACCTTATTCATTGGCGATCACGGCGGCCGAAATGCTGCGTGGCAGCGAGCGCCCCGAGCACTTTGGCGTGACCGGTACCGATATCAGCCTGAACGCGTTGAGCATGGCGCGCGATGGGCAGTATGGCGCACGCAAGCTGGAACAAATCGATGCGCCGCTGGGTCAACGCTATTTTGAGGCCCAGGCCGATGGACGTTTCAAGGTGATCCCGAGCCTGGCCGCGCGAGTGTGTTGCGCCCGGCTCAATGTGCTGGAGCTGGCCAAGGCGCCAGTGTCCGGTATGGACGTCATTTTTTGTCAGAACTTGCTGATCTATTTTCGTCGCTGGCGTCGCCGCGAGATCCTCAACCGCCTGGCCGAGCGCCTGGCACCGGGTGGTCTGCTGGTGGTGGGAGTGGGTGAAGTGGTCGGTTGGCAGCATCCGGACCTGCTTCCGGTGGCCGACGAGCGAGTGCTGGCGTTTACCCGCAAGGGATAGCAGGCCGTTGAAAAGCGTAGACGAGGCAGCCTGCTTTTAACCCAGCGATGGCAACGCAGGTAGTTTTTCAACAGCCTGATAAGGCAGAGCCAAGTATATGAGTGGAGTGGCTATGGGGGATCGGCACGACTATGTCGCCCTGGAATGGGTCAAAGGCGAAATCGCGGAAACCCTGAAGCAGGCGCGCCAAGCCCTGGAGGCGTACGTCGAGGCTCCGCAGGACTCGACGCGCATGCGCTTCTGCCTGACCTATGTGCACCAGGTACAGGGCACTCTGCAAATGGTGGAGTTCTACGGCGCGGCTTTGCTCGCCGAAGAAATGGAGCATCTGGCCCAGGCGTTGATGGACGGCCGCGTGGCCAACCAGGGCGAAGCCCTGGAAGTGCTGATGCAGGCCATCCTCCAGCTGCCGGTCTACCTCGACCGGATCCAGACCGCACGCCGCGACTTGCCCATGGTGGTGCTGCCGCTGCTCAACGACCTGCGCGCCGCCCGCGGCGAAAAACTGCTCTCGGAAACCAGCCTGTTTTCCCCGGACATGTCCGGGCGTGCGCCGGCCTTGTCGGTCGAGTCCATGGGCGAGTTGCGCACCGCGGAGCTGCCGGTACTGCTGCGCAAGCTGCGCCAGATGCTGCAGGTGGCCCTGGTCGGGGTGATTCGCAATCAGGATCTGCCGACCAATCTGGGTTACATGGCGCGGGTTTTCGGGCGCCTCGAGACGCTGTGCAAAGACGCGCCGCTCGGTCCGTTGTGGCAGATCGCCTCGGGTCTGGTCGAGGGCCTGGCCAGCGGTGCTGTAGTCAATAGCCCGTCGGTACGCACCTTGCTGCGCGAGGTCGATAAAGAGCTGAAACGCCTGCTCGAGCAGGGGGCCGATGGCATCAACCAGCCTGCCACCGACGAGTTGATCAAGAACCTGCTGTTCTATGTGGCCAAGGCGCCGGCGCAGTCGCCACGCATCAGCCTCTTGAAGGAGCAGTACCGTCTCGACGACGCCTTGCCGGACACCGAGGTCGTCGATGAGGAGCGGGCCCGTCTGGCCGGCCCGGATCGCAACGCCATGCGCTCGGTGGTCGGCGCGCTGTGCGAGGAGCTGGTGCAGGTCAAGGACAGCCTCGACCTGTTCGTGCGCAGCGACCGTATTCAGGTGGCCGAGCTGGGTAGCCTGCTGGCGCCGCTCAAGCAGATTGCCGACACCCTGGCCGTGCTCGGTTTCGGCCAGCCGCGCAAGGTCATCCTCGATCAGATCGACGTGGTTCGAGGCTTGCACCTTGGCCGGCAGGCGCCGAGCGATGCCGTGCTGATGGATGTGGCCGGTGCGCTGCTGTACGTCGAAGCGACCCTGGCCGGCATGGTCGGTCCGGTCGCCGACGGTGGCCGCGAAGAGAGTCACCTGCCCACCACCGACGTGGCGCAGATTCACCAGTTGGTGATCAAGGAAGCGCGCAATGGTCTGGAGCAGGCCAAGGACGCGATCATCGAATTCATCGCCTCACAGTGGAATCACGAACATCTGGCGCGTGTGCCGGCGCTGCTGACCCAGGTGCGTGGCGGCCTGGCGATGATTCCGCTGGCGCGTGCCGCGGAGCTGCTCAATGCCTGCAACCGCTACATCCAGGAACAGCTGCTGGCGCGCAAGGCCGTGCCGAACTGGCAGAGCCTGGACACCCTGGCCGATGCCATCACCAGCGTCGAGTACTACCTCGAGCGTCTGGCCGAAGATCATGGCAGCCAGGGCGACCTGATTCTCGATGTGGCCGAGGAAAGTCTGGAAAGCCTCGGCTATCCACTGAAAGAAAAACCTTCGATTATCGAGCCGCCAGAGCCACGGCAAGCAGAGTTCGCCCCCCTGGCCGATCCGCTGGATGACATCGAAGTACTGGCCGATGAGCCGGCGGCGTCTCTCGAGCCTATTGAGCCGATAGCCGAACAGCCGCCGGTGCGGGTCGAGCCGGCACCGCCAGAGGAGCTGAGCGCCGAGTTCGCCGAGCTCGGCGCTGTTGCGGCCGAGGCCGAGCTGGCGGATGACGGCTGGAGCCTGGAGCCACTGCAGGGCGATGCGCTGACGTTCGAGCCACAGGCAATCGAACCCTTTTCGACTCTCGACCTCAGCGAAGAGCCACAAGTGCCGTTGTCTGCCCCCAGCAGCGATACCATGCAACTGGACGGCATGCCGCTGGAAGAACCGAGCCTGGACGGGCTGAGCAGCCATGCTCAGTGGGATGAGGTCGAGTTGGCGTCGCTGGGTGTGCCCGAGGTCGAGCTGCCGAGTGCATCGCCAGTGATCGATGAGCCCGCTGCCGACAAGCCGCTGTCGCTGGCCGATGTCATGGCCGCACCGTTGCAGGCGATCAATCCGCCGGCTCACGATGTGCCGCCCAGCTTGCTGCCGCCGCCGGCCGATGAGGAGCCGGTCGACGAAGAGCTGATGGAAGTGTTTGTCGAGGAAGCCGGCGAAGTCCTGGAAACCATCGGCGTGTTTTTCCCGCAATGGTGCGCCGACACGACCAGCAACGAGGCCCTGGTCGAAATCCGCCGGGCCTTCCACACCCTCAAGGGCAGTGGCCGCATGGTGCGGGCGCTGGTGATCGGTGAGCTGGGCTGGTCGATCGAGAACCTGCTCAACCGGGTACTCGACCGCAGTATCCAGCCCGTTGCCGAGGTGCTCCAGGTGGTCACCGATGTGGTCGCGCTGATGCCGGCACTGGTCGATGAATTCTCTGCTAAAGCCCAGCGTCAGCGTGACGATGTCGACCTGCTGGCTGCCACCGCGCATGCGCTGGCGAAAGGCCAGAGCATGGCGGCCGCTGCCCCGGTTATCCCGCCTGCGGACGAAGCCGCGGCGGTCGCGGCAGGCGCCGAACAGGTCGACGTGCTCGACGGCGAGCCCCTCTATGGAGAACCCCTCGATCCGCAGCTGTTGGAGATTTTCCGTAACGAGGCGGAAACCCACCTCGATACCCTGGTCGGCTTTCTTGCCGATTGCGCGCAGGAACTGCCAAGGCCGGTTACCGACGATTTGCAGCGAGCCTTGCACACCCTCAAGGGCAGCGCCTATATGGCCGGAATTCTGCCGGTAGCGGAGATAGCCGCGCCGCTGGAGAAAATGGTCAAGGAGTTCAAAAGCAACCTGATCCCCATGGATCTGGGCGAAGCCGAATTATTGAGTGCAGCCGAGAAGCTGTTCCGCCTGGGCCTGGAGCAACTGGAGACTCAGCCTCTGGCGTCTCTGCCCGGTGCCCCGGAGTTCCTCGAGCGAACGCACAAACTGCATCAGGACCGCCTCGATGCCGCGCAAAACAGTCGTCAGAGCGAGAGGGGTGAAACCCGCGATCCGCAGCTGATCAGCATTTTCCTCGCCGAGGGCATGGATATCCTGCTGGATGCCGAGGCGTTGCTGCGGCGCTGGCGTGAGCATCCGTCCGAGCGTCAGGAACTGAGCGCCTTGCTGGATGAATTGACGACTCTGGGGCGCGGCGCGGAGATGGCCGAGCTGCCGCAGATCGACGAGCTCTGTGAAGCCCTGCTCGACCTTTATGGTGCGGTGGAAGAGGGCAGCCTGGCGGTCAGCGAGCGTTTCTTCGGTGAGGCCGAGCAGGCGCATGAAGCCCTGATCGGCATGATGGATCAGGTGGCTGCCGGCTTGCAGGTCAGCGCCGAGCCGGCGCGGGTCGAGGCGTTGCGTGGTTTGCTCGCACAGGCACTGGATCCGCGGGCCCTGGCTCTGTTGTCCGCGCAAGGTCAGGCGGGCCTGGAGGTCGTCGAGCTGGATGCCGCCACCAGGGCGCTCGAGCAGATGCCCTGGGCGCAGGAAAACGAGGGCGAGACGGCCACGGCAATTGAGCTGCAGATCGATGAGGACACCGGCGTCCTGACCGAGTCCGAACCTGCTGCATCCTCTGGCACGTCCTCTGGTTATGAGGCGCTCGATGCAGAGATGGTCGAGATCTTTCTCGAGGAGGCCGTGGACATCCTCGAAAGTGCCGGCCAGGCGTTGCAGCGCTGGTGTGCCGAACCGGACAACAAGGCCGCGCTCTCGTCCCTGCAACGTGATTTGCACACCCTCAAGGGTGGCGCACGGATGGCCGAAATCCGTCCGATCGGCGACCTCGCCCATGAGCTGGAGTCCTTGTACGAAGGTCTGGTGGATCGGCGCTTCAGCCATTCCCCCGCGCTGGCCGCCCTGCTGCAGCAAAGCCATGACTGCCTGGCCATGCAGCTGGAGCAACTGCAGAGTCAGGCCGAACTGCAGCAGCCGCACGAACTGATCGAGGCGATTCGTCGCTTCCGCCAGGGCGGAGGTACACAGAGCTTGCCTGCGTCGGCGCCGGCCCCAGAGACTGACCCCGAAGCCGAAGCCGAAGCCGAAGCCGAAGCCGAAGCCGAAGCCGAAGCCGAAGCCGAAGCCGAAGCCGAAGCCGAAGCCGAAGCCGAAGCCGAAGCCGAAGCCGAAGCCGAAGCCGAGCCGAGCATGAGGTTGAGCGCGAGCTGTTGGCGTTGCTGCAAGGCGAGGACGAGATCGAACCGGCGGCCGACGCTGATGAGTCTGAGTCGCTGCCAGTCGAGCCGCCGGCGCCGGCCGACACCCTGGCAGCGCCAGGCGCTGCTGGCATGCCCTCGACAGCTGCGCTCGAGGAGCAGCCCGACCAGGAACTGGTGGACATCTTCCTCGAGGAGGGTTTCGACATCATCGACAGTTCCGGCGCGGCCCTGCAGCGCTGGGTGGACGACGTCGACAACAGCCTCGAGCTGGAGTCGCTGCAGCGCGACCTGCACACCCTCAAGGGTGGTGCGCGCATGGCGGAGATCCGCGAAATTGGCGACCTCGCCCATGAACTCGAATTCCTCTACGAAGGGCTCTGTGATGGTCGCCTGCGCCCCGGTCAGGAACTCTTCACCCTGCTCCAGGCATGCCAGGATCGCCTGGCCGAGATGCTCGACGCGGTACGTGGCAAACGCAGGGTGCCGGATGGCGATGCGCTGATCGAGACGATCAAGCATTTTCGCGCCAACCCGGATCAACAACTGAGCATGCCGTCTGCGGTGCAACTCAAGACGCTAGCGGAAAACCAGGAGCCGGAGCAGGACGATGACGAATCGGACATCCTCGACATCTTCCTGGAGGAGGCCGACGACCTGCTGGAAGCCATGGAAGCAGCCATGGGCCGCTGGGACGAGCAGCGCGACGATGTTGTCGCGGTCGATGACATGTTGCGCGTTTTGCATACCCTCAAGGGCGGTGCCCGGCTGGCCGGGCAGAACCGCCTGGGCAACCTGACCCATGACCTCGAGTCGCACCTGAGCGAGGCGCTGCTGCAAGGCGCACCCTGGCCGGAAAGCCTGTTTCTCGATGTGCAGTCGGGTTTCGAGGGGCTGCAGAAAGAGCTCGATCAATTGCGTCAGCGTCTGCAGGCCAGTCTGGCGGCGGAAGACGGTGCGGCGGCGCTTGTCGAGCCGGCTCAGGTGTACGGCCTGGCTGCACCCATAGTCGCGGCCAGCGACCTGCCGGCCCGCGAGCGGGCGGCCAAAGTCCTGCCGTTCGTGCGTCGCGCCCAGGAGGCGGCGCAGGACGCCGCCGCCCGGCGTGCCCCGCAGGAGCTGGTCAAGGTGCCGGCGGACCTGCTTGAAGGCCTGGTCAACCTGGCCGGCGAGACCTCGATCTTCCGCGGTCGGGTCGAGCAGCAGGTCAGTGATTTCGGTTTCACCCTGAGCGAGATGGAAGCGACCATCGACCGTGTCCGCGATCAACTGCGCCGCCTCGATATCGAGACCCAGGCGCAGATCCTCAGCCGCTACCAGGCCGAGGCCGAGCGAGCCGGTTACGAGGATTTCGATCCGCTGGAAATGGACCGCCACTCACAGTTGCAGCAGCTGTCGCGCGCATTGTTCGAGTCCGCCTCCGACCTGCTCGACCTGAAAGAAACCCTGGCCATGCGCAGCCGCGACGCGGAAACCCTGTTGCTGCAACAGGCGCGGGTCAATACCGAGTTGCAGGAAGGCCTGATGCGCACCCGCATGGTGCCCTTCGAGCGGCTGGTGCCGCGGTTGCGGCGGATCGTCCGCCAGGTCGCCGGCGAGTTGGGCAAGCAGGTCGAGTTCGTCCTCGGCAATGCCGACGGCGAGATGGACCGCAGCGTGCTCGAACGGATTGTCGCGCCGCTGGAGCATATGCTGCGCAACGCCGTCGACCACGGCATAGAATCGGCCGAGGTGCGCCGCGCCGCGGGCAAGCCTGCGCACGGCACCATCCGCCTGAACCTCGGCCGCGAGGGCGGCGATATCGTCCTGACCCTCAGCGACGATGGCGGCGGCATCCGGCTCGATGCCGTGCGGCGCAAGGCCATCGAGCGTGGCCTGATGGACGAGGAGTCGGATCTGAGCGATCACGAAATCCTCCAGTTCATTCTCGAGGCCGGTTTTTCCACCGCCGCGGCGGTCACCCAGATCTCCGGGCGTGGCGTCGGCATGGATGTGGTGCATTCGGAGGTCAAACAGCTCGGCGGCTCCATGAGCATCGACTCGACGCCGGGCGAGGGAACCCGCTTCTCCATCCGTCTGCCGTTCACCGTGTCGGTCAACCGTGCGCTGATGGTGCTGTCGGGCGAAGACCTGTATGCCATTCCGCTGAACACCATCGAAGGCATCGTGCGGATTTCTCCCTACGAGCTGGAAGCCCTCTACGAGCAGAGCGCCGCGGGCACGGCGGATACGCCACGCTTCGAGTACGCCGGCCAGGCCTACGAGTTGCGCTATCTCGGCGATCTGCTGAATAACGGTCAGCAACCCAAGCTGGTCGGCCAGAGCCTGCCGTTGCCGGTGATCCTGGTGCGTTCGAGCGAGCACGCGGTGGCGGTGCAGGTCGATTCCCTGGCCGGTTCCCGCGAGATCGTGGTGAAGAGCCTCGGCCCGCAGTTCGCCGGGGTGCACGGCATTTCCGGGGCGACCATCCTCGGCGACGGTCGGGTGGTGGTGATTCTCGACCTGCTGGCCACCATCCGCGTGCTGCATGCGCACCTGCTCAACCAACTGCATCCGCGCCTGCCCGGCCACACGGCGAGCGCCGCGGAAATCGAGGCGGATCGGCCGACCCTGGTCATGGTGGTGGACGACTCGGTCACCGTGCGCAAGGTCACCAGCCGTCTGCTCGAGCGTAACGGCATGAACGTATTGACCGCCAAGGACGGCGTGGACGCCATTTCCCAGTTGCAGGAACATAGGCCCGACATCATGTTGCTGGACATCGAAATGCCGCGCATGGACGGTTTCGAAGTGGCGACCCTGGTGCGTCACGACGAGCACCTGAAAGACCTGCCGATCATCATGATCACCTCGCGCAGCGGCGAGAAACACCGCGAGCGAGCGCTGGCCATCGGGGTCAACGAATACCTCGGCAAACCCTATCAGGAGTCGTTGTTGCTCGAAAGCATTGCCAGGCTGGTGGATCGCCACCCGGTGGATCGCGGCCCGGGTACGCCAACATGACGGAGCACTCTGTGGCACGCATTGCGGTCATTGCCGACACTGCCCTGCAGCGCCATGTGCTGCAGCAGGCGTTGACCGGCAGTGGCTATCAGGTGGTGTTCAATAGCGATCCGGCCCGTCTGGATGAGGCGACCCTGGCGGCCTGCGAGACCGATCTGTGGCTGGTCGACCTGACCCAGGCCGAGGATTTCCCTCTGGTCGACAACCTGATGGAGAACGCCAGTGCCCCGATCCTGTTTGGCGAAGGGCATGCACCGGAGCGGCATTCGGAAAACTATCCGCGCTGGGAGCGCCGCCTGTTCGGCAAGTTGAAGAAACTGATCGGCGACCCCTCGCAAGCGGTTGGGCCCAGCCTGCAGGCGTTACTGGCCGAGGCGCAGCGGCCGGCGCGCCTGGAGTTGCCGCAGGTGCTCGCGGATACGCCGCTGGTGGTTGGCGAGCCGGCGCGGCAGGTCTGGTTGCTGGCCGCCTCGCTCGGCGGTCCGGCGGCGGTCAAGGCGTTCCTCGACGCCTTACCCGGCGGTTTGCCGGTGGGCTTCGTCTATGCCCAGCATATCGACCCCAGTTTCGAGTCGGCGCTGCCGCAGGCGGTCGGCCGGCATAGCCAGTGGCGCGTCAATCCGGTGCGCAATGGCGATACGGTACGTTGTGGCGAGGTGGTGGTGGTGCCGATCAGCCGTGAGCTGGGTTTCAGCGACGCAGGCGCCATGCAGGTCGGCGAACGCGCCTGGCCGGAACCCTACAGCCCGTCGATCGATCAGATGATGCTCAATCTTGCCCAGCAATTTGCCGGGCTGTGCGGCGTCATCGCCTTCAGTGGCATGGGCAGTGATGGCTGTGCGGCGGCCGCGTACGTGCGGCGTCAGGGTGGGGCCATCTGGACCCAGCGTGGCGACAGTTGCGCCTGCCCGAGCATGCCGGAGAGCCTGCGCGAGGGCGGTTACAGCAGCTTCAGTGGCGACCCTCGGGAGCTGGCCGCAGGACTGGTCAATCATCTGGCCGAGCAGTGCCGTGCAGCCGAAGCGCGGCAACCCACACCACAGATAACTGGGGCATAGCCTTTTCATGAGCCAAGTCGTAGCCACCCCCAATACCGTCAACAGCCTGACCGCCCTGTTGGTGCCGCTGGCCGACCGCAGCCTGTTGCTGCCCAACGTGGCGGTCGCCGAACTGGTTGCCTATCGCACGCCGCAAGTCGGTGCCGGCATGCCGGCCTGGTTCCTCGGCCAGATTGGCTGGCGTGATCTGAGTCTGCCGCTGCTGTCCTTCGAGGCGGCCTCCGATGGCCAGGTGCAGGTCGGTTCCGGCGCGCGGGTGGCGATCCTCAACGCCCTCGGCGGCCGCGCCAAGGTCAAGTTCATCGCCCTGTTGGTCCAGGGCATCCCGCGCTCGGTAAGGGTCGGCGCCGAGCTGCTGCGCGCCGATGTAGCGCTGTCGCCGCTGGAGCTGGACGCGGTGCTGATTGGCGAGGATGTACTGAAGATTCCCGACCTGATCGCTCTGGAGCAGAAGCTCGAGGATCTCGGGCTGATCTAACCGGCGCCGGCCAAAACAACAAAGCCCCGCCTGTCGAGCGGCCCCGGTCGGGGCCGTCCGGCAGACGGGGCTTTTTATTTCAGCGTGTTAGCGAGCGCTTTCGGGCTGCGCACCGGCGAGCGGTGCATCCGCCGTAGCCGGTTCGCTGACGGGCTGCTTGCCGGTCCAGAAGTCGGCGTTCTTGATGCCGAGCTTCTCCGGATCGAAGACCGGGTCCAGGCCCAGCTTCTTCTGCGCCTCGTAGTCCTTCAGGCAGGTGTAGGCCACCTTGTGCATCAGCAGGATGGCACCGATGTTCAGCCAGGCCATCAGGCCAACGCCGAGGTCGCCCAGGCCCCAGGCCAGGTCGGCGGTCTTGACGGTGCCGTAGACGGTCGCCGCGATAATGCCGAACTTCAGCAGCGGGGCCAGCCAAGGACGATCTACCTTGCGGGTGAGGTAGGCGATGTTGGTTTCGGCGATGTAGTAATAGGCGAGGATGGTGGTGAAGGCGAAGAAGAACAGGGCGATGGCGACGAAGTAGGAGCCGAAGCCCGGCATGATATTTTCCATCGCGTTCTGCACGTAGCCGGGGCCGGCGGCGACGCCGGCGATGCCAGTGAACAGCGCTTCACCGTCGGCGCCCTGCACGTTGTACTGGCCGGTGATCAGCAGCATGAAGGCGGTGGCGGAGCAGACGAACAGGGTGTCGATGTAGACCGAGAAGCCCTGGACCAGGCCCTGTTTGGCCGGGTGGCTGACGGCCGCGGCGCTGGAGGCGTGCGGGCCGGTGCCTTGGCCGGCTTCGTTGGAATACACGCCGCGCTTGACCCCCCACATGATGGCTTGGCCGAGGATAGCGCCGAAGCCGGCCTCCAGGCCGAAGGCGCTCTTGAAGATCAGCGCGATCACCTCAGGCAGTTGCTCGATGTGCAGCATGACGATGACGCAGGCGACGATGATGTAGCCCAGCGCCATGAAGGGCACGACGACTTCGGTGAAGGAGGCGATGCGCTTGATTCCACCGAAGATGATCATGCCGAGCATGATTGCCAGCACCGCCGCGGTGGTGTTGGGGTGGATGTCCATGGCGTTCTGCAAGCCGGAACCGATGGAGTTGGCCTGGACGCCGGGTAGCAGCAGGCCACAGGCGAAGATGGTGACGATGGCGAAGGTCACCGCGTACCACTTCATGCCCAGGCCTTTCTCGATGTAGAACGCCGGGCCGCCGCGGTGCTGGCCCCGCACCTCTTCCTTGTACACCTGGCCGAGGGTGGACTCGATGAAAGCCGAACTGGCGCCGAGGAAGGCCACCATCCACATCCAGAACACCGCACCCGGGCCACCGAAGGTGATGGCGGTGGCGACCCCGGCGATGTTGCCGGTGCCCACGCGCCCGGCGAGGGTCATGGTCAGCGCCTGGAAGGAGGTGATGCCATGGCTGTCGGTACGGCCGGCGAAAATCAGGCGGGCCATCTCGCGGAAGTGGCGAATCTGCAGGAAGCGGCCGCGCAGGGTGAAATACAGGCCAACGCCCAGGCACAGATAAATCAGTGCCGGACTCCAGACGAGGCCGTTGAGGTAATTAACCAGATCGTTCATTGGGGGGAATGCTCCAAGTGCCGGTGACGGTTGCCTGAACTCTTGTGGAGTGCAGCGCCGGCTCGGCTTGTTATGGGAGTTGTGAATCGTTGGCGCGATACGTGCCGATACGATAGTTGGGGCGTCCTGCCGCCGCATGGGTTGGGCAGGATGCGATACGTAAGCAAAAAGCAGGCCGTTTTGAAGGATTCTTCTAGCGTTATCGGAGATTTGCGCGCGTTAGAAAAATGACCTGAAAAAGGTCGCGAAAAAGAAGCTTTATGACGTGTTTCAGATTGTTACAAGAGCTTGCTCTGTGAGCGTTTTTTCATCTAAGCCAGGCTTCTGGCACAGCCGTGCCGGGCCTCTAGATCAGGGGTTTCCGGCGGTAACACCGGCCCCGCGCGGGTGCGCCCGTCAGGCACCCGTGGTGCGCTGGTGTTACCTCGGGCGAGCGAGTCGAGAGGCGATCATGATGGGGCGGCAAAGGGGCCGAGGGGGCGTTATTGCGCCTAGAAATCGCCCCAGAGCTGTTGGGCGACAGACAGCGCCACCACTGGGGCAGTCTCGGTGCGCAGCACCCGGGGGCCCAGGCGGGCGGCATGGAAGCCGGCGTTTTGCGCTTGCGTCACTTCGGCATCCGCCAAGCCGCCTTCCGGACCGATCAGAAAGGCCAGCGACTGCGGTTTGCCGTGGCTGGCCAGCGGCTCGGCCACCGGATGCAGCACCAGCTTCAACTGCGCCTCGGTCTGCTCGAGCCAGTCGCCCAGGCCCAGCGGCGGGTGAATCAGCGGAATCACCGAGCGGCCGCACTGTTCGCAGGCGCTGATCGCCACCTGGCGCCAATGGGCCATGCGCTTGTCGGCGCGCTCGTCTTTCAGGCGCACCTCGCAACGCTCGCTGACAATCGGGGTGATGGCATTGGCCCCCAGTTCGCTGGCCTTCTGGATCGCCCAGTCCATCCGCTCGCCCCGCGACAGGCCCTGGCCCAGGTGGATGTGCAGCGGCGACTCGGCCAGGCCGGCGAAGGTTTCACGCAACTCGACGCGCACCGCCTTCTTGCCGACCTCGATCAGCTCGCCGAGAAACTCGTTGCCGCTGCCGTCGAACAGCTGCACGGCATCGCCGACCGCATGCCGCAGCACGCGACCAATGTAGTGGGCCTGGGTTTCCGGCAACTGATGCTGGCCGAGCGAGAGCGGGGCGTCGATAAAGAAACGGGATAGGCGCATAGGAGGCGAACCTGGGACAAAGGCGAAAATTCTAGCCGTAGGGTGCGCCGTGCGCACCGCTTTCCGTAGGGTGGATGACGCTCTTTTCATCCACCGCAGTAGCGCAATGGTGGATGGGGGAAGCGTCCACGATTCACGTCGTCAGCCCGGATCGCGAAAGTCCGGATACTGGGTATTGCCCACGGCCACGCTGACCGAATTGCGCGTGGCGATATCGATGCCTTCGCTGGCCACCTCGGCGAGGAAGTCGATCTGCTCTTCGCTGATCACATAGGGCGGCAGGAAATACACCACGCTGCCCAGGGGGCGCAGCAGGGCGCCGCGTTGCAGGGCGTGCTGGTAAACCTTGAGACCGCGCCGCTCCTGCCAGGGGTAGGCGGTCTTGCTCGCCTTGTCCTGGACCATTTCGATGGCCAGGGCCATGCCGGTCTGACGCACTTCGGCGACATGCGGGTGATCGGCCAGGTGCGCGGTGGCGCTGGTCATGCGCGCGGCCAGGGCCTTGTTGGCCTCGATGACGTTGTCCTGCTCGAAGATGTCCAGGGTCGCCAGGGCCGCGGCGCAGGCCAGCGGATTGCCGGTGTAGCTGTGCGAATGGAGGAAGGCGCGCAGGCTGGTGTAGTCATCGTAGAACGCCTGGTAGATGCGGTCGGTGGTCAGGCAGGCGGCCAGTGGCAGATAGCCGCCGGTCAGGGCCTTGGACAGGCAGAGGAAGTCCGGGCGGATGCCGGCCTGCTCGCAGGCGAACATCGTGCCGGTGCGGCCGAAGCCGACGGCGATCTCGTCGTGGATCAGGTGCACGCCGTAGCGGTCGCAGGCCTCGCGCAACAGCCTGAGGTAGACCGGGTGGTACATGCGCATGCCGCCGGCGCCCTGGATCAGCGGCTCGACTATCACCGCGGCGACCTCATGGCCGTGCTCGGCCAGGGTTCGCTCCATATGGGCGAACATGGCCCGCGAGTGGGCTTCCCAGTCCATGCCGTCGGGGCGGAAATAACAGTCCGGGCTGGGCACCTTGAGGGTGTCCAGCAACAGCGCCTTGTAGGTGTCGGTGAACAGGGCGACATCGCCCACCGACATGGCGGCGATGGTTTCGCCGTGGTAGCTGTTGCTCAGGGTGACGAAGCGCTTCTTCGCCGGCTTGCCGACATTCAGCCAGTAGTGAAAGCTCATCTTCAGCGCGACTTCGATGCAGGATGAGCCGTTGTCGGCATAGAACACCCGGTCGAGGCCGGCCGGAGTCAGCTTGACCAGGCGCTCGGACAACTCGATCACCGGCGCATGGCTGAAGCCGGCGAGGATCACGTGCTCCAGTTGGTCGACCTGATCCTTGATGCGTTGGTTGATCCGTGGGTTGGCGTGACCGAACACGTTGACCCACCAGGAGCTGACGGCGTCGAGGTAGCGCTTGCCGTCGAAGTCCTCCAGCCAGACCCCTTCACCGCGCTTGATCGGCACCAGGGGTAGCTGTTCGTGGTCTTTCATCTGGGTACAGGGATGCCAAAGCACATTCAGGTCGCGCTGCATCCAGTGGTCGTTCAGGCTCATCGAAACAGTCTCCCAGTCATCAACGGCAAGCCTATCAGATGCCTCCCTGCCCATGTGCGTCACTGTCGGCCGGCTCGCGAGCGCGGCAGTGCCGGTTATCCGCTCCGGAATACCGCTGGTAGGCGTTGGCTGAACTTCTGGTAAGCCGGGCGAACCAATTTCGTTGGGGAAAAATTCCAGGTTTACACATCGTATTTCCCGATATTTCAAAGCGAAAAATTCCGCTTTTATTCGATAGATTTGCCGCTACCCTTGCCGGATCATTTTTTTGTCGAACTTTTTGTGCGGAGCCTTTCCGATGCAGTGGCGCAACACCTCCTCTCATTACGGCTTGATCAGCATCGCCTTGCATTGGCTGGTGGCGATGGCGGTCTTTGGTCTGTTCGGGCTGGGCTACTGGATGGTCGGCCTGGATTACTACAGCAGCTGGTACAAGACCGCGCCGGACCTGCACAAGAGCATCGGCATCCTGCTGTTCGTGGTGCTGATCGGGCGCATGCTCTGGCGCTGGATCAGCCCGCCGCCGACCAGCTTGCCCGGGCATGACCGGCTAACCCGCCTGGGCGCCCGGTTCGGCCACGCCTTCCTCTATCTGGGCTTGTTCGTGTTGATGCTCTCCGGCTACCTGATTTCCACCGCCGATGGCCGGGGTATCGGGGTGTTCGGCTGGTTCGAGGTGCCGGCGACCATCACCAGCATTCCCGGCCAGGAAGATGTGGCCGGCCTGGTGCATGAATACCTCAGTTGGGCGCTGGTGATTTTCGCCGGTATCCACGCCCTGGCCGCAGTGAAACATCACTTTCTCGATCGTGACCGCACCCTGGTCCGCATGTTCGGTCGCTGACAGCCTTTCTGGCGCGTGGAATGACCCGCGTGCCGATTTACCCAAGCTCACAAGGAGAATGCCCATGTTGCAGAAAACCCTCGTCGCCCTGGCTCTCGGTTCCGCGCTGCTCGGCGCGGGCCATGCCACGGCCGCCGACTACGCCATCGACAAGCAAGGCCAGCACGCTTTCGTCAATTTCAAGATCAGCCATCTGGGTTACAGCTGGTTGTACGGCACCTTCAAGGACTTCGACGGCAGCTTCAGCTTCGACGAGAAGAACCCGGAGGCCAGCAAGGTCAATGTCAGCCTCAACACGGCCAGCGTCGACACCAACCACGCCGAGCGCGACAAGCACATTCGCAGCGATGACTTCCTCAGCGTCGGCAAGCACCCGACGGCGACCTTCGCCTCCACTTCGGTGAAATCCACCGGCGCAGGCACGGCCGACATCACCGGCAACCTGACGCTCAACGGCGTGACCAAGCCGGTGGTGATCGCCGCCACATTCATCGGCCAGGGCGATGACCCCTGGGGCGGCTACCGTGCCGGCTTTGCCGGCAGCACCAGGCTCAAACTGAAAGATTTCGCCATCGAGAAGGATCTCGGTCCGGCATCTTCGGAAGTCGAACTGATCATCTCGGTAGAAGGCGTGCGCCAGTAAGCCCAAGCCCGTAGTGCAGAACGCCGACGGGCGGCGTTTTTGCCTGCGTAGATACGACAACGCCGACCCTGGGGTCGGCGTTGTCGTTAACGGTGCTGCTTAGCTGTCGCGGTTACGCGTCAGCAGCGCAGGTTTCTCGCCGCGCGGCCGACTGCTCGGCAGCTGGTCGAGCTGCTCGGGGGTGGGGAAGCGCTCGGTGTTGCGCGAACCCTTGTGCACGATCACCGGCTGCTTGTCGCGCGGGCTTTTTACCGCACCCTCCTGGCGCGGCAGTTCATCGCGGTTGAGCGACGTGGTGATCTCGCGCGAGTCACGCGGCGGCCGGGCGCGGCCGGAGCCATTGCGCCCGCCAGCACCCTGGCGCTTGCCTTGGCCGCCGGCACCCGCGCCGCTGCGCGGGTTATTGCCGGGTGTCCGCGGACCCTGGCCAGCACCGTTGCCGGCGCCCGAAGCAGGCGCACCGGGCCGACGGCCACGGTTCTGCTGCTTGTTCTGGTGTGGGCTGACATAGTCGGCCCGATTACCGAAGTTATCGATTTCGTCGTCGCGGAATTCATCCGGCGCCCGATCCGGCGGCAGGGCGGGTACTGCCGGCGCGGCGGCGCGGCCGGTCTGTGCCGCGCGTGGCTGCTGCGCACGGCCGGCCTGAGGCTTGGCCTTGCCGCTGTCCTTGCCCTTGTCCTTGCGCCCGCCGCCGTGGCGTTCGCCTGCCGGCTTGGCGCCGCGGGGCTGGCGTGGCTTCTGCGGTTCGCGCACTTCCGGGCGCTCGGCCTCGACCGTGCTGGCGTCGAAACCGAGCAGGTCGCCGTCGGCGATCTTCTGCTTGGTCATCCGCTCGATGCCCTTGAGCAGCTTTTCTTCGTCCGGCGCGACCAGCGAGATCGCCTCGCCGCTACGGCCGGCGCGGCCCGTGCGGCCGATGCGGTGGACGTAGTCCTCCTCGACATTCGGCAGTTCGAAGTTGACCACATGGGGCAACTGGTCGATATCCAGGCCGCGGGCGGCGATATCGGTGGCGACCATGATCCGTACGTTGCCGGCCTTGAAGTCGGCCAGGGCCTTGGTGCGGGCGTTCTGGCTCTTGTTGCCGTGAATCGCCACGGACGCCAGGCCGTGCTTGTCGAGGTACTCGGCCAGGCGGTTGGCGCCGTGCTTGGTACGGGTGAACACCAGCACCTGTTCCCAGGCGCCGGCGCTGATCAGGTGGGCGAGCAGGGCGCGCTTGTGGCTGGCCTGCAGGCGGAAGACCCGCTGTTCGATGCGCTCGACCGTGGTGTTCGGCGGCGTGACCTCGATGCGCTCGGGGTTGTGCAGCAGCTTGCCGGCCAGGTCGGTGATGTCCTTGGAGAAGGTCGCCGAGAACAGCAGGTTTTGACGCTTCGCCGGCAGCTTGGCGAGGACCTTCTTCACGTCATGCACGAAGCCCATGTCGAGCATGCGGTCGGCTTCGTCCAGGACCAGGATTTCCACGTGGGACAGATCCACGGCACGCTGGCCGGCCAGGTCGAGCAGGCGACCGGGGCAGGCCACCAGGACGTCGACGCCCTTGGCCATGGCCTGCACCTGAGGGTTCATGCCGACACCGCCGAAGATGCAGGTGCTGACGAATTTCAGGTCACGGGCATAGACCTTGAAGCTCTGGTGGACCTGGGCCGCCAGTTCGCGAGTGGGGGTCAACACCAGCACGCGCGGTTGTTTCGGGCCGTGGCGGTGCTCGCGATCCGGATGACCGTTGGGGAACAGCAGTTCGAGGATCGGCAAGGCGAAGCCGCCGGTTTTACCCGTCCCTGTCTGGGCGGCAACCATCAGGTCGCGGCCTTGCAACACGGCGGGAATGGCCCGCTGTTGCACCGGGGTGGGTTGGGTGTAGCCCGCTGCCTCGATGGCGCGGACTAAAGCCTCGGAGAGACCGAGGGAGGCAAAGGACATGAGTAATCCTGTCTAGTGAGGGCGAGGCCCTATGGGGTGTATTGCCTGACTTGAATCGCGCTTGGGGGGCGCAATCCCGTCCGGTACTGCTGGCCTCTGGGGACTAGCATCCGGGCGCAAGCCTGGCGGGAAGGCCGGAGTATAACAGAGCAATGCCCTTGTGCAGCGTTCGCCTGCTTAATGGTTAGCCGGCGTGCTCGGGGCCGGATCGTTGTAGCGCGCCTGCAGGGCCGCATAGGCAGGCTCGCGCTTGAAACGGCGCAATTCGCTGGCGAAGCGCCGGGCCAGTTGCGCATGCCCGGCAGTGCGGCGCAGCCCCAGGTACATCCGGTCGCGACTGATAACCCGGGGGTGCTGGCGGACCTGGTTGTCCAGGCCGGCCTGGGCCAGGGCAAAGTGGCCGCTACGGCGGTCGTTGATCACCAGGTCGACCCGTTTGCGCACCAGTTTGCCGAAGTTGGCTACATGGCTGGGGGCCGGCTCGCGGGCGAACAGTGCGGACTCGCGAAAGGCCCGGTTGCTGTACCAGTAGCCGGCGGAGACACCGATTTTCAGCCCGCGCAGATCGACGAGGCTGTGGAATGGATAGGGGTTGGCCCTGGCGTAGAACAGCACGAACTCGACCTGTGACAGCGGCTCGTGGGGAAACAGCATCGCGGCTTCGCGCTCCGGGGTGCGGAAGATGCCCAGGATGCCGTCGGCCTGGCCCTGCTCCATGGCCAACAGGCAGCGCCGCCACGGCAGCAGTTGCCATTCGACCTCGACGCCCAGGCGTTGCAGGACGGTGTGCGCGGCTTCGTAATCGAGGCCGCGCAGTACGCCGTTGTCGTCATGGATATAGGGCGGCCAGGCTTCGCTGACGATGCGCAGCGGCTGAGCCTGGGCTGCGAGACCCAGGCAGGCGAACAGTAGGGCGGCGATTAATTGGCGCTGTAATAATGGCATTGCGCCAGATTACGCGGGCGGCACGGCGCTGCAAAGTACCCCGTTGGTCTAATTCTCGTGGCGACTTCATGCGCGCAGGATTCAGCGCGCCTTCCGGGGAAAGCGCGCCGCACCTGCTCAGGTCGCCAGTTTGTAGCAGGGCACATAGGCCGTGTTGCCCGGCAGCTTCATTCGATGCTGGTCGACGAAGGCCTGCAGCAGGCGATCCAGCGGCAGCATGATGTCCCGGTCGCCGATGATCTCGTAGGGGCCGTGTTGTTCAATCCGGCGGATACCCTTGTCCTTGACGTTGCCGGCGACAATACCCGAGAACGCCCGGCGCAAATGCGCTGCCAGTTCATGCACCGGCTGATTGCGGGTCAGTTTGAGGCTGGCCATGTTTTCGTGGGTGGGCTCGAAGGGGTGCTGGAAGCTCTCGTCGATGGTCAGCAGCCAGTTGAAGTGGAAGGCGTCATTCTGCTTGCGCCGGTACTGGGTGACCTCATGGATGCCTTGCGCCATTTCTCGGGCCACCTGGCCCGGGTCATTGATGATGATCTTGCAGCGCTGCTGCGCCTCGGCGCCCAGGGTGGCGCCAATGAATTCATGCAGCTGCTCGAGGTAGGGCGTGGCTTTCTTCGGCCCGGTCATGATCAGCGGGAAGGGCAGGTCGCGATTGTCCGGGTGCATGAGGATGCCGAGCAGATACAGCAGCTCTTCGGCGGTGCCGGCGCCGCCGGGGAAGATGATGATGCCGTGGCCGACGCGGACAAAGGCCTCCAGGCGCTTTTCGATATCCGGCAGGATCACCAGTTCGTTGACGATCGGGTTGGGCGCTTCGGCGGCGATGATGCCCGGTTCGGTCAGGCCCAGGTAGCGTCCGCCGACATTGCGCTGCTTGGCGTGGGAGATGGTCGCGCCCTTCATCGGCCCCTTCATCACGCCGGGACCGCAGCCGGTGCAGATATCCAGGCCGCGCAGGCCCAGTTCATGGCCGACCACCTTGGTGTATTTGTACTCTTCGGTGCTGATCGAGTGGCCGCCCCAGCACACCACGATTTTCGGCTCGACGCCGGCGCGCAGGGTGCGGGCGTTGCGCAGCAGGTGAAAGACGTAGTCGGTGATGCCCTTGGAACTGTTGAAATCCACCCGCTTGTTTTCCAGCTCGCTCTGCGTGTAGACGATATCGCGCAGCGCGCTGAACAGCATTTCCCGGGTGCTGGCAATCATCTCGCCGTCGACAAAGGCATCGGCGGGGGCGTTGAACAGCTCCAGGCGAATGCCGCGATCCTGTTGCAGGATGCGGATCTCGAAATCCGGGTAGGCCTCCAGGATGGTCTTGGCGTTGTCGCTGTGCGAGCCGGTGTTCAGAATTGCCAGGGCGCACTGGCGGAACAGTGCGTAGACGCTGCCGGAGCCGGTCTCGCGCAGTTGCTGGACTTCGCGCTGCGACAGGGTCTCCAGGCTGCCTTTGGGGGTGACGGTGGCGTTGGTGGTTTTTCTTGCGACCATTGCGGCGCTCCATGGTTGTGTGGCCGCGCAAGCCGGGCCTGGCCGATTGTGCGGTCGAGTCGAGGCGTTGGGCTGCCCGAAAGGGTGCAGTTTCCGGCATCCGGTGACCGCTGCGGATCGGCCAGGGCCGCTACCCGCCGGTGGCGGGCGCGGCCTCGGGCATCGCGCGGCAGCTGCTAGCGGGGTAGCTTGAGGTTGTTCCAGATCGCCAGGCTCGGTTCCGCCAGGTTCATGCTGTAGAAGTGCAGACCCGGTGCGCCGCCTTGCAGCAGGCGTTCGCACATCTCGCTGATCACCTGTTCGCCGTAGGCGCGGATGCTGTCGCTGTCGTCGCCGTAAGCTTCCAGCTGCTTGCGTACCCAGCGCGGGATCTCGGCGCCGCAGGCGTCGGAGAAGCGCGCCAGCTTGCTGTAGTTGGTGATCGGCATGATGCCCGGCACCACCGGGATATCCACGCCCAGCTTGCGTATCCGTTCGACGAAGTAGAAGTAGCTGTCGGCGTTGAAGAAGTACTGGGTGATCGCGCTGCTGGCGCCGGCCTTGGCCTTGCGCACGAAATTGGCGATGTCGTCCTCGAAGTTGCGCGCCTGCGGATGCATCTCCGGGTAGGCGGCGATTTCGATGTGGAAGTGATCGCCGGTCTCTGCGCGGATAAAGCTGACCAGTTCGTTGGCGTAGCGCAGCTCGCCGCTGGCCATGCCCATGCCGGACGGCAGGTCGCCGCGCAGGGCGACGATGCGCTGGATTCCGGCATCCTTGTAGATGTTCAGCAGCTCGCGCAATTCGGCCTTGGAGTCGCCGACGCAGGACAGGTGCGGCGCGGTGCTCACGCCTACCTCGTTGTTCAGCTGCAGCACGGTATTCAGGGTGCGGTCGCGGGTCGAACCGCCGGCGCCGTAGGTGCAGGAGAAGAAGTCCGGCTGGTAGGCGGCCAGCTGGCGTGCGGTGTTCAACAGTTTTTCATGCCCGGCTTCGGTCTTGGCAGGGAAGAACTCGAAGCTGTAACGGTGTTCTTGGCTCATAAAGAGTTTCCACATTCGTAGGGTGGGTTAGCGCCGCAAGCCATTGAGCCAAGGCTCACTAAGGTTTCTGCGCGGCCCGACCCACCCTGCTGTCTATTTAGTAACGATAGGCGTCCGGCTTGAACGGGCCTTCCTGGGTGACGCCGATGTACTCGGCCTGCTGCTTGGTCAACTGGGTGACCACGCCGCCGAAGCCCTTGACCATTTCCAGCGCCACTTCCTCGTCGAGCTTCTTCGGCAGCACTTCCACGCACAGGCGTGCGGCCTTCTGCGCGGCGGGCAGCTCGGCGAACTTCTGGCCGAACAGGAAGATCTGCGCCAGCACCTGGTTGGCGAAGGAGCCGTCCATGATCCGGCTCGGGTGGCCGGTGGCGTTGCCCAGGTTGACCAGGCGGCCTTCGGCCAGCAGGATCAGGTAGTCGTCGTTAAGCGGATCGAGATCCTTACCGGTGCGGTGGATCTTGTGCACCTGCGGCTTGACCTCTTCCCAGGCCCAGTGCTTGCGCATGAAGGCGGTGTCGATTTCATTGTCGAAGTGGCCGATGTTGCACACCACGGCGCGCTTCTTCAGCGCCTTGAGCATGTTCGCGTCACAGACGTTGACGTTGCCGGTAGTGGTCACGATCAGGTCGATCCTGCCCAGCAGGGCCGCGTCGACGCTGGCCTCGGTGCCGTCGTTCACGCCGTCCTTGAACGGCGAGACCAGCTCGAAACCGTCCATGCAGGCCTGCATGGCGCAGATCGGGTCGACTTCGCTGACCTTGACGATCATGCCTTCCTGGCGCAGCGATTGTGCCGAGCCCTTGCCCACGTCGCCGTAGCCGATCACCAGCGCCTGCTTGCCGGACAGCAGGTGGTCGGTGCCGCGCTTGATCGCGTCGTTGAGGCTGTGACGGCAGCCGTATTTGTTGTCGTTCTTGCTCTTGGTCACCGAGTCGTTGACGTTGATCGCCGGGACTTTCAGGGTGCCGGCCTTGAGCATGTCGAGCAGGCGGTGCACGCCGGTAGTGGTTTCCTCGGTGATACCGTGGATCTTGTCGAGCATCGCCGGGTAGCGCTCGTGGATGATCTGGGTCAGGTCGCCGCCGTCGTCGAGGATCATGTTGGCGTCCCACGGCTGGCCGCCGGTCAGGATGGTCTGCTCGATGCACCACTCGTACTCGGCTTCGGTCTCGCCCTTCCAGGCGAATACCGGGATGCCGGCGGCGGCGATGGCGGCGGCGGCCTGGTCCTGGGTGGAGAAGATGTTGCAGCTCGACCAGCGCACTTCGGCGCCCAGGGCGATCAGGGTCTCGATCAGCACGGCGGTCTGGATGGTCATGTGGATGCAGCCGATGATCTTCGCGCCCTTGAGCGGTTGCTCGGCGGCATACTTGCGGCGCATGCCCATCAGGGCGGGCATTTCCGATTCGGCGATGATGATCTCGCGGCGGCCCCAGGCGGCCAGGGAAATGTCGGCGACCTTGAAGTCATTGAAACCGGCAGGCGTCAGTACAGCGCTCATAATGAGTTCTCCATTCGTTTGCGTCGAATGGGCGCCGTTGATGCGTATGGTTAACGCCCCATCCGAGCCTGACAAAACCCTGTGGGCAGGGTTTGCTGCAGCGCCCCTCGGACAGGTGGCGGGAGCGACCGGGCCGTGCCGGTCGAGTGAAACCCGGCGATTATAGCGATGCCGGGCGCCAAGCCCAAGGCTTTCCGTCGCCCGCGATGGACGTGGGTGGTAGCCTTGGCTCATTCCGCCGCAATGGACCGAACATGGGCAATCACAAGAGCGAGATTCGTCGGCGCAACGTCGACAAAATCCTTCTGGCCGCCGAGCAGGTCTTCGCCGAGAAGGGCTATGCCGGCACCGCCATGGCCGATATCGCCGAACAGGCCGGGCTGCCGCGTTCCAACCTGCACTATTACTTCAACACCAAGGACGACCTCTACCGCGCGGTGCTGCTCGGCCTGCTCGAGGTGTGGAAGCAGGACGCGCTGTGCTTCGAGATGTACGACGATCCGCGGGTGGTGCTGAGCAGCTACATCCGCGCCAAGATGAACCACTCGCGCAGCCGCGCCCATGGTTCCAAGGTCTGGGCCGACGAGATCATCCACGGTGCGCCCATGCTCGGCGCGAGCCTGGATGACAGCCTGTACAACTGGGCGAAGATGAAGGAAGCGAAGATCCGCCAGTGGGTGGACGACAAGCGCATCCTGGCAGTGGAGCCGTCCGCATTGCTCTATATGATCTGGGCCTCGACCCAGCACTACGCAGACTTCAGCCACCAGGTGGCGATCCTCAATGATCACCAGGCGCTGTCGGATATGCAGTTCGAGCGGGCGTTACAGACGGTGACCGGCGTGATCTTGCGCGGGATCGGGCTGGAGCCTTAAACACCTTGGCTGCGGTTTGAATGTAGGGTGCGCGGGGCCGCCTAGGCTGTGCGCACCAGGATGCCCGCAAGAATCCTGGTGCGCACAGCGCGCCCTACGGTAGGGCGGCCGACCGGCGTCGCATTAACCCGCTATGCGGTAGGGGTTGCGCGGATCGTGCTGCCAGTCGAGGAACGGCTTGCCGTTGTCCTGCGCCAGCATCTCGATGCAGTCCTGCACCGGGCAGGTGATCTGGCACAGGTTGCAGCCCACGCATTCTTCGTCGATTACCTCGTACCTGTGCGTGCCGTCGGCCTGGGCCAGGCTGGCGATGGCCTGGTGCGAGGTGTCTTCGCAGGCGATGTGGCAGCGGCCGCAACCGATGCAGGCGTCCTGGTCGATCCGGGCGATCACCTGGTAGTTGATGTCCAGGTACTTCCAGTCGGTGGTGTTGCCCACCGCCTTGCCGGAGAAGTCCGCCAGGCGCTGGTAGCCCTGGCTGTCCATCCAGCGCGACAGGCCGTCCTGCATCTGCTCGACGATGCGAAAGCCGTGCAGCATGGCGGCGGTGCATACCTGCACTGCGCCGCAGCCCAGCGCCACGAACTCGGCGGCGTCGCGCCAGCTGCCGATGCCGCCGATGCCGCAGATCGGCAGGCCGCGGGTCTCGGGGTCGCGGGCGATCTCGGCGACCATGTTCAGGGCGATCGGCTTGACCGCCGAGCCGCAGTAGCCGCCGTGGGTGCTCTGGCTGCCGACGATGGGGTTGGCGACCATGCGCTCGAGGTCGACGCTGGTGATCGAGTTGATGGTGTTGATCAGCGACACCGCATCGGCGCCGCCGCGATAGGCGGCGCGGGCGGCGGTGCGGATGTCGGTGATGTTCGGCGTGAGTTTGACGATCACCGGCAGCGAGCTGTAGGTCTTGCACCAGCGGGTGACCCGCTCGACGTATTCCGGCACCTGGCCGACCGCCGCGCCCATGCCGCGTTCGGGCATGCCGTGGGGGCAGCCGAAGTTCAGCTCGATGCCGTCGCAACCGGTGGCGGCCACCAGCGGCAGTATGGTTTTCCAGGACTCCTCGACGCAGGGCACCATCAAGGAGACGATAAGCGCGCGGTCCGGCCAGGCCTGCTTCACCTGGGTGATCTCGCGCAGGTTGATTTCCAGCGAGCGGTCGGTGATCAGTTCGATATTGTTGAAGCCGAGCACCTCGCGGTTGGCGCCGAAGTGCGCCGAGTAGCGCGACGACACGTTGACCGCCGCCGGGTCCTCGCCGAGGGTCTTCCAGACCACCCCGCCCCAGCCGGCCTCGAAGGCGCGGACCACGTTGTAGGCCTTGTCGGTGGGCGGCGCGCTGGCCAGCCAGAACGGGTTGGGTGCCTTGATTCCGGCGAATTCGATGGAGAGATCGGCCATTTATGCGGCCTCCACGTTGGACATGAGGTGGGAGTGGATGGCCTCGGCGGCCAGCTTGCCGTGCTGCACGGCCTGTACGGTGAGGTCCTGGCCCAGCGCCGTGCAGTCGCCGCCGGCGTAGACGCCGGGCAGGCTGGTGCGCAGAGTCGCGTCGACCCAGATGCGCTCGCCCTCGCGCTTGAGTTCACGGGCCAGCGGGTCGACCAGGGCACTGGCGTCGAAGGCCTGGCCGATGGCGCTGAAGATGGCGTCGGCGGTCAGCTCGAAGCTCTCGCCGGTTGACTGCAGGCGGCCGTCGACCTGCTGGGTGCGGGCGAAGCGCATGCCGCGCACCCGGCCCTGGTCGTCGAGCAGCACCTCTTGTGGCTGTGCCCAGGTCAGCAGGCGCACCTGGTTGGCCTTGGCGATGGCCTGCTCGTGCTCGGTGGCGCCCATTTCCGCGAAGCCGCGGCGATAGACCAGGTTGACGTCGTGGGCGCCGAGCTTGCTCATCTGCACCGCCATGTCGATGGCGGTGTTGCCGGCACCGAGGACGATGCAGCGCTCGGCCAGCGGCAATTGGCTGAGGTCGTCCGCCTGGCGCAGCTCGCGGATATAGTCGGTGGCGGCGAGCAGTCCTGGCGCCTGCTCGTCGGCCAGGCCGAGGCGCTTGCTGGCGGCCAGGCCGATGGCGAGGAACACCGCGTCGAACTGCTGTCGCAGCAGGCTCAGGCTCAGCTCGACGCCCAGCCTGTGGCCGTGGCGGATCTCGATGCCGCCGATCTGCAGGAGGAACTCCACCTCGCGCTGGGCGAAGTCGTCCACCAATTTGTAGGCGGCAATGCCGTATTCGTTGAGGCCGCCGGCCTTCTCGCGGGCCTCGAAGATCACCACCTCATGACCATACAGGGCCAGACGATGGGCGCAGGACAGGCCGGCCGGGCCGGCACCGACCACGGCGATGCGCTTGCCGCTGGCCGGCGCGCGCTGGAACGGGTGCTCGCCGAACTGCGCATTGTCGATGGCATGGCGCTGCAGCAGGCCGATCAGCACCGGCGCGCACTCCTCGGCGTTGTTGCGCACGCAGGCCTGCTGGCAGAGGACCTCGGTGGGGCAGACCCGGGCGCAGCTGCCGCCGAGGATATTGGCCGAGAGGATGGTCTGCGCCGCGCCCTGGACATTCTCCTGCTGGATGCTGCGGATAAACGAGGGGATGTCGATCTCGCTCGGGCAGGCGTTGACGCAGGGCGCGTCGTAGCAGTACAGGCAGCGCGCGCTTTCCAGGGCGGCCTGGCGGGCAGTGAGCGGCGGGGCCAGATCGCCGAAGCGATCGGCCAGTTCGACCGCCCCGGCATGCGGGCGCGGCAGGTGGCTGAGGGTGTCTATCACGGTAATTGCCTCACGGTCTTGTGGCTTTTATTCGGGCAGTTGACAGTGGATCAGCGGCCGTCCGGCCTCGGCGGGTCGGTGCGGCGAATGATTTTGTGTGGGAGGGGCCGGGCGGCGTTCCGCTTTAGCCGCGAAAAATGTCGATAGCTCAGGATCTGTCGCGGCTGAAGCCCCTCCCACGGGGCCAAGGATCAGGGTCAGCGACTGACCGGCGTCGGCCGGTTCAGCTCGGCGCGCTTGCTCAGCAGGTCGAACACCGCCGGATAGGCCGGGCGCTCGACATAGCGGCCGGCACCGCGCTCGGCGCGCAGCTCGCCATCGGCCCAGGCCAGCTTGCCCTGGCTGATGGTATGGCTGGGCACGCCGCGCACGGTCTTACCTTCGAAGATGTTGAAGTCGACCTGCTGGTGATGGGTTTTGGCCGAGATGGTTCGCGTGCCCTGCGGGTCCCAGAGCACCAGGTCGGCATCGGCGCCGACCCGTAGCGCACCCTTGCGCGGGAACAGGTTGAAGATCTTCGCCGCGTTGGTGCTGGTCAGGGCGACGAAGTCATTCATCGACAGCCGCCCGCTGTTGACCCCTTCGTCCCAGAGCACCGCCATGCGGTCCTCGATTCCTGCCGTGCCGTTGGGGATCTTGCTGAAGTCGTCGCGGCCGGCGGCTTTCTGATCGGCGCAGAAGCAGCAGTGGTCGGTGGCGGTGGTGTGCAGGTTGCCCGATTGCAGGCCACGCCAGAGTGCGTCCTGATGCCCGCGCGGGCGGAACGGCGGGCTCATCACGTAGCCGGCTGCGGTCTGCCAGTCCGGGTGGCGGTAGACGCTGTCGTCGAGCAGCAGATGGCCGGCCAGTACTTCGCCGTACACCGGCTGGCCCTTGGCCCGGGCGTAGCTGATTTCGTCCAGGGCGTCCTGGGTCGAGACATGCACCAGGTACAACGGTGTGCCCAGGGTTTCGGCGATGCGGATGGCGCGGCTGGCGGCCTCGCCCTCGACCTGCGAGGGCCGCGACAACGGGTGCGCTTCCGGCCCGGTCATGCCCTGGGCCAGCAGTTTGTGCTGCAGGTGGTAGACCAGCTCGCCGTTTTCCGCATGCACGGTGGGCACCGCGCCCAGCTGCAGGCAGCGCTCGAAGCTGGCCACCAGGGTGTCGTCGGCGGCCATGATGGCGTTCTTGTAGGCCATGAAGTGCTTGAAGCTGTTGACCCCGTGCTTGCCCACCAGCTCGCCCATCTCGGCGGCGACCTGCTCGCTCCACCAGGTGATGGCGACGTGGAAGCCGTAGTCGGTGGCGGATTTCTCCGCCCAGCCGCGCCAGGTATGGAAGGCGTCGAGCAGCGACTGCTGCGGGTTGGGGATGACGAAGTCGATGATCGAGGTGGTGCCGCCGGCCAGGCCCGCGGCGGTGCCGCTGAAGAAGTCCTCGCTGGCCACTGTGCCCATGAACGGCAGCTGCATGTGGGTGTGCGGGTCGATGCCGCCGGGCATCAGGTACTGGCCGCTGCCGTCTAGCAGCTGGCAGCCGGGCGGAGCGTCGAGGTTGGCGCCAATGGCCTGGATCAGACCGTTCGCGCAGAGCAGGTCGGCGCGGTAGCTTTCCTCATGGGTGACCAGGGTGGCACCACGGATCAACAGCGACATGGCGGATTCCTCTCAGGCTGACCGGTGCGTGCCGGTTCTTGGTGTTATGGCCTGCCAGGCAAGCGGTTTGTATTCCTGTCATGCCTGACAGGAATTGAATCTAGTTGCTGTTTTGTGATTGATCAAGAATATTTTTTAGCGCCATTTTTTGTTTATAACTTATTGAAAATAAACATAAAAAAATAAAAATAAGAAAAACGTGCAAAGTCTCACCATTTTGACGCACTTGACAAGAACCAAATATGGTCAAGATTCCCTATGGAAAATCAGCCGGTTGAACGCGGACCCCGAGCCGGGCCAGTCGCTGGAAAAGGGCTTGTTTGCACCAGGTTGAGTCCTGACTATGCTGGCAGGATTTCCCGGCCGGCCACCGACAAGCCGGCGAGACCGCCGCAGGAGATTGCCCCCTTTTATAAAGCTGTTGAATATCAGCTGGTTAGCTTGTGTTGGCGAGGCTTTCGAGTGGGCGCGCGCAGTTTTCGGCATGCTCGCCGCTAGCGAGTTGGCCGGCACTGAGCGGCACCCATACTCCGGCCATCGGCTGATCCCGATGAGCGAACAAACAGAACAATTCCTGGAGAGGCCCCATGCAGCAGAGCAGATCGCAAGTGACCGAGCGCGATGGCTTGTACGAACTGGCCGCCGGCCGCGACGTACTCGACAGCCCGCGCTACAACCACGACATCGCCCCGACCAAGGTGCAGGAACGCACCTGGAACAAGTGGCACATCACCGCGCTCTGGGTCGGCATGTCGATCTGCGTGCCCACCTACACCCTCGGCGGCGTGCTCACCGCCTACTTCGGCCTGTCGGTGGGCGAGGCGCTGCTGGCGATCCTGCTGGCCAATATCGTGGTGCTGATCCCGCTGACCCTGAACGCCTTCCCCGGCACCAAGTACGGCATTCCCTTTCCGGTGCTGCTGCGTTCCTCCTTCGGCGTGATCGGCTCCAACGTGCCCTGCCTGATCCGCGCGGTGGTCGCCTGCGGCTGGTTCGGCATCCAGACCATGTTCGGCGGCCTGGCCATCCACCTGCTGCTCGGCTCGATCTTCGAGCCCTGGAAGAGCCTGGGCGGCAGCGGCGAGGTGATCGGTTTCATGATCTTCTGGACCCTCAACCTGTGGATCGTGCTGCGCGGCGCCGAGTCGATCAAGTGGCTGGAAACCCTCTCCGCGCCGCTGCTGGTGCTGGTCGGTGCCGGTCTGCTGGTGTGGGCGCTGCCCAATGTGTCGATGAGCGAGTTGCTGGCGCAGCCGGCCAAACGCCCGGAAGGCGCCAGCGTCACCGGCTACTTCCTTGCCGGGCTGACCGCCATGGTCGGCTTCTGGGCCACCCTGTCGCTGAACATCCCGGACTTCAGCCGCTACGCCAGGAGCCAGAAGGACCAGATCATCGGTCAGATCCTCGGCCTGCCGCTGACCATGTTCCTGTTCGCAGCGCTGGGCGTGGTGATGACCGCTGCCTCCGCCTCGCTGGTTGGTGAAACCGTGGCCGACCCGGTCAGCCTGATCGGCCATATCCAGAGTCCCGGCTGGGTGGCCCTGGCCATGGCGCTGATCATAGTCGCGACCCTGTCGACCAACACCGCGGCCAACATCGTCTCGCCGACCAACGATTTCCAGAACCTTGCGCCCAAGCTGATCGATCGGACCAAGGCGGTGCTGCTCACCGGCCTGATCGGTCTCGGCCTGATGGGTCATGAGCTGCTGAAGAAACTCGGCCTGCTGGTTTCCGACCTGAGTCTGGAAAGCGTCTATTCCAACTGGCTGCTCGGCTATTCGAGCCTGCTCGGACCCATCGCCGGGATCATGGTGGTGGACTACTTCCTGATCAAGAAGCAGAGCCTCGACCTCGCCGGCCTGTACCGCGACGACGTCTATCCGGCGTGGAACTGGATGGGCTTCGTCGCCTTCGCCGTACCGGTGGCGCTGACCCTGCTGTCGCTCGGCAGCAATGCCTTCAGCTGGTTCTATGACTACGGCTGGTTCACCGGTTCCTTGCTCGGCGGCCTGCTCTATTTCGCCCTGGCCAGCCTGCGTGGGACGCAAGCGCTGGAGGCCAAGGCGTCGGTGTGAGGCAAGGCGCCGCGAGTAATGACAGCACGCACCTGTAGGAGCGGGCCATGCCCGCGATGCGGTCCAGCAGACTCGCCCATCTCCGGCGGGCGCGTTACAGATGACAGAACGAGGAAATCGGCATGAACACGGCAGAAAACGTCCTGCAATCCAGCCAAGCGCATATCGACGGCGAGCGCCTGTGGCAGTCGCTGATGGAACTGGCCAAGTTCGGCGCTACCGCCAAGGGCGGGGTCTGTCGCCTGGCCCTGACCGACCTCGATCGCCAGGCCCGCGACCTGTTCGTGCGCTGGTGCGAGGAGGCCGGCTGCACGGTGAGCGTCGACGGCGTCGGCAACATCTTCGCCCGCCGTCCCGGGCGCAACCCCGAGCTGCCGCCGGTGATGACCGGCAGCCATATCGACACCCAGCCCACCGGCGGCAAATTCGACGGCTGCTTCGGCGTGCTCGCCGGCCTGGAGGTGCTGCGCACCCTCGATGACCTGGGGCTGCAGACCGAGGCGCCGCTGGAGGTGGTGGTCTGGACCAACGAGGAGGGCTCGCGATTCGCCCCCTGCATGATGGGCTCGGGGGTGTTTGCCGAGAAATTCACTTTGCAAGAAACCCTGGCCAAGCGCGATGCCGAAGGCGTCACGGTCGGCGAGGCATTGAACGCTATCGGCTATGCCGGCAGCCGCGCGGTCAGCGGGCATGCGGTAGGCGCCTATTTCGAGGCGCATATCGAGCAGGGGCCGATCCTCGAGGACCAGGACAAGACCATCGGCGTGGTGCTCGGCGCCCTCGGGCAGAAATGGTTCGATCTGACGCTCAAGGGCGTCGAGGCCCACGCCGGGCCGACCCCGATGCACCTGCGCAAGGACGCCCTGGTCGGCGCCGCGGCGGTGGTCGCCGCGGTCAACCGGGTGGCGCTGGAGCATCAACCGCATGCCTGCGGCACGGTCGGTTGTCTGCAGGCCTATCCGGGCTCGCGCAACGTGATCCCCGGCGAGGTGCGCATGACCCTGGATTTTCGTCACCTCGAGCCGGCGCGCCTGGATTCGATGATCAAAGAGGTGTGCGGGGTGATCGAGGCGACCTGCACCCAGCACGGCCTGAGCTTCGAGCTGACTCCCACCGCGGATTTCCCGCCGCTGTATTTCGACCCGGGCTGTGTCGAGGCGGTACGCGACGCGGTGCAGCGCCTGGGCCTGTCGCACATGGACATCGTCAGCGGCGCCGGGCATGACGCGATCTTCCTCGCCGAGCTGGGTCCGGCCGGAATGATCTTCGTACCCTGCGAGGGCGGCATCAGTCACAACGAGATCGAGAACGCCGCGCCGGCCGACCTGGCCGCAGGCTGCGCGGTGCTGCTGCGGGCGATGCTGGCCGCGTCGGCGGCATTGGCCAAGGGAAAACAGGCGGCCTGATTGGCCGAGTTGCCATCGAATTGCTGCGCTTGAGTCCCCCCGGCGTTCGCCGCGGCGGTGATCATCGCCCACCTGGCCGCCTGTGCGTGCGTTGGTATGGTTCGTCGGCATGGGCCTGATCATCAGCCTGTTCGTGGTCTCGGCTTGAGCCGTTGATCGCTGCGGCGACATACCACGCTTGGCCCGCTGGCAATGGATGGCGATACTGTCGGCCGTTCCCTTAGCCCAAGCTGTTTGCCGTGAAGGTGTTATGAAGCTGAAAAGCCTGTTCCTCGTTGTGCTTGCCCTGACCCTGACTGCCTGCGGGGGTGTCGACCCGAACTCACCGCAGGGCCAGCGCCAGGCCATCTTCAAGCAGATGCTCAAGGTCAGCGAAGACCTCGGCGGCATGTTGCGTGGGCGGATTGCCTTCAAGGAGGAAGGTTTCGTCAGCGGTGCGGCCGAACTCGATCGATTGACCCGCACGCCCTGGCAGCACTTTCCCCAGGTCCGGGAGGAGGGCGGTGAGAGCCGCGCCAAGGATGAAGTCTGGCAGCGCCAGGAGCGTTTTCAGCAACTTGCCCGCGAACTCGAGGCAGGCACTGCCGCGCTGGTCGCCGCGACCGCCGCCCGCCCGCTGCAAAGCGCCGAGCTGGTCGCGCCCGTGCAGCGCGTCGAGGACGGCTGCAAGGCCTGCCACGAGGAGTTTCGCGCGTTCTAGCGGGTTGTCTCGCGGCCTAACCCCGGACCAGGTAGCGGTATCGGTGTGGATGGGTGGTGCGCGCGGCGCACCCTACGGAATTTGACCGGTAAAACGCAAAAGCCCGGCGCAAGGCCGGGCTTCTGCGTTGTGCGGTGCTCAGGGCACCAGTTTTTCCAGCAGGGCCTTGTCGCGTACCGCGCCCTTGTCGGCGCTGGTGGCGAGCAGGGCGTAGGCCTTGAGCGCGGTGGTGACCTTGCGTGGGCGGTGTTCTACCGGCTTCCAGCCCTGCTTGTCCTGCTCGTGGCGGCGATGGGCGATTTCCTCGTCGCTGACCAGCAGGTTGATGGTGCGCTCGTGGATATTGATCAGGATCTTGTCGCCTTCGCGCACCAGGCCGATGGCACCGCCCGCGGCCGCTTCCGGCGAGGCGTGGCCGATCGACAGGCCCGAGGTGCCGCCGGAGAAGCGACCGTCGGTGAGCAGGGCGCAGGCCTTGCCCAGGCCCTTGGACTTCAGATACGAGGTCGGGTAGAGCATTTCCTGCATGCCCGGGCCGCCTTTCGGGCCTTCGTAGCGAATGATGACGATATCGCCTGCCTGCACTTCGTCGTTGAGGATGCCGCGTACCGCGCTGTCCTGGCTTTCGAAGATCTTCGCGTTGCCTTCGAAGATATGGATGGACTCATCCACGCCCGCCGTCTTCACCACGCAGCCGTCGACGGCGATATTGCCGTAGAGCACGGCCAGGCCGCCTTCTTGCGAGTACGCATGCTCGACGCTGCGGATGCAGCCGTTCTCGCGGTCGTCGTCGACCGTATCCCAGCGGGTGCTCTGGCTGAACGCGGTCTGGGTCGGGATGCCGGCCGGGCCTGCGCGGAAGAAGGTGTGCACGGCCTCATCGTCGGTCTGGGTGATGTCCCATTTGGCGATGGCTTCGCTCATGCTCTTGCTGTGCACGGTCGGCAGGTCGGTGTGCAGCAGGCCGCCTCTAGCCAGGGAACCGAGGATGCTGAAGATGCCGCCGGCGCGGTGCACGTCTTCCATATGGTACTTCTGGATGTTCGGCGCGACCTTGCACAGCTGCGGCACCTTGCGCGACAGGCGATCGATGTCGCGCAGGTCGAAGTCGATCTCGGCTTCCTGGGCGGCGGCCAGCAGGTGCAGGATGGTGTTGGTCGAACCGCCCATGGCGATGTCCAGGCTCATGGCGTTTTCGAACGCCTTGAAGTTGGCGACGTTGCGCGGCAGCACCGAGGCATCGTTGTCCTGGTAATAGCGTTTGCACAGCTCCACCGCGGTGCGCCCGGCCTGCAGGAACAGCTGTTCGCGGTCGCTGTGGGTGGCCAGGGTCGAGCCGTTGCCGGGCAGGGCCAGGCCTAAGGCTTCCATCAGGCAGTTCATCGAGTTGGCGGTGAACATGCCGGAGCAGCTGCCGCAGGTCGGGCAGGCGCTGCGCTCGTACTCGGCGACCTTCTCGTCGCTGGCCGAGTCGTCGGCGGCGATCACCATGGCGTCGACCAGGTCCAGGCCGTGGCTGGCCAGCTTGGTCTTGCCGGCTTCCATCGGCCCGCCGGAGACGAAGATCACCGGGATGTTCAGGCGCAGGGCGGCCATCAGCATGCCGGGGGTGATCTTGTCGCAGTTGCTGATGCAGACGATGGCGTCGGCGCAGTGGGCGTTGACCATGTACTCGACCGAGTCGGCGATGATCTCGCGGCTCGGCAGCGAATAGAGCATGCCGTCGTGGCCCATGGCGATGCCGTCGTCGACCGCGATGGTGTTGAATTCCTTGGCCACGCCGCCGGCTTTCTCGATTTCGCGGGCGACCAGCTGGCCCATGTCCTTCAGGTGCACGTGGCCGGGCACGAACTGGGTGAAGGAGTTGGCGATGGCGATGATCGGTTTCTTGAAGTCCTCGTCCTTCATCCCGGTGGCGCGCCATAGGGCGCGGGCGCCGGCCATGTTGCGGCCGTGGGTGGAGGTTTTCGAGCGGTAATCGGGCATGGCGATAAGTCCTGCAAAGGCTGTTCAGGTCACGCATTCGCTGGCAATCGCCTGGGCGAAGGCCGCGTGCGCGCAACGGGCTGTTGGGGCGTATGTTGAGCCGGGTTCAGGCCCAAGGCAAACGGAAGTGACCATTTGCAGGGCCGGGGCGGAGGTTGGCGCGGGGTCTGCGCTGGCTCGGCCTGTTACACGTCCGCCTGGGTGCGGCAGCAAAGGGACGATTCTAAGCCCAGGCGGTGTGGCGGCGAAAGCGCGGAGCGCTTAGTTAACTAACGCGTGAGCGGGTTATTCGATCAGTTCGACGCCGCGCAGGCGCTCGGCACGCCGGCGCAGCAGCTCGATGGTCACCAGCAGGGCGATGGACACCAGGATCAGCAGGGTGGCGATGGCCAGGATGCTCGGGTTGATCTGCTCGCGCAGGCCCGAGAACATCTGCCGCGGGATGGTGCGTTGCTGGGGGCCGGCCATGAACAGGATGACCACCACCTCGTCGAACGAGGTGATGAAGGCGAACAGCGCGCCGCTGATCACCCCGGGGCGGATCAGCGGCATGATGATGTCGAAGAACACCCGCAATGGCGTGGCGCCCAGGTTGATCGCGGCGCGCGCCAGGGAATAGTCGAAACCGGTCAGGGTCGCGGTCACGGTGATGATCACGAAGGGCGTGCCCAGGGCCGCGTGGGCCAGGATCACCCCCAGGTAGCTGCCGGCCAGGCCCAGGTCGGAATAGAAGAAGAACATCCCGGCAGCGGTGATGATCAGCGGCACGATCATCGGCGACAGCAGCAGGGCGGTGATGAAGCGCCGGTAGGGCATGTCGTCGCGGGCCAGGCCGACCGCGGCGCAGGTGCCCAGTACGGTGGCGAGGATGGTGGCGAAGATGCCGATCAGGAAGCTGTTCTGGATCGCCAGGATCCATTTCGCGTCGCTGAAGATCTCCCGGTACCAGCGCAGCGAATAGGCTTCCGGCTGCAGGGTGAGCATGCCTTCGGTGAAGCTGAAGAACGGCTCGACGTTGAATGACAGCGGAATGATCACCAGGATCGGCATGATCAGGAACAGCAGCACCAGCCAGGAGCTGGTTTTCAACAGCCAGGCGCCGAGGTGGTGCCAGAAGCCAAAGTAGCTGGGGATTTTCATCGTCTGCGCTATCCCAGTTTGATATTGCTGGCGCCGACGAAACGGTCGTACAGCCAGTACAGCACGAGAATCAGGCCGAGCAGCAAGGAGCCCAGCGCGGCGGCCAGTTCCCAGTTGTTCGAGCGCTGCATATGGAAGGCGATGATGTTGCTGATCATCTGCCCGTCGGTGCCGCCGACCAGCGCCGGGGTGATGTAGTAGCCCACGGAGATGATGAACACCAGCAGGGCGCCGGCACTCAGGCCCGGCAGGGTCATCGGGAAGTAGATCCGGGCGAACGCCGGAATCGGCTTGGCCCCGAGCGACATGGCCGCGCGCAGGTAGCTGGGGTCGATGCCGCGCATCACGCTGTATAGCGGCAGGATCATGAACGGCAGGAGAATATGGGTCATGGCGATGATGGTGGCGAACGAGGTGTAGAGCATCTCGATCGGTTGGCCGATCAGGCCGCTGCTGAGCAGGAATGAATTGATCACGCCGTTGGTCTGCAACAGGGCGATCCAGGCGGTGGTGCGCACCAGCAGCGAGGTCCAGAAGGGCAGCAGGACCAGCACCAGCAGCAGGTTGGCGCGGTTTTCCGGCAGACCGGACAGGTAGTAGGCCAGCGGGTAGCCGAGCAGGGCGCAGAACAGGGTGATGACCAGCGCCATGTTCAGGGTCTTGCCGTACAGCTGCAGGTAGATCTGCGTGTCTTCGCGCACCTGGATGCCCTGCTCCGGGTGCAGCTCCAGGTCGAGGGCGGTCAGGTAGTAGTCGTAGGTGTAGATCTGGCCGGCGCGTTTGATCGCGTACCAGACCTCCGCTTTGCTCCAGTTGCGATGCGCCTGTAGCAGGGTCTCGGCGCCTTGGCTCTCAAGCTGTTCTATTTTCAGTCGGCCGATTCGTCGGGCGCTGGATTTGACCACGCTGGACATGCCGGTATAGGCGCGGTTGAGCTCCTCGGACAGTTTGCCGGACAGGCGCTGCTTGGCCAGGCCATGCAGCTCCAGGGCAAATACGTTGAGGGTCGTTTCATCGGGTATTGCGTGGCCGTCCCAGCGTTGCAACTCCACCAGGGTCAGCGGGATCAGTTCGGCCACGGCCGGGTGATGCACGCTGCGCCAGAGCATGCTGCCGATGGGCGCAACGAAGGTCAGGAGAATGAAGGCGAGCAACGGCACCACGAACAGAAAGGCGGTCAGGCGTTTCTTGCTGCGGGCGCTGGCGGCTTGACCGGCTTCGGTAGTGGTCAGGGCGGACAAGACATGACTCCGTGTAGGGTGGGTTAGCCGCTAAACGGCATAACCCACCAGCAATGCTGCGGGTAAGAGCGAATGGGTGGTTTACGCCTTTGGCCAACCCACCCCTACGTCGCTACTTGAGCAGCCACTCGTTGAACTTCTCGCCGAGCGACTCGCCGTAATCCGCCCAGAATTCCGAACTGGCCTGGATGCCTTTATCCAGGTGTGCGGTAGGCAGGTGCGGGGCGGCGGTCGGGTCCATCATCGGCGTGGAGGACTTGCGGGTCGGGCCGTACGCCACGTCCGGCATGCCTGCCAGCGGCTTGGAGCCGGTGGCGTAGGCGACGAACTTGAGGGCCAGGTCCTTCTTCGGCGAGCCCTTGACGATGGCCCAGGCGTCGAGGTCGTAGACGTGGCCGTCCCAGACGATGACGAAGGGCTTGTTCTCCTGGCGGATGGCGTCGTAGAAGCGACCGTTGGCCGATTGCACCAGCACCGCGCCGCCGTCGTTGAGCAGTTGCGGGGCCTGCGACCAGGAGTCGAACCAGACGATGTCGTTCTTGATCGTGGCCAGTTTGTCGAAGGCGCGCTGTTGGCCTTCGGCGGTGGCCAGCACTTCGTAGACCTCTTCCGGCGCTACGCCGTCGGCCAGCAGGGCCCATTCCATGTTGACCTGCGGGCGCTTGCGCATGGCGCGCTTGCCGGGGATCTTGGTCGTGTCGAAGAAGTCGTCGATGTCCGCCGCCTTGGTGCCGCCGATGGTCTTCTCGTTGTAGGCGAATACCACCGACCAGACGATGTTGCCGACCGCGCATTCGCTGGCCAGGGCCTCGGGAATGAAGTCTTCTGCCGCCGGGGTGCCGTCCACGCCGGCCGGCAGGGTCTCATGCGGGATGACTTCCAGCAGGCCTTCGGAGCAGGCACGCTCGAGGTCGATCACCTCGAAGTCGACCACGTCCCACTGGATATTGCCGGATTCGACCTGGGCCTTGATCTCGGCCACGCCGCCGGAGTAGTCCTCGAACAGCACCTTGACCCCGGTGTCTTTCTGGTAGGGGTCGATGACGTGTTTCTGTTGCGCCGCGCCATAGGCGCCGCCCCAGGACACCACGGTCAGGCTGTCCTGGGCGCTGGCGGCGAAGGTGGCCGTGCCTAACGCTGCAGCCAAAGCGAATGTGGAAAAGCGGGTAGTCAGTGATCTAGCCATTGCTGTGCTCCATTGCTTTTAGTTGTGTGGTTAAAGCGTAGACGCGGCGACTGGGCGGTCCAGTGCCTGACTGTCCTGGGGCAGCCAGGCCAGGGCGACCTCGTCACTGTTGCTGAACTGCGGTGCCGAGCTGTCGTTCAGGTTTTTCACCACCAGTTCGGTGCCGTCGGCGGTGGCGAAGTGGTAACGGATGTATTCGCCGACATAGTGGCGGGTCACGAAGCGCGCCTTGACCTGGTTGCCGGCGCTGCCGAGACGGTCGGTGAAGGTGAGTTTTTCCGGGCGGATCGACACTGTGGTCGGCAGGCCGATCTCGCAACAGTTGGCCTTCAGGCTGCTGACCAGGCCGCCGTCTTCCAGGCGCACGCCGACGCGGTCGTCGCCGACCGACTCGATGGTGCCCTTGAGCTTGTTGCTCTCGCCGATGAAATCGGCGACGAACAGGTTGGCCGGGCGTTCGTAGAGTACGTGGGGCGCGGCGCATTGCTGGACGATGCCGTTGTTGAACACGGCGATGCGGTCGCTCATGGTCAGGGCTTCGGTCTGGTCATGGGTGACGTAGATCACGGTGAAGCCGAGCTGCTCGTGCAGGCGCTTGATCTCGAACTGCATCTGCTCGCGCAGCTTCTTGTCGAGGGCGCCGAGCGGCTCGTCCATCAAGACGATATCCGGGGCGAAGATCAGCGCCCGGGCCAGGGCCACACGCTGGCGCTGGCCACCGGACAGTTGCCCGGGAAAGCGGTTGCCGAAATCCAGCAGCTCGACCAGCGACAGGTACTCGTCGACCTTGGCCTTGATTTCGTCTTTGGGTCTCTTGCGGATTTTCAGCGGGTAGGCGAGGTTTTCGCGCAGGGTCATGTGCGGAAACAAGGCGTACTGCTGGAACACCATGCCGATGTTGCGGGCGTAGGGGGCAATGCTGGTGACCGAACGGCCGTTGATCAGGATCTCGCCGCTGGTCACGTCCTCGAAGCCGGCGAGCATCATCAGGCAGGTGGTCTTGCCGGAGCCGGAGGGGCCGAGCAGGGTGATGAATTCGCCCTTGGCCACATCCAGGTTGAAATCCTTGACCACCAGGGTCTTGTGGTCGTAGGTCTTCTTCACATTGGTGAATTGTAGGAACGCTTTGTCCCCAGCTTGCTCAGCCATAATCCTCCCCAGCTTTCCATCAGAACAGTGACCGCTTCAGTCAACTGTCTCGTTCGCTTGTCGATACGAGCAGCTGTTATGGAAATAACCAAAAGCAATAAGCAGGCCAGCCAGCCATAACCATGCACGGCTGCGCTACGCGTGTTTCTAAGCCTAGTTCAGCTTGGGGTTTGCGCTAGCTGGGTGGGAGAAGTGGTAACAGCACAGGGGGAGGGGGTACCTGCCGAAACGCACTCGGCTGGTGCGCGGGGCTTGGCAAGCTGATGAAAAAGGCTATGCCCCAGATATGCGGCGCACGATTGCGCGGCGGCTCAGATTATCCCCTTGCCCACATGCGGGAGAGGGGGCAAACCGCGCCCTCTGTAGGCGCGGCGGGGACGCCCAGTCCCATGGCCGCGAAAGTGTCTGGCCGCACGCGGATCGCGGGCATGGCCCGCTCCTACAGGGAATTGCAGCATGGGGCGTTTGGGGAGCTTGCAAGAGTCGCAATAGGTAGGGTGCGCCGTGCGCACCAAGAGTCTGCAGCCAGCGCTGGTGCGCACGGCGCACCCTACGGGGTCAGATCCGTCACACTTGAGCGCCGAAGCCTGAACGCAACACACTACTGGGGCATAGTCTTGAAAAACCACTGCGCTCGACTATGCAGCGTTGCCATGTCGAGAAGCGCAGTAGCAGCCGAATACGGCCCAGGTTTGCCTTCGCCCGCCAGAATTTCCAGTGGCCTGTTAGCTGTTGGGCAGCAGGCGGCAGGTCAGGCTCTTGATATAGCGGGTCTCGGCGATGGCCGGGTGCACCGGGTGATCCGGACCCTGGGCGCCGCGTTCCAGCAGCTGGATATTGCGGTCGAGGTGGCGGGCGCTGGTCAGCAGGATGTTCTGCAGGTCGTCTTCCGGCAGGTGCATGGAGCAGGAGGCGCTGACCAGGATGCCGTCCTTGTTGAGCAGGCGCATGGCCGCTTCGTTGAGGCGGCGGTAGGCGGCTTCGCCGTTCTTCAGGTCCTTCTTGCGCTTGATGAAGGCGGGCGGATCGGCGATCACCACGTCGAAGCGCTCTTCGGCGCTTTTCAGTTCCCTGAGGGCGGCGAACACGTCGCCTTCGATACAGGCGACCTGTTCCGACAGGCCGTTGAGCGCGGCGTTGCGCTCGACGCCGTCGAGGGCGAAGGCCGAGGCGTCCACGCACATCACCTCGGTGGCGCCGAAGGCTGCAGCCTGCACGCCCCAGCCGCCGATATAGCTGAACAGGTCGAGTACGCGCTTGCCTTTGACGTAGGGCGCCAGGCGTGCGCGGTTCATCCGGTGGTCGAAGAACCAGCCGGTCTTCTGCCCTTCGACCACCGGGGCTTCGAACCTTACCCCATTCTCTTCCAGCGCCACCCATTCCGGCACCACGCCGAAGGCGGTCTCGACGTAACGCTGCAGACCTTCGGCATCGCGCGCCGCGGAGTCGTTCTTGAGCAGGATGCCGCTGGGCTTGCACACCTGAATCAGTGCGGCGAGCACCTCGTCCTTGTGCCGTTCCATGGTCGCCGAGGCCAGTTGCACCACCAGAATGTCGAAGAAGCGATCCACCACCAGGCCCGGTAGCAGGTCGGAGTCGCCGAATACCAGGCGGTAGCAGGGCTGGTCGAACAGGCGCTGGCGCAAGGACAGGGCGACATTGATGCGGTGCACCAGCAGGGACTTGTCCAGTACGTGCTTGACGTCGCGCGACAGCAGACGGGCGCAGATCAGGTTGTTCGGACTCAGTGCGACCACGCCCAGCGCCTTGCCGCCGGCCGCCTCGAGGATCGCCTGATCGCCCGCGGCAAAGCCGTGCAAGGGCGTGGCGGCGACATCGATTTCGTTGCTGTAGACCCACAGATGACCAGCGCGCAGGCGTCGATCGGCGTTGGCTTTAAGCCGCAGGCTGGGCAGGGACATGGGGTGTTCTCCGGAAAAAGAGCGCGATTATAGCCGTTTCGCCAGAGACAGGCGCAGGCCCGGGATTTTCCCTGTGCCCGGGATCTGTTGGCCGCTTGCGCGGGTGCTGGGCAACCAGGCCGAGGACCATGAGTGGCAGAGCATCGAGCGGCTGCTGGAGTACGTAGGTCTGTCCGACTACGACTTCGGGCACCTGCGCGAGAGTATCCGCCCTGACGTGCAATGGGCTGGCGCGGATTTTCGGTGGCCTGCTACTGCTGTTCCGCGGCGAGGATGGCGCTGGCCAACTGCATGTCGCTGGCCTGCAGATCGGGATGCTCGGCGCGCAATTGGTTCAGCGCGGCTTCCAGGTAGGGGCCGCGAATCTGCCCGCCGCTGGCGACATAGCTGCTGGCATCGTCACGCACCGGCACGATCAGCTTCTTGTCCTTGAAGGTCAGGTAGGTCGAGGCCGTGGTCGCCCCGGACGAGAGGATGTCGCGCACCAGGCTGTCCGCGAATGTCGGGGCCGTGAAGGCGACGAGTACGGTGAAAATCAACGGATTCAAACGGCGCATATGAGTGACCTCCGCAAGGTTTGCTTATGTATTAGGAGTCCAACTCGCCGCCAGGGGTTCAACCAGGCCGATCAAGGGCGGGCGTGCCTGGTGCGGGTAAGCTGCGCAGGCTCGATGGCGTTCTGCGTGGGAATCGTCGCGGCGGCTGCCGCAAGTTCGCTCGCCGACTTCGACGGAGCGCTGTCGCGCAACAAACTGGAGGCAAGCGTGTCTGTCGGCTTGTGGGTAGCTGTGGGAGGGGCCGGGCGGCGTCCCGCTTTAGCCGCGATGTTTTTTGTGGGGACTTCGAAAGCTTTCGCGGCTAAAGCCCCTCCCGCAAGGAACGTCATAACCCATAAAATCAATGACATACGGTTTTTTTGATAAGAGGGCGTTGCGCTTCAGCCGCGAAGCGTTAGGGACATCTCGATGACCTTCAGCGCTGCCAGCCTAGGCGCCGCCGCTAGCAGTTCGCTTGCAGGTAGTACTGGTGCAGGCCCGCCAGCGTCAGGTGGCCGCTCTGGGCAAAACCGTGGCGCCGATACAGCGCCAGGTTGCGCGGCTCGCCGGTTTCCAGGGCGACAAGCTGGCAGCCCTGCTGGCGCAGTTGGGTCAGGGTCTGGCTCAGCAGGCTGCTGCCGATGCCCCGGCCTTGCCGGTCGGGCGCCACGGCGATGAACTCGATGCGCGCGCTGCCGGAGTGGCTCGGCTGCTGCTCGAAGGCCTCGAGCAGTTGGTCGAGGCGGGCCAGGCAGTCTGCGCCGCACTGCTGGCGGATCGCCTGGCCGATGTGCTCCAGGCTGCCGGCGCTGGGATGTTGCCCGGTCAGGCTGAAATAGGCGGCGCCGACCAGCTGTCCGGCCTGCCAGGCGGCGAGGATCGGCATGCCGTTGGCGCGGTGCAAGCGTTGATACGCCGCCAGATAGGCGCGGCGGCGTTGGGCAAAATCCGCACGCTCGGCGAACAGGTACCAGCCGAGGGTCGGGTCGCTGGCAAAGGCCCGGTCGAGCAGGTCGAGGGCGGCGCCATCCTGCGTCGCTGCCAGCGGCGCGAGGAGCGGGGCGCTCACCCGCTGGCTTCGACTTTGAGCAGTACGCCGTCCTGGCCGATCACCCGAACCTGGCTGCCGGCCGGCAGATCCGGGCCGCTGACCAGCCACAGGGTGTCGCCGGCCTTGATCTTGCCACGGCCGCTGGCGATGGCTTCATAGAGGACGAACTGGCGGCCCACCAGCTCGCTGCCGCGGCGGTTCAGCCCCGGCTGGTCGGAAGGCTTGGCCGCGCTGCGCTGGCGGCGCCACCAGAGCACCGCGGTGAGCACCGAGAGCACCCCGAACAGGATGAACTGCAGGGTCCAGGGCAGTTCGGGGAACAGGAAGGTCAGCACGCCGACGCAGGCGGCAGCCAGGCCGATCCACAGCAGGTAACCGCCGGCGCCGAACACCTCGAGGATCAGCAGCAGGGTGCCGACCGCCAGCCAGTTCCAGTACGACAGGTGTTGCAGGCTGTCCCACATGGCTTAACCCTTGTTCTCGGCGCCGAAGGTGGCTTTGACGATTTCACCGATCCCGCTGACCGCACCGATCACCTGGCTGGCCTCCAGCGGCATCAGGATCACCTTGCTGTTGTCGGCGCTGGCCAGTTGGCCGAGGGCGTCGATGTATTTCTGCGCGACGAAGTAGTTGATCGCCTGCACGTTGCCGCTGGCGATGGCATCGGACACCACCCGGGTGGCTTCGGCTTCGGCGCCGGCGGCGCGCTCGCGGGCTTCGGCTTCGAGGAAGGCGGCCTGGCGCTCGCCTTCGGCCTCGAGGATCTGCGCCTGCTTCTTGCCTTCGGCGGTGAGGATGGCGGCGGCGCGCAGGCCTTCGGCTTCGAGGATTTGCGCGCGTTTGATGCGCTCGGCCTTCATCTGTCCGGACATGGCCGCCATCAGGTCGGCGGGCGGGCTGATGTCCTTGATCTCGATGCGGGTGATCTTGATGCCCCAGGGCGCGGTCGCTTCGTCGACGGTGCGCAGCAGCCGTTCGTTGATCGCGTCGCGCTGGCTGAGCATGGCGTCCAGCTCCATGGAGCCGAGCACGGTACGGATGTTGGTCTGCACCAGGTTGCGGATCGCATGGGTGAGGTTGTTCACTTCGTAGGCCGCCTGGGCGGCGTTGATCACCTGGAAGAAGCAAATGGCATCGATCTGCACGGTGGCGTTGTCGGCGGTGATCACTTCCTGCGGCGGAATATCCAGCACCGTTTCCATCACGCTGAGCTTGTGGCCGATGCGGTCCATCACCGGCACTATGATGTTCAGGCCCGGGTTCAGGGTGTTGGTGTAGCGACCGAAGCGCTCGACCGTCCACTGGGAGCCCTGGGGCACCACTTTGAAACCCATGAAGACCACGGCGACGGCCAGGCCGACGAAGAGAAAGATCACGCTGCCGATTTCCATGAGGCGTCGTTCCTTGCGCAGAGCTTGTAGGGTGGCGGCCGATTGTATGCCTATAGCTGGCGTTTTGCCCGGGCGCCAGGCGGACTTGTGAATCAGTAGTTGTTGCGCTGCAGGGCGGCGAGCAATTTTCGATCCCGTGCATAGAGGTCGTTGCGCAGGATCAGCGCACCGTCGGCGTCGACCGTGGCGGTCCAGTAGGCCAGGACGATCGGCAGGCGCTCACGCAGCGGGAACTCCGTGGTTTTGCCGCTGGCCAGCAGGCGGGCGATCTCGGCACAGTCAGCGACCGGCAGCAGGGCGTCGAGCAGTTGCAGGATGCCTTCGATGCGCACGCAGCCGGAGCTGAAGGTACGCGGCGACTTGTTGAACAGGTGCTGGCTGGGGGTGTCGTGCAGGTACACCGAGAATGGGTTGGCGAAGCGGATGGCCAACTGCCCGAGGGGATTCTGCGGCCCGGCATCCTGACGCAGGATGATCGCGCCGGGCTGCTGCCAGTCGACCGTTGCCGGGTCGAGCGGCTTGCCGTCGCGGTCGAGCACGCGCAACTGCTGACGCTGCAGATAGCCGAGGTCGCGGCGGATCTCCGGCAGCTTGTCCTCGCGCATGATGGTCGGCGGTACGGTCCAGGTCGGATTGAGGGTCAGGCGGCTGACCAGCGACTTGAGCTGTGGCGTCTGGCGTGCCGGCCGGCCAACCTGGGCGCGGCCCTGCCACAGCAACTGGTGGTCGCGGTAATAGCTGAGTTGGCCGCCGGCGATATCCACCAGCAGGGTTTGCGCCTCGAGGTCGCCGGCCAGCCAGCGCCAGCGCTCGAGGTTGACCCGCAGCTGTTCGAGGCGTGCCCTGGCACTGGTATTCAGGGCGGTCAGGCTTTGCGGGCCGATCAGACCATCGGCCTGCAGACCATGGTGACTCTGGAAGCGCTCCACCGCGGCCACCAGGCTGGCGTCGTAATGATCGCTGGCGGGTTGCTCATCTATATAGCCTTCCGCGGCCAGTCGGGCCGCCAGCAGAGGAACGCGCGCATCGTGCATGTCCGGGCGCAGCAGGCGGCCGCCGGGAATCGTCGGCCACTCGGCGAGTGGCCGGCGACGCCGCTCGGCGTAGGCGCGACGCAGCTCCTGGTACTGGCGCAGGGCCGGGCGCGCCGTGGCGAAGGCTGCCGGCAGGTCGTCGAGCCCTTGCCAGGCCAGCTCGAGTACGCTGGGGCGTGGTGTCGGGTTGAGACTGTCGGGGGCACGCCAGAAGGGTTCTATCGATTCTTGCGCCACCCGCCCGCGTGCCAGATGCTGCAGGGCTTGCAGGTAGCTGTGGCTGATCAGCAGGTCGGCGCAGGCGCGCTGTTGGAGATCCGTCGGTGGTGGGGTGCGCAGGTGATCGAGCCGATACTCGTTCGGCTCGAGTCCGTCGTCGGCCAGTTGTTCCAGTTCGTGCAGCAGCGCCGTCCGCCGGCTAGGCTCCTGCCAGAGCGGGGTGAATCCCTGACGGGCATAGAATTCGTGGAGCAGGCCAGGCACCTGCAGCTCGGCGGTCGTGAGCGCTGGGGCGCAGGCGCTCGGTTGCACGGCGAAGCTCTGGCGGATCGCCCGGCTGGCGCTGTCATCGACGCCGTAGGCCTGGACCGTCAGCGCCAGCAGACAGCCGGCGCTCAGGAAGCCTGCGGTTTTTTTGTACAATCGCGCTCTGCAGTCCATGATTCGCCAGTTTCGTGATTGCGCTAGGCAGTCAAATAAGTGTTCGCCGCAGTGTACACAGGAGTTTTCTGCACATGGTCAAATCACTCCGTCGGCTCGGTGTCATTCTGACCGGACTGTGCCTGCTGGCGTCACCCTGGCTGGCGGCGACCGCCGCCCCGCCGCCACTGGTCGACGGTCTGACGCGCGCCGCCCCCGGACTCGACCGCCAGGTGCTTGAGCATGCGCTGGCGGCCATGCAGTGTGCACTCAAGCATGGTGCAGAACCGGCGCAGCGCCTGGCGGTGATCGACTATGCGCAGCCGTCGACGGCGCGGCGCCTGTGGATCTTCGATCTGCAGCAGCAACGCCTGCTGTTGAGCGATCTGGTCGCCCACGGGCGCCATTCCGGCGAGAATTTCGCCACGCGCTTTTCCAACACCGAGGGCAGCTATCAGTCGAGCCTGGGCCTGTTCCGCGCCGCGGAGAGCTACAGGGGCAAGCACGGCTATTCGTTGCGCATGGACGGACTCGAGCCGGGGGTGAACGACCTTGCCCGCGAGCGCGCCATCGTCATCCATGCCGCCAGCTACGTCGACCCGCGCCTGGCCAAGACCCAGGGCCGGATCGGTCGCAGTCTCGGTTGTCCGGCGGTGCGGCCGGAGGTGGCACGGATGGTGGTCGATCAGCTCAAGGGCGGCCAGTTCATCTTCGCCTGGTACCCGGACCAAGGCTGGCTGCAGCGCTCGGCCTACCTCAACTGCCCGCCACGCAAGGGGGCGGTCGTCGCCCAGCGTTGAGCGGGTAAGCCGACGGACCTTGGGTTGGGCGTAACTCGACACGGCGCCAGCAGGTGCTCCGCGATGATGGGTTACGCCGCGCAGAGAATGCAGCTCGATCAACCATCGCTTGAGCGGCTAACCCATCCTACGGTTAAGCCTCGGCGGTCGTGCGCTACTTCTGTTCGCTCTGCGGCGTGACCCGCAGTACTTCCTCGATGGTGGTCAGGCCGGCGGCGACTTTTTGTGCACCGGACAGGCGCAGGCTGCGCATGCCCTCCTTGAAGGCATGCCGGCGCAGGGCCGTGAGGTCGGTGTCGGCGCTGATCAGCGGTTTGATCGCATCGCCCAGCTGCATGATCTCGTAGACCCCGGCGCGCCCGCGGTAGCCGGTATCGCGGCACTCCAGGCAACCCACGGCCTTGTGCGCGCCGCTCGGCAGCGGCGCGTTCCACGGCTTGGTCAGGCTGTGCCAGTCGTCTTCGCTGAGCTCGTGCGGCGCCTTGCAGTGCGGGCACAGGGTACGCACTAGGCGCTGGGCCATGACCCCGAGCAGGGTGGCCTTGAGCAGGTAATGTGGCACGCCCAGTTCGAGCAGGCGGGTGATAGCGCTGGGCGCGTCGTTGGTGTGCAGGGTCGAGAGCACCAGGTGGCCGGTGAGTGCGGCCTGGATCGCCATCTCGGCGGTTTCCAGGTCACGGATCTCGCCGACCATGATGATGTCCGGATCCTGGCGCATCAGCGCGCGCACGCCGCTGGCGAAGGTCAGGTCGATGTTGTGCTGCACCTGCATCTGGTTGAAGGCCCCTTCGATCATCTCGATCGGGTCTTCGATGGTGCAGACGTTGACCTCGGAGGTCGCCAGTTGCTTGAGCGTGGTGTAGAGGGTGGTGGTCTTGCCCGAGCCGGTGGGGCCGGTGACCAGAATGATGCCGTTGGGCTGGCCGGTCATGTCGGCCCAGCGCCTCATGTCGTCCGGCGAGAAGCCCAGCTGGTCGAAGCTTTTCAGCAGCACTTCCGGGTCGAAGATGCGCATCACCAGCTTTTCACCGAAGGCGGTGGGCAGGGTCGACAGGCGCAGTTCGACTTCGCCGCCGTCCGGGGTCTTGGTCTTGACCCGGCCGTCCTGGGGCTTGCGCTTCTCCGCCACGTTCATCCGGCCCAGGCTCTTCAGGCGGCTGACCACCGCCATGGTCACCTGCGGCGGGAACTGGTAGACGGTGTGCAGCACGCCGTCGATGCGAAAGCGCACGCTGCCCTGCTCGCGGCGCGGCTCGATATGGATATCGCTGGCGCGTTGCTGGAAGGCGTACTGGAACAGCCAGTCGACGATGTTGACGATATGCGCGTCGTTGGCGTCCGGCTCCTGGTCCTGGGCGCCGAGGTTGAGCAACTGCTCGAAGTTGCCGACTCCGCTGATCTTCATGTCGCCGGCGCTGGCGCCGCTGACTGACTTGGCCAGGCGGTAGAACTCCACGGTAAAGCGCTGGATATCCGCCGGGTTGGCCACCACCCGCTTGATCGGGCGTTTGAGCACGTGGGTCAGGTTGGCTTCCCAGCTGTGCATCAGCGGTTGCGCGCTGGCGATGGTCACCGCATCCGGGGCCACCGCCACGGCGAGGATCTTGTGCCGTTGGGCGAAGGCATAGGACATCAGCGGGGTGACGGCGGCGACGTCGATCTTCAGCGGGTCGATGCGCAGGTAGGGTTGGCCGGCGAACTGTGCCAGCCAGACGGTTAGGCTTTCCAGGTCGAGCTTGTTGCCCGGACGGCTGAGGTCGTCGACCTGCTGGGCGGCGAGAAATTCCAGCGGATGCTGCTGATTGTTCACCGCGCTGCGGCGGATCGCCAGGCACTGCTCGGCACTGTCCTGGTCGACCCGGCCCTGGGCGACCAGTTCGCGCAACAGGTCGCCGAGGTCGAGGGTGCGGTCTTGGTTGGTTGCAGCAAAGGCGGACATGCGGGCTCCTCGGTCACTCTCGGCGCACGGCAGGCAACAGTCGGAAACTTGCTCCTCCATGCGAGGCACTAGCATGCCCGAAACTGCTGGCGAGGGCGAAGTGCCAAGCGTGATCGGTTACCCAGCTCGGCATTCGCGAGCGCATGCAGTCATTCAGGCTGCACGGGTTGGCGCACCGGCAGTTCAAGACGGAAGGTGCTGCCCAGGCCCACTGCGCTGTCCACATTGAGCGTGCCGTTATGCTTGTGCACGATGCCATAGGAGAGTGACAAACCCAGCCCGGTGCCCTGGCCGATGGGCTTGGTGGTGAAGAAGGGCTCGAAGATCCGCGGCAGGACTTGCGCGGCAATGCCCTGGCCGCTATCCGCCACCTCAATCCAGACCCGCTCGGCCGTCGTGCCGGTGCGAATGCTGATCGTACCCCGCTCGGGCCCCATCGCCTGGGCGGCGTTGACCAGCAGATTGAGGATGACCTGGTTGAGTTGCGCGGGCAGGCATTCGATCTCGCCGATGCCCGCATATTGCTTGACCACATCGGCCTTGTACTTGATCTCGTTGGCGACGATGTTGAGGGTCGAGTCGATGCCTTCCTCCAGATTGGCCCACTGCCATTCCTGGGTCGAGTCGATCCGCGAGAAGTCCTTCAAGTCCTGTACGATCTGGCGCACCCGGGCGATGCCCTGCCTGGATTCGCGCATCAGCTGCGGGATGTCCTCCTTGAGGAAGTCGAGCTCCAGGCGTTCGCGCAGGGCTTGCAGCTTGGCCACCACCTCCGGTGAACCCACGGTCTGCTCCACGGCCTCGTAGGCACTCAGCATCTCCAGCAGCCCTGCGTAATAACCCTCGAGCGTGCAGAAATTGGAGGAAATATAGCCGATCGGGTTGTTGATCTCGTGCGCGACGCCCGCCGCCAGTTGGCCGATGGAGGCCAATTTCTCGGCTTGCAGCAGCTGGCTCTGCAGCTGTTTGCGTTCGACGATTTCCACCTGCAGCGCTTCGCTGGCTTGCCTGATCTCGCGGGTGCGCTCGACGACCTTGGCCTCCAGGTCGCTCATCTGCAGGGCCGCCCGCTGGGTCATTTCCCACTTGACCGTCAGCGTATTGGCCAGTTGGCAGACCTCGATGTTGTCGAAGGGCTTCTTCAGGATCAGCAGGCGATCGCGGCTGTCGAGGCGGTCGAGCACCTCTTCCCAGGAGTAGTCGGCGTAGGCGGTACAGATCACTATCTGCAGGCGCGGGTCTTCCTGCCAGAGTTGTTCGATGGTCTCGACGCCGTCCCAGCCCAGCGGCATGCGCATGTCGACGAAGGCCAGGGCGTAGGGGCGGTTTGCACGCATGGCCTGGCAGACCTTGGCCAGGCCTTCCTGGCCCTGGTAGGCCGAGTCGAGTTCGAACGCTGGGGCGCTAGCCTTGACCTCCTCGCCGAACAGCGCCGCCTCGACCGCATCCAGTTCGGCCTCCGCCTGGGTATCGAGCAGCAGGATCTTGCGGAAGTCCTCATGGATCGAGGGTGTATCGTCGATCAGCAGGATGCGTCGGTTGTGCAGCGTACTCATAGGCTATCCAGTGTGGCTCTAACAGGCTGTTGAAAAACTACCTACGTTGTCGATACGGCGTTAAAAATGGCCTCAAAATGCTCATTTACTGCAGTAAACTCCGTTTTTTCGGCCATTTTTGCCTTGTCTCGCCTGCCTCGCCTACGTTTTTCAACGGCCTGCTAATGGGTAATTCGAGGGTGAAGGTCGCCCCTCGCTCAGGCCCCTCGCTATGGGCCGTCAGGCTGCCGCCCATCTCCATGGCCGCCAGCGCGCAACTGTGCAGGCCGAAACCGTGGCCATTCTTGCGGGTGGTGAAGCCGTGGGCAAAGATCCGGGTGAGGTTTTGCGCGGCGATGCCTTCGCCATCGTCCTGCACGCAGATTCGCAGGTTGCCCTCGTCCAGCAGCCTTACGCTCAGGGTCAGGGTTCGCGACTGGTTAGCCGGGGCCGACAGCGCATCCTTGGCGTTGCCGATCAGGTTGACCAGGATCAGCAGCAGCCGATGCTTGTCGAGCAATAGCGGAGGCGTCTCGGCGAACGCCTTGAGCACGCTGATCCGCTGGCGGCCGAGCGCCTCGGCGTGGATGCGCAGGGCATCTTCGAGCAAGTCGGCGAGGCGTACCGGCTCGACCATGCTCGACGCGCCGGCATAGGACTGCTGGGTGGCGACTATCTCCTTGATATGGCCGACGCTCTTGGCCAGGTTTGCGAGTTCTTCGACAATGGCCTGCTGCTCGGCGGCGATGGCCTCGACCAGTTGATTCAGGTAGGTCGGCAGCAACTTGCCCTTGGCGTCGTGGCTGATGAAGTCGCCGAGGTCGGCGGCGTGCTGGTTGATCAGCTGGACCGCCTTGGCCAGCCCCTGGGCCTTGGAGGCGCGCACCCGGCGGCTGACCAGCTCGGCGGAGACGTTCACGCTGTTGAGCACGTTGCCGACATTGTGCAGCACGTTGGTGGCGATTTCGGCCATGCCGGCCTGGCGCGCCGTGGCCACCAGTTCGCTCTGGGTCTGGCGCAGTTCATGGGTGATTTTCTCGTTCTCGCCCAGGGCCGCTTGCAGCTCCGCCGTGCGGCTGAGTACCTGCTCTTCCAGCATGATGGTGGTCTGGAACAGGTCGAAGTCCGAGCCCTGGGCATTGGCGCTGCGCTCGGCGCGGTCCATCAGGGCGCGGATGATCTTGTTGAGCCGGACGATTTCGCGTTCCGTGGCTTGCTCGGCGGGTTCAGGCATCGTCGGTCTCCGGGGTATGCGCGCCTATCGCGATGCCGACCAGCGTCTGATTGACATGCACGCCGCGGAACTGTTCGCCGTAGGTGTTGAAGCCGACGCAGTTGTTCTGCAGCAGGACCTCGCCGATCCGCTGTTTGTCGGGGCTCTGGGCAATTTCCAGTTTGCGCCCCATGCAATCAAACCCGAGGACCAGCAGTGGCGGGCCGATCTCGGCCCGTATCCGGGCAAAGGTCTGCTCCAGGTTGTGCAGGAGATCCACGCCCTGCGCCAGCCGCAGCACCAGTCCGTTTTCGATGGCGCAGAAGAACGTCAGGCTGCCATCCGGGTTGGCTTTCTGGACGGCGCGCACGTAGGTCGTGCCGCCGATCGTCAGTACCAGCGGCCAGGCGGCCAGGCGCACGGAGTCGAGATCGCAGGCATCGATGCCGAGCATTCGGGCGTATTCCTGGCTTGCCGGCAGGCCATTGATTTCCTGGACGACCCGGGAGGAAGCAGCGGCTTCGGTGACAACCAGGCGTTGCTCCGTGGTCACGAAATGCTGGGTCTTGAATATCCGCAAGGGCAGGCGCGAGCTCAGCAGAACCAGGATGGCGCTGTCGGAACAGAATCGGCCCTGCCAGTAGACATGGGTCTTCACGAACTGCATGGAATCGCCCGCTGAACCGCCGATCAACGGGAGCTTGCCCAGCGCGCGCTGGAATGCCCGGGTTGCCGGTTCCTCCCGCCGCGACAAACCATCGATCAGCAGCAGTGCGAAGCTGTTGTCCGTGTCGTTGTGCGCGGTCTGGGCGTGCAGCTCTTGCAGCAATTCCTGGGCGAAGGCTTGGCCCGCGTCGGCATCGAATTGCTGCAGATGTTCGAGATGGCCGCTGGCAACGCTGAAATGGCTCGCTGCAAAGCTTGCCCCGGTCAGGCTGTGTTCCAGGCAACCGGCCGGTCCGATTTCTCCGGCAGTGGTGCAGCCGACGACTTGCACCCCGGCGAACAGGCGCTGGATTTCGCCGGCGAGCACATCCAGGTCGTACTCGCTGGAGCAGAAGAAGACCACCAGCGCCATGTCGGGCTGCGCCACTCCGGCATGGAATTCCTGCGCGGCCTGTTGCGCGTCGGTGGCGCAAGACTGCGCTTGGCGTATGCAACTCAGCTGCTCCATCAGACACTCCTTGTGGCAAAACGCGAGCGGCTCATTATGGCGCGTCTGCGCGCCTTCGTTCGAGTATCTTTGTGCGGCAACGGCCCAGCCGGCGGGCAAAGTTAGTGGGCGATGCCTGCGGGCTTGGCGGTGGCTGCCTCATGACCCGCCCTGCACGGTATGGACGGGCAGCTCCAGGACAAAGACGGCGCCCTGGCCCGGCCCATCGCTATGGGCGGTCAGGGTCGCCTCCATCTCCATGGCCGCCAATGCGCAACTGTGCAAGCCGAAGCCGTGACCGTCCTGGCGCGTGGTGAAACCGTGGGCAAAGATCCGGGTGAGGTTTTCCGTCGCGATGCCTTCGCCATCGTCGCGCACGCAGATTTGCAGGTTGCCCGCCTCCAGCAGCTGCACGCTCAGGGTCAGCGCGTGTGCAGGCTTGTCCTGGGCCGACAGCGCCTGCTTGGCGTTGCTGATCAGGTTGACCAGGATCAGCAGCAGCCGATGCTTGTCCAGCAACAGCGGCGGCACTTCGGCGAACTCCCTGATCACGGTGACCTGGTGACGCTGCAGCGCCCCGGCATTCATGCGCAGGGCATCCTCCAGCAGCTCGGTGACCCGCACCGCTTCGAGCATGCTCGAGGCACCGGCATAGGACTGCTGGGTGGCGACTATCTCCTTGATGTGGTCGACGCTTCTGGTCAGGTGTTCGAGTTCTTCGGCGATGCCCTGCTGCTCGTCAGCGAGCGCTTCGACCAGTTGGCTCAGATAACCCGGCAGCAGCTTGCCCTTGGCATCGCGGCTGAAGAAATCGCCCAGATCTGCGGCGTGCTGGTTGATCAGCTGCACCGCCTTGGCCAGCCCTTGCGACTTGGAGTTGCGTACCCGGCGGCTGACCAGGTCGGCCGAGACATTCACGCTATTGAGCACGTTGCCGACGTTATGCAACACGTTGGTCGCGATCTCGGCCATGCCGGCCTGGCGCGCCGTGGCCACCAGTTCGCTCTGGGTCTCGCGCAGTTCGCGGGTGCGCTGCTGCACCCGCTGTTCCAGGCCGTCGTTGGCCTCCTGGAGCTTCTTGTTGACCCGGTTGATGACCGCGTAGCTGTGGATCAGCCGGCCACCCACATACAACAGGAGGCCCGCGAGAATCGCGGAGAAGAGCAGCACGTACTCGTGATAGCGCAGGTCCTCTTCGGCCGACTGCAGTTGGGCCTGGTCGATGAGCCGATGCAGCTCGTCGAGACGCACCGCCATCGGCACAGCACCGATGCGCTCGACCAGGCCGTTGACCAGCGGCTGCTCGCGCAGGATGGTGCGGACATGCGTCATCAGGATCGCCAGCGCCGCCTGCAGGTCGGGCGGCAGCAGGGCCTTGTCCGCCGCCAGACGGTCCAGGCCCGCCTCGACCTCGGCGGCTCTGTCCGTGGAGGTTGTCTGGGCGTATTCCAGGGTGCTCAACACGGCATCGTGCAGGTCGGCCACCACTGCCGTCTGTTCGATCCGGCCGCTGCCGCCGAGCTGGCGTAGCGGGGTGTGGATATCGTTTTCGGCGATGGGCAGGAACGCCAGGGAGTTGCGCAATACCGCGTTATGCGACTTGAAACGCTCGATCAGCTCGCTCTTGTCCTCGAGCGCCTGCAGGTAGGCCTCGCGCCCGCGCTGCCAATCGGGCGAGTCGCTCCACGCCTGCAGGCTTACCAGGGTCTCCAGTCTGTCCCACTGGGCTCTCAGCGCGGTCAAGGGTTCGACCAGCGGGTCGTAGTCCTGGTTTATGCCGATCTTGGATTTCAACACGTTGAGTTCCCATTGCGCGTCCAGCTGCCTGAGCTGCCGCAGCAAGGCCAGAGACTCGAAAGACGCCGAGGGGTCGTGCTCTTCGGTCTTGGCGAACAGAAACGTCAGGGTCGAGGCGAGCGCCACGGCTGTTACCATCATCAACAGCCAGCTCGGGCGTATGACCAGGCTCATGGCTGCGGCCCTGCGCGTTCGCCGGTCAGGGTTTCGAGAAACTTGACGATCGATTGCATATCGGCTTCGGAGGCCACACGGCCGAGCTGATACTTGAACATGACAGCCACCGCTTCCTCGAGGGTCTTGGCCGTGGCGTCGTGAAAGTAAGGCGCGGTGAGGGCGACATTGCGCAGGCTGGGCACCTTGAACACGTGCTTGTCGGCCTCGTTGCCGGTGACCCGGAAGCGTCCCAGGTCGGCTGCCGACGGATTACCCCGCGCCTGGAAGTAGTCGCCCATCACGCCGAACTTCTGGAACATGTTGCCACCGATATTCACCCCCTGGTGGCAGGTGATGCAGCCGTACTGCTTGAACTTCAAATAGCCGGCCTTCTCCTCGGCGGAGAGCGCAGCCGCATCGCCGCGCAGGTACTGGTCGAAGCGCGAGTTGGGCGTGGCCAGGCTGCGCTCGAAGGTCGCGATGGCATTTGCGATGTTCGCCTGGGTGACCCCGTCCGGGTAGGCGGCGGCAAAGGCCGTGCGGTAGTGGGCGTCCGCCGCGACCTTGCCGATGACCTCAGGCCAGGTCGAACCCATCTCGACCGGGTTCTGGATCACGGCGTCGATCTGCGCCTCCAGGGAGCCTGCCCGGCCGTCCCAGAACTGCCTGAAGTTAAGCCCGGCGTTGAGCACGCTCGGCGTGTTGACCGCCGCCCGCTGGCCTGAGAAACCGAGGGAAAAGGCGCGCTGGTCGGCACCGCCGCTCGCCAGCTGGTGGCAGCTGGCGCACGACAGGCTGTCGTTGGCAGAGAGGCGCACATCCTGAAACAGCCGGCGACCCAGTTCGGTCCGCGCCGGGTCCAGATCCTGGACCAGGGGAATGGGTTTGATGGGTTCGTCGAGCGGCGTTGCGCCGATCTGGGCCACGAGCCCGCATGGCAGGGCGATTACCCAGCTCAAACCGGCGGCGGACAGTTGCTTGCGGCCTGGCCATGCTGTCCTGAACAAAGCTGCGGTAACCCGACCCATTAGCCTGCCCTCCCTGCAATTCCCTGCGTTTCGGCCCCGAAGGGAGGCTGTCCGTTACGCTCACGCGCGGCCCTGCGGCGGATTGGGCGCAAGGGCCAGCTCCTCCTCGTCAGCCCGCACCAGGATGCGGCCCTGGCGCAGCAGTTCGCTGGCGCAGGTGCTGTCCACCGCTTTGCTGAAATAGAAGCCTTGCGCCTGGTTTGTCGAGCCGGCCGAGATCAGCAGGGCTCGCTGCTCATGGGTTTCCACGCCACCGGCAATGATGCCGATGCCCAGCTCGCGGGCGAAGTTGATGATGGCGCGGATGGTCGTGGCGCTATCCGGATCCTCGCTGGCCGAGTTGATGAAGGACTGGGCGATCTTCAGGTGGTTGACCCGGTAGGTCTTGAGGTAGTCGAACGAGGAGTATTCGGCGCCGAAATCGTCGATGGCGATCTTCACGCCTAGTTCTCGCAGCTGGGGCAGCACGTCGTTGCGGGTCCATTTGGTCTGGGCCAGGGTGGCCTCGGTCACGTCGAATTCCAGGTCGGCGGGGGCCAGTCCCCATTTGGCGATGGTTACGCTGACATCGCGCACCAGTTCCTGGCCGCTCTTGATCTGGGCCAGCGAGAGGTTGATCGCGATCAGCGGTGGGGCCATGCCCGCATCGCGCCACTGGCGCATTTGCCGGCAGGCCTGTTCCAGCACCCAATGGCCGAGCGCCACTATGCTGCCGGTTCTTTCCGCGATGTGGATGAACACATCGGCGGCGAGCAGGCCGCGGGCGGGGTGATTCCAGCGTACCAGCGCCTCCATGCCGAGAATTCTCCCGGATGACAGCTCGACCTGGGGTTGGTAATACAGCTCCAGCTCGTCCTGATCGATTGCTCTTTTCAGGTCATTGGCCAGGGTTACCCGCTCCAGTACCTGCTGGTCGAGCTCCTCGGAGTGAAAGTGGTACTGGTTGCGGCCCTCTTCCTTGGAGCGGTAGAGCGCCAGGTCGGCCTGGGTCAGCATGGCATCCGCTCCCGCGCTGCCCGGCGCATAGGGGCAGATGCCGATGCTGGCCGAGATGCGCACCTCGTTGCCGTTGAGCGAGTAGGGGCGCGCCAGGGTGGTCTGGATATTTTTCGCCAGCGCGCCGGCGTTCGCCGGCTCGCCCATGTGCAATTGCAGGATCGCAAACTCGTCGCCGCCCAGGCGGGCGACCACATCGCTCTCGCGGGTACAGTCCTGGATGCGCGCGGCGACTTCCTGCAGCAGCAGGTCGCCGACCGGGTGGCCGAGGGTATCGTTGACTTCCTTGAAGTGGTCGAGGTCCAGGTAGAAGATCGCGAACGCGGGGGCGCCGCGCTCGGCCGCGGCGAAGGCCTGGCTCAGGCGCTCGATGAAGGTCGCCCGGTTGGCCAGGCCGGTGAGCCCGTCGGTGCGGGCGAGCAGGGCGATTTTCTCCTCGGCCAGCTTGCGCTCGGTGATGTCGAGAATGATGCCTTCGATCTCGATCAGCCGGCCCTCGCCGTTGCGCACCGGGACATAGCGGTTCTCGACCCAGCGGTAAGTGCCGGCACCGGTCAGCAGGCGGAATTCGATCGAGGCGCCCTGGGCGCTCTTCTCCAATACCCGGCCCATCGCCGCGTCGAGCATCTGCAGGTCGTCCGGGTGGACCAGCTCTTGCGCCCAGTTCGGCGAGGCGACCAGGCGGGCGGCATCGTGGCCGAACTTGGTGATGTTGTGCGAGATGTACATCAGGGGAAAGGCTGGCTCGCCGCGCAGGCGGTAGAGGATGGTCGGGCTGTTGCGCACGATGATGTTGGCGTCGGACAGCTCCTTGGTTCGTTCCTCGACCGCCTGTTCCAGGGCGCTCATCTTCATGGCCGCGTCCTGCGTCATCTGCCACTTCACGGTCAGCGCGCTGGCCAACTGGCGGATCTCGATCGCGTCGAAGGGCTTCTTCAGGATCAGCAGGCGGTCGCTCAGGTCGAGGCGCTCGGCCATTTCCTCCCAGGAATAGTCGGAGTAGGCGGTGCAGAGGGCCACCTGCAGCTGGGGATCGGCTTGCCAGAGCCGCTCGACGGTCTCGACCCCATCCCAGCCGGGCGGCATGCGCATGTCGATGAACGCCATGGCATAAGGCCGACCCTGCGCCAGCGCGCGGGTGAGCATGGCCAGGGCTTCCTGGCCCTGATGAGCGGAGTCGAGTTCGAAGACGTGCTGCACGGGTGGGGCGTCGCCGAACAGGGCCGCCTCGGCGGCGGCCAGCATGGCTTGGCTGTCCTGGCCGGTGCCGAGAATCTTGCGGAAGTCCTGGTGGATCGCCGGGTTGTCGTCGATTAGCAGAATGCGCCGGTTGCCGGCATAGGGCGGCCTGATCATTGCTGGAGCCTCCGGGAGATGGACTGTGCGAAGGGCGGCGCCGGGTCGCTGCGCTCGCCTTTGCCTCTCGATGGCTCCGTCATGACCAGTGCTCCGCTGTTCAAGTCCCGGTCAGTGTAGGCGCTATGGCCGATTCTGTCGGTCAAACGGGTTTAATTCGCATTTCTGTGATTTGCACCCGCCGGGATTCCGACGACCAGCGCTGCTGCGTGGCGCTTACTTCACCAGCATTCTCCAGGCCTTCAGCGATGCCACAGTTTGGGCCTGGGCTTGGCGTGCGGCCAGCGACTCGGCGTCGATGGGACGCTGGGCCTGTTCGCTGAGTTTGCTCAGCTCGCCATACAGACGGTCGACTTCCGCCACCTCCAGTACGCTGCGGGCCATGCGCAGCCAGACCAGCAGGCGCTCGATGCGCGGCAGTTGCTCGGCGAGGTCTTCCGGTTGCTTCTGGTAGCGGTTCAACTGCAGCTCATGGCCTTCCTCGGCCAGCAAGGTCGGCAGCCAGTTACCCAGCGGTGCGGCGCCCTGGCGATTGCCGCGGTTGTTGCGGCTGGTCGTCCAGCCCTTGGTCAGCAGCCAGCGCGAGCTGATCAGGGAGAACTGGCCCCAGCGCGTGCCCTGCAGTTCGCTGGCGAACTGCGCGGGCGCGGCCTGGCGTGCGGCATCGTCGAGTTGGCCGGCCTGGACCCGTGGGCGCCAGTCGTGGAGCAGGGCGTCGAGGGTCTGGCGCAGTTCGCTGCTGCTGCTGCGCGGTGCCGCCTGGCCGAGGCTGCCGATCAGTGCGCGCAGGTCGACCAGTTGTTCCAGCCAGTCGACCAGCAGGCGCCAGTGGCCATTGAAGCGGTATTGCTCGGCCAGGCGCTGGCTGCTGCCGAGCAGGTGCCAGGCGATGGCGGTAAAGCCGTCGTCCAGGCTCATTTCGGCGTTCAGTTCGGGGGCCGGCAGGCTGAGGCTGTAACTGTTGGCATCGAACAGGCGGTAGCCGCGCTCGGCCTTGCTGATGTCGCACGGCATCAGTGGCAGATCGCTGGCGAGTTCGGCGGCCAGCTCGAGCAGGGCTGCAGGTTCGCCCTGGCGCAGCTCCAGTTCCAGCTCGCAGATTTCCTCTTCGCCTTCGCCGGCGATCACCTTGCCCAGATCCAGCGCGGCCTCGATTTGCACCTTGGCCTTGCCGCGACCCCAGGCGATGTCGGCACGCTGGCGGACGAAGTCGGTGCTGAACAGCGGTTGCAGCAGGCTCTTGTCCAGGTCGGCCAGGGCCGCCGGCCAGCAGCTGTCGTCGAGCTTGCTCAGGTCCAGCTCGGCCTGATCCAGATGCCAGTCGAACTCATTGCGTTCGGACAGGCCCGCGACACTCTGGCCACGGCTTTTCAGGGTCTGGATAAAGGCATCGCCATCGCGGCGAATGCGCAAGGCGACCTTGGCCCGGGCCAGGTCGCGAGCGGGCGTGTCGAAATACTGATTGAACAGCTCGCGCTGTTCCCAGCCGCTCTTGTTGCGCTTCTTCAGCAGTGGGTGCTCGCGCAGGGCTGCCAGGGTGTCGCGGCTGACCCGCAATTTGATTTCGGTTTCTTTGACCATGATGGTGAGCTAAGCGCCTACTGTGAAATTGTGACTGTCTGATGATGCGTGCTGGCGAGCTTTTCGAGCGATCCGTATACTTGCCGCCTTCTTTAAAGCCGGGGTTCACCCTATGCCGCTCAATCCATTCGCCAGCCTGTTCGGTCGCTCGCCCATCGGGCCGATGCAGAAGCACTTCGCCAAAGCCCATGAGTGCGCCGCACACCTGGTGCCGTTTTTCGACGCCGTGATGGCTGAAGATTGGGTCAAGGTGGAGCAGGTGCAACAGGACATGGCGCGGCTGGAGGGCGAAGCCGACAAACTGAAGAAAAGCGTACGGTTGCACCTGCCCAAGAGCCTGTTTCTGCCAGTGCCGCGTTCGGATCTGCTTGAGCTGCTGAGTGTACAGGACAAAGTTGCCAACCGCGCCAAGGACATCGCGGGCCTGATGCTGGGGCGCGAAATGGCCGTTCCACAGGCGTTGCAGCCACTGATGCGGGCCTTCGTGCAACGCACCGTGGATGCCAGCGCCCAGGCGCTGAAAGCCATGAACGAGCTGGACGAGCTGTTGGAAACCGGCTTTGGCGGGCGCGAAGCCGCCCTGGTCGAATCCATGGTCGAGGAGCTGGAGCAGATCGAGCGCGACACCGATGTGATGCAGATCGAAGTGCGTCGTGCCCTGTTCAAACTGGAAAAGGATCTCCCTCCGGTCGACGTGATGTTCCTCTACCAGATCATCGAATGGATCGGCGATGTCGCCGACCGTGCCGAGCGAGTCGGCAATCGACTGGAACAACTGCTGGCGCGTTAAGCGCCAGTGTCCTTTCTGGAATCTACGGATTAATTATTTATGTCTCTGATTGCGGACTACGGCCTCGTATTGCTGCTGCTCGCCTGCCTCTTCGGCTTTTTCATGGCCTGGGGCGTGGGCGCCAACGACGTGGCCAATGCCATGGGTACCTCGGTGGGTTCCCGCGCACTGACCATCAAGCAGGCGATCCTGATCGCCATGGTCTTCGAGTTCGCCGGCGCCTACCTGGCCGGTGGCCAGGTCACCGAAACCATCAAGAGCGGCATCGTCGACGCCTCGATGATCACCCCGGACCTGATGGTGCTGGGCATGATGTCGGCGCTGCTGGCGGCCGGCACCTGGCTGCTGATCGCCTCGACTCGCGGCTGGCCGGTGTCCACCACCCATTCGATCGTCGGTGCGGTGATCGGCTTCGCCGCGGTCGGCGTGTCCATGGACGCGGTCAACTGGGCCGGGGTCGGCCCGATCGTCGCCAGCTGGGTGATCTCGCCGCTGCTCTCCGGGATAGTCGCCTTCGGCCTGTTCGTCAGCGTGCAACGGCTGATCATCGATACCGACGAGCCCTTCCTCAACGCCAAGCGCTTCGTGCCGCTGTATATGTTCGCCACCGGCTTCATGGTCAGCATCATGACCCTGACCAAGGGCCTCAAGCATATCGGCCTGAACCTCTCCAGCAACGAGGGTTTCCTGCTCTCGCTGGGCGTCGGCGCACTGGTGATGCTGCTGGGTGTCGGCCTGCTCAGCCGGATCAAGATCGACGTCGAGGCGGACAAGGACTTCCACTACGCCAGCGTGGAGAAAGTCTTCGCCGTGTTGATGATCTTCACCGCCTGCTCCATGGCCTTTGCCCATGGCTCCAACGACGTGGCCAATGCGGTCGGTCCGCTGGCGGCCATCGTCGGGGTGATCCAGTCCGGCGGTGAAGCGGTCGGGGCCAAGGCGGCGCTGCCGGCCTGGGTGCTGCTGCTCGGCGCCGTGGGTATCGTCATCGGCCTGGCCACTTATGGCTACAAGGTGATCGCCACCATCGGCAAGGAAATCACCGAGCTGACCCCGAGCCGCGGTTTCGCCGCCGAGCTGGCCACCGCCACCACCGTGGTGGGGGCCTCGGCCATCGGTCTGCCGGTGTCCACCACCCACACCCTGGTCGGTGCGGTGCTGGGCGTCGGTCTGGCCCGCGGTATCGGCGCGCTGAATCTGGGCGTGATCGGCAAGATCTTCATGTCCTGGCTGATCACCCTGCCGGTCGGTGCGGTTCTGGCCATCGTATTCTTCTATATCCTGCGCGGCATCTTCCTCTGAGTTAGTCCCGCATTACGGTTCCCTCTGCGTCGGCGTTGCCCCTATGATGGCGGCAACGTCAGCGGAGACCGCCAATGCCCCTGCCTTCCTTCAAAGAGCAATTCGCCGCGCTGATCGCCGCGCCTTCGGTGAGCTGCACCCAGGCGCGCTGGGATCAGTCCAATCGGCCGGTGATCGAGCTGCTCTCGAGCTGGCTCGGCGACCTCGGTTTCGCCTGCGAGGTGCAGGAAATCAGGCCGGGGAAATTCAATCTGCTCGCCAGTTACGGCAGCGGCCCTGGCGGCCTGGTGCTGGCCGGGCACAGCGACACCGTGCCCTTCGATGCAGCCTTGTGGCAGAGCGATCCGCTCAAGCTGACCGAGGTCGATGGCCGCTGGGTTGGCCTCGGCAGTTGCGACATGAAGGGCTTCTTCGCCCTGGTCATCGAGGCGCTGCAACCCTTGCTGACGCAGCGCTTCCGTCAGCCGTTGCTGATCCTCGCCACCTGCGACGAGGAAAGCTCGATGTCCGGCGCCCGCGCCCTGGCTGACGCCGGCCGGCCGTTGGGGCGGGCAGCGGTGATCGGCGAGCCGACCGGGCTGAAGCCGATCCGCCTGCACAAGGGCATCATGATGGAGCGCATCGACATCCTCGGCCAGAGCGGCCATTCCTCCGACCCGAGCCTCGGCCACAGCGCCCTGGAGGCGATGCAGGACGTGCTGAACGAGCTGCGCGGCCTGCGCGGCCAGTGGCAGCGCGAGTTCAACAACCCGCAGTTCGGCGTACCGGTGCCGACCCTGAATCTCGGCTGCATCCACGGCGGCGACAACCCCAACCGTATCTGCGGTCAGTGCTCGCTGGAGTTCGACCTGCGCCCGCTGCCGGGCATGCAGCCGGAACTGCTGCGTGCGGCGATCCGCCAGAAGCTGCAGCCGCTGGCCGAGCGGCATCAGGTCAAGATCGACTTCGCCCCGCTGTTTCCCAGCGTGGCGCCCTTCGAGCAGGCCGCCGATAGCGAGCTGGTGCGCCTGGCCGAGCGCCTGACCGGACACGGCGCGGCTTCGGTGGCGTTTGCCACCGAAGCGCCTTATCTTCAGCAGCTTGGCTGCGAGACCCTGGTGCTCGGCCCCGGCGATATCGACTGTGCCCATCAACCGGGCGAGTACCTGGAAATGTCACGTCTCGAGCCGACCGTGCGTCTGTTACGTGAGTTGATCCAACACTACTGCCTGCAACCTGTGAAAGCCTGAAGGGGAGCCCTGATGCTGCTGCGACGACGCTAGTTACCTTCTCTCAGCGCGAGAAGCGTTGTTTCCACCTTTACTTTCGTCATTGCTCTACAGGCTCTCACATGCACGACTACGTCAATTGGCTGCGCCATGCCTCGCCCTATATCAACGCCCACCGCGACTGCACCTTCGTCGTGATGCTGCCGGGCGAAGGCGTCGCCCACCCGAATTTCGGCAATATCGTCCACGACCTGGTGCTCCTGCATAGCCTCGGCGTGCGCCTGGTGCTGGTGCACGGTTCGCGTTCGCAGATCGAGGCGCGCCTGGCCGCGCGCGGGCTGACCCCGCACTTTCACCGCGACCTGCGGGTCACCGACGGGGCGACCCTGGAGTGCGTGATCGATGCGGTCGGCCAGCTGCGCATCGCCATCGAGGCGCGCCTGTCGATGGACATGGCCGCTTCGCCGATGCAGGGCGCGCGCCTGCGCGTGGCCGGCGGCAACTTCGTCACCGCGCGGCCGATCGGCGTGGTCGACGGCGTCGACTATCACCACACCGGCGAGGTGCGCCGGGTCGACCGCAAGGGCATCGGCCGCCTGCTCGATGAGCGCAGCATCGTGCTGCTGTCGCCGCTGGGCTATTCGCCGACCGGGGAAATCTTCAACCTGGCCTGTGAGGACGTGGCCACCCGTGCGGCCATCGACCTGGGCGCCGACAAGCTGCTGCTGTTCAGTGCCGAGCGCGGTCTGCTCGACGAAGAGGGCAAGCTGGTGCGCGAACTGCGTCCGCAGCAGGTGCCGACTCACCTGGCGCGCCTGGGCAACAGCTACCAGGGCGAATTGCTCGACGCCGCGGCCCAGGCCTGCCGTGCCGGGGTCAAGCGCGCGCACCTGGTCAGCTATGTGGAGGACGGCTCGCTGCTGACCGAGCTGTTCACCCGCGATGGCGGCGGCACCCTGGTCGACCAGGAGCAGTTCGAGTCATTGCGCGAGGCGAATATCGGCGATGTCGGTGGCTTGATCGAGTTGATCAGCCCGCTGGAGGAGCAGGGCATCCTGGTGCGCCGTTCGCGCGAGGTGCTCGAGCGCGAGATCGAGCAGTTCAGCATCGTCGAGCGCGACGGCCTGATCATCGCCTGCGCCGCGCTGTACCGGATCGACGACTCGGACTACGGCGAGCTGGCCTGCCTGGCGGTCAACCCGGATTATCGCCATGGCGGCCGCGGCGACGAATTGCTCGAACGCATCGAGGCGCGCGCCCGTGCCCAGGGCCTGAAGCACCTGTTCGTCCTCACCACCCGCACCGCCCACTGGTTCCGCGAGCGCGGCTTCGTGCCCAGCAGCGTCGACCGTCTGCCGGCCGCGCGCGCCTCGCTGTACAACTTCCAGCGCAATTCCAAGGTGTTCGAGAAGGCGTTGTAGGCGTACGAGAGCTGCGTAGGATGGACGACACTTTGTCCATCCTCCAATAGCGATGCTGGATGAAAAGGCGTCATCCACCCTACAAGGGCATTGCCCGGGCTCAGGCGCTCTTCTGCTGACGCAGTTGTTGTTCGTGGCCGTCGTCCCAACCGGCTTCCCAGGCAGCGGCAAGCACCTCGGCGCTGTGGCCGTGGCGGCTGCTGGGTTGGCCGGTGAGGCCCGCCATATAGCCTTGCTGGTAGACCTTGTTCAGGCTTTCCAGGCTCCAGTGGCGGTCGTCCTCGGGGTGGGCGTCGGACTCCATGGGCACCGCTCGGGTTGCTCGCTCTGTGCCTATGCTAGCTGCGCCTGGCCGCCTTGGCGGGGCTAGCGGTCACGGCTTTTGCTCCGTTGCTGGTTTTTGTGACCGGGTCGACTAAATCCCCAGGGCCAGGATGCTCGCCTGGTAGGCTGCGGCAAAGCTGTCGAAGTCGCCCTCTTCCCGGGCTTCCAGCTCCGCCTGCTCGCGCAGTGAGCGTGCGCTCGCCGCTTCGAAGTCGGCCTGTTGCTCTGCGCTCAACGTTTGGCTGCGGAAATAGTCGGCGTGCTGCTTGCTCTGGCGCAGGGCGAACTGGCTGAAGCTTTCGCCCTGCTGCAGCTGCGCCAGCACCTGGGCCGAAGGTGTCAGGCTAGCATCGTCGATCTTGGCGCGCTGCAGTTGCAGGGCATGGCTGTGCGCCTGGTCGCCATGGCTCTGGTCGAGCAGGCTGGCCGTTTGCTGGATGCTGTCGAGCAGTTGGTGGGCCCAGGCCTGCAGCGCCACGGGTTGGCCCCGGTGCTGCAGGTGCAGGTTTGGACGGCGACCCTCCTTGACCACCTTGAGGAAGTTGTCGGTGCAGGCGTGGCATTCGTCGCCGCCCAGTGGCGGGCTTTCCTGCAGGGCGCAGAACAGCAGGAAGGCGTCGAGGAAGCGCGCCTCGACCAGGTCGATGCCCAGCGGCAGGAAGGGGTTGATGTCCAGGCAGCGCACCTCGATATATTGCACGCCACGCGCCATCAGGGCCTGGATCGGTCGTTCGCCGCTGTGGGTCACGCGTTTCGGGCGGATGTTCGAGTAGTACTCGTTCTCGATCTGCAGGATGTTGGTGTTGAGTTGCAGCCATTCGCCATCCTTCTTGCTGCCGATTTCGACATAGGGCGGATAGGGCGTGGCGACCGCCTGGCGCAGACTGTCGGTGTAGCTGTTCAGGTCGTTGTAGCAGGGGGTCAGGCCGGCCTGGGCGCTGCTCTGATAGCCCAGGTCGCTCATGCGCAGGCTGGTGGCGTAGGGCAGGTACAGGGTATCGCCATCGAGTTGCTGCAATTGGTGCGGGCGGCCGCGCAAGAAACCTGCATCCAGGGCTGGCGAGGCGCCGAACAGGTACATCAGCAGCCAGCTGTAGCGGCGGAAATTGCGGATCAGGGCGATGTAGCGCGCCGACTGGTAGTCGCGCGCGGCGCAGGTATTGCCCTCGTCCTGCTGCAACAGTGGCCACAGGCTGTCGGGCAGGGAGAAGTTGTAGTGAATGCCGGCGATGCATTGCATGGTCTTGCCGTAGCGCAGCGCCAGACCCTTGCGGTAGATGTACTTGAGCTGGCCGATATGCGAGCTGCCGTACTCGGCGATTGGAATCGTCTCCTCGTCCGGCAAGGCGCAGGGCATCGACGGGCTCCACAGGTACTCGCCGTCGAGCTTGCTGTAGACGAAACGGTGGATCTGTTCGAGATCGGCCAGGGTGATGGCCGGGTCGGGCTCGGCCGGGGTGATGAACTCCAGCAGCGCCTCGGAATAGTCCGTGGTGATCCGCGGGTGAGTCAGCGCCGAGCCGAGTGCGACCGGGTGCGGGGTCAGGGCCAACTGGCCGTCGCCGTCGACGCGCAGGCATTCGCGCTCGATGCCGTGCAAGCACTGGGAAAGCAGGGAGAGGTTGGCGCGCTCGCCGAGCAGGGCCAGGCGGCGGGAGAACAGGTCGCTCAAGATTGCATTCCTTTACGCATCGTTCGGCCCAATATGGGGGCGAATCGATTGCTCTACAAGGGGGGGCCGGTAACGGCGAATTGCACCGCCGCTGTCCGCTCCGGGCGCGGCACGGCCTGGTTATCCTAGCCCGGTCTGGGCGCCGGCGATTGCACGCCGGCGAAGGCCGCTTGTGCCTTTGCGACCCGTTTGTCGCCTGGATGCACGTCGGCTCCGGGCACCCGGGGCCGGCGGTCGCGGTCGGCGCCGCCGGCTATGGCGGCTCACTTGCAGATGAAGGTGGCCTGGGCCGTGGCGACCAGTTTGTCGCCCTGCTGCACCCGCGCCTCCAGCACATGCACCTTGCGTCCGGCATTCAGCACGCGGGCGTTGCAGACTATCTCGCCCTCATTGACCGCGCGGATGTAGTTGACCTTGCATTCCAGGGTCATGCTGCCGGCCTCGCCGCCGAACAGGCTGTGGCTGGCCTGGCCGAGCGCGGTGTCGATCAGCGAGAACAACGCGCCGCCGTGCATGCGTCCGTGCAGATTGAGCAGATGGTCCTGCATGCTCATGCGCACCTGGGACTCGCCGTTCTCGGCTTTCTCGATGGTCATGCCGAGCAGCTTGCTGAATGCGCTGTCCTGGCCGACCGGGGATGGCTGGCTCATGGCTTACTTCCTCAGTTGCTTGGCGTTGGCGAACAGCGAGGCCATGGCGGCATTGGCCGGGGCGGGCTTGTCCTGTGGGCTGTGCCGCTCGTTGCGCGGCGCATTGCCACGGGGGGCGCCGGCACCGCGCGAAGGGCCGCCACGCGGCCCTTCGATTTTCTCCCCGGGGGTGTCGCTCATGCGCATCGACAGGGCGATACGGTTACGCGCGATGTCCACCTCCATCACCTTGACCTTGACCACGTCGCCGGCCTTGACCGCTTCGTGCGGGTCCTTGATGAATTTCTCCGACAGCGCCGAGATATGCACCAGACCGTCCTGGTGCACGCCGATATCGACGAAGGCGCCGAAGTTGGTGACGTTGGTCACCACGCCTTCGAGGATCATCCCCGGTTCGAGATCCTTGAGGGTCTCGACGCCGTCCTGGAACTCGGCGGTCTTGAACTCGGGGCGCGGATCGCGGCCGGGCTTTTCCAGCTCCTGGAGGATGTCGCCGACGGTGACCAGGCCGAAGCTTTCGTCGGTGAATTGCTTCGGATCGAGGCGCTTGATAAAGGTCGCGTCGCCGACCAGCGAGCGGATGTCGCGGCCGGTATCGGCGGCGATACGCTGCACCAGCGGGTAGGTTTCCGGGTGCACCGCCGAGGCGTCCAGCGGGTTGTCGCCGTTCATCACGCGGAGGAAACCGGCGGCCTGCTCGAAGGTCTTCTCGCCCAGGCGCGAGACCTTCTTCAGGGCGTCGCGGGTCCTGAACGCGCCATGGGCGTCGCGGTGCGCGACTATGTTCTGCGCCAGGGTCGCATTGAGCCCGGAGATCCGCGCCAGCAGGGCGGCCGAGGCGGTGTTGACGTCGACGCCGACGGCGTTGACGCAGTCTTCCACCACCGCGTCCAGGCTGCGCGCCAGCTTGAGCTGGGACACGTCGTGCTGGTACTGGCCGACACCGATGGATTTCGGGTCGATCTTCACCAGTTCGGCCAGCGGGTCCTGCAGGCGGCGGGCGATCGACACCGCGCCGCGGATCGACACGTCGAGGTCGGGGAATTCCTTGGCCGCCAGCTCCGAGGCCGAGTATACCGAGGCGCCGGCCTCGCTGACCATCACCTTGGTCAGCTTCAGCGCCGGGTGTTTCTTGATCAGTTCGGCGGCCAGCTTGTCGCTTTCGCGGCTGGCGGTGCCGTTGCCGATGGCGATCAGGTCGACGCCGTGCCTGGCGCACAGCTTGGCCAGGGTGTTGAGGGTGCCGTCCCAGTCATTGCGCGGCGCGTGCGGGTAGACGGTGGCGGTGTCCAGCAGCTTGCCGGTGGCATCCACCACCGCGATCTTGCAGCCGGTGCGCAGGCCCGGGTCGAAGCCGAGGGTGGCGCGCGGGCCGGCCGGGGCGGCCAGCAGCAGGTCATGCATGTTGCGCGCGAATACCGAGATCGCCTCGTCTTCGGCACCTTCGCGCAGCTCGCCGAGCAGGTCGGTTTCCAGATGGGTGTAGAGCTTGACCTTCCAGGTCCAGCGCACCACTTCGCCCAGCCACTTGTCGGCGGCGCGGCCCTGGTTGCTGATGCCGAAGCGCTCGGCGATCATGCCTTCGCAGGGGTGCAGGGTGCCGGGCAACTCTTCGCCGACCTTCAGGCTGGCGCTGAGGAAACCTTCGTTGCGCCCGCGGAAAATCGCCAGGGCACGGTGCGAGGGGGCACTCTTGAGTTTCTCGTCGTGCTCGAAGTAATCGCGGAACTTGGCGCCTTCCTGCTCCTTGCCGGCGATCAGGCGGGCGCTGAGGGTGGCGTTGTCCTTGAGGAAGCCGCGCAGGTTGGCCAGCAGGGTGGCGTCCTCGGCGAAGCGCTCCATGAGGATGTACTTGGCGCCTTCGAGCACCGCCTTGACGTCGGCGTAGCCTTTCTCGGCGTCGACGAAGCGCGCGGCTTCGCTTTCCGGATTCAGTGTTGGGTCGCCAAACAGCGCATCGGCCAGTTCGCCGAGGCCGGCTTCCAGGGCGATCTGGCCCTTGGTGCGGCGCTTCTGTTTGTACGGCAGATACAGGTCCTCGAGGCGGGTCTTGGTCTCGGCCAGGTTGATCTCGCGGCTCAGCTCCGGGGTCAGCTTGCCCTGTTCCTCGATGCTGGCGAGGATGCTGGCGCGGCGATCGTCCAGCTCGCGCAGGTAGCGCAGGCGCTCTTCCAGGTTACGCAACTGGGTGTCATCCAGGCTGCCGGTGACTTCCTTGCGGTAGCGCGCGATAAACGGCACGGTCGAGCCTTCGTCGAGCAGCGCCACGGCGGCGGCGACCTGTTGCGGGCGCACGCCCAGTTCTTCGGCGATGCGGTTGTTGATGCTGAGCATATGAAAAGCTACCCACACTGAAACGAAAAACCGGCCACGCAGACTACGGGCCAGACGATAGAGCGCGGCATTATAACCATGAGCTGCCATGAGGAATGAGGGGCGGCCGGGCGAAAGGGCAATCCGGGCCGCGCTGCACGCCCATTCCCGTGCCCCAAGGCGGCGACGAAAAATCTGCTAACAATGGCCACCCCGGTAATCGCGGCGGCTGAGCCATAATGCCGGCATTGGAAACTGTTCACGTCCGACGGACGGTGCAGATTCCCGGTCAAGGAGCTTCTATGAGCAGCACTGCACTTCCGCTTGAAGGCGAGAAAATTCTGGTTGTCGATGACGATGCCCGCTTGCGGCGCCTGCTCGAGCGCTTCTTCGAGGAGCAGGGCTACCGCGTGCGCACGGTGGAAAACGTCGAGCAGATGGATCGCCTGCTGGCCCGCGAGCTGTTCCATCTGGTGGTACTCGACCTGATGCTGCCGGGCGAGGACGGCTTGTCGGCCTGCCGCCGGCTGCGCGCGGCGAACAACCAGGTGCCGATCATCATGCTCACCGCCAAGGGCGACGAAGCCAGCCGTATTCAGGGCCTGGAGCTGGGCGCCGACGACTACCTGGCCAAACCCTTCAACCCGCGCGAGCTGCTGGCGCGGATCAAGGCCGTGCTGCGCCGCCAGGCGCCGCTGGTGCCGGGCGCACCGGGCAGCGAGGACGAGAGCGTGAGCTTCGGTGAATACGAGCTGTCCCTGGCCACCCGCGAGCTGAAGAAGGGCGACGAGGTGCACATGCTCACCACCGGCGAGTTCGCCGTGCTCAAGGCCCTGGTCCAGCACGCCCGCGAACCGCTGACCCGCGACAAGCTGATGAACCTGGCCCGCGGCCGCGAGTGGGACGCCCTGGAGCGCTCGATCGACGTGCAGATCTCGCGCCTGCGCCGGCTGATCGAGCCGGACCCGTCCAAGCCGCGCTATATCCAGACGGTCTGGGGCGTGGGCTATGTGTTCGTGCCGGACGGCAATAAATGACGTCGGCGCAATGATCGACCGTAGGAGCGGTGGGAGACACCTTGTCCCATGCCCGCGATCCGCAGTCCAATCGCGGGCATGGCCCGCTCCTACAGATCCTTGTAAGGGCCTATGAAAACCCCGCTGTGGTTCCCGCAAAGCTTCTTCGCCCGCACCCTCTGGCTGGTACTGATCGTGGTGCTGTTCTCCAAGGCGCTGACCCTGGTTTATCTGATGATGAACGAGGATGTGCTGGTCGACCGCCAGTACAGCCACGGTGCGGCGCTGACCCTGCGCGCCTACTGGGCGGCCGACCCGGAAGACCGGGCGACCATCGCCGAGGCCGCGGGCCTCAGGCGCACGCCCCGCGAACAGGTGCCGGCCAGCGAACAGCACTGGCCCTACAGCGAGATCTTCCAGCGCCAGATGCAGGCCGAGCTCGGTCCCGACACCGAGGTGCGGGTGCGCGCGAAAAGCCCGCCGGCGCTGTGGGTGCATGCCCCGACACTGGGCGAGGACTGGCTGCGGGTGCCGCTGTACCCGCATCCGTTGCGCGGCCAGCGGATCTGGAGCGTGCTCGGCTGGTTCCTCGCCATTGGCGTGCTCTCCACCGCGGCGGCCTGGATCTTCGTGCGCCAGCTCAATGCGCCCTTGAAGCGCCTGGTGTTCGCCGCCCGTCAGGTTGGCCAGGGGCGCAGCGTGCGCCTGCCGGTGAGCGATACGCCGAGCGAGATGACCGAGGTCTATCGCGCCTTCAATCAGATGGCCGAAGACGTCGAACAGGCCGGCCGCGAGCGCGAGCTGATGCTGGCCGGGGTGTCCCACGACCTGCGCACGCCACTGACCCGCTTGCGCCTGTCCCTGGAACTGTTGAACAACGACTCCGAACTGACCGAGGACATGGTCCGAGATATCGAGGACATGGACGCGATTCTCGACCAGTTCCTCGCCTTTATCCGCGATGGCCGCGACGAGCCGGTGGAAGAGCTCGACCTGCTCCAGTTGATCCGCGAAGTGGTGGCGCCCTACAACCAGCAGCAGGAGCTGGTGCGCCTGTGCCTGGAGCCGGTACCGCTGTTCCCGCTACGGCGGGTATCGATCAAGCGCTTGCTGGTCAACCTGATCGAGAACGCCCTGCGTTATGGCGGCAATGCGGTCGAAGTCGCCGTGTCGGTATCCGGCGACTGCAGCGCGCCCTACGTGGTGCTCAGCGTGCTCGACCGCGGCGCCGGTCTCGATCCAGCCGAGCTGGGCAGCATTTTCAATCCCTTCATCCGCGGCGACCGTGCCCGCGGCGGCCAGGGTGCCGGACTCGGCCTGGCCATCGTCAAGCGCATCGCCGCCCTGCACGGCGGCAGCGTCGAGCTGCGCAATCGCAGCGGCGGCGGCCTGGAAGCCAGGGTCTGTCTGCCGCTGGGGCTGCTGCTGCCGCGCGACGCGGTTTAGCGGGGAAACTGGTTTGGAGGGGAAGGAGGAATGAGGCAGCGGGAATGAGGCGTGGTGCGGATCTCGCGGATCGGACCCCATCCCCCATCCCGGCTAGCCCTGGCCCCGGGTGCGCGTGCGGTTGGGGCTGCCGTTCTTTTCCAGGTACTGGATCACCAGGCTGGCGACATCCTTGCCGGTGGTGGTTTCGATGCCTTCCAGGCCTGGCGAGGAGTTCACTTCCATCACCAGCGGGCCGTGGTTGGAGCGCAGGATATCGACCCCGGCCACCGACAGGCCCATCACCCTGGCGGCGCGGATCGCGGTCATGCGCTCCTCCGGGGTGATCTTGATCAGGCTGGCTGAGCCTCCGCGGTGCAGGTTGGAGCGGAACTCGCCGGGCCTGGCCTGGCGCTTCATCGAGGCGATCACCTTGTCGCCGACCACGAAGCAGCGGATGTCCGCACCGCCGGCTTCCTTGATGTATTCCTGGACCATGATGTCCTGCTTGAGGCCCATGAAGGCCTCGATCACCGACTCGGCGGCCTGTTGCGTTTCGCACAGCACCACGCCGATGCCCTGGGTGCCTTCCAGCACCTTGATCACCAAAGGCGCGCCGTTGACCATCTGGATCAGGTCGGGAATGTCGTCGGGGGAGTGGGCGAAGCCGGTCACCGGCAGGCCGATGCCGCGCCTGGAGAGCAACTGCAGCGAGCGCAGCTTGTCGCGCGAGCGGGCGATGGCCACCGACTCGTTGAGCGGGAACACCCCCATCATCTCGAACTGGCGCAGCACCGCGCAGCCGTAGAAGGTCACCGAGGCGCCGATCCGCGGGATCACCGCATCGAAGCCTTCCAGCGGTTTGCCGCGGTAATGGATCTGCGGCTTGTGGCTGGCGATGTTCATATAGGCGCGCAGGGTGTCGATGACCACCATCTCATGGCCGCGCAGCTGGCCGGCTTCGACCAGGCGACGAGTGGAATACAGGCGCGGATTGCGCGACAGCACGGCGATTTTCATGGGGCACCAGAAAGGTCAGCAAGCGAGGGTTTGTCTTGAACGTAGGTCAGTGCCGGATTGACCACCAATTGGCCGTCGACCAGGGCCTTGGAACCGAGCAGCACGCGGTAGCGCATGGTCTTGCGGCAGGTCAGGGTGAACTCCACCGGCCACAGGCGATCGCCCAGGGCCAGGTGGGTGCGGATCACATAGCGGCTCTGCACATGGCCGGTGGAGCTCTTGATCCGCTTCACCGTCACCAGCGGCGCCTCGCAGCGATGACGGCGCTGCACCAGGGTGCCGAGGTGCGCGGTGAAGCGCACCCAGTCTTCGCCATCGCGCTGGAACGGCTGGATATCGCTGGCATGCAGGCAGGAGGTGCTGGCCCCGGTGTCGATCTTCGCGCGCAGGCCGACCATGCCCAGCTCGGGCAGGTTGATCCATTCGCGCAGGCCGATCACGCTGAGGTGGTCGAATGTCTTCAAAGTGGGCAGGTCCCCTGATTTCCCGGCATTCTAGTTGGGCCTAATGACAACTGCATCAGGCAAAATCCACCTGAGCGCAAAGGTTGTGAAAAAACGCCTGCTGCAGCGTTGCGTTGGATATTTTCACAACCCCTGACTGTTTCGATCGAGAGTGCGATGAGCAATAAGGTAGGCGACAAAGACGACGACAAGGTGCGCCTGGACAAATGGCTGTGGGCCGCACGGTTCTACAAGACCCGCGCGCTGGCCAAGGCCGCCATCGAGGGCGGCAAGGTGCATTGCCGTGGCGAGCGCTGCAAACCGGGCAAGGAGCCGCGGATCGGCGACGAACTGCTGATCCGCATCGGTTTCGATGAGCGCAGCGTGGTGGTTCAGGCACTCTCCGGGGTGCGCCGCGGCGCCCCCGAGGCCCAGGCGCTGTACCGCGAAACCGCCGAGAGCATAGCTCGCCGCGAACAGGCCGCGGCACAACGCAAGGCCGGCGCCCTGGGCGTGCAGACCGACGGCCGGCCAAGCAAGAAGCAGCGCCGGCAGATCCACCGCTTCCACGACGGCCAGGATTGAGCGCTGGAGAAAAAACCTCGGCTACGCTGGCGAGGCGGTTCACTCGAACCAGGTGAGCAGTATTCTTTTGTAGCCCGGATGAAATCCGGGGAAGTCTGGCGCCTGAAAAAGCGCCCGGATTGCATTGGGCTACGTGTTGCGCCCGGCTTGCGACAAGTGGCAGAGGCGACCGGTCTTGCATCTTCTGCAGCCGCTGAGCGAGGCCCGGCGCAACACGCAACCGGGACCTGGCCTTCAGCTAGTCTGTACACATCGGCACTGGAATTGCGGAGGCAAACATGACCGCGACACGCATCAGCCGTCGCCGGCTGCTGGCCGGGCTCGGTGGCGGCGGCTTGCTGCTGGCCAGCCCGGGGCTCTTCGCCGAGCTGCTGCTGACCCCGGCGCAGACGCTCGGTCCCTTCTATCCCGATCAACTGCCGCTGGATCGGGACAACGACCTGCTGCTGGTCGGCGCGCAGTCGGCCCAGGCCCGCGGCATTGTGGTGCAGCTGCACGGGCAGATTCTCGATGCCCGCGGCAACCCGCTGAAGGACGCCCTGGTGGAAATCTGGCAGGTCGATGCCAATGGCGTCTACCTGCATAGCCGTGGCGGCGACCGGGCCAGACGCGACGCCAATTTCCAGGGCTATGGCCGCTTCGAGACGGCCAGCGATGGCCGCTACCGTTTCCGCACCATTCGTCCGGTGCCCTACCCGGGGCGCACCCCGCATATCCATTTCGCCGTGACCCTGCCCGGCCAACCGCGCTTCGTCACCCAGTGCTACATCCGCGGCGAGCCGCTCAATCAGCGCGATGGCGTGCTCAATGCGATCCGCGACCCGCGCCTGCGCGAACGCCTGATCGTGCCTTTCGTGCCGGTGGCCGGCGCGCGGGCGGGCGAACAGGTGGCGCGTTTCGATATTGTCCTCGGCTTGACTCCGGCGTCCTGAGGCTTCACAGCGGCCAGACCACGAGCAGCAGCGGGACACTGACCAGCACCACGAGAATTTCCAGCGGCAGGCCCAGGCGCCAGTAGTCGCCGAAGTGGAAGCCGCCGGGGCTGAGGATCAGGGCGTTGTTCTGGTGGCCGATGGGGGTGAGGAACGAACAGGAGGCGCCAATCGCCACCGCCATCAACAGCGAGTCGGGATTGACTCCGAGCTGGTGCGCCGAGCTCAGTGCGATCGGGCACATCATCGCGGCGGTGGCGGCGTTGTTCATGAAGTCCGAGAGGGTCATGGTCACCACCAGCAACAGGGTCAGCGCGATCACCGGATGTCCCTGGGCGATAGTCTCCATCAGCATGCGGGCGAGCAGATCCGCCGCACCGCTGCTGGCCATGGCCCCGGCCACCGGGATCAGGGCGCCGAGCAGGACGATCACCGGCCAGTCGATGGATTCATAGACCGAGCGCAATGGCACCACGCGCAGGAGCATGAACAGCAGCACGCCGAGCGCGAATGCCACCGCCGCTGAGAGCAGACCGAACGCCGCGCAGGCAATGGCCAGCAGCATCACGCTCAGGGCAATCGTCGCCTGGCGCGGGTTGGGGATACTGATGGCACGGTCGGCCAGCGGCACACAGGCATAGTCGCTGGCGAACTCGGCGATATCGTCTGCCGCGCCCTGCATCAGCAGCACATCGCCGGACTGGATCAGGGTCGAGCGCAGGCGTTTGATCGAGCGCTGGCCCTGGTGCGAGATCGCCAGCAGGTTGATCGAGTAGCGGCTGCGCAGCCGCGTGCCGCTGGCGCTGCGGCCGATCAGGGTGGATTCGGGCAGAGCCAGCAGCTCCTGCAGCACACTGACGTCCGCCTCCGGGTCTTTCTTCTCGCTGTTCTTTTCCTCGGTGGCTGGCCTGGCTGCGTCGCCGGCGGGTTGCTTCTCCTCTTCCGGTTCGGCAGGTGGCGGCACGTCAGCTTCCAGTTTCAGCCCCAGGCTGCCGAGTGCCACACCGAGGGCCTCGGGCTCGGCCTCGATCACCAGCACATCGTCGACCTGCAACACGCGGCGCGGATTGGGCGCCGACAGGCGGAACTTGTTGCGCACCATGCCGACCACCTGGGCGTCGACTTCGTCGAGCAGCTGCTCGACCTCGCGCAGCGTTTTACCGATCACCTTGGCGCCGTCCTTGACCCGCGCCTCGGTGAGGTAGCTGCCGGTGTCGAAGCTGGCGGCGTTACTCACCTCGCGCCTGGGCACCAGGCGCCAGCCGAGCAGGGCGATAAACAGCACGCCGGTGAGTGCCACGGCCACGCCAACCGGACTGAAATCGAACATGGCGAACTGGCCGGCCCCGCTTTGCGCGCGGAAGCTGGAAACGATCAGGTTGGGTGGCGTGCCGATCAGGGTGGTCATGCCGCCGAGAATGGTGCCGAAAGCCAGCGGCATCAGCACGCGGCCGGGCGGCAGCCCTTGCTTCTCGGCGATCTGCAAGGCGGTCGGCATCAGCAGGGCTAGGGCGCCGACGTTGTTCATAAAGGCCGAGAGCAACGCGCCGAGGCTGGTCAGTGCGGCAATCGCCAGCATCGGCCCGACGTTGCCGGGCAGTATGCGCTGGGCCAGGACTCTCACCGCGCCAGTGCTCTGCAAGCCATGGCTCAACACCAGCACGCAGGCGACGGTGATCACCGCCGGGTGGCCAAAGCCGCTGAATGCATCCTTTTCCGCGACCAGACCGAGCAGGACGCAGGCCAGCAAGGCAGCGAGGGCGACCACGTCGTGGCGCCAGCGGCCCCAGATAAACAGCGCCACGGTGGCGGCGAGGACGGCGAAGATCAAGCCTTGGTCTTGGGTCATGCGGGCGAACGCTCCTTGAGCGGGATAGGGGCGCCGGTGGGGCAGGGGGTGATGTTTGGCTCTTGCTAGCTTTGTAGCAGAGCCTGCGCCACGCCGTCAGTTCAATTGCCGTCGCCTGGCCCGCATGTTCGCGGCCAAGTACTCCCTCGCAAGAGCACCGCTGCGTCGTAGGCGATCCCCCGTCGTCCAGACGCCGCGCTGTCGTGCTGCAAACTGGAGGCAGTCGTGTCTGTCGGCTTGTGGGCACCTGTAGGAGCGGGCCATGCCCGCGATGGGTTTCGCGGGCATGGAACCAGGCGTCCCCCCGCTCCTACAGAAAACGTCATAACTCATAAAATCAATGACGTACGGGTTTGATGAGGAGCCTTGGCCGCGAACCGTGACCAAGGCGAAATTCTCCCGCGGCCAAGCCCCCTGCCACAAGGGCGGCGCTTTACACGTATTGCGCCGCAGCATAGCCCGAGGCCCAGGCCCACTGGAAGTTGAAGCCGCCCAGATGGCCGCTGACATCCAGCACCTCACCGATGAAATACAGCCCCGGGCTTTTCAACGACTCCATGGTCTTCGACGACACCTCGCGGGTATCCACGCCGCCCAGGGTCACCTCGGCGGTGCGGTAGCCCTCGGTGCCGGCGGGTACCAGTTGCCAGTCGGCCAGCTGCGCGGCAATCGCCTTGAGTTCTCCCGGCGTGTACTGCTTCAGCGGCTTGTTAACGAACCAGCTGTCGGCCAGCAGCCCGGCCATCTTCTTGGTGAACAGCTCGGCGAGCAGGGTCTTCAGCTCGCTGTTCGGCCGTTCGCGCTGCTGCTCGGCCAGCCACTCGGGCAGGTCGATATGCGGCAGCAGGTCGATATGCAGGGTATCGCCCGGCTGCCAGAACGAGGAAATCTGCAGGATCGCCGGGCCGCTGAGGCCGCGGTGGGTGAACAGGATGTTCTCGCGAAAGCTCTGGCCGTTGCAGCTGACCAGGCAATCCTCCACCGAGGTGCCGGACAACTCGGTGCACAGCGCCTTCAGCTGCGGGTCGGTAATAGTGAAGGGCACCAGGCCGGCGCGGGTCGGCAGCAGCCTATGGCCAAACTGCTTGGCCACCTGATAGCCGAAGCCCGTGGCGCCGAGGGTCGGGATCGACAGGCCGCCGGTGGCGATCACCAGCGACTGGCAGCGCACCAGGCCGGCGCTGGTCTGCAACTGATAACCGGCCTCCAGCCTGGCGATCTCGCTGACCGAGGTCTCCAGGCGCAGCTCGACCCCGGCCTGCGCGCACTCGTCCAGGAGCATGTCGAGGATGTCGCCGGCCTTGTGGTCGCAGAACAGCTGGCCGAGCTTCTTCTCGTGGTAGGCCACGCCATGCTTGCCCACCAGGCCGATGAAGTCCCACTGGGTATAGCGCGCCAGCGCCGACTTGCAGAAGTGCGGGTTGGCCGAGAGGAAGTTGCCCGGCTCGCAGTACATATTGGTGAAATTGCAGCGTCCGCCGCCGGACATCAGGATCTTCTTGCCGGCCTTGTTCGCGTGGTCCAGCAGCAGCACCCGGCGCCCGCGCCCGGCGGCGGTCAAGGCACACATAAGGCCGGCGGCACCGGCGCCGATAATCAGCACATCTGTTACTTGCACAGCCACTTCCCCACAACCCGACAGGCGCCGCGAGCGCGGCGCCAAACAGCGCGCATCTTACCCGAAGCCGTCAGGCCGATGCGGGCTGCGCGCCGGGCGGGGCCGCGAGCAGGCGCTGGTAAACCTGCAGGTCGCCGGCCGAGAAGCAGCAGAAGATCACCTCGTCGAAGCCGGTTAGCTCCTGCAGTGCCGCAGCCACCGTGTTCACCGCGATCTGCGCCGCGAGTTCGAACGGGTAGCCGTAGATGCCGGTGCTGATGCTCGGGAAGGCCAGGCTGCGGATGTCCTGGGCCGCTGCGAGTTCCAGCGAGTGCCGGTAACAGGCGGCCAGCAGCGCCGGCTCGCCCCGTTCGCCGCCATGCCAGACCGGCCCCACCGTATGGATGACGTAGGTGGCGGGCAAGCGGTAGCCCCGGGTCAGCTTGGCCGCGCCAGTGGTGCAGCCGCCCAGGTGCCGACATTCCTCCAGCAACTGCGGCCCGGCGGCGCGATGAATCGCCCCGTCGACCCCGCCGCCGCCGAGCAGCGAAACGTTCGCCGCGTTGACGATGGCCTGCACCGGCAGCTGAGTGATGTCGCCCTGCAGGGCGCGGACTGTGGTTGGCATGCTGGGTCTCCGGAAGTCCGGCTGGTAGTGTCGCCGCACAATCGCTGTACGGGTTACGGCTTAGACATTCAGCCGGCGCAGCCGCTCGCTGATCCGGCTGGCGCTGGTGCGTGCGCTCAGGGGCTGGTCCCAGTGCAGTTCGGCGGGGGTGCCGTCCAGGTACCAGAGGCGGTTGGCCAGGTCGTCGGCGTCCCTGGCGTCATGGGTGACGCAGATCATCGCCATGCGCGGGTGCGCGTCCAGCAGGCGGGTGATCAGGCCGCGCAGCTCGGCGGCGCGATCCGGGTCGAGCGAGGCGAAGGGTTCGTCGAGCAACAACAGGTCCGGCTTGATCGCCAGGCTGCGGGCCAGTGCGGCGCGCCGGGCCATGCCCAGGGACAGCTGGTCCGGCAGCGCCTCGGCGGCGTCGGCCAGGCCGACCTGGGCCAGCAGCCGGTCGATCTCGTCGTTGCGCGCGCCGACCATGGCCAGGTTCTGCCGCACCGTGCGCCAGGGCAGCAGGCGGTGTTCCTGAAACAGATAGCCGACCCGCAGCTCGGCGCGGCGCCTGATCATTCCGTTCAGGCGCCGGTCCAGCCCGGCGATGCCATTGAGCAGGGTGGTCTTGCCCACGCCGGAAGGCCCCAGCAGGCAGATGCGATCGCCCTCGGCGACCCGGGCGTCGATCGCGCCCAGGATCGGATGGCCGCCGATGCGCAGCTCAAGCATGCTGCGCCCCCACATCGCGCCAGCGCGAGGCGCGGCGTTCCAGGGGTTGCAGCAGCGCCAGCTCGATCGCCTGCACCACCGCGATAAAGGCCAGGCTGTAGGCCAGAATGCTCGCCACATCGAACACCTGAAAGGCCATGTGCAGCTGGAAGCCGATGCCGTCGGAGCGGCCGAGCAGCTCGACCACCAGCACGATCTTCCAGATCAGCGCCAGTCCGCCGCGGGTCGCGGCCATCAGGTAGGGGAACAGCTGCGGCAGCCAGACATCCGCCAGCCGCTGCCAGCGGCTGAAGGCGTAGACCTGGGCCATCTGCTCCAGCCTGGGGTCGAGGCTGCGCGCACCCTCGCGCAGCGTCACCGCGACATTGGGCACTTTGTTGATCACCACCGCCAGCACCGCCGCGGCTTCGACCAGGCCGAACCAGACATACAGCAGGATGATGGTGACCAGCGCCGGCAGATTGAGAAACAGCACCAGCAGCGGATCGAACAGCGCATTGGCCAGCGCCGAGCGGCCCATCCACACGCCCAGCAGCGCGCCGAGCAGCATCGCCAGGACGAAACTGATCAGCACCCGGCGCAGGGTCACGCCCAGATGTTGCTGCAGCTCGCCGCTCTGCAGCGACTGCCACAGCGCCCCGAGTACGGCGCTCGGGGTGGGCAGCAACGGCGTCTCCAGCAGCGCGGCGATCGCGGCCCACAGCGCCACGGCCAGGGGCAGCATGATCCAGTAGGCCCAGCGTGGCGGTTTCATGGTTCGGCCCGAAAGAACAGGGTCTCAGGCATCAGCTGCGCCGGGTCGGCCCCGGTCAAGCTCAGCAGGCGGCGCAGGTCGGCGATGCGCTCGGCATCCAGCGGTTTGGGCGTGCCCTCGACGAAGCCGGCCCGCAGCGCGGCAAATACCGCGTCGTCCTCGGCGCGCATCAAGGGTCTGATGGCATCCCAGTAGGCCGGGGTGGCGGCCAGCTCGGTTTTGCCCTGGCGCAACGCGCGCTCGAACCGGCCGAGCAATGCCAGGTGCTGTGCGGCCCAGGGTTGCGGGAATAGATAGCCGAGTACCGGCAAATCGGGGTTCAGCTCCAGCGCCTGCAGCAGGTCCGCCAGAGCAAAGGCGGATCGGCTGCCACTCTCTGCGCGCAAGCGTGCGGCAAAGTGCCAGTAGGTCACCAGCGCATCCACCTGACCCCGGCGCAGGGCCTGGCTCAGCAGCGGCGGCGCGGCGAACTGCACCTGCGCATCCCGAGCCAGATCGATACCCTGCTGGCCGGCCACCTGTTGCAGCAACAGCCAGCCGAGACTCTCGGGCCCGCCGGCCACGCCGATGCGCTTGCCCGGCAGATCGGCCAGCCGCTCGATGGCGCTGTCGCCGGCAACCACGATCTCGCCGATCTGCGAGGAAAACGGCAAATACAGGTAGGGCGTGCCGGCGGCATAGCGCGACTGCGCCCAGAGCAGATCCCCCACCGCGCCATCGACGCTGCCACTGGCCACCGCCAGCCGCGACGCCGGCAAATCGGCCACCAGCCTGACCTCGAGCTCGAAGCCCTGCGCGCGGTCCAGCTGCCGGCGCTGCAGATGATCGAGCTCCCAGTGCGCGGTGCCGAACTGCAGCACGCTGAGGGTCAGCACCGGCAAGCGGCTATTGGCATTTTCACCCGGCTCGGCAGCCATGGCGCTTGCACCGCCGAACAGCGCCAGCAGCGCAAGCGTTGCCGGCACGCCGTGCAAAGCAGTCAGGGCGCGGAGAAGCGCCAGGGCGAGGAACAGGATTAGACGCATCATAGCTTCAGGGTACGAAGCCGGGCGCCCGGCACGAATAGTACTTTGGTGCCTGTTTGCTGCTGCGATGGTCGAGCTTGGCCTGTGGGCGGCACCCAGCCGGCTCTCGCGCCTCTTCCCGTGGAGCACGATTTTTTTGCTGCCAGAATGGCCTGTCCAAGTCGGCCATTTGGCCATTGTCGGGCGATGTTTTTCTTCTCGATCAAACAGTTGCATGGGGGCTGGGGTACCGCCATTAGTTAGCCGCAGGCTCACCCTGGCCGCTGCTGGTGACCGCTCGCTTTCCCCCCGGAAGCCCGTTCAGGTACCATGGCGTCCGCTTTTGTGAGCCGTTTCTGACTCTCCGTTTGTGAACCCATGTTTGTGAACCGATGTTTGTGAGCCTGAGTCAGTTATCAGCCTTAACGCCGACTGAATGCGTACAGCGAGTAAATTATGAAGAACGAAACGAGAGCCTTGGGATTTGCGCCACTGATAATGCCGTTTGCATTCTCTTTCTATGCGTTTTTGGCCGGCGTGCCAGGCTTCAATATGCAAGAGGGCGTTCTGACCTTTATCGGTTTATTTTGCAGTATTGCGTTAGTTGGCCTGCCTGTCGTGTATATCTACGAGTTCTTTATCGGCTTCCGCTTCTATCAACTGCTCTCGAAAAAGAAGCGCGTTAATATCGTTACATTGACGTTGGGCGGCGTGTTGATCGCCGACTTCCCGATGTTTTTGATTTGGCCGCTGACAGGCGGGGCCGGCGCGGTAAGCTTTGCGGTGACCCTCCAGTTGTTTTCATTCGTTGGCTTCATGATAGGTCTCAACTTCTGGGTTTTGCTGAACTTCGAACGCCTGCGCGATTACGTCCACGCTTTGCGCCACTAACGCCGAGGCGCAGCGGAAACAAAGGGCATCCGCGAGCTGCAACGGGTTAGTTGCTCGCTCGATGAACTACGCCCGGAGGCTCTCGCTAGACATCCGTGGTCTGACCCTGAATATTCGCTGAATATTCGCGATCCTTGAACACCCCAGTTTGCTGCGCGACAGCGCGGCGTCTGGACGACGGGGGATCTCCTACGTGCGACAGGCCGCCAGGCGGTCCATCAACTCTCCTCGCTCGCCACCGCACGATAGGCCAGGGCACCGAGTACTGCCCCCACAATTGGCGCAAGCCAGAAGAGCCAAAGTTGGGCCACTGCCCAGTCGCCCACAAAAATGGCTACCCCTGTGCTGCGCGCCGGGTTTACCGACGTATTGGTGACGGGGATGCTGATGAGGTGGATCAGCGTAAGCGCAAGGCCAATTGCAATGGGGGCGAATCCGGCTGGTGCACGCTTGTCTGTGGCGCCAAGAATTACAATCAGGAAGAACATGGTCATGACAATTTCGGTGACCAGGGCGGCCACCAGGGAATAGCCACCCGGCGAGTGCGCGCCGTAGCCATTCGAGGCGAACCCATTGGACACATCAAATCCTGGCGCGCCGCTGGCAATGACGTATATCACGGCACCACCGGCGATTCCGCCCAGGACTTGCGCAACGATATAGGGGGCCAGCTGACTAGCGGGGAAACGGCCGCCCGCCCACAACCCGACCGAGACTGCCGGGTTGAGATGGCAGCCGGAGATGTGGCCAATCGCGAACGCCATCGTTAGAACCGTTAGCCCGAAAGCGAGGGAGACGCCATGCAGACCGATGCCGACATCGGGAAAGGTTGCAGCAAGTACGGCACTACCGCAACCGCCAAGCACAAGCCAGAACGTACCTAGGAACTCTGCGCCGTATTGCTTCATATTCTTCGCCTCTGTCGTGGGTAAACGCAGTTGGGGTGCGAGTCGCCTAACGATAGGTCAAGGAACGGATTTTTGCCCTTGCCCCTTCAAGTTCGCCGTCCCGTAGGCGAGCCCCGACGCCGTTATCGCCGAGGACCTGAGTGATTCCAGCGCTGTTCAATGGGTCAGGCGGTGTTTCTCGATCCAGGGTGCTGAAGATGAAAACCGTGCCGGGCGCGGTCAAACTCGCGCTGATGACAAAACTGGGTGATATGCCGGGTATGACCCGGCAGCAAGAAGCGATTCGCATAAGGCATCCCTTTCCCCTTCCCTAAAATCAATCACTCTGACCCCCCATTGAATCAGGGAAATCCGTGGTCTGACCCCGAATATTCCGCTTTGTCATCCCTTTATCTTCGCACCGGATGGCTGAAGCGCAGCGTAAGCCATGATCTCTGTGTCGCCATCACGATATGTAGCAGATTTATTGCCAACGAATGGAATATTTTGGCTGGCTCGCTTGTATTTTCCACCAAGCGTCTGGTTTAGGTAGTCAAATTTTGACTTAGGAAGGGTCGTGAGGACAGCAATTAGAACCCCTTTCGTGTCAAAAATTGTTGTAATTTTTTGAAGGCCGTCAAAATTAATGTCCGATGCAGGGACTGAGTACATGTTGCCATTGCTGTACTTATTAGTGCCTGTATGCTGCACGTTATACATGGACTTCAGATGACTCTCCGTGGTTTTGCCAAGCTCCATATTAAAAATAGTGGGGTCAGCAAAGGCAATTGAGCTAAACAAAGAAATTGCAAGGGCTATTCCCTTTTTCATGAGCTACTCCTTTTGGTTGGTTTGAGATTTAACGTTTGGTTAAGGGGCGGGCTTTAGGCCCGTCCCGAGCGAACGAACGAAGCGAACGGTCTGAATCGCTGGTTAGGTTTATGCATCTGTGGTTTGTGGTTGAATAGTCGGTGTGCATCCTTTGAATTTTATTATTCGCTTGGTGACCCTGCGGCCTTCTCCACCTAAGCCCAAGGATATTGATTCCCCATCAGTGCTTAGCCCGGCATTTCCTTTTCCAGAGGTGTCGTAAAACTCTTCAATTTCAACTTCTTCAGCGCTATCTATTCTTCTAGATATAGCAAGTTCTTGTTCAACCTTTGCCTGTGCCAGCAAGGCTTTTGCCTTGATTTCAGCTCGGAGAGACTCTTCTTTTAGTGTCGATATCGGGGTCGTGCTATCGGCGTCGGATATTGTTTCAACAATTTTCTTGATGCCGATTCCGATTAGATATCCGGTTGGGTTGGATAATGCTGTAGCTGGAATCATATTTTTCCCTCTATAGTTCAACAGTGATTAGACGGAATTCTTCGTTATCGAATAACGCCGCATTCTAGATAACTCCACACGCATGCCAGCGACGCCTATCATGAACTCCCTCCATGTCAAACTATTACCTGTAAGGGCAGTGAACAGTGGGTAATCGCATAGCCGCTGGTTTTCACTCAACCGATACGCTGTGCTTAAGCGCTGTCTGGCCAGTTTCCTGTTGGCCTGCCGTGAAAACACCGCGTAACGCCGAACCGGGACACTATCGCGGGGCGCTGCTGTGGCAAGCCTGGGCCATTCGGGTGATGTGCAATGCATACCAAGCTCCCTTTGGTAACAGCGGGTGCGCAGGATGGCACCGGGCCAGCTAAGGTGTTTCGACCTTATAGCATTTGTCGTATGGGCGGCAATCCGTGTTTGCCCTGCCCCCTATGCGCAGCCGGTATGCCATCCCGATGGCTATCACCGGCTCAACCCGGGTGATCCGGGTACCAGATAGCAGTTGCCTCACCACCCGCAGAATGTTTCAGTACGGCGATAACCAATAGAGCTGGCAGACCCGACGGATGCTCCGGGGATGACCAGTCTGGACTCCTTGCCTTGTGGACAGCCGGTCATGAATGGATTGCGTGCGTTGTGCCTGTCGCTGCTGTTGCTGCCGTTGGCTGTGGCGGGCGAAACCCTGCGTCTGGTGGCTGACCCCTGGCCGCCGTTCACTGACCAGAGCCTGCTGAATAACGGCGTGGCGTCCGATCTGGTGAGCAGCGCGCTGGGTCGTGCCGGTTATGCCACGGACTATGCCCAGGTGCCCTGGGAGCGGGCGGTGCGCGGCTTGCGGCGGGCCGACTACGATGTGCTGATCAATGCCTGGTACACCGAGGCGCGCGCCAGCTTCGGTTATTTCTCCCAGCCCTATCTGATCAATCGCATCCGCCTGCTGCGGCGCAAGGGCAGCGCCATCCGCTTCGAGCAACTGGCCGATCTGTATATACAACGCATCGCGGTGGTGCGTGGCTATGCCTATTCCGTCGAATTCGACAGCGACCCGCGGCTGCACAAGGTGGGCGTCGGCAGTTTCGCCAGCGCCGCGCGCATGCTGCAGGCCGGGCGAGTCGAGTTGACCCTGGAGGACGAGTTCGTCGCCCGCTATCACTTGGCTCGCGGGCTGAGCGATATTCGCGATGAGCTTGAGTTTATCGAGCGGCCATTGAGCGAGAACGGTCTGCATATCCTGGTGCGGCGCAGCCATGCGCAGCACCGGCAGATTGCCGAGGCGTTCGACCGGGCCATTGTCGCCATGCACGCCGATGGCAGCTATGCGGCGATTCTCCAGCGGCATGGCCTGTAGTGGGGCGTCGCCTCTTTGAGTGACTGCCTACCAGGCAGGCATGGGTGTTTTGTCGGCGCGGCAGGGGGCGCTATTGATGGGTATCGCTGCGCTCAACTCCATCCTACGAGGCGTGGCCGTGCCGTGGACGGTGCGCGGCGTCAGGCCGTCACCTGATGTTGTTTGGTTGATTGATCGCTGCCTGCCTCTGCATGCTGCTGCAGCTTTCAGTCATCGGCGGGGCTTCAAAGCGTTAAGGTCAGGCGCCGGAGCAATGCGCCGGGTAGCAGGGTCGAGCCGTTGTGGCGTTGCCGGTAGGTGCTGGTGGACAGGCTCAGCTCGCGTTCGCGGGTCAGGGCTTCGAGCTGGCTGCCGAGCAGGTCGTAGAGGCTGTCGTCGAAGCGCATGCTGGCGAGCGGCGCCTGCAGCTTGCCGTCCTCGACCCAGAAGCTGGCGAAGCGGGTCATGCCGGTCAGGCGCGCTGCCGGGCGGTCTGAGTAGTTGAGGTACCAGAGGTTGCCGATATACAGGCCGTCGCCGAGGCGGGCGAGGATCTCGTCCTGCTCCAGGCTGCCGGCGGCCATGGCCAGCGACTGCGGGCTTTCCCAGGGGCTGGCGCCGTTGGCCGGCAGGCTGTATTCGGCGGCGCTGCGGGCGCTGACCAGTTGCTCGCCGGGCTGGCCGGCGCGGATCAGCTGCAGGTCGCGGCGCGGGTAGCCTTCGCTGGAGAAGGCCGGGGTCAGCGAGCCCGTGACCTGCTCGTGCAGGTTAAGCAGCGGGCTGAGGCTGGCGGTGCCGGCATGCAAGCGTTGCAGCGGGCTGTCCTTGTCGGCCAGGGCCTGAGCGGAAAAGCCGCCCCAGCTCATCAGTTCGAGAATTTCCTGCAGGGCGGCGGGCGCCAGGTAGGCGCGGTAGCTGCCGGGCGCCAGGGTGCGTACGGGCTGGGCCAAATAGCTCAGTTGCTCGCGCGCCTGCTGCATACGCCGGGCGAAGGCGTCGGCCTGCCAGGTCTGGCCGGCGTACTGGGCCTTGAGCGCCTGGCCGTTGCTGTGGAACAGGCTCCAGTCGAAATTGAAGCTGCTCGCCTGGTGCCAGCCGAAGGCGCCGCTGGAGCTGGCGAAGCCACGGCTGAGCGGGCCGGCGGCGTAGAAGCCGACCAGGTCCAGGCCCTGTGCGGCTTGGCCGATCTGTTCGACCACCGCGGCGCTGTCCGGCAGCGCTTCGAGTTGCAGCACCTGGCTGTGCCAGGCCTCGCGGTTGAGCTGCAGGTAGGGGTCGGGCGGCAACAGCGGCAGGGTCTGGCGCAGCTGCGCCAGGGCTTCGGCCAGGCGCTGGCGATCCACCTGCGGCGCGCCGCCGAGGGTGACCTGCAGCTCGGCATGGCGGCCGTCGCGGATCAGCTGCAGGCACAGGCTGGCCTGCTGCACATGGCCGGCCTGGCGCACCTTGCCCTGGTTGAAGCGGATGAACTCGGAGGATTCGCCGCTGTAGCCGAGGCTGAATTCTTCGCCGGCGCCCAGGGCGCCGCGCAGCCACGCGGCCAGGGCTTCGAATTGGCTGAGGGCGTCTGGCTTGCTCATCAGGCCGCTCCGCCGAATACGTCGACCCGGCTGAATACGCAGGCCGGGGTGGCGTGGCCGACGCGGATCACCTGGTTGGGTTCGCCCTTGCCACAGTGCGGGGTGCCGAGCACCTCGCGGGTGCTGGCGTCGCCGACGGCCGTCAGCGCGCCCCAGAACTGGCTGGAGATGCCGCGGTAGTTGGGGTTCTTGACCACGCCGCGCAGTTGGCCGTGCTCGATCAGTTGGCCCCATTCGCAGCCGAACTGGAACTTGTTGCGCGCGTCGTCGATCGACCAGGAGCGGTTGCTGGCCATCAGGATGCCGTGCTCGATACCGCCGATCAATTGCTGAAGATTCTGTCCGCCCGGTTCGATATTGAGGTTGGCCATGCGGTCGATCGGCGGCCGGTTCCAGTTGCTGGCGCGGCTGTTGGCCACGCCCGCCAGGCCGCTGCGCCACTGCGACAGGGCGCCACCGAGGGGGCGCAGCAGCAGACCGTCGCGGATCAGGTACTCGCGGCTGGCCGGGCTGCCATCGTCGTCGTGGGCGTAGCTGGCCAGCTCTTCGGGGATCTGCGGGTCGAAGGTCACGTTGAGCAGGCTGGAGCCGTATTGCAGGTGGCCGAAGTCGCCGGCCTTGACGAAGCTGGTGCCGGCGAAGTTACGCTCGTCGCCGAGGATGCGGTCCAGCTCCAGCGGGTGGCCGATGGATTCGTGCAGTTGCAGGATCATCTGGTCCGGCATCAGCAGCAGGTCGCGCGGGCCGCTCGGCGCGTTGGGCGCCAGCAGCAGTTGCAGGGCCTGGTCGGCGACCTGCGGCGCGGCACCGATCAGGCCCAGGCGCTCGATCACCTCGGCGCCGCCCTGCTGGCCGAGGTGGGCGCCGCCGAGGTTGCGGGTCTGGCTGTCCTGGCCGTCGTAGGCGGTGACGCTGAGGTGCGGGTAGACGAAGCGCTGGGCCTGGCGCAGCTCGGCGCCGCTGTTGTTGAGGTAGAGCTGCTCGACCTGGGTCAGGTCGAGGCCGACCCGCCAATTGACCAGGCGCGGGTCGCTGGGCACGGCGGCGGACTCGGCGGCCAGCAACTGGTAGCAGGCGGCGAGCGAGGGGAAAGCATCCTCCAGGCCGGGCGAGCGGTACTCGCCGCGTTCGCCGGAGGGCGCCAGGGCGCGCAGCTCGAGCAAGGCTTGCGGGGCGATCCGCCGGGCCAGCTCGGTGGCCCGCTCCAGCGCGGCCTGCAGGCCTTGGCGCGACAGGTCGTTGGTCGCCGCGTAGGCCTCGACTCCGGCCAGCCGCACACTGAGCATCGCGCCCTGATCACGGCTGAAGCGCGGCGGCTCGGCCACCTGCTTGCGCATCGCCAGCTGCTGGTGGTCTTCGCGCACATAGCGTAGCGACCAGTATTCGGCGTCGCTGTGCAGGGCGGCGAAGTGCTGCTTGAGTGTGGCGAAGGCCTCGAACATCTGGCGGCTCCTGTAGTGCGGCGCCCGCGGTAAGCGGGGCTGGAGGGTGCCCAAGCGTCATGATTGTCCAGGGCGGGGTTTGCGACAAGCGGGTGGACGGGTTGCTGGATCAGCGAGCAAAGGCATCGCCCCGAGGTCGGGCCTCCTACAGGTACGTGGGTATCGCCGGGCTGTTGTGGG
>NZ_FOWX01000004.1:125877-236393 GCF_900115555.1 Pseudomonas borbori
GGCGAATGCGGGCCGCAGGGCTGCTGCTTTGGGGCAGAGAGCAAAAGCAAGAGCATCGCCCCGAGGTCGGGCCTCCTACAGGTACGTGGGTATCGTCGGGCTGTTGTGGGAGGCGCGCCCCGCGGCGAATGCAGGCCGCAGGGCTGCTCTCAAGACCAAAGCTATGGCCATGGCGATCGCAGGCGAGTGCCTTACAGCGTGCGTACGCGCAGCGAGCGACCTTTGATCTTGCCTTCGCTCAGGCGTTTCAGGGCCTGTTTGGCCATGCTGCGTTCGACCGCGACATAGGCCTGGAAGTCGAAGATGGCGATCTTGCCGACCTGGCTGCCGGGGATGCCGGCCTCGCCGGTGAGGGCGCCGAGGATGTCGCCGGGGCGGACCTTGTCCTTGCGTCCGCCACCGATGCACAGGGTGATCATCGGCGGTTGCAGGGGTTCGCCGGCCTTGGCCTTGAGGCTGCTGAGCGGGTGCCAGTTGAGCGGGCTCTTCTGCAGGGTCTCGATGGCCTGGGCGCGATGGCCCTCGGCGGGGGCGACCAGGCTCATGGCCATGCCTTTCTCGCCGGCGCGGCCGGTGCGGCCGACGCGGTGGATGTGGATTTCCGAATCGCGCGCCAGTTCGACGTTGATCACCATGTCCAGGGCGTCGATGTCCAGGCCGCGGGCGGCCACATCGGTGGCCACCAGTACCGACAGGCTGCGGTTGGCGAACATCGCCAGCACCTGGTCGCGGTCGCGTTGTTCCAGGTCGCCATTGAGTGCCGCGGCGGAAATACCGTTGGCGGCGAGGTGGTCGACCACTTCCTGGCACTGCTGCTTGGTGAAGCAGAAGGCCACGCAGGACTCGGGACGGAAGCTGGCGAGCAGCTTGACCACCGCGTCCATGCGTTGCTCCGGGTCGATCTCGTAGAAGCGCTGCTCGATCTGCGCGTCGTCGTGCAGGGCCTCGGCCTTGACCTGCTGCGGGTCGCGCATGAAGGCCGCGGACAACTGCTTGATGCTCGACGGGTAGGTGGCGGAGAACAACAGGGTCTGCCGCTTGCTCGGGGTCTGGCCGATGATCTCGGCGATGCTGTCGTAGAAGCCCATGTCGAGCATGCGGTCGGCTTCGTCGAGCACCAGGGTGTTGAGGCCGTCGAGCTTCAGGGTGCCCTTGGCCAGGTGCTGCTGGATGCGTCCCGGGGTGCCGACGATGATCTGCGCGCCGTGCTCCAGCGAGCCGATCTGCGGGCCGAAGGGCACGCCGCCGCACAGGGTCAGGACCTTGATGTTGTCGGCGCCACGGGCCAGGCGGCGGATTTCCTTGGCCACCTGGTCGGCCAGTTCGCGGGTCGGGCACAGCACCAGCGCCTGGCAGCCGAAGTAGCGCGGATTGAGCGGGTTGAGCAGGCCGATGCCGAAGGCCGCGGTCTTGCCGCTGCCGGTCTTGGCCTGGGCGATCAGGTCCATGCCCTTGAGCATCACCGGCAGGCTCTGCGCCTGAATCGGCGTCATCGCCGTGTAACCGAGCGACTCGAGGTTGGCCAGCATGGCGGCGGACAGCGGCAGTGAGGAGAAAGCGGTGTGGGTCACGGTTCAGGCCTGTAAATCGAAATGGCGCGCAGTGTAGCAGGCGGGGGCGCCGGCGTTACTGTTGGTGCGACCGGGGGCAGCTCGCCTCAACCGGCCTCGGGGCCGTGTCGGCCGACAGCCGGTCGAACCATCCGCCGTGGGGCCTGTCGGAGTTCCTGACGTTTTTACGGAGCACTGACAGATTATGAAGATTGTTGCTGCACTCCTGGTCCTGGTCGCTTTGCCGGCGCTGGCCAATCAGCCGACGCTCTACGGGCGCTACGAATACATCGAGTTGCCGCAAGTCGGCCAGACCCTGAAAGCCAAGATGGACACCGGTGCGCTGACCGCCTCGCTGTCGGCCAAGGACATCGAGCAGTTCCAGCGCAACGGTGAGGATTGGGTGCGTTTCCGCCTGGCTACCGAGAAGGCCGACGACACCCTGTTCGAGCAGCCCCTGGCGCGGATCAGCGAAATCAAGAGCCGCGCCGAGGAGCAGGGGGCAGCCAGCAGCCCGGCGCTGGCCAAGCGCCCGGTGGTCGATATGCAACTCTGCCTGGGTAACCAGCTGCGCACCGTCGAGGTCAACCTCACCGACCGCAGCCACTTCGATTATCCGCTGCTGATCGGCACCAGCGCCTTGCGTGAGTTCGACGTGGCGATCAATCCGGCGCAGCGCTATACCGCCAATCAGCCGCAGTGCTGAAACGTTATTGGCCTATGCTGCAAGCAGCCGTCCGTGCTGCTTGCCTGAGCTGATAGCTTGTGAAAATCCCTCGCTGCGGCGTTGCGCTATGGCGCTCGATTTTTTCACAAGTCCTGACTCGAGTAGCCCGGCGTAATTCTTGCTAGATGGTGTTCTTTGCCACACCTGCTGCCAGGTGTGCATGGACTCGTTGGGGTGTCGTTATGACTGGAGTACTCAAGCCGGGTGTGCGCGTACTGGAGCGGTTCAGCTTCGCGCGTAAATTTCAGCTGCTGTTCGTCTTGTTCGTCCTGCCGTTGGGCTATGCGTTGTGGGTGATCACCAGCGATCACCTGGCCCGCCTGAGCCTGATAGACCACGAGCTGGAAGGCATGCACGGGGTGCAGGCGCTGGGTTCGGTGCAGCGTGAGCTGATCGCACAGCGCACCTTGTTGGCGCGCTGGAAGGGCACCGACCAGCCGGCCAAGGCACTCCTGGAACAACGCGCGAGCGACCTCGATCAGGCGCTGGAGCAGGCCGCGACCCTGCTGGCGAGTGCGTCGTCGAGCGCCCAGGCGCGTACGCAATTGACTGCCCTGCAAGGGCTGCGCGCCGAGCTGAGTGTGGCGGCGCTGGGCAAGATGGCGCTACCGGATGCCCTGGAGCGTTACCAAAAGACCCTGTTGCAACTGATGGCGCTACGTGAACAGGTGGCCACCGACAGCGGTTTGATTCTCGACCCGAACCTCGACACCTACCTGATGATGGAGCAACTGACCTTCACCCTGCCGCGCCTGCAGGAGCGTCTCGGTAGCTTCGCCAGCCAGGGTTATGGCGCGGTCTTCTCGCAGCATTTCACCCTGCAGAGCCGGGTGCTGATCCGCGATCTGCGCCGCGCCCTGGACGAGTCGCGCGGCCAGTTGATCAAGGCGCGTGCGACCCTCGGCCCGCAGACGGCGGCGTCGATGGGCGATTTGCAGGCCTCGTTTGCCGAGGCCGAGCAAGGTTTCGACAGGTTTCTTCTGGAGATCGACCGCGACATGTTCGAGACCAGCCCCATGGCCTTGAGCCCGCAACAGTTCATCGAGCGGGTCGACGCCTTGCAGGCGCAGCTGACGGACCTGCAGCAGGCCTTGTACCAGCAGTTCGCCCTGAGCCTGGGCGACTACCGCCAGCAGGCGCAGCGCGAAATGTGGCAGGTGATCGCCGTGTTCGGCGTGCTGACCCTGTTGGCGCTCTATGTGCTGTTGTGCCTGAATGCCTCGATTCGGCGCAGCACCGCCGGCATCATCGCCGCCGCGCAAGGCCTGCGTGACGGCGACTTGCGCGTGCACATGCAGGTGCATGGCGCAGACGATCTGGCGAGCATCGCCACCGCGCTGAATGCCGCGGTCGCCCAGTTGCGCGGCTCGCTGCAGGGCGTCGATCGGGAAAGCCAGAGCCTCGGCGGCACCGTGCAGCTGCTCAGCAGCCAGGCGCAGAGCGCGCTGGCGGCGGTGGAGCAGCAGCAGGGACAGATGAGCCAGATCGCCACCGCCGCCACGCAGATGGCCGCCACCGCGCAAAGCGTGGCACAAAGCTGCGAGGAGGCCGCGGTGGAAGCCGGGCAAACCCGCGAGATCGCCAACCAGAGCAACCAGCGCAGCGTGCGCACCAGCGCCAGCATGCGCCAGCTCGGCAGCCGCCTGGGCGACAGCGCGGCGACCCTGCAGCAACTGCGCATGCAGACCGAGCAGATCACCCGGGTGGTCGATGTGATCAAGGGCATTGCCGAACAGACCAACCTGCTGGCGCTCAATGCCGCCATCGAGGCGGCGCGCGCCGGCGAGCAGGGCCGCGGCTTCGCCGTGGTCGCCGACGAGGTGCGCTCGCTGTCGCAGCGCACACAGAACTCCACCGCGGAAATCGCCCAGACCGTGGCCGACCTGCACCGGGTGGTCGGCCAGTCGGTCAGTTTGATGGAAGCGGCCGTGCTGCAGGCCGAGGGCGATGTCGGCAGCGTGCTGGCCATGGGCGAGGACCTGGCCGGGATCGTCGAGTCGGTGCAGCGGGTCAGCGACCGCCTGGCGCAGATCGCCACCGCCGCCGAACAGCAGGCGGCCACCGCGGACGAGGTCAGCGGCAATATCCAGCAGGTCGACCAGGGCGCCAGCGCCATGCTCGACGGCGCCCAGGCGGTGAGCGAAGCCGCCGAGCACTTGCGCCGCGGCAGCCAGGGGCTGGCGCAGAATACCGGGCGCTTCAGGCTGGACTGAATATCCCGTGACCGCCCTGTCGCGGTCTGTCGCCCGTGATCGGCCACAAGCAGGGGCGTCCATGGCGCATATTTTCGGACGGCATACCCGCGCGGAGCGTGGGGGCGAGCAATGTTCAGTTTGTGATCGCTGCAGCGGCTTGGCGACCAGGACCGATCCGCGCATTATCCTCAATGTCCGATAAGCCGCAGAGTGGGAGCCACTGCATGAAAACCGTTGCCGAGATGCTTAGAGCCAAGGCGCAGGCCGCCGTCCATAGCGTCGGCCCCGATACCCTGGTGTTAGACGCGGTCAAGCTGCTGGCCGAGAAGGGTATAGGCGCGTTGCTGGTGCTGAAACAGGGCCGCCTGGTGGGAATCGTCAGCGAGCGCGATTATGTGCGCAAGATCGAGTTGCTGCAGCGCTCGGCCTTCGGCAGCAAAATCAGCGAGATCATGACCAGCGAGGTGGTCACGGTCGGCCCGCGGGACAGTTTGCAGTTTTGCATGCAACTGATGACCGACCGCCATCTGCGCCATCTGCCGGTAGTGGCCGAGGGCGAGCTGATCGGCCTGCTGTCGATCGGTGACCTGGTCAAGCACACCATCGCCGAGCAGGCCGGCCTGATCCAGCAACTGGAACAGTACATTCGCGGCGAACACCCTTAGCAGACCGTCGAAAAACTACCTGGGTTGGCTCTCTTGATAAAAGAGAGGGGCGTTAAATATCCTCTTGGGGATGACGGCAGGCCGGGCTGTCTTTGCCCAGGGCCTTGGCCACCAGATAGAGCAGTGGGCCGACCGACACGAACACGGCGGTCAGGACAAGGAACGGCAGCAGATAAACCAGGGATTTACCCCGCGCCTTGGCGTCGCGGTACATCCACACGCAGGCCAGGGTGGCGAGTATGTACAGGTCGATCAGCACCTGGGCGGTGTCTGCGCTGGACATCAGTTGCAGGCCGAATTGCAGCAGCGACTGTTCGGCCTGCAACATCACGTAGAGGGTGTAGGCGCCGAACGCCAGCAGGGTGATCAGTGGCAGTGCGAGTTTTTTCATGGTGCCGTCCTTGGTTGGCATGCAGGAGCCAGCAAGGGCTCGGCGTCCCCCTGGCTCCTGCGAAGAGTGGTTGCGGTGGCTCAGGCCGGTGGTCGGGTCGCCTGCATCGATGGCCGCTGGCTGACCTCGGCATACCAGGCCGCCAGTTGCGGGAAGCGTTCGCGCCAGCCCAGTTGCGGCTGACGCAGATCCAGGTAGCCGAGGGCGCAGGCGACGCCGATCGCGGCGATGTCGAAGTGGCAGGCCAGCTCGGCAATCGCCTCGTTCTCGAACTGCTGCAGGGCGCGCTCGATCTTTGCCTGCTGCCCCTCCTGCCATTGTTCCCAGCGTTTTTCCGACGGGCGCAGAAAGGTCTCGTAGCGGATCAGCACGGCGGCGTCGAGGATCGCATCGGCCAGCGCGGCGAGGGTCAGGCGCCGCCAGCGCGCCGGCCCCTGCGACGGGATCAGCGGGTCACCCACATGTTGCTGGTCGAGGTAGTCGAGGATCACCCGGCTGTCGTGCAGCACGTTGCCGTCGGCCAGGCGTAACGCGGGAATCTTGCCGGCCGGGTTCTGCGCATTGACCGCCGCGCTAGGGTTGGTCGGGCTCAGTTGCACCTCCTGCAGGGCGACCCGGTCGAGCTGGCCGGTCTCGTGCAACAGCAGCATGACCTTGCGCACGAAGGGCGAGCTGGGCGAGTAGAACAGGGTCATGCTGGGGCTGGACATGCTGCCTCCTGAATCAGGTTCGTCGAAAGAGTACTGCGTTCGCCCGGCGGTTGCATGGCTCAATAACGAATGACCACCAGCCGGTCGGTGCCCGATTCGGCGCCCCAGACCTCGCCCGGACGGCCGAGCATCTGCCGCACGTTGGCGTTGGGGCGGTCGCTGGGGTAGCTCTGGAAGCGTTCCCGGACCGGATCGAAATGCACGATGGCATTGGCCGCGAAGTCGGTCAGCCAGACCTGATCCCGCTCATCGACATACACCGAGTAGGCGCGCGGCGCGTGGCCCGGGAGTTTCCAGCTATGCCAGCTGTGCGCCTCAGGGGCGTAGCGACTGACCTGGCCGCTGTTCCACTCGCTGATCCACAGGTGGCCGTGCGAGTCGCCCCAGATGCGCCGGGCGCCCTGGTCCTCGGTGGGCGGCTGGATCACCGTGGCCGCGCCGCTGAGCGGGTCGATGCGGGCGATATGGTTGCCGGCCAGCGAGGCGTACCAGACGCTGCCGTCCGCGGTCGCGGTTATGCCATAGGGGCCGCGGCCCAGCGGCGCCGGCCAGACCTCGATCTGTCCGCTGGCCGGGTCGAGGCGGCCGTAGAAGCCGTTCTGCCCGGTAAACCAGAGGCGTCCCTGTGGATCGAACGCGGCGGTATTCAGGTTGGCCTGGGCCGCGCTGGGCGGCAGGGGGAAGACGTCGATGGCGAGGCTGCTGCCATCGACCCGGACGATGGCGTTGAGGCCGCTGTCGGTGACCCAGGCTGCGCCCTGGTCATCGACGATCACCCCATGGGGGGCCGAGCCCGGACCCAGCGGCACCTGTTCGGTCGCTCCACTTTGCGGGTCGAGGCGGCCCAGGGCGCCCTGGCGTTGCGCGCTGTACCAGACCCGGCCATCCGCCGCCGGTGCCACGTCATGCGGGCCGGCGCCCGCCGGCAACGGGTAGTACTGCACCTGCGCGGCCTGCAGCGCGGGGCCGCACAGGCTGAGCAGGAGGATCAGGCCAAGGCGGATGGGACGGTTCATGGCGGGCTCCCGAGGCAGAGGTGCATAGCTGTATGGACCGGAAAACCGGCCGAAGGTTACCGGTTGCAGGCGCAGCCGCTACGGCGGCCGTCGTTTTGCCCGCCAATCCCGGACTTGAGCGGCTGCCGCGCATTCGACCTTGGTAGGGGCGGCGGCGCCCGGCGGCTCGGGTTGTGTGCCTGAACGTCGCGCAAATGGGGGCTTGTCCGCGGTCTGCAAGTGGCAGGGCGGGGGCACTCGACCAAAGTCTCACTGGCGGTCACCACTGGGACTGCTAAGTTGCAAGGGTCAAAACAACAAAAACGAGGAGTCCCTCACATGTCCGTATCCAAGCAAGAGGCCGCCAAGGCCTACTGGAAAGATAACCTGCGACTGATGTTGACCCTGCTGGCCGTCTGGTTCGCAGTGTCGTTCGGCGCAGGGATTCTGTTCGTCGACCAGCTCAATGCCATTCAGTTCTTCGGCTTCCCTCTGGGCTTCTGGTTTGCCCAGCAGGGGTCAATCTATGTGTTTGTCCTAATGATTTTCTTCTACGTGTGGAAGATGAATCAGTACGACCGCAAACACGACGTCCACGAAGAATAAGGCGCCGAGCATGGATACCCAAACTCTGATCTACCTGTTCGTCGGCGCGACCTTCGCGCTTTATATCGGCATCGCCCTGTGGACCCGTGCCGGTTCCACCAGCGAATACTACGTCGCCAGCAAGGGCGTGCACCCGATCCTCAACGGCATGGCCACCGGCGCCGACTGGATGTCGGCCGCCTCGTTCATCTCGATGGCCGGGATCATCTCCTTCATCGGTCTGGACGGCAGCGTCTACCTGATGGGCTGGACCGGCGGTTACGTGCTCCTGGCCATGTGCCTGGCGCCCTACCTGCGCAAGTTCGGCAAGTTCACCGTGCCGGATTTCATCGGCGAGCGTTATTACTCGCAGACCGCGCGTCTGGTGGCGGTGGTGTGCGTGATCTTCATCTCCTTCACCTACGTGGCCGGGCAGATGCGCGGCGTCGGTATCGTCTTCTCCCGCTACCTGGAAGTGGACATCAACACCGGCGTAGTGATCGGCATGTGCATCGTGTTCTTCTACTCGGTGCTGGGCGGCATGAAGGGCATCACCTACACCCAGGTGGCGCAGTACTGCGTGATGATCTTCGCCTACATGGTGCCGGCGATTTACATCTCGATGATGATCACCGGCAACCCGATCCCGCAGCTGGGCTTCGGTAGCGAAGTGGTGGGCACCGGCCAGTCCGTACTCGAACGCCTCAACGGTCTGAGTACCGAACTGGGCTTCGCCACCTACACCGATGGCAGCAAGTCGACCATCGACGTGTTCTTCATCACCATGGCGCTGATGGTCGGTACCGCCGGTCTGCCGCACGTGATCGTACGCTTCTTCACCACCCCGACCGTGCGTGCGGCGCGTCTGTCCGCCGGTTATGCCCTGCTGTTCATCGCCATCCTCTACACCACCGCTCCTGCTATCGCCGCTTTTGCCCGGATCAACCTGCTCAGCAGCATTCCGGAAACCAGCTACAGCGAAGCGCCACAGTGGGTGACCAACTGGGAGAAATCCGGTCTGATCGCCTGGCTGGACAAGAACGGCGACGGCAAGATCCAGTACGGCCCGGGTGCTCCGTTCGCCGGTGCGCCGACCTTCGGCCCCGAGCGTGGTGTCAACGGTGAGCGCATGGTGACCAATGCCCCGAGCGAAGCGGCTACCGAGCTGTACGTGGACCGCGACATCATGGTGTTGGCCAACCCGGAAATCGCCAACCTGCCGGGCTGGGTGGTCGCGCTGATCGCTGCCGGTGGTCTGGCGGCGGCACTGTCGACTGCCGCGGGCTTGCTGCTGGTAATCTCCACCTCGATCTCGCACGACCTGCTCAAGAGCAACCTGATGCCCAACATCAGCGAGAAGAAGGAGTTGCTCGCCGCGCGGGTTGCCGCCGGTGTGGCGGTAGTGGTCGCCGGTCTGTTCGGCATCTACCCGCCGGCCTTCGTCGCGCAGGTGGTGGCGTTCGCCTTCGGTCTGGCGGCGGCCTCGTTCTTCCCGGCCATCGTCATGGGGATTTTCTCCAAGAAGATGAACAAGGAAGGCGCGATCGCCGGCATGGTGGTCGGTTTGGCCTTCACCTTCAGCTATATCGTCTACTACAAGTTCATCTTCCCGACTGCCGGGCCGGCTGACTGGTGGTTCGGTATCTCGCCTGAAGGCATCGGTACCCTGGGCATGATCTTCAACTTCATCGCTGCCATCGCAGTATCCACGGTTACCGCTGCACCGCCGGAGCATATCCAGCACATCATCGAAGACATCCGCATCCCGCGTGGTGCAGGTGCCGCGATCGATCACTGAGTGCTAGAGCGCTAAACAGGACGCCCCGGAAACGGGGCGTTTTGCTGTGTGCAGGATTCCGGTTTTTTATAGATGCAGATCAAGGCCGGTTGCCAGCTGCGTGCTTAGAATCGCGCCCCCTCCTGGATTCTCGAGCCTGCGGCATATGGTTTCTGCACCCCGTCATACCGAACTGCTGTCCCCAGCCGGCACCCTGAAGAACATGCGCTATGCCTTCGCCTACGGGGCCGATGCGGTGTATGCCGGGCAACCGCGTTATAGCCTGCGGGTGCGCAACAACGAGTTCGATCACGCCAACTTGGCGCTCGGCATTGCCGAGGCTCATGCCCAGGGCAAGCAGTTCTACGTGGTGGTCAATATCGCGCCGCACAATGCCAAGCTGAAGACCTTCCTCAGGGACCTGCTGCCGGTGGTGTTGATGGGGCCGGATGCGCTGATCATGTCCGACCCCGGCCTGATCATGCTGGTGCGCGAGCATTACCCACAGATGCCGATCCACCTGTCGGTGCAGGCCAATGCGGTGAACTGGGCCAGCGTCAAGTTCTGGCAACAGCAGGGCTTGAGTCGAGTGATTTTGTCGCGCGAGTTGTCGCTGGAAGAAATCGCCGAGATCCGCGGCGAAGTGCCGGGCATGGAACTCGAGGTGTTCGTCCACGGCGCGCTGTGCATGGCCTATTCCGGGCGCTGCCTGCTGTCCGGCTATATCAACAAGCGCGATCCCAATCAGGGCAGTTGCACCAACGCCTGCCGCTGGCAGTACAAGGCCGAGCCGGCGCAGGAGAACGAGCTGGGCGATATCGTGCGCCTCGTCGAACCGACCCTGGGCGTAGGCGCGCCGACCGAGCAGGTGTTCCTGTTGGAGGACGGCAGCCGTCCCGGCGAGCAGATGGCCGCCTACGAGGACGAGCACGGCACCTACATCATGAACTCCAAGGATCTGCGCGCGGTGCAGCATGTCGAGCGCCTGGTGCAGATGGGCGTGCATTCGCTGAAGATCGAGGGCCGGACCAAATCCCACTACTACGTGGCGCGCACCGCCCAGGTCTACCGCAAGGCGATCGACGATGCCGTGGCCGGCAGGCCGTTCGACAAGTCATTGCTGGGCACTCTGGAATCCCTGGCCCATCGCGGCTACACCGAGGGCTTTCTGCGTCGTCACGTGCACGACGAATACCAGAACTACGAGCGCGGCAGCTCGGTGTCCGAGCAGCAGCAGTTCGTCGGCGAGCTGACCGGCGAACGGCGCGGCGAGCTGGCCGAGGTGCGGGTGAAGAACCGCTTCGCCCTCGGCGATGGCCTGGAGCTGATGACGCCCCAAGGCAACCTGCGCTTCAGCCTCGATCACCTGGAAAACCGCCAGGGCCAGGGTATGCAGGTCGCCCCCGGCGACGGCCATGTGCTCTATCTGCCGCTGCCGGCCGAGGTGCAGTTGCAGTACGGCTTGCTGATGCGCGATCTGTAGGCTCGTCCATGGTGGATGAAAAGAGCGTCATCCACCCTACAGGGTTCAGGTAGACCGGATGCAATCCGGGCCACGGTGTTGCGGTGCGCGCGGCGCACCCTACGAGGTGCGGCGAATGCCGGCTAGGGTGCGCCATGCGCACCAATGGCCAGGCCTTACAGCGAATGCGCGCGCTGGCGTCGCTGCCAGCTGGCCAGGCGTTGCTGCAGGGCCAGCAGGCTGTCGAGCTGTTGCCGGCGCGCCTTGCTGAACAGGATCAGGGCCAGCTCGGCAGTTGCCAGGGCGTCGGCGCTGGCGTGGTGGCGCTGCTGTACCTGCAGGCCGAAGTAGCGGGTCCAGTCGTCCAGGCCGCCGCGCGGGAGCTTGGCCTGCGGGCAGAGCAGCGGCGCCAGTTCGGCGATATCGAAGAAACGGTGGCGCAGGCTGTAGCCCAGGCTCTGCTTGAGGGCGCGCGCGAGCATGCGTTGGTCGAACCCGGCGTGGAAGGCCAGCAGCGGGCTGTCGCCGACGAACTCCATGAAATCCAGCAGCGCTTCGGCGGGTTCCACGCCGTTGGCGATCGCGCTCGGAGCGATGCCATGGATCAGCACGCTGGGGCCGACCTTGTGGTCGAGGCGGTGCAGGGTGCATTCGAATTGTTGGCTGAAATCGATGGCGCCGCGGTCTATCGCCACCGCGCCAATCGACAGCAACCGGTCGCGTTTCATGTCCAGACCGCTGGTCTCCAGGTCGAGCACCACCAGGCGCTGTTCGCCCAGCGGCCGGTGGTCGAGGGCGGCAGGTTCGGCCAGGCCGATGCGCCGATCCAGTTGCGCTTCGAGCAGCGCGGGGCCGCGGCCGCTGAACCAGGTGAACTGGCTCATAGCTGGTACCTCAGGGCCAGGCTGCTTTGCAGGCGCTGGGCCTGGCGGAAGGCTTCGCGCAGGATGCGTCGGTCCAGCTGGTTGAGGCTGTCGGGATCGATGCGGTTGGAGTAGGGCCGATCCTGCTGGGCTTGCAGCTGATGCTGTTGCATGCGCGTCTGCTGGATGAAGTGGTAGGCCTCTTCATAGGCGGCGCCGTCGAGCGGTTCGATCACGCCCTTGGCGATCAGCTCGCGCAGGCGTTCCAGGGTGTTGCAGGTCTCGATACCGTGGGCCAGGGCCAGCAGGCGGGCGCCGTCGACGAAGGGGGTCAGGCCCTGCACCTTGAGGTCGAGGGTGTCCTTTTCGGCGCCCTTGCGGGCCACCACGAAATCGCGGAAGCGCCCGACCGGCGGGCGCTGGCGCAGGGCGTTTTCGGCCATCATGCGTTGGAACAGGCTGTTGCCGGCGATCTGCTTGAGCAGACCCTGGCGCACCAGGTCACAGCCGTGGGGATCGCCCCAGACCACCCGCAGGTCGAAGTAGATGCTCGATTTGAGCAGGTTCTCCGGGGTCGCCTCATCGATAAAACTGTTGAAGCGCCGCGTCCATTCATGGCGCGACAGGCACAGCTCGGGGTTGCCGGCCATGATGTTGCCCTTGCACAGGGTGAAACCGCACTGGGCCAGGCGCTGGTTGATCTCGACGGCCAGCGGCAGCAGGCGTCGGCGCATGTCGGCGGCGGTCACCGAGTCGGCGGCCTCGAACAGGATGCCGTTGTCCTGGTCGGTGTGCAGGGTCTGCTCGCGGCGGCCTTCGCTGCCGAAGCACAGCCAGGTGAAGGGCACGCCGGGGTCGCCGAGGTCTTCCAGGGTCAGTTCGATTACCCGGCATACGCTGTGGTCGTTGAACAGGGTGATGATGTGGGTGATCTGGGTCGAGCTGGCGCCGTGGGCGAGCATGCGCTCGACCAGTTGGCGGATATCGCTGCGCAGCGCGGCCAGGGTCTCGACCGTGCCGGCATGACGGATGGTGCGGGCCAGGTGGACCAGGTCGACCCGCTGCAGGCTGAACAGGTCGCGCTCGGAGACCACGCCGCACAGGCGCTCGTGCTCGACCAGGCAGATATGGGCGATATGCCGCTCGGTCATGGCGATCGCCGCCTCGAAGGCGCTGGCGTCGGGCGGCAGGTAGAAGGGCTCGAGCGTCATCAGGCTGGCGATCGGCTGATCCAGCGAGCTGCCGTCGGCGATCACCCGGCGCAGGTCGCGCAGGGTGAAGATGCCCAAGGGTTTGAGCGCCGGATCGACGATGACGATGCAGCCGACGTGCTGCTCGTGCATCAGTTGCACGGCCTTGCGCAGCGGGGTGGCCGGCGTACAGCTGATTGGCTGGCGCATGGCCAGTTCAGCCAGGCGGCTGTCCAGCGAATATTGCGCGCCCAGGCTTTCCACCGCGCGCATCTGTACCTGCTGGTTGACCTGGTCGAGCAGGCTGCTGACCCCGCGCAGGGCGAAGTCGCGAAACGGGTTGGACAACGCGAACAGCTTGACGAAGGCCGGCTTGTTCAACAGCAGGCAGAAGGTGTCTTCGGCGGCCAGGTGTTCGGTGCGGGTGGCGCGCTCGCCGATCAGTGCCGCCAGCGGGAAGCATTCGCCGCTGGTGATTTCGAAGGTGGTTTCCGTGCCGCGCTTGGCCGAGTGTGGACGCTCGCCATGCACATGGCCCTGCTTGACGATGTAGAAGTATTCGACCGGGCCGTCGGTCGGCTTGATGATGGTCTCGCCGGCGCTGTAGAAGCGCAGCTGGCAGTTTTCCACCAGGTAGGCCAGGTGGGCCAGGTCCATCTGGTTGAACGGGGGGTATTTCTGCAGGAACTCCACGGTGCCGTGGATGTTCTGCAGCACCGCTGTCTTGCCCGCCTGGGTGTAAGCGTCCGATTTGCTCATGCCGCGCGGCCTCGAAGCAACTGTGAGTGACTATGGTCTGCCGCAACGGTCAGGGTGCCCATTGGACGTAAGTCTAGTCGGGTCTGACCGTCCGCCCTGTCGGCGAAGTCGCTCGCCTGGTTCAGGCTTACTCCAGGCCAAGCAACTGCAAGGCGCGCTGCGGCGCTATCACCCCGGACAGTGCCTGGCGGCCACCCTGGCCATCGAACAGCAGGGTGCGCGGCAGCTCGCCGCGCCAGTTCGGATCGATGGCGAAGGCCAGGGCTTCGGGCGCTTCGTTGCCGTAGGCGAAGTGGCGGCCGGGCACTGCCAGTTTTTCCAGTGCCTCGGCATGAGCGCTGGCGGCCGGTTCGCTGGCCAGGGTGATCAGCTGGATGCCCGGGTGCTGGCGCAGCAGTTCGCCGAACTGGGCGAGGTTCTTCTTGCAGTAGGCGCATTCCAGCGACCACAGCGCCAGCAGGGTGGGTTGCCGGTATTGGCCGGGGTCGACGAGCAGGCGGGCCTGCTCCTTGTTCAGCGCCTCGATCGAGGGTTGGGCGCAGGCCAGGCTGGCGATCAGGCAGAGGCTGTACAGGCAGCGGGAGAAGAAGTGGGTCATGGCAGGGGGTATCCTTTGAGGCCGTGCTGTTCGCTGTGCCAGAACGCCAGCAGCCGCTGGCCGTGGCGCAACAGGCGGGGGTGGTCGGAGGGGCCGTTGCTCTGGGCCAGCGCTGTACGGCGGAAATTGCGGCCGCCGTCGTCGGAGATTTCCGCGAGTAGTTGGGTCTGTTCGCCGTCGAATTCCTTCCACAGCAGCACCACCCGCTGGCCCAGGCTGGCGACGCTGGCATGCGCCGCGCGCGGCCCGCCGACGGCCCGCTGGCCTTGTACCCCCTGCGGGGCGAGCTGGCCGTAGAACAGCGGGCCGTCCTCGCCGTGGGGGCTGAACCAGACCGCGTGGCGCTTGCCGGCGTCATCCACCGCCAGCGACGGGCCGTGGTGCGGGCAGGCATCTATGCGCCAGGCATCGAAGGTGGCGCGTTGCAGCGGCTCGGCCGCGCCTTGGCGGGGCAGGCGCAACAGGGCATGGTCGCGCTCGCTGTTGGCGAACAGCTGGCGCCACAGCAGCAGCAGACTGCCGTCGTTATCCTCGGTGAGGGCCAGGCGGCAGCACTGGCAGGAGTGGTCGGCCAGCTTGTATTCGGCGGCAAAATTGCGCCCGCCGTCATCCGAGTGCGTGGCATACAGCGCCGATCCGCTGTACTCACGATCGGCCTGCTTGGCGGCCATACCCTCGCGGCCGTCGATCCAGACCAGTTGCAGGCGCCCGTCCGCGCCCAGGTGCATGCGCTGGAAGCTGTGTCCGGTCAGGCTGCGATCCCGGTGCACGGTGATGGGTGCACTGAAGTCGCGGCCATTGTCGGCGCGGGCGAAACGCACATCGCCGGTGAAGCGCTGCTCGAAGCGCCGCGACCAGCTGACATAGAGCGCGCCATCCGTGCCCACGGCCAGCTGCGGGTGGTTCTCGCCGTCGGCCGCGATGGCTTCGGCGTCCCGGTTGACCCGGGCGTGGGCCTGCCAACTGTTGCCGTCGTCTTGGCTGCGCTGGATCTGGATGTGGCCGTGTGCGACCCGTGCCGCATAGAGGGCGCCATCCGGGCCCGAGGCCAGGCCGACGGCGAGTTCGCCGTGCTGGCCGCCGTGTTTGCCATGGTCGCCGCCAGCGGCCAGGGCCAGCTGCGCGAGGCCGCTCAGCAGCAACAGGACCAGCCAGCATAGGGTGTGTCGTTTCATCGGGTCTGTCCTTTACCAGCGCAGTTGCACGCCAACCGTGAGGTTGCGTGGCAGGCCGGCGTTGTAGGTGGGGCCGCTGTTGTTCAAGCCGGAGGTTTCCGCATAGCGCTTGTCCAGCAGGTTGCTGAGGCTGGCGAAGACTTCCGTCTGCGCGTCGAACAGGTAGTTGCCGCGCAGGTGCAGCAGGTCATGGCCACCGTATTTGCTGGTGTTGGCCGCATCGCGCCAATAGCTGCCCAGATGCTGCCATTCCAGCTCGACCCGGCCGCCGTTGAAGGCCGCTGGGGCGTAGTTGAGGCGGCTGTTGCCGATCACCCGGGGCGCCGCTTCCATCTCCTTGCCACTGTAGTCGAGGCTGTCGGACACCGACCATTTCTCGTAGCTGTGCTTGGCGTAGGACAGGCTGTTGTCCAGGCGCCAGGCATCGCTCAGTTGCACGCCCAGGCCCAGCTCGATGCCGCGGTGCAGGGTTTCCCCGGCGTTCACCGCACGGCGCTGGTTGGTCAGCGGATCCTGGAAACTGAGGATGTCGTCCTTCTTCGTCATGTGGTACAGCGAAACCTGGTAGTCCAGGCGTTTGCCGTAGCCGCGCAGGCCGATTTCGTAGTTGTCCACCAGCACCGGCTTGAGATCGAGCAGGGCGTCGGCGGCGGCCTGGGCCCGCAGCGCATTGCTTTCCCGCGAGCCACGGAACACCTGGCTCTCCGAAGGCGCGCGGAAGGCGTTGCTGTAGGCGACGAAGGCGCTCAGCGATGGAGTGAAGGCATAGGTGGCGCCGAGCTTGGGGCTCAGGTGCCGGTAGCGCACCTTGTCGTCGCCGGCATGGCCGTACCAGCCATTGCCCGGGAAGGCGCCGGACACGCCCTGGCTGGCGCCGGCCTGGCCGCCGTTGAAACGGTTGTCGTAGTCGTACTGCATCCGGTCGTAGCGCAGGCCGGCGGTCAGGCGCAGCTTGTCGCTGGGCGACAGTTCGCCGTGCAGGTAGGGCGAGATGCTCTGGAAGGTCACGTCGTAGTCGTAGATGCGTACCGGCGCCACGGCCTGGTTGAGTTGATAGTCGGTGGCGCCATGGGCGTTGCTCGTGCGCGTCAGGGCGATCGAGTCTTCCTCGCGCGAGCCGGGGCTGTAGTCGTAGTCCAGGCCGACGATCAGGCGGGTGCGCAGCGGCTCGAAGTCGACGCGGTATTTGCTGAGAAAGCCGAACGAGCGGTTGGCGGTGGTGTAGTCGCTGGGGTCGTAGCTGACCGACCAGCTGGGGATGATGTCCATGCTGTTGTCACGAAAATAGGGGGTGAAAGACAACAGGCTGTTGGCGTCCAGTTCATAGTCGAAGGCGCTGGAAATGCGCAGTGCTTCGACCTGACGGGTAGAGAAGGGGATGTTGTTGTGCCGCTCGTCGTGGCGGTACTCGGCCTGATTGAGGCTGCCGACATGGGCCTGGTCGATCTGCGAGTAGGACAGCACCGTCTTCACCCGCAGCGCGTCGCTTTGCTGGCGATCCCAGCGCAGCAGGGCGCTCTGTCGGTCGTAACCGGCATGTTCCTGCCAGCCGTCCATGCGGGTCAGATTGAGGCTGGCGCGAAAGCCGTCGCGCTCGTTGGAGTCGCCGGCGTCCAGCAGCAGGCGCTTCCAGCCGTAACTGCCGATTTCACTGGAGAGACCGAATTCGGCCTGGGGTGGCGGCTCCGGAGTGAGCACGTTGACGATCCCGCCGATGGCATCGGAGCCATAGAGGGCGCTGCCCGGCCCCTTGCTGACTTCGAGGCCGCCGGACTGCGGCACGTTGATCTCGTAGAGCGCGTTGTGGTTGAAGAAGCCGGTGGAGCGGGTGGGAATGCCGTCCTCGAGAAACAGGTACACAGGGGCGGTGGTCAGCGGCTGGCGAATGGCGGTGGAGTGGCCTTCGCCGGACAGGTTGCTCAGGCGCACGCCGGGCATGCGGTTGAGCACTTCGCTGGGGTGCCGGGGGCGCAGTTCGGCAATCTCATGGCCTTCGCTGCGCACCACGCTGGCGGGTATTTCGCTGAGTTTCTGCGCCTCGCGGGTGGCGGTAATGGTGGTCGGCTCCAGGTGCAGAGCGTGCGGCTGGCCGTCGGCGGCGTTGGCGCCGCCGACTATGCCGGCCAGCAGGCCGGCCAGGTACTTGCTGTTCATGCGGTTCCCCAAAGCGCCCGCTATCGAGCGGGCACGAATCATGGCTGCCGGCGCGGCAATGGCCGCGCCGGCAGTTAGTGGCCTGTGTGGCTAGTTCAATTAGTCAATTTCGGCGCCTGAGGCCCTGATACTGCGTTGCTGCTCCTCGCCATAGCCAGCTATGACTCGTCGCAGCGCCTTGTCTCAGAACCTCAGTCATCCGAACTTGAGTTAACCAACTAGCCGTACAGGCCACTAGCGTTAGCAGATGCTTATAGTTGCTGTGTGCAGGTGGACTTCAGGCCTGCCGGGGAGGAGCGCGCGAGAGCGCCGCGGGCCAGGTGCGGCGGTGAGGGAGGAAGGTTGTCCTGGCGCCTGTGATGCCGAGGCGCGGCGCGACGAACAGCGCCAGGTCGAATGTGTTGCCGGGCAGTTGCGCCTGGCTGCAATGCAGGCTGCACCACAGGCAGGGGTTGCTCGAGTGTTGGGAGCCGCCCGTGTCCGCCGGTTGCTCCACGGCAACCTGGACGTAGCCCCGCGCGGTACACATTTGCGTCCAGGTAACCGACGCCCCGGCGGTTTGCCCGGGCATTGGCATAAGCGCGGCAAACACCAAGGCCAGGCTGGTGAGCCAGAGGGTCAGCAGGTGTCGGTGCGGTTGGATGCGCGCCATGCGAGCGGGCCAAAACAGAGAGGTGCCACTATAGGTCGTCTGGGGCTGATACGGCAATGTGGGGATTTGCCGCATGGGGCCGGACGCCGCTCCCACAAAAACCTTATCTCTCATGCAGCAGATAACGGCTACATGGCACATAAAAAAACCGCCCAGAAGGGCGGTTTCTCGGTGTTGCGGCGGCGATTACAGGCCGTTTTTCGCCTTGCTCTTTTCCTTGAATTCGCGGCGGCGGCGGTGCAGCACCGGCTCGGTATAGCCGTTGGGCTGCTTGCTGCCTTCGATCACCAGTTCCAGGGCGGCCTGGAAGGCGATGTTGCTGTCGAAGTCCGGCGCCAGCGGGCGGTACAGCGGGTCGCCGGCGTTCTGCCGATCGACCACCGGGGCCATGCGCTTGAGGCTCTCGATCACCTGCTCCTGGGTAACCACGCCATGGCGCAGCCAGTTGGCCATGTGCTGGCTGGAGATGCGCAGGGTGGCACGGTCTTCCATCAGGCCGATGTCGTTGATGTCCGGCACCTTGGAGCAGCCGACGCCCTGGTCGATCCAGCGCACCACGTAGCCGAGGATGCCCTGCGAGTTGTTGTCCAGTTCGTTCTGGATTTCCTCGGACGTCCAGTTGGTTTCGGCGGCCAGGGGGATGCTCAGGATGTCGTCCAGCGACGCCGGCGCACGCTGGGCCAGTTCGGCCTGGCGGGCGAACACGTCGACCTGGTGGTAGTGCAGCACGTGCAGCGCGGCGGCGGTCGGCGAAGGGACCCAGGCGGTGTTGGCGCCGGCCAGCGGGTGGGCGATCTTCTGCTCGAGCATCGCCGCCATCAGGTCGGGCATGGCCCACATGCCCTTGCCGATCTGTGCGCGGCCCTGCAGGCCGCAGGCCAGGCCGACGTCGACGTTGTTGTCTTCGTAGGCGGCGATCCACTTCTGGCTCTTCATGGCTGCCTTGCGCACCATGGCGCCGGCTTCCATCGAGGTGTGGATCTCGTCGCCGGTGCGGTCGAGGAAGCCGGTGTTGATGAACACCACGCGCTCGCTGGCGGCCTTGATGCAGGCCTTGAGGTTGACCGTGGTGCGCCGCTCTTCGTCCATGATGCCGACTTTCAGGGTGTTGCGCGGCAGGCCGAGGACGTCCTCGACGCGGCCGAACAGTTCGCTGGTGAAGGCGACTTCTTCCGGGCCGTGCATCTTCGGCTTGACGATGTAGATCGAGCCGGTGCGGGTGTTCTTGCGGCTGGTGTTGCCGTTCAGGTTGTGGATGGCGATCAGGCTGGTCAGCAGCCCGTCCATGATGCCTTCCGGTACCTCGAAGCCCTGGCTGTCGACGATGGCGTCGATGGTCATCAGGTGACCGACGTTGCGGATGAACAGCAGGCTGCGCCCGTGCAGGGTCAGCTCGCCGCCGTCGGTTTGGGTGTAGACCCGGTCCGGGTTCATGGTGCGGGTGAAGGTCTGGCCGCCCTTGGTCACGCTCTCGGCCAGGTCGCCTTTCATCAGGCCCAGCCAGTTGCGGTAGACCACCACCTTGTCGTCGGCATCGACCGCGGCGATCGAGTCTTCGCAGTCCATGATGGTGGTCAGCGCCGCTTCCATCAGCAGGTCCTTGACCCCGGCGGCATCGGTCTGGCCGACCGGGGTGCTGGCGTCGATCTGGATTTCGAAGTGCAGGCCGTTGTGCTTGAGCAGCACGGCGATCGGCGCCTGGGCGTCGCCCTGGAAACCGGCCAGCTGGCTGTCGTCGAGCAGGTCGCTGTTGCTGCCGCCCTTGAGGCTGACCAGCAGTTTGCCGGCTTCGATGCGGTAGCCGGTGGCGTCGACGTGGGAGCCGGCGGCCAGCGGTGCGGCCTGGTCGAGGAAGGCGCGGGCAAAGGCGATGACCTTGTCGCCGCGCACCTTGTTGTAGCCGCGGCCCTTCTCGGCGCCGCCTTCCTCGCTGATCGCGTCGGTGCCGTAGAGGGCATCGTACAGCGAGCCCCAGCGGGCATTGGAGGCGTTGAGGGCGAAGCGCGCGTTCATCACCGGCACTACCAGTTGCGGGCCGGCCAGGCGGGCGATTTCTTCGTCGACATTGGCGGTGCTAACCTGGAAGTCGGCCGGCTGCGGCAGCAGGTAACCGATTTCCTGCAGGAAGGCCTTGTAGGCGGCTGCATCATGAGCCTGACCGGAGCGGGCCTGGTGCCAGGCGTCGATCTGCGCCTGGATCTGGTCGCGCTTGGCCAGCAGGGCGCGGTTTTTCGGGGCCAGTTCGTTGATCACGGCCTCGACGCCGGTCCAGAACTTGTCGGCGGCGATGCCGGTACCGGGGATGGCTTCGTTGTTCACGAAGTCGAACAGCACTTTGGCGACCTGCAGGCCACCCACTTGAACGCGTTCAGTCATCACTTGCCTCACTCTGCTCAGCTCTTCAGCTCTACTCGATAGCCGCTTCGGACCGGGGGAAAAGTCTTGTAGTCCAAGGCGCGGCATACTACATCAAGATTCTTGGAAAATCAGTGGGTGCGCGTCGCCGTACGACCAAGAGACGCTTTGCAGTCACGTGGATGGTGTTTTGTTCTCAATATTGGTGATTATTGTTCCATAAAATAATTAAACAGGTACACATAAATTGCGCCGGTTGCGCGGCGGCTGTTGCCCAGGCTGCCTATACTGCGATCACAGCAGGGGTCGCCAAGCGCCAATGGCGGCGCTGCGCAATCCGAGTGAGCGGAGGAAGTGATCGATGCGCATACACGCGGCCGGCCCGGCCGATCTCGACGACCTGACCCGGTTATTTGCCGGCTATCTGCAGTTCTACAGGGAGGAAAAGCCGCTGGCGGCGATCCGGGTTTTTCTGGCGCAGCGCCTGAGTAGCGGCGATTCGGTGCTATTCCTGGCGCGTGACGCGCAGGGGGCGGCGCTGGGCTTCGTCCAGCTCTACCCGTTCCAGGCTTCGCTGGCGCTGCAGCCGGCCTGGCTGTTGAGCGACCTCTATGTGCTCGCGGCCGCCAGGCGCCAGGGGGTTGGCGAAGCTCTGATGAACAGCGCCCGCGCCCATGCCGAAAGCACTGGCGCCTGCGGTTTGCAGTTGCAGACGGCGAAGAGCAATCTGGCCGGGCAGGCGTTGTACGAGCGGCTCGGCTATGTGCGCGACGAGCTGTTCCACACCTACTGGCTGGCATTGCCACCAGACGGCGACTGAACGCGCAGCCGCTGCCGCGCGCGTGGATTTCCATTACCTGACTGTTGAACAACAACGAGAGGCTTGCCATGGACCATCTGGTACTAACCGTCATCGCCAAGGATCAGCCCGGGCTGGTCGAACGTCTCGCCCAATGCGTGGCCGACCACGGCGGCAACTGGCTGGAAAGTCGCATGTCGCGCATGGCCGGCCAGTTCGCCGGGATTCTGCGCGTCGCGGTGCCGGCCAAGGCCCATGCCGAACTGGTCGAGGCGCTGCAGGGGCTGAGCGCCGAGGGCATTCGCGTGCTCTTGGAGCAAGGCGGGGCCGAACCCTCCGGCAACTGGAAAGCGATTCATCTCGACCTGGTCGGCAATGACCGCCCGGGCATCATCCGCGACATCACCCGTCTGCTCGCCGAACACGGGGTCAACCTGGAAAGCCTGATCACCGAAGTGGCACCGGCACCGATGAGCAGTGAGTTGCTGTTCCACGCCGAAGCGCAGTTGGCGGTGCCCCTGGAGTTGTCCCTGGATGTGTTGCAGGCCAAGCTGGAAACCCTCGCCGACGACCTGATGGTGGAGCTCAACCTGCGCACCGATGCGTAGTTGTGCACATATCCACGGCTGGCGTGGGTATCGCTGTGGATAAGCTGGGGAGTTCCGGCTCCCCTGCTAGTGCCCCGCAGCTTTCCGGGTTCTGGTTAAAAAAGCAGCTGTTTCAATAACTTGTGCACAGAGGCCGGGGATGCTTCTGTGGATAAGGTCGGGATGGATGGCTGCATGCCAAGGTTGACGCGGTATGCAGCTGGCTGTGCGTTTTTTGTACAGCGTGGCGCCGCTCCGGCGTGATCAGCCTTGACCGCGCTTGCGCAGGGTCAGCCAGGCATCGACGCTGTAGAGCGCCAGACCGGCCCAGATGCAGATAAAGGCCAGCAGCTTGCTCGACTCGAAACGCTCGCCGAATACAGCGACCGCCAGAAGCAGCACCAGGGTCGGGGCGATGTATTGCAGAAAGCCCAGGGTGGTGTAGGGCAGGTGGCGCGCGGCGGCGTTGAAGCACACCAGCGGGATCAGGGTGATGGGTCCGGCCGCCATCAGCCAGAGCGCCTCGGGCGTGCTCCAGAACTCGGTCTGGCTGCTCATCGCGGCCGGGTGCCAGAGCAGCCAGCCGATCGCCAATGGCAACAGCAGCCAGGTTTCCACTACCAGGCCGGGCAGCGCGGCAACCGGCGCCTGTTTGCGGATCAGGCCGTAGAAGCCGAAGGTCAGCGCCAGCACCAGCGACACCCAGGGCAGGCTGCCGACCTGCCACACCTGCTGCGCGACGCCCACGGCGGCCAGGCCGACCGCCAGCCATTGCAGGCGGCGCAGGCGTTCGCCGAGCAGCAGCAGGCCGAGCAGCACATTGACCAGCGGGTTGATGTAGTAGCCGAGTGCGGCTTCGAGCATGCGCTCGTTGTTCACCGCCCAGACATACACCAGCCAGTTGCTGGCGATCAGCAGACCGCAGAGCGCCAGTACGGCCAGGCGCTTGGGATTGTCGCGCAGCTCGCGCAGCCAGCCCGGGTGTTTCCACACCAGCAGCAGCGCGGCGCCGAAGACGGCCGACCAGAGGGCACGGTGGACGATGATTTCCAGCGCGGGGACCGTCTGAATGGCTTTGAAATACAGCGGGAACAGGCCCCAGATGATATAGGCGGTCAGGCCCAGAATGTACCCGCGACGCGGGTTGGCGGTGGCCATGGAGAGTCCTTGTTTGGGCGGGTAACGAAGGCCGTGGATTCTAGTCGCGACGTTCGACACTTGTCTGCATGCTCAGGTTTTTCCTGCCAGGAGAAAAGCGGATTTGCGTAAGAAAGGCTTTACAGCGCGCCGACGTCTCAGGGTTTACCTGTGATGGTAGGCGTCCAGGTCGACGTAGCCCGGATGCAATCCGGGGGATTAGGGTTCCCGGATTGCATCCGGGCTACGGGGCATCGCCAATCGCGTCAGAACAGCCTGAGCGGCTCCTCGTCCAGCGCCGCCAATTGTTCGCGCAGCATCAATACCTGCTCGCCCCAATAACGTTCACTGCCGAACCAGGGGAAACTGTGGGGGAACGCCGGGTCGTCCCAGCGCCGCGCCAGCCAGGCGCTGTAGTGCATCAGGCGCAGGGAGCGCAGGCCTTCGATCAGCGGCAGTTCGCGCGGGTTGAAGTCGTGGAACTCCTGGTAGCCGTCGATCAGTTCGGACAGCTGGCTGAGGCGTTCATGGCGCTCGCCTGCCAGCATCATCCACAGGTCCTGCACCGCCGGGCCCATGCGGCAGTCGTCGAGGTCGACCATGTGGAAGCTGTCGTCGCGGCACAGCAGGTTGCCGGGGTGGCAATCGCCATGCAGACGGATCGCCTGCACCGGGTTGTCGGCGAACAGGGTATCGAGGCGTTTGAGCAGGTCACGGGCCACCGATTCGTAGGCCGGCAGCAGGCTGCGCGGGATGAAGTCGCCCTCGAGCAGGGTGGCCAGCGAGGCGTGGCCGAAGTTCTCCACCTGCAAGGCTTCGCGGTGGGCGAAGGGGCGCAGCGAGCCGACCGCATGCAGACGGCCGAGCAACTGGCCGAGGCGATAGAGGTGCTCCAGGTTGCCTGGCTCCGGTGCGCGACCGCCGCGCCGCGGGAACAGGGTGAAGCGGAACCCGGCGTGCTCGAACAGGGTTTCGCCATCGCGCAGCAGCGGCGCCACCACCGGCACCTCGCACTCGGCCAGCTCGAAGGTGAAGCTGTGTTCCTCGCGAATCGCCGCGTCGCTCCAGCGCTGCGGCCGGTAGAACTTGGCGATCAGCGGGGTTTCACCCTCGATACCCACCTGGTAGACGCGGTTCTCGTAGCTGTTGAGCGCCAATATGCGGGCATCGCTGAGGTAGCCAATGCTCTCTACGGCATCCAGTACCAGGTCGGGGGTGAGTGCGGCAAATGGGTGGGACATGATCGGCTCCGGTCTCTGGGCCGAAGAGTGTAGCGCTTATGCATGGCCGGGCGGGGCCCGGCAAGCTGCGGTCGACGTGATTGCGCCGGCTCTTGGCGCCAGGATGCGCCGTGCACACCGGCTGCCGCACCATGGCATGGGGCTTGGTGCGCGCGGCGCAGCCTACGCGGCGATCAGCCTAGCTCCGTAGCCCGGATGCAATCCGGGGGGAGTGCCCGAGTCTGCATCAGTCCCCAGGTTTTGGCGTGCGCGCCAGGCAATAGATGTCGACCCGCGCCGCGCCGGCCTTTTTCAGCAGGCGCGCCAGACTCTCGGCGGTGGCGCCGGTGGTCAGCACGTCGTCGACCAGGGCCAGGTGCAGGCCACCGACCCGGCTCGTGGGCGCCAGGGCAAAGGCCCGGCGCAGGTTGCGCTTGCGGGTGGCGGCGTCCAGTTGCTGCTGCGCCGGGGTATCGATAATCCGTTGCAGCCAGTGTTGCTGCAATGGCAGCTGCAGCTGTTCACTCAGCCACTGGGCGAGCAGCGCCGCCTGGTTGAAACCGCGCTGGCGTTGCCGGCGTTCGGCCAGCGGCACCGGCAGCAGCAGGTCGGGCCTGGCCAGGCCTTCGTCGAAGGCATGCAGCAGGTGCTGTGACAACAACCCGCCGAGCAGACGTCCCAATGGCCACTTGGCCTGGTGCTTGAAACGGGTGATCAAACTATCGACCGGGAAGGCGTAGCGCCAGGGTGCCTCGACCCGATCGAAACTGGGTGGGCGTTGCAGACAAGCGCCGCAGGTCAGGCCGGCGTGCGGTAGTGGCAGGGCGCAAACCTGGCAGCGGGCGCCGAGCCAGGGCAGCTCGCTTTCGCAACTGATGCAGAGGCTGTGTGGGGTGTCGGCAGCTTCGTCGCAGAGTGCGCAATGCTGTTTGTTTTTTAACCAGTTGTAAACCTTGGGTTGGTCATCTGGTTGACAGCGCATAAAGCTTCCTTAAATATGCCGGACATCCGTGTCGTGCTGGCTGACTTTAGCAGCCGCTACAACTAACAAGGAATCACCGATGAGCGCCACCACCGCTGCCCACCTGCGTCACGATTGGACCCTCGCCGAGGTCAAGGCGCTCTTCGAACAACCCTTCAACGACCTGTTGTTCCAGGCGCAGACCGTGCACCGCGCGCATTTCGACCAGAACCGCGTGCAGGTCTCGACCCTGCTGTCGATCAAGACCGGCGCCTGCCCGGAAGACTGCAAGTACTGCCCGCAGTCCGGCCACTACAACACCGGCCTGGAAAAGGAAAAACTGCTGGAGGTGCAGAAGGTGCTGGAAGCCGCCGCCGAGGCCAAGGCCATCGGCTCCACCCGCTTCTGCATGGGCGCGGCCTGGAAGCACCCGTCGGCCAAGGACATGCCCTACGTGCTGCAGATGGTCAAGGGCGTGCGCGCCATGGGCCTGGAAACCTGCATGACCCTGGGCAAGCTGGACCAGGAGCAGACCGCGGCCCTGGCCGAGGCCGGCCTCGATTACTACAACCACAACCTGGACACCTCGCCGGAGTTCTACGGCAACATCATCACCACCCGCACCTACAACGAGCGCCTGCAGACCCTGGCCTACGTGCGCGATGCGGGGATGAAGATCTGCTCCGGCGGCATCCTCGGTATGGGCGAGTCGCTGGACGACCGCGCCGGCCTGCTGATCCAGCTGGCCAACCTGCCGGAGCACCCGGAGTCGGTGCCGATCAACATGCTGGTCAAGGTGCAGGGCACGCCGCTGGCCGACGAGCAGGACGTCGATCCCTTCGACTTCATCCGCATGCTCGCCGTGGCGCGGATCATGATGCCGCAGTCGCATGTGCGCCTGTCCGCCGGGCGCGAGGCGATGAACGAGCAGATGCAGGCCCTGGCCTTCTTCGCCGGCGCCAACTCGATCTTCTACGGCGAGAAGCTGCTGACCACCGCCAACCCCCAGGCCGGCAAGGACATGCAGCTGTTCGCCCGTCTCGGCATCCAGCCGGAAGCACGCGAAGAGCACGCCGACGAGGTGCATCAGGCGGCCATCGAGCAGGCGCTGGCCGAGCAGCGCGACTCCAAGCTGTTCTATAACGCCGCAGTTTGATTTTTCCGAGTAGGAGCGGGGGGGGGGACGCCTAGTCCCATGCCCGCGAAGGCTGCGAGCATTTCGCGGGCATGGCCCGCTCCTACTTCCATGCTCCTTGCCGAGGCTTGCATGCCCTTCGACCTTGCCGCCCGCCTCACCGAACGCCGTGCCGCCAGCCTCTATCGCCAACGCCCGCTGCTGGAAAGCCCGCAAGGCCCGCTGGTGCGGGTCGACGGTCGCGAGCTGCTGGCCTTCTGCTCCAACGACTACCTGGGCCTGGCCAATCACCCGCAGGTGATCGAGGCCTGGCGCGCCGGTGCGGTGTGCTGGGGCGTCGGCGGCGGCGCCTCGCACCTGGTGATCGGTCACAGCACCCCACACCACGAGCTGGAAGAGGCCCTCGCCGAATTCACCGGGCGACCGCGGGCGCTGCTGTTTTCCACCGGCTACATGGCCAACCTCGGCGCGGTCACCGCGCTGCTGGAGCAGGGCGATACGGTACTGGAAGACCGCCTCAATCACGCCTCGCTGCTGGATGCCGGCCTGCTGTCCGGGGCGCGCTTCTCGCGCTATCTGCACAACGACGCGGCCAGCCTGAGCACGCGTCTGGACAAGGCCACGGGCAATACCCTGGTGGTCAGCGACGGGGTGTTCAGCATGGACGGCGATCTGGCCGACCTGCCGGCGCTGTGTGCGGCGGCCAAGACCAAAGGCGCCTGGGTGATGGTCGACGACGCCCACGGCTTCGGCCCTTTGGGCGCCACGGGCGGCGGCATAGTCGAGCACTTCGGCCTGGGCCAGGATGACGTGCAGGTGCTGGTCGGCACCCTGGGCAAGGCCTTCGGCACGGCCGGCGCCTTCGTCGCCGGCAGCGAGGAGCTGATCGAAACCCTGGTGCAGTTCGCCCGCCCCTATATCTACACCACCAGCCAGCCGCCGGCCCTGGCCTGCGCCACCCTGAAGAGCCTGGAGCTGCTGCGCAGCGAGCACTGGCGGCGTGAGCACTTGAACGCCTTGATCAAACGCTTCCGTGAGGGTGCCCGGGCTATGGGTCTGGAGTTGATGGACAGCGCCACGCCGATCCAGCCGATCCTGATCGGCGACAGCGCCCGGGCCATGCGCTTGTCGCAGCTGTTGCGCGAGCGCGGTTTGCTGGTCACCGCGATTCGTCCGCCCACGGTGCCGGCCGGCAGTGCACGCCTGCGCGTCACCCTGTCGGCGGCGCACAGCAGTGCCCAGCTCGAACTGCTGCTGGAGGCCTTGGCCGAGTGCTGGACGCTACTGGAGCATGGCGATGCGTGATCGCCTGATCCTGCTGCCCGGCTGGGGCCTTGGCATTGCCCCACTGGAGCCGCTGGCCGAGGCCCTGCGCGGTCTCGATTCGCGCCTGCGGGTCGAGATCGAGCCCTTGCCGTTGCTCGATTCCAGCGCCCCCGCCGACTGGCTGGACGAGCTCGATGCCAACCTGCCCCAGGACGCCTGGCTCGGTGGCTGGTCGCTCGGCGGCATGCTCGCCAGTGAGCTGGCGGCGCGGCGTGGCGAGCGCTGTGCCGGCCTGCTGTGCCTGGCCAGCAATCTGCGCTTCGTCGCCGAGCCGACCTGGCCCAGCGCGATGGCGGCCGAGACCTTCGGCGTGTTTCGTCAGGGTTGCGCGGCGGATGCACGCGCCACCCTGAAGCGCTTTGCCCTGCTCTGCGCCCAGGGCGCGGCGGACCCACGCGGCTTGTCGCGGCTGCTGCTGGGCGCGGCGCCGCAGGCGGGTGCCGAGAGTCTGCTGGCCGGGCTGGATGTGCTGGCGGCGCTGGATACCCGCGCCGCCGTGCAGGACTTCGTCGGCCCACAGCTGCACCTGTTCGCTGGTGGCGACGGCCTGGTGCCGGCAGCAGCGGCGCCCGCGCTGCTGGCGCTGCTGCCGGATGTCGAGGTCGGCCTGGTCGACAACGCCAGCCACGCCTTCGCGCTGGAGCGACCCCACGAGATCGCCGCGGCGATCCAGGCCTTTCTGCATGAGGTCGGTGATGACTGATGCCCGTAGGGTGCGCTGTGCGCACCAATCGCATGCCCCCCAGCATTCGCGTGTGGCCCATGGTGCACACGGCGCACCCTACGTCGGGGGCAGCCGATGAGCGAGCCGTTCCAGACCGGCGGCCTGCCGGACAAGCGCCAGGTGGCGGCGTCCTTTTCCCGCGCGGCCGACAGCTACGACAGCGTCGCGGCCCTGCAGCGCAAGGTAGGCGGGGAGTTGCTGGCGCGCTTGCCGGCCAGTCTGAGCCCGCAACGCTGGCTCGACCTGGGGTGTGGCACCGGCTACTTCAGTCGTGCTCTGGGCGAGCGCTACGGCGCCGCCGAGGGAGTGGCCCTGGATATTGCCGAGGGCATGCTGCGCCACGCCCGGCCATTGGGTGGCGCGCAGCAGTTTGTCGCTGGCGATGCCGAACGCCTGCCGCTGCGCGACACGTCCTGCGACCTGCTGTTTTCCAGCCTGGCGCTGCAATGGTGCGCGGACTTTGCCGCGGTGCTCGGCGAAGCGCGGCGCGTATTGCGCCCCGGTGGTGTGCTGGCCTTCAGCAGCCTGTGCGTCGGCACCCTGCAGGAGTTGCGCGACAGCTGGCAGGCGGTGGACGGTTTCGTCCACGTCAACCGCTTCCGCCGTTTCGGCGATTACCAGCAGCTCTGCGCGGACAGCGGCCTGCAGCTGCTCAGTCTGGAAAATCAGGCCGAGGTGCTGCACTACCCCGATCTGCGCAGCCTGACCCATGAGCTCAAGGCGTTGGGCGCGCACAACCTCAACCCCGGTCGCCCGGGCGGCCTGACCGGGCGCGCACGGATGCTGGCGCTGCTCGCCGCCTACGAGCGGTTCCGCCAGGCGCCAGGACTGCCGGCGAGCTATCGGGTGGTCTACGGCATTTTGCGCAAAGAGAATTGAGATGACTGCAGCCTTCTTCGTCACCGGCACCGACACCGAAGTCGGCAAGACCACCATTGCCGCCGGCTTGCTGCATGCCGCACGCATGGCCGGGTTGTCGACCGCCGCCGCCAAGCCGGTAGCCTCCGGTTGCAGCAGGACGCCCGCCGGCCTGCGCAACGACGACGCCCTGGCCCTGCTTGGCGAATGCAGCCTGGCGCTGCGCTACGAGGAGGTCAATCCACTGGCTTTCGCCCCGGCCATCGCCCCGCATCTGGCCGCGCGCGAGGCCGGCGTGCTGCTGGATCTGCAGGCGCTGCGCGGACCGGTGCAGGCGATTCTGGACCAGGGCGCGGAGTTCACCCTGGTCGAAGGCGCTGGCGGCTGGCGCGTGCCGCTGGCCGGTCAGGCCGCACTGTCGGATCTGCCGATCAGCCTGGGTCTGCCGGTGATTCTGGTGGTCGGGGTGCGCCTGGGTTGCATCAATCACGCCGTGCTGACCGCCGAGGCGATTGCCCGCGACGGCCTGACCCTGGCCGGCTGGGTGGCCAACGTGATCGACCCCAAGACGTCGCGCCTGGAGGAGAACCTGGCGACCCTCGCCGAGCGCTTGCCGGCGCCTTGCCTGGGGCGAGTGCCGCGCCTGGCCAAGGCGACGCCGGCGGCGGTGGCGGAGCGTCTCGATCTGGCGTTGCTGGGGTTGGCGCTATAAGCAGGCCTTCTGCCATAGCTATTTGCCAGTACGTTGCGGGCGGAATATCTGCTTCAATGCAGGGCATCGATGGAGTTCACCTGCGGGAGCTGGTTTATGGAAATCTCCGCTAACGTCTTCAGTTCAGGCATCAGCAGCATTCAGGCGGGGCAGCGTCGGGTCGATCAGGCCGCTGCCGAGATCGCCGGAAATCCCGTTGCCGGGCCACCACAGGCGGCGCAGACCCCCGCGCCGAATCAAGTCGATCCGTCGTCCGGGGCGGCTGGGCAAGGTCGTGCGGACCTGAGCGAGAGCCTGGTGGCGTTGCGTGTCGGCCAGCACGAAGCGCAGGCCGGTGCGCGTGTGGTGCGTACCGCCGACGAAGTGCTGGGCACGTTGATCGACACCAAGGCCTGACCCGGTTGCGTCCGCCGCTTCTCCCGACCTGACCCGCGCTGCCCAGGCGCCTGCTACGCTTTCCCCCGTCCTCAGCGATGAGCAAGCCGCTTGCGCTCTACAAAAGCCCCGATCACGCTGCTCCGACCCATTCCCTCGAGAAATCTGCGATCCGTAGGCCGTAGCGGACTCCTCCACAGCCGCAAGCAGTGCATCGTCGAGTACCTGTCCGGCAGGTCTCGCCGCGCAGCGAGCGGAACTCCGCCCGGTATTTGCACAACCTCCGCTCGCCGGTCCCGCGGCGCTTGACAAGGGCGGGGCGTAAACGTATGTTTCAAACACTTGTTTGATTGCTCGGTAGCCAAGACGTCGCCAGGCAGTCGGGAGCGATCCCCCAAGCGACCGCCGAGTCGGTCACCCAAACACACTAAGAGTCCACCGCAGAGGTTAACCGCTATGCCTGACTACAAGGCCCCCTTGCGTGATATCCGTTTCGTTCGTGACGAGTTGCTCGGCTACGAAGCGCATTATCAGAGCCTGCCTGGCTGCCAAGACGCTACCCCGGACATGGTCGACGCCATCCTCGAAGAGGGCGCCAAGTTCTGTGAGCAGGTCCTGGCGCCGTTGAACCCTGTGGGTGACACCGAAGGTTGCACCTGGAGCGAGTCCGGGGTTAAGACCCCGACCGGTTTCAAGGAAGCCTACAAGCAGTTCGTCGAGGGTGGCTGGCCGAGCCTGGCCCATGACGTCGACCACGGTGGCCAAGGCCTGCCGGAGTCGCTGGGGCTGGTGGTCAGCGAAATGGTCGGTACCGCCAACTGGTCCTGGGGCATGTACCCCGGCCTGTCCCATGGCGCGATGAACACCATCGCCGAGCACGGCACCGACGAGCAGAAGCATGCCTACCTGACCAAGCTGGTTTCCGGCGAGTGGACCGGCACCATGTGCCTGACCGAGCCGCATTGCGGCACCGACCTGGGCATGCTGCGGACCAAGGCCGAACCCCAGGCCGATGGCAGCTACAAGGTTTCCGGCACCAAGATCTTCATCTCCGCCGGCGAACACGACATGGCCGACAACATCGTCCATATCGTCCTGGCCCGCCTGCCCGACGCGCCGCAGGGCACCAAGGGCATCTCGCTGTTCATCGTGCCCAAGTTCCTGCCGAACGCCGAGGGCGCAGTCGGCGAGCGCAACGCCGTGTCCTGTGGCTCGATCGAGCACAAGATGGGCATCCACGGTAACGCCACCTGCGTGATGAACTTCGACGGCGCCACCGGCTACCTGATCGGCCCGGCCAACAAAGGCCTGAACTGCATGTTCACCTTTATGAACACCGCTCGCCTGGGTACCGCGCTGCAGGGCCTGGCCCATGCCGAAATTGGTTTCCAGGGCGGCCTCAAGTATGCGCGCGAGCGTCTGCAGATGCGTTCCCTGACTGGCCCGAAAGCGCCGGACAAGGCCGCCGACCCGATCATCGTGCACCCCGACGTGCGGCGCATGCTGCTGACCATGAAGGCCTTCGCCGAAGGCAACCGCGCCATGGTCTACTTCACCGCCAAGCAGGTCGACATCGTCAAGTACAGCCAGGACGAAGCCGAGAAGAAGCAGGCCGACGCACTGCTGGCCTTCCTCACCCCGATCGCCAAGGCGTTCATGACCGAAGTCGGCTTCGAAGCGGCCAACCACGGCGTGCAGATCTACGGCGGCCACGGCTTTATCGCCGAGTGGGGCATGGAGCAGAACGTGCGCGACAGCCGCATTTCCATGCTGTACGAAGGCACCACCGGCATCCAGGCCCTCGACCTGCTCGGGCGCAAAGTGCTGCAGACCCAGGGCGAAGCGCTGAAGGGTTTCACCAAGATCGTGCACAAGTTCTGCCAGGCCAACGAAAGCAACGAGGCGGTCAAGGCCTTCGTCGAGCCCTTGGCCCAGTTGAACAAGGAGTGGGGTGAGTTGACCATGAAGGTCGGCATGGCGGCGATGAAGGACCGCGAAGAAGTCGGCGCGGCCTCGGTCGACTACCTGATGTACTCCGGCTACGTCTGCCTGGCCTACTTCTGGGCCGATATGGCGCGCCTGGCGGCCGAGAAGATCGCCGCCGGTACGGGCGACGAAGCCTTCTACAAGGCCAAGCTGCAGACCGCGCGCTTCTACTTCGCGCGCATCCTGCCGCGAACCCGCAGTCACGTGGCCGCCATGTTGTCCGGTGCCGGCAACCTGATGGACCTGCACGAAGACGACTTCGCCCTGGGCTACTAAGCCCTAGCGCGATCTCGCCAGGAAAAGCCGCTACTTTTCGGGGTCGCGGCTTTTTTCGTATGGGGGGAAGGTTCGCGTCACGGATCAACCAGCGGTTAGATCGCCTCTCGTGGGTTTGGCACACGCTGCCGATCTTTTTTATTGGCCGTCGATGGGTATCGTGCTCGATCGCGCGGAGGATGGCGCCGCTAACCCATCCGCCGACCGCGTACCGGCTGTTTATGGCGCTGCATTCAGCGGGCGTACGGTCGTTGTGGCGCAGCCCGCTCCGGCAGTAGCGTAAGGCGTATCGACCCGCGCCTTGCGCGCCTGCCTGACGGAGAACGACCATGCCCGAGTACAAGGCCCCCCTGCGCGATACGCGCTTCTTGATCGACGAAGTCTTCGACTTTCCCGCCAGCTACGCCGCGCTCGGTGCCGTCGATGCGACTCCGGACATGGTCGCTGCCATCCTCGAGGAAGGCGCCAAATTCTGCGAGCAGGTGCTGGCCCCGCTGAACCGCTCCGGCGACGAGGAAGAATGCCAGTTCGACAATGGCGTGGTGACCACGCCCAAGGGCTTCAAGGAAGCCTTCGCCCAATACGGCGAGGGTGGCTGGATGAGCCTGGCGGCCGACCCGGCCTACGGCGGCCAGGGGCTGCCGCATTCGCTCGGTCTGCTGGTCAGCGAGATGGTCGGCGCCAGCAACACCTCCTGGGGCATGTACCCGGGCCTGACCCACGGCGCGATGTCGGCGATCCATGCCCACGGCAGCGAAGAGCAGAAGCAGACCTACCTGGTCCGCATGACCGAAGGCCGCTGGACCGGCACCATGTGCCTGACCGAAGCCCATTGCGGCACCGACCTGGGCATCATCAAGACCCGTGCCGTGCCTCAGGCCGACGGCAGCTATGCGATCAGCGGCAGCAAGATTTTCATCTCCGCCGGCGAGCACGACATGAGCGAGAACATCGTTCATCTGGTGCTGGCCAAGCTGCCGGACGCACCGGCCGGTACCCGCGGCATCTCGCTGTTTATCGTGCCCAAGTTCCTTGCCGACGCAAGCGGTGAGGCGGGCGAGCGCAATGGCGTGTCCTGCGGCTCGATCGAACACAAGATGGGGATCAAGGCCTCGGCCACCTGCGTGATCAACTTCGATGGCGCCACCGGCTACCTGATCGGCGAGGTCAACAAGGGCCTCAACTGCATGTTCACCATGATGAACCACGCCCGCCTGGGCACCGGCATGCAGGGCCTGTGTCTCGGCGAGGCGAGCTTCCAGGGTGCTTTGAAATACGCCAATGAGCGCCTGCAGATGCGTGCCCTGACCGGGCCGAAGGCGCCGGACAAACCGGCCGATCCGATCATCGTGCACCCCGATGTGCGGCGCATGCTGCTGACCATGAAGGCGTTCAACGAGGGCAACCGCGCCCTGGCCTACTTCACCGCGCAGTTGCTCGACCAGGCCCACAGTGCCGACAGCGCCGAGCAGCGCGAGGAGGCGGAAGACCTGCTGGCCTTGCTCACCCCGATCTGCAAGGCGTTCATGACCGACACCGGCCTGGAGGTGACTAACCTGGGCATGCAGGTGTTCGGCGGCCATGGCTATATCCGCGAGTGGGGCATGGAGCAACTGGTCCGCGATTGCCGCATCGCGCCGATCTACGAAGGCACCAACGGCATCCAGGCCCTCGACCTGCTCGGGCGCAAGGTGCTCGGTAGCCAGGGCAAGCTGCTGCGCGGCTTCACCCGGATCGTCCACAAATTCTGCGAGGTCCAGGCCGAGCACCCACAGCTCAAGGGCTACGTGGCGCAGTTGGCGACGCTGAACCAGCAGTGGGGTGAGCTGACCCAGAAGATCGGCCTGGCGGCGATGAAGAACCCCGACGAGGTCGGCGCCGCGTCGGTGGATTACCTGATGTACTCCGGCTACGTTGCCCTGGCCTACTTCTGGTTGCGCATGGCCGTGGTCGCCCAACAGAAGCTCGACGCGGGTAGCGGCGATGCGGCCTTCTACCAGGCCAAGCTGGCGACCTGCGCCTTCTACTTCAAGCGTCTGCTGCCGCGCACTGCAGCGCACCTGGCGGCGGCCGAGGCCGGCAGCGAGTGCATGATGAGCCTGCCGGCCGAGCATTTCGGCCTCTGACCAGCGCTTGAGGTCAGGCAAAAGCCCGCCGGTTGGCGGGTTTTTGCTGCCTGGAATTTGCCAGGCAGGCTGTGACTATTTGGTCATAACACGACCCTATGTGTCCGAAATGTTGCTCGGTTAAACTCCCAGGCCTGCCTTAACCCTGTTACTTCGTTCGAGGATTTTCCATGGCTGACTACCAAGCTCCCCTGCGCGACATGCGCTTCGTGCTCAACGAGGTGTTCGAAGTGTCCAAGCTATGGGCCCAACTGCCGGCCCTGGCCGAAGTGGTGGACGAAGACACCGCCAGCGCCATTCTCGAGGAAGCCGGCAAGGTCACCGCGGGGATCATCGCCCCGCTCAACCGCAGCGGCGACGAGGAAGGCTGCAGCTGGCACGACGGCGCGGTGAAGACCCCGGCCGGCTTCCCCGAGGCCTACCAGACCTATGCCGAGGGCGGCTGGGTCGGTGTCGGTGGCGACCCGCAGTTCGGCGGCATGGGCATGCCCAAGGTGATCTCGGCCCAGGTCGAGGAGATGGTCAACGCGGCCAACCTGTCGTTCGGCCTCTACCCGATGCTGACCGCCGGCGCCTGTCTGTCGCTCAACGCCCATGCCAGCGAGGAGCTCAAGGAAAAATACCTGCCGAACATGTACGCCGGCACCTGGGCCGGTTCCATGTGCCTGACCGAGCCGCACGCCGGTACCGACCTCGGCATCATCCGCACCAAGGCCGAGCCCCAGGCCGACGGCAGCTACAAGATCAGCGGCACCAAGATATTCATCACCGGCGGCGAGCATGACCTGAGCGAGAACATCATCCACCTGGTGCTGGCCAAGCTGCCCGACGCGCCGGTCGGACCCAAAGGCATCTCGCTGTTCCTGGTACCGAAGTTCATGGTCGGCGCCGACGGCAGCCTCGGCGAGCACAACGCCCTGTCCTGCGGCTCGATCGAGCACAAGATGGGTATCAAGGCATCCAGCACCTGCGTGATGAACTTCGACGGCGCCACCGGCTGGATCGTCGATGCACCGAACAAGGGCCTGGCGGCGATGTTCACCATGATGAACTACGAGCGCCTGGGCGTCGGCATCCAGGGCCTGGCCACCGGCGAGCGCTCCTACCAGAGCGCCATCGACTACGCCCGCGAGCGCATCCAGAGCCGCGCGCCGACCGGCCTGCAGGCCAAGGACAAGGTCGCCGACCCGATCATCGTGCATCCCGACGTACGGCGCATGCTGCTGACCATGAAGGCGCTGAACGAGGGCGGCCGCGCCTTCTCCAGCTACGTCGCCATGCAACTGGATACCGCCAAGTTCAGCGAGGATGCCGCTACCCGCAAGCGCGCCGAAGAGCTGGTGGCACTGCTGACCCCGGTGGCCAAGGCCTTCCTCACCGACATGGGCCTGGAGACCACCATCCACGGCCAGCAGGTGTTCGGCGGCCACGGCTTCATCCGCGAGTGGGGCCAGGAGCAGCTGGTGCGCGACTGCCGCATCACCCAGATCTACGAAGGCACCAACGGCATCCAGGCCCTCGACCTGGTCGGGCGCAAGGTGATCGGCAGCGGCGGCGCCTTCTACCGGCACTTCGCCGAGGAGATCAAGGCCTTTACCGACTCGGCCGATAGCAGCCTGGCTGAGTTCGTCGAGCCGCTCAAGGCCGCCATCGCCAACCTGGAGCAGATGACCAGTGATCTGCTGGAGCGGGCCAAGGTCAACCCCAACGAGATCGGCGCGGCCTCGGTCGAGTACCTGCAGGTGTTCGGCTACACCGCCTACGCCTACATGTGGGCCTTGATGGCACGCACCGCACAGGCCAAGCAAGAGCAGGACGACTTCTACGCCAGCAAGCTCGGCACCGCGCGCTTCTACTTCGCCCGCATCCTGCCGCGCATCCACTCGCTGACCGCCTCGGTCAAGGCCGGCAGCGAATCGCTGTACCTGCTGGATGCGGCGCAGTTCTAAGCGGCCCCCGGCAATGCAAAAGCCCCGGTCATGTACCGGGGCTTTTTACATCTGGGCTAGCTGTTGGCTTCAGTCTTCAATGGTGGTGTATCGGCCGCTTCGGGCGGCGTCGAGCCGTTGGTTTGCGGGCGTTCGCGCTTCCATTGCAGGACGATCAGGATCAGGGTCGGCACCCCCAGCAGGGCGGTGATGATAAAGAACTGCTCATAGCCGAGTTTCTCCACCATGACCCCGGAATAGCCGCCGATCAGCCGCGGCAACAGGAGCATGATCGAGCTGAGCAGGGCGTATTGGGTGGCGGAGAACTGCAGGTTGGTCAGGCTCGACAGGTAGGCGACGAACGCCGCCGTGGCCAGGCCGGCGCTGAAATTATCGGCGGAGATGGTGACGATCAGCATCTGCAGGTCGGCGCCCATGCTCACCAGCAGCATGAACAGCAGGTTGGTCGCCGCCGAGGCGACGCCGCCGATGAACAGGATCGGCAGGATGCCGAAGCGCACGATCAGCAGGCCGCCGATGCCGGCGCCGAGCAGGGTCATGACCAGGCCGAACAGCTTGCTGACGCTGGCGATCTGGTCCTTGGTAAAGCCCTGGTCGATGTAGAACACGTTGGCCATCACGCCCATCACCGTGTCCGACATGCGGTAGCTAGCGATCAGCCCCAGCAGCAGGAAGGCTTGCCAGCGGTAGCGGACGATGAAGTCGTTGACCGGGGTCAGCACCGGCGCCAGGCCGCGGCGGCCCATGCGCGACAGGCACAGGGTGGTGAGGATGGTGTAGAGCAGGGCACGCAGGAAGGCACGGTCTTCCAGCAGCAGGTCGAGCAGGCTGGCTTCGCCGCGCACCAGGCTGGCGAAATCGGTGTGGTAGAACTGGGTCAGCATCGCCGGCACCGAGACCAGCAGCACGATCAGCACCAGCACCGACGCGATCTGGTGGCTGAAACCGTAGAGCGCGGCAGCCAGCTGGGTCTGCAGCGGCACCGCCGGTTCGCGCATCCACAGGCTGGTGAGCAGGCCCGGCAGCATCAGCAGGGCGAATACCAGGTAGGTGCCGGCCCAGGCGCTGTGCTGGTAGAGCTGCACGGTGGAGCCGAAACCCTCGGCGAAATACAGGGCGCCGGCGGTGGCCAGCAGCGCCGCGACCCGGTAGCCGGCCATGTAGCTGGCGGCCAGGGCGGCCTGGCGGGTGTCTTCGGCGATTTCCAGGCGGTAGGCATCGATGGCGATGTCCTGGGTGGCGGAGGCGAAGGCCACCAGTACCGCCAGGGAAATCAGCCAGGTCAGTTTGGTCTGCGGGTCGCACAGCGCCATGCCGGCCAGGCCGATGGCAATCAGCACCTGGGCCAGGACCAGCCAGGAGCGGCGCCGGCCGAGCCTGCCGAGCAGCGGCAGGCGCCATTGGTCGAGCAGGGGCGACCAGACCCATTTGAAGGCGTAGGCCAGGCCGATCAGGCTGGCGAAGCCGATGGTTTCGCGCGCCACCCCCGCTTCGCGCAGCCACACGGAAAGGGTGGAGAACACCAGCATATAGGGCAGGCCGGCGGCGAACCCGAGGAGCAACAGCACCAGCGTGGAGGGGCTGGAATAGGCGGCGAGGGCTTCGCGCCAGCTTTTACGGGGCATTGAGCGGGTTTCTGTCTGCAGGGGGAAAATGGATTCAGGGCGCACTCTAACCGCTGTGCTCCATTGGGCGCCAGCCGTGCCGTCGGATATCCACCCGGTCATTGACCACCAGCACGCCTTCGGCGCGCAGGCGCGCCCGTTGCTCTGCGCCGGAGACACTGCCCGCCGGCAGGCTCAGGCGGCCGCTGGCGGCGATCACCCGATGCCAGGGTAGCGTCGAGCCTTGCGGCAACTGGCTGAGGCTGCGTCCTACCCAGCGCGCGGCGCGGCCCAGGCCGGCCAGCTCGGCCAGTTGGCCATAGCTGACCACCTTGCCCGCCGGAACTTGTGCAAGGGTCAGATAAAGCGCCTCGCGGCGTGCTTGCTGGCTTGCCGCTGGCAGGGGCGAAGCGGCATGCTTGGCAGCCTTGCCCTGACCCGTTGGTTGTCGACTGACCATGCTGCTGCGCATCCTGCTGTTAACTGCATTCGTGGGGTTGGCCTTACCGGTGTCGGCGGACACGGTCTGGCTGAATAATGGCGACCGCCTGAGCGGTGACATCCTGCTGCTCGACGGCGGCAAGCTGGCGTTGAAAACCCGCTATGCCGGCCAGGTGCTGATCGACTGGAAGGATATCGATACCTTGCGTTCGGACAAACCCCTGTTGCTGCGTCGCCAGGGCCAGGGAGTGGACAGCAAGCGCAGCGAGCACAGCCAACAGTTGGCCGCGGCAGGCAAAGGCATGGTGCGGGTCATCGATGCGACCAGCCGGACCGTGCCGCTGGCCAGTATTACCCGCCTGGTGCCGCCACGGCCGGTGCTGCAAGATCGGCTGTGGGAGGGCAATCTCGACGCCAAGCTGGACATGGAGCGCAACGAGGATGACTCCGATGAATGGAAGCTCAAGGGCAACACCCGGGTCGAGCATGGTCGCTGGCGGCATGTCCTGACCGGCGATCTGGAACACGAGATCAAGAACGGCAGCAAGGTCGACGATAACTGGAAGCTGGAGTACGACCTCGACCGCTTCCTCAGCGAGCACTGGTTCTGGCGCGTCGGCGGCGAGCAGCAGGAAGACCAGTTCGAGTTCGTCACCCGCCTGCAGATGATCGGCAGCGGGCCCGGTTATCGCTTCTGGGATGACGAGTTGGGCCGCTTCGACCTGATCGGCCAGTTCAATCGTGTTCACTTCGATACGACTGCCGGAGATCTGGCATTCGACACTTTTTCCATGGAGTGGGACTACAAGCGCCTGCTGTGGGGCACCCGTCTGGAGTTCTACAGCAACGCCGAACTGCATATCCCCGAAATCGCTGAAGTCGACTATGTACTCGACAGCGAGTTCGGCCTGCGCTACCGGCTCAACAGCTGGGCTCGCCTGTCGCTGTTGTACGAACTGGATCAGATCCGTGGCCTGGGGCGCACCTCATCCGAACGCCACTATCTGATGGGCATCGGCTTCGGCTGGTGAGGCCGTGTCGGTATGACGCCGGTCGTCTGGCGTGAACTCCGACTGATTCCGACGGTCAGTCCTTGTTCAGTGTCCGGGCTTGCGCATAATGCCCGGCTTTTATTCAATCAGAGCCGTTCAAGCCCGCTTATGATTTCCAGAACCTTGCTATGCCTGGCCCTTTCGGCAGCCACCAGCCCTCTGCTGGCCGATACCGTGTGGTTGAAAAACGGCGATCGGCTGAGCGGCACCATCAAATTCTTCGAGGGCAAGAAGCTGCTCCTGGAAACCGATTACGGCGGTGCTATTGCCCTGGATTGGAAGAAGATCGCCACCCTGGAGAGCGACCAGGAATTGCTGATCAAGGAAGGCAAGATGACCGGTGAGCGGGCCAAGGCCCTGTTGGCCGCCGAGCAGGGCAAGGTCACCTTGGCCAATGGCGAAGGACCGAGAACCATCGAGCTGGCGAGTATCGAGCGGATCATGAAGCCCAAGCCGCTGGTCGAGGACCTGACCTGGAAGGGCAATATCGACGCGGCGCTGGACTACAAACGCGCCGAAACCGACACCGATGACTATGACATCGACCTGAAAACCCAGGCCCGTCATGGCCTGTGGCGACACAATGCCGAAGCCGGCTACGACCGCGAGTACCAGGACGGTGTGGTGGCCACGGACAACTGGGGTGCCGAATACGCCCTTGACCGCTTTCTCGACGAGCACTGGTTCTGGCAGGGGCGGCTCGAGTACAAGCGCGATCAGGTCGAGGATCTGGCCCGGCAGCGCACCCTCGGTACCGGTCCGGGTTACCAGTTCTGGGATAACGAGCTGGGCGCGTTCTCGGTAGCCGGCCTGCTCAACCGCACCGACTACCTGTATGCCAATGGCGAGAAGGACAACTTCTATGCCGTGAGCGCGAAGTGGGACTACAACCGCTACCTGGTCGGCAAGAGCGTCGAGCTGTTCAGCAATGGCGAGGTCGGCAAGCCGCTGGCCAATGTCGCCGATTACACCCTGGATGCCGCGGTGGGCCTGCGCTACAAGGTCACCGACTGGGCTTCGTTGAACATGAAGGCCGAGAAGGACCTGGTCAGTGGCTCGGAAGGCGAGCTGGACGAGACCCACTACAGCCTGGGCTTTGGCGTCGGCTGGTAAATCGTTCCCGGCCAGCGTCAGGCGCAATGAGCACGCCCCGCCCATGCCCTGCAATGCCGTTCACTTCAAGCCACTAAGCGGCATTTTTCCAGCCCCTGCTCCGAACAGAATGCGGCCAAGCCCCACAGGCACGACGATGATCGGAACCAGAGGAGGCCAGCCATGTGCGACCTGAATCGAAGCGCTTTGCAGAAGTACACCGACATGGCAGTTGAAAAACCAGAAATCGATACGCTGATTGATGCTGCCGGTCAGGCAGGTGTGGCCATGAGCAAACTCGGGGTGCACCTGATCCTGGGCGCAATCGTATCGCCTGCGGTTCGATTCTGCCTGGTAGCCTGACGGGCTTGACCGTCCGCTGATGCGGGCCCGGCTGGCGCTCAGGGCGCTGCCGGCTCCTCGACCACGTGCCAGCCGCTGTCCGGGTCGAACAGGGTCATGGCTTTGGCCTGCTGGTCGCCGTCCGGGCCTATATCGCTCTCGAACACCTGCCCTTCGTGACTGATCATGAAACTCATCACCCCGCTGTCGCCATAGTCAGCCGGCCAGGCGATCAGGGCGAAGCCGCGGCTCATGTTGTCGCCGAGCATGTAGTTGTAGGCGCCACCGGGCGCCGACTGGCCCTGGGCGTTGAGGATGCGGTAGTGGTAGCCGTGCCATTCGCCGTCCGGCAGCTCGTCGCCGAACAGCGGGCCGAGCGGGCTTTGCTCGAGGCCCGGTTCCTCGGGCCAGTAGAGCCCGTCGTAGTGGCCGTCGCTGCTCATGAACTGCTGCGCGTACTCCAGCACGCCATCGCCGTCGCGGTCGACCTCGGCATAGTCCATCTGCGCATCGTGGTAGGCGCGCACCGCCTCCATCGCGGCCAGCTCGTTGCGGCCAATGCGCCGCGCGCGAATCTCCTCGCCGCCGGCCTTGGTGTCGAAGCGCCAGCCGTCCTGGCTCTGGAGCAGCGGCAGGGGGAAGGTCAAGGGCGTGTTGCCGACCACCAGGTGCGCGCGATCTGGTGCAGCCGTCTGGATCACATGTTTCTCGCGGTAGAGAGCGAGGAAGGCGTCGACATCCTTGCGCTCGATGTTGTCGGTCGGAATATAGTTTTGCCAGTCATCGCCAAGCAGCGCGGCGAGGCGCACGGGGTCGCCCTGTTCGGTACCCAGGGCGCCGATCAGCGCCTCGACGGCAGCAGCCGGGCTGGGATAGGCCTGCTGGGCGTGGACGTCCAGGGCCAGCAGGGGCAGCAGTGCGGGCAGGAGCATGCGGAATATGGGGTACATGGCGAGCCTCCGTTCAGCGCCGACGGGCGCCACCTCTGGACGATGAGCGAGCAGGGCGCTGAACCGGCCGGCTGCTACTCGTCGCGCGTGGCCGGCTGGCGGCGGCCCGGCTGGCTTCGCCGCGGTTGACCTGGACCCGTGACTGCGCGGGGTTGCGGGCGCCGGCGAAGGCATTGTCGCGCGTGCGCGGCGTGCTGGCGTGCTGCTGGCGCGCCTGCTGGCGGGCCTGGGTGTTGCTTGGCCGGCCCTGGCGCGGTTGAGCACCGGCCTGGGCGCGTTGCGGTTGGTTGCGCAGATCGCGGTCGGCGACCCGGGCGCGCTCGCGCGCCTCGCGGTTGCTGGTGGCCGGCGCATCGATGCCGCGCTCCGTCAGGCTCTGGCGAGCGCGCTCGCGCTCGCGCTCGGTGGCGCGCGCCGGATCGCGGCCGCGCAGGTCATTGCGCTGTTCGCTGCCGGGCAGGCGCTGGCCGTACTGTTCGCGGCTGGCCCGGTCACGGTAGGGCACACCGTCGCGATTGACCGCGTTGTGCTGCCATTTGTTCTGGTTGGCGTTGATCTGCCGGTTGCTGTTGATGTTGTTGTAGCGGTTGACGTCGATGTCGACGTCGCCGCGGCCCCAGTTGCAGTCGCCCCACAGCGAATCGATGATCGCCACGCCGGCGGCGAAACCCAGACCGGCGACCAGCGCGGAGCCGAAGTAGGAGCCCGGTGGTGGCGGGTAATACGCCGGCGGATAGGACGGATAGGGCCAACTGCCGTAGACCACGGTCGGGTTGTAGCTGGGCACGTAGATGACCTGCGGGTCGGCCGGCTCGATGCTGATGGTCTGACTGCTGGCTGGCTGTACCACCGTGGTCGTGCTGGCGGGTTCTGCCGGCTGCACGATGACCGTTTGCTGCTCGTTGGACTCGAGGTTGCCGGCGGCCTGTGCCTTCTGGCGCAGGCGCTGCACCGAGTCCATCACCGCGTCGGGCTGGGCGAGGAAGGCATCGCCGACACGCTGCACCCAGGCCGGGTCCTGGCCCAGGGTGACCAGTACCGCCGGGAAGGCGACCAGCGACTGCACGCTCGGGTCCCAGGGCTGGTCCGCCACCTGGCGCACGGCGTCGTCACCGCTGGCGTCCGGGTGCGCCTTGGACCAGGCCACGGCGTCGGCGACGTTGCCAGGGTAGGTCGAGGCCATCAGCACCTGGGCCAGCAGGGCGTCCGGATACAGCGCCAGAGGCGCCATCATCTGGTCGAGTTCCTCGGCGAGGAACACGCCTTCGCCCGGCTCCGTGGCGGCAGACACGCCAGCGGATGCGGGCGCGGTCTGCGCAGCGGAGTGGACGTCCCGGTCCGGCCAACCGGCGAGCGCCAGCCAGGCAAGCAGGGCTAGGCTGAGACGACGACAACTAGGCATGACGCTTCTCCTCACAAAGGAAAGCGGGGGCTGAACACTGGGGCAGGGTGACCACGGCCAGCAACTGACCGCTAGCCAAGAAAGCATAGGTGGTTTTTCTGAGGACGCTGGGGGCAGGTGGATTATTCGGCGCTCGGCTACCGCGGCCTGCTGGATCCGCACCACCGCCAAAGCTGCGCCCCCGATTTGCGCACAAGTTGGCCATTGGCAGAGAATGCTATTGGGCTTTCTATCGATGCCTAACCCGGTTGCCTTGAACAAATAAGTGGCTGCAATCGACCCCATATATAGACGCTCGGCCTCATCAATAGGGTGGCCACCGATTGTTTTTGGCACGCGGCATCCCTTCCCTTAGCACACGAATTTGGATGCCAAAATTCGCTTTTTAAGCGGTTGTGTGCTCGATATTTCTCTATTTTGTTCTCTTCAGTCAGGCGGCTACGTGGGGCCGACCCTCTTCGCCCGTATCGCCAGGGTAGCCTGCGGCCCCGGCAGCATGGCGCAGGGGCAGCAGGCGCACGAGTTCGTCAGCCAGTCCCTGCTGGATGGCTGCGATACGCTGCTGGAACGGCTGCTGGAGTGACCTGGCTTGCGCCCCGGGCGCAGTGAAACGCCGGCCGGAGTGCTCCGGCCGGCGCTGGCGCGTCAGAAGATGTCGTAGGGGTATTCGAGGATCACACGAACCTGATCGGCATCGCCGTCCCAGCTGTCATCGCCGCCAGAGATGCGGTGAGTCGCCCAGCGTACGCGGGTGGAGAGGTTCTTGGCCGGGCCGCTCTGCACCACGTACTTGATGTCGACGTCGCGCTCCCAATGCTCTTCGCCGTCGGCGGTGGCGTAGTAGCTATAGGCGCCGTTGCCCACGTCGCTGCCGTCGATGTCGGTGCCCTTGATGTAACGAACACCGAAGGTCAGGCCAGGCACGCCGTAGCTGGCGAAGTCCAAGTTGTAGAACGCGCCGTAGGACTTCTCGTTCGGGCCGTTGAAGTCCACCAGCTGCGAGGAGTTGGCAAGGTAGATGGAGTCGTGGAAGGTGCCCGGACCGAGGCCGAGGTAGTCGAACGGCTGGTCACCGTCGATCTCCTGGTAAGTCACCTTGAATGTATGGGCACCAATGGTGTAGGCCGCCGCGAGCGAGTAAGCGGTGGTATCGATCTCGCCTGCCAGCTTTTTGCCCTCATCATCGGTCTGATAGATGTTGAAGTCGAAGTTGAGGCTCTGGCTATCGCTGAGCGGGTAGCTGTAGTTGAGGTTGCCGTAGTACTGACGCCAGATATCGGCGTACTCGGAGCCATACAGGCTGGCGCTGAGCTGGTCGGTGATCGAGAAGTTGCCGCCGACGAAGTCCGCCGTATCGGTACCCACGCCAGCGTAAGCCGCGAAGAAGTCATCGTCACTGTTGGTGCTGTTGAAGTCCTTGGCAGCGGTCAGGTGCGCGGCCTCCAGGCTCACCCCCTCCAGCTCGTTGCTGGTCAGCCACAGGCCGGTCACGGTGCCCGGCACCAGACGGAGGTCGGAAGCGGCGAACACCGGGTTGTACGGGCGCAGGTTATTGCCGTACTTCAACTCGGTGTTGGAAATTCGCATCTTGACATTAGCGCCGGCTGAACTGGCGGTGGCGGCGGTGCCATCACCTTCGGGTACCAGTACGCCAGCACGGCCAGAGTGCCCCTGACCACCATCGAGCTTAATGATGCCATAGGCGCTGGCGTCGACGCCGAAGCCGACGGTGCCCTGGGTATAGCCGGAGGTGTAGTCGAGGCGGAAGCCCTGCCCCCACTCGCGGCGATCGACGTCGTCACCGTGGTAGGTGTGGTAGTCGTGGTGCCAGTACATGTTGCGGGTGAGGAACTTCAGGTGGCTGTCTTCGACGAAGCCCTGGCTTTCGGCCTGATTGGCCATGGCCAGCGGGGCGCTCGTCGAGGCGGCGATGGTCAGTGCCAGTAGGGTTTTTCTGCTCAATTGCATTTATTGTTTTCCTTATATGCGGTGAAACATCGTTGGCTGCGGTGAACCGGGCGTCGCATCCTCCTTCTGTCAGGCGAGGGGGTTGCCGGGCGGTGCGCGATGGCGCCGGAGGAGGCGCCCCCCCCCCCTTTTTGCCTGGCAGGGCAAGGCAAAGGGCCAGCCTACGGATATGGAGAGGCGGGAATTGGGCGAGAGCGACGGTCAGCGGCCTGAAACCGACCTGCTGCCCTCCGGGAGGCAATGGCCCCGGGTGCAAGAGGCCGGTCAATGGTTGCGCTGAAGCGGGGGCAGGGGCGTCAAGGCGCGGTCGGGATAGCGTGAATACTCATGAGCGGGCCTCTCATCCCGGCGGCATCCGTCTTGCCGGTGAGCGACTTGCCCTCCGGCCGCCGCGCCCCGGAAGCGGGTGAGTCGGCAAAGCGGGGCCCTGCGTTCCTTTAGCTGCTATTTTCACTAACACCGATAAAGGCCGGTTGCGGGTCGCGCCGTAGCGCCTCAGTGGACGGCGCATCCTGGACGCCGGCGCTATGGCTCTCGACGATTGCAGAGGAGACGCAGCATGGACCGATTCACCGGCGGTTGCCTGTGCGGCAACGTCCGCATCGTGGCGTCTGGACGCCCCTACCGGGTCGGCCTTTGTCACTGTCTCGACTGCCGCAAGCATCATGGCGCGCTCTTTCACGCATCGGCGGTGTTCCCTCAGGATGCGGTGACGATCGATGGCGAAACACGCGACTACGCCGGGCGATTTTTCTGTCCCCGCTGCGGCTCGTCCGTTTTCGCCCGCAGCGCAGACGAAATCGAAGTGAACCTGGGATCCTTGGATGCCCCTGACCAACTGAAGCCAAGCTACGAGAGCTGGATCGTCCGGCGCGAGTCCTGGTTACCGCCGTTTCCGCTGACGAGACGATACCCACGCGATCGCGATGCCACGAGCCGCTTTGAGGAGTAGCTGCGGCTCGGTTGCACGTCGAGCAGCCAGCGCTTTGCTCGCCGACCTGCAGCTCGCCGAAGCGGGCGTTGCGCCGCGTCTGCTCGATGCGCGCCAGCGCCGGATAGAGGTTATGCAGATCGGCTGCCATACAGACATGGCGCGGGTTCATGATGCTGCACTGGCGAGTGGTGTTGCAGTGCAGGGCGCTTTTCACTGCTGGCTGCTGTAGATCGGGCTGACGCTGAGCAGGCCGCCGCCACCTGCGCCGGTGAAGGTCTTGGCGCAATACAGCGAGGTGCCACCGGCGCCGTGCACTTCATCCCAAAACAACCGCCATCCCAGAGCAACTGGTCGCGGACTTGTGGATCGGCAATTTGGCTCTGACCATTGGCCAGGGTCGGCAGGCTGATACTGGCGGCCAGGCAACCGAGGGCAATAACGACAGCCCGCATGACCAGCCCCCGCTGACCGCCGTGTTCGGGATCTGTTGTTTTTCCAGGATGGCCGCATCTAACAAGATCGACGATGCATGATAGAGCCGGAAGATTGGCGCCATGTAAGTATTGGCTTACATGGCGTGCTGCCGATCGCCACTACTGCGATCGGCAGCGGGCGACTAACCTTCTGCTCATGGACGTAGCGCAGGAAGCGCACAGTAACCAAAAGGGACACGCTGGATAGCCGCCAGGATGGTGCGCGGAACACGGAGGTCAGTACACAGTCTGCAAAGGCCCCGCACCAGCGGGGTTTTCTTTTTTGGGCGTTCGCCCGGTGCTACTTCCCTGCATCCACAATCCCGAGCTGAACCGGTGTTTCGGTGACTTCCTGCCTGCGAGCGATAGCCCACTACAGGTGTGTCGTGCCCGTGATCGGCGGCGCTTACCGGGTCATCTTCTTGACGAACACCACCACGAACAGTGCCATGGTGAAGCTGCCGACGAAGGCCTCGAAGGCGGCGATCGGCCGGGCCAGGCCTTGGGGCGTGATGTCGCCGTAGCCCAGGGTGGTGAAGGTGACCACGCTGAAGTACAGGCAATCGAGCAGGTCCGTCAGATTGGCCCACAGGCCGCGCTCGAAGGCCAGGCCCAGGCTCTGGTCGCCCTGGCGCACGCCGACCAGGAAGTACAGCAGGCCGCAAACGCCGATCAGGCCGAGGGAGAACAGCACCACGTTGAGCGGCTTCTCACCGTAGCCGCTGAACAGGTCGACCACCCAGGACAGCAGACGCCGGCCCGAGTGGCGCGGCATCTGCAGGCGGCGCATGACCATCTCGCGGTGGAAGAACAACCCGGCCTGCTCGAACAGTCCGGCCTGTTCCAGGTGCAGGCGCAGGTTACGATAGGTTTCCTCTGCCTCCTGGAACAGCTGGATGGCGGCCACGCTGTCGCCGCCGCGCAGTTGCTCGCGGCCCTTGCGCTCCTGTAGCAGCTGGCGGTCCCAGATGATGTTGTCCAGCCGCGCGCCGTCGAGCAGGATGCCCAGCAGGTTGCAGTCGCGCAGGTCGGCGCAGTGCAGGTTGGCCCGGCGCAGGTCGGCCTTCATCAGCGAGCTGCCGCGCAGGTCGAGGGCGAACAGGTGGGCATTCTGCAGGTTGGCGCGGTACAGGTCGGCGTCGCGCAGGCTAAAGCCCGCGTGCCCGCCGTGGTTGACCAGATCGATGCCGGCCAGCTCGGCGTTCTTCAGTTGGAAGTCGGCCATCGGTTGGCCGTTGCGTGCGCGCAACTCCAGGGCGGCGCCGAGCCCGTCGACCTGACGCTTGTCCACGGCGGCATCCTGCCAGAAGGCTTCCTCGACATACGCTGCGGCCATGGGGCAACCCTGGTCGGGACTTCCTGGTCGGTTGGTGATGAATGCGCGGCGGCCCGCGCGGGTCAGCCTTTTACCTGCTGCTCCACCCACTCGGCATAGGCGTCGATGAACTTGCGCAGGAACGGTTTGATGCCGTCGCCGAGCATGCCGGCCTCCTCGAAGAAGCTGCCGGCACCGCCTAGATAGGCTTCTGGCTGCTGCATCATCGGTACATCGAGAAACACCATGGACTGGCGCAGGTGCTGGTTGGCGCCGAAGCCGCCGATGGCGCCCGGCGAGGCGCTCAGCACGGCGCCCGGCTTGCCGCTGAAGGCGCTCTGGCCATAGGGGCGCGAGCCGACGTCGATGGCGTTCTTCATCGGCGCCGGCACCGAGCGGTTGTATTCCGGGGTGACGAACAGCAGCGCGTCGGCCGCCTTGAGCTTGGCGCGAAAGCGGATGTAAGCCTCGGGCGGCTGGTCGTGGTCGATATCCTCGTTGTACAGCGGCAGGTCGCCGATCTCGACGATTTCCAGTTTCAGCGAGGCCGGCGCCAGTTCGGCCAGGGCCAGGGCCAGCTTGCGGTTGATCGAGCCCTTGCGCAGGCTGCCGACCAGGACGGCGACGTGGTGAACCTTGCTCATGACGACTCCTTGCCAGTAAGAGCGGGAAGAGGGGTGAACTGAAACTATAGACCGCCGTTGCGCATAGGGGCTGGCGGTTCGTTCAACCGAAGACGCCAAGCAGATCCTCGATGAAGGCCAGTTGCGCCTCGCTCGGCTGGCCGCTCTCGACCACCTCGCGCAGGCGGCTGGCCGGCAGCACCTGCTCGATCTCCTGGCCGAGTACGCTGGGCAAGCGTATCGAGCTGTACGAGGCGGCACGCGCACGGTACCCGGAGCGCTGGAGCGGCGACATCAGGAACTGGTCACTGGCACCGATCGTGTGCCTGAATCCCGGAGCGGGAAGCGGTACTGCAGCAAACATCAAAGGCAGCGTGACACGCTCACGCGACAACTACCTTGAAAATCGCCGGTAAAAGCTGGGCACTGTGCCGTCAGCGTACTGTTTTTTGTACCGCGAAGCGGTCAGGTTTTGATTTTCCATCGGGCGATGACTGAGCAGATGCTGCTGGTCGTGTTGCGGATCAGGTGTTGACGCGACAGCCTCCGATCAGCCCCTATAAGGGACTGATGAGTCCCAGATTGGGACCGGCGTGAAAGGAGGCAGCATGTTGTTACCGGGAACCGAAGAGCAGGGAGTGACCCACAGCCAATGCTTGGAGCTATTGGCGAGCGTCGAGGACACGATTGATTTTTTCGTCTCCGGTCTGACCTATCTGATCCATGCGCAAAGCCAGAAAGCCCAACCGGATCTGCAATTGATCGCGCAGTGGCAGGCGATGGACAGCGAAGCCTTCGACCTGCAGTACTCGCTATTGGATGCAAGCGTAGAGACCTATCAGCAGGTGCTGGAAACCTACCGCCAACGCAGCCGCGAATTGCGATTGGTGGTGGATCGCTATATGGCCGCGTAGCGTCGGTTTTTGGAATTGAGTAGCCTTTTCCGCTTTGATTTTCCCCGTGGTTCGGTATACGTTACATTTTATGTCACTTGTTGCGTATACAGAACATGGATTATTCCCTTATCACGCTGCGACTTGGCGAGCAGCTACGCCAGCGCCGCCTGAATCGCGGTCTTACTCAAGCCGCACTTGCCTCCCTGGCCGGCATCACCCGACAAAAGGTTATCGCCATCGAAAAGGGCGACCTCTCGGTGGGGATGATGGCCTATGCGCGAGTGCTGGCAGCCCTCGACTGTGAGCTCAGCGTGGTGCCGGCAGCCATGCCCACGCTGGACGAAATCCACGGAGTATTCGACTGATGACGGCCGTGCTGCAGGTTGCAACGCCACAGGGCGCCAGCGGGAAGATCATTACCAGCGCTGGGGACTATCTGTTCCGCTACCACGAAGATGCCAAGGCGCAGGCGGCGATCAGTTTGCTGATGCCGGTGCGCCTGGACGAATACCGCCACCGGGAACTGCACCCGATCTTCCAGATGAACCTGCCAGAGGGCTACGTCCTGGAGCAGTTGCGCAACCGCCTGGCCAAGGTGGCGAACGTTGACCCGATGTTGCTGCTGGCGCTGTCTGGCAGCAGTTCGCCTATCGGGCGGGTAGCGGTCAGTTCGCCTGAGGTCGATGCGCTGTTGCGCAGGCAGCAGTTCCCCGGAGAAAAGCTGGACGAAATCCTCGCCTGGGACGGTGCAGAAGATATTTTTGCCGGCCTGGTGGATCGCTACATCCTGCGCGCCGGTATATCGGGCGTGCAGCCCAAGGTACTGGTGCCAGAGCGGCAGGACTCTGCGCCGCAGCGCTTCACCTCGAAAACCTCCGAGCTGATCATCAAGAGCGGCCGGGACGAGTTTCCGGGGCTGGCGATCAACGAGTTCCTCTGCATGTCCGTGGCCAGGGACGCGGGCATTGCGGTGCCGGAGTTCTATCTGTCCGGCAACGCCAAGCTGTTCGTTATGCGCCGCTTCGACCGGGATAAGCAGCTCAACCCCATCGGCTTCGAGGACATGGCGGCATTGATGGGACTGGCTGCGGAGCAAAAATACAGCAAGAGCTATTCGGCCATCGCCAAGGCCATCCGCTTGTTCTGCCCGGCCGAGCAGGTACAGAACTCGCTGGCGCAGCTATTCGCCATCGTGAGCTTGAGCTGCATCGTCGGTAACGGCGATGCCCATCTGAAGAACTTCGGCCTGCTATATTCCGACCCTACCCAGCGCGATGCGCGGCTGGCACCGGCCTACGATATCGTCAACACCACGGCCTACATTGCAGAGGACGTGTTGGCGCTGGATCTTGTTGGCAACAAGTCGCTCTTTGCGTCGCGCCAAGGGCTGCTGGAGTTCGCTCAGGTGTGTGATGTGGCGCGGCCAGAAGAAGTGATCCGCGAGCAGTTGCAAGCACTGGAGCGGGTACTGGCTCGCTCAGCCGAGCTTTGCGAACGGGCGCCGAATGTGGTCGCCGCAATCCGGCATTGTGCTGAGCCATTTATGAAAACTTTCGGTTAGTGCACGCTCAGGTTGGAATTGCGGCGGGGCGAGCAATAGGGTGACAGGCCACGATTAATTCTCCGTAAACCGGGTTCCCTAATTGCTCACGTATTTGACTCTCATCAGAGTTGCTGCTCCTGAGCATCATCATCATCACGAGCTCCCGACGCGGAAGTGGTCGTGGATGCCTGCGTAGGCCGCCCCCCAAGAAATCAGACCAAAGTCGCCTCGCTTTGTGGTGGCGTACTGCTATCTTTCTTGGCTCCTGCTCAGCTTTCCGAGGATCACTGGGACGGGCGTAGTGTCTGCACGCGATAGACCCACCCAACATCCCCTGCAGAATGTGAGGGCATGCCATTACGTGCCTGATCTCACGGGGCGCACTGTGGATCTGACCGGCAGGGCGGACGTAGTCCATGCTTATCAACATGCAAGGAGCGCAATATGCAATACGTAGCTTGTTTACGAGTTGGTCAAAACGATATCAAGGCCTTGATAAATCTGGAGGATCCTAGGCGAGACGTCCTGACGCCTTTGCTGGATATGCGAGGTGATGACGATAGACACCTGCAGACCTTTCTCGCGGATTGGACAGGCCATCAGTTTTTTCTGGACGTCTCCAGAGTTACGAAGGACGTTGCCGAAGAGTTTATCGGTACCAATGAGTTGCATAATTCCGATGGTGCTTTTGAAAATAAACGACGGTTTTTTGCAGATGTGGCAGGCGTCAATGGGAATGTTGTACCGGTCGTCTCATGGGTTGATGACGATCCTCAGCGAGAGGTTATCCAAAGTGCACTTTCCCTGCAGCGAGAGTTTCAGGCTTTAGCCATCAGAGTTGCGTGCCCAGGAAGGGCTACCGCCACATCCTGGATTAGGTTATTGTCGATTTTGGACGCTCTTGAAAGTCCTGATACTGCAACGGTAATTTTGGATTTTGGTGCTACCAGTCCGGTAAGTACTGCGTCGGGATCAGATTTTAATTTATCGCTGAGACAGCTCAATGAGTATGGAATTCAGAATCTGGTTCTTCTGAGCACTTCCTTCCCGATTGATAAGCCTGCATCAAATAGCACTCGCTCTTCAGCTTGCTATGATGTCGCTTGGCAGTCGCGAGTCGACATCAGTGGCATAACATCTAACCTGGTGTATGGAGACTATGCGGCTACAAATCCGACCGCACCTATGGAATATATCCCCGGCATGCCAGTACTTCCTTTTGGTTGTTATTACACGCCAACAGAATGGTGGCAACGGCGAAAAGGTGCAAACAAAGAGTTTGTGAAATATATAGAAATCGCGCAAGAGATCAGGGATCTTCCTGGTTATCACGGTGATGATTTCTGCTGGGCTACTCGTGAATATACTAGAATCGTTACTACGTCTACCAGCTACGGAAACAACGGGACGTGGAACGGATATCGAATCAATCAACATATTTGTGCGATGATTCAATCAATGGCTGACGCTGATAATGAATTCGATGATCTTGATGCTGATGAACTGCTCTAACAGTACCGTTGTTTCAGGCATGCCAGTACGTGCGCCCTGATCTCGGATATATGAAGTGAGTCGCTGAGTTGGCGGCGCACTTCTTTTATCAAATCGCGACTTTTGATTGGCACGTCATGTTGATTAGCAAGCGTGTCCAATTCATTGCGCCAGAGAAAACCCGTGAGATGGAACTTGCTCTGGAACTTATTAGACTTGGCTTTTCTAATCATCGCCAGCCCTGAATAGTCGTCAACGACAAGAACCCCGACATGGGGAAGACAAGACTCCAATGCTTTCACGAGATGTTTTGAGTGGCAGCAAAGCCAAACCTCATCAAAGCACGCCATGTAAGCTTCCTGCTGACCTTCCCACCGGGCCAGAGTGTCTGCATGAGACTTTATCTCAAAGGCGGTTAGCTTCCCGTTAGCATGGACGAGATCTGCTCGTCTGGTCTTGTCAATGAAGCACAGCTCCTCGATGAAGACGTCAGTCTCCTCGTGGGGCATCGCTTTCACGACCCATTGCTTGAGAATTGGGCGGATTTCAGTCGGATTCAACATGCAGCGATTATAGACGGAGGATTGAGGCTTCTCACGTTAAAAATAGCCGGCTGTCGAATAGCCCAACATCATCAATCGGAATTTGTTAATGCCACCGCTGGCTGAGCGGTTCTGCACTTGGGAAACGCCGAGCAGCCCAAGAATTGTTGCCCCGCTTTCGCCCCTGATTTCACGGTGCGGATCAGCAGGGCGCTGCCGCATTTCGGGCATTGCCGCTCGGCTGTCGGATCACTACGGCGCTTGAGGTTTTGCACATGCTCACGGTTCGTAGCGAGCGTTGGCGCCCGGCGGCCGGTTTGCAGGGTGCGCAGCAGAGCGTCGACTTCAGCCTCGCTGAATACCGGCTGCTGGAATGACTGGATATGGCGGATAAAGCCGATGCCCTGAGTGACGTTGGCCGGCACCTCGGTCTTGAAGATGCTGCCGCCGATGAAGGTAATCACCGAGTGCAGATGCTCCGGGTTAACGCCCAGGGTGGCTTCCAGGGCCTTGAGGTGCTTGTAGTTCTGCCGCAGCGGGTTCTGGAATTTGAACGTGCGCTTGTAGAGCTTCTGCGTCCATTGTGGCTGCTGCTCGCTGCCGAAGATCCAGCCGCTCATGTTCTTGGTTTCCAGCACGAAGATGCCGTAGGGCGAGAGGAATACGTGGTCGATCTGCGTGGTGCCGTCTGGCGTGCTCAGGGTGACGTTGTGCAGGCGGCGGTAGGTCTGTTTGTCCAACTGCCAATGGGCAAACAGCCGCACCAGCAGTTCGCCGATCTGGCCCTTGGCCCAGGGCGACTTGAGCAGGCCGAGCAGCAGCATCAGCGGGATAAACCAGCCCAGCGTGCCCCAGGCTTGCGCGATGACGGGGGTGAAGTCCATTTCTAAACCTTCAGCAATTCCGATGTCGACCGGATCTTAACGGAAGTCAGCGTAGATGAGCGAACTGCTTGTTGATCTGGGAGTAGTTAGGTGGCGCGCCGCTTATTTTCCACTAAGCCTCGCGCTTTCATCTGGCTCTGGATTCCGGTTATTGGGGGGGGCGAGTCAAGCCCTGGTATCGCCTGCTCCTTTGTTGGAGAAGTAGTACCCAGTTACTCCGCCTATGAGTGTGGTGCAGAAGGCCATGATCTCGTGAAAGTACGGGCTCTTGCCAAGCCCAAAGATGGTGACCAGAGTTAAAGAAATGACGACCAGCATGGAAGCAAGCATTGGTTGGGTCCGGTGAGTCATGCGGTAGGTGACGGTATCTGTCTTACCTAAGCCTCCGCAGGTGCCGCAGGACAGACCGAAGTACTGACCCTTTCGTAATTCATTTTTTTTGATGCATACCGCGCAACTTTCGCCGGCACTATTGTTGCTGCAAGTACCCGTTCCTGCGCAGTGCGCACATTGGTGAAGGTTGTCCGCTCGTTCCATGGGCTTACCGCTTATTATGGGCAGTTAATGGCTTGGAGGAGGTAGCCCTCCTCTCTCTCCGGGGGAGTCGAAAATTAGAACATTGTGACCTTGCACACCTCGCCATGTTGGTCGAAGGTGAGGGCTGTACGGATCGGTTGATGATCGTCACGGTACTTCTTCAGGTGCTGTGACAACATTTCTGTCGTCGCCTTGTACGCCTTTTGGTGTTCAAGCGTTAGCGCCCTCATCCCTTCGTTTTGGCTGACGAGTTCGTTACGTCTCTGTTCTAACGTGCCCTTGCGATTCCACATGGCTTTGGACATCAGTTCAAATGATCGATCACGCTGGCTGGTGAGTAGCGCATCAATATCCTGGAACGACTGACTACACTTTTCTCCCAGGCTTAGGGTCCACTTGCCTTTGGCTGTTGGGTCGAGGTATGCCGTACCGATATCCAATAGCGCGAGAACTCTTAACAACACGTCTCGTTTCTGCAACAGGCTATTTACCTTGCTGGCATGGGCTACCAATGCCTTGTGGGTTTCTCCAGTGCCAAAAGTATCGATCTCCCGCTGCTGGTCAATATCAGTCTTCAAGCGTGAAGCCTCGAGCTGCAATTGCTCAATCCAACGCATGGTTTCGTGCTTAATGGCTTCGAGTTGATTGCGTTTTTCCTGAGGGAAAAGATCGGGCGTTTCCAGGTCTCGCATAAAGCCCACGAGGTATTCGAGGTAGTTCATCGAGCCTCGGAGCTGGGCGTGATCCTTGTCGTCAATCGTCCGATGTAGTTTTTCGATGGCCCCCTGGATATCAGCCAGGCTCCGATTTATGTCCGCCAAGTGCGATTGGGCAACGGCGATACTGAGCAGATGGAAAGCGCCTGAGGCCAGTTGCTTGGCTTTCCCACCCTCAAGAAGTCGGCCATGCCCAGCGATTTTCTTATCACTGGCGATGGCAATAGCCCGCTGTCCTCCCCCTTTGGCCTCCATGATGGTTAGCGTGCCTTCAACCAACCCCTTATGGATATCTGGGTCAAATACCAGTTCAAGGGTTTTATTGGGTAGCGTGGCTACGCCTTTCAAGAGATCCGCGGCCAGCTGTCGGCCACGCTTTACTGCGACATCATTTGGGCCTGAGAACGTTGGCGCTCCTGCCGGAATTTGCGTAATTAGCCGTGTTTTCACTAGCGGACGACCTTCAGTGTCAGCCACAACCAGCTCAGGCCCCATCTCAATAGGTGCGACATCCATTGTCGCTTCCTCGGTACTGCAGAGTGGAGCTGGCGAGTCCTGAGGTTGGGCGCTCTTGACACCTCGGCTCTTGATAAAGAGCAGAGAGGCACCACCAAGCGCGGCCACAGAGAAGGCTGCCGCACCGTAGATAATGAATTCATTCACAAATCAAATCCCTGTTCTGGTCGTTCCAAAGCTACCTGCGGGGCCAAAATGCGTCTGCATATAGTGGCCAGATGCTATTTGTTTTCTTCATGGTCTGGCAACGGAATACTGCTGGTAACTAGTGGCCTTGTTGTTTTTGAACGTGGACATAGAGTCGAGACCAAGAGCATCAGGCGCATTTTCTTCCACGCTTAGCCTTAGGAGCGGCGGCGCGTTGGGCTTTGATGCGTTCCAGCAGCACGCTGGCTGGTTCGTCATTGGGGTCTTGCGCTACCAGTTCGCCGCGGAAGGCCTTGGCCAGGATGCTTTGGGTCAGGTGGTCGATACGGCTTTTGGCCGAGGCGACTTTGGCTTCGAGTTGGTCGGCGAAGGCGAAGAGTTGTTCGACGCGGCGGACGATTTCGGTTTGCTCTTGTAGGTCGGGATAGGTAACAGAGAACTTTTTCAGATCTTGTCCGGAAATTCCTTTTTGTCCCGAAGTTGACTTAACAAGATCCATAACCTGTTGTCGTGTTGAAAGCTCAGAGAAAAATAACTCTAAATATTCAGGGCGGATGATGTTGGTCTTGCAGCGAACGCGAATAAGCTTATCCGGGTACACAAGCGTTGTATGTGACAAGTTCCTAATCAGGCCGCAAACACCAACAAGATCAAGACTTCCGTTATAGCGAGTGAAAAGCAGATCTCCAACTTTCAGTGAATAGCGTTCCTTCTCTGTTTCATCACACTCAAGGAAACGGATATCTGCTTGCTCCACTGAGCCAGATCGGACGGAGCTGATACGAAGAATCGGTAATCCTTTGCCTTCCTCATTCGGCTTTGCAGAAAGTCCATTTCGCATTTCTGCGATGAGTTCCCCAAGTCTCGTAGTCCGTAGATTGGGTTGAGCCTGCGAAGCCCAACAGTCGGTGTCTTGGTCGGGCACTGCAGTTGGGTTTCCTTCGTCAACCCAACCTACATGTTGTGTGCGCCACTCCTCCGTCAACCGCCCGGAAACCGCTGCGGCGAGGACGGATTGGCGGAAGCGTTTAAGCAGGGCGGGGATTCCGTCGATACGGGCTTTGAGGGTGTCGACCTGGGCCAACAGTTCATCGAGTTTTTGGACAATGCGGGTTTGCTCGGCTAGTGGCGGAAGCGTAACTGGTATTGCACGCATGTTCGCTTGCGTGAGTTTCAGACGAGTTCCGCCATTTACAAAGCCTTGATAGTCAAACTGATTTAAGTAATGAAGAACAAATTTATTAGTGGCTACACCATTAAGGAAACTCTGAAGAAGACTTCCTGATTTTGGCAAAATACCCGGATTCCACCCGCCGAGTTTTCCGATGAAGCAGATGACCTTCGCTGACGCCGAGTACGCCGGCAAGCGCAAGCAGACCCGCAAAGAGTTGTTCCTGATCGAGATGGGTCAGGTGGTGCCGTGGAAGGGTTTGATCGCCCTGATCGAGCCGCATTACCCCAAGGGTGAAGGCGGTCGTCCGGCCTATCCGCTGATGGCGATGTTGCGCGTGCATTTGATGCAGAACTGGTTCGGCTACAGCGATCCGGCGATGGAGGAGGCGCTGTACGAGACCACGATCCTGCGCCAGTTCGCGGGGTTGAGCCTGGAGCGCATCCCCGACGAAACCACCATCCTCAACTTCCGTCGTCTGTTGGAAAAACACGAACTGGCTGCCGGCATCCTGGCGGTGATCAATGGTTATCTAGGTGACCGGGGTCTGTCGCTACGCCAAGGCACTATCGTCGACGCCACGCTGATCAGTGCGCCGAGTTCGACCAAGAACAAGGAGGGTAAGCGCGACCCGGAGATGCACCAGACCAAGAAAGGCCAGCAATATTACTTCGGCATGAAGGCCCACATCGGTGTGGACGCCGAGTCCGGCCTGGTGCACAGCGTGGTGGGTACGGCGGCCAATGTGGCGGATATCAGCCAGGTCGACAAGCTGCTGCACGGTGAGGAAAACATGGTGGGTGCCGATGCGGGTTACACCGGCGTCGAGAAACGTCCGGAGCATGATGGCCGCAAGGTTATCTGGCAGGTGGCGGCACGCCGCAGCACCTACAAGAAGCTCGATAGGCGCAGCGCGCTGTACAAAGCCAAGCGCAAAATCGAGAAGGCCAAAGCCCAGGTGCGGGCCAAGGTCGAGCATCCATTTCGGGTGATCAAGCGCCAGTTCGGTTATGTGAAGACGCGCTTCCGTGGCCTGGTCAAGAACACCGCACAACTGGTAACGCTGTTCGCACTGTCGAACCTGTGGATGGCACGCCGACATTTACTGACGAATGCAGGAGAGGTGCGTCTGTAATGCAGGAAGTAGCCGCAGCGAGGTGCTCGCAGCGGCTAAAAACACAGACATGAGCGGGTGATCTGAGCGTTTTTGATCGATTTTCCGCTTTTAAAATCAGCGGAGGCTGAAGTCAGCCAGAAATGCATGGCTACTTCAGAGGATCCTTAAGTCCTCGCAAAACATGGGCATGGTTATTGACCCATGTTTTGCCATGAAGCATGTATGCCTTTGACTTCATTGGTTCAAAAAATGGAACACCATCTTCACCGAGTGCAACTAGCTCTTCATCAAAAAGGAAGCTGTCGATAAATCCAACTTGGCCAGTTGCACCGTAGTATGGGTACAGCTGATCAGCAGTCTTACCCTCAATGCGTTGTTGTCGTTCAGAGTTATTTATTGGAACTCGAAGTGAGTCCAAGATTTCAACACAGTCTTCAAGAGAGCACTGAGCCCACCCACTCGGCAACTCACTCATCCCCCGCCTCCTGAACTACCGAAAGCCCCATCACCTCCGCCATCAACTGCTTCTGCGCCGCCACCTCATCCCCAGCGCCCAGCGCCTTCATCAACTCTTCCAACTCATGCAGGGCTTCGGTCAGTTCGGCCATGGCCTCGCCTGCCAGCACTTCCGGGGCGGGCAGATCGGCCGCATCCAGGCTGTCGGCATCCTTGAGCCAGCTGATATCCAGGGAGTCGCCGCGCTCGCGGATAAAGTCCCGGGTAAATACGCGGAAGCGGCTGAGTTCGCCGATGCCTTCGACATTCTCGGCGCGGGGGCTGTTGCCGTTGGGGTCATCCCCGTAGGCCTCTTCAAAAGGTTTGAGGTGCGCAGCGCCAAAGGGTGTGCGCTTGCCGAAGCTGGGCATATTGCTGCGCAGGTCATACACCCAGACGCGCCGGGTGCAGCCTTGCTCTTGGCGTGGGTTTTCGGCGGTGCCTTTCTGGAAGAACAGCACGTTGGTCTTGACGCCCTGGGCGTAGAAGATGCCGGTGGGTAGGCGCAGCAGGGTGTGCAGGTTGCACTTGTCCAGCAGGTCGCGGCGCACCTCGGTGCCGACGCCGGCCTCGAACAATACGTTATCCGGCAGCACCACGGCGGCGCGGCCGCCGGGTTTAAGGCCACGGTAGATGTGCTGGAGGAAGGCCAGCTGCTTGTTGCTGGTCTTGTAGGTGAGGTCGTCGCGGGTCGGGCCGCCGCCGCCCTTGGCGGTGCCGAACGGCGGGTTGGAGAGGATCAGGTCGACCTTGGGCAGGTTGGCGCCGGTTTGGCCGAGGGCGTTGCCCAGGTGCACCACGCCTTCCTCGTCGCCTTCCATGCCGTGCAGCAGGCAGTTCATCAGCGCCAGTCGGCGGGTGCCGGGCACCAGTTCGATGCCGACGAAGGCGCGGTTGCGCTGGAAGGCCTGGGCCTTGGTGTCGAGGTCGTAGTGGTCGTCGCTGTGGCGCTTGATATAGGCGTCGGCGGCAATCAGGAAGCCTGCGGTGCCGGCGGCCGGGTCCTGGATGGTTTCACCCGGCTGGGGCTTGAGGCAGTTGATGATGCTGTCGATCAGCGGGCGCGGGGTGAAGTACTGGCCGGCACCGGATTTGGTTTCGCTGGCGTTCTTCTCCAGCAGGCCTTCGTAGAGGTCGCCGAGGCCGTCGCGGCGGGCGCTGAACCAGTCGATACCATCGAGGCTTTTGATCAGCTGCTCCAGGTGGCGCGGCTCTTTCAGGCGCGTCTGGGCGTCGGCATAGATGGCGGCGATCAGCGGGTCGGTGTTTTTGCCCAGATCCAGCAGCATCTGCCGGTAGTGGTCGAGCAGGTTGAGCCCGGATTTACCGGCCAGATCCGGCCAGCGCGCGCCCGCGGGCAGCTTGTGGGCGAAACTGTCGTTGTTCTGCACCTGCTCGAATTCCATCTTGATAAACAGCAGCAGCACCAGCTCGGTGACGTAGTCGCTGTAGTTGATGCCGTCGTCGCGCAGCACGTCGCAGAGGTTCCAGAGCTTCTGGACGATGTCGGAGTTGGTCATGGTTTACTCGTTCGGTACGGCGGGCTGATTAAGCAGGGCGCGGCGTAGTTGAGAAATGGGCGGGTTGCGCGTGCCGGTCAACAGCTCGCGGGTAAAGAGTACGGCGTAAGCAGTCGCCTCTGTGTGCCTGGCCGCTAACCTGGGGTGCAGGCGCTGCTTGAGTTGCTGGCTGGTTTCGTGAGGCTGTACAGCCTCGCCCAGGGTATCGAGCAGCGCGCCTTCCAGGCTCTGCGGTGCCCACAGGATTATTGCATAGCCGGCTTTCTCGGCCCGCTTGCGCTCGTCCGGAGTAGGCGGCAGGTCGGCATCGAGCAGCAGTAGCCGCCGGTCATAGCCACTGTCGCGGTAACTGCGGATGGCGTTGGTGATGATATTGCCGGCCGAGCCGCCGTCGCCCGATTCGACTTTAACGCTCTGACCGCTGCCGCGCGGGCAGAACAGCTGCTTCATGTGGCTGATGAAGGCGCGGTCGTCGGCCCCTTCACCCACCACCAGCAGGGTGCTGTGCAGAACGGCTCGACTATTTTTGCGTGGGGCACTCATAGATCGGGCACAGCGCCCAGTGCGCCGGCCATGTACTTGGCGTAGAGGTTGTCGTCGGCACGCAGGCCGACGACTTCATCCAGGCGCCAGGCGGTTGAGCATTGGTCTTGTTTCTCGCACAGGTACACCTGATGTTTCTGCAGGCGGTTGAGCACTTCCGGGGTGTGGCAGGTGAAGATCAACTGCGCCTGGTGTGGGTTGCTGTGCTCGAAGCGGAACCAGTCGAGAATTCTGGGCATCAGGTGGGGGTGCAGGTCGTTGTCGATCTCGTCGATGACCGCCATGCCGCCTTGCTCCAGGGTGGTCAGCAGGCGCTCAAGCAGCACGAACGCCGACTGGGTGCCACTGGACTCCTCGAAGAGGCTCAGCTCAAAGGCGTTGCCATCCTGGCTCTGGTGCACACCGAAGGGCATGTACACCGTGCTGTCCTTGCCTTCTGGTGCCGCGACTTCCAGTTGCCGAATGACCACGTCGGACAAGCCCAGATCGAACTCGCGCATGGCTTCAACCATGCGTGACTTGATGGCCGGTGCCCTTTCGTAGAGCTCGGCGGCATTTACCAGGGCACCGCGTTGGAAATGACGACGGCCATGACTGGCCACATTGCTGATGATGCGGCGGAAGTACTCAATGAAAGGGCGGGCTTCCTTGATGTCATAGCTGTGAGCCGCCGCCAGTAGCGAACAGTTGGCACGCAGGCTTTGTGCTTGTGCCTTGGGAAAGGGGAAGCCTTTCTGCTTGAAGGTAAAGCCTTCAGCAGCAGTGCGCTCGCGGCGGAACAGATAGCTGAACTGGGTGCTGGTTCGGTTGAGCAAAACCTCGCTGATGACTTGGCCGGCATTCAGCACCAGTTGATAGCGGTGTTCGATGCCCTGCAGAAAGAAATCGATCTCAAGGCTGGTGTCTTTATCAGCGTGCAGGCGGTGGGGCTGGTAAGCGATGTCCTGATCGGGGTCCCCTTGCAGGAAAGAATCGCAAATAAACCAACTAAGGAAAGCCAGGGGCTTGATCAACTGGGTTTTCCCCGAGCCGTTGGCCCCCACCACGGCGATGACCTTGTTCAGGCGGGTCTCGGGCAGGTCGATGTCGAAGCCGGACGGAGTGGGTTTCTTGCCCACGGAAAAGTCGAGCCGAGTTTCCTCCGCGAAGCTGTAGAAGTTGGAGAAACGCAGCGAACTGATCATATTTTCACTATTCCAACAAAATTTCGTTGATTTTTGCTTTTTGGTGTTGGTTTGGCAAGCTCGGAGCGCAGGCGTCGTCTGGGTTTCTCTACCCGCCAGGGCGCATGGACTATGCGGCAGAGACAGTCGTCAGGCCTATTCGACTCAGCTAATGAGCCGAATAGGCCGTGTATTCGGCTCACGGATTAACCGACCTGCGGCCAGAGATTCTCGTTGAGTGCATCGAGCACGCTGTCCAGGTTACCGCCCAGATTGCGATCCAGGCCTTTTAGGCCGCCATGCAGCCTAAATGCATCATTGAACTGCTGCGAATCGATGATCACTTCGTGTACCAATTGTTTGGCCAGGCGCTGCAGCCAGTTGCGTTGTGCCTGGGTCCAGGGTTGCAGCGCGTAGATCTTCTGCATGGCCTGGGCCACGCGCTGATCGAAGGGCAGCAGGGCTTCGCCGATGGCGGCCTGGCGGATATAGCCGATGATGCTGGCGGCGATCTCCTGGTTGGTCTGGTTGCGCCAGGCGCTTTTCAGGCTGACTTCGCTGAAGCCATGCTGGTCGAGCAGCAGGCGTACTTCGCGCAGCTGCTCGCGGGTCAGGTCTTTGGGACGGTTGACCACAACGCCAAGGGCGGCGGACTGGTTGAGTTGCTTGTGGATGAACTGGTGGAAGCTTTCCAGATAGTCGGCTGGCTTCTGGTTGTTGCCGTAGTTCTGCTCGCGCACCTTCAGCTCGTCGCTGTGGGTGGAGATGAGCGGGTAGTTTTCCGAGCCGAGCAGGGCGCTGACGGCATCCAGTTGGCTGAGCAGCTGGCCGTGCTGGCGGATAAAGTTGGCGGCCTGTTGCGGGCCAAGGTCGTGCAGGTGTTTATGTAATTGAGCCGGCTCAACGCCCCACACTTCTTGAAGCTCATCGAGCTTTTTCTTCAGGCTCGGTTTGTCCTCGGCCTTGTGGCTGGCCTTGCGCAGAATACGCATGATGCGCTGGCTGAGGACGTCGAGCACGTCGTGGGCGTGGCTGCTGTCGTCCTGGCTGCCGGGTGCCTCATGGCTGGCACTGCCGGTGAGTTCGCTGACCAGTTGTTCCAGGGAGACGTTGGGGTTCTTCACCAGGGGCTTCATGGTGTCGACCGCTTCCAGGCTGGCGTAGAGATCGACGGGGTCGTAGATGCGGAACACGGTTTTGCCGATTTCGTCGCAGCGGCGGGTGGCGCGGCCTTTCATCTGTTCATAGAGGATGCGCGAGCGCACGCGGCGCATGAGCACCAGGTTGCAGATCTTCGGCACGTCGATGCCGGTGGTGAGCAGGTCGACGGTGATGGCGATGTTGGGATGCGCTTCGTTCTTGTACTGGCGAATCAGCTGCTCAACCTTGTCGCTCTGGCCGGTGATGATTTGCACCGCCGCCTGGTTGTACTGCTCGCCGTAGGCTGCCTTGAAGGCGTCATCCAGGAGGTTTTTCACCCGCTCGGCATGGGCCTGGTTGACGCAGAAGATCATGGTCTTCTCTTCGCCGAACGGGTCCAGCTCATTGGCCAGGGCGTCACAGATGACCTTGTCGAAAGCCGGGGTGATCACGCGGCGATTGAACGACTCGATATTGAAGGTGAGTTCGTCCTCCAGTTCGGTGACGTCGACTTCGCCGGTCTGGGTGTTGATGACGCTGACCGACTCGCCCTTTTCGAAGCGAATGCCGTGCTGGCTGAGCTGGGTTTCGTAGCGGATCGGCGGCTCGTGGTCGATCAGCCAGTCATCGGCCACGGCTTCGCGGTAGCTGTAGGTGTACACCGGTTTGCCGAAGATCTCGCTGGTGTGCTTGGCCGGGGTGGCGGTGAGGCCGATCTTGCAGGCGTCGAAGTAGTCGAGCACGCGGCGGTACTGCGAGAGGTACTGGCTGTGGTCGCGCACGGCCAGTTCGCCTTCGCTCATCTCCTGGTCGAGGGTGTAACCCCGGTGGGCCTCGTCGACGATGATGCAGTCGAACTCGCCCACGGACGGCGGGGTGTCCGAGCGGAAGATACGACTGACCATGGCTTGTACGGTGGCGACCTGGATGCGGGTTTCCGCCTCGGCGGCCATGTCGCCCAGCTCTTTGATGTTGTAGTTCTGCGCCAGGGTGTGGTTTTGCTCGAGAGCGGTGTCGTTGAATGCGTCGATGGCTTGCTGGCCCAGGGCGCTGCGGTCGACCAGAAAGAGGATGCGCTTGAAGCGCTCGGCCTTGAGGAAGCGGTACATCAAACCAATGATGGTGCGGGTCTTGCCGGTGCCGGTGGCCATGGCCAGCAGGCAATCGCGCTGGTTGCTGGCCAGCGCCTGTTCCACGGCCTGGATGGCTTTTTCCTGGTAGTCGCGCAGTTTGAGGTAGGCGAAGCCTTCGTCCTTGAGCCTGGCCTCGGCCTCCGTCTGGCTGCGTTTGAGCAGGTCGAGCAGATCCTGCGGGCTGTGGAAATCCTGCAGCGGCCGGCGAGTATTGGCCGGGCAGCGCAGATCACGGAACCAGGTGCCGGACTGCTCGGCGAGCTGCTTGATATAGGGGCGGCCATTGCAGGAGAAGGCAAAGGGCACGCGGAAGTTGCCACCCTGGCCATCGCTCCAGGGTTGCGTCTGCCCAGCCAGCAGCCAGGGCTGCTGATGCTCTGCCGCCAGTTTGAACTCGCGGGCATAGCGCTCGGCCTGGGAAATGCGGTCGGCGATATTGATGCGCTTACGCTTGGCTTCGACAATGGCCACGGGCATCAGGCCGGCGAACAGCACGTAGTCGGCGCAGGCCTTGGGGCTGCTGGTGGGCCACTCGGCAATGGCCTTGTGCTTGCCCTTCTCCGGGCGCGTGCCCTTGCTGTAGGTGAGGTCCAGCGAATCGGCCTGCCAGCCGGCCTCGATCAGTTGCTGGTCGATCAGGATGCGGGTGAGGTCTTCGGAGAGGTCGAAGCTGCTGCTGGCTTGCTGGGTCTTGTGCAGCACCTGCTGGCTGGCCTGGGGCTTGGTTTCCAGTTCCTGTTGCAGAGCCTTGAGGCGTTGCTCGAACTCGCTGCGCAGCCTGTTCAGCTCGGTTTCATGAGTCAGCGCCAGCTGCTTGTGCTCGCGTGACTCCGCATCCATCTGCTCGGCGAGAACGGCGTACTCCGTTGCCTCGCGCGTCATCAACTCGGCCAGTTGCTGATTGCTTTCCAGCTGTTGGCTGGATTCACTCAGCTGCGCCTTTAGCTGGTCGATCTGGTTTTGCAGGTCGCGTAGCGGGGTGCTGGGGTCAGCCGGCGTAGCGAAGGGACCGGGCTTGAACGCATGGGCGTTCTTGCCGAAGGACTGGTGATACCAGATGGCCAGGGCGCGGGCGACTTTGAGCCCGTCCATGGCTTCGCGGTGCTGGGTGCGGAACTGGTGGGTGGCTTTGTTGCCTTCGACGCGCAAGGTGTGAAACAGGCTGACGATGTTGCGATCCAGCTGGATCTCGCGGCCCAGCTTGTAGAGCAGGTCGGCCTGGGTGGTGGTGGCCTCGAAGTCGATCCCGGCCCGGCTGGCCAGATCCTGGGCCAAGGCTTCGCCGAGCTGGCGCAACTTGATCAGGGTGGTGTTGGGATCGCTGGCGAATACCTGCTCGGCCGTGCTCGCAAGCTGCAGGAAGACGGGGTCGTGTTCCTGGAGGAAGGCGAAGTTACTGCTGGCTGCCATGGTCGATCCTTCGGTTGTTTGCCCGCTCAGTACGCCAAGCTTGGCTTTATTACGCGTAAGTGGCGGCAGCTTAACCAAGGTCGACAGAGTTTGGCCATGGCATTGAGCCACCCGCTGGGTGATGGGGCTGAGCTGCCGGCTCAGGTCGTTCGCGGCCTTGCACACTACCTGCGCAATTAACTTGATAGCGGGTGCCGATGCGGGTTGTCCAGATTGCTTCAGGAAAGGCGGGCAACGCTCCTGGGATTGAATCGCCATTGTCCTTATTGCAGCGGGTTGTTCGCAGGAAGCTGGGCCGGTATATGTGTGGTTATGCCCCTAGCCGGGGGGTCGTCAGTCAAGGTGCTGGGGTTGAGCGTTCAGCCCGGCTAAACCACTGAGAAATGAAGATGCGTATCCACCTGCTGTCCGATCTGCACAATGAGTTCGGCCCCTTCACTCCGGCGCCGCTGAACTGCGATCTGGTCATTCTGGCGGGCGACATCGATGTCAAGGCGCGTGCTGTCGAGTGGGCCAGGCAAGCCTTCTCTGGCCCGGTGTTGTACGTCCTCGGCAATCACGAGTTCTACGGCGGACACCTGACTCACACCCTGGAGAAAATGCGCGCGGCGCAGGATGAGCGGGTTCGGGTGTTGGAGCGCGATGAGGTCATTCTCGGCGGCGTACGCTTTCTGGGCGCGACCATGTGGACGGATTTCGCCGCCACCGACAACATGCCGATGGCGTGCCTGACTGCGCAGAATGCGATGAACGACTTCCGGCAGATCCGCACCGAAGGTTTCAGGCGTATCCGCCCGGCCGATCTGGTCGCCCGGTCGGTGCAGACGAAAGACTGGCTGCGCATGAAGCTGGCGCAAGCATTTGCCGGCCCAACGGTGGTGATTACCCACCACGCGCCGACGCTGCGCTCGCTCCAGGGCGGCCCGCACGCGGGCACTCACCTGGACGCCGCGTACGCCAATCGCTGGGAAGCGCTGATGGGGGGAGAGCGGATGGCGCTGTGGCTGCACGGCCATTCGCATAGGGCTGTCGACTATGACCTGGCGGGCACGCGGGTGCTGTGCAATCCCAGGGGCTATCCGGGGGAGGAGACGGGCTTCCGCGCGGATCTGATCATCGAACTCCAGCCGTCCTGAAATAGCTTCGGCAGTGCTCAGCTCCCAATTCCGCGGGACGAGCGCCCGTTTCATTGCGTGTCGCTGTTGTTCAATTGCGGCGACTTGTTGTGTCTTCGTGTCGCTGGGGACGACTTATGCACATCAGCCGTTGGTGAAATCGATTTTTGCCGACATGTCAGCTCAGGGGCCGACGCACAGCGAACAGTGCTTGGCGGCGGGAACGATGCGGGCTGTTTCCGGCGGCGTTGCGCCATCCATGCCTGGGCGTGGCTAGCCGCTAAGACGGTGACTCGATCGGGCAACAAAAAGCCGCGCAATGCGCGGCTTTTCGATTTGGTGGGCCCAGCAGGACTCGAACCTGCGACCAAGGGATTATGAGTCCCCTGCTCTAACCAACTGAGCTATAGGCCCTGAAGCCGGCGGATTATACCGGTGCCTTCTCCGTAGTGCCAATCGAACGACGCGGGCCGAGGAAATTATGGGCGAAGGCGTCGGCGGCGAGGGGGCGGCTGAGGACGAAGCCCTGGATCTGTTCGCAGCCTTCGGCGGCGAGGAACAGTTCCTGGGCCTTGGTTTCCACGCCTTCGGCGATCACCGTGAGTTGCATGCTGCGGCCCAGGGCGATGATGGCGCGGGTAATGGCGACGTCGTGCGGGTCGGACGGCAGGCCGCGGACGAAGGATTGGTCGATCTTCAGGGTGTCCAGTGGCAGGCGCTTGAGGTAGCTCAGCGAGGAGTAGCCGGTGCCGAAGTCGTCGATGGCCAGTTGCACGCCGAGGGCTTTCAGTTGATGGAGGATGCTCAGGGCGTCCTCGGTCTGGTTCATGATGAAGTTTTCGGTGATTTCCAGTTGCAGCAGGCCGGGGGCGAGTGAATTGCTGTCGAGCAGCTGGGTGATGCGTTCGAGCAGCTGCGGTTGCCGCAGTTGCACGCCGGCCAGGTTGACCGAGAGAGGGCCGAACGGTGCGTGGAGGCGTTGCCATTCGCCCATTTGCCGGCAGGCTTGGCGCAGCACCCAGTCGCCCAGCGGCAGGATCAGGCCGTTTTCTTCGGCCAGTGGGATGAAGCGTTCGGGCGGAATTTCGCCAAGCACGGGGTGGGTCCAGCGGATCAGGGCTTCGGCGCCGGCCAGACGCTGGGTGATCAGGCTGAGTTTCGGCTGGTAGTAGAGTTGCAGCTCCTCGCGCTCCAGGGCGCGGCGCAGTTCGAGTTCCAGGGCCATGCGTTCGGTGGCCTGGAAGGTCAGGTCACGGGTGTACATTTCGACCCGGTTGCGGCCTTTGGCTTTGGCGCGGTACATGGCGGCGTCGGCGTTCTTGACCAGGGTGGCGACATCCAGGCCGTCATCCGGGAACAGGCTGATGCCGATGCTGGCGCTGATATGGAACTCGTGGACGTCGATGTGGAAGGCAGGGCTGAAGCAGGCGAGCAGCTTGTTGGCGACCCGTTTGGCGTCCTCGCTCTGGTGCAGGCCCGGCAGCAGGATGATGAATTCGTCGCCGCCGAGGCGGGCCACGGTGTCGATGTCGCGCAGTTGTTCCTTGAGGCGGATGGCGATGCTCTTGAGCAACTGGTCGCCGACCGGGTGGCCCAGGCTGTCGTTGATGTGCTTGAAGCGGTCGAGGTCGAGAAACAGGATCGCGCCTTGGCGCTCGTCGGTTTGCGCATCGTCGAGCGCGGCATGCAGCCGGGTTTCGAACAGTGTGCGGTTGGGCAGGCCGGTCAAGGAGTCGTGGTGGGCCTGGTGGTCGAGGCGGGCCTGGGCATGTTTGAGTGAGCTGATGTCGGCGAACACGGCGACGAAGTGCGTGGTCTGCTGGTCTTTATTGCGCACGGCGCTGATGGTCAGCCATTCCGGATAGATCTCGGCGTTCTTGCGCCTGTTCCAGATTTCCCCTTGCCAGTGTCCTTCATCTTCCAGTTGGTGCCACATGGCGCTGTAGAAGGCGCTGTCGTGCTGGCCGGAGGCGAGTAGCCGGGGTGTCTGCCCGAGCGCTTCGGCTTCGCTGAAGCCGGTGATTGCGCTGAAGGCGCGGTTGACCGCGACTATGCGCTGCCGGGGGTCGGTGATCATCACGCCTTCGGCGGTGCTTTCGAATACGGTGGCGGCCTGCTGGAGTTTTTCCTGCATGAGCTGGCGTTCGGTGATGTCGCGGGCGATGGTCAGCAGGCAGGGTTCGTCGCCGACCTGGATCGGCTGGATGGACAGTTCGCAGCGGCGTATCTGGCCGTCGCGGGTGCGGATTGTGGCGCTCAGGTCACGCGCGCTGCCGTGCAGGGCGATCTGTCCGATCATCCCGGCGCGGTCTGCGGGGTTGGCCCAGACCCCCAGTTCAAGGGTCGAGCGGCCGGCTGCTTCGCTGCTGCTGTAGCCGGTGATGCGGCTGAAGCCTTCATTGATTTCGATCAGTTGGCCGTCACTGACGCGGCTGATCAGCAGGCCGTCGGGGGAGGCGTGGAAGGCCTTGGCGAATTTTTCTTCGGAGCTCAGCAGTTGCTGTTGGGTGGCTTTGAGCTGGCTGATATCACGCACTATCACCACCAGCGCCGGCGTATCGGCGAGCTGGAAGGCCTGGGCGGAGATCAGCCCGGTGAAGGGTTGGCCGTCACGCCGCAGGAAGGGCATTTCCAGGTTGCGCAGGCTCTCGCCTTGCAGGCGTTTGAGCAGGGTTGGGCCGATGCCGGGAATGCCCCAGATATTCAGTTCGCTGGCGGTTTTGCCGAGCGCTTCGGCGACTGGGACTCCGGTCTGTTGCTCGAACGCGTTGTTGGCTTCGAGCAGGCGGCCATCGGCTCTGCGGGCGATTACCAGGATGTCCGGGCACTGCTGGAACACCGAGGCGAATTTCTGCTCGGAGAGGCGCAGGGCCTGTTCGGCCTGCTTGGCTTCACTGATGTCGACCATCAGGCCGCGCATGATCGTCCGGTCGCCACTGCGGGTCAGGGTGACTATGTCGCGGATCCACAGCACGCGGCCGTCGGCGGCATACATCCGGTAGTCCAGGCTGTGGTCGCGGCCGGCGGTGCTTTCGCGCAGGCAGTATTCCATGGCCTGCTGGGCATCGTCCGGGTGCAGGATACTCAGCCAGAAACCTGGGCGCTGCCAGTCGGTCAGCGGGTAGCCGAGCAGTTTTTCCGCGTGCTGCGAAACGTAGGTGAAGATGTAATCATCCAGGCGCGCCTCCCAGGCGATGGCCGAGAGGTTTTCCACCAGGCTGCGGTAGTGTTGTTCGCTGTTGCGCAATTCCTGTTCGAGCAGGCTGCGGGCGAGCATTTCGGTATGCAGGCGGCGGTTGATACGCAGGATCACGGCGATGACGGCGCAGAGTGCGAGCAGCCCAGGGAGGCCGTAGAGCAGCAGTTCGCGCCAGATGCTGCGCCTGTCCTGCAGGTCGCCGACCCAGCGCGCTTGCAGGGCGGCCGCTTCTTCGCTGCTGATGTCGGCGAGCAGCTTGTCGAGTATCCCGCTGAGGAGCGCCTGGCCGTGCGGCGCGGCCATGGCCAGTTGGTAGCGATAGGGTGTTTCGCCACTGATGAACAGGCCTTCCAGCTTGAGATGGCGCAGGCTCCAGACGCTGGAGGCGAGGTCGCCGATCAGGGCGTCGGCCTGGCCGGTGGCGAGTGCTTGCAGGGCGGCATGGACGGTCGCTAGCGGCAGCAGTTGGAGGTTCGGGTGCTGGCTGCGCAGCAGTTCGTGGGGCGCATAATTCTCGACCACGGCAATTTTCAGTCCCGGCAGATCCTTCATTGCACGTGGTTGCGGGCCATCATCGCGTGCCAGGATGACGATCGGGAAGTCCAGGTAGGGGCGGGTGAAAGTCAGGTAAGCCTGGCGTTCGGGGGTCGCCATCACGGCGGGCAGCAAGTCGAGTTGGCCGGCCTTGGCCTGCGCCAGTACCTCGCTCCAGCTGTCTGTTGCGCCCGGTTGCAGGCTCACGCCCAGGCGTTGTTCGAACAGCGCGATGTAATCGGCGGCCAGGCCCTGGTAGCGGCCCTGTGGGTCGCGGAACTCGAACGGCGGCCAGGCGGTATCGATGCCCAGGCGCAGTACGGGGTGCTCGGCAAGCCAGTTGCGCTCCTCTTCGCTTAGCGTCAAGGCGGCAGCCGGGCTGACCCAATACACCAGACACAGCAGGAGAATGGCCGGCAATCGCGGCATGGCGGCCTCGTAACGGAGCGGGTGGTGCTCCCCAGTGTAGACGGGGCTTGAGGCGCTCGGCCAGGCAGATAGCAAAACCCCCGGTGTTGGCCGGGGGTTTGGTGTTACTCGTCGAGGAAGGAGCGCAGGTGCTCGCTTCGCGTCGGGTGGCGCAACTTGCGTAGCGCCTTGGCCTCGATCTGACGAATCCGCTCACGGGTGACATCGAACTGTTTACCAACCTCCTCGAGGGTGTGGTCGGTGTTCATGTCGATGCCGAAGCGCATGCGCAGTACCTTGGCTTCACGCGCGGTAAGGCCGGCCAGTACTTCGCGGGTGGCTTCCTTGAGGCTTTCCACGGTCGCCACGTCGATCGGCGATTGCATGGTGGAGTCCTCGATGAAGTCGCCCAGGTGCGAATCTTCGTCGTCGCCGATCGGGGTTTCCATGGAGATCGGCTCTTTGGCGATCTTCAATACCTTGCGGATCTTGTCCTCGGGCATTTCCATGCGTTCACCCAGCTCTTCCGGGGTCGGTTCGCGGCCCATCTCCTGCAACATCTGCCGGGAGATACGGTTGAGCTTGTTGATGGTCTCGATCATGTGCACCGGAATACGGATGGTGCGGGCCTGGTCGGCAATCGAGCGAGTGATCGCCTGACGGATCCACCAGGTGGCATAGGTCGAGAACTTGTAGCCGCGACGGTATTCGAACTTGTCCACCGCCTTCATCAGGCCGATGTTGCCTTCCTGGATCAGGTCGAGGAATTGCAGGCCGCGGTTGGTGTACTTCTTGGCGATCGAGATCACCAGGCGCAGGTTGGCTTCAACCATCTCCTTCTTCGCGCGGCGGGCCTTGGCCTCGCCGATCGACATGCGCCGGTTGATGTCCTTGATCTCGGCCAGGGTCAGGTCGCACTCGGCTTGCAGGGCAACCAGCTTCTGCTGGCAGCGCTGGATGTCGCCTTGCAGGCCGCCGATGGCCTCGGCGTACTTGGCTTTGCCCTTGGCCAGTTGTTCGGACCAGGTTGCATCGACTTCATTGCCCGGGAACAGGCGCAGGAAGTCGGCGCGCGGCATGCGTGCATCGCGTACGCAGAGTTGCATGATGGCGCGTTCCTGAGCGCGTAGACGCTCCAGGGCGCTACGCACATGCACCACCAGCGCTTCATACTGTTTGGGCACCAGCTTGATCGGCATGAACAGTTCGGCCAGGGCTTTCAGCTCGGCGATGCCTTGCTTGCTGCCACGACCATGCTTGTCCAGCGTCGTCTTGGCGATCGCCAGTTGCTCGGCGATGGCTGTGAAGCGGCGCAGGGCTTCTTCCGGGTCCGGACCGCCGTCGCCTTCTTCTTCCTCTTCGGCGTCGTCCTCGTCCTCTTCCTTGTCGTCACCGGCATCGCTGGCGGCGTCGTCTTTGGCGGGTACGGGTGCGGCGGCTTCGGCAGGAACGCTACCGTCGTCGGGGTCGATATAGCCGTTGAGGACTTCAACCAGGCGACCACCTTCGGTGGTCACGCGGGTGTACTCGGCGAGGATGCTGTCGACGGTGCCCGGGAAGTGGGCGATGGCGCCCATGACTTCGCGGATACCCTCTTCGATACGCTTGGCGATTTCGATTTCGCCTTCGCGGGTCAGCAGTTCCACTGTGCCCATTTCACGCATGTACATGCGCACCGGGTCGGTGGTTCGGCCTATATCGGTCTCCACGGCGGCGAGTGCTGCAGCGGCTTCCTCGGCCGCGGCTTCATCGGTGTCGGCTTCGGCCAACAACAAGGCGTCCGCATCCGGAGCACTCTCGAATACGTTGATCCCCATGTCGTTGATCATGCGGATGATGTCTTCCACCTGTTCCGGGTCGGATATATCCTCCGGCAGGTGGTCATTGACCTCCGCGTAAGTCAGGTAACCCTGCTCACGACCGCGGCTGATCAATTCTTTCAAACGAGATTGCTGTTGCGCTTTTCCGGACATAACACCCTATCCACTGAAGGTCTTGGCGGGCTAAAAACAAGCCGCGGATTATACCCGAATAAGACCCCTATGCGCCAGTTGGGCTCGGGATTACCGGTGATGCATTACGGCTCAGCAGGTTACGCAGTTGGTTTTTTTCCTCTGCACTTAACTCACTTTGACGGGCTTTGTTGATCAAATGTTCCAGGCTGCGCTCGCGTTGGCGGGCCACAAGACTAGTTATAGTGTCAAAAAACTGTTGTTCAAGGTTGTCGGCTGAAATCAGCCACTCTTTTTCCGCCAGGGCCCGTAACAGGCGGCCCTGCTCGGTGCCGTGCCAGCGCGCGAGCAGTTGCAGTGCGCGCAGTTTCGGGTTCTTTTGCAGGGCGCCAAGCAGGGCCACCAGCAGTTGTGTGTAGGTGTCGTCTTCGGCGGCGAAGTGGCTGACGTCTTCGACATTCTGGGCCAGTTCGGGGTGATGCAGCAAAGTGCGCAAGGCGCTCAGGTGCGGCGATTCGACGCTGACGGCGGTGCGTGGCGCGCGTGGCGTGAAGTCGTCGCGGCCCTTTTTACTCCATTTGCCGCCTTCTTTCTTCCAGTCGCTCTTGCCCTTGCTGCGTTCTAAGCCCGCCGTAGGGCTGGGGTTTTCGTATTCATTGGGGCCGGGGGCGACGTCGTAGTAGGCGCTGTCGGGTATTTCGCCATGGTCCGGATAGTAGTCGCCGGGGGGCGGGTTGGCACTGGGTGGGACGCCGCTCTTGGTGGCGGGTGCCATCTGGCCCAGGGCTTCGCCGCTGAGGCCGGTGATCTCGCTGAGGCGCTGGCGCATCAGGGCGCGCAGGTTGTTGCCGGGGATCTTGTCGATCAGTGGGGCGGCCAGGGTCACCAGGTGGGCTTTGCCTTCCAGTGAGCGCGGGTCGGCCTCTTCGCTGAGTTGCTGGAAGAAATAGTCGGCCAGCGGCTGCGCGTGCTGGTTGATGCGCGCGCGGAAGGCGTCGGTGCCTTCGCTGCGGACCAGGGTGTCCGGGTCTTCGCCGTCGGGGAGGAACAGGAAGCGTGCGCGCCGGCCATCCTGCAGGCTCGGCAGGGTCGCTTCCAGGGCGCGCCAGGCGGCATTGCGTCCGGCCGCGTCGCCGTCGAAGCAGAACAGCACGCTGGGCACGACGCGGAACAGGCGCTTGAGGTGTTCTTCGCTGGTGGCGGTGCCGAGGGTGGCGACGGCGTTGCGCAGGCCTTGCTGGGCCAGGGCGATGACGTCCATGTAGCCCTCGACCACCATGATCTCGTCGAGGTCGCGGTTGCTCTTGCGCGCCTCGAACAGGCCGTAGAGTTCCTGGCCCTTGTGGAATACCGGGGTTTCCGGGGAGTTCAGGTACTTGGGCTTGTCGTCGCCGAGCACCCGGCCGCCGAAGGCGATCACCCGCCCGCGGCTGTCGCGGATGGGGAACATGATGCGGTCGCGGAAGCGGTCGTAGCGCTTGATCTTTTCCGGGTTATCGGCGTTCTCCACCAGCAGGCCGGCATCGATCATGGCCTTCTGCTGCAGGCTGTCGCTGGCCAGGTGCTTGTGCAGGTTGTCCCAGCCGGGCGGAGCGAAGCCCAGGCCGAAGTCGCGGGCGATCTCGCCGGACAGGCCGCGGCCCTTGAGGTAGTCGACGGCGGCCTTGCGCTGCGGATGGCTCTTCAGGGCCTGGCGGTAATACTCGGCGGCGGCGGTCAGCAGCGGGTAGAGCGGTGAATCGGTGGGCTGGCGCGGTTTGCTGCTGTTGCGTCCGCCCTCTTCGCGCGGCACCTCCATGCCGGCGCGCTTGGCCAGGTCCTCGACCGCCTGGGGGAAATCCAGTTGGTCGTGGTCCATGACGAAGCCCAAGGCATTGCCGCCGGCGCCGCAGCCGAAGCAGTAATAGAACTGTTTGTCCGGGCTGACGCTGAACGAGGGGGTTTTTTCTTTATGGAAGGGGCAGCAGGCGGTGTAGTTCTTGCCGGCCTTTTTCAGCTGGATGCGCGAGGCGACCACGTCGACGATATCGGTGCGGTTGAGTAGGTCATCGATAAAAGACTGTGGGATCAGGCCGGCCATAGGCGCTCAGGATACTGCCGTGCGAGGCGGCGGGACAAATACTTGCGGAAACCAAAAGACTCCGCGCCACCCATGGGTGGCGCGGAGTCCAAAAGCGAAGCCCGGCCGAGGCCGGGCATTCAGGCGTTGCGCTTGTAGCTATGCGTGCAGGCGAAAGCCGTGGCGCTTAGTACAGGCGGACGCTACGGCGCTGTTCGCGCTGTACTTTCTTGGCGTGACGCTTAACAGCGGCTGCTGCTTTGCGCTTACGCTCGGAAGTCGGCTTTTCGTAAAATTCACGGCTGCGAACTTCGGCCAGAACACCGGCTTTTTCGCAGGAGCGCTTGAAACGACGCAGAGCTACGTCGAAGGGTTCGTTCTCTTTAACTTTGACGGCTGGCATCCAGGGCGTACCTTCTTTATTACCGGGGGGTGTCGTACTCCTGGCAAATGGCGCTGGAGAACGTACGTTTTTAAGGGTTGCGGATGTTACCGTCTCAGCAGCAGGAATGCAAAGCCTCTGATCGAAAAGGACTGGTCTGAGTCCGTCGGCGCCGATTATCATGCGCGCCTTCTGGCGTTTAGCCACTCGATATCAAGGCGTTGCCCATGCTGGTACTGGGGTTGGAAACTTCCTGCGATGAGACAGGCGTCGCACTCTATCACAGCGAGCGTGGTTTGCTGGCCGATGCCTTGTTCAGTCAGATCGAGCAGCACCGCATCTACGGCGGGGTGGTGCCCGAGCTGGCCTCGCGCGACCACGTCAAGCGCATGCTGCCGTTGATCCGCGAAGTATTGGCCGAGGCCAAGTGCACGCCGGGCGAAGTCGAAGCTGTTGCCTATACCGCGGGTCCTGGGCTGGTCGGCGCGCTGCTGGTGGGGGCTTCCTGTGCCCAGGCGCTGGCCTTCGCCTGGGGCATTCCGGCGCTTGGCGTGCACCATATGGAAGGCCACTTGCTGGCGCCGATGCTGGAAGAAAATCCGCCGGCGTTTCCGTTCGTCGCTTTGTTGGTCTCCGGTGGCCATACCCAGCTGGTGAGGGTCGATGGCATCGGTCGTTACCAGCTGCTCGGCGAGTCGCTCGACGATGCCGCCGGCGAAGCCTTCGACAAGACCGCCAAGCTGATGGGCCTGCCATACCCGGGCGGGCCGGAGATCGCCCGGCTGGCCGAGCAGGGCACGCCAGGGCGCTTTACCTTCCCGCGGCCGATGACCGACCGGCCGGGGCTGGATTTCAGTTTCAGCGGCTTGAAGACCTTTACCCTCAATACCTGGCAGCAGTGCCGCACCGCCGGCGATGACGGCGAGCAGACCCGTTGTGATGTCGCCCTGGCGTTCCAGCAGGCGGTGGTCGAGACCCTGGTCATCAAGTGCCGGCGGGCGCTCAAGCAGACCGGGCTTAGCTCGCTGGTGATCGCCGGCGGCGTCAGCGCGAACAAGGCGCTGCGTCTGGGCTTGGAGAAGATGCTCGGCGAGTTCAAGGGGCAGGTGTTCTACGCCCGTCCGGCGTTCTGCACCGACAACGGCGCGATGATCGCCTATGCCGGCTGCCAGCGCCTCAAGGCCGGTCAGCATGAGGAGCTGAACATCAAGGTGCAGGCGCGCTGGCCGATGGAGCAGTTGCCGCCGCTTGGCCAGTGAGTCTGCATTGCATTCTTAGGGGCTTGCCGCGGTCGCCTAAAAATGCCGCTCCCGGCCGTCGAACAGGTCGCGCAGATTGCTGCGGTGCCGCCAGACGATCAGGCCGGTGACCGCGCTCATCGGCAGCAATGCTTCGGGTTGTTGCCAGGCCAGCAGTGGCAGGCTCAGTGGCGTGGCGATCAGTGCGGCCAATGAGCTGGTGCGGGTCAGGTTGAAACTCAGTAACCAGGCGCAGATGGCCAGCAGTGCAGCCGGTGGGTAAAGTCCCAGCAGCATGCCGGCGGCGGTGGCGACGCCTTTGCCGCCGCGGAAACGGAAATACAGCGGATACAGATGGCCGATCACCGCGGCGAGGCCGAGCCAGGCTTGTTGTTGCAGGCTCAAGCCGAGCAGGGCGCCGGCCAGGACCGGGAGTAGGCCCTTGAGCAGGTCGCCGAGCAGGGTCAGGCCGGCCAGGCGTTTGCCGGCGACCCGCAGCATATTGGTGGCGCCGGGGTTGCCCGAGCCACTGACGCGCGGATCCGGCCCGCCGGCCTTGCGGCTGAGTAGAATGGCGAAGGACAGTGAGCCGAGCAGGTAGGCGAGGATCGCCAGTAGCCAAAACATGGTAGCCATTCCACGCTGAGGGAATGGCGGGATTCTAGCAGGCGGTTGGAAAAGGTAGCGAGCGCAGGCGGTGGCTCACGTGCGGCGCGGCGATGGCGTGCAGGGCTGGTCCGACAGGGCAAAAGCGCGGTGTATGAGTCGCAAATGAGCATTTAAACCGGATTCCAACGCCGTATAGTCGGGCACAGTAGGTGTTACTCGGTTAGCCGGCAGCTATGCTGCGGCTTTGTCGTGTGGTGGTTTTTCGTGTTGTGGAGAGCGTGCTTGGACACAGTGTTTATTGAAGGTCTGGAAGTCGATACGGTAATCGGCGCCTACGACTGGGAGCGCTCCATTCGCCAGTGCTTGCGCCTGGATCTGTGCCTGGGGTGGGACAACCGTCCGGCAGCGGCTGACGATGACCTGAGCAAGGCGCTGGATTACGCGGCAGTGTCGGCGCGTGTGCAGGCCTTCGCCAGTGAAGCGCAGTTCATTCTGGTGGAAACCTTTGCCGAACGACTGGCCGCGGTGTTGCTGAGCGAGTTCCAGATCCCCTGGCTGCGCCTCCGGCTGACCAAGCCCGGCGCGGTACCGGCCGCGATTGGCGGTGTTGGCGTGGAGATCGAGCGCGGATGTCGCTAACTCCCGTTGTGCTCGGGCTGGGCAGCAATATCGAGCGAGAGGCGCATTTGCAGGCTGGGCTCGATGCGTTGGCCGCCATTCTGCGCGACATGCGCTGCTCGCCGGTGTTCGAAAGTCAGGCGGTGGGTATCAAGAGTGGGCCCTTCTTCAATCTGGTGGTGGCCGGCTACAGCGACTTGCCGCTGGGCGAGCTGGACCGCCGGCTGAAATTCATCGAGGCGGACAACGGCCGCTATGCTCCCGAACGCAAGGGCCTGCCGCTGGATATCGATGTCCTGCTGTATGGTGATCAGGTCGGTAATTTCGATGGCCTGATCCTGCCGCGTGCGGAAATCCTCAAGAACGCCTTCGTACTCTGGCCGCTTTCGCTGTTGCTGCCGGAGCGTTTGCACCCGGGCGAGCAGCGCAGTTTTGCCACGCTGTGGCGGACGGCGCAGATCGAGCAGCAACTCTGTCCTGTGCCATTCCGGTGGCGCGGAAGCGAGCTGACCCCGAGCGAGCTGCTCCAAGCGTTCCCAAGTCCCGCGTAGGGTGCGCTACGCGCACCAGTGCACGCCCTACGCCTGCGCCTTGTAGGCCTTGAGCGCCTTGAGGCGCTCGCCCCTGAGCGCCTCGCCCAGTTCGGGGCCTTGCAGGCCCTGCTCCAGCAGCGGCTGCACCGCCACGGCACGGGCCGCCTGCATGGCCCCGCGCAGGTAATCGGCCTGCGGGTAGGCGCGTTGTTCCAGGCCGGCCCGGCCCCGGGCATCCATTTCGCAGGCGCCGATGAACGCCTCGAAGCGTTGCGGGCGGCGAAACACATCGAAGTGCTGCAGCAGCTCCAGCAGGGTCGAGGCTTTCAGCTCCAGGGCGCGGTGGCCGTGGGTGTGGTACTCGCCGACCAGCAGGGCCAGCTCCTGGCAGTCTTTGGGCGCCTTGCTGCGCGCGTTGATCGCCCGGATCAGCTTCAGCCCGCGTCGCTCGTGAGCGATATGCCGGGGCCAGTCGGCCATTGGCGTCAGGCCTTTGCCGACATCGTGCAGCAGGCAGGCCCAGCGCACCGCCAGCGGTTGCCGGTGTTCGGCGCACTGGCGCAGCACGCTGAGTACGTGCGCGCCGGTGTCGATTTCCGGGTGATGAGCGGGTGGTTGGGGCACGCCGAACAGGGCGTCGACTTCCGGTAGCAGCGCCTTGAGGGCGCCGCAGTCGCGCAGGACCTGGATAAACACGTCGGGGCGGGGTTCGAGCAGGGCGCGGGAGATTTCCTTCCAGCTGCGCTCGGCGGTGAGCGCCGAAAGTTCGCCGGAGTCGCTCAGTTGCCGCATCAGCGCCAGGGTCTCGGGCGCCACGCGAAAACCCAGGGGCGCATAGCGCGCGGCGAAGCGGGCGACCCGCAGCACACGCAGCGGGTCTTCGGCGAAGGCCGGGGAGACGTGCCGTAGCAGCCTGGCTGCGAGGTCGCGCTGGCCGCCATAGGGGTCGATCAGGCCGCCTTGTGCATCCTCGGCCATGGCGTTGACGGTGAGGTCGCGGCGGATCAGGTCTTCTTCGAGGGTGACGTCCGGGCTGGCATGGAAGGTGAAGCCGCCATAGCCGCGTCCGCTCTTGCGCTCGGTCCGCGCCAGGGCGTACTCCTCACCGGTTTGCGGGTGCAGGAACACCGGGAAGTCTGCGCCCACCGGGCGGAATCCCTGTTCGTGCATCTGTTCGGCCGTGGCCCCGACCACCACCCAGTCGACTTCGCTGACCGGGCGTCCCAACAGGCGGTCGCGCACTGCGCCGCCCACTTTGTAAATCTGCATGCCTGCTCCTCCGTTGCGGCACAGCATAACGGCTGGAGGGGCTGAGCGGCCATGGCTGGAGTGGGTGGGCAGTCGAGAGTGGAGGCGCGGCCGTTCACTTTGGCGAAGTGAACGCGCGATACCCTAGCCTGGATAAGCCTTGGCGCAATCCGGGGAAATCTGGCGTCGACCAACCGCTCCCGGATTGGGCCACGTCCTGGCCACCTTGCTTGCTTCAAACGCAGTTGCTCACGTCATCCAGGCTAATGGGGGCGTGGCTAGCGGGGTGCGCTCAGATCGGCGGAATCACCAGATCGAGTCGCGGGTAGTCGCCATCGGGGTCGGCCTCGCCCTTGGGCGGCACGTGCTGGGTGTCGATCAGTTTGTCGCCCTGCAGGGTTTCCAGGTGAATGTCGAAACCCCACAGGCGATGCAGGTGCTTGAGCACTTCGTCGGTGGAGTTGCCCAGGGGTTTGCGGTCGTGCTGCTGGTGGCGCAGGGTCAGCGAGCGGTCGCCGCGGCGGTCGATGCTCCAGATCTGGATGTTGGGCTCGCGATTGCCCAGGTTGTACTGGGCCGCCAGGGTCTCGCGGATGCTCTGGTAGCCCGGCTCGTCATGGATGGCCGGGACCAGTAATTCATCCTTCTGGTCGTCATCGAGAATGCTGAACAGCTTGAGGTCGCGGATCACCTTGGGCGACAGGTACTGCAGGATGAAACTCTCGTCCTTGAAGCTGCTCATGGCGAACTTGAGGGTCGTCAGCCAGTCGCTGCCGGCGATCTCGGGGAACCAGCGCTTGTCCTCATCGGTGGGCTCTTCGCAGATCCGGCGGATGTCGCGGTACATGGCGAAACCCAGGGTGTAGGGGTTGATGCCGCTGTAGTAGGGGCTGTCGAAGGGCGGCTGATAGATCACGCTGGTGTGCGACTGGAGGAACTCCATCATGAAGCCGTCGGTGACCAGGCCTTCCTCATACAGGTCGTTCATCAGGGTGTAATGCCAGAAGCAGGCCCAGCCTTCGTTCATCACCTGGGTCTGGCGCTGCGGATAGAAATACTGGGCGATCTTGCGCACGATGCGGATCACTTCGCGCTGCCAGGGTTCGAGCAGGGGGGCGTGTTTCTCCAGGAAGTACAGGATGTTTTCCTGCGGCTCCGAGGGGAAGCGCTTGTTGTCTTGCTCGCCGCGCTTGCCGGCGCCCTTGGGAATGGTGCGCCAGAGGTCGTTGATCTGTTTCTGCAGATGCTCTTCGCGCTCCTTCTGCCGGCGCCGCTCCTCTTCGGCGGAAATCGGGTAGGGGCGCTTGTAGCGGTCGACCCCGTAATTCATCAGGGCATGGCAGGAATCGAGCAGGTCTTCCACCGCATCGATGCCATGGCGTTCCTCGCACTGCATGATGTACTGCTTGGCGAACACCAGGTAGTCGACGATCGAGCTGGCGTCGGTCCAGGTGCGGAACAGGTAGTTGCCCTTGAAGAAGCTGTTGTGGCCGTAGCAGGCGTGGGCGATCACCAGGGCCTGCATGCACATGGTGTTCTCTTCCATCAGGTAGGCGATGCAGGGATCGGAGTTGATCACGATCTCGTAGGCCAGGCCCATCTGTCCGCGTTTGTAATTCTTCTCGGTGCTGAGGAAGTGTTTGCCATAGGACCAGTGGTGATAACCCAGGGGCATGCCCACCGATGCGTAGGCGTCCATCATCTGCTCGGCGGTGATCAGCTCGATTTGGATGGGGTAGGTGTCCAGCGCATAGCGTTCGGCGAGCCGGCCGATTTCGCGGTCGTAGGCGCCAATCAGCTCGAAGGTCCACTCCGAGCCGGTGGAGATCGGTTGGCGTTTCTTCACGGGTACGCTGCTGTCATGCGCTGTCATGTCGCAAGCCTCCGCTGGAACAGTTCGCGGAACACGGGGTAGATATCGCCTGCCGACACCAGCTGCTGTTGGGCGAAGGTGTCGTCAAAGGCTTCGCTGACCTGCTCGTACTCGAACCACAGCGCCTGGTGCTCGCGCGGGGTGATCTCGACGTAGGTGAAGTACTGCACGAACGGCATGATCTGCTTGATCAATATATCCCGGCAGATCGGTGAGTCGTCGTTCCAGTTGTCGCCATCCGACGCCTGGGCGCCATAGATATTCCACTCGTTGGTGGGATAGCGCTCGGCCATGATCTCCTGCATCAGTTTCAGCGCGCTGGAGACTATGGTGCCGCCGGTCTCGCGGGAGTAGAAGAACTCCTCCTCGTCCACCTCCTTGGCGCTGGTGTGGTGGCGGATGAACACCACGTCGATCTTGTCGTAGTTACGCTTGAGAAACAGGTACAGCAGGATGAAAAAGCGCTTGGCAATGTCCTTGGTGGCCTGGGTCATGGAGCCGGAGACGTCCATCAGGCAGAACATCACCGCCTTCGAGCTGGGATTGGGCTGCTTGATCAGCAGGTTGTATTTGAGGTCGAAGGTGTCGAGGAAGGGCACCCGTTTTATCCGGGATTGGAGCTTGCCGATTTCCGCTTCAAGCGCCTGGATGTCGCCGAAGTTGTCCGGCTCCTCGCGCTTCAGCCGCTCCAGTTCGAGCTGTGCCTCTTTCAGCTTGGTGCGGCTGCTGCCGGACAGGGCGATGCGCCGGGCATGGGCCGAGCGCAGGGTGCGCACTATGTTGATCCGCGACGGATTGCCTTCGTTGCTGATGCCGGCGCGTACGGTCTTGAAAGTGTCGGCACCGGTCAGGTGGCGCTTGACCAGATTGGGCAGTTCGAGATCCTCGAACATGAAGTCGAGAAATTCTTCCTGGGTGATCTGAAAGACGAATTCGTCCATGCCTTCGCCGGTGTTGCTGGCCTTGCCCGCGCCGCGGCCGCCGCCACCGCCCGGCGGCCGCGGAATGCGTTCGCCCGCGGTGAATTCCTTGTTGCCCGGATGGACGATGGTCTGCTTGCCGCCGCGGCCATGGTGAAACACCGGCTCATCGATGTCGCGTCCGGGGATGCTGATCTGCTCGCCGTGCTCCATGTCGGTAATGGAGCGGCGGCTCACCGCCTCTTCGACGGCTTTCTTTATGTGCTCGCGGTAACGCCGCAAGAAACGCTGGCGGTTTACCGTGCTCTTGTTCTTGCCGTTCAGGCGTCGGTCGATCACATGGCTCATGGGGCCCCTCCGGGGAGCTGCAAGCCACAAGCCACAAGCTGCAAGAGCGGTCCACTCCTGAACCTCTTGCTTGCAGCTTAAAGCTTGCTGCTTATGGCTGCCTTACTGCGATTTACGAACCCGCAGATACCATTCGGACAGCAGGCGTACCTGCTTGTCGGTGTAGCCGCGCTCGACCATGCGAGTGACGAAATCGTTGTGTTTCTGTTGATCCTCCTTGCTCGCCTTGGCGTTGAAACTGATGACCGGCAGCAGGTCTTCGGTATTGGAGAACATCTTCTTCTCGATCACCACGCGCAGCTTCTCGTAGCTGAGCCAGGTCGGGTTCTTGCCGTTGTTGTTGGCCCGGGCGCGCAGCACGAAGTTGACGATCTCGTTGCGGAAATCCTTCGGGTTGCTGATGCCGGCCGGTTTCTCGATCTTCTCCAGCTCTTCGTTGAGCGCGACGCGGTTGAGGATCTCGCCGGTTTCCGGGTCGCGGTACTCCTGATCCTGGATCCAGAAGTCGGCGTACAGCACGTAGCGGTCGAAGATGTTCTGCCCGTATTCGCTGTAGGACTCCAGGTAGGCGGTCTGGATTTCCTTGCCGATGAACTCGATGTAGCGCGGCGCCAGGTACTCCTTGATGAAGCGCAGGTAGCGCTCGCGGGTTTCGGCGGGGAACTGCTCCTGTTCGATCTGCTGCTCCAGTACATAGAGCAGGTGCACCGGGTTGGCGGCGATCTCGTGGGGGTCGAAGTTGAACACCTTGGACAGGATCTTGAAGGCGAAGCGGGTCGACAGGCCGTTCATGCCCTCGTCGACGCCGGCGTTGTCACGGTACTCCTGGATCGACTTGGCCTTGGGGTCGGTGTCCTTGAGATTTTCGCCGTCGTAGACGCGCATCTTCGAGTAGATATTCGAGTTCTCCGGTTCCTTCAGGCGGCTCAGTACCGAGAACTGGGCGAGCATCTTCAGGGTGTCCGGCGCGCAATGGGCCTTGGCCAGCGAGCTGTTGGTGAGGAGTTTCTCGTAGATCTTGATTTCGTCGGTGACGCGCAGGCAGTAGGGCACCTTGACGATGTAGATACGGTCGATGAACGCCTCGTTGTTCTTGTTGTTGCGGAAGTTGTGCCACTCCGACTCGTTGGAGTGGGCCAGCAGGATGCCGCTGTAGGGAATCGCGCCGAGGCCCTCGGTGCTGTTGTAGTTGCCTTCCTGGGTGGCGGTCAGCAGCGGGTGCAGTACCTTGATCGGCGCCTTGAACATCTCGACGAATTCCATCAAACCCTGGTTGGCTCGACACAGGGCGCCGGAATAGCTGTAGGCGTCGGCGTCGTTCTGCGGGAATTCCTCCAGCTTGCGGATATCCACCTTGCCGACCAGGGCGGAGATGTCCTGGTTGTTCTCGTCGCCCGGCTCGGTCTTGGCGATGGCGATCTGGTTGAGGATCGAGGGGTACAGCTTGACCACGCGGAACTGGCTGATGTCGCCACCGAATTCGGTCAGGCGCTTGGTCGCCCAGGGCGACATGATGCTGTTCAGGTAGCGCTGCGGAATGCCGTATTCCTCTTCGAGGATGGTGCCATCCTCGTCGACGTTGAACAGGCCGAGCGGCGATTCGAACACCGGCGAGCCCTTGATCGCATAGAAGGGCACTTTTTCCATCAGGTGCTTGAGCTTTTCCGCCAGCGACGACTTGCCGCCGCCAACCGGGCCGAGCAGGTAGAGGATCTGCTTCTTCTCTTCCAGGCCCTGGGCGGCGTGGCGGAAGTAGGAGACGATCTGGTCGATGCACTCTTCCATGCCGTGGAAGTCGGCGAAGGTCGGATAGCGGCGGATCACCTTGTTGGAGAAGATCCGCGACAGCCGAGAGTTGCTTGAGGTGTCGAGCAATTCAGGCTCGCCAATCGCCAGCAGCAGACGCTCGGCTGCAGTGGCGTAGGCGCTGCGATCCTGTTTGCACAGTTCGAGGTACTCCTGCAGGGAGAATTCCTCCTGCCGAGTCGCCTCGAAACGTTGTTGGAAGTGGCTGAAAATGCTCATGACTTCACCTCGCTCGATGCTTAGAGCCGCCGTGGCATCGGTCGTGCGGGTGCGGGTGATCGGCTGACATGTCAGCCCAGGAAAATCCCCCAGAACACCTAAAGGTCTTACCGATGGCCCGGATGCCGGCTAGCCGGCTCTACCTTGATTTTGGATGGCCTGAGCTAAAGGATAGTTCGGAATCGGCAAGGTCAAGTGGCAACGAACGATAACAGGATATTACCGCTGCTTAGAGATGGGCGGTAGCCCAGTGTTGGCGTGGCTTGGCGCGGGTAAATTTTTTATTCGTCCGGCGTTTGTGCGGTCTCTTCCGGAAAGGTCGCACGCCACAGTTCGAAGCCGCCATCCAGGCTGTACACCGCGCTGAAGCCTTGGCCGACCAGGTAGGCGGCGGCGCTCTGGCTGGAGTTGCCGTGGTAGCAGGTGACGATCAGCGGCAGGTCGAGGTCGGCCCTGGCGATGAAGTCATGCAGCGAGTGATTGTCCAGGTGCTGCGAGCCTTTGATATGGCCGGCGGCAAAGCTCTGCGGATCGCGGATGTCGACCACCACGGCGCCTTGTTGGCGCAGAGCCTGAGCAGTGGATGGGGGGATACGTGTGAACTCGCTCATGGGTGCACCTCACTGCAGTCACAGCGGTGGCGTTCGCCGCTGTCGATATTCAATAGGGTCAGGGCGCCACCCCACACGCAACCGGTGTCCAGGGCGAACAGGCCGGGTTCCTCGCAGCGACCTTCCAGGGCCGCCCAGTGGCCGAAGATGATCTTCTGTCCGCGGGTCTTGCGCTGCTTGTAGCTGAACCAGGGCGCATAGCCGGGCGGCGAACTGGCAACGCCTTCCTTGCTTTTCAGGTCCAGGGTGCCATCGGCCGTGCAGAAGCGCATGCGCGTGAAGTAGTTGGTGATCACCCGCAGGCGGGCCACACCGTGCAGATCCTTGTCCCACTTGGCCGGCTCGTTGCCGTACATGCCATCGAGGTAGAGCGGGAAGCGCGCGTCGTCGCGCAGGGCTTCCTCGACCTCGGCCGCGCGCCTGAGGGCTTTGGTCAGCGACCATTGCGGCGGGATGCCGGCATGCACCAGGACGATGTCGCGCTCGGCGTCGTAATGCAGCAGCTTCTGCCGGCGCAGCCAGTCGAGCAGATCGGCGCGATCAGGGGCGTCGAGAATCTCCTGCAGGGTGTCGCTCTTCTTCAGTCGTTCGATATTGCAGGCGACGGCCAGCAGGTGCAGGTCATGGTTGCCCAGCACGCAGGTCAGCGCAGCGCGCATCTGGTAGAGAAAGCGCAGGGTGGCGAGCGATTGCGGACCGCGGTTGACCAGGTCGCCGACCAGCCACAGGCGATCTTCGGTCGGGTCGAAGGCGACCCGCTGCAGCAGGCATTGCAAGGGTTTCAGGCAGCCCTGCAGGTCGCCGACGGCATAGGTCGCCATCAGTGCAGCGAGCCTGGAACCGCCAGGCGGAATGGCGCGATCAGGGCATCGAACTGCTTGCCGTCTTCGGCGAGCATCTGGTAGCTGCCCTGCATGGTGCCGACGCGGGTGGCCATGACGGTGCCGCTGCTGTAGGTGTGGCTGTCGCCGACTGCGATCAGCGGCTGCTGGCCGACCACGCCGGCGCCGCGCACCTCCTGCACATGACCGTTGCCATCGGTGATGAGCCAGTGGCGCGACAGCAGTTTGGCCGGCAACTGACCCTGGTTGACGATGGTCACGTCATAGGCGAAGGCGAAGCGGTCCTGCTCCGGTTGCGACTGCTCCGGCAAATAGCGGGTGGTGACGCTGACGTCGACCTGGTAACGGGGGTCTGCCATGAACTAGAACTCGATAAGCTGAAAAGCCAGTTTAGCCGGCTCAGGCGGCGTTGGGTTGCTCGGCCAGCCGGTCGGCCAGGCGGACGAAGGCGGCCAGATCCAACTGTTCGGGGCGCAGGCTGCCATCCACGCCGGCTGCTTCGATCTCATCGGCACTGAGCAGCGCCTTGAGCGTGTTGCGCAGGGTCTTGCGCCGCTGGTTGAAAGCCTCGCGCACCACGTTCTCGAGCAGGCGGTGGTCCTTGGCCGGATGGGGCAACACTGCATGCGGTACCAGACGCACGATCGCCGAGTCGATCTTGGGCGGCGGATTGAACGCGCCGGGGCCGACATTGAATAGATGCTCCACCCGGCAATGATACTGCACCATGATCGACAGCCGGCCCCAGTCCTTGCCGCCGGGGCCTGCCGCCAGACGCTCGACCACTTCCTTCTGCAGCATGAAGTGCATGTCGCGGATCAGGGCGGCGTTGTTCAGCAGGTGGAAAATCAGCGGGGTGGAGATGTTGTACGGCAGGTTGCCGACCACGCGCAGGCTATGCGGGGCGGGGTCCAGGCTGGCGAAGTCGAACTTCAGGGCGTCGCCCTGATGCAGCTGGAAACGCGGCTCGGCGGCAAACTTGGCGTTGAGGATCGGGATCAGGTCGCGATCCAGCTCGATCACGTCGAGTTGTGCGCCGCTGTCGAGCAGGCCTTCGGTGAGGGCGCCCTGGCCCGGGCCGATCTCCAGCACGCGTTCGCCTTCACGGGCATGGATGGCGCGCAGGATGCGGTGGATGACGCCGGCGTCGTGCAGAAAGTTCTGGCCGAAGCGCTTGCGCGCGCGGTGGTGGTGATGGTCGGACAAGACGGCAGCTCCAAGTTTCAAGCCACAAGCGACAAGCAAGAGCCCAAAGCAAAATTGCGAAGGCGCGCAGCTTACCAGTTGCGGCCGGTGACGGCACCCTGCCAGGCTTACCGCTTACCGCTTACCGCTTACCGCTTACCGCTTACCGCTTACCGCTTACCGCCGGCTGCTGCCATCTGATAGGCGGTGTCCAGGGCGACCTGCAGGCTGCCGCTGTCGATCCTGCCGCTGCCGGCCAGATCCAGGGCCGTGCCGTGATCGACCGAGGTGCGGATGATCGGCAGGCCCAGGGTGATATTGACGGCGGCGCCGAAGCCCTTGTACTTGAGCACCGGCAGGCCCTGGTCGTGGTACATCGCCAGCACGGCGTCGCAGTGCTCGAGGTGCTTGGGGGTGAACAGGGTGTCGGCCGGCAGCGGGCCGACCAGGTCGATGCCTTCGCCGCGAAGCAGCTCGAGGGTCGGTTCTATCACCTCGATTTCCTCGCGGCCGAGGTGGCCGCCTTCACCGGCATGCGGGTTGAGGCCGCAGACCAGAATGCGTGGCCGGGCGATGCCGAATTTGCTGCGCAGGTCATGGTCGAGGATGCGACTGACCCGGGTCAGGCGCTCGGCGGTGATGGCGGCGGCGACATCCTTGAGCGGCAGGTGGGTGGTCACCAGGGCCACGCGCAGGCCGTGGGTGGCGAGCATCATCACCACCTGTTCGCTGTGGGTCAGTTCGGCGAGAAATTCGGTATGCCCGGAGAAGGCGATGCCGGCCTGGTTGATCACGCCCTTGTGCACCGGTGCGGTGATCATGCCGGCGAAATGCCCGTCGAGGCAGCCCTGACCGGCGCGGGTCAGGGTTTCCAGTACATAAGCGGCATTGGCCGGGTCCAGTTGGCCGGGCTGTACGGCGGCAGTCAAGGGCGTGTCCCAGACGAACAGACTGCCGGCCGCTGCGGGCGCGCTCGGCCAGTTGCCGGGGCCGACCGTGATCAAGCGGATATCCAGGTTCAGGCAGTTGGCGCGTTCGGCGAGCAGTTCGCGGCTGGCGATGGCGATCAGCGCATGGGGTTGCGCCTGGCGAGCGAGCAGCAGGCACAGGTCGGGGCCGATGCCCGCCGGCTCGCCAGGGGTCAGGGCGAAGAGCTGTTGTGCAGTCATGGTCAGGTTCTCGGTTGTGCCTTCCGCCTGGGTGTCGAGGTAGGCGGTGTCAGTGTACGCCGCGCCGCCGTGGAGCGAAAAAAGCCCGGCGCTGCGAGGAGCAGGCGCCGGGCTTCGATCTGCTGCGTTGGGCCTACAGCTTGATTTCGACGTAGGCCTCGTCGCGGATCTGCCGCAACCAGGCTTGCAGTTCTTCGTCGTACTTGCGGTTGCGTAGCACGGTCAAGGCCTGCTGCTCGCGGAACTGCGCGCTGCTATCGGTGGCGCGGCGGCCGACAACCTGCAGCACGTGCCAGCCGTAAGGGCTCTTGAACGGTTTCGACAGCTCGCCGCTGGCGGTGTTGCTCATCACCTCGCGGAACTCCGGCACCAGCGCGCTCGGGTCGATCCAGTCGAGGCTGCCGCCGTTGAGGGCCGAGCCCGGGTCTTCGGAGAAGCTCTTCGCCAGCTCGCTGAAATCTTCGCCGGCCAGCAGGCGCTCGTGCAGGCGTTCGGCCAGGCGCTTGGTTTCCGCTTCGCTGCGAATCTCGCTGGGCTTGATCAGGATGTGCCGAACGTTGACCTCTTCGAGAACCTGGGTGCCGCCACCGCGTTTTTCCAGGAGCTTGAGCATGATGAAGCCGCCGGGGGTACGCATGGGTTCGGTGACGTCACCGACCGCCATCGCGCCGATCATGGCGTCGAATGGTGGTGGCAGTTGCGCCGCTTTGCGCCAGCCCATCTCGCCGCCTTCAAGAGCGTTCTCGCTGGCCGAGTGGGTCACGGCCATCTGGGCGAAGTCGGCGCCTTCGCGCAGTTGCTGGTGCAGTTCCTTGGCCTGGCGCTCAGCCGCCTGAATCGCTTGCGGGGAGGAACCGTCGGGCAGTGCAATGATGATATTGGCCAGGCGGAATTCTTCCGAGAGCTGCAGCTTGCCGAGGTCGGAGGCGAGGAAGTTCTGCACTTCCTGGTCGGTGACCTGGATGCGCTCGGCCACCCGGCGTTGACGCACGCGGCTGATGACCATCTCGCGGCGCACCTGGTCGCGGGCGTCGGCATAGGACAGGCCGTCCTGCACCAGGGCGGCGCGGAACTGCTCGAGGCTCATGCCGTTGCGCTGGGCGATGCTGGCCAGCGCCTGGTTGAGTTCTTCATCGGTGATGCGAATGCCGGAGCGGTCGCCAATCTGCAGCTGGATGTTCTCGATGATCAGGCGCTCCAGCACCTGTTGGCTGAGCACCTGCTCCGGCGGCAGTGCCGCGCCGCGTTTGCCGATGGTCTGTTGCACCTCGCGCAGGCGCGCGTCCAGCTGGCTCTGCATGATGACGTCGTTGTCGACAATCGCCACGACGCGGTTCAGCGGTTGCACCTCGGCCTGCGCCGCGGCACCCAGAAACAGCGCGCCCAGCAGCAGCGGGCGCACGCAGTCAGAAAGCTTGATCTTCACGTTTACGATAACCTTGAATGCCTTGATCGAGGAAAGTCTCGACCTTGTTGCCTGTCACACCGCCCAGGCCCTTGAGGACGATTTGCAGGAAGATGCCGCGGTCCGGCTCGTCATTCAGCGACGGGTTCAGGCTGACTTCGTCATAGTCGATCCAGTAGCGATTGATCAGGCGCAGCTTCCAGCAGCAGCTGTCGTACTCGAAACCGCCGAAGGCTTCGAGGGTGCGATCGCGACCGTAATCGTACTGCCAGCGCGAGATCAGGTTCCACTGCGGGACGATCGGCCAGATCACCGAGAAGTCATGCTGGCTGACCTTGTAGTAGTCCTTGATGAAGTTGGGGTTGGGGCTGCCGTCGGCCAGTGTTGGGCTGCCAAAGTCGCCGCCGCCGATCACCCAGTTACCGGTGGTCTGGTCAAACCTGATGGTGTCGTTGCGGTAGCGGTAGCCGGCATTGACCACCTTGTTCGGGTTGTCTTCCGGCTGGTAGTGGAACATCGCGCTGCCCGAGCGGGTGCGGCGGGTGTCCGGATCCCAGTTGAAGTCGGAGGAGAAGCGCCAGTCGCGGTTGAAGCGGTACAGGTATTCGAGGGCGTACGGCGAGACGGAGGATGTGTAGTCAGAGCGATCCCGCAAGGGTGACGTGTTTGCTCGTCCGCTGAAGCTGTCAGGCAATGTCACCTGGCGGTCTTCGAAGTAGAAGGCCTGGCCGATGCTGAAGCGCTGGCGCTCGAAGCCGTTTGCCTCGATCCAACGGTTGGTGACGCCCAGCGACAGCTTGTTCTCGTCGCCGATGCGGTCCTTGCCGGAGAAGCGGTTCTCGCGGAACAGCGAGGCGTAGCTGAAGGTGCTCTCGCCGGTGTCGAACAGCGGAATGTCGGTCTGGTCTTCCTCGGGCACATAGAGGTAGAACAGCCGCGGCTCCAGGGTCTGGCGATAGGACTTGCCGAACAAGGTGGTGTCGCGGTCGAAGTACAGGCCGCTGTCCACGCTGAAGATCGGGACGCCGCGGTCCTGGCTGCTGTTGAACTCCTGTTCGGCCAGCAGGCTGGTCTTGCCCTGCTGGTCGAGGCTCAGGTCGTAATTGGTCTGCAGGTATTTGACCTGGGGCTTGAGAAAGCCCCAGCTCCAGTTCAGCGGCAGGCTGACGGCCGGCTCCAGGTGCAGGCGGTTGCCGTTGGCGCGGGCCAGGCCGCGCAGGTTCGCGTCATACCAGGCTTGTTCGGCTACACCTTCTTCATTGATGAAGAAGCCGTCACGCAGGTCGCGGTCGAAGCGTACCAGTTCGCTGCCGTAGCTGAGATTCAGGCCGCCGGGCTGGAATGGCAGGGCGCCGTTCAGGGTGATCTGCGGCAGACGGTTGTAAGGCGTGAGATCGGTGATGGTGGCCAGTTCGTAAGCATGGGCATTCAGCCGCGCGGTGTAGCTGTTGCCGCGATAGGTCAGGGTGCCGCGCTGGTTGACATAGGTGGCGGTGTCGATGCCGAGATCGGTGTCCAGATCCTGGAAGTAATAGGGGTCGCTGATGTCGGTGTAGTCGACCTCGGCCAGCAGGCGCGAGTTGAGGCCGCCCTTGTGTTTCCAGCTATACAGCCAGCGCTGGTCTGCGTAGTCCGACTGCAGTTTGCGGTCGTCATTGCTGTCGTCGAGGTAAGCCGCGCCAAACTGGCCCTCGCTGCTCTTGGTCAGGTAGCGGCCCTCGCCCTCGAGGAGCAGACCACGGTCGCTCATGTAGGTCGGGTAGAGCGTGGCGTCGTAGTTCGGCGCCAGGTTGAAGTAGTAGGGCGTTTGCAGCGTCAGACCATTATCGCTGGAGCTGCTGATGCTCGGCGGCAGGAAGCCGGACTGGCGGCGATCATCGATCGGGAAATAGATATAGGGGGTGTAGAAAACCGGGAAGTCTTTCACCCGCAGGGTCACGTTGGTCGCGGTGCCGAAGCCGGTGGCCGGGTTCAGGGTGACGTTATTGCCCTTCAGGTGCCAGGAATTGCTGCCCGGTTCACAGGAGGTGTAGGTACCGTCTTTCAGGCGGATAACCGCGGTTTCTTCGCGCTTGGCGTAGAGTGCGCTGCCGCGTACATGGCTTTTGTGCAGCACATACTCGGCGTTATCGACCCGGGCTTCGCCGTTGTCGAGTTGCAGCTCGGCGCGATCGCCGACCACCAGCATGCCCTGATCGCGCAGGCGCACGTTGCCGATCAGTTCGCCGCGGTTCTCCGCCTGGTGCAGGCTGGCTTCGTCGGCCTCGACCTGCATGCCGGCCTGGCGCAGCACCACATCGCCGGCCAGGGTGGCGACCTGTTGTTCCTGCTCATAGCGCGAGGCCTTGGCGGAAACGAACAGCGGCGCCTGACTCATCGGCGTCTTGTCGTTCATCCCCGGGCGGCTCGGTTCTACATAGCCGCCCGCACAGTAGGGGCCGATTTCTGCCAGTTGCGCTTCGTTCAGGTTCTCGCGGGGCACCCAGTCCAGGTGGCTATAGTCGGCGCTGCGCGACGCCAGGGCTTTGCCGCCGCTCTGCGTAACCAGGGTGGCGCCGGAGGCCCGAGTCGCGCCAGGGCTGCCCTGGTGCTGAGCCGTGGTCGTTGTCGCAGTTTTTGCCGCGGGCCGCTCCGGCACCGCCGCGCTACTGGTTTTCGGGGCGCATGCCCAGCCTCCGCCGGCGGATGCCTGGCAGTCGAATTGCTCGGCGGCGACGGCGAATTGACTGGCCAGTGGCTGCAAGGCCAGAAGACCGCCAGTAACCAGAAGGGGGAATTTTTTGCGGAACCTAGGGTATTTTACTGCCATCTTGTTATCCGGGCTTCCTGCGCGCATTGGGCCCAGGGGCCGCACGCCTCTCGATGGGCTGAAAGTCGGGTGGCCCCGATCCGTTGCCGGAATCGGGGCCCCCTAAGAACCGTACGTGCGCCTTTCAGCGCATACGGCTCAAGCCTTTACAAAGCCCCCGAAGGGGCCGGCTTGCATACTGTCAAACCACGAGCATGGAGCTGCTGGTGGCAAATGGGGTGCAATAGTACCCGGTTATTTAGGGAGTCTCCACCGCCTTGTGAGCGGTAGATAATGTGGTGGTCGTGCCACCCCGTTTCCTTGGTAATCGGTTGATTGCAGAGCGCACACAGTCCTTTCTGACTCTGGAACAGGCGAAGGATTTGCTCGCGGTACTTCAGCTTCTTCAGCATCCGTTCCATCCGCAGTTTCTCGCCCATCTCTTCCATGGCAGGATCGAAGGGGTTGTATTCCCCGCTCACCTTCTTGTGCCGCTCGATCGGTGTACTCGCAAGCGAGTACAGTCCGACGTTCCGCTTTGCTCCTGACTCGTCCATTAGCGTGGTGGCAAACACCCAGTTCTGTTCGCTTTGGGTCTGGTAATACTTCTTCCTGACCCATTCCAGCGACTTGTTCGGGTGTCGCCGTTTCGCCCAACGCCAGAGCTTGAGAAACACTCTGTAGTCCATGCGGCTATACGCCTGTTTGGCGACTACGGGCTGGTGATACAGCGCCCAGCCACGCAGCATCGGGTTCAGCAGTCGGATCAGATCCTCTTGCCTGGCCGTCTTGTGGGTGTCGATGACTTCCTTCACCTTGCGATAGAACGCCTTGACGTTCTTCTTGCTCGGCTTGATCAGGAGCTTCCCGTTGTACTTGCGGAAGTTCCATCCAAGGAAATCGAAGCCTTGGTCGATGTGGACGATCTGCGTCTTTTCGGGCGACAACCGCAGCCCGCGTACCGCCAGGAACTGCTCTACCCAGGGTTTGACCTCGCTTTCCAGAAGCTCCGGGGAGTCTCCAGTGATCACGAAGTCGTCCGCATAACGCACCACGTTGACCTTCAGCTTCTTGGCCCTTGTCACGCACAGGTGTTGCTTGAGCTGCGATTCCAGACCATCGAGCACCATGTTCGCCAGGGTGGGCGAGATAATCCCACCCTGTGGCGTACCGGCATCCGTTGCCTGTAGCTGGCCTTTGTGAACCACACCAGCCTTCAACCATTTCCGCAAGACCGCCTTGTCCGTTGGGGCGTTGGCGATCAGCCAGTCATGGTTGATATGGTCGAAACAGCCCAGTATGTCCGCCTCCAGTACCCATTGGGCCGAAGCCTTCTTGGATAGGGAGAGGAACAACTGTCCCATCGCATCCGCCGTCGAGCGTTCGATTCGAAAGCCGTAGCTGTTCGGATCGCCCGTGGTTTCCGCGATGGGCGCCAGTGCCAGCAGATACAGCGCCTGCATGGCCCTGTCGGTCATGGTCGGGATGCCCAGGGGGCGCTCCTTCCCATTCGACTTCGGAATGAACACACGCCGTAAAGGCCGTGGCTGGTATCCGCGCCGCTTCAACCCTTGTGCCGCTTTCCATTTGGCGTCGGGTGTATCCCAGAGCACGCGGTCGACTCCCGCCGTGCGCTTGCCCTGGTTTTCAGTGACTCGCCGTACGGCCAGAAACCTGGCCGACGTCGAGCGGGTCAGCATCCGTTGCAGGGCTTTCACCCTGCGCCATTCGCCTTCCCGACAAGCCTTCGCAATCCGCACCTGCATTCCCCGGACGTTCCGCTGCACACGACACCAATCGATGTCGTGCCACTGCCGCGGAGCACCGGAAAGCGCAGACCCGGCCTGTTGGCTGAGCTCTTTCATGCTGCTTTCCTCTCAAGATGGTTGAGCCACCCCGAGCGGAAGACACACGCCGATCCCTGACGGGAAGCGCGCATCCCGCCAGGGTTGGTTAGGTTGGGCTCTATACAGCCGAGCCCGAGGTTCATTGAGACAGGTTCAATCAGAGGTCATGCGACGAAAGACCACGCAGAAGTCTGCCCGGTTTCCCGTGGGGTGATATTCCAACCCCTATCCGAACCATTACAGCCCGGCGTTCGCTTTCTCTGCGATCCCCTACCCGCACCGCCAACAGCTCGCCTTGCGGCTAGCCTGCCACTAGGGCAGCGATACGGGCTTACCACGTTCCCTATCTGTCACACGACTGGGTTAGGGCCTGCCTTTTCACCGGAGGTCGTAGTGGCGACGTATCCCCACATCCCACGGAGATAACCGACCTCGCACCTTTTGGTTCATGCCTAACAGCAGTTTGGGCATGGTTATCCTTACGGTGTTTATCAGCAGTTCACTTGCGTTGCCCATACCAGCCAGCCTAGCGCCTCAACCCGGTACTGCTCCGAGCATCTACGCCTCGCCTCGCGGCGAGGTCGCACCCTGACGGGGGCTACATTGTCGGGAAAGCTTCATACCCCACCGTTACCGGTGACGCATGTTTCCCTAGGCTATCGTTGGTCGCACAACGAGTCCGCTACCATTCCGAACCGGCAATGGCTGGACAATGACAGACAGAGCTTTCGCTCATGTCTCCGGTTTGAAGTGAGCAGGGACTGCTACAGCAGCGTGCTCTGGGTGAGTTTTCCTCCTGTTTTTGAGGCAGGAGGAACCCCAGCGGGGATTCTCTCCCGCGAGGGTGGGGCCGCCAGGGCCAGGGTCAACGTTTGTGGGGAGCTCTATGCTTAGCGAGGTAGCCCTTTATTTCAGGCCACTTTGCCCAGACTGCCATTCCGCTACAGAAGAACAGCAGGCAGGTCAGCAGGAGAAAACCAAAGACTTCTTGGCTCATGCCTTCCCTCCGTTGAGTGTGCACTCCAGAACCTAGTGAAGCTGGTTCGCAGTCGCGCTTCCGAGTGCTAGGCGACCTTGGGGTTTGCGGCCGCCGCTGCGGCAAGTCCTTGAAGGCAATGGACTTCTGGGCTGGTTTTGGTTCCCTGGACTGGATGCCGGGGCCCTTGGTTTCCTTACGGAAACCCTTCACGATGACTCCTCACCGCGAAGCTGGAGACACGCTACGCGTGTCGCACAAGATGCTGGATAATAAAGCATGACCCGCGCAACGGCTAGCGCCGTCGGAGACCCCTGTAATGCCTGATGAAGATATACGTTTGCAGCTTCTCAACCGCTGGCTCGACCAGCAACTGCCAGCCTTGTTCGCCGCCCGCGGCTGGGGTGAGGTGCCGCTCGGCACCCTGACGCCCGCCAGCAGTGACGCCAGTTTCCGCCGTTATTTCCGCTGGCAGGGCGCTGGCCGCAGCCTGATCCTGATGGATGCACCACCGCCGCAGGAAGACTGCCGGCCCTTCGTCAAGGTCGCCGAGCGGCTGGCCGAGGCTGGGGTCAATGTGCCGCAGATTCTCGCCCAGGACCTGCCGCGGGGATTTCTCCTGCTCAGCGATCTGGGGCACCAGACCTACCTGGAGGTGATCGACGGGCAGAACGCCGATCGGCTGTTCGACGATGCCGTGCAGGCCCTGCTGGCCTTTCAGCAGCTGCCGATGGATGCGCCGCTGCCCAGTTATGACGATGCCTTGCTGCGCCGCGAGCTGCAGCTATTCCCCGAGTGGTATGTGCGGCGGCATCTGGGCATCGAGCTGAGCGAGGCGCAACAGGCCGCCTGGCAGCGCATCTGCGCACTGCTGATCGACAGTGCCCTGGCCCAGCCCAGGGTGCTGGTGCACCGCGATTACATGCCGCGCAACCTGATGCTCGGCACGCCGAACCCCGGGGTACTGGACTTTCAGGATGCGGTCTACGGCCCGGTGACCTACGACGTCACCTGCCTGTTCAAGGATGCCTTCCTCAGTTGGCCCGAGCCGCGGGTGCGCGGTTGGCTCGCGGGCTACTGGCAGCAGGCCAGGGCGGCGGGGATTCCGCTGCAGGCCGAGCTGGACGACTTCCTGCGCGCCAGCGACCTGATGGGTGTACAGCGTCATCTCAAGGTGATCGGCATCTTCGCGCGCATCTGTCACCGTGATGGCAAGCCCAGGTACCTGGCCGATGTACCGCGCTTCTTCGCTTACATAGAGGCGGTACTGGCGCGTCGGCCGGAGCTGGCCGAGCTGGCACAGCTGTTCGCCAGCCTGCCCCAGGCCGCAGCGGTGCCGGCATGAAGGCGATGATCCTTGCTGCCGGCAAGGGCGAACGCCTGCGCCCCCTGACCCTGCATACGCCCAAGCCGCTGGTCCGGGCCGCCGGCGTACCCTTGATCGAGTACCACGTGCGCGCCCTGGCCGCGGCCGGATTCCGTGAGCTGGTGATCAACCACGCCTGGCTCGGTCAGCAGATCGAGGACTACTTGGGCGATGGCGCGGATTTTGGCCTGAACATCGCCTATTCGGCCGAAGGCGAACCGCTGGAAACCGGCGGCGGAATTTTCCGCGCGCTGCCGCTGCTGGGCGATCAGCCCTTTGTGCTGGTCAATGGCGACATCTTCACCGACTACCCCTTTGCCGAGCTGCGTCGACCCTTGCCGGGATTGGCCCATCTGGTGCTGGTGGAGAATCCGCCGCATCACAGTGCCGGTGATTTTGCCCTGTGCGCCGAGCGGGTCGGCGAGGCGCACACCGACCAGCCGAGTCTGACCTACAGCGGTATCGCCGTGCTGGCCCCGGCCTTGTTCGCCGGTTGCCAGCCGGGCGCCTTCAAGTTGGCGCCGCTGTTGCGCCGGGCCATGGGCGCAGGCCTGGTCAGTGGCGAGCGTTTCGCCGGGCGCTGGGTCGATGTCGGCACCCATGAACGCCTGGCCGAAGTCGAGCGTTTGCTCGCCGCGGGGCACTGAGGTGCTCTGGCCGGCGACGCTGCTCGGTGCCGTTGGCGGCCTGGCCCTGGCCAGCATTCCCGGCGCCCTGCTCGGCGGGCTGCTCGGTCAGGTGGTGGATCGGCGCTTGCGCTTGCACAGCTGGGCGGCGTTGCGCGAGCGGCTGGGCGCCAGGCCGTATCCGGGGGACGCGGAGTTGCTGTTTGTCCTGCTCGGGCGCCTGGCCAAGTGCGATGGCCGGGTGCTGCAGGCGCATATCCTCCAGGCGCGGGCCGAGATGCAGCGCCTGGGCCTGGATGCCGCGGGCCAGCGGCGGGCAGTCGCGGCCTTCGCCCGCGGCAAGACCGGCCGCGATGGCCTGCGCGCACCCTTGCGCCGCCAGCGCGAGCAGGCCGAAGCCCTGTTGCGTGCGTGCTGGCGCATGGCCTGGGTCGACGGCCGGGTCAGCCAGGCCGAGCGCGAATTGATTCTGCTGTGGGGCAAGTGGCTGGACGTGTCGATGGCGACCCAGCAAGTGCTGAGCGCGGCCTATGCGCCGCAGCAAGGCCCACTGGCGGCCAGCGGCGGTAGCTACCAGCAGGCGCTACGCTTGCTCGGCGTGAGCGCCGACAGCGAGCCGGCGCAGATCAAGCGCGCCTACCGGCGCCTGTTGAGCCGTCACCACCCGGACAAGCTGGCCGGCAGCGGGGTATCGCCCGAGCGCCTGCGCGAGGCCACGGAAAAGACCCGCGAACTGCACCAGGCCTACGGCCTGGTGCGCCAGCGGCGTGGCTTTCGTTAGCAGTCTGTCGGACAGTTCAGCGCGCTTTCAATTGCAGGGTGAGCCAGCCGCGCAGGCGGCGGTACAGCTGCTCCTGTTCGACCTCGGGGTTGCCCGGCAGGGCCTTGAGCGCCACCTGGGTATAGGCCGGGTGCTCCTGGCGCTTGCTGGCCTGGATGCGTCTGGCGGCGTTGCGTTCGAGTTGCCGATCCTGGTAGTAGAAGTCGCCGGTGGCCAGCGTGAGGCCGGTTTGCAGTTCGTCCAGTGCCGGGCTGGCGTCGGCTGCCGGTTGGATGTCCACCAGCAGCAGGCTGCGCACGTCGGCGGGGCGCTCTTCGTTGAGATAGCGGGTGCTCCAGTAGCCGCCGCTGCCGTGGCCGAGCAGGACGATGTGTCTGGCCTGCTGCTGGCGGGCCAGTTCCAGCGCCGCGGCGATACGCTGCTTGATGCGCAGGGCGTGGCGTTCGTCGGGGGCTTGCAGCGGCTGGTCGGCCTGCAGGCTCGCCGCGTCGGCGCCTGACGGCTCGCCAGCAGGGTCGGCGTCGACCGGCGCTGGCGCGTTCGCGACCTTGATGGGCGCTGGCGGCAGGCTGTCCTGCGGGTCGGGCAGGCTCAGGCTCAGGCTGTGCCAGCCGGCATTCGGCAGCTTGCGTCGCAGCGGGCCGATGACCCTGGGCCAGTCGGGGCTTTCGCCAGCGCCGGCGATCAGCACCACCACGCCGTGGGCCTCGGCCGTATTGGCGGGACGCCACAGGGCCAGGAAGGCTTCATCCCCGGCCTGCAGCAACTGCTGTTCCTGGCCGGGTAGGTGGCGGCTCAAGGCGCGGGCGGCATCCGCACTGCGTTCGGTTTGTGCTGGACGACTCCCGGCTGCCACGGACGGATCAAGCGCTGCGTCCTGGTCGCCTGCGGTGTTGCTCGCGGTGCCGGCTTCTTCGGCCGGCGCGCCGATCGGCAGCAGCAGGCTCAGGCTCAGGGCGGTCAGCAGGGGGCGGATGGCGCGGGGCATGGACGACTCCGGGGCGGACGATGAGCGCCTCAGCCTACTGCTTGCATGGCGCTTTGTCAGTGCCAGCCCTTGGCGAGCCGGGCCTGGACTGGAGTAAGGTATGTGCACTTGTGAACTCAACGCCTGCCTGTGACGACTGTCTGGCGCTGAGGTTGGCGATTTTCACGCCTGTGAATTCTATCCCGCTGCCCTGGCAGAGTAACTTTGGTATGAGTCCTATCTGGTCGCGCATCCTCTTTCTGCTCCTGGCGTGGCCACTATTCGCCTGGGCTGAAGACTCGGCGGTGCCCCTGCGTCCGCTCTACACCGCCGAGCAGCAGGCCTGGCTCGCCGAGCATCGGCAGTTGCGCGTGGGCCTGCTCATGCAGGCGCCCTGGGCCTTGTACGACCGGCGCCAGCAGCGGCTTTCCGGGGCCAATGTGGAGCTGATGAGCCGCCTGCTGCAGGGCATGGGGGTCGAGCCGCTGTGGGTGCGTTTCGCCGAGCAGGACGAGCTGGATGGGGCGGTGCGGCGCGGTGAGGTCGATCTCGCGCCGGGACTGCAGCAGACCCCGCGCGGCCTGCGTCTGTGGCTCTATTCCGCGCCCTACATGCGGGTGCCGCACCTGGTGGTGAGCGAGCAGCGCGGCATCAGCGCGGTCGACCTCGACCGCCTGGGGCACGATGAGCTGGTCGCGGTGCGCGAGCCGAGCGCCGTGTTCGAGTACCTGTACAAGACCCACAACAACTTGCGCCTGCAGGCGGTGAGTTCGGAGCGGGTAGGCCTGCTGCGCCTGTTGCGCCAGGAGGTCAGCTACGCCGTGGTCGACGAGGCGCGCCTCAGCCTGCTGCTGCGCGAGCCGCAGTTCGCGGCCCTGAGCATCGTCGGCGATATCGGCCTGCCGCAGTTGCTGCGTATCGCCAGCCGGCGCGACGAGCCGCTGCTGGCGGAAATCCTCGAACGGACCCTGGAGGCCATGCCCGGGCGCGAGATCGAGCTTCTGCGCGAACGCTGGCTGCCGTTGAAGTACCCGCAGATCGGCGAGTCCCTGGCTTTCTGGCGCGGCCTCGCGCTGTTGCTGTTGTTGGCCTTGCTCAGCACCGCGGCCATCGTCCTGCATCTGCGTCAGCAGCGCCGCGGCCTGGAGCGTCAACTGCTCGGCGTGCGCCAGGAGTTGAGTCAGCGCGAGGTGGCCGAACAGGCCCTGCGCCTCAGTCAGTTTTCCATCGACCACAGCACCGTGGGCATTCTCTGGGTCAATTGGGACAGCCATGTGCGTTATGCCAACCGCGCCGCCGAGGACATGCTCGGCTATGCCGGCGGGGCACTGGTGGACCTGCCGTTGCAGGCGCTGGAACCCAGTCTGGATATGGACCGCTGGTTGAGCCTGTGGAAGCTGGCGCGCAGCAGCGACGAGGCCTTGCCGGGTTTCGAGAGCGAGTGCCTGCGTGCCGACGGCAGCGGCTTGCCGGTGGATGTGTCGCTGAGTTTCCTGCGCTTCGACCGGGCGGAATACCTGGTGGTGTTCCTCGCCGATGTCACCGAGCGCCGCCGTGCCCGCGCCGCCCTGCAGGAGAGCGAGGCGCGGCTCAAGGGCATCGCCGGCAACGTGCCCGGTCTGGTGTTTCGCCTGGAGCGCACCGCCGTCGAGCAGCAGGTGGTGTTCGCCTATATCAGCGAAGGCAGTGTCGAACTGGTCGGTTATCCGGCCGCCGAGTTGCAGCGCGCCGACCGCGGAATTCGCAGCCTGGTGCACCCCGACGATCAGGCCAGCTACCGGCGCAGCCAGGACGCAGCCCTGGCCGGCGACCGCGACTGGCAGTGGCAGGGACGCATCCTCACCCGCGCCGGCCAGTTGCGCTGGGCCGATATCAAGGCCACCGCGCGGCGCCTGGGCGAGGGCCGGGTGGTGTGGGACGGGATCGTCTGGGACATCAGCGAGAACAAGCAGGTGGAGCTGGCGCTGGGCGAGTCACGGGCGCGCCTGCGCGAGTTGTCGGCGCATCTGGAGAGCGTCCGCGAGGAGGAAAAGGCGCGCATCGCCCGCGAGGTACACGACGAGCTGGGCCAGGTGCTCACCGTGCTCAAGCTGGAAACCGCCATGTGCGAGCTGGTCTGCTCCGGCCAACTGCCGGAGCTGGATAAGCACCTGCAGAACATGAAGCGCCTGATCGCCCAGCTGTTCCAGCTGGTGCGCGATGTGGCCACCGCCCTGCGCCCGCCCATTCTCGATGCCGGCATCGCCTCGGCCATCGAGTGGCAGGTGCGCCGCTTCGAGGCGCGCACCCAGATCCCGTGCATGGTCGAGGTGCCGGAGAACCTGCCGAAACTCAGCGATGCCAAGGCCATCGGCCTGTTTCGCATTCTTCAGGAGGCGCTGACCAACATCATGCGCCACGCCGGCGCGCACAGCGTCCAGGTGAGCCTGCGCCTGGAGGACGGCGAGCTGTGCCTGTGCGTCAGCGACGACGGCAAAGGCTTCGCGCCCGAGCAGCGCAAGCCGGGACAGTCGTTCGGCCTGGTCGGCATGCAGGAGCGGGTCTTGATGCTCGGCGGCCGGTTGCAGATTGACAGTCAGCCCGGCGAGGGCACTACCCTGTGCGCACGAGTGGCGGTGGCTGAGGAGGAAGTGGCGTGATTCGGGTGATAGTGGCTGAGGACCACGCCATAGTGCGTGAAGGTATCAAGCAGTTGATCGGCATGGCCCGCGACCTCGAGGTGGTGGGCGAGGCCGGCAATGGCGAGCAGTTGCTCGAGTGCCTGCGCAAGACCGCCTGCGACGTGGTGCTGCTGGATATCAGCATGCCCGGGGTCAACGGCCTGGAGGCGATTCCACGGATCCGTGCGCTGGCCAACGGACCGGCGATCCTGGTGCTGTCGATGCACAACGAGGCGCAGATGGCCGCCCGTGCGCTGAAGATCGGCGCGGCCGGTTACGCGACCAAGGACAGCGACCCGGCGCTGCTGATCAGCGCCATCCGCAAGGTGGCCGGCGGTGGCCGCTATATCGACCCGGACCTGGCCGACCGCATGGTCTTCGAGGTCGGCCTGACCGATTCGCGGCCGCCCCATGCCCAGCTCTCCGAGCGCGAATTCTCGGTGTTCGAGCGTCTGGTGCGCGGCGAGGGAGTCAACGACATCGCCCTGCACCTGGCGATCAGCAACAAGACCGTGAGTACCCACAAGGCGCGCCTGATGCAGAAGCTCGGGGTGCACTCGATGGCCGACCTGGTGCGCTATGCCATGGAACACCGCCTGGTCTGATGCTCGTGGCATGCCCTTGTTCTTTGTAGGGCGATGCCTACACGAAACTCTCCGTCGATCTGATGACAGGTCGTCATCCTGCCCGATTTTTTCACTGCCGTGCTGCCCCTAGTCTGTAGCCAACGACGTACAGACAACAACAAAGGGTGCGGTGATGTCCGAGTCTCAGGCAAACGATGTGTTGGTGAGTTTTCGCGGTGTGCAGAAGAGCTATGACGGCGAGAACCTGATCGTCAAGGATCTCAATCTGGACATCCGCAAGGGCGAATTCCTGACCCTGCTCGGGCCGTCCGGTTCGGGCAAGACCACCAGCTTGATGATGCTGGCCGGTTTCGAAACCCCCACCGCCGGAGAAATCCTCCTCGGCGGTCGCTCGCTGACCAAGCTGCCACCGCACAAGCGCGACATCGGCATGGTGTTCCAGAACTATGCGTTGTTCCCGCACATGACCGTGGCCGAGAACCTGGCCTTTCCCCTGAGCGTGCGCGGCCTGTCGCGCACCGATACCAGCGAACGGGTCAAGCGTGCGCTGTCGATGGTGCAGCTGGACAGCTTCCGCAACCGCTATCCCGGGCAACTCTCCGGCGGCCAGCAGCAGCGTGTGGCCCTGGCCCGCGCCCTGGTGTTCGAGCCGCAGCTGGTGCTGATGGATGAACCCCTGGGCGCACTCGACAAGCAGTTGCGCGAGCACATGCAGATGGAGATCAAGCACCTGCACCAGCGCCTGGGCGTGACCGTGGTCTACGTCACCCACGACCAGGGCGAGGCGCTGACCATGTCCGATCGGGTCGCGGTGTTCCACCAGGGCGAGATCCAGCAGATCGCCGAGCCGCGCACCCTCTATGAGCAGCCGAGCAATACCTTCGTCGCCAACTTCATCGGCGAGAACAACCGCCTCAGCGGTCACCTGATCAGCCGCGATGGCGAGCGCTGCGTGGTCGGCCTGGCCCGTGGCGAGCGGGTCGAGGCGCTGGCGGTCAACGTCGGTCAGCCTGGCGAGCCGGTGACCCTGTCGGTGCGCCCCGAGCGGATTCGCCTGAACGGCCACAGCGAGGCCTGCCCGAACCGCTTCTCCGGGCGCGTCGCGGAGTTCGTCTACCTGGGCGACCACGTGCGCATCCGCATGGAGGTCTGCGGCAAAAGCGATTTCTACATCAAGCAGCCGGTGGCCGAGCTGGATTCCGCTCTGGCCGTTGGCGATCTGGTGCCGCTCGGCTGGCAGGTCGAGCACGTCCGCGCCCTGGATCCGCAGCAGCCGGACTGAACCCATCCGGGCAATTCTTCATCCTTACCCATGTGACACAGAGGAGATAACAACAATGTCGAGATCCCTGAAGTTGGCGGCCCTGGCCGTTGGGGTGGCCCTTGCAGTTCCGGCGATGGCGGCCGACCTGACTGCGATTTCGTTCGGCGGCGCGAGCAAGGAGGCGCAGGTCAAGGCCTTCTACGAGCCCTTCGAGAAAGAAACCGGCAACAAGATCCTGGCCGGCGAATACAACGGCGAGATGGCCAAGGTCAAGGCCATGGTCGACACCAACAGCGTCAACTGGAACCTGCTCGAAGTGGAATCGCCCGAGCTGGCCCGCGGCTGTGACGAGGGTCTGTTCGAGCCGCTCGATCCGGCGCTGTTCGGCAACCCGGAGGATTTCATCGACGGCGCTATCCAGCCGTGCGGCGTGGGCTTCTTCGTCTGGTCGACGGTGCTGGCCTACAACGCCGACAAGCTCAGCGGCGCGCCGAGCGGTTGGGCCGATTTCTGGGACGTGAAGAAATTCCCCGGCAAGCGCGGCCTGCGCAAGGGCGCCAAGTACACCCTGGAATTCGCCCTGATGGCCGATGGCGTTGCACCGGCCGAGGTGTACAAGGTGCTGGCCACCCGTGACGGCGTCGACCGGGCCTTCCGCAAGCTGGATGAGCTCAAGCCGCATATCCAGTGGTGGGAAGCCGGCGCCCAGCCGCCGCAGTACCTGGCCTCCGGCGACGTGGTCATGAGTTCGGCCTACAACGGTCGGATCGCCGCGGTGCAGGCCGAAAGCAACCTGCAGGTGGTGTGGAGCGGCGGTATCTACGATTTCGACTCCTGGGCCATTCCGCGCGGCGCCAAGAATCAGGAAGAAGCCAAGCAGTTCATCGCCTTCTCGGTGCAAGCGCAGCCGCAGAAAGTCTTCGCCGAAAACATCGCCTACGGCCCGGCCAAGAAACAGGCCATCGACCTGCTGGCGCCCGAGCGTCTGAACGTGATGCCGACCACGCCGGAAAACATCAAGGATCAGGTAGCCATCGACGTGACCTTCTGGGCCGACTACGGCGAGCAGCTGGAACAGCGCTTCAATGCCTGGGCTGCGCGCAACTAAAGCCGCCCCGACCCCGGCCGCAAGGCCGGGGCCTTGCCTGTTTTGCCTGTGTTTACCCGTCGCCTAGTGCGGCCGTTGCATGCGGAGTTTTCCATGGCCAGCGTAATGCCTGTCACCGACCTGCCCATCACCAGTACCAGTCTCAAGCAGCGTCTGGCCCGCGCCGAACGCTTTAATCGGCTGAAGTCCAAGGCGCTGATCCTGCCCTTGCTGGTGTTTCTCCTGCTGACCTTCCTGGTGCCCATCGGCGCCTTGCTCTGGCGCAGCGTGGACAACCCGGAAGTGGTCGCCAGCCTGCCGCTTACCGTGGCGGCCATCGCCGAATGGAACGGCAAGGCACTGCCGGGCGAGGCGGTCTATCGCGCCGTGAGCCTGGACATCGTCGAGGCGCGTCAGCAGCGCAGCCTGGGTGATCTGTCCAAGCGGCTGAACATGGAACTGGCCGGCTTTCGCAGCCTGATCAGCAGCACCGCCCGTGCGCTGCCCTTCGCCAGCGAACCTGCGTCCTACAAGGACGCCCTGGAAAGCCTGGACGAGCGTTGGGGCGACCCGGCCTATTGGCAGGTGATCCGCCGCAACAGTTCGAGCTTCACCCCCTATTACCTGCTGGCCGCCCTCGACCATCGCATCGACGATCTCGGCGAGCTGGCCAGTGCCACCCCGGACCAGGCCATCTACCTGGACATTTTCGTGCGCACCTTCTGGATGAGTCTGGTGATCACCGCCATCTGCCTGGTGCTGGCTTACCCGCTGGCCTACCTGCTGGCCAACCTGCCGACCCGGCAGAGCAACCTGCTGATGATCCTGGTGCTGCTGCCGTTCTGGACCTCGATCCTGGTGCGGGTGGCGGCCTGGATCGTGCTGTTGCAGTCCGGCGGCCTGATCAATGGTGCGCTGCTGTCGCTGGGCATCATCGACGAACCCTTGCAGCTGGTGTTCAACCGCAGCGGGGTGTACATCGCCATGGTGCACATCATGCTGCCGTTCATGATCCTGCCGATCTACAGCGTGATGAAGGGCATCTCGCCCACCTATATGCGCGCGGCAGTGTCGCTGGGTTGCCACCCCTTCGCCAGCTTCTGGCGGGTGTACTTCCCGCAGACCCTGGCCGGGGTCGGCGCCGGCTGCCTGCTGGTGTTCATCCTGTCGATCGGCTACTACATCACCCCGGCGCTGCTGGGCAGCCCGAGCGACCAGATGATCAGCTATTTCGTCGCCTTCTATACCAACACCACCATCAACTGGGGCATGGCCACGGCCCTCGGCGGCTTGCTGCTGGGCGCCACCCTGGTGCTTTACGTGGTCTACAGCTGGCTGGTCGGCGCCAGCCGGCTGCGCCTGGCCTGACCTGACCCTGTCGTCCTCGCCCGCCGGGCGAGGGCAACCTTAGGATGGAGAGAGATCTATGCTGAGCCCCTACCTGTCACCCGTCGAGCGCGTCTGGTACTACAGCCTGCGCAGCCTCTGCGCGCTGGTGCTGCTGTTCCTGATCCTGCCGGTGCTGGTGATCATCCCGCTGTCGTTCAACTCCGGCAGCTTCCTGGTCTACCCGCTGCAGGGCTTTTCCCTGCGCTGGTACGAGGACTTCTTCATGTCCGCCGACTGGATGCGTTCGCTGAAGAACAGCCTGATCATCGCCCCGGCCGCCACCGTGCTGGCCATGGTCTTCGGCACCCTGGCGGCGATCGGCCTGACCCGCGGCGAGTTCCGCGGCAAGGCGCTGGTGATGAGCCTGCTGATCTCGCCCATGGTGGTGCCGGTGGTGATCGTCGGGGTGGCCAGCTACCTGTTCTTCGCCCCGCTGGGCCTGGGCAACAGCTACCTGTCGCTGATCGTGGTGCATGCGGTGCTCGGCGTACCCTTCGTCATCATCACGGTGTCGGCCACCCTGCAGGGCTTCAACCACAACCTGGTGCGTGCCGCCGCCAGCCTCGGCGCCTCGCCGCTGACCGCGTTCCGCCGGGTGACCCTGCCGCTGATCGCCCCCGGGGTGATCAGTGGCGCGCTGTTCGCCTTCGCCACCTCCTTCGACGAAGTGGTGGTGACCCTGTTCCTCGCCGGTCCGGAGCAGGCCACTCTGCCGCGGCAGATGTTCAGCGGCATCCGCGAGAACCTGTCGCCGACCATCGCCGCGGCGGCGACCCTGCTGATCGGCTTCTCCATCCTGCTGCTGCTGACCCTGGAATGGCTGCGCGGGCGCAGCGAGAAAATGCGCACCCAGCAACCCACCTGATCGCCAAACGAACAAGAGAGCCCGCATGAGCCTTGAGTTGAAGGACCCCAGCCTGCTGCGTCAGCAGGCTTATGTGAACGGCCAGTGGTGCGAAGCCGACAGCGGCGCGCGTACCGATATCTTCAATCCGGCCAGTGGCGAGCCGATCGGCAGCGTGCCGAACATGGGCCGCGGCGAAACCCGTCGCGCCATCGAGGCCGCACAAACCGCCCAGCCGGCCTGGCGCGCGCTGACGGCGAAAGAGCGGGCCAATCGCCTGCGCCAGTGGTTCGAGCTGATCCTGGCCAACCAGGAAGACCTGGCGCGGATCATGACCGCCGAGCAGGGTAAACCGCTGGCCGAGGCCCGCGGCGAGATCGCCTACGCCGCCTCCTTTATCGAGTGGTTCGCCGAGGAGGCCAAGCGTGCCTATGGCGACCTGATTCCGGCCCATGCCATGGATAAGCGCATCCTGGTGCAGAAGGAGCCGGTGGGCGTCACCGCCGCTATCACCCCGTGGAACTTCCCCAGCGCCATGATCACCCGCAAGGCCGGTCCGGCCCTGGCAGTGGGTTGTGCCATGGTGCTCAAGCCGGCGCCGCAGACGCCGTTCTCGGCCCTGGCCCTGGCCGCGCTGGCCGAGCGCGCCGGCATCCCGGCCGGCTTGCTCAGCGTGATCCCGGCGGATGTGGGCGCCAGCCGTGAGGTGGGCGCCGAGCTGTGCGAGAACCCCATAGTGCGCAAGCTGTCGTTCACCGGCTCCACCGGCGTCGGCATCAAGCTGATGCAGCAGTGCGCGCCGACCCTGAAGAAACTGTCGCTGGAGCTGGGCGGTAATGCGCCCTTTATCGTGTTCGACGACGCCGACCTGGATGCGGCGGTCGAAGGCGCGATCATCTCCAAGTACCGCAACGCCGGGCAGACCTGCGTGTGCGCCAACCGCCTGTATGTGCAGGACGGCGTGTACGATGCCTTCGCCGCCAAGCTGCAGGCGGCGGTGGCCAAGCTCAGGGTCGGTAACGGCATGGACGACGGCGTCACCACCGGCCCGCTGATCAACGCCGAGGCGGTGGCCAAGGTCGAGCGGCATCTGCGTGACGCCCTGGACAAGGGCGCAACCCTGGTCGCCGGCGGCAACAGTTTGGGCGGCAACTTCTTCGAGCCGACCATCGTCAGCGGCGTGACCGCCGAGATGGCGGTGGCCCGCGAGGAGACCTTCGGCCCGCTGGCGCCGCTGTTCCGTTTCAGCGACGAGGCCGAGGTGATCCGTCAGGCCAACGACACCGAATTCGGCCTGGCCGCCTACTTCTACGCCCGCGACCTCGGTCGGGTGTTCCGTGTGGCCGAGGCGCTGGAGTACGGCATGGTCGGCATCAATACCGGGGTGATCTCCACCGAAGTGGCGCCGTTCGGCGGCATGAAATCCTCGGGCCTGGGCCGTGAAGGCTCCAAGTACGGTTTGGATGAGTACCTGGAAGTCAAATACCTGTGTATGGGCCTGTAGTCGCTACTGCGCTTCGCTGATGCTGCGTTGGCGGGGCCGGGAAAAATGCTCATTGGCAAAAGCCAACTCCGCTTTTTCCCGGCCCCGCCGCCTTGCCTCCCCTTCGCTCGCTACGCTCCGTGAGAGCGGTGGATGGGTGAGGCAGAACCTTTGATCCGGTGCGCACGGCGCACCCTACCGTTCACGTTTCGCCTGAGGACACCATGAGCAAAACCAACGACTCCCTGATGCAACGCCGCACCGCCGCCGTCCCGCGCGGCGTCGGCCAGATCCACCCGATCTTCGCCGAGCGGGCGCAGAACGCCACGGTCACCGACGTCGAGGGCCGCGAGTTCATCGACTTCGCCGGCGGCATCGCCGTGCTCAACACCGGCCACCTGCACCCGAAAGTCGTCGCCGCGGTGCAGGAACAGCTGAGCAAGCTGACCCACACCTGCTTCCAGGTGCTGGCCTACGAGCCCTACGTCGAGCTGTGCGAGAAGATCAACGCCCGGGTGCCGGGCGACTTCGCCAAGAAAACCCTGCTGGTCACCACCGGCTCCGAGGCGGTGGAGAATGCGGTGAAGATCGCCCGCGCCGCCACCGGCCGCGCCGGGGTGATCGCCTTCACCGGCGGCTACCACGGCCGCACCATGATGACCCTGAGCCTGACCGGCAAGGTCAATCCCTACTCGGCCGGCATGGGCCTGATGCCCGGCGGCGTGTTCCGCGCCCAGTATCCGTGCGAACTGCACGGGGTCAGCGTCGACGCCGCCATGGCGAGCATCGAGCGCATCTTCAAGAACGACGCCGAGCCGCGCGACATCGCCGCCATCATCATCGAACCGGTGCAGGGCGAGGGTGGTTTCTATGTCGCGCCGAAAGAATTCATGCAGCGCCTGCGCGCGCTCTGCGACCAGCACGGCATCCTCCTGATCGCCGACGAAGTGCAGACCGGCGCCGGGCGTACCGGCACCTTCTTCGCCATGGAACAGATGGGTGTGGCCGCCGACCTGACCACCTTCGCCAAGTCGATCGCCGGCGGTTTCCCGGTGGCCGGGGTGTGCGGCAAGGCCGAATACATGGACGCCATCGCCCCCGGTGGCCTGGGCGGCACCTACGCCGGCAGCCCGATTGCCTGCGCCGCGGCCCTGGCGGTGATGGAGGTGTTCGAGGAGGAACAGCTGCTGGAACGCTGCAAGGCGGTCGGCGAGCGGCTGGTCACGGGGCTCAAGGCCATCCAGGCCAAGCACAAGGCGATCGGCGAGGTGCGCGCCCTCGGAGCGATGATCGCCATGGAACTATGCGAGGGTGGCGATCTGCACAAACCGAATGCCGCCCTGACCGGCCAGATCGTCGCCAAGGCCCGCGACAAGGGCCTGATCCTGCTGTCCTGCGGCACCTACGGCAACGTGCTGCGGGTGCTGGTGCCGCTGACCGCCGA
>NZ_FOWX01000007.1 GCF_900115555.1 Pseudomonas borbori
GCGGCTGACCACATCCCACGCCGACATGCGCCGGAAAAACGCCATGGCGATTACGCACCAGAGCATCATTTCCAGCGGCAAACGCCGCTTGCGCAGGGTCGCTACACCTGCCTGCTCGAGTGCCTGCTCGACCAAAGAAGGATCGAGTAAGGCATCCAGTCCCTCGATTGCGCTGGGAGTGGAGGCGATGTTGTGGGTGAGTTCCAGTGCCCGAGCGAGACGCATAAAAAAATCCGATGCCAATACTGGCATCGGATTTTGATTTCTTGCGGCCAAAGGTCAAGCAAGAGGGCTTAACTGATCGGCATTAGCCAGTGGCCGCCCGAAATACATCCCTGGAGAGGATTGCTTACTTGATCTGGATACGCTCGAGCAGGTAGGCCTTGGCGCTGTCGTCGCCGATGCGGGCGGCTTCGTCGGCCAGGCGCAGGGCGCGCTCCAGGTCCTGATTGGCCAGGGCGGCATCGATGCCCTGGCGGTAGTAGGCCTGGGTTTCCGGCAACACCGCCGGCGCAGGAACGCTGGGCAGCTGGTTGCCCATTTCCATGCCCATGCTGCGCGGTGGCACGTAGCTGTTGGCCTGCTGGCCACCAGGCTGGTCCTCGATCAGCACCAGCTTGATGATGCCTTCCGGCACGTGCTTGGCGACCAGGTCGGGAATATTCGGCGGCTGGTTGCCGCGGGCCTTGGCGTAGGCCTTGGCCGGATGCTCGATGATGGTTTTTCCAGCCATCTGCGCGGCGCTGGTATAGAGCACCAGATAGTTCTCGTTGCCGGGGTTGTCCAGGTACAGCCGGTCCACTCGCACGCGGGCATCCAGGCTGTCGCCCTTGAGGCCCTGGGCGGGTACATAGCGGAAGTCTTCCACGCCGAGCAGGCGGGTGGTGTGGAAGCGGCCGTCGAGCAGCATGGCGTTAGGCGCCAGCACGCTATCGCCGGCCTGGCTGTACAGGCGGATCTCGAAGGAGCGGCTGTTTTGCGGCAGTTTGAACGCGCGGAAGAAGCTCTTGCCGCTCTTGAACTCGAAGGCTGGGGCGTGGCGATCGATCACCACGTTGCCGCTGAAGCCGGGTTCCAGCGGGGTGTAGGGCAGGGTATCGAGACCGCTGCAGCAGTTCGGCGCCGCGGCGAGGGCTGCGACCGCCGAATCCTGGGAAATATCGAGGGGCGCGGGTGTCTGGCTCAGGGCATCGACACGGCGCAGGGAGTCGCCGGCGCAGCCTGTCAGCAGCAGTCCGAGCAGTGCGATAGCGGTTGTTCTGAAGTGCGGCATGGTTGTTCCTCTTATTCTGTTCACGCCTGTGAGTCCTGTGCACGATCAGTTACGCTCGGTTGCGCGTGCTGCGTGGGCGAACTCTTTGAAAAAGAGCCCCGGCCTGTTGCAGGTCCGGGGCAAAAACTACTGGAGCAGCGTTTGAAGCATTGACCGGCTAAAGCCCCCGGATGCAACGGGAGGTAGGGTGCGCCGTGCGCACCATTGGCTATAGGCACTTGGCCTGCGAGCACCTGGTGCGCATAGCGCACCCTACGGGACGGTCAGGATTGCGTTACCACCAGGCTTCGGCCTGTACGCCAAAGGTCAGGCCGTTGTCGTCGCCGACCTCGACCGACTCGCTGGCGGCGTTGTACTTGTCGCCGTCCCACATGGCGTAGGTGGCGAACACGCGGATCTGCGGGCGTGCCCAGAAGCTGCTGCCGGCCGACCACTGCTGGGCCAGGGTGATCTTCTTCAGGTCGACGGTGTCGGCGCCATCGGCTTGCGGGTCGATCTGGTCGTAGCCGAACTCCAGGGCGGTGCTCATCACGTTGTCCCACTTGTAGACCGGGCGCACGCCGAAGGACAACCACTCCTGGCCGGAGTCGTTGTCGAAGTCCTTGTTCTCGTAGATCTGCACATACATCATTTCGATGTTGTCGCCGAGCGCCACCACGCCCTGGTTGACCAGGCGCTGCATGTCGCCGTCGCTGTTGCCAGTAGTGTTGCGCCCGCTGGAGCCGATGATGCCGTCGGTGCCGTACTGCAGGGCCAGTTTGTTGAAGCCGCCGAACCAGTTGCCCTGGACGTGCTCCAGGGTGACCATGTGGCCCTTGTTGTCGTTGAAACCCGGGTCTTTCTCCTGCTCGTCGGTCAGGTTGGCCTTGCCGAAGTCGTAGCCGAACTCCAGCTTGCCGTCGGTGTTGAAGGCGATGTCGTTGAGACGGAAGTCGAAGGTGTCGTTGGCCACGTTGGTGCCGGCGCCGGCGCCATCGTAGACCCAGTCGCCATCGGTGTTGCGCATCCAGGCGACATGCGCCTTGGCAAAGCCCAGGTCGATGTTCTCGATACCGGCACCGGGGCCGGAGACATCCCAGTAGTAGTAGTCGTTGATGTGCACGTCATGGCGCTGGTAGTAGCGCTTGCCGGCCCACAGGGTGGAGCCGGGCAGCATGCTCAGGACGTTCTTGCCCTGCACGTTGAACTGGCGGATCGAGCTGGTGCCGTCGCCGAACGGATTGTCCTCGCTGTCGGTGGCTTCCCAGTCGTTCTCCTGGCCGGAGACGTAGGCGATCATGCTGTCGACGTAGAAGCTCTGCTCGCCTTCCTTCCAGACTTCCTGGCCCAGGCCGATCTCCGCATAGGTCTCGCACTCGTTTCCCAGGCGGTACTTGGCCGGGGCGCCGGCGGCCTGGAAGCAGGCCTGGTCGCCGCCACCGGCGGTGGCGCCGATGCCGGAACGCAGGTAGCCATGGAAGTCCACGGCCAGGGCCGGGGTCGCCAGGAGCATGGCGGCGAGCAGGGCGCTGGGGCGGAACAGTTGTGCAGGTTGGATCTTGTTCATCGTGGGACCTTTTTTTGTTGTTGGGTGTTGCCGCTGACTGGATGGCTGCATGCCGAAGGAGGCGTAAGGCGACCGGGTGCTGAGCAGCAGGACTCGGTGGCAGCTGTGCTCAAGAGTCGAGGAAGGTGTTGGGTGGCACATCCTCCCAGCCGATTTTTTTCAAGGAGGAGTGCCGGGGGCGTAGCGCGATTAGCCGGGAGTACTGCGGAAGTGACAGGTTCTACGCCGACGCCCTACGCCCCGAAAAAACCATCGCGGGGAGGTAGGACGCGCGCGCCAGGGACGGCAAGCTGGCGTTGCCGATCCGGGCCGTGCGGCCTTTCATCGCGGCACCACGGCCGCGCAATCGGATGCGCTCAACAACGACAACAATGGAGCATTACGATGAACCGATTCCTGCGCGGCGCCGGGCTGGTCCTGGCGATGACACCGCTGGCCTACCCTTGCAGCAACCTGTTCAAGGCCGCCGAAGCCGGTCCCTTATGGGCGCTCGGCATGCCCCTTCTCGTGGTGGATCTGGCACGCCTGCCTGGCGCCGCCACGTCGCCGAGTCGCCACCCGCGCGGCTGACGCTCCTCTATCCCGATTACCCCGACCGGAGCCATCCATGCCGTTCTCCACCAGGCTTGCCACCCTGCGTTGCGGCTTCCTGCCGCGGCTGTACCTGCTGATCGCTGCGCTGACCCTGTTGCTGGTGCTGCTCGGCGGCAGCAGCCTGGGCGCCATCGCCGACCTGCGGGACAACACCGAGCGCCTCGCACAGACCACCACACGCCTGCAGGCCAGCCAGAATTTCTACAGCGTGCTGCAGGGGCTGACCCAGAACCTCGCCGATGCCCTGGCCGCCGATCAGGCCGCCAGCCTGGACAAGTTCGGCGCCGAACATGGCCGCCGGGCCACCCAGGCGGCCGGCCTGCTCGCCGACCTGCGCGGTTCGGGCCCGGTCGCCGATGCCCCGGCGCTTGCGGCGCTGGAGCAACTGCTGGGGCAACTGGATGACCAGGCCCGGGGGTTGTTGCGGGCCCAGCGTGCGCTGCTGGAACGGGTCGATACGACTGCCGTGGCGCTGCGTGACCTGCAACTGCAACTGTCGCGCTTCAAGCAGGACCTGCTCAGGGTCCAGTTCACCAGCAAGGACGACTACGTGGCCTATTCGGTCAAGCAGTTCATCATTCCCCTGGAGCAGGTCGAGGCGCTGATCTTCGATGCGCTCGGCACCGCGTCGCCGCAGCGCCTGCAAGAAGCCGAGGCCAAGGTCAGGGAGCGCCTGCCGGCGTTGCGCAAGAAGCTCGGCAACGTCCTCGACGACCTCAAGCCGCATCAGGACAGCCGCACCGACTATGCCCATACCTACCTCGGCGAATTCGCCGAGATCGAGGCCAATATCCTGCTCGACGGTCAGGGCACCCTGGCGCGTTACGCTGGCTGGCTGGCCGACAAGCAGCGCAATCGCCAGCGCAAGCGTCAGTTGCAGGAGCTGCAGGAACAGCTGCGCGGGCAGGTCGGCCAGCTGATCCAGGCGGCCGAGCGCGATGCCCAGCAGCAACTGGCCCAGGCCCGCGCCACCTATCAGGACGGCTTCGAGCGCCTGCTGCTGATCGTTGCCCTGTCGCTGGGCATCGCCCTGAGCATGGGTATCTGGCTCAGCCGCACCATGCGCCAGGCGCTGCGCGCGGTGTCCGGTGCACTGAACCGGCTGGCCGAGGGTGACCTGCGCGGCCACTGCGAGTATCGCCACAACGACGAGTTCGGCCGGGTCGCCGCCGACCTCAATCGGGTTGCCGGCAACCTGCGTGACGCCCTGGCCCAGCTGGGCCGCGCCGCCGACCAACAGGACGCGATTGCCCGCGGCAACGCCGCCTCCTGCGCCGACGCGCGCCAGGGCCTGGAGCAGCAGCGCGCGAGCACCGCGACCCTGGCCGCCAGCCTGACCGAACTGGAGTCGAGCTTCGCCGAGGTCGCCCGGCATGCCGGGGACAGCGCCGAGCGGGTCGCCGCTGTCGAGGACTCGGTGAACGGCGGCAGCCGGATCATGACCGCCGCCATCGACAGCACCCAGGAGCTGGCCGAGCAGCTGCAGGGCAGCGTGCGCGAGATCGCCCAGGTCGAGGCGTTCGGCGAGCAGATCGGCCAGATTCTCGCGGTGATCCGCAGCATCGCCGAGCAGACCAACCTGCTCGCGTTGAATGCCGCGATCGAGGCCGCCCGCGCCGGCGAGCAGGGCCGTGGTTTCGCCGTGGTCGCCGACGAGGTGCGCCACCTGGCCCTGCGCACCGCCAGTTCCACCGGCGAGATCCAGCTGCGCATCGAGCGCTTGGCCCAGGGCATCCAGGCGGCGGTGCAATCGGTGGAGCTGAGCCGCCAGCGCATGCAGGCCAACCTGGCTCAGGTCAGCCAGGCCGACGGAGTGATGCAACGGATCCGCGAGCAGGTCGGCGCTATCGCCGGCATGGCCCGGCAGATCAGCCAGGCCACGGCCCAGCAGCAACTGGCGACCGAGGAGGTGGCGCGCAGCATGCACGACATCCACGGGGTGGCCGAAGGCAATATGCAGCGCATCGTCGGCATCAGCGAAACCAGCGTGCGCCAGGCCGAAATGGTCGGTGAGCAGCAGGCGCTGTGCGGGCGTTACCTGACCTGAGCGGTCAACGCTTGGTGCGCATGGCGCACCCTACGGCATCCGGCGCGACCATTATGGGGGCTGCGCTGCGCGCATCAGCAGGTGCTCTCGCGACGGCGCTCGATATGTTCACAAGCTCTGAATGTTCCCGCGTAGGGTGCGCCGTGCGCACCATGGCCTATCCTTGCGGGGCGATCAACGTTGAGGAGACAGGGAATGTCCGACTACCGCCGCGCCCGGGATGCGGGTGCCTGCTATTTCTTCACCCTGGTGACCCACCAGCGCCAGCCACTGCTGACCCAACCGCGGTTACGTGAGGCCCTGCGCCTGGCCATCGTCCAGGTGCGCCAGCGTTATCCGTTCGCCATCCGCGGCTGGGTGCTGCTGCCCGATCATCTGCATTGCCTGTGGCAGATGCCCGAGGGCGATGCCGACTTTGGGCGGCGCTGGTCGATGATCAAGCGGTTGACCAGCCAGGCTTTCCCCAGCGATGGCGCTGTCAGCCTGAGCCGCCACCTGCGCCGCGAGTCTGGGCTGTGGCAGCGGCGCTTCTGGGAACACCACATCCGCGATGACGAGGATTGCCGTCGGCACCTGGATTATCTGCACTGGAATCCGGTGCGCCACGGCCTGGTCGAACGGGTAGTCGATTGGCCCTGGTCGAGCTATCACCGCCTGGTGCGCGAGGGCGTTTATCCGGCGGATTGGGGCGGTGCGGGGGACGACGATAGGGGCGCGTTCGGCGAGTGATCGTGCAAGCCGCGGTGCGCATGGCGCATCCTACGAAATGCTGCGCCTTACAGTCCCGTAGGGTGCGCCGTGCGCACCGGGGTTAAACGCTTATCTGTCGGGCCAACTACCGATCAAGCTGTTGTCGTTGGATGGAGAGGTATGTGGCGAATAACCGCGTAAGTCGCGGTGCGCACGGCGCACCCTACGAAATGCTGCGCTGTTCTGGGATGGCGATGCTTCCGCAGGTTAACCGCCGATCTGCCAGGCCAGGGCCTGTTCCCGTGCCTGCTCAAGCTGCTGCCGCCAGGCAGCCACGGGCTTGTCTTGCAGCAGGTCCAGGCGTTGCAACTCTGTAGCCTGAGCGTCCAGGCAATCTGTCAGCCAATCCAGGCGCTGCAGGGTCAGGGGCGTGCAGGTCTGGCCCTGCAGGTCGTCGTCCAGGTCGCTCCAGTGCGAGCGCCAGGCTTCGCGCAGGTAGAGGCGGGCGAGGTCGTGGCGCAGGGCCTGTTGCCAGTCGCCGATAATGCCATCCAGCCAGGCCAATACGTTGTGACTTGCCCCGCGCCGGGCCAGGGTCTGGCGCAGGTGCTGGTAGCACTCCAGGGCGATGCGTTTTTCCAGCTCCAGGGCGCTGAGGGCGGCGGCGCTGCCCCGGCGTTGTTCCAGGTCGAGTAGGTAGGCGTAGTAGCTGCGGGTTTCGAAGCGTTCGGCGGCGTGGCACTGCGGGGTCAGCAGGCCGTTGCTGTTGCAGGCGCGCAAGGGATCGAAGCGGTACATATAACCGAAGTCGAACAGGCGGATCTGGCCGTCGTCGAGCAGGTTGCCGGGGCACAGGTCCCAGTCGAAGAAGCCCAGTTGCAGCAGCGCCGAGAGGCTGGCGAACAGCTGCAGCAGGCGGCGTTCGTCCCACTCCTGTACGGCCTCGCCGGCGATCCAGGGCGACAGCAGCAGGCCCTGGCGGTAGCTGGCGTACTGGGTGGCGACTATCCCGCTCAGGGCCGTAGTCCAGGCCGGCTGCTGTTTCAGTGCCTGCAGTTCGGCGCGGCGCTGCACTTCGTTGAGAAAGGAGGTCTGGCCGTTGAGGTTCTGCACCTTGCATTGCGCCCGCGCGCGCTTGAGCGTCCAGAGCCTGCCGCCGGCCTCGATCTGGTAGACCTCGGCGGTCAGGCCGCTGGCGAAGTGGCGACGCACCCAGGGGCTGGCAGCCGTGGTCAGCAGCAGTTGTTCGATGGGCAGCGGGCAGCCGGCGGCTTGGCCGACCTGGATGTCCGCGCCGCTGGCGGCGAAGGTCAGTTGGGCTTGCTGGCGTTGTTGTTCTGGGGTCATAGGGGTACCGAGTCGGAAGGGCGGTGCGCACAGCGCACCCTACGAGGTTCGCGTGATCGTAGGGTGCGCCGTGCGCACCAAGGTTTTCACGGGCCTTGAACGATCACCACCTTGTCGTCGCCGAGGCGGCGGGCGAAGGTGTAGGGTTGGCTGGATAACCGTTCGTGGCTGCCGGCACCGATCGCCGGGTGGCGCGCGCGGAACTGGCCGAGGGTGCGCCAGTGTTCGAGCAGGGCGGCGATCTCCGTCTGGTTGTGCGCATCCCAGTTCATCGGCGAGCGGGTGCCCTGCTGCGGGTCGGAGCCGCTCGGCCCGAGGGGGCGGGCGCTTTCGTCGCCGTAGTAGATCTGCACCGCGCCGGGGCTGAGCAGCAGGGCTGCGGCCAGACCCTGTTGGCGCGCCAGATCGTTGTTCCGTTCGGCGAAGAACAGCGAGGTGTCGTGGGACGAGGCGTAGCTCATGAAGTTGTGTCCTGGCGTGCCCTGCAGCAGCCCGGCGTATTCGTCGTAGCCGCTATCGGCCTGGCTCAGGCAGTTGCTGGCCTTGGCCGCCAGCTCGCCCTGGAAGGCGAAGTTGATCAGGGCGTCGAAGCCGTTGCTCTGGTAGACGTTGGTCTGCGGGCCGTGGCCGAACACCTCGCCGACCATCCAGAACGGGCTACCGCTCATGGGATCAAGGGGGTTGGCGGCCGACCAGTCGGCGCGGGCCTGGTCGGCGGCCTGGCGCAGCGCCGCCCAGCTGTCCAGTTCGACATGCTTGACGGTGTCGGCGCGGAAGCCGTCGACGCCGAATTCGCGCACCCAGAAGGTCAGCCATTCCACCAGGTAGTCGCGCACCCGGTAGCCCTCGCGTGGCACCGCGCGGGTATCGGCCTTGCGCAGCAGCAAGGGCGGCAGCGCCACGGCCTGCTGGCTCTCGGTCTTGAAGTCGGGCAGGAACGCCAGCGAGCCCTTGAGCGGATCGACCAGCACGCTGGGCGGCTGATCGTAGTCGGCGATGCCGGCGCGCAACCAGTCCTTGCCCCACCACTGGTTCCAGGCCGGGTGCTGGTAGTCGAGCAGGTTGTGGTAGGCGTGCAGGTTCTCGTAGCCCTCTGGCCGCCACTCGCTCCAGCGTTGCGGCAGGTACGCGGCCATGCCATTGCGCAGGGCGCCGAAGCCGAGTTGCTGCATGTCGGCCAGGGTCGAGTAGCCGGGGTGGTTGAGCACCACATCGAATAGCACGCGGATGCCGCGGGCGTGGGCCTGGGCGATCAGTTCGCGCAGGTCGTCCTCGTTGCCCATATTGGCGTCCAGGCGGGTGAAGTCCAGGGCGTAGTAGCCGTGGTAACCGTAATGGCGGAAGTCGCCCTGATCGCCGCCGCCGACCCAGCCGTGGATCTGCTCATAGGGTGCGCTGATCCACAGGGCGTTGACGCCCAGCTGCTGCAGGTAGTCGAGCCGGCCGGTCAGGCCCTTGAGGTCGCCGCCGTGGAAGGTGCCGATCTCCTGTTCGCCATCCGGCTGGCGACCGTAGCTGTGGTCGTTGCCCGGGTCGCCGTTGGCGAAGCGGTCGGTGAGGGCGAAGTAGACGGTGGCGTTGCGCCAGTCATGGACCGGCTGCACCTGCGCCGCGGCGGCTTCGAGCAACAGCAGGCCGCCGCTGTGTGGCGCCGGAGTCATCTGCACATGGCCGTCTTCGACCCTCGCCACTTGCCCGCTATAGGCATCGCGCAGCTGCTGCCCGTCGGCGAATACCCGGCTGACGTCGACGCTCAGGGGCTGGCCCTGCCAAGCTGTGCAGGTGGCCTGGCCGGCGGTTTGCGCTTTGACCGGCAGCAGACGCAGGTGCGCTTTGTCGCCGTCCTGGAACAGCAGGCGATAGCGCCCGGCTGCCGGCACCTGCAGGCTCAGGTGGCTGTCGGCCTGCCAGGCCTGACGCTGGTAGAGCGCCAGGGGTTGTGCCGGCTGCGCACCGGCGGGACCGCGCAGGGCCAGCCGACCGGCCTGCAGCTCCAGTTCGCTGCGGTAACGCCGCTCGGCTTCGCTGTGCCAGAGCAGCTGCAGTGGCTGCCGGTCGAGCCAGGCCTGCACCTGCGGGGCGGCCAGGGCGAGTGGGCTGAGCAGGCTGAGAAACAGACTGGCAAGCGGCAGTGACGAGCGGCGCATGGACTTCTCCCAGTACGGTTGAACCGCCATTGAAGTCCGTTTTTGCCTGCTGCGGCAGGCTGAGAAAGGGCGGGGCGCATACTTTATTTTCCCTGTGGCTGGCAGACTACGCCCCCGTCTCTACGCCCTCGCGAGCTGCGCCGGAGGAGGATGTGGTGCGTGCGGTTCTGCCCGACGATGCAAGGGCTGCGCGACCATCCACCGGCATGCAGTGGTTGTGGATCAACAATAAGAAGCCACGAGGATACTTCTCCATGAATAAAAAACTGTTTAGTGCTGCCGCCATCGGCCTGGCCGCCACCCTGAGCCTGCCGCTGCCGACCCAGGCGGCCATCGAGGAAGGCAAGCTGGTCATCTGGATCAATGGCGACAAGGGCTACAAAGGCCTGGCCGAGGTCGGTGAGAAGTTCACCGCGGATACCGGGATCGAAGTCGAAGTGGCGCACCCGGATAGCGCCACCGACAAGTTCCAGCAGGCCGCCGCCACCGGCAACGGCCCGGACATCTTCATCTGGGCCCACGACCGCTTCGGCGAGTGGGCGCAGAGCGGGCTGATCTCGCCGATCAATCCGAGTGCCAAGAGCAAGGAGGCCATCGAGGGTTTCGCCTGGGACGCGGTGACCTACCAGGGCAAATTGTGGGGCTACCCCATGGCCGTGGAAGCCATCGGTCTGATCTACAACAAGGCCCTGGTGCCGACCCCGCCGAAAACCTTCGACGAGGTGCTGGCGCTCAACGCCGAGCTGGCCAAGTCAGGCAAGCGCGCGATCCTCTGGGACTACAACAACACCTACTTCACCTGGCCACTGCTGGCGGCCAACGGCGGTTTTGCCTTCGCCGACGTGGACGGCGGCTACGACGTCAGCCAGACCGGGGTCAGTAACGCCGGCGCCAAGCAGGGCGCGGCCGTACTCAAGGAATTGATCGATGCCGGGGTGATGCCCAAGGGCGCCGACTACAGTGTGGCCGAGGCCGCCTTCAACAAGGGCGAGTCGGCGATGTTTATCAGCGGACCCTGGGCCTGGTCGAACATCCACAAGAGCGGTATCGAGTTTGCTGTCGCCCCCATCCCCGCAGTAGGCGAGGCGGTCAGCCGGCCGTTCACCGGGGTGATGGCCGCGACTCTGAATGCCGCCAGCCCCAACCAGGCTCTGGCCGTGGAGTTCCTCGAGAACTACCTGTTGCAGGTCGAGGGCCTGAAGACGGTCAATGCCGATGTGCCCCTGGGGGCGGTGCCGAACAAGGCCTATATGGCCGAGCTGGCCAAGGATCCGCTGATCAAGGCGACCTTCGACAACGCCGCCATGGGCCGGCCGATGCCCAACGTCCCGGAGATGGGGGCGTTCTGGTCGGCCATGGCGCCGGCCTTGACCAACATCACCTCCGGCCGTCAGACCGTGGACGCCGCACTGGATGACGCTGCCAAGCGCATCGTCAAGTAACGACCGCGCCGCCGTTGGCTGATCGCCACCGGCGGCGCGCCGCGAGGCTATAACTAGATGACCATCATGAATCTTTCTGCCGAACTGGCCAGCCCTGCCATGCCCAAGTCTTTCTCCTTGCCGGTGCTGCGCAAGACCCTGCACTGGTCCGTCTGGGGCCTGTTCAACGCTCTGGCGCTGTATCTGGTGGTGGCGCTCTATGCCCAGCAGCAGATCGCCTTCGCCTTGCTCGGGCTGGTGGTCACAGGTATCGCCAGCTACGTGTTCATCAACAAGAAGGCCTATGCCCACCGCTACATCTACCCGGCGCTGGCGGGCATGTTGGTGTTCGTGATCTTCCCGCTGCTGTACACCGTCGGCATCGGCTTTACCAATTACAGCGCGACCAACCTGCTCAGTTTCGAGCAGGTGCAGCGTTATCACCTCAATCAGACCTATCTGGCCGGCGAGCGCTTCGCCTTCAGCCTGCACCCGGATCAGGCCGGCGAGCTGCGCCTGCGGGTGGATCAGGGCGAGCAGGGCGTGTTCGTCTCGCCGCCACTGCAGGGCGATCCGCTGGTCAGCGAGCCGCTGGAACTGCTGCCGGAAAGCGCCGTGAGCCTGGCCGAAGCCCTGCCGCTGCGCGAGGTGATCCAGCGCCGCAGCGAGCTGGAGCAGTGGGTGCTGCGCGGCGCCGAGGGTGAGTTGCTGCGCCTCTATGGCCTGCGCGAGGTGGCGGCGGTCAAGCCGCTGTATCGCCTGCTGGACAATGGCGACTTGCTCAATACCCGCAGCAATGAGCGGCTGGAGGCCGATCAGGGCAGCGGCTTCTATGTCGACAGCCACGGCAGCAAGGTGGCGCCGGGCTTTACCGTGTACGCCGGCTGGAGCAACTTCGCCCGGGTGCTGAGCGAGCCGAGCATTCGCGACCCCTTCCTCGAGATCTTCGTCTGGACCGTGGCTTTCGCCGGTCTCACTGTGCTCTTCACCCTGGCGTTGGGCCTGGTCCTGGCCAGCCTGCTGCAGTGGGACCTGGTGGGCGGCAAGGCGTTCTACCGGGTCATGCTGATCCTGCCCTATGCGGTGCCGGCCTTTATCTCGATCCTGGTGTTCCGCGGTCTGTTCAACCAGAACTTCGGCGAGATCAACCTGATGCTCGACAGCCTGTTCGGCGTGCGCCCGGACTGGTTCAGCGACCCGACCCTGGCGCGCAGCATGATTCTGCTGGTCAACACCTGGCTCGGCTACCCCTACATGCTGCTGCTGTGCATGGGCCTGCTGCAGGCGATCCCGCGCGACCTCTACGAAGCCTCGGCGATGGACGGCGCAACGCCCCTGGACAACCTGCTGAAGATCACCCTGCCGCTGCTGATCAAGCCGCTGGCACCGTTGCTGATCGCCAGCTTCGCCTTCAACTTCAACAACTTCGTCCTGATCACCCTGTTGACCCGGGGCGGCCCGGACATCATCGGCGCGACCACACCGGCCGGCACCACCGACCTGCTGGTCAGCTACACCTACCGCATCGCCTTCCAGGACTCCGGGCAGAACTTCGCCCTGGCGGCGGCCATCGCCACCCTGATCTTCCTGGTGGTCGGCGGCATGGCCTGGCTAAACCTGAAACTGTCGAAAGTGAAAGTCTGAGGATCCGCAGATGGCAATGGTGCAACCCAAATCCGTGAAATACCGCCTGTGGCTGACCCACCTCGGCCTGCTCGGCTTCATCGGCCTGATCGTGTTTCCGCTGCTGATGGTGGTGTCGATCTCCTTTCGCGAGGGCAACTTCGCCACCGGCAGCCTGCTGCCGGATCAGCCGACCCTGGAACACTGGTCGCTGGCCCTGGGCATTCCCTACACCCTGGCCGACGGCAGCGTGGTCAACCCGCCGTTCCCGGTGCTGACCTGGCTGTGGAACTCGCTGAAGATCGCCTTCATCAGCTCGGCGCTGATCCTCATGCTGTCGACCACCAGCGCCTACGCCTTCGCGCGCATGCGCTTCGCCGGCAAGGGGCCGATCCTCAAGGGTATGCTGATCTTCCAGATGTTCCCGCCGGTGCTGTCGCTGGTGGCGATCTACGCCCTGTTCGACCAGCTCGGCCAGTACGCCGGCTGGCTCGGGGTGAACAGCCATGGTGCGGTGATAGTCGCCTCGTTGGGCGGTATGGCCCTGCATATCTGGACCATCAAGGGCTACTTCGAGAGCATCGACGCCTCCCTGGAGGAGGCCGCCATCGTCGACGGCGCCACCACCTGGCAGGCCTTCGTGCACATCCTGCTGCCGATGAGCGTGCCGATCCTGGCGGTGGTGTTCATCCTCGCCTTCATCACCAGCATCACCGAATACCCGATCGCCTCGGTGCTGCTGATGGACGTGGACAAGCTCACCCTGTCGGTCGGCGCCCAGCAGTACCTGTACGAGCAGAACTACCTATGGGGCGACTTCGCCGCCGCCGCGGTGCTCTCCGGCCTGCCGATCACCGCGGTGTTCCTCTACTGCCAGAAGTGGATAGTCGGCGGCCTGACCGCGGGCGGGGTGAAGGGGTAGGGTGTGTGGGGCCGGCTAGGCTGTGCGCACCATCGGGATTGGCACCCTGGCCCTGCTTGCACCCGGATTGTGGTGTCGCGGCACTAATTGGTGCGCACGGCGCACCCTACGGGTTGTGGTCTCGCGGCATCTATCGATGCGCGCCCTACGGGGTTGACCAACCGGCATACCCGCTATCGGGTTTTGCCGGTTTTGTCGTTTTATAGCGCAGGCTTGAGCCTGCAAGTTGCGTAAGATCTGCCGCTACCCGATACAAAGACAATTGACGGGAGTGATTGTATGAATGCTGCATCAGCTCAGCCGCTGCCGCTGATTCCGGCCAAGCTCTGTGCACCGGCCCTGCATCCCGGCCTGCTCGCCCGGCCGCGCTTCGATGAGTGGCTGCAACGCCTGCCCCAGGTGCGCCTGGCGGTGCTGCAGGCCCCCAGCGGTTTCGGCAAGACGGTGCTGGCCAGCCAGTGGGCGGCGGCCTTCGCCGGTGCGGTGGCCTGGGTCAATCTGGATGACAAGGACAACAATCCGCGCCAGTTCGGCCGCTACCTGCTCAACGCCCTGCATGCCCGCCTCGACGGTGGTTGTGCGCAAAGCCTGGCCTGCGCCGAGCGCGGCGAGGAGGGCCTCGACGGCCTGTTCACCCGCCTGCTCGCCGAGTTGCCGGCTGAGCATCAACCGCTGCTGCTGGTGCTCGACGAATTCGAGGTGCTGCACAACCGCGAACTGATCGCGGCACTGCGTTTCTTCCTGCGCAACAGCCCGGAGTGGCTGACCCTGCTGGTGTGCAGCCGCGGCCTGCCCGATCTCGGCGTCGCCGAACTGCGCATCAAGCAGCAATTGCTGGCGCTGGATGCCAGTCAACTGGCCTTCGAGCACGACGAGGTGCAGAGCCTGCTGGAGCTGGGCCTGCCGATCGCCATCAACCGCGAGCAGGTCGAGCGCCTCAACCGGCGCATCGGTGGCTGGCCCTGCGCCTTGCAGTTGGTTCAGCAGGAAGTGCAGACCGGGCGCGGCATGGACCTGTTCCTCGAGAGCCTGCAACTCGGCCATCCCTATATCCGCGACTACCTGCGCGAACAGGTGCTCGCGGGCCTGGACGCGGCGACCCTGGAGTTCCTCCAGGCCACCTGCCTGCTGGAACGCTTCAGCGCGGCCCTGGCCGACCGCCTGACCGAGAGCTGCAACGGCCGCGAGATGCTCGAACGCCTTGAACGTGCCGGCCTGTTTATCCAGGCGGTGGACAGCTTGCGCCAGTGGTTCACCTATCACCCGTTGTTTGCCTGTTTCCTGCAGAACGAGCTGAGCACCCACCAGCCGCAGCGCATCGCCGAGCTGCACCTGCGCGCGGCCGAGGCGTTGCTGGAAGAGCAGATGGCGGAAGAGGCCGGGCGCCATGCGGTACTCGCCCGCGACCCGCAGCGGGTCGGCCAGATCCTGCAGAGCCATGGTCGGCAGTTCTATCGCCAGGGCCGTTTGGCGCTGCTGCAGCGTTGCCTGGAAGTATTGCCGGAAAGCAGCGTGGCCGCCTCGCCGCTGTTCACCCTGCTGCAGGCCTGGGCCACGCAGAATCAGTATCAGAGCGAGCAGGTCGAGCGCTGGTTGCAGGCTGGCGAAGCGGCGCAGAAGGACCAGCACAGCCCCGAGCAGTGGCAGCGGATCGAGGCCGACTACAAGGCGGTGCGCGCCCAGGTGGCGATCTGCCAGGGCAACCAGCAGCAGGCCATGGCCCTGGCCCGCGAGGCGCTGGCCTTCGAGCCGCTGACCATGCGCACCTCGAAGGTCGTGGCGATGTCGGTGCTGGCCGAGGCGCACTTCGTCCAGGGCGAGCTGCAGCAGGCCCAGCAGCAGCACGAGGAAACCGTGCGCCGCGCGCAGCAGATCGATGCCTCGCACCCGGTGTTGTGGAGCCTCGGCCAGCTGTCGGAGATCGCCATCGCCCAGGGCCATCTGCAGAAAGCCTACAACCTGCAGGAGCGGGCGCTGCAGTACATCGAGCAGGAACAGCTGCCGGTGACCCCGATCATGGAATTCATTCACCGCGTGCGCGGCCAGGTGCTGCTCGAATGGCACCACCTCGATGCGGTGGAACAGTGCGCCCTGCAGGGCCTGGAGATCCTCGATGCGGTGGGCGATCACTGGTTCCTGCAGTGTTATGTGCTGCTCGCCCGGGTCGCCCACGCCCGCGGCCAGCAGAGCGTGTGCGCCGACTATATCGGCAAGCTGCAGAGCCTCTTGGCCGGCGACGACTACCATATCGACTGGCTGGCCAATGCCCATGCGGTAATGCTCACCTACTGGGACTCGACCCAGGACAAGGACAGCATCCAGCAGTGGTTGAGCACCGCGCCGCCGCTCAAGCCCGGGGCCAACCACTTTGCCCAGGGCAATGCGCGCAACCATGTGCGGGCTTATCTGGCGCTGAACCAGAGCGAGCGCGCCGTCCCGATCCTGCGCCAGTTGCAGGTGGATGCCGAACGTCACCAGCTGGTGATGGACCAGAACCGCAACCATATCCTCCAGGCCCAGCTGTTCTGGCAACGCGAGGAGCGCCAGACGGCCCTCGATCATCTGCACCAGGCGCTGACCCTGGCCAGCAGCACCGGGGCGATCGGCAGCTTCCTGCGTCTGGGCAAGCCGCTGATCGGCATGCTCAAGGCATTGCAGCACGAACGCCAGCTGGACGAACTGGAAAGCCAGCGCGCCGACCGCCTGATCCAGCTGGCCCAGCAGCAGCGCGATTTCAGCCGGGCGATTCGCATCACCCTGGACGAGGCGGTGATCCAGGACATCATCAATCGTCCCGACGTGCCCGAGCTGATCCGTCACTCGCCACTGACCCGGCGCGAATGGCAGGTGCTCAGCCTGATCCACGCCGGGCTGTCCAACGAGCAGATTTCCGAACATTTGAATGTGGCACCCACCACCATCAAGACCCATATCCGCAGCCTCTACCAGAAGCTCGCCATCACCCAGCGCAGCGAGGCGGTGCAGCTGGCGCGCAGCCTGTTGAGCAAGATCCAGGGCGAGTAGGGCTGATACGAGCCGTAGGGTGCGCCGTGCGCACCATTGTGGTTGGCGTGCGGCCCTCTTTTTGTGCCCGGATTGCGGCGTTGCGGCTTTATTGGTGCGCGCGGCCTGGGCGGCCCCGCGCACCCTACGCGGTCCGCTGGGTAGGGTGCGCCGTGCGCACCAGGCTCCCAGCACGCATGATCGTTGGCAAAAACTCCTCCCCCTCGGCGGGCGCCAGCTACGCCCGCGAAAACCCCGGTGGGGAGGATGTGACGGCCGTCATGCTTGCCTAGAGTGAAGCCGTCATCACGAACATATAAGGCTTTGATGTATGGCTGTTATCCGCAAGGACTGGTGGCGCGGTGGCGTCATCTATCAGGTTTACCCACGCAGTTTCTTCGACAGCAACGACGACGGTGTCGGCGATCTGCCCGGTGTACTGCTCAAGCTCGACTACATCGCCAGCCTGAATGTCGATGCCATCTGGCTGTCGCCGTTCTTCACCTCGCCGATGAAGGATTTCGGTTACGACGTCGCCGACTACCGCGGGGTCGATCCGCTGTTCGGCAGCCTGGAGGATTTCCAGGCGCTGGTCGCCGCCGCCCACGAGCGCGGCCTGCGCATCATCATCGATCAGGTGCTCAACCACTGCTCGGACCAGCATGAGTGGTTCAAGGAGAGCCGCTCCAGCCGCAGCAACGCCAAGGCCGACTGGTTCGTCTGGGCCGAACCCAACCCGGACGGCACGCCGCCGAACAACTGGCTGTCGGTGTTCGGCGGTTCGGCCTGGAGCTGGGACGGTCGGCGCAAGCAGTACTACCTGCACAACTTCCTGGCCAGCCAGCCGGACCTGAATTTCCACTGCGAGGCGGTGCAGCGGCAGTTGCTCGACGATATGCAGTTCTGGCTGGAACTGGGCGTCGACGGCTTCCGCCTGGATGCGGCCAACTTCTATTTCCATGACCAGCAGCTGCGCAGCAATCCGCCCAACCCGGATATCCGCGAAGGCGGCATCGGTGTGCGCGCCGACAACCCCTACGCCTACCAGCGTCACCTGTACGACAAGACCCAGCCGGAAAATCTCGCCTTCCTGCGCCGCCTGCGCGCGCTGATGGATGCTTATCCGGGCACCGCCACGGTGGCGGAAATCGGCTGCGACAACTCCCTGCGCACCATGGCCGCCTACACCGGCGGCGGTAACACCCTGCACATGGCCTATTCCTTCGACCTGCTGACCGCACAGTGCAGCCCGGCGTTCATCCGTCACACGGTGGAGGCCATCGAGCGCGAACTGGGCGACGGCTGGCCCTGCTGGTCGGTGGGCAACCACGACGTGGTGCGGGTGATCAGCCGCTGGGCGCTGGCCGGCGAGGAAAGCCCGGCGCGCGCGCGCATGCTGATGGCCCTGCTGCTGTCGCTGCGTGGCAGCGTCTGCCTGTACCAGGGCGAGGAGCTGGGCCTGGGCGAAGCCGAGTTGGCCTATGAAGACCTGGTCGACCCCTATGGCATCCGCTTCTGGCCGGACTTCAAGGGCCGCGATGGCTGCCGCACGCCGATGCCCTGGACCCGCGCGGGCGACTATGCCGGTTTCTCCGCCCAGCAGCCCTGGTTGCCGCTGGCCGAGAGCCATCGAGCGCTGGCGGTGGACGTGCAGGAGCAGGATGCGCAGTCGATGCTCAACAGCTACCGGCAGTTTCTCGCCTGGCGTCAGCAGCAGCCACTGCTGATCGAAGGCTCGATCGCCATGCGTCATCACGACGACGCCCTGCTGGTGTTCGAGCGACGCCTGGGCGATGACGCCTGGTTGTGTCTGTTCAATATGAGCGCCACGCCGCGCCGCTACGACCTGCCGCTGATGGTCGAGCCCCTGGATGGCGTACCGGCCAGCACTGCCGAGTTTCTCGGCAGCTGGGTAAACTTGCCGGCCCACGGCTTCGGTTTCGCCCGCCTGCTGGGGTGACGGCGATTGCTTTTGTAGGAGCCAGGGGGACGCCTAGTCCTTGCTGGCGATGTTTTTGATCTGCAAGGTTCGCCAGCAAGCTGGCTCCTACGGGTTCCGGCCTGGTCGAAGTGATTCGCCCCGGCCCTGTTCGAGAGAAATCATATGGCTAGTCTCACCCTGCGCAATATCTGCAAGAGCTACGGCGACATCGCGATCACCCGCGATATCGACCTGGACATCGAGGACGGCGAATTCGTGGTCTTTGTCGGCCCCTCCGGCTGCGGCAAGTCGACCCTGCTACGGCTGATCGCCGGCCTCGAGGACATCAGTTCCGGCGACCTGCTGATCGACGGTCAGCGGGTCAACGAGCTGCCACCGATGGAGAGATCGGTGGGCATGGTGTTCCAGTCCTACGCCCTGTATCCGCACATGACCGTGGCCGAGAACATGGCCTTCGGCCTCAAGCTGGCCAAGGTCGACAAGGGCGCGATCCAGCGCAAGGTCGCCGAGGTCTCGCGCATCCTGCAACTCGACCAGTTGCTCGAACGCAAGCCCAAGGATCTCTCCGGCGGCCAGCGCCAGCGCGTGGCCATTGGCCGCACCCTGGTGCGCGAGCCCAAGGTATTCCTGTTCGACGAACCGCTGTCCAACCTCGACGCCTCGCTGCGGGTGCAGATGCGCATCGAGATCTCGCGCCTGCACCAGCGCCTCAAGGCCACCATGGTCTACGTCACCCACGACCAGGTCGAAGCCATGACCATGGCCGACAAGATAGTGGTGCTCAACGCCGGGCAGATCGCCCAGGTCGGCCAGCCGCTGGAGCTCTACCACTACCCGCGCAACCAGTTCGTCGCCGGCTTCCTCGGCTCGCCGCAGATGAACTTCCTCAAGGTCAGGGCGCTTGGCGCCAGCAGCGAAGCGGTGCAGATCGAGATGCCTGGCGGCTACCGCATGCCGGTGCTGGTCGACGGCAGCGGCGTCGAAGTAGGCGAGGAGCTGACCCTGGGCGTGCGCCCGGAGCATTTCGTCGCGGTGGAACAGGCCGATTTTGCCTTCCACGGCGAAGTCAGCGTGGCCGAGCGTCTGGGCGACCACAACCTGATCTACCTGACCCTGGAAGGGGTCGATCACATCATCACCGTACGCAGCGACGGCAACCAGCGGGTTGCGGTCGGACAGACTTTCGCTGCCGGCCTGATGGCCAACCAATGCCACCTGTTCCGCGCCGACGGCCAAGCCTGCCCGCGGCACTACCGCGAACCGGCGATCTACGGCTGAGAGGGGGTTGTCCTCTGGCAGGCCGTTGAAAAACGTAGGTGAGGTAGGCAATAGCTGCAACTGGTCCTGCCGCCACGGGCGATGCTGACCCTGCGCCCAGTCGCCGCGCCAGCGCCCGCTGCGGCCTAGAACGGGAGCGGCTGCTGGACTGGCTCAAGGCCTGTCGAGCGCCGCCTGCTTGCGCCGGTTGCTCCGGCGCATGCGCTTGGCCCGCATCTCGAGCAGCGCATAGCCGAGCCCGGCCAGCACTAACGGCAGCAGGTAATAGATCACCCGGTAGACGATCAGCCCCGCCAGCAGCATGCCGATCGAGGCCTGCTGCTGCAGCAGGGCGATAAACACCACCTCCAGTACACCGAGACCGGCCGGTATATGGGTGATTACCCCGGCGAAGGCGCTGACCAGCAGGGCGCCAAGCACGGCCGGGTAGCCGAGCCGGGCCGGCAGCAGGATGTCCAGCAGCAGGGCCATCAGCGCCCAGTTGCTGGCGCCGAGGGCGACCTGCAGCAGGCCCATGCCCAGCGAGGGTAGATAGACCTCGTGGCTGCGGATCGTCCAGAAGCGCCGGCGCGAGAAGGCACAGAGCAGCAGATAGCCCAGCAGCAGGGTCAGCAGTCCGCCACCGAGCAGGCGCAAGCCGGGGGATGCCAAGTTCCCAGCCCACCGGCGGCACGACCAGGCCGAGGGCCAGGACCACCCCGAGCAGGCCGCTGTAGCCCAACCAGTTGGTCATCAGGCTGAGGGTGAGCACCTTGGTGATCTCGGACGGACGCAGACCAAGCTGCGAGTAGAGGCGAAAGCGCAGACCGATACTGCCGATCCAGGCGCCGAGATTGAGGCTGAATGCGTAACAGACGAAGGTGACCGGCAGGACCTGCCCGAGCGGCAAGTGGTGGCGGGTGTAGGCGCGGCCGATCAGGTCGAAGCAGCTGTATAGCGCGTAGCTGACGGAGGCGATGGCCGCGGCCAGGAGCAAGGTGCTGGTGCGATAGCCGCGCAGCGCCGCGAGCAGTTCCTGCCAGTCCAGGCGGCGGGTGAGGGCGACCAACAGGCCCAGCACCAGGATAAAGAACGCCAGGCCCAGCAGGCGTTTGCCGAGCGCCGGCCAGTCGCGTCTGGCGCTAGAGACGGTGGGCCGGCGGGGTTGCTTGCTCATTGGCGTTCGCGCCGCAGGGTGTCGTTGCGCGCCGCCTTGGCCCGTGCATGGGGCTGCAGCAGGGCGAGTTTCGCGGTGTGCGCCGGCAGCCAGCCGGTCCAGGCCGGAAAGTGGCGCAGCAAGTGGAAACCGAGGAACACCAGCGGCATCCGCCAGAAGGCTCCGCGCGCCAACTGCGCCTGACTGATCGCCTGGCAATGCTCACTGGACAATGCCTGCAGGTGCTCGAACAACTGCCGATTGAAGGTGCGGTCGCGGATGATCAGGTTGGCCTCCAGGTTCAGCGACAGGCTCAGCGGGTCCAGATTGCTGGAGCCGACGGTGGCCCACTCGTCATCGACCAGGGCCACCTTGCCGTGCAGCGGCCGGCTGTCGTACTCGAGGATGCGCACGCCGCCGCGCAGCAGGTAGTCGTAGAGGATCCGCGCGCTGAAGCGGGCGATCGGCATGTCCGGCTGGCCCTGCAGGATCAGCTCGACCCTGACCCCACGTAGCGCCGCGCGGCGAATCTCGCGCAGCAGACGGTAGCCGGGAAAGAAGTAAGCGTTGACGATCAGCAGGCGCTGGCGCGCGCTGCCGATGGCCTGCAGATATTGCCGCTCGATGTCGTTGCGGTGTTCGCGGTTATCGCGGATGACCAGTTGCGACTGGCCCGAGTCTACGCCCGCCCGGGCGGCGGCCTGACTATCCGGCTTGGCTCTGGCCCGTAGCGTCCAGCCGCGCCGCTGGCGCTCGGGCGGCGCCAGCATGGCCAGAACGAACTGCTGGATATCCTGCACCACCGGGCCTTCGACTTCGACGGCGTAATCCTGTTTGGCCTCGGGGCCAAAATCGGCCAGGTGGTCGGCGGAAAAATTGATCCCGCCGACGAAGGCCTGGCGGCCATCGATCACCACCAGTTTGCGGTGCATGCGGCGGAACAGGTTGGTGCGCATGCCCAGCAGACGGGGCTGTGGGTCGAACATATGCACGCGCACACCAGCCTCGCTCATGGCCGTGACGAACGCGCCACTGAGGTCGGCGGAGCCGTAGCCATCCACCGTCAATTCGACGCTGACCCCGCGTTCGGCAGCGGCAATCAGTTCGCCCTGCAACTGGCTGCCGACCTTGTCCTCGAAGAGGATAAAGGTCTCGATCAGCACCTCCCGTTCGGCCGCGCGAATGGCCGCGAACACCCGCGGAAAAAATGCTTCGCCGTTGATCAGCAGGCTCAGGCGGTTGCCCGCGCGCCAGGGGAAGTTCATAGGCGGATCTCCACCGCCAGCGGCAGGTGGTCGGACAGGTGCGACCAGGGACGGGTCGAGAGTATCCGGGGCTCATGGCTGCTGGCGTTGCGTACGTAGATGCGGTCCAGGCGCAGCAGCGGCCAGCGCGCCGGAAAACTCCGGGCGACCCTGCCGTGGGCCCGCTCGAATACTTCGTGTAGGCCGGCCTCGTCCGCCAGCAGGCGCGCGGCGCGCAGCCGCCAATCGTTGAAGTCCCCGGCCACCACCACCGGCGCCTGGGCCGGCAAGCTGTCGAGCAACTTGCAGAGCAGCTGCAGCTGCTGCTGGCGGTGCTGCTCGCGCAGGCCCAGGTGCACGCAGATGGCGTGCAGCTCGCGTTGCGCGGGCAACTGCAGGACGCAGTGGAGCAGGCCGCGGCACTCCGGCCCGGCGATCGAGATGTCGATGTTGCGTTCGCTGACGATGGGGAACTTCGACAGCAGGGCGTTGCCGTGCTCGCCGTCCGGGTAGACCGCATTGCGGCCATAGGCGAAGTCGTTCCACATGCTGTCGGCGAGAAACTCGTACTGCGGCGTCGGCGGCCAGTTGTGCAGGCGCCGCGAGTGGCGCTCATGGGTCCCCAGCACCTCTTGCAGGAACACCACTTCAGCCGAGACGTTGCGCACCGCATCGCGCAGCTCGTGGAGGATGAAGCGGCGGTTGAACAGGGTGAAGCCCTTGTGGGTGTTCACTGTCAAGATCCGCAGGCTGTGCACCGGCTCGGCATGCTCCAGGGGTTGCCCTGCGTTATCGGTTTTCATCTGTCTGCTCCTGGTTGCGCGTCCAGTGGGCGATTCAGTTCGAGCGGCAACAGCGTCCACTCGCCAGGTCGAAGCGGAAGCCATCCACGTGCATCTCCGCGGCCCAGTGGCGCTGCGAGCCGCGTACATTGTGGAGGCCGGCCAGGGCTCGGGGCAGGGTGGCAGAGACTTCGCCGAGGCCGCCGCTCTTGGCCCACTCGAAGGTGATGAAGAGGATATTGCGTCTGCCCGGCTGGAAGCTGTGAAGTTGCAGATTGGGCTTGCCGAGGGCCGGCAGTTCGACTCCGGCGGCTTTATTTTTGCGGCGTTCTGGCCTGGGGTTTGTCGCGAGGAATCTGCCATCGAATCCTCACGTAAACACGTGATCCAGGCAGGAAGCCGAAACGCAGGCGGTGCGCAGATGCCCTCCCGGTTTGCTGTTCGGAAAAGTACCCGAACAAGAGTGGTGGCCCCGAAACGGGACTCGGTGCGTCGTTGAAAAATACGCAAACTCTTGAGTTTCGGACCAGCAGAACAATCGAGTGTTCCCTCCTTGCGAGCAGGGGGCGCTTCATCCAGTCCTCGCTGCGGGGGAGCAATAGCTGAAACTCAACCTACTCATTGACTATAGTCAGCAGCCCGCAGGATGTGCGTCGTCCCTGGTGTGGAGGCGGCCGGCGGGCCGGCCGCAGAGGATAGTCGAGGCCGATGCGACTGCACGACGGCTGGCGAGGCAAGCGGCGTGCGCATGTCACCCGGAAACCGTCCACGGCCGCCCGGGTCTAATCTGACAGGTATAGCCTGCAAGAGGGCCTACGCGATGAAGCGGCGCTATCTGTTATACCTCGGCCTGCTGCTGCCACTGGCCGCCTGCACCCTGCATGTCGATGGGGATCGCGGGTACGCGCCCCCTCCGCACTACGCACCGCCGCCCCAGGTCGAGTGGCGCTGGGATCCCGATCTCGACGTCTATGTGGTGCTCGGTTGGCCGCATCTGTATTACCGGGATCGGGTCTATTATCGCTGGCGCGATCATGATGGCTGGTACTGGTCCGATCGCCATGATGGCGGCTGGAGCAGGGGCAGCAAGCAGTTGCCGCCGGGGCTGAGCAAGAAGTACGGCAAACAGCGGCGTTCCTATGGCGGCGGTGGCGGCTATTAGCCGGTTTGCCAACGGCCTTTGGCCGCTCTCCCGATAGGCGGCGGTGCATCGCGTCTGCAGAGGTTTGCAGTGGTGCTAGCGTTGACATGTGGACGGCGGTTGTTGCGCCGACCCGCGTGGTTCTACTTCCTGCGCCGCGTTTAGCCAGTCATGGAGGTGATCGTCATGGCCCGCACTACAGCTATCAGCCATTACCGCAACATCGGCATAGTGGCGCATGTGGATGCCGGCAAGACCACCACCACCGAGCGGATCCTGTTCTACACCGGGGTCAACTACAAGATGGGCGAGGTGCACGATGGCGCCGCGACCATGGACTGGATGGCGCAGGAGCAGGAGCGCGGCATCACCATCACCTCGGCGGCAACCACGGCGTTCTGGAGCGGCTCGCGCAAGCAGCTGGACAGCTACCGGATCAACATCATCGACACCCCCGGCCACGTCGACTTCACCATCGAGGTGGAGCGTTCGTTGCGCGTGCTGGACGGTGCGGTGGTGGTGTTCAGTGGCGCCGACGGGGTCGAGCCGCAATCGGAGACGGTCTGGCGCCAGGCCGACAAGTACCGGGTGCCGCGCATCGCCTTCGTCAACAAGATGGACCGGGCCGGCGCCGACTTCCTCCGCGTGGTCGCGCAGATCAAGCAGCGCCTGGGCCATACGCCGGTGCCGATCCAGTTGCCGATCGGCCAGGAGGAGGAATTCCGCGGGCAGATCGACCTGATCCGCATGAAGGCCATCTACTGGAGCGCCGAGGACCAGGGCATGAACGGCCGCGAGGAGGAGATTCCGGCCGAGCTGCTGGAGCAGGCGCAACACTGGCGCGCCAACCTGCTCGAGGCCGCTGCCGAGGGCAGCGAGGAACTGCTCGACAAGTACCTGGAGGGTGGCGAGCTGTCGGAGGACGAGATCAAGAACGGCCTGCGCCTGCGTACCCTGTCCTGCGAGGTGGTGCCGGCGGTGTGCGGCTCGGCATTCAAGAACAAGGGCGTGCCGCTGATGCTCGATGCGGTGGTCGAGCTGTTGCCGGCGCCCAGCGAGGTCCCGGCGATCCGCGGCACCCATCCGGACCACCCGGAGCGTGAAGACGAGCGTCATGCCGATGACGACGAGCCCTTCGCGGCGCTGGCATTCAAGATCGCCAGCGACCCCTTCGTCGGTACCCTGACCTTCATCCGCGTATATTCCGGGGTGCTCAGCTCTGGCGATGCGGTGTTCAACTCGGTCAAGGGCAAGAAGGAGCGGGTCGGCCGCATGGTGCAGATGCACGCCAACCATCGCGCCGAGATCAAGGCGGTGTGCGCCGGCGACATCGCCGCGCTGATCGGCATGAAGGACGTCACCACCGGCGATACCCTGTGCGACCTGAACAAACCGATCGTGCTCGAACGCATGGACTTCCCCGAGCCGGTGATCTCCATCGCCGTGGAGCCCAAGACCAAGGCCGACCAGGAGAAGATGGGCGTGGCCCTGGGCCGGCTGGCCCAGGAAGACCCCTCGTTCCGGGTGCGCACCGATGAGGAAACCACCCAGACCATCATCTCCGGCATGGGCGAGTTGCACCTGGACATCATCGTCGACCGCCTGCGCCGCGAGTTCGGCGTCGAGGCCAACACCGGCAAGCCGCAGGTGGCCTATCGCGAGACCATCCGCAATACCTGCGAGATCGAGGGCAAGTTCGTCCGCCAGACCGGCGGGCACGGCCAGTATGGCCACTGCTGGATCCGCTTCGCGCCGGCCGACGAGGGCCAGGAGGGGCTGCAGTTCAGCAACGAGATCGTCGGCGGGGCGATCCCGCGTGAATACATTCCAGCGATCCAGAAAGGCATCGAGGAGCAGATGAAGAACGGCGTGCTCGCCGGTTATCCGTTGCTCGGCCTCAAGGCCGCGGTGTTCGACGGCTCCAGCCATGACGTCGATTCCAGCGAACTGGCCTACAAGATCGCCGCCTCCATGGCCACCAAGCAGCTGTCGCAGCAGGGCGGGGCGGTGCTGCTGGAGCCGGTGATGCGCCTCGAGGTGGTCACGCCCGAGGAATACATGGGCGACATCATGGGCGACCTCAATCGCCGCCGCGGCCTGATCCACGGCACCGAGGAGGCCGTGACGGGACGCATCGTGCGCGCCGAAGTGCCGCTGGGCGAGATGTTCGGCTACGCCACCGATGTGCGTTCGATGTCCCAGGGGCGAGCCAGCTTTTCCATGGAGTTCGCCCGCTACGCCGAGGCGCCGGCGCATATCGCCGCGGCCATCCTCAAGAAGACGGGCTGAAGGCGCCGACAGGCTCCGGCAAGCAAAGTGGCGGGGCAAAAAAAGTCGGGGGCAGTCTGTCGATTCGCCCATGGGGCGTTCGACTACTGGGCAGACGCCACGCCACTGGCCGCGTGGCTTTGTCCCAGCGAGGAGATACGACGATGCGTTTTATGGTGATAGTCAAGGCAACCGCGGATTCCGAGGCCGGGGTGATGCCCAGCGAGGAGCTGCTGGCGGCCATGGGTCGCTACAACGAAGAACTGGCCGAGGCCGGCGTGATGCGCGCCGGCGAGGGCCTGCAGCCCAGCGCCAAGGGCGTGCGGGTGAAATTCTCCGGCGACCAGCGCAGCGTGACCGAAGGCCCTTTCAGCGAAACCAAGGAACTGATCGCCGGTTTCTGGATCTTCCAGGTAGCGTCATTGCAAGCGTGCATCGAGTGGGTCAAGCGCTGCCCCAATCCGATGCCTGGCGAGTCGGAGATCGAGATTCGTCAGATCTTCGAAGCGGAAGACTTTGGCGCCGAATTCACCCCCGAGTTGCGCGAGCAGGAAGCCCGTATTCGCGCGCGCATCGATTCTGAAGACTGAGGAGCGTTCTTATGAAGATCCATGCCTACCTGATGTTCGACGGCCAGTGCGAGGCCGCGTTCAACTTCTACGCCGAGTGCCTGGGTGGCACCCTGGAGATGATGCGCTACGCCGACAGCCCCGAGGATATGCAGGTCCCGGCGGAGTTCCAGCAGCGCATCATGCATGTCTGCCTGACGGTGGGCGACCAGTTGCTGATGGCCTCCGACACCCTGCCGCAGTCTCCGTACGAGGGCATCAAGGGCTGTTCGATCTCGCTGCAGGTGGACAACGTGCCCGAGGCCGAGCGCCTGTACGCCGCGTTGTCTGCTCAGGGTTCGGTGCAGATGGCGCTGCAACAGACCTTCTGGGCCACGCGCTTCGCCATGCTCACCGACCGTTTCGGTGTGTCCTGGATGATCAACTGCGCGGTGGATAGCCAGATGGGTTGAGTTTGCGGGCACATTGGTGCGCGCGGTGCACCCTACGGGGTACGGATCGTAGGGTGCGCCGTGCGCACCGGGCATGACCCGGTGCTGGTGCCAGCAAAGGCTTTGCCTTAGCTGACCAGGGTCAGCGTTGCTTGCGGCTGTTGTTCCGGCTCGGCTACGCCGGCGAGGAATTCATCACCCCAACGGCGGATGTCGTTGTAGCTGACGATATCGAACAGTTCGCGCAACCGTGCCTGGGCTTCGGCCTTGGGCATGTTCAGCGCCAGGTAACAGGTGCTGGCCAGGTCCGCGGTGTCGTGCGGGTTGGTCAGCAGGGCACCCTTGAGTTCGGCGGCGGCACCGGCGAACTCCGAGAGTACCAGCACCCCATGGCCCTCGAGCAGGCCCTGGACGGCGACGAACTCCTTGGCCACCAGGTTGAGACCGTCGCGCAGCGGAGTGATCCACATCACGTCGGCCATGGCGTACCAGGCCACCACCTGCTCGAAGGGGAAGGCGCGGAAGAAGAACTGCACCGGCGTCCAGCCAATGTGGGCGAAGCGCCCGTTGATACGGCCGACGGCTTGTTCGATCTGCGCTTGCAGTTCGTCGTAGACGGTCATCTCGCGCGCGGCTGGCACACAGATGCTCACCAGGGTGACCTTGCCCAGCAGTTCCGGGTTGTCCGTCAGCAGGCGTTCGTAGGCCTGGAGTTTTTCCAGGATGCCCTTGGTGTAGTCGAGGCGTTCCACCGAAAGAATCAGTTTCAGCCCGCTGAGTTCCTTGCGCAGGTTGGCCATCTGCTCCTGGATCTTCGGCTGGTCCAGGGCGCTGCTGATCCGGCCGATATCCAGGCCGACCGGGTGGGCGCCGAGTTTGACGATCCGGCTACCGGTGTCCACCGCGGTGGTCATGCGCTCCAGGCCCACGGCGCAGCCATAGGTGATGAAGCGCGGCGCACAGTTCTGCCGGCTGACGGTTTGCAGCGGGGTGACGCCGCGCGCCACGTCGACGAAATTTTCCACCTGGCGCGGGATGTGAAAGCCGATGTAGTCGCATTGCAGCAGGCTGCCGATGATCTGCTTGCGCCACGGCAGCACGTTGAACACATCCGCCGAGGGAAAGTAGGTGTGGTGGAAGAAGGCGATGCGCAGGTCCGGGCGCAACTCGCGCAGGTAGCCGGGGACCATCCACAGGTTGTAGTCGTGCAGCCAGACGATGGCGCCTTCGGCGGCTTCCAACGCGGTGCGTTCGGCGAAGTCACGGTTGACCTTGAGGAACACCTGCCAGTCGTCTTCGTTGAAGGTGGCGCGCTCCCAGAAGGTGTGCAGGGTCGGCCAGAAGGCTTCCTTGGAGAAGCGCTTGTAGAAGATGTCGACTTCTTCCTTGCTCAGCTTGACCCGCGCGGCCTTGAGCTTGGGGTAGCGCTCGGCGTCCACGCTGGTGTGGATGTCGAATGGCTCGTCGTCGTCCTCATGCACGGCCCAGGCGACCCAGGAACCGGGCCGGCCATCGCCGAAGAAGCTCAGCAGGGAAGGGATGATGCCGTTCGGCGAAGTCGGCCGGCGGCGTTGCAGCTTGCCGTCGACCCGGTGCTCTTCATAGGGCAGGCGGTGGTAGACCATCACCAACTCCGACTTGCCGGGTGCGGCGGTGACCCGTCGTTCGGCGGCGATGCCATGCTCGCCGAGGAAACCGAAGTGGGCGAACGCCTGGAGAATCCCGCCGCAACCCGGGCGGCTGGCATGCAGGGTGCGCGAGTGCTGCTCGGTGGCTTGCAGCAGGCCGGCTTCGGAGTCGCCGACGCAGACACCATTGAAGGTGCCGCTGAGCATGCTCAGGTCGTTGAGGGTGTCGCCGGCGGCCAGCACCTGGTCGTTGTCCAGCTCCAGCCAGTCGACCAGGGCTTGCAGGCTGCTGCCCTTGTTGACGCCCTGGGGCAGGAAGTCCAGGTAGCGTTCGGCCGAGTACAGCAGGTCGCAACCGAGCGCCTGGGCGGCGGCGAGCAGTGCCGAATTGGCGGCCTGCGCGGGCGTGCAGAAGTAGGAGCAGCGGCGCATCTGCGGCACGTCCTGGCGCTCCAGGCCGAAGCCCTCGATGGCGCTGGCGACCTGGCTTTCGCCGGGCCAGAGCGCATCGACCAGGCTTTGCAGCGGCTGGATCGGCTGCAGGCTGTCGCCGTGGGTAAAGCTGGCGCCGACGTCGGAAATGATGAAGTCCGGCTGGGGCAGGGTCGGGTCGGCCAGCAGTGGCAGGACCGACTCCAGGCTGCGGCCGGTGACATAGGCCAGGCGGATTTCCGGGTGGGCGGCGATGGTCTGGTAGAGGCTCAGGCGATCCTCGGGATCGCCGGCGAGAAAGGTTCCATCGAGATCGGTGGCAAGTAACATGCGCAGTCTCCTTATGCAGTTGACGCGCCGACATGGGCCGACGTGCTAAGTGTCGGGCGGACTCGCTTGGCAGCGGCCGCCTCTTCTGTGATGCGGGAGCAGATCGTTCGTTCGGCTCCTACGTTGATTCGGTAATGGGTTCCTCACCGATGTCGTCCGCTGGCGGCGCATCGGGCATCAATTCCAGCACGGTATGGCTGGTGCGCAGCATCGGCATGAAGTGCCCATGCGGCTCGCTGACCAGGTCGCTGACGTGGCGCAAACGGTACAAGGTATAAGCGGCGAGCAAACCGAGGGTGGCGGCGAAGTACAGCGGCAGCGCCTGTGCGCCCAGCTGCTGCATCAGCAGGCCGGCCAGTAGCGGGCCGCACGCAGAACCGATGCCGTTGACCATCAGCAGGCTGCTGGAACCGGCGAGAATTTCATCGCTGTGCAACTGGTCGATCAACTGCGCCACTGCAATCGGGTAGATGGCGAAGGCCAGGCCGCCCCAGACAAAGATCGCCGCGAGCAGCAGGCGTCCGCTGGGCAGCACGCTCATCAGCAGGGCCACCGCCACCGCCAGCGCCACCACCCAGAACAGCACCAGGCGCCGGTCATGCTTGTCGGAATAGATACCGATTGGCCACTGCAGCAGGGCGCCGCCGAGAATCGCACTGCTCATCAACAGGCCGACGCCAGTGGCATCGAAGCCGCTGAGGCTGGCATACACCGGCGCCATGCCCCAGAAAGCCCCCAGGGCCAGGCCGGACAGGCCGGCGGCGGCAATCGCCAAAGGCGCGATACCGACCAGCTGGCGCAGGTTGGTATGCAGGGTTTCCGGCACGCTGGGCTGCGGCTGTCGAGTCAGGGCGATCGGCATCAGCGCCGCGCTGATCAACATCGCCGCGAAGACGAACAGCACGAAATCGCTGGGGTCGGCCAGGTTGAGCAGCTGCTGCGCCGCCGCCAGGGCGCCGAGGTTGACCGCCATGTACAGGGCGAACACCTGGGCGCGTTTGTCGCTGGGCGCCCGGGCGTTGAGCCAGCTCTCGATCACCATGTACAGGCTGACCAGCGCCAGACCATAGAGCACGCGCAGACCCAGCCAGGCCCAGGGGTCGATGATCAGGACGTGGAGCAGGGAGGTGATGGCGGCCAGCGCGGCACAAAAGGCAAACGCACGGATATGCCCAACGCGACGAACCAGCGGAATCGCCAGCCAGGTGCCAAGGAGAAAACCGACGAAGTACCCGGACATGATCAGTCCGAGCATCCCGGCGGAGTAGCCTTCGGCGACGCCACGCAGGGTCAGTAGAGTGTTGAGCAGGCCATTGCCGAGGAGGAGTAAAGCAACCCCACCGAGCAATGAGCTGATAGGGGCAATCAGGGACCACATGGCGAACTACCCTAGGGGACTATGGCCTTGATAGCAAGCAGGAAGCGCGCCATGAATTTTTGGGAGTGTTGTTAATCTTTTGATTTATATGTGAAAAATAGTCTGATGGACGGTCGCTGGTTTTGCTGTTGGCAGAACCCGCACCATCCTGGTGCGTGCTCTGCTCAGAGGCTGTGAAAATATCGAGCGCTACAGTAGGCGAGAGCGCTCAGTGCTGCTCGAGCTGCAGCACTGAGAGCGCGGGCGGAGAGAGCCGGGCTGCCTTGTTGAAGCGTTCGATCATGTCATTCAACTCCTTGCGGTCGCGTCGAATGGCAATATGCCGGTCGGCTGTTTCCACGACACTGCGTGCGTGCGTGATCAACTCGGCTCGGTGATGGGCGCGAGGGTTTTGAAACATCAGGTTCTTGAACGCCTCTAGCAGGTTGGTCAGTACCTGCGGATCGCTTCTGCCATAGGTGCGTATTGGGCCGAAAATCTGCTGGAGTAGTTGGTCCAGTGATAGTTCGAAGAAAAATACACGGGGGGCTTCGCCCGCCAGCGGCGCGGAGTCCAGGTCTGGCAACTGCAGGCGCTTGCAGAACAGCACGCTGAGCATGTCGATAGCGGTGATGGCGGTGCCTGGGTCGTTGATGCCGGGGCTCAGGGCTTTCACCGCAATTTCGGAAATTTGCTGGCAGCCAAATACATAATGCGCGCTGGCGTATTGCTCGACGAAGAAGTTGAAGCAATCGAGCAGTTGCTGGCACAGTTCGTCGTCAACTTTGCGGTCGAGTTTGAGCAGCGGGTGGCCGGGCATGACGAAAAAACCGCGATGGACCAACACGGTCATGCGCAGGTCATTGTCTATCAGCAGCCGGTTGAGTATGTGGATATTGAGCGTCTTGAAATAACCGCTACGTTGCGCATTGACTACCACCCACCCCTGGTCTGCCGGCCAGGAAGGCTGCTCGTTGCCGTCGAGCAGTTCCACGCGGCTGGTGAGCTTCGCAAGCGTGGTGGCGTAGAGGTTGTTGAGGATGTATTCGACTTGGATCGATTGCGAGATGGAACGAATGAAGTGCACGAACAGACCCAGGCAGGCAATAGCCAGCCCCAGCGTGATCAGCACGCCAAGGCTGGGGGCCTGGTGTTGCTCGGTCTGCTCAATGGTGGTGATCAACAGCAGTGCGTAGAGGATGGTTCCGAGGTAAAACCCCAGGGTCTTCTGGTGACTCTTGCTGCTGATCAGGCCTGGGATTACCCGTGGCGATAGGGACGCGGAGGCATTATTGAGCACTACCATGACCATCGAAAAGCTGAACACCATCAATGACAGGATGCCGCCGACCAGGGTGCCAAGAATCAACCGGGCATTGTCGGGGTTACGCACCAGGCCAAAGTCGAACCGCTGTTTGAGCGCCATTAGCCAGGGCTGGTACTCGATGGCCATGTTCAATATGCACAGCAGTAAGAAACCCACGGCTATCAGCGTGGGAAAGAACGCCATGCTGTGAGTGACACGTTGGTAGGTGCGAAAGAGCAGGTTGGCGGGGTGGACCACAGGTTGTCTCGTGCTGACCAAGGGTGGGACAAACTATACAACTATAGCCTCCGCTCACGTGACGCCTACGCTGGCCTGAGTAGCAGGACAGCGAAACTGGTCAGTATCGTAACTATGTTCGCAGCGAGGCGGCTACCGCAGGGTAACCGCTTCGCCATCATGCCGGCGGCATTGAGCAATTAGCTTGAGCAAACTCGGGCAATTGCCTGTGCCAAGGCATCCAGCCGTTCGCTATCCAGGCCAGCGACGTTGGCCCGGCCGCTGCCGACCATATACACGCCGTATTGATCGCGCAGGCGCTGCACCTGCTGGGGCGACAAACCGGTGTAGGAGAACATTCCGCGTTGCTCGGCGATATGCGCGAAGCGCTCGGCCAGGCCGTAGGGGCGCAAGGCCTCGACCAGACCCAGGCGCAGGCCGGCGACCCGCTGGCGCATGGCCTCCAGTTCATCGCGCCACAGCTTTCTGAGTTCGCCGTCGTCGAGGATAGTGGCGACCACCGCGGCGCCGTGGGCTGGTGGCGTCGACCACAGGTTGCGGGCAATGAAGGCCAGTTGGCTGCGCACATCCAGCAGTTTTTCCGCCTCGCTGGTGCAGACGATCAGGGCGCCGGTGCGCTCGCGGTAGAGGCCGAAGTTCTTCGAGCAGGAACTGGTGATCAACAGCTCGGACAGTTCGCTGGCGAACAGGCGCACGGCCCAGGCGTCCTGTTCCAGCCCGTCGCCGAAGCCCTGGTAGGCGAAGTCGATCACCGGCAGCAGTTCGCGCGCCTTGATCACTTCCAGCACGCGGCGCCAGTCGTCCTGAGCTAGGTCGAAGCCGGTGGGGTTATGGCAACAGGCGTGCAGCAGCACCACGTCGCCCTGGGGCAGGTGGCTGAGCGCGGCGATCATCGCCTCGACGTTGAGCCGGTTGTCGGCGCCGACATAGGGGTAATGGCCAACGCGCAGTCCGGCCTCGGCAAAAATGGTTTCATGGATTGGCCAGGTCGGATCGCTCAGCCAGATCCCGCGGCCGGGCAGGCAGTGGCCGATAAAGTCGGCGGCCAGCCGCAACGCACCGGTGCCACCGGGCGTCTGGCTGGCGGCCGCGCGCTGCTCGGCGAGCAAGGGGCTGGCGGCGCCGAGCACCAGCCTGGCCAGGTGGCTGCAGAACAAGGCATCGCCGTGGCCGCCGATATAGCTTTTAGTGGTTTCGCTGTCGACCAGGCGCTGCTCGGCCAGCTTGACCGCCCGCGGGATCGGCGTCAGGCCCTGGGCGTCCTTGTACACGCCGACACCCAGGTCGAGCTTGGCCGGGTTGCGGTCGCTGCGATAGGCCTCCATCAGGCCGAGAATCGGGTCGCCGGGCACCCGGGCGATCTGGGCGAAATGACTCACTTGCGGCCCTCGGCGCCGGCAGCGAGCACATCGGTGCGCGCGGCCATGATGAAGTCGTTGCGGTGCAGACCGCGCATCTCGTGGCTCCACCAGGTCACGGTGACCTTGCCCCACTCGGTGAGCAGGGCCGGGTGGTGGCCGACTTCCTCGGCGATGGCGCCGACCGCGTTGGTGAAGGCCAGGGCGTGGCGGAAGTTCTTGAACTGGAACACCCGCTCCAGCTCCATGTGGTCGTCACGCACTTCGATGTTCCAGTCCGGGATCTCGCGGATCAGCTCGGCCAACTCCTCATCCGAGACTTTCGGGGCGTCGGCGCGGCAGGCTTCGCATTGGGCTTGGGCAAGGCTCATAGGGATTCTCCAGGGCAATGGGTTTACTAAGCGTAGGGAGGGGAAACCGCGAAGCGTTATCCACCCCTCGGGGTAATGGTGAATAAGCTGCACGTGGGTTTTCCCTACGCGGCTTTCGGCGGAAATTTCGGTGCGTGCAGGCCCATCTGCATGGCCTGGTGGACCATGCCCATGATGTCCTGCTGGGCCAGTTCGAACAGATGCTTGAGTTCCGGCAAGACGTAGTACAGCGGTTGCAGGATGTCGATGCGGTAAGGCGTGCGCATGGCCTCGATCGGATCGAATGGCAGGTGCTCGGGCTCTCCGGACAGGCTATAGACGGTCTCTTTCGGCGAGGAGAGGATGCCGCCGCCATAGATCCTGCGACCCTGGCTGGTGTCGACCAAGCCGAACTCGATGGTCAGCCAGTACAGGCGCGCCAGGTACACACGCTCCTCCTTCGTGGCCTTGAGGCCGAGCGTGCCGTAGGTGTGGGTGAACTCGGCGAACCAGGGGTTGGTCAGCAACGGACAGTGGCCGAAGATCTCGTGAAAGATGTCCGGCTCCTGCAGGTAGTCCAGTTCCTCGGGGCTGCGGATAAAGGTGGCCACCGGGAATTGCCGGCTGGCCAGCAGTTCGAAAAAGGTCTGGAAGGGGATCAGCGCCGGCACCCGGGCGACGCGCCAGCCGGTGGCTTTGTGCAACACCCGGTTCACTTCATCGAGTTGGGGAATACGCTCATGGGGCAGGCCGAGCTGTTCGATGCCGTCCAGATACTCCTGGCAGGCGCGACCGTCGACCACCTTGAGTTGCCGGGTGATCAGAGTGTTCCACACCTGATGCTCGGCTTCGCCGTAGTGGATAAAACCACTTGCATCCGGTTGCCGAGCCACATACTGCGTGCTCTTCATTGCTGCCTCCTGCTGGGGCCATTGTTGTTGTGTTGGACTATGGATAACCCAGGTTGCGTGGTTGCGCAGCGCTGAAAGTGGCCGTGTGCTAGGGGGAAGGGCGGGTATTTCGTAAAGAAAAGGTTACGTTGGCGTCGGTGCGGCCAAGTATCGTCTTGCTGCCGAGCTGGCCTGTCACATATTCTTGACGAAAAATAAGGCGGGCCCGTCGATTTTCGAGGCACTGCCGACCAGAGAATGTGCCGAGGCCTGCCATGCGTATCAAGATTCACTGCCAGAACCGGATCGGCATTCTGCGCGACATCCTCAACCTGCTGGTCGATTACGGTATCAACGTCGCCCGCGGCGAGGTCGGTGGCGAGCAGGGCAACGCCATCTATATGCTCTGCCCCAACCTGATCAACCTGCAATTTCAAGCCCTGCGGCCGAAGCTGGAGGCGATCCCCGGGGTGTTCGGGGTCAAGCGGGTCGGCCTGATGCCCAGCGAACGCCGCCATCTGGAGTTGAACGCCTTGCTCGGCGCCCTGGAGTTTCCGGTGTTGTCGATCGACATGGGCGGTTCGATAGTGGCGGCCAATCGCGCCGCCGCGCAGTTGCTTGGCGTGCGCGTCGACGAGGTGCCGGGCATCCCGCTGTCGCGTTACGCCGAAGATTTCGACCTGCCGGAACTGGTCCGCGCCAACAAGTCGCGGATCAACGGCCTGCGGGTCAAGGTCAAGGGCGATGTGTTCCTCGCCGATATCGCGCCGCTGCAGACCGAGCACGACGAGAGCGATGCCCTGGCCGGCGCTGTGCTTACCTTGCACCGCGCCGACCGGGTCGGCGAGCGCATCTACCATGTGCGCAAGCAGGAGCTGCGCGGCTTCGACAGCATCTTCCAGAGCTCGAAAGTCATGGCCGCCGTGGTGCGCGAGGCGCGGCGCATGGCGCCGCTGGATGCGCCGCTGCTGATCGAGGGTGAGACCGGCACCGGCAAGGAGCTGCTGGCGCGCGCCTGCCACCTGGCCAGCCCGCGCGGCCAGTCGCCGTTCATGGCGCTGAACTGCGCCGGGTTGCCGGAATCCATGGCCGAGACCGAGCTGTTCGGCTACGGCCCCGGCGCCTTTGAGGGCGCACGCCCGGAAGGCAAGCTCGGCCTGCTGGAATTGACTGCCGGCGGCACCCTGTTCCTCGACGGCGTCGGCGAGATGAGCCCGCGCCTGCAGGCCAAGCTGCTGCGCTTCCTGCAGGACGGCTGCTTCCGCCGGGTCGGCAGCGACGAGGAGGTGTACCTGGACGTGCGGGTGATCTGCGCCACCCAGGTCGACCTGTCCGAGCTGTGCGCCAAGGGCGAGTTCCGCCAGGACCTCTACCATCGGCTCAACGTGCTGAGCCTGCATATCCCGCCGTTACGCGAGTGCCTGGACGGGCTGGCGCCGCTGGTCGAGCACTTCCTCGACTCGGCCAGCCGGCAGATCGGCTGCCCGCTGCCCAAGCTGGCGCCGCAGGTGCTGGACAAACTCGGCCACTACCACTGGCCGGGCAACGTGCGCCAGCTGGAAAACGTGCTGTTCCAGGCCGTGTCGCTGTGCGAGGGCGGCACGGTCAAGCTCGAACACATCCGCCTGCCGGACTACGGCGCGCCGCAGCCGCTCGGAGAGTTCTCGCTGGAGGGCGGCCTGGACGACATCCTTGGGCGCTTCGAGAAGGCGGTGCTGGAGCGCCTGTATCACGAGCATCCGAGCAGCCGGCAACTGGCCAAGCGCCTCGGCGTGTCGCACACCACCATCGCCAACAAGCTGCGCCAGCATGGGCTGGGAAAGGAATAAAGGATTATCTTCGCGTAGGAGCGGGGGGACGCCTAGTTCCTACAAGTGAGGCCCGCGACTGTCCTACGACCTTGGTGCAATTGCTGACGCGCGTGGCGGAGAGCGAGACTGGTTGTGTTCGGATCCTGCGTGATTTGGATGCAAGCGTTTCTCCATTCCGTTTCGGAATGGCTGGGTAGGCGGCCTTTGGGTCGCCTTTTTTTCGCCTGCAAGCTACCCCGTCGAGCGTTTTGACGGAAGGTCAGCGCCCAGGTTGCAACGGCGCCTGGCGGTTGCTCGTGCAGCTGCTTTACTTGAGTCGCCTACTGTGGCTGCCTTCAGGTACCCGCCGCTGACCCCCGAAACTTTCACGGCCGCCGAGGCATGCTTGCAGCGCCTTTGCGGGCCGTCAGCAGTGCAAGACCATGGTTGTAGAGCGGTAATACCATGGTCGAATGGCCCAAGTAGGGGTATCTGGTTACAAAATGCCCCATAGAAAAACAACTACCCATCGAGGTCTATCCATATGAGTGCTGCGTCCCTCTATCCCGTGCGCCCAGAGGTGGCGGCTCAGTCGTTTACCGACGAAGCTACCTACAAAGCCATGTACCAGCAGTCGGTGATCAACCCCGACGGCTTCTGGCGTGAGCAGGCCCAGCGTCTCGACTGGATCAAACCGTTCAGCAAGGTCAAGCAGACCTCGTTCGACGATCACCATGTCGATATCAAGTGGTTCGCCGACGGTACCCTCAACGTCTCCTACAATTGCCTGGATCGGCACCTGGAGCAGCGCGGCGACGAGATCGCGATCATCTGGGAAGGCGACGATCCGTCCGAGCACAGGAACATCACCTACCGCGAGCTGCACGAGCAAGTATGCAAGCTCGCCAACGCCCTGCGCGGCCAGGACGTGCACCGTGGCGATGTGGTGACTATCTATATGCCGATGATTCCGGAAGCGGTAGTGGCGATGCTCGCCTGTGCCCGTATCGGTGCGATCCATTCGGTGGTGTTCGGCGGCTTCTCCCCCGAGGCGCTGGCCGGGCGCATCATCGACTGCCGATCCAAGGTGGTGATCACTGCCGACGAAGGCCTGCGTGGCGGCAAGAGTATTCCGCTCAAAGCCAACGTCGACGACGCCCTGGCCAACCCGGAAACTGCCAGCGTGCAGAAGATCATCGTGTGCAAGCGCACCGGTGGCGATATCAAGTGGCACCCGCACCGCGACATCTGGTACGAAGACCTGATGGCGGTGGCCGGCAGCGTCTGCGCGCCGAAGGAAATGGGTGCCGAGGAAGCGCTGTTTATCCTCTATACCTCCGGCTCCACCGGCAAGCCCAAGGGCGTGCAGCACACCAGCGCCGGCTACCTGCTGTATGCAGCGCTGACCCACGAGCGGGTGTTCGACTACAAGCCGGGAGAGGTTTTCTGGTGCACCGCCGACGTCGGCTGGGTCACCGGTCACAGCTACAACGTCTACGGTCCGCTGGCCAATGGCGCCACTATCGTGCTGTTCGAGGGCGTGCCGAACTACCCGGACATTACCCGTGTCGCCAAGATCGTCGACAAGCACAAGGTCAATATCCTCTACACCGCACCGACCGCGATCCGCGCCATGATGGCCCAGGGCAAGGCGGCGGTGGAGGGCTTCGACGGCTCCAGCCTGCGCCTGCTCGGTTCGGTCGGCGAGCCGATCAACCCGGAGGCCTGGCACTGGTACTACGAGACCGTCGGCCAGAGTCGCTGCCCGATCGTCGATACCTGGTGGCAAACCGAAACCGGCGCCACCCTGATGAGCCCGTTGCCAGGCGCCCATGCGCTCAAGCCCGGCTCGGCCGCTCGGCCGTTCTTCGGCGTGCAGCCAGCGCTGGTGGACAACATGGGCAACCTGATCGAAGGCGCCGCCGAAGGCAATCTGGTGATCATCGATTCCTGGCCGGGCCAGGCGCGCACCCTGTACGGTGATCACGATCGTTTCGTCGACACCTACTTCAAGACCTTCAAGGGCATGTACTTCACCGGCGACGGTGCCCGCCGCGACGAGGACGGTTACTACTGGATCACCGGCCGGGTCGACGACGTGCTCAACGTCTCCGGGCACCGCATGGGCACCGCCGAAATCGAAAGTGCCATGGTTGCCCACCCGAAAGTGGCGGAAGCCGCAGTGGTCGGCGTGCCGCACGACATCAAGGGTCAGGGCATCTACGTCTACGTCACCCTCAATGGTGGCCAGGAGCCTTCCGAGCAACTGCGTCAGGAATTGAAGAGCTGGGTGCGCAAGGAGATCGGTCCTATCGCCTCGCCGGACGTTATCCAGTGGGCACCCGGTCTGCCGAAGACCCGCTCGGGCAAGATCATGCGCCGCATCCTGCGCAAGATCGCCACCGGCGAATACGATGCGCTCGGCGATATCTCCACCCTGGCCGATCCTGGCGTGGTGCAACACCTCATCGATACTCACCGCGACATGCAGGTCGCCTAACCGGCACCGGCAAACCGCGCCCCGCCTCGGCTACCAACCGAGGCGGGGCGTTATCGTTTGTGGGGATGAGTAAAAGATCCGCGTAGGAGGACAACAGCTGCGCTGTCGCGCAGCAAGCTGAGGGTAATTGTGCCTGTCGGCTTGTGGTACCTGAAGGAGGGGGCGGGCGGCGTTCCGCTTTAGCTGCGATGTTTTTTGTAGGAACTCGAAAGCTTTCGCGGCTAAAGCCCCTCCCACAAGAAAGGTCATAATCCATGAAATCAATGACATATAGGTTGTTTGATAAGTGATCCCCCGTCGTCCAGACGCCGCGCTGTCGCGCAGCAAACTGGGGGCAATTGCGTCTATCGGCTCCTGCAGGTCCGACACTGTCACCGGGTCGGTAACGGCGCGCACGTTTTTGGGCGGCAGGGAAACACTTTGCGTCGATTTTCTGTGTCCTGGATAAACTGGAATGCCCTGCAAGGCCCGTAAGTAAAAGCTTTCGCAAGATATGGCGCGCTAATTGCGTTATTGATCGGTTACCTCTCTATCCTGTCTCGGCATGTTTGCCGGAGGCTGTCAACATGTCCGCGGCACCCGTCCGGGCCTTTTGTAATTACTTGTCGCATTGAAGAAATATCGACTTTCGCCCTGTCGCTAGAATGCCGCACACCCGGCCGGAACTGCTGGTCTCTGCCTGTTAGCCAGCAAAGACGGCGACGTTCTCTACAATTTGTCCATGGCTGGATGCATGTGCGCTCACAGATTACTGCCAGCCGCATCCATTCCCATTCGAAGGAGTCACAAGATGAAGAAGATTGCCCTTCTCGGCGCACTGGCGCTATCCATGCTGTCGCCGCTGGCCATGGCTGATGACAGCAAGCCCCTGCGCATCGGTATCGAAGCGGCTTACCCGCCGTTCGCCTACAAGACTCCCGACGGCGCTATCACCGGCTTCGACTACGACATCGGCAATGCCCTGTGCGAAGAGATGCAGGTCAAGTGCCAGTGGATCGAGCAGGAGTTCGATGGCCTGATCCCGGCGCTGAAAGTGCGCAAGTTCGACGCGGTGCTGTCGTCGATGTCGATCACCGAGGACCGCAAAAAATCCGTGGACTTCACTGGCAAGTACTACGCCACTCCGGCCAAGTTGGCGATGAAGGCCGGCACTGTGATCAAGGATCCGCTGGTCGACCTCAAGGGTAAGAAAGTCGGCGTGCAGCGCTCTTCGGTGTATGACCGCTACGCCACCGACGTGCTCGCTCCGGCCGGCGTCGAAGTGGTGCGCTATGGCTCGCAGAACGAGATCTTCCTCGACCTGACCGCCGGCCGTCTGGACGCCACCCTGGCCGATTCGGTGAACATCGACGATGGTTTTCTCAAGGCCGATGCCGGCAAGGGGTTTGCTTTCACCGGTCCCGATTTCACCGATGTCAAGTATTTCGGTGAGGGCCAGGGCATTGCCGTGCGCAAGGGCGACACGGCGCTCGCCGACAAGTTCAGCGCAGCCATTATGGCGATCCGCGCCAACGGCAAGTACAAGCAAGTGCAGGACAAGTACTTCAGCTTCGACGTCTACGGCGACTGACTGCTGGCAGGCAAGTACTTATCTCCGAGAGTGGCGGCAGCAGGCGGATAGCGCGCTTGCGCCACTTTTCCGTTGTGCTCCTCGGCGCCGCCCGGCGCCTGCATGAGGTACTTGAGCATGCTTGACGGCTACGGCTCGACCATTCTCGAAGGCGCCTGGCTCACCCTGATGCTGGCCCTGTCATCCGTGGCGGTGGCGATTTTTCTAGGCCTGGTCGGTGCGGCATTCCGTCTGTCGCCGGTCAGGTGGCTGGCGCTTCTGGGTGAAACCTACGCCACCGTGATTCGTGGCATTCCCGACCTGGTGCTGATCCTGCTGATTTTCTATGGCGGCCAGGACCTGGTGAATCGGCTGGCGCCGCTGCTGGGTTATGACGAATACATCGATATTAATCCGTTTATCGCCGGCGTCTTCACCATGGGCTTCATCTTCGGCGCCTACCTGTCGGAGACCTTTCGCGGTGCCTTCATGGCCATTCCCAAAGGCCAGAGCGAGGCGGGCGCGGCCTACGGCATGAGTGGCAGCAAGGTGTTCTTTCGCATCCTGGTGCCGCAGATGATCCGTTTCGCCATCCCCGGCTTCACCAACAACTGGCTGGTGCTGACCAAGGCCACCGCGTTGATTTCCGTGGTGGGCCTGCAGGACATGATGTTCAAGGCGAAAAGCGCAGCCGATGCCACCCGTGAGCCGTTTACCTTTTACCTGGCGGTCGGCGCCCTCTATCTGGTGCTGACCAGCGTGTCCCTGCTGGCGCTGCGCTATGTAGAAAAGCGCTACTCGGTCGGCAGCAAGGCCGCCGATCTGTGAGCATGGGAGCGAACGCATGATCTTCGACTACAACGTGATCTGGGAAAACCTGCCGCTGTACTTCGGTGGCGTACTGGTGACCCTCAAGCTGCTCCTGATTTCCCTGGCCTTCGGCCTGGCGCTGGCGATTCCGCTGGGGTTGATGCGGGTGTCCAAGTCGCCGTTGCTGAATTTTCCGGCCTGGCTCTACACCTATGTGATCCGCGGCACGCCGATGCTGGTGCAGTTGTTCCTGATCTACTACGGCCTGGCCCAGTTCGACGTGGTGCGTGAGAGCTTCCTCTGGCCGTATTTTTCCAGCGCGACTTTCTGTGCCTGCCTGGCGTTCGGCATCAACACCAGTGCCTACAGTGCGGAAATCCTTGCCGGCAGCCTCAAGTCGACCGCCCATGGCGAGATCGAGGCGGCCAAGGCCATGGGCATGTCGCGAGCCAAGCTGTACCGGCGCATTCTCCTGCCTTCGGCATTGCGCCGGGCGCTGCCGCAGTACAGCAACGAGGTGATCATGATGCTGCACACCACCAGCCTGGCGTCGATCGTTACCCTGATCGACATCACCGGTGCGGCCCGCACCGTCAGCTCCCAGCATTACCTGCCGTTCGAGGCGTTCATCACCGCCGGGCTGTTCTACCTGTGCCTGACCTTCGTCCTGGTGCGCCTGTTCAAGCACGCCGAGCGCCGCTGGCTGGCTTATCTGGCGCCGCGCAAGGCATGAAGCTTGTGGAAAAACTCCCGCCTACTGCGAACGCCTGGAGGCAGCCTCGCGACGGCGCTCGATATTTTCACAATCTCTGAGGAGGCGAATATGCAACGGATCGATCATGTGTTGCCCTGGACCTGCCCCGGCACGGAGCGGCGTCTAAGCGTATTTCGCTTTGGCAATGGCCCGTGCAAGGCCTATATCCAGGCATCCCTGCATGCCGATGAGCTGCCGGGCATGCGGGTCGCCGTGGAGCTCAAGCGGCGCCTGCGCGAACTCGAAGCCCAGGGCCGCCTGAGCGGCGTCATCGAACTGGTGCCGGTGGCCAATCCGATCGGCCTGGGGCAGTTGTTTCAGGCGACCCAGCAGGGCCGTTTCGAGTTCGCCAGCGGCAAGAATTTCAACCGCGACTTCTTCGCCCTGGCCGAGGCCATTGCCCCGGCCCTGCAAGGCTGCCTGGGCGAGGATGGGCCGGCCAATGTGCGCCTGATCCGCGCGGCGATGCTGGCCGCACTGGAGGTGCTGCCGGCGCCGACGTCCGAGTTGCAGGCCTTGCAGCGCCTGTTGCTCAAACACGCCTGCGATGCCGATGTGGTGCTGGATCTGCACTGCGACTTCGAGGCGCTGGTGCATCTGTACACCCTGCCGCAGCAATGGGCGCAGTTGCGCCCGCTGGCCGCCCGTCTGCAGGCCGGCGCGGTACTGACGACCGAGGACGGCGGCGGCAGTTCGTTCGACGAGTCCTGCTCGCTACCCTGGCTGCGCCTGGCTCGGTATTTCCCCGAGGCAGCTATCCCGCTGGCGTGCCTGGCCGCCACTGTCGAGCTGGGTGGCATGGCCGATACCGGCAAGGAGCAGGCCGCAGTCAGTGCCGAGAGTATTCTGGCGTTTCTCGCCGAACAGGGGCTGATCGCCGGCGATTGGCCGGTAGCGCCCGAAGACTGCTGCGAGGCCACGCCATTCGAGGGCGCCGAATATGCCTGCGCGCCGCATGCCGGAGTTGTGAGTTTTCTGCAACCGGTGGGTGCGCGGGTCAAGGCCGGCGACCCGCTGTTCGAGGTGATCGATCCGCTCAGCGATCGCCACAGCACCGTGTTGGCCTCGACCGACGGTGTGCTCTATGCGCGTGAACGGATGCGTTTTGCCCAGCCCGGCCTGTGGCTGGCCAAGGTCGCCGGTCGTACCCCTATTCGCCAGGGTCGCTTGCTCAGCGACTGATTCAAGAGAGTGGAAACCATGTACAAACTCGAAGTTCAGGATCTGCACAAGCGCTACGGCAGCCACGAAGTGCTCAAGGGCGTGTCCCTGGCGGCCAAGGCTGGCGACGTGATCAGCATCATCGGCTCCAGCGGCTCGGGCAAGAGTACCTTCCTGCGCTGCATCAACCTGCTCGAACAGCCTCACGGCGGCAAGATCCTGCTCAACGGCGAAGAGCTGAAGCTGCTGGCCAACAAGGAAGGCGCGCTCAAGGCCGCCGACCCCAAGCAGTTGCAGCGCATGCGCTCGCGCCTGGCCATGGTGTTCCAGCATTTCAACCTGTGGTCGCACATGAGCGCCCTGGAGAACGTCATGGAAGCGCCGGTGCACGTGCTCGGTATCGCCAAGGCCGAAGCCCGGGAAAAAGCCGAGCATTACCTGAACAAGGTCGGCGTGGCCCATCGCAAGGATGCCTACCCGGCGCACATGTCCGGCGGCGAGCAGCAGCGCGTGGCGATCGCCCGCGCCCTGGCCATGGAGCCGGAAGTGATGCTCTTCGACGAACCGACCTCGGCCCTCGACCCCGAACTGGTCGGTGAGGTGCTCAAGGTCATGCAGGATCTGGCCCAGGAAGGTCGCACCATGGTGGTGGTGACCCACGAAATGGGCTTCGCCCGCGAGGTCTCCAACCAGCTGGTATTCCTCCACAAGGGGCTGGTCGAGGAGCGTGGCGACCCGCGCGAAGTGTTGCTCAATCCACAATCGGAACGCCTCCAGCAGTTCCTCTCTGGTAGCCTTAAGTGAGCGGCATGCCCTTGCCCGTTTACAGAGCCTAAACTGCCCCCATGACTGCCCATCGAATCGGCTTCCTGCTTTGGCCCAACTGCAAACCCCTGACCCTGGCGTTGGCCGAGGAGGCCTTGCGCGTTGCCCAGCGTGTCCACCCGGACGTGGTCTACGAACTCTCGTTCATCCAGGCCGAGCTCCCGGCCGAAGGCGCCTGGCGTCTACCGGGAGAAGCCTGGACGGGCAAGCTGGAGGGTTTGCACAAACTCTTCCTGCTTGCCGACGCGCCCCCCGCGCCCATGCCCCTGGCCTTGTCCAGCGCGCTCAAGCAGCTGGTGCGCAGCGGTTGCGTGATCGGCGCGATATCCGCTGGGGTCTATCCCCTGGCGCAGCTGGGTCTGCTCGACGGTTATCGCGCCGCCGTGCACTGGCGCTGGCAGGACGATTTCAGCGAACGTTTCCCCAAGGTCATCGCCACCAGCCATCTGTTCGACTGGGACCGTGATCGTCTCAGCGCCTGCGGCGGTCTGGCCGTGCTCGACCTGCTGCTGGCCCTGCTGGCCCGCGATCACGGCGCCGAGCTGTCCGGCGCGGTGTCGGAAGAGCTGGTGGTCGAGCGTATTCGCGAGGGCAGCGAGCGCCAGCGCATTCCATTGCAGAACCGCTTGGGCTCCAGCCACCCCAAGCTGACCCAGGCGGTGCTGCTGATGGAGGCGAATATCGAAGAGCCGCTGACCACCGACGAAATCGCCCAGCACGTCTGCGTCTCGCGCCGCCAGCTGGAGCGCATCTTCAAGCAGTATCTGAACCGGGTGCCCAGCCAGTACTACCTGGAGCTGCGCCTGAACAAGGCGCGCCAGTTGCTGATGCAGACCAGCAAGTCGATCATCCAGATCGGCCTGTCCTGCGGCTTCTCCTCCGGCCCGCACTTCTCCAGCGCCTACCGCAACTTCTTCGGCGCCACCCCGCGCGAGGACCGCAACCAGCGGCGCAGCAACAGCCCCTTCGAGCTGACCTCGGCGCCGGTCGAGCGCGGTTGAGCAGCTTCGGCCCGCTCCATGTCATCGATCGGCCCGGTGCGGCAACGGTCATAGAAGTGCGTACTGCGCGGAGCAGTACAGCGTCTCCGGACTGTTCGCTGCGCTCCTGAGTCGGCCCTAGATTGGGCCAGAGCCCCTGCCGATGGCTTATTCCCCTCGGGCCTGATCGACCTGCCGCGGAAACAGCGGATTGCCGCAGCGGTTACAGAAGGCCGCGCCATGCTCGTGGAGATCCTTGGCGCAGCTTGGGCAGTCGTGCCTGAGCTGGTCGCCAACGCGCATGGCGCTGGCCAGCTCTGCGGTAAAAATCCCGGTCGGCACGGCGATGATCGAGTAGCCGGTGATCATGATCAGGGTAGAAAGCGCCTGGCCCAGCGGCGTTCGCGGCACTATGTCGCCGAAACCCACGGTGGTCAGGGTCACCACGGCCCAGTAGATGCCCTTGGGGATACTGGTGAAGCCATGGGCGGGCCCCTCGATCACGTACATCAGGGTGCCGAACACCGTTACCAGGATGGCGATGCTGGCGAAGAACACGATGATCTTCTGCCGGCTGCCGCGCAGCGCCGTGAGCAGGAAGTTGGCCTGGCGCAGGTAGGGGCTCAGCTTGAGTACGCGGAACACCCGCAGCATGCGGATCACCCGGATGATCAGCAGGTACTGGGCGTCGGCGAACAGCAAGGCGAGGATCGCCGGCAGCACCGCCAGCAGGTCGACCAGGCCGTAGAAGCTGAAGGCGTAACGCAGCGGTTTGGGCGAGCAGTACAGGCGCACCACGTACTCGATGGCGAACAGGGCGGTGAAGGCCCATTCCAGATTGAGCAGCAGCTGGCCATAGCGGTCGTGCACATCGCTCAGGCTGTCGAGCATGACCACCACCAGGCTGGCCAGGATGGTCAGCAACAGCCAGCGGTCGAAGCGCTGCCCGGCCGGAGTGTCGGTCTGGAAGATGATGATGTACAGGCGCTGGCGCCAACTTCGGCTGTTTTCCATGGATAGGCCCAGTGGAGTGGGAGCCTGCAGCCTAAGCAGCTCGAAGGGGCGATGGCAAGACGAACGTGCTGGTAGCGAGCCGCAACCGATCCGGCGGCCATCGTTCCTGGCGAGAGCCGTGGTGCGCTCAGGCTGGATTGCGCCGCCGTCAGCGGCTTCGGCACGTCTTGGCTGAGTTGCCCGCCCGCGGGCGGGCAACTGGTGGGCAGCTCAGGACGGCTGGGGCTTGGCTCGGGCGCTATCCGACACCTCGGGCGCAGCGGTTTGCCCTTGTGGGATTGGCCAGGCCTGTGGGTCGATGTTCAGGTCGGGGAACATGCTTGGGTCGAAACTGGGGCTGACGATGCCAGCAGCACGCTGACGTTCGTAGTCGCGCATCAGACGCAGGCCTACCTTGAGCAACAGAAGCAGGGCGATAAGGTTGACCAGGGCGAGCAGGGCCATGGTCAGGTCGGCGAAGGCGAACACTGTGTTGAGATCCTGCAGGGCACCCCAGAGGATCAGGACCAGGGTCAACAGACGGAAGCTTGCAACTGCCACGGGACTGTCCAGACCCATGAAGCTCAGGCTGTTTTCGCCCAGGTAGTAGTTGTAGACCATCGAGGTGAAGCAGAAGCAGAACAACGCCAGACTGACGAAGGCACGCCCCCACTCACCCACGTGCTCAGCCATGGCCGCCTGGGTCAGGGCGATGCCGCCAAGATTGCCGCCTGGCTGGTAGACCTCCGAAAGCAGCACGATCATCGCGGTGCAGCTGCACAGCACCAGGGTGTCGATGAACACGCTGAATGCCTGCACGATGCCCTGGTTGACCGGGTGGGGTACGTCGGCCACGGCGGCCACGTTGGGCGCACTGCCGAGGCCGGCTTCGTTGGAGAACAGGCCGCGCTTGATGCCGTGCAGTATGGCTGCGCCGACACCGCCACCGACGGCCTGTTCCAGGCCGAAAGCACTGTTGAAAATCATCAGCAGTGCCTCGGGAATGCGCTCTACATGGCTGCCCAATACGTACAGGGTCATGAGCAAATAGCCGAGGGCCATGACCGGCACAAGGATTTCGGCGAACCTGGCGATGCGCTGGAGGCCGCCGAAGATGATCGCCGCCAGCAGGCCTGCGATCAGCGCGGCGCAGGCATAAGCCGGCAGACCGAGGGTGTCGTTGAGTGAGGTGGCGATGGTGTATGACTGCAGGGCGCTGAAGCCGAAACCGAAGGTCACCAGCAGCAGGATCGAGAAGACCACCGCCAGCCAGCGCGACTTCAGACCGCGTTCGATATAGAAGGCTGGCCCGCCACGATACAGACCGTTGCTGCCGCGAACCTTGAAGGCTTGCGCCAGGGTGCATTCGAAGAAGCTGGTGGCCATGCCGAGCAGGCCGATCATCCACATCCAGAACACCGCCCCCGGGCCGCCCAGGGTAATGGCGACGGCGACACCGGCGATGTTGCCGGCACCGACCCGGCCGGCGACGCTCAGGGTCAGGGCCTGAAACGAGCTGATCTGTCCTTTCTGGTGTTTGAAGGCACTGCGCAGGATGCCGAACATGGCGGCGAAGTGGCGCAGTTGCACGAAACGGGAGCTGCAGGTGAATAGCACACCGATGGCCACCAGGGTGACGATCAGTACCTTGCCCCAGAGCAAGTCGTTGAGGAAATCAAGCATGGCGAAGCTCTCTGCGATTGGAATTGGGATTGTCGAGGCAGAACGATTCAGCTTTCGGTTGGGCAGGCGCAGGGAACTGCAGGGCGCGGCCGATGGCGTTGCGCTGGCGGGTTCTCGACGACCTGTCGATTCTCGTTATGAGCGGGCGGCAGCCACGAAGGCCTGAAACAGGCGGCTTTCCTCCGGGTTGATACGGTATTCGGGGTGCCATTGCAGGCCCAGGGCGAAGCGCCGGTCGCGGCGTTCCACGGCTTCGATCAGGCCGTCCTCGGAGCGTGCTGCCGGCAGCAGGTTGTCCGGCAGTTGTCGGGCACCCTGGTGGTGTACCGAGTTGACCCGCAGGCGGCTGCAGCCGAGCAGCTGCTGCAACTGACTGTCCGGAGCGATATCTACCGGGTGCCAGGGGTGGTCGTGGGCCGTCGCTTGCATGTGTTCGAGGGCTCCGGGCATGTCGCTGTCGAGATCCTGGTAGAGGCTGCCGCCAGAGGCGACCACTAACAGTTGCATGCCGCCGCAGATGCCCAGCACCGGCATGTCCCGGTCCAGAGCACCGCGCAGCAGGGCCATCTCGAAGGCGGTGCGTGTCGCCTTGGTGCTCACGCTCTGGTGCTGTGTGCTCTGGCTGTAGAGCTCTGGTGGGATGTCGAACATGCCGCCGCTGACGAGCAGGGCATCGATTCGTTCCAGGTAGTCCTGCACCGCCGACAGCTCATGTGGCAGGGCGACCGGCAGGCCGCCGGCGGCACTCACCGCCTCGGCATAATTGACGCGCAGGGCGTACCAGGGGTCGAGCGAGTAGCCACCGCCTTGCGGTTCGACATCCAGGGTGATTCCAATCAGGGGTTTGCGCATGGCGGTTCCTTTCATTGCGGGCGGGCGGCGATCACCAGCATCTCCACCAGTACGTCGGTTGAGGCGAGGTCGGCCTGGGTCGTGGCGCGGGCCGGTGCACTGCCAGCCGGCAGCCAGCGATCCCAGGCCGCGTTCATGGCGGCGAAGTCTCTTTCGATGTCTTTCAGCCAGATCTGGACACTTAACAGGTTGGAGCGATGGCTGCCGGCCTGTTGCAGAAGGCTGTCGATCTTTGCCAGCACCTGTTCGGTCTGGCTGGCGCAGTCACCCTGGCGGTCGTCCGGAACCTGGCCGGACAGGTAGATGAGATCGCCGTGGAGCACGGCGCCACTGAGGCGCGGGGTGCTGGCGATACGCTCGATATGCATGGGAAGCTCCTGTCGATTAGCGAGAGTTGCAGTTGGGAAGACTCAAGCCTTCCAGCGAGATCGGGCTTTTGCGCCCGGAAATCAGGGATGAAAGCACCTGGCCACTGGCACAGGCCAGGGTGAAGCCCAGGCTGCCGTGGCCGCTGTTGAGCCAGAGGTTGGTAAACGCGGTGGCACCGAGCAGCGGCGTACCCTGTGGCGTGCAAGGGCGCAGGCCGGCCCAGGCCTCGGCCTGCTGGTAATTGCCGGCACCAGGAAAAGTGCGCTCGCCCAGGCGGCGCAGGGCGCTGAGACGTCGTGCGTTGGGCTGAGCGTCGCGTGCCCCGATATCGACCATGGCGGCGACCCGTAGCTGGTGACCGAGACGGGCGTAGACCACCTTGTGGTCAAAGTCGGTCACGCTGAGCTCCGGGGCGATGGCATCCGCTGCCAGCGGCAGGGTCAGGCTGTAGCCCTTGAGCGGGTAGATCGGCAGGTGCAGGCCCAGGGTGCGGGCCAGGCTGGCGCTATGATTGCCCGCGGCGAGGACGAAGGCATCGGCGTTGATGGATTCTTCGCCCAGACGTAACGCCTGAATCTTGCCGGCGGCATGTTCGAAGCCGGTCGCCGGGCGCCCGCTGAGGCGGCGATAGCGGCCACTGGCTTGCAGGCGTTGCTCCAGCACCTGGCAGAAGCGCAGACAATCGGCGACTTCATCGCCGGCGCTGTAGATGCCGCCGGCCAGTTGTCTGGCGATGCCCTCTAGTGCAGGCTCCAGTGCCAGGCATTGGGCCGCATCGAGTAGCTGTTGCCCGGATGCTTCGCTCATTTTGCGTGCGGCCTGGTGCAGGCTGCTGCTATTGCGGTAGACCACCAGCTTGCCATTGCTGCGCCAGGCGAAGCCGTCGAGGCCGTCCTGCGCCCGCCATTGCGCCAGGGTCTGCTGGCTGTGCAGGGCCAGGCGCAGCAGGTGGCCGGTATTGCGCTGGTTGACCGAACTGCGACAGGCCGCGAGAAAGCTCAGGCACCAGCGCCATTGCCGCGGCTCCAGGCGCAGCCGAAATTTCAGGGGCGCAGCTTCACCCTGCAACATCCAGGCGAGCGCCTTGAACGGCACCCCCGCATCGGCCAGGGGCGAAACATAGCGATAGCTGAGTTGTCCGCCGTTGGCATGGCTGGTCTCCTGGGCGACCTGTGCATGGCTTTCGCACAGACTAACCTCATGCCCCTCGCGGATCAGTGCATAGGCGGTGGCCAGACCTACTACCCCACCCCCAACTATTGCGACGTGCTTGCTCATCCGTGCCTCCAGGAATGCTCGATGGGCCCAGCTTGCCGCCGCCGGCAGCAGAGATCGAATGAGCAGATGCAATGCCGCCATTACCTCAGGTTATGGGTGCGGGGCGTTATGCTGTGGCTCAGGGCGCCCGACAGGCGTCCTCGAACCCATTACCCGGTGATAGGAGTTTTTCGTGCGACTGCGTCATATCGAAATCTTTCAGGCAATCCTGCAAACCGGCTCGGTAACCGGCGCCGCCAAGCTGCTGAACATCACCCAGCCTGCAGCGACCAAGGCGCTACACCATGCCGAGGCGCAGCTGGGCTTCAGCCTGTTCACTCGGGTTCGCGGGCAGTTGCACCCCACGGCGGAGGCGCGCCTGCTGGAGGCGGCCACAGGCAAGGTATTCGACGACCTGCGAGAGGTGCGCCGCCTGGCAGGCAACCTGCGCGGCCACAGTGATCGCCCCCTGCGCATTGTCACCACGCCGACCCTGGCGCAGAGCCTGCTGCCGGCGAGCATCGCGCAGTGGCGGCGGCGCTACCCGAGGACGCCCTGTACCCTGGCGACTCATCACACCCGGGAGCTGGTCGAGAGCCTGCTGCTGCATGAGGCGGATATCGCTTTCAGTCTGCAAGAGCCCATGCATCCAGCGTTGCGCGGCAAGCCCCTGGCTCAGGGCAGCATGCGGGTGATCGCGGGCCGCGGTCAGTGGAGCGCGGTGCTGGCCGGCAAACCCATGGCCTTGCAGGAGCTGGCGGGCCAGCCACTGATTGCCCTGGACACGCGCGACGGCCTGGGCAGTCAGCTGAGCAGCCAGCTGGATGAAATGGAGGATGCCCCGGTGATTACCACCTACGTGCAGACCTATCAGGTGGCGCGCTCGTTGGTGGAGGCCGGGCTCGGCCTGGCCGTGGTGGATCCCTTCACGGCGCTTGCCCATACCTCGGCGGCCCTGCAAGTGCGCGAGCTGCACCCCTGCATCATGGTGACGTTGTATGCCGTAAGTAGGCTCAGGGATGGCGAGCATCCGGCTGCCAGCGCCCTGATCCGGCAGATGGCGGATCAGGCCAGGCAGTTGCTGGAGCGCTGAGCAGGGTTCAGAGGTTGTGAAAAAATCGAGCGCCGCAGCGGACGTTCGGAGGCGGTCGCAGCAGGCGAGAGTTTTTTCACAAACTCTCAGGTCAGTATTTGCCCCGCGGCGCGCTCGCCTCCACCGCCTGCTGCCAGCATTTGCGGCCGGCCTGAACCAGCCAGCAAGCGAGGATAAAGGGCATGGTCAGCGCCGGCAGACCGAGTGCGTCGAAGCCCGGTTGCAGGAGCAGGGCGAGGCCGATGCCGAGCAGCGGCGCCCAGGGTTGGCGATGCACCTGGCTCAGGGCGATAGCCGCCAGTGTGGCGTTGTAGCCGTATAAGCCGGCGAGGGCGCTGTGCTGGTCCCAGCCCTGCTGCAGCGCCAGGCTCAAGCCGGCGGCGGAGCCGAGCAGGGCCCAGCAGGCGGCGCGGCGATCGGCCAGCAGCAAACCGAGCCACAGGCACAGCCCGGCCAGGGGCTGGTCGAGGAAGATCACCTGGCCCAGACCGCGCAGCGGTGCCAGCAGACCGGTGAACCAATCGAGGCTGTAGGCCGCCGTGGCGGGGTCGTTGTGCAGCTCCAGTTGCAGGGAGGGTGCCAGCCACAACAACAGCCAGCTCAAGGCGACAAAGGGAAAGGTGAAGGCGGGCAGCCACCGGCGCTCGCGCATGCGGCGCATCCAGGGCGCGAGCACCAGGCTGGACAGGCCGGCAGCGAAGATGATCAGCAGTGGCAGCAGTGGCGACCAGCTGAATTGCGAGCTGGCCAGCAGCCCCAGGAGGATGCCGTTGTAGCCGTATAGCCCGGCGTCGATGTCGGCCTGCGGGTAACCACGGCGCTGCGCGGTGAGCATGCTGATCAAGCCGCCGAGCAGGGCGCCGCCGAGCAGATGCGGCGCGCCGATCAGCAGCGCCAGCACCACCAGCAGGCCGCAGCCGGCATGGCTGAGCAGGAATATCTGGCTGAAGCCGCTGAGCAGGGTGCCCATGCCGCGCAGGGCGCGCAGTGGTAGAGACAGCTGGTGCATGTACGGTCGGCCTGAATAAAAAGAGGCGCCGATCAGGGCGCCTGCAAACTGGCAAAGCCAGCGTGGGATTGTTCGGTAGGGTGCGCCGCGCGCACCACAAACCGGATAGGCCGTTGGCAGGAGCGCAGGGCGCATCTTACGCCGCTCACTGCAGGGTTTCGATCCTCAGGCTGTTGGTGCTGCCCGGCTGGCCGAAGGGCTCGCCGGCGGTGATCACCAGGGTGTCGCCGCGCTGGGCCATGCCTTGGGCCTGGGCGATTTCCAGGGCGGTGCTGGTGACTTCTTCGACCTTGTGCAGGCGTTCGTTGACCACCGAGTATACGCCCCAGGCCACGCTCAGGCGACGCGCGGTATGCAGATTCGGGGTCAGACTCAAGATCGGTGCCTTCGGCCGTTCGCGCGAGGCGCGCAGGCTGGAAGCGCCGGATTCGGTGTAATTGACCAGGGCCGCTACCGGCAGGATCGAGCTGATCCGGCGGATCGCGCAACTGATCGCGTCGCTGGCGGTGGCTTCGGCCTGCGGGCGGCCGACGTCGAGCTGGGCCTGGAAGTCCGGGCCGTTTTCCACCTGGCGGATGATCTTGCTCATCATTTGTACCGCTTCCAGCGGGTAGTCACCCGAGGCGGTTTCCGCCGAGAGCATCAGCGCATCGCTGCCTTCGGCCACGGCATTGGCCACGTCGGTGACTTCGGCGCGGGTCGGCGCCGGCGAGAAGCGCATGGATTCGAGCATCTGGGTGGCCACCACCACCGGCTTGCCGAGCTGGCGGCAGGTGCGGATGATCTCCTTCTGGATGCGCGGCACGTTTTCCGCCGGTACTTCCACGCCCAGATCGCCACGGGCGACCATGATCGCGTCGCACAGCTCGGCGATTTCCTTGAGGTGGGTGACCGCCGAGGGCTTCTCGATCTTGGCCATGAGGAAGGCCTTGCCCTGGATCAGCTCACGGGCCTCGAGGATGTCCTCGGGGCGCTGGACGAACGACAGCGCCACCCAGTCGACGCCCAGCTCCAGGCCGAAGGCCAGGTCGCGGCGGTCCTTCTCGGTCAATGGGCTGAGTTGCAGTACCGCCTCGGGCACGTTGACGCCTTTGCGATCCGACAGCTCGCCGCCGGCGATCACCTCGGTAAGCACCGCATCGGCTTGTTTGCTGGTCACCTGCAGGCGCAGGCGACCGTCGTCGAGCAGCAGGCTCATCCCAGGCTGCAGGGCTTCGATGATTTCCGGGTGGGGCAGGTTGACCCGGCGGGCGTCGCCCGGGGTGCTGTCCAGGTCCAGGCGAAAGGCTTGGCCGCGCTGCAGATCGACCTTGCCGGCGGCAAAGCGGCCGACCCGCAGTTTCGGCCCTTGCAGGTCCATGAGGATGCCGATCGGCGTGTTCAGCTGCTGCTCCACTTCGCGCACCCAGGCGTAGCGCTGGGCGTGGTCGGCGTGTTCGCCGTGGCTGAAGTTGAGGCGGAACAGATTGACCCCGGCCTCGACCAGTTGGCGGATATCGTGGATGCCTGCGACGGCCGGGCCGAGGGTGGCGAGGATTTTCACTTTTTTATCTGGAGTCATTGGGCTGGGCTCTCGAGAATCAGGATGGCGCGGAAATCGTTGACGTTGGTACGGGTTGGGCCGGTGATGATCAGCGCGTCCAGCGCGGCGAAGTAGCCGTAGCCGTTGTTGTCATGCAGTTCGTCGCCGGCGCTCAGGCCTAGTTGGGCGGCGCGGGCATAGCTGTCCGGGGTCATCAGCGCGCCGGCGTTGTCTTCCGAGCCGTCGATGCCGTCGGTGTCGCCGGCCAGGGCGTAGACCCCGGGCAGGCCCTTGAGGCTGTCGGTAAGGCTCAGGAGGAATTCGGCGTTGCGCCCGCCGCGGCCGTTGCCGCGCACGGTGACCGTGGTCTCGCCGCCGGAGAGGATCACGCAGGGCGCCTGGATCGGCTGGCCGTGCAGGGCCACCTGGCGGGCGATGCCGGCGTGGACCTTGGCCACCTCGCGCGACTCGCCCTCCAGGTCGCCGAGGATCAGCGCCGGCAGGCCGGCGGCGCGGGCCTTGGCGGCAGCGGCCTCGAGCGATTGCTGGGGGGTGGCGATCAGCTGGAAGTGGCTGCGGGCCAGGCAGGGATCGCCGGGCTTGACCGTCTCCGAGCGCGGGTCCTGCAGCCAGGCGCGCACCTTGGCCGGGATCTCGATCTGGTAGCGGGTGAGGATCGCCAGGGCCTCGGCCGAGGTGGTCGGATCGGCCACGGTTGGCCCGGAGGCGATCACCGTGGCCTCGTCGCCGGGCACGTCGGAGATCGCGTAGGTGTAGACGCTGGCCGGCCAGCAGGCCTTGGCCAGGCGGCCGCCCTTGATTGCCGAGAGGTGCTTGCGCACGCAGTTCATCTCGCCAATCGAAGCGCCGGATTTGAGTAGCGCCTTGTTGATCGCCTGTTTGTCGGCCAGGGTAATGCCATCGGCCGGCAGGGCCAGCAGCGAGGAGCCGCCGCCGGAGAGCAGGAAGATCACCCGGTCGCTTTCCGTCAGGTTGCTGACCAGCTCCAGCACGCGGCGGGCGACCCGTTCGCCGGCGTCGTCCGGTACCGGGTGAGCGGCCTCCACCACCTCGATCTTGCTGCAGTTGGCGCCGTGCTCGTAACGGGTCACCACCAGGCCGGAGACTTCACCCTGCCACTCGTGCTCGATCACTTCAGCCATGGCCGCGGCGGCCTTGCCGGCGCCGATGACAATGACCCGGCCACTGCGGTCGTCAGGCAGGTAGTCGGCCAGCACCTGGCGCGGGTGGGCGGCGTCGATGGCGGCGGCGAACAGCTCGCGCAGCAGAGACGTTGGATGGAAAGACGGATCGATGGACATGGCGATCTCTCTGGTTATGACTGGAGCAACGTCGATTCTAGTGCGCAGCGCCCGCCTTGCAGACGCTGCGCACTAGAATCGACCCACCCGGCAGGCAGGCCGTGACACCGCCTGCCGGGCAGATCGAAAGGGGCTCAGGCACAGCCCCCGTAGGTTGGTGTTGAGCGAAGCGATACCCAACATGGAGCGCTCAGCGCTCCCCACAATGGCATGCGTTGGCCGGTTCTTTGAACCGGTTGTTGGGTATCGCAGGCTCAACCCAACCTACGGGCACTCGGCCTGAGTTTGCGGTCACTCCTCGCGGATCGAGAAATTGGCCATGTGCTCCAGGCCCTTGATCAGCGCCGAGTGGTCCCAGTTGCTGCCGCCGATGGCCGCGCAGGTGCTGAACACCTGCTGGGCGTTGGCGGTGTTGGGCAGGTTAAGGCCCAGCTCGCGGGCGCCGGACAGGGCCAGGTTGAGGTCCTTCTGGTGCAGGCTGATGCGGAAGCCCGGGTCGAAGGTGCCCTTGATCATACGCTCGCCGTGCACTTCGAGGATCTTCGAACCGGCGAAACCGCCCATCAGCGCTTCGCGCACCTTGGCCGGGTCGGCACCGTTCCTGGCGGCGAACAGCAGGGCTTCGGCGACGGCCTGGATGTTCAGGGCGACGATGATCTGGTTGGCTACCTTGGCGGTCTGACCGTCACCATTGCCGCCGACGCGGGTGATGTTCTTGCCCATCGCCTGGAACAGGGGCAGGGCGCGCTCGAAGGCTTGTTCACTGCCGCCGACCATGATGCTCAGCGTGGCCGCTTTAGCGCCGACTTCACCGCCGGAAACCGGTGCATCGAGGTAGTCAGCGCCAGTCGCCTTGATCTTGTCGGCGAAGGTTTTGGTCGCGCTCGGCGAGATCGAGCTCATGTCAATCACGATTTTGTTCGGGCCGACGCCTTCGGCGATACCTGCGCTGCGAAACAGCACGTCTTCAACGTGTGGGGTGTCCGGCACCATGACGATGATGAACTCGGCTTCCTGCGCGACTTCTTTCGGGCTGGCCAGGGCGATTGCGCCTGCCGCTAACAAGTCAGCAGGTGCTGGGTCGTGGTGAGTCGAGAGGAACAGTTGGTGACCTGCTTTCTGCAGGTTTTCAGCCATGGGCTTGCCCATGATGCCGGTACCGATAAATCCGATTTTAGCCATGAGAGTGCTCCTTAAATCGCGTTGTGCGCTTTCATCCAGCCGAGGCCGGCAGCGGTGGTGGTGGCTGGCTTGTATTCACAGCCGATCCAGCCCTGGTAGCCGATGCGGTCCAGGTGCTCGAAGAGGAAGCGGTAGTTGATCTCGCCAGTACCCGGCTCGTGACGGCCCGGGTTGTCGGCCAGTTGCACGTGATTGATCAGCGCCAGGTTGCTTTCCAGGGTGCGGGCCAGATCCCCTTCCATGATTTGCATGTGGTAGATGTCGTACTGCAGGAACAGGTTGCTGCTGCCGACCTTGTCGCGAATCTCAAGGGCCTGGCGGGTGTTGCTCAGGTAGAAGCCGGGGATGTCGCGGGTGTTGATCATTTCCATGACCAGCTTGATCCCGGCCTGTTCCAGCTTGTCGGCGGCGAATTTCAGGTTGTCGACGAAGCACTGCTCGACGGTCGCGCAGTCGAAGCCCTGTGGGCGAATGCCGGCCAGGCAGTTGATCTGCGTATTACCCAGAACCTTGGCGTAGGCGATGGCCTGGTCGACGCCGGCACGGAATTCCTCGACCCGATCCGGGTGGCAGGCGATACCGCGCTCGCCCTTGCCCCAGTCGCCGGCCGGCAGGTTGAACAGCACCTGGGTCAGGCCGTTGGCGTCCAGGCGGGTCTTGATCGCCTCGGCCGGGAAATCATAGGGGAACAGGTACTCGACACCGCTGAAGCCGGCGTCGGCGGCAGCGGCGAAGCGCTCCAGGAAGTCCACTTCGGTGAACAGCATGGACAGGTTGGCGGCAAAACGGGGCATATGATGCTCCTTGTTTGGGTAGCCCGGATGCAATCCGGGCTACGGGTTAACGGGCAAGTCAGTCCAGCGGCATGATGCTGGTGGGGGCATCTTCGCGAATGGTGGCCAGTGCCTCGAACTCGTTGATCGCGTCGATCTCGGTGCCCATGGCGATGTTGGTCACCCGCTCGAGGATGATCTCGATCACTACCGGTACCTGGTACTGCGCCATCCAGGCTTCGGCCTGCTCGATGGCCGGGCGCAATTCGGCCTGGCTACGCACGCGGATCGCCTTGCAGCCGAGGCCCTCGACCACGGCGATGTGATCGACCCCATAACCCGCGACTTCCTCCGAGTTGATGTTGTCGAAGGCCAGCTGCACGCAGTAGTCCATGTCGAAACCGCGCTGGCTCTGGCGGATCAGGCCGAGGTAGGCGTTGTTCACCAGGATGTGCAGGTAGGGCAGCTTGAACTGCGCACCCACAGCCAGTTCTTCGATCATGAACTGGAAGTCGTAGTCGCCAGACAACGCCACGATCTTGCGCTCTGGGTCAGCCACGCGCACACCCAAGGCTGCCGGAATGGTCCAGCCCAATGGGCCGGCCTGACCGCAGTTGATCCAGTGACGCGGCTTGTACACATGGAGGAACTGCGCGCCGGCGATCTGCGACAGACCGATGGTGCTGACGTAGCAGGCGTCCTTGCCGAACGCGTTGTTCATGCACTGGTAGACGCGCTGCGGCTTCATCGGCACGTCTTCGAAGTTGGTCTTGCGCAGCATCGTGCTCTTGCGCTCCTGGCAGTCGGCGGCCCAATGGCTGCGGTCTTTCAGGCGGCCGGCAGCCTTCCACTCGCTGGCCACCTGGACGAACAGGGCCAGGGCCGCGCCAGCATCGGAAACGATGCCGAAGTCCGGAGAGAACACCCGACCGATCTGGGTTGGCTCGATATCGACGTGAACGAAGGTGCGGTCTTTTGTGTACACCTCAACCGATCCGGTGTGCCGATTGGCCCAGCGGTTACCCACGCCGAGGACGAAGTCCGAGGCCAGCATGGTGGCGTTGCCGTAGCGGTGGCTGGTCTGCAAGCCGACCATGCCGGCCATCAACGGGTGATCGTCGGGGATGCAGCCCCAGCCCATCAGGGTCGGGATCACCGGTACGCCGACTAGTTCGGCGAACTGCAGCAGCAGCGCTTCGGCCCCGGCGTTGTAGATGCCGCCACCGGCAACGATCAACGGCCGCTCGGCAGCGTTGAGCATGTCCAGCGCCTTCTCGATCTGCGCCCGGCTGGCCGCCGGCTTGTACGGCTGCAGCGGCTGGTAGGTGTCGACGTCGAACTCGATCTCGCCCATCTGCACGTCGAACGGCAGGTCGATCAATACCGGCCCCGGACGGCCCGAGCGCATCACGTGGAAGGCCTGCTGGAATACCCGCGGCACCAGCGCCGGTTCACGTACGGTGACTGCCCACTTGGTCACCGGCTTGGCGATCGACTCGATGTCCACCGCCTGGAAATCTTCCTTGTACAGCCGTGCACGCGGCGCCTGGCCGGTGATGCAGAGGATCGGAATGGAGTCGGCAGAGGCCGAGTACAGCCCAGTGATCATGTCGGTGCCGGCCGGGCCGGAGGTGCCGATGCACACGCCGATATTGCCGGCCTTGGCGCGGGTATAACCTTCGGCCATGTGCGAGGCGCCCTCGACGTGACGGGCGAGGATATGACGAATGCTGCCATCCGCTTTCAAGGCGGAATACATCGGGTTGATGGCCGCACCCGGTATGCCGAAGACGACGTCGATACCTTCCTTCCGCATTACCGCCACTGCTGCATCGATTGCTCTCATACGCGCCATGAAAAATTCCTCCAGGCTTTAGTCGATATTTTTTCTACATGCCTAAAGCATGAAGGCAAGGGGTTAATGGGGTAAATTGCAGGAATCTGCATTTCTGTCGGTATCAGGAGTATCGAATGGACCGTTACACGGCTTTGCACAGTTTCGTTCTGGTGGCCGATCACGGCAGCTTCGCCGCCGCCGCCCTGGTCGAGGGGGTGACCCCGGTGGTGATGGGCCGGCGCCTCGACATGCTCGAGCGCCACCTGGGGGTCAAGCTGATGCATCGCTCGACCCGTGGCCTGTCGCTGACCGATCTGGGCGAGCAATACCTGGAGCGGGCCCGCGGTTTGCTGCGCGATTTCGCCGAGGCCGACGCCAGCATCACCCACGGCGGTCATTCGGTGAGCGGGCACCTGGTGGTGTCGGCGCCGGCGGCGTTCGGCCGTCGGCATATCGCGCCGCATGCGCCGGCATTCCAGGCGCGCTACCCGGACCTCAACCTGTCGTTCAATCTGACCGACAGCGTGGTCGACCTGGTGCGTCAGGGCTACGACATGGGCATTCGCATCGGCGAGGTGACCGACCCCAATTACGTAGCGGTCAAGCTGTTCCCCAATCGGCGGGTGGTCTGCGGTTCGCCGGACTATTTTCAGCGCCATCCCGCACCCCGGGCCCTCGAGGATCTGGCCCAGCACAACTGCCTGGCGTTCAACCTGCAGGGTGGCCAGCAGCGCGGCTGGACCTTCCTGCGCGATGGCAAACAGGTGGCGGTCAAGGTTTCCGGCAATCTCGATTGCAATGACGGCGAACTCCTCTTCGACTGGGTCAAACAGGGCCTGGGCATCGGCTGGCGCTCGACCTGGGAGATCCAGGCCGAGCTCAAGCGCGGGCAACTGGTAACGGTGCTCGACGAGTTCGCCGTGCCGGCCTACGACATCCAGGCGGTCTATCCGCAACAGCGCTATTTGCCCGCCAAGGTGCGTTTTTTCATCGACTACCTGAAAGCGATCTACAACACCCCGGGGTATTGGGAAGGGTGAAGCAGGACGATATTTGTATACAAATAATAATTTAAATGTACTAAAAATATTATTTATTGTGTACGGTTTATTCGTTGGGCATGTCCCGCCGGTCCGCTGCGGACGCTGACGCCGTGGGTGCAGGCCCTGTTTCCATCCATTTTCCGAGGAGGGCTCCAGATATGAGCGCTTTGAACCTGCATACCGCGACCACCATCAGCAACCACGCCCTGGCGCTTGGCCGGGAACTGTCCGCGGCGCCCTTGACCGTTGCCGTGCTGGATGCCGGCGGCCACCTGATCAGCCTGCTGCGTGAAGACGGCGCCAGCCTGCTGCGCCCACAGATCGCCATCGCCAAGGCCTGGGGCGCGGTGGCGCTGGGCAAGGGTTCGCGTGCCATCGCTGCCGATGCGCAGCAACGGCCAGCCTTCATCGGCGCGCTGAATAACCTGGCGGACGGCAAGCTGGTACCCGCCGCGGGCGGCGTGCTGATTCGCGATGAGCGCGGCGCGGTGATCGGCGCCATCGGCATCACCGGCGATACCTCGGATATCGACGAGCAATGCGCGATCGGCGCGGTGCAGGCGGCGGGGCTCAAGGCCGACGCGGGGGAGGCGGTGTAGGTTGAGTTAGGCGCTTGCTACGGAAATACCGGCTATCACGCATGTCGGGTGCGCCCGACATCGCGCTTGTTCGATGAGCCGCTGGGTTACGCGCGCCCAACTTTCGCGGCCGTTTGTGCGTCATCTGGCCTGCGGCGCTAACCCACCCGAATCAATCAGTGTATAGGGCAGGCCATGCACGCAGCATGGCCTGCTCCCGGTAACGCTCAGAGGTTGTGAAAAAATCGAGCGCCGTCGCGAGAGCGTCTCCAGGTGTTCGCGGCAGGGCGCGCTACGCAGCGGGCGCCTGGGGGCGCTCGCAGTAGGCGGGAGTTTTTTCACAGCCTCTCAGCCCGCGCCGCCGCCAACGGCTGGGTGGCGCTTGTGCAGCAGTCCGGAGTAGTCCAGGAGCAAGCGATCCGTGCTGTCGAAATGGTGCTCATCGCAATTGGGCTCTGGACTGATCAGGTCGACGACAATGAAGTCCTGGTCCGGCGCCAGCGCCAGTAGCGGGTGATGCCAGACCCCCGGGTGATAGTTGACGCCCTGCCTGCCATCGGCGACGAAGGCGCGGATCTCGCCGCTGTCGATACGCTCGCCTCGCGGCGCGACCACCACGATGAAGGGCTGGTCGCCCCGCGGGATGAAGGCCTGGCTCGCCAGCGGGTGACGCTCGAGCATCTCGATGCGTAGTGGCGAGGGCAGCGGTTGCGAACGGGCCAGGCTGATGGCTGCATGGCCATCCGTCGGATCGGTGAAGATCCGCGCAATATCGTGAAAGCGCTGGGTCGCGCCCTGGTTGATGGCGAAATTACGGCTGCCCACCATTTCGATCACATCGCCGAAAGGGCTGAAGCTGTCCCGACGCAGTGGCTGCAGTTCAAGCGTGTGGGTCATCCTCAGGCTCCCGTCGTGCCACAGGCGACCGGCGTTCCGATCAGGCGCAGGCGGCTGATGCCGCCATCGGGGAAGATATTCAGGCGCACATGGGTGATGGGCCCCAGCGCGGCGATCTGCTCGCTGAAATAGTGCTGATCATGGGCCCGCAGCTTCTGCGGCGGCAGCAGTTCGCGCCAGAACAGGCTTTGTGTCTCGATCTGCGCGTCGGTGCCGCCTTTGACAAACGCGGCCTGAATCGAGCAACTGTCCGGGTAGTTGCCCTTGAAGTGGGCGGTATCGACTTCGACGCGCTGGATTTCGCCGGGATGCCCCAGCGCCACTATCACCCAGTCGTTGCCGGGCGTCCGGCGGCGCGCCGTTTCCCAGCCATCGCCCATATTGATACCGCGCCCCGGGTTGAGGATGTTGGCCATGCGCCCGAAATGCTCGTCGCTGCAGGCGAGGGCGCGACCGCCATTGACCACGGCCGCGAGATCGATCGGCGTGGAGCTGGCGATTTCGATACGGGACTGTGCCTGCCCCCAGGCGCGCAGGCGGGCGATACCGCCGTCGGGGTAGATGTTCAGCTTGAGATGGGTCCAGGTCCGTTCATCGTCGATGGCATGGATATGGTGGGCATCGCCGGACAGGCTGACCGACGGCAGGATCTCTACCCATGCGGTGTCGGCGTCCGGTTCGGCGTTTTCACAGTGGCAGGCCTGCACCGATGCGGAAGGCGGAAAGTTGCCGGTGAAGTGACTGGTGTCGAGGTCGATGGCCTTGATGGCACCCGGCAGACCGAGTCGGATGATGCTGTAGTCATAGCCTTCGCAACGTTTACGGCGGGACTCCCAGCCGTCCATCCATTTGCCGTTTTCATCGAATACGCCTTCCTGCCAGACCGGCTCCTGGTGGGACAGCATGCGGCTGGCCGCGGCAAAAAACTCGTCGGTACAAAACAGGATCTCGGCACCCAGGCGCTCATCGGCCAGGTTGGGCCAGTGGGCGGAATAGTTGTCGGGAGCGGTTCTTTTCATGGATCACACCTCGATGGGTTGGTGGTTTCTCCACCGGGGCGGGAGGCGCCCCGTGGCTGTTGGACGACATTCAGCCTACGTCAACTCGCGGCGAAAGCAATAGTTAATTTTCACATTGATGTTTTGTAAAAATTGAGTATCATCGATTTCAGGTCGACAGGAGGACCGCCTTCCTCAGGGCGTAATCCAGGGGCCGTGAACAGCGACAAGAACGCAAGGCGCGATGGCGGGGTCGATCAGGCACAGGCGTCGCAGGGTGGGACCGCCGTGGCCGGCATCGGGATCGGTTGCCGGGGCGCAGACGCCGCCTCCTTTCGTTGCTTGAACCGAGGGATAAACAATAAAAATCAAAACTGAGGTAGAAAAAATGGCAGATGCCAACAGCAACAACGACGCTATCGGTCAGTGTGGTGACCCGGCGGAACTGCAGGCCCGGCATGCGGTGCACAAGAAAAAGTCGTTCGAGATGCCGCATATCTACGTCATTCTTTTCGTTTTCAGCGCCATCGCGGCGCTGCTGACCTACATAGTCCCGGCGGGTGTCTATGACCGGGTGCCGGGGCCGAACGGCCGCACCACCATCGACCCGGATTCGTTCCGCGTGATCGAATCCACCCCCGTCGGCTTGGTCGATTTCATGCTGGCGGTGCCCAAAGGGCTGATCGATGCCGGCGTGGTGGTGTTTTTCACCTTCATGATCGGCGGCATGTTCATGGTGCTCAGGCGCACCGGTATCATCGAGATCGGGGTCGACAAGCTGGCGCGGCGTTTTGCCAACAACAGCATCCTGGTGATTCCGATATTGATGGTGACCTTCGCGGTAATCGCCACACTGATCGGCACCCAGGAACTCGCGCTGGTCTACGTGCCGGTGATCCTGCCGCTGATGATTGCGCTGCGTTTCGATTCGGTCACCGCGGCGGCTGTGGCGCTCTGTGCCACGACGGCAGGTTTCACCGCCGGCGTGCTCAACCCGATCAATACCGGGCTCGGCCAGCAGTTGGCGGACCTGCCGGTGTTCTCCGGCATGACCCTGCGCATGCTGGCGTTCGCCGCTATCCTGGCCGCCGGTATCGTCTATGTGGTGCGCTATGCGCTGAAGGTGCGCGGCAATCCCGAGCTCAGCCTGATGCGCGGGGATGCCAAGGAGCTGGAGAAGCAGCAACGCTACCTGCACAGTGCTAGCGAAAGCGCGCGGGGCGCCACCCTGCGCCAGAAACTGGCCGCCGTTGCCGCTTTCGGTTTCTTCGGCCTGCTGGTATGGGGCGTGCTGGAGCAGGGCTGGTTCATGATGGAGATGGCCGGCCTGTTCGTCATCATGGGCATCGTGGTCGGTCTCATCGCCGGCCTGAAAACCGCCGATATCTGTGATGGCTTCAACGAAGGTTTCCGCGATGTACTGGTCGGTGCCATGATCTGCGGTATTGCCCGTGCGGTCGCCGTGGTGCTGGAGGACGGGCAGATCATGGATACCCTGGTCCATGGTCTGGGCAACCTGGTCGGTGGCTTCCCGTCGATGCTGTCGGCGATCGGCATGTTCCTGGCCCAGTTGGGCTTCAACTTCGTCATTCCCTCGGGCAGCGGCCAGGCGCTGGTGACCATGCCGATCATGGCGCCGCTGTCCGATCTGGTTGGGGTAACCCGGCAGACCGCCGTACTGGCCTACCAACTGGGTGACGGCCTCAGCAATATCCTCTACCCGACATCGGGCTACTTCATGGCAACCCTGGCGCTGGCCGGCGTGACCTGGGACAAATGGGTCAAGTTCTTCCTGCCGCTGTTCGCCATCTGGATCGCCATTGCGATGGCTTTCCTGGTCTATGCCCAGGCCACCCAGTGGGTCGGCTGAGCGCACGACCAGCCTGAATAGTCGCGCACTATCCCCGTGGTCTGTGGCCGCGGGGTTTTTCCTTCGCGTCCAAGGGGTTGCCGCTTTCTGTTAGAGTCCAGCGGCGGTCGGACGTAACGGGAACCAGCATCGGGTGCGTAGGGAAGTTGCTATGAAATTGCCAATCGAAGATTGTCTGCGGGACATATATGAGGAGCTGCCGCGTAGCGAGCGGCTGCTGGCCGATATCATCATCGATTTTCCCGGCGACCTGGCGACCCATTCCATCTCCGAGCTGGTCGCCCGCGCCAATACCTCCAATGCCGCCGCCACCCGGCTGATCAAGCGCCTCGGCTACAAGGACTTCCGGGAAGTCCGCAAGCAGGCGCGGGAGGCCAAGGCGCAAGGCTCGCCCCGTTATCTGCATACCATCGATCATCACAGCGGCGACTTCAAAAGCGAGATCAAGCAGCACCTCGATTGCGAAGTGCAGAACCTGCTGAGCAGCTTCGACGCCCTGAGCGAGGAGATGCTGGAGGAGGTCACCGAGTGCATCGAGAAAGCGGACAACATATGGGTCATCGGCTATGGCAACAGTTACATGCCTGCGATGTACCTGCGTCAGCAGCTGATCCAGCTGCGCCAGTGCGTCGAGATCCTGCCACGGCCCGGGCAGGCGATCGAGAAGGACCTGTCGGGACTGAGCGAGCGCGACCTAGTGGTTGTGCTGGGCTTTCGCCGGCGCAAGGACGTGATCTACCGGCTGATGAAGTATGCCCAGGAGCTCGGTACCCGGGTGCTGTACGTCACCGACCATTCCGAGGACAAGACGGCGGGCCTGGCGAACTGGACGGTCCGCTGCATGGTGAAAAGCACCTCGCTGTTCGACTCCTACATCTCCGCCGTCAGCGTCCTTAACTATATCTGCGCCTCTGTCTCCGATCACCTCGGTCGGGCGGCGTCGGAGCGCTTGAGTCGGGCCGAGCGGCTGCACGACATTTTCAGCCGGATCGAGGAGAGCTGATGCGCTGCGCAGGTGGCGTGTAGCCAGAGGCTCGTGCGGGCTCGAGCTCAGCCGCTGGCCTGGTCGCGGCACAGCCGATAGAGCTGTGCTTGCAGGTCCTGGCCGGCCTTGCCCAAGCCTTGGCGGCCGTAAAGCACCAGGTGCATGCCGGCGATCGGCGGCAGGCCGCTGTCCGCCGCCAGTGGCCGATGTCCCGCTTGCAGGACGCGCCGCGGCAGCAGGCTGATGCCGAGACCGGCGGCCACTGCCGCGCAGATGCTGGCCAGGCTGGCACTGGAGTAACTGATGCGCCAGTTGCGGCCGTTGACCTCGAGGGCCTGGATCATTTCCTGGCGATACAAGCCGCCCGGGACAAAGGTCACCAGCGGCAGCGGATCGCGTGCGAGCGCCGGACGCTGGCGACTGTCCACCCAGCACAGGGGTTCCGGCCAGGCCGCCAGGCAATCGCTGCCGGTCTTCATCTGTTTGCTCAGCAGCAGGTCGAATTCACCGTCGCGATACTGCCGCAGCAGTTCCGGGCTGAGTCCGCTGCTGACCTCCAGGCGTACCTTCGGGTGGCTCTCGGCGAACTGGGCCAACAACGGCATCAGCCGTTCGGCGGCGAAGTCCTCGGGCACGCCAAGACGCAGCACACCCTCGCTTTGCGCATGGCGCAGCACCTCTTCGGCTTCGTCGTGCAGCGCCATGATCCGCCGGGCGTAGCCGAGCAGCCGCTCGCCCTCGACGGTTACCAGCACCCGGCGGGCGCTGCGGTCCAGCAGACGACAGCCGAGGTCATCTTCCAGTCGGCGAACCTGCTGGCTGACGGTCGACTGGGTGAGGTGCAGGCGCTCGGCGGCGCGGGTGAAATTGCCGCAGTCGGCAACGGCGACGAAGCTGCGCAGAAGCAGATGATCGAGCATCTATACATTCCAATTTTCACTGATTGGCATTCTTACATTTAATTTCAGAATACCTGAACGGTCCTGGATAATGCGTTTCGACTGCAGGCCAGTGAGTAACACCCACGACTTCGAGAGGCGCCACCGATGCCACACGATCAAGTTATCCCGGCCCCGGCCGTCGCCCCGTCCCGCCAGTGCCTCGAGCGCCGGGCGATGGCTGGTCGCCTTGGTTGCTCCAGGCATGGCCGCTAGTCAACGCCTGCACGACATAGGCTGGGCGCTGACGCTGATCGTCCTGGGTTTGAACCTGCGGCCGATCCTGACGTCGGTCAGTCCCCTGCTCAACGAGATTCGCGAGAGCTCCCGCTTGGGGTTCCAGGGGGCGGCCCTGCTGACCAGCTTACCGGTGCTGTGCATGGGGCTGGTGGCCCTGGCGAGCGCTTCCGTCGAGGCGCGGCTGGGCGAGGGCAGGGGGATCGCCCTGGGCTTGCTGTGCATCCTGCTGGCCTGCGCGGTGCGCGGCTTCACCGTCGATGGTGGCCTGTTGCTGGGCACGGCGTTGCTCGCAGGCATTGGCGTGGCCTTGATCCAGGTGCTGGCGCCGGGTTTGGTCAAGCGCCGCTTCGCTGGCCGGGTGGCGTTGGCGATGGGCGTCTACTCGGCGGCATTGATGGGCGGCGGCGGGCTGGCCGCCTGGTTCAGTCCGCGTCTGGCCAGCCACTTCGGTCATTGGCAAGCGGGGTTGCTGGTGTGGATGCTGCCGGCGCTGCTGGCCTTGGCGCTGTGGTTGAACATGCCCTGGCGCTCTGCCCAGCCGCTGGCCGCCGGGCAGAGCGTGCAGGCCTTCATGGGTAACCGCCGCGCCTGGCTATTGGCGCTGTACTTCGGTTTCAGTAATTGCGGCTATATGACGCTGGTGGCCTGGCTACCGGCCTATTACCAGCAACTGGGCTGGAGCGGTCGGGACGGTGGTTCGCTGCTGGCGCTGATGACCCTGTTCCAGGTCCTGGCCGCCCTGCTGATGCCCGCGCTGGCCCAGCGCACGCGCGAGCGCCGTGGCTTGCTGAGCATCAGCCTGATCGCGCAGCTGTTCGGCTTCGGCGGCCTGCTGCTGCATCCGGCGGATTCGCCGCTATTGTGGATCGCCTTGATCGGCTTTGGCCTGGGCGCCTGTTTCGCCCTGAGCCTTATCCTCAGCCTGGATCATCTGCATGACCCGCGGGCGGCCGGGCAGCTGGCGGCTTTCGTGCAAGGCTTCGGTTTTCTGATCAACGCCCTGGCGCCGGCGCTGGGCGGCTGGCTGCGCGAGCTGACCGGTGGCTTCCAGGCCACCTGGCTGCTGATGCTGGCGTGCCTGCTGGCGATGCTCGCGCTGACCTGGCGCTTCAGTCCTGCCAGCTATTGGCGCATTTCTAGCAATGGCGGCCCGACCTAGGCGCGGGTGACTTGCTCGGAGGCGGCGCTCTGCGTTTCGTCGATCTCGCAGCCCTTGATCACCAGGCGGATGATGGTCTGGGCGGCGGCTTCGTAGTCGGCGTCGTCCAGGCTGGCCTTGCCGGTGACGGTGGCGATCTGCCAGTCGAAGTCGGCATAGGTCTGGGTCGCGGCCCAGATGCTGAACATCAGGTGGTGCGGGTCGATCTTGGCCATCAGGCCCTGGCCGATCCAGCGCTGGATGCAGGCGATGTTGTGCTGGGCCTGGGCGTTGAGCTGTTCGGCCTGTTTGGCGGACAGATGCGGCGCCCCATGCATGATCTCGCTGGCGAATACCTTGGAGGCGGAGGGCAGCTCGCGGGAAATGCGGATCTTCGAGCGGATATAGGCCGTCAGCACGTCAGCCGGTTTGCCGGGCTGATTGAACGGCGCCGAGGCCTCCAGCAGCGGTTCGATAATGCTTTCCAGCACCTCGCGGTAGAGGTTCTCTTTCGACTTGAAGTAGTAATAGACGTTGGGCTTGGGCACACCGGCCTTGGCGGCGATATCGCTGGTCTTGCTGGCGGCAAACCCCTTGTCGGCGAATTCTTCACTGGCTGCGCGCAAAATCAGCTCTCTGTTGCGCTCGCGAATACTGGTCATAAGCCCCTGTGCTTGCATGTGCCACCCGGCGCCGGGCGGCGGTCGGGCATGGTAGCACCGGGCCTGCGCGTGGCTCAAGCCGGCGCGGGCTGGGCGTTTGGATAACTTAACTGACCAGGTGGTCAGTTTATTGTGTACAAAAAATAGCTTTTCTGTTTCTATCTGTGCACTGCATTTCATCACAAAATGTCTCGACTCCCTGAGTAGAGGAGACTCGCCGTGTCTCACGCGCACTTGCTTGACCCCTTCGGTCGGCGCATCACCTACCTGCGATTGTCGGTTACCGACCGCTGCGACTTCCGTTGCACCTATTGTATGAGTGAGGACATGGTCTTCGCCCCGCGGGCGCAGATTCTCAGCCTGGAAGAACTCTACGCCGTGGCCGATGCCTTTATCGGCCTGGGAGTCAAACGCATCCGCATCACCGGTGGCGAGCCGCTGGTGCGCAAGAATCTGCTCGGTCTGCTGGCGCGCCTGGGCCGGCGCCCGGAACTGGAAGACCTGGCCATCACCAGCAACGGCTCGCAACTGGCCGAGCTGGCGACGCAGTTGCGCGCCGCCGGGGTCAAGCGCCTGAACATCAGCCTGGATTCCTTGCGTCGCGAACGTTTCGCCGCCTTGACCCGGCGTGACCGGCTCGATCAGGTGCTGGCCGGCATCGAAGCGGCGCGGGCGGCCGGATTCCACAAGATCAAACTGAACAGCGTGGTGCAGCAGGGGCGCAACGACGACGAGGTACTCGACCTGGTCGACTTCGCCATCGCGCGCGGCCTGGATATCAGCTTTATCGAAGAAATGCCGCTGGGCAGTGTCTCCAGCCATCAACGCGAGCAGACCTTCTGCTCCAGCGACGAGGTGCGCCAGCGTATCGAGGCGCGTCATGCGCTGGTGCGCAGCAGTCAGCAGACCGGCGGGCCGTCGCGCTACTGGCGGGTGCAGGGCACAGGGACGCACGTCGGCTTTATCTCGCCGCACAGCCACAACTTCTGTGGCGATTGCAATCGCGTGCGGGTCACCGCCGAGGGCAAGCTGGTGCTCTGTCTGGGGCACGACAACGCGCTGGATCTCAAGGCCTTGATCCGCCGTTATCCGGGGGACGGCCAGCGTCTACGCGACGCCCTGGTCGGTGCCTTGCGACTCAAACCCGAACGCCACCACTTCGAGCGTGACGAACAGGTCCAGGTGCTGCGGTTCATGAGCGTGACCGGTGGCTGAGCCGCCGCGCTGAATCCCCGGTCGCGGTCTGCCGTTGGCCGATCAAACCGGTTAGACCAAACCAACAATAATCAGGAGGGTTGCCGTGAAGCCCGCTCGTGTCTGCAGTTTGTTCACCTTGCTGTTTTGCACCGCCAGCCAGGCCGAAAGCTATGTCATCGGCGTCGAGAAGATGGCTTTCGCGCCGCATTACAGTGTCGACCAGCAGGGGCAATACCAAGGCTTTGCCCGTGAGTTGTTCGATCTGTTCGCCGCGCACAGCGGCGTACAGTTGAGCTACCGGGCGCTGCCGGTGGCGCGCTTGTTGCCGGCCCTGCTGCAGGGTGAGGTGGACTTCAAGTACCCGGACAGCGATAGCTGGGCGCAGACCCAAAAGCTCGGCAAGGACGTGCACTACAGCCAGGCGGTGGTCGCCTACGTCGATGGCGTGCTGGTCGCACCGCAGCGTCAGGGGCAAGCGCTGGAGCAGCTCAAGCGTCTGGGCATGGTCAGCGGCTGGACCCCCTGGGGTTACCAGCGGGGTATCGAGACGGGACAGATCCAGCTGACCTACAGCGACGACCTGCGCAAGATGATCCAGCAGACATTGAAGAAAGACACCGACGGCGCCTACTTCAATGTGGTGGTCGCCACCCATTACCTCGACAACATCCGCGCCCGCCCCGGCGCCTTGGTGTTCGATGCCAAGTTGCCGCATACCCGCGGCAGCTTTCACCTGTCCACGCTCAGGCATCCCGAGCTGTTGCAGCGCTTCGATCGCTTTCTTGTCGAACAACAGGCCGAGGTAGCGGCGCTAAAGGATCGCTACCGGGTCGAGGCCAATCTGGATTCGGAGTACATGGGGGTGGAGCAGTGGAAGGTGGATTTCCTCAAGCGGCAAAAAGCCAAGGCGAGCGTCGAGTAGCCAATCGACCCGCGCACGGCTCCGGCTTCAGGTCTTCTATGCTTGCAAGTAAGAAGGTGCGATTCGTCCTCGACAGCAATCGGCCGTTGCGGCCAGAAGCTGTTTCGGCCCCGCCGGTGGTCAAGTTGTGTGTCGGCGGTGGCAACAAAGGCATGACTCGCGGACTCCGACACAGGGTGCACAGGAGGCCTGAAATGAACGATTCCGACTTGCAAGCACAGATAGATGAGGCAAATGTCTACCAGGCACTCTTGGTCCCGGCATTGTTCCAGGAGTGGGCGCCCTGGGTCGCCGCCGCCGCCAACCTTCAGCCAGGGCAGAGGGTGCTGGATGTGGCCTGCGGCACCGGTGTACTCGCCGGGGTGGCGGCCATTTGCGTCGGGGCTGATGGTGTCGTCGCGGGGCTGGATGTCAATCCCGGAATGCTCGCCGTTGCCGCACGACTGGCGCCCGATATCGACTGGCGGCAGGGCCCGGCGGAGTCGCTGCCTTATCCGGATGAGTCCTTCGACGCGGTTATCAGCCAGTTCGGCCTGATGTTTTTCAACGATAGGCGACAAGCCCTGCGTGAGATGCTCAGGGTCCTGGTGCCAGGCGGTCGGCTGGCCGTTGCCGTCTGGGATTCACTGGAAAATACCCCGGCCTACGCGGCCGAAGTCGCCTTGCTGGCGCGTCTCGCTGGTGAACAGGCGGCGGACGCCCTGCGGGCGCCATTCGTGCTTGGCGACAAGCAGGCACTGGTGGCGCTGTTCAATAGCGCCGGAATCGGCTCGCCAGGTATCGTGAGTCACACGGCTACGGCATGCTTTCCCAGTGTGCGTGCCATGGTCGAGGCGGATCTGCGCGGCTGGTTGCCGGTCATGGGGGTCAACCTCGATGAGCAAGTGATCGCGCGCATCCTGGCTGAGGCGGAGCAGGTGCTGGCACCTTACGTCGGCGCGGACGGCAAGCTGCGGTTTGATTCACCGGCGCACATCGTGCGGGCACGGAAGCAATAGCGGAGCCTGCGTCGGATATAAAGAGGGGAAGCAGACCAGCATGCTTCCCCTCTACTTTGCCATTGCCGCCTAGCCGTCAGCGATTCAGTGGGTTGCCATCAGATATTTATCAGGCGGCTGTGAGGCAACTTGAGTTGTTATGAATTTGCCCGGGTAGCGGCCGGATCGGCAGGTGCTGTCAGCGGGGGGGGGGGGGCGATGCCGGGCGCGCCTGGTGGCGCTCGTCGGGGAAAAACGGCATCGACCTTGCGGTAGGGGCAAGCGAGGACGTTCGCGCCACGCCAGGGCAAGCCGCCCCCAGGTCTGGTTGTCTCATGCGGTAGCGCGCCGGGGTTGCCTGCGCCGCGCCGTCCGGCAGGTTTTAGCTGCGTGAGCCGAGCGCAGCCGAGGCGCCTTTGGCGCCACAGTGCTTGCGCATCAGCACGTAGTGGAACAGCGCGCCAAGCAGGGCGCCGAACAGCCAGGAGTAGCCGGACAGCTCGTTGAGGCCCGGCGTCCACACCGAGGCGACCGAGAACACCGAGGCCACGCCGAAGGCGATCATGGCATTACGGTTCCAGCCGCCATTGTAGTAGTAGGTCGAGCCGGCTTCGGCGCTGAACAGATCCTGCAGGTTGAGGTGCTGCCTGCGCACCAGGTAGTAGTCGGCGACGAGAATGCCATACAGCGGTGCGAGCACCGCACCCAGGGTGTCGACGAAGGCGGCGATGCCGACGTTGCTGATAAAGGACACCCAGAGTGCGCCAATGAAGAAGGCGATGGCCGCGGTGATGAAGCCGCCGGTGCGCGCGCTGATGTGGGCGGGCGCCAGGTTGGCGATGTCGTAGGCCGGCGGGATGAAGTTGGCGACCAGGTTGATCCCGACCGTGGCGGCGAAGAAGGTCAGCGCGGCGATGATGGTCAGGGTCAGGTTGTCGACCCGGGCGACGATGTCAGTCGGGTTGGTCAGGGTCTCGCCGAACACCACTACGGTGCCGGCGGTGATCACCAGGGCGATCAGCGAGAAAATCGCCAGGCTCACCGGCAGGCCGAGAAAGTTGCCGACGGTCATCTGTTTTTCGCTTTTGACGAAGCGCGCGAAGTCGCCGTAGTTGATCACCACCGCGGCGAAGTAGGCGACCATGGTGCCGACCACCGCGATAAAAGCGGCGACCGGGCCGGCGGCATATTCGCCGGTACCGCGGAAGATCTCGCCCAGCTCACTGAGCAGGCTGGGGCCGGCCTTGTACCAGATCATCAGCATCAGCGCGATCATCACCAGGTAGACCAGCGGGCCGGCCCAGTTGAGGAACTTGGTGATCCAGTCGATACCGCGGATGAACAGGGCGACCTGAAATGCGCAGACGATCACATAGGAGACCCAGCCGATAGCGGTCATGCCCAAAAATGTCGCACTCGAGCCGCTGCCGAGCAGCGAGTTGAGCAGCAGGGCCACGGCGGTGGAGGCGAAATAGGTCTGCACGCCATACCAGAAGATCGCCACGATGCCGCGCACCACGGCCGGGAAGTTGGCCCCGCGCACGCCCATGCTGGCACGGGCCATGACCGGAAAAGGAATGCCGTACTTGACGCTGGGCCTGCCGGTCAACTGCACCAGGCCCATGACGATGAAGCCGGCGAGAACGATTCCGGCCAGCACCGCCCAACCGTTCAGGCCATAGGAAATGAACAGGGTGGCGGCGAGGGTGTAGCCGAACAGGCTCTGGATGTCGTTGGACCAGACATTGAATATCTCGAACCAGCCCCATTTGCGTTTTCCGGGAGGTAAGGGCGCCAGGTCCTCGTTGTGCAGCGAGGTGTCGATTTGCTTGATGCGGAAGTCATCGGTGGACATGGGCGGCTCCTGGTATTTTGTTGTTGACGCCAATATGGCGCGCATCTGAGGAGATATTGTGTGCACGTTCCGTGCCACATCTTGCGTTAGCTTCCCTTGGGTTGACCGGGATTGGGTGGCTAACGCTGAGCGAATGAGAGTGGAGTTCTAATTGTTGTACACATAAAAATTAATCTTGGAAATTGTTTTTTACTAAATTGTCCACAAAAATCCATTTTTATGTGTACCGATAATTGACTTGTCGGTCAGTTTGTGCTGCGTGGTATGTGCTTAAGTTGTTGTGGCTGCTGGATTTCTAGGTTTATTTGAGCGTGCTGACGAGTCAGTCGTCGAGGGCACTGGTTTGCTGCCTGCGTGGCCTATTTTTGTACACAAAAAAAAGGGGATCACGCTCAGCGTGATCCCCTCTACTTTCCCACTGCCGCCTACCCGGCAGTGGTTCAGTGCGTTGCCATCAGAAGTGGTACTTGACCAGGGCTTGCACCGCCGTCTGGTCGAAACCGTCGGTGGAGCCATCGATGGGCTTGATCCCGTACTTGTTGTGCCACATGTTCAGCTCGGTGCCGACGTAGAGTTTGCGCTCCTTGCCGAACAGGGCCTTGCCCGCGTCCCATTTGACCTGGATCGAGGACCCCAGCGAGGTCTGGGTGCCGGCTTCGTCGGAGGGTGAGCGCCAGTCGATGTAGCCGTCGACCACGAAGTCCTGTTCGCCGATGGCGAAGGGGTAGGCGCCGGCCACGGTCAACTGGGTGGCGTAGCCGTTGCTGTCCTGGTCGGCGAAGAACACGTGGTTATTGATCTTGACCTGATACAGGTTGGTCTTGAGGTAGGCGAAGCCCGGCACGTCCCAGTCGAAGCCCAGGCCATACAGGTAGTTCTCGGTACCGGGACCGCCTTCGCCTTTTTCATAGGTGAAGGCGGCTTTGACGTCTTTCAGCGGGCCCGCGGAGAGATCCTGGCCAGTCAGCCAGCTCAGGCTGATGCGCGGCGAGAATTCCATGTAATAGAAGCTGTTTTCGTCGTCTTGCTCGAAGGTGCCGTTGGCGAAGCTGCCACGCGACTGGACGTTGTCGGCGCGGATGTAGTCGAGGAAATAGAACACATCGCCCCAGGCCCAGCCGCTGGCGTGCTCGAAGGTGAAGGTGGTCTGCGAACGCTGTTCCTCGCCGTTGAAGTTGAGGCGCTGGAAGTTGTCGCCATACAGGTAGGACAGGCTGTTGTCCTGCCAGAACAGCAAGTCGCCGGCACTGGCTTGTTGGCCGGCGAGCAGGCTGGCAGAAAGCGCAATGCAGTGAGGCAGATGCTTCAGTTTCATCGGGTTTCCCTTATTTTTAGGAGGTGCACGTCTGGGCTCCCGGCGTGTGCCGCCGGGAGTATGTTGGTCGAATGCTTAGTTGAGGTGCGGGCTCGGCGTGAGGTCGCTGCTCAGGGGGGTAGGTGCAAGGTTCTCGTCGTCCTCGTCAGATGCGCCATGCACTACGGTGTGCATGTGCGCCTCGGGGTCGTAGTCATCCTCTGCCACCTCATGGGTCTCGTCCGGCAGGAAGAAGTTCAGCAGGATGGCGCTGAAGGCGCCGATGGTGATGGGTGAGCCGAAGATGTTCTTCAGCACGTCCGGCATCTGCGAGAGCACCTCCGGTACTCCGGCTACACCCAGGCCCAGGCCCAGGGAAATGGCCACGATCAGCACGTTGCGCCGATGCATGCCGGCCTCACTGAGGATCTTGATGCCGGCTACGGCGACTGTGCCGAACATGATCAGGGTGGCGCCGCCCAGTACCGGTTTGGGCATCAGTTGCAGCACGGCGCCCACCGCCGGGAACAGGCCGAGCAGGACGAGGATGCCGGCGATGTAGAAGGCGACGTGGCGGCTGGCTACACCGGTGAGCTGGATCACGCCGTTGTTCTGGCTGAAGGTGGTCATCGGCAGGCTGTTGAACATGGCCGCGACCGCCGAGTTGCAGCCGTCGGCCAGCACCCCGGACTTGATCCGGCGCATGTACAGCGGGCCCTTGACCGGCTGCTTGGAGATGATGGAGTTGGCGGTCAGGTCGCCGGCGGTCTCCAGCGGAGTGATCAGGAAGATCACGGCAATCGGCACGAAGGCGATGAAGTCGAAGCTGAAACCATACTTGAACGGCTGCGGTACGCTGATCAGCGGAACCTCGGCCATGCTGGCGAAGCTCACCTGACCGGTGAGCCAGGCCACGCTGAAGCCCAGAGTCAGGCCGATGATCACCGCCGACAGGCGCAACACCTGCGAGGACACGCGGTTGAGGATGACGATGGTACTCAGGACCAGGCCGCCGAGGGCCAGGTGATGCAGGGCGCCGAGATCCGGCGCGCCATAGCCGCCGGCCAGGTCGGTCATGCCCACCTTGATCAGCGACAGGCCCATCAGACAGATAATGGTGCCGGTCACTACCGGGGTGATCACCTTGCGCAGCTTGTTGATGAACTGGCTGAAGGCGATCTCGACGAAGGCGGCGCAGAAGCAGATGCCGAACAGGGTGGAGAGGATCTCTTCCTCGCTGCCGCCACGGCCTTTGACGATGAACCCGGCGCTGAGAACCACGCTGAGGAAGCCGAAGCTGGTGCCCTGCAGGCACAGCAGTCCCGAGCCGATCGGACCGACGCGCTTGGCCTGGACGAAGGTGCCAAGGCCGGAGACGAACAGCGCCATGCTCACCAGATAGGGCACGTGGGCGCCCAGACCAAGCACGCTGCCGATGATCAGCGTCGGCGTGATGATGCCGACGAAGGCGGCCAGCACGTGTTGCAAGGCGGCGAAGATGGCGGGAGCGAACGCCGGGGTGTCGTCAAGCTGGTAGATCAGGTCGCTGTTGCCCGCAGGCGGAGCTGGGGCGTGCGTGGTGCGAGTCGTGGTCATGTCAGAGCCTGCCAGTTGTTTTTATGCGGTCATGGGCTTGCACGAGGCTTCACGGGGCCTCTATCCGACCACCAGGAAGTTGTCCGGTCGGTCAGGTAGAGTCGACTATAACAATTTGTCCACAGAGTTAGAAACAAATTACTTGATGATTGTGTACAAAAGTTGTTGCTGCGCACAGCAGAAGGCATGGCTGTCGGCAGCTGTGGAGGAGTCCACATGCCGCCTGACGTGCTGCCTTGGAATTGTTGTTTCGATGACCCCGCGCACCCTGCACAGGTCAGCCGCAGCCGCTTGAGCAATGATTATTGCGAAACAGTAGGGCTCGAGGATTGCTCGAGATCGCAGGGTGGCGGTCGCCTCTCAGTGGCGCGCTTGCAAGCCACGGGCGACGTGTTCGGCCAGACCGCTGCCGGCCTCGCTCATGGTCAGGTAGGTGTGGTCGGCGCCGGCCTCCTGGATGCGCTGGGCGAGGTCTTCGTACATCGCGTGGGAGACGATCAGCCCCTTGAAGCCGCGCTCGCGCAGCTTGTGGGTGGAGATGATCTTGGCTTCGGCGTCGTTCATGGCCAGGATCACGGCCTCGACGGCCGGCATTTCCAGGCTCTGCCAGAACATCTGGTCTTCGCCGTCGCCGAACTGAATCCGGCGCCCGGCCAGGCTGCTGAGTTCGATCATGCCCGGATCGGAGTCGAGGCTGTACAGCTTGAAGCCCTTGTCCTTCAGATAGTCGTAGGCGGCACGGCCGGTGCGGCCCATGCCGATGATCAGGACCTGCGCGTCGCCGAGGGAGACCGGCTGTTCGTCGGGGTGGCGGATATCGCGCTCCAGCGGGATCAGGCGCTTGGCCAGATGCTCGTAGAGCGGGTGAGCGAAGCGGTTCAGTTGCGCGGAAATGACGAAGGACAGGGCCACGCTGATGGCCAGCGGGATGAGCCATTGCGGCAGCACCACGCTGGCCACGATCAGGCCGAACTCGCTGTAGTTGGTTAGGCTGACGCTGCTGAGAAAGGCGCTGCGTGCGCGCAGGCGGAACATCAGGAACAGGCCGAAGAACAGCAGGCCCTTGAGCGGCAGCAGCAACGACATGACCAGGGCGAAAACCATGGCATCGGCGTCCGGCAGGCCGCCGATACCGATCTGCAGAAAGAAGCCGACCAGGAAGACTTCCTTGATGCTCCATAGCGAGTTGGACAGTTCGACTGCGCGCTTGTGCTTGGCCAGCAGGGCGCCGAAGGCCAGGGCGCCGAGTTCGGAGCTCAGGCCCAGCGATTCGAAGCCATAGCCGCCGACGACCAGGGCCAGCAGCAGGCCCAACAGCACCATCAGTTCCTCGTGGCCGCTGGCATCCAGCAGGCGGAACAGCAGTGGCCGCAGCAGGGGCAGGGCGAATACCAGCAAGGCCCAGGGCGAAGGGGCATCGCCGTTGGCCAGGCTCATCACCAGCAGGGCGAGCAGGTCCTGGATGATCAGCACGCCGATCGCCACCCGGCCGTGAAAGGCGCGCAGTTCGCGTTTGCCCTCCAGCACCTTGGCCGCCAGCACGGTACTGGAAAAGGACAGGGCGATGGCCAGCAGCAGTCCCTCCTGCCAGGGCAACTCGAGGAACAGCAGGATGGCCGGCAGGAAGATCAGGCTGGAAATGGCGAAGTGCAGCAGGCCGCCGCCAATCACCTCGCGCCTGACCAGGTTGCTCGGCTTGAGCTTGAGACCGACGGTGAACAGCAGCAGGAGCACGCCGAGGTGGGCGATATGTTCCAGCGCGGCACTGTCGCGCGGCCCCACACCGAAGTGCTCGCCGAACGTGGCCAGGGCGAAGCCGGCAGCCAGGTAGCCGATCAGTGGCGGCAGGCCTATGCCGCGTACGACCAGGCCCATGACGAAGGCGAAGGCGATCCAGGTGGCTTCGATCATGGGCTGTCCTTATCGGCGGAGGCAAAAAACCTGCGCATTGTAACGGGGCGTCGACACGGATTGTCCAGCACAAGCCTTGCGTGGCATATAGCGGTGGCCGCAATCCAAGGCCCTTAAAATGAAGGCATGCCGTTAAAGCCGACAGCATTTTCTCGCCAGGGTCAGCAAAGCGTGCGGCGCGAAGACAGCATGCCAGTTGGGGGGGGGGGGGGATTGCGCTGGGGCTTATTGGGGCTACAAGCAAGGCGCAGTCCAGGTTGCCGGCTGCATGCATGGGGCGAGGCCACAAGAAAAAATGCCGCTCACTTTGCCCAAGTGAACGGCATTGCCTGCGATGGCCTGCGGTGTGGTGCAGGCCGGTGTCGGGGCGGACTGGAACCGCTCAGGTGCAGGACTAGTTGAGCTGCGCGCCCTGGGCGATCCAGGTGCCGATCAGGTCGCGTTCTGCCTGGGTCATCTGGGTGATGTTGCCCAGCGGCATGACCTGCGACGCGACGGACTGGGCATGGATCTTCGCTGCCTGTGCCTGGATCTGTTGCGGGGTGTCGAGCACGAAGCCCAGTGGAGCGGCGCTGAACATCGGACTGCTCGGTTGGGCCGAGTGACACACGCTGCAGCGTTCCTGGATCACCTTGTTGACCTCGGTAAAGTTCGCGCCTGCCTCGCGTGGGGTAGCTCCAGGCGAGGGGGCGAGCACTTCTTCTACCTTGGCGACGACGGCGGCGGGTTGGCTTGCGCTGGCGGCAACCGGGGCGGCTTCAGGCGTCGAGCGCAGCGGGGCGGTGACGTAGGCCAGGCAGATCATGCCCAGGGCGGCGACCGGCAGGGTCCAGGCGAACCTGTTGCTGTCGTGGCGGGTGTTGAAGTAGTGGCGCACCAATACCGCCAGCACCGCAATACCGGCCAGGATCAGCCAGTTGTACTGGCTGCCGTAGGTGCTCGGGAAGTGGTTGCTGATCATGATGAACAGCACCGGCAGGGTGAAGTAGTTGTTGTGCCGCGAACGCAGCAGGCCTTTGGCCGGCAGGGTCGGATCGGGCGTGGTGTTTTCTTCGATCGCCTTAACCAGCGCGCGTTGGGCCGGCATGATGGTGAAGAACACGTTGCCGACCATGATGGTGCCGATGATGGCGCCGACATGGATATAGGCGGCGCGGCCGCTGAAGATCAGGCTGAAGCCAAAGGCCGCGGCGATCAACAGCACGAACAGCACCGCGCCGAGCAGCGCCGGGCGCTTGCCCAGGGGCGAATCACAGAGCAAGTGATAGGCCACATAACCCGCAATCATCGAGCCGAAGCCGATGACAATGGCCAGTTCCGGCGCCAGGTCGACACCAGGCTTGACCAGGTACAGGCTCGGGTTGAGGTAGTAGACCACCAGCATCAGGGCAATACCCGACAGCCAGGTGAAGTAGGCCTCCCATTTGAACCAATGCAGGTTGTCCGGCATTTTTGGCGGGGCCAGTTTGTACTTCTCCAGGTGGTAGATGCCGCCACCATGGATCGCCCATAGATCGCCGGCCAGGCCGTCGCGTGGGTTGACCCGGTTGAGGTTGTTTTCCAGCCAGACGAAATAAAAGGATGCGCCGATCCAGGCGATGCCGGTGATCATATGGATCCAGCGGATGCCCAGGTTCAGCCACTCAGTCAAATGTGCTTCCACAATCAGTACCTCTTTCCCGGTACCGGCAAGCCGGCGCCAGGCTTCTCTTATTGGTGGGGGTCGAGGAGCAGTTGCTCTGCCTCGGTAAAGAAATGCTCATCGCAGTTGTTGCCTGAACCACTGCGATCAACCACCAGGAAGTCATCCCGCTTTTCGATCGTCAGCACCGGGTGGTGCCAGACGCCGCGATGGTAATTAATGCCCTGCCTGCCGTTGCTGCGGAAGGCGCGGACCAACTCCGACCGAGGTGCATCGCCAAGCGGCGCGACCAGGATCAGAAAGGGGTGGCCGAGCAGCGGCATGAATGCCTGGCTGCCCAGCGGATGGCGCTCCAGCATGCGCACGGTCAACGGCATTTGCAGCGCTTCGGCGCTGAAGATGCTGATGATCGCCGTATCCTCCGGCTGCGCGGTCTCGACCGTGGCCAGTTTGTGATAGCGGCGGGTGGAGCCGTTATTGATCATGAAGAACTCGCTGCCCTCGGTTTCGATAACGTCGCCGAAGGGGGCGAAGGCTTCTTTGCTCAGGGGCTCGATGATCAATTTGCGCATGTTGGTCTACTTTTCTTTGAGTTCGGTTGCTTGTGCGTTTGCGTGGGAGGGGCTGGGCGGCATTCCGCTTTAGCCGCGACAGGCTTAAAAGGCTCGCGGCTAAAGCCCCTCCTACGGCTATTTGATTTTTCCGAACAGACGCAGCCGGCTGATACCGCCATCCGGGAATACGTTGATCCGTACATGGGTGATCGGCCCCAACTGGTTGATCTGCTCGGCGAACTCGTGCTCGGCATGCATCGACAGCTTCTGGCTCGGCAGCAGTTCGCGCCAGAACAGGCTCTGGGTTTCGATCTGGCTGTCGGTGCCGCCCTTGACGAAGGCGCCCTGGATCGAGCAACTGTCCGGGTAGTTGCCCTTGAAGTGCAAGGTGTCGACGACGATGCGCTCGATCTCGCCCGGATGGCCGAGGGCGACAATCACCCAGTCGTTGCCCGGGGTGCGGCGACGCGCGGTTTCCCAGCCGTCGCCCATATTGACGCCACGGCCCGGGTTGAGGATGTTGCTCATGCGGCCGAAGTGTTCGTCGGAGCAGGCCAGGGCGCGACCGCCATTCAGCGCGGCAGCCAGGTCGAGCTGTTCATTGTCGCCGACAGTGCTCCAGTCGCGGAACGGAATGCCGTACACGCGCAGGCGAGCGACGCCGCCGTCCGGGTAGATGTTGAAGCGCAGGTGGGTGAAGGCCTGGCTGTTGGCGATTTCGTGGTAGTGGTGGCTGTCGCCCTGCAACTCGACCGCGCCCAGCACTTCGCTCCACTCGGTGGCGTCAGTCGGATCGCCTTCGGCGACGAAACAGCCTTCCAGGGATGCCGACGGCGGGAAGTTGCCAGTGAAGAAGCTGGTATCGATATCCACGCCCTTGATCGAGCCGGCCACGCCCAGGCGGATCACCGCGCTGTCGTAACCTTCGAAGCGCTTGCGGCGCGATTCCCAGCCGTCCATCCACTTGCCGTTGTCGTCGAACACGCCTTCCTTCCATACCGCCGGGGTCGGCTGGAACAGACGGTTGACGTCGGCGAACCAGTCGTCGGTGACCGAGATGGCCTTGGTGCCCAGGCGGGCGTCGGCCAGATTGAGGTATTTCTCGAAGGGTACGGCGTAAGCTTTCATATCGTGTCTGCCTTAACAGTGAGGGCGTTACAGGGCTTGCAAACGGAACAGTGCGATCTTGTTGATCTCGGCCAGGGCGCAGGCGAATTCCTGCTCCGGGGCGTTATGGATGCGTGTTTCGAAGGCCGCGAGGATCTGCTGCCGGTTGCTGCCTTTCACCGCCATGATGAAAGGAAAGCCGAACCTGGCCTTGTAGGCGTCGTTGAGTTCGGTGAAACGGGCGAATTCTTCGGCGCTGCATTCGCTGATGCCGGCGCCGGCCTGCTCGGCGGTACTGGAGGCGGTCAGCTCGCCGCGAATGGCGGCTTTGCCGGCCAGGTCCGGGTGGGCGTTGATCAGCGCCAGTTGGGCCTCATGGTTGGCGCTGAGCAGAATGTCGGCCATGCGCTGGTGCAGGCCGTCGACCTCGTCGACGCTATCGTCCAGGCCAAGATCGAAGGCTTTCTCTGCCACCCAGGGCGAGTGCTCGTAGATATCGGCTAAGACTTTGACGAAATCCTCGCGGCTCAGGCGCGATGGGGTCAGGGTCTGAAAGCGGCTCATTTGCTGTTCTCGCTGAAAGGGTGAGTGGCGTGCCAGTGGCGGGCGATATCGACGCGGCGGGCGCACCAGACTTTTTCATGGCCTTTGACGTACTCGATAAAGCGCGCCAGGGCGGCGATGCGCGCCGGGCGGCCGAGCAGGCGGCAGTGCATGCCGATCGAGAGCATCTTCGGTGCGCCGGCAACACCCTCGGCGTAGAGCACATCGAAGGCGTCCTTCAGGTATTGGTAGAAGTCGTCGCCGGTATTGAAGCCCTGCACCTGGGTGAAACGCATGTCGTTGGTGTCCAGGGTGTAGGGGATCACCAGATGGGGCTTGGCCGCGGTGCTGGCCGGGTCCCAGTAGGGCAGGTCGTCGTCGTAGGTGTCCGAGTCGTAGAGGAAGCCGCCTTCCTCCATGACCAGGCGCCGGGTGTTCGGCCCGGTGCGGCCGGTGTACCAGCCCAGCGGGCGTGAACCGGTGAGGTCGGTGAGGATGCGGATGGCTTCGAGCATATGCTCGCGCTCCTCGGCCTCGTCCATGTACTGGTAGTCGATCCAGCGGTAGCCGTGGCTGCAGATCTCATGGCCGGCGGCGGCCATCGTTTTGATTACATCGGGATGACGCTGGGCGGCCATGGCCACGGCGAATACGGTCAAAGGGATCGCATACTTGTCGAACAGCTTGAGCAGGCGCCAGACCCCGGCGCGGCTGCCGTATTCGTAGAGCGATTCCATGCACAGGTTGCGCTCGCCCTGCAGCGGCTGGGCGGAGACCATCTCGGAGAGGAAGGCCTCGGATTCCGGGTCACCATGCAGAATGTTGCGCTCGCCGCCTTCCTCGTAATTGAGCACGAACGACAGGGCGATACGGGCGTCGCCCGGCCAGTGTGGGTGTGGCGGGTTGTTGGCGTAACCGATCAGGTCGCGTGGGTAGTCAGCGCTCACTGCAGTCTTCCTTCTTGGCGTGTTGCGGTCATTGCGTAGCCCAAGTGACGAGGGGCGCGACCGTGATGGGGTAATTGTATACAAAACGAATGTCGCTTTGTAAATAAGAAAAGCAGCTTTTTTGCTAAATCGATTATCGCCACTAAATCTGTGCCGGTGCCCGGACCGTGCGCTAGGCGCATGTCTTGAACCATGGGGTTAGCCGTCATGGATGGACCGGGTTGGTGGTCTTTGTTGGGTTAATTGTAAAAAACGTATTGTGTACAATAAATTAAAAAAGTGTCTTGAATTGTTCGGCGGCATGCTATGCTCCGCGCAACTCGGAGCTGCTGGAGCCTGAGTCATCTGCCGATTTCACTAACAGTAGAGGAGGTGCGGTATCTGCGCGGCAAATTGGCCGGTGTGGATGCCTGACTAGCTATGGGACGATTGACCACACATGTTCTGGATGCCGCGCACGGCTGCCCCGGCAGCGCCATCACTGTCGAGTTGTATCGGGTCGAAGGCGCGCAGTTGCAGCTGCTCAGCCGCACGGTGACCAATGATGACGGCCGCTGCGATGCGCCCATTCTGCAGGGCGACGATTACCTCAGCGGTGTCTATCAGTTGCACTTCCATGCGGGCGACTATTACCGGGCCCGCGGCGTGCAATTGCCCGACCCGGCATTTCTCGATGTGGTGGTGCTGCGCTTCGGCATCGATGCCGGCCAGGATCACTACCACGTGCCCCTGCTGATTTCCCCCTACAGCTACTCCACCTATCGCGGTAGCTGAGAGCGAATGCTCGTGACCCTCTGACTCATCCTTGGAGTCCATGGCCCGCATTGATTGCGGGCTTTTTGTCGGCTGCACGGGCTGCCCGGACGGCGATCCGTGCGCCGCGCAACGACAACCCGCCGGCTTTGTGCCGCGCCGATTAACCATGGTGCACTGCCTCCGGCGAGTGACACCCCGGGGCCTGGCCAGGTAACGGGGCGGGCGCAGCGCGATCGGAGCTTTTGTCGGATGGCGTTGAGCGCATCCTACAGGGGTAATTGCTGCCTAGCGCGTGGCCATCCAGATCAGCAGGCCCGCCTGGAACATGCAAAACGCCACCAGGCAGGCGATGGTGAAGCGCAGGCTGCTGTCTTCGCGGCGGAACAGTTCGAGGCGCGATTCCAGCTTGCGCAGCTTGACGTCCTGCTCACGCAGGTTCTGGTCGGCTTGCTGCAGCATGGCCGCGGCTTCGAGCAGGTCGACGATCTGCACCTTGTCGTTGTGCCAATCGCTGTGCAGCACGCTGACCCGGGCGGCGCTGTAGCGAGCTTTGAGTTGCAGGGGGTCGAGGTATTCGATGTCGAAGCCTTGGGCTTGCAGGCAGTGGTCGCGGCGCAGGCGGGCGTCATCGCTCAGAGCGTCCTTGGCTGGCAGGGCCGCGCCTTCCACCAGATAGTGGGCGCAGTGTTGCTGGGCCCAGGCGATGCCCTGGGCCAGCAGGAAACGTCCCAGGCCGCGATTGGCCGGCTCTACCAGCAAGCCCTTTTCCGGGCCGAGGCGCATCTCCTTGCTGCGGTGGTCGATCCACACCTCCAGCAGGTTCAGCTCCTTGCGCAGGCGCACGCCGGGCAGATGCAGGCTCAGGCGCAGCAGGCTCTGGCCCTTGGCGTGCCGCTCGACCCGGCCCAGTTGCACGAAGCGCAAGGGTCGCGCGCCGGTGTGGCGGTCGACCGGCAGGGGCGCCAGGCGCAGCAGGCGAAAGTGCTCGGGCGCGAGATCCGCCCAGGGATGGGTTTTCTCGAGCGCAGCTTGCGCAGTGGCGTCAGGCGCAGATTGTGGGGCGTTGGCGTCGGTCATAAAGGCAGTCCTGTGCGCGATACCAGGGCAAAGTATCGCGCTGGCCAAGCCTTTATCGGCCGACTTGCGCGGTGCTGGAGGCTGGCGCTGTGCCAGTGTGCGCAATAAAGCTGACTATTCGCTCGGTTAGCAGACGCGCCAGGGGCAGGCGCGGGTTGTCGTAGGACGCCAGTTGCGCCCTGAAGTCCGGCGCGACTATGCGCAGGACATGGTTCATGCCCTCGATTATCGTCAGTTGTGCATCCGGCTTGGCGGTTTTGAGTGCCTCGGCATCGGCGACGCCGACCTGGATGTCGTGGCTACCCTGGACGATCAGCGCCGGGATCCGCAAGCGGGCGAAGGCCGCGCTGGGATCCTGGCGCAACAGTGAAATCAGGTAGGGCTGCACGCTGGGGCGAAACAGTACCTGCAGCTCATCGGGCACCGCCTCGCTCGGCTGGCCGGACAGCAGCGAGTCGAGCAGGCGATTACTGTGCGCGAGCAGTTTCGGCGGCAGGCGATAGTGCAGCTGTTCGCGCAGCACCTGATCGATCGGGCGCGAACTGCCGGCAATCGAGATCAGTGCATCGGCACCTGCGGCGGGCGCGGCCAGGCTGGCGATCAAGGCGCCTTCGCTGTGGCCGATCAGGATCAGCCGACTGTAACCGCTATCGGCCTTGAGCAGCTGGCCCCAGGCGGCAGCGTCGGCGACATACTGCTCGACAGTCAAATCGCGCTCGTCCGGGGTGGCCGCACGGCTGGCGGCGACCCCGCGTTTGTCGTAGCGCACACTGGCGATGCCGTGCTTGGCCAGCGCCTGGGCCAGGCGCTTGAGGCTGTCGTTGTGGCCGCCGTCTGGGTTGTTGCCATCGCGGTCGGTCGGCCCGGAGCCGGCAATCAGCAGGGCGACAGGCAGCGGTCGCTCACTTTGCGGGCGCAATAAGGTGCCATGCAGGCTGCCCTGTCCGGTGGTCAGGCTGATCGGTCGTTGCAGCATGGAATGGGGCGCGGCCTGGGTCAGGCCGGCAAGCAGGGTCAGGGTCAACAGCAGAACTCGCGGCATGATGGGCACTGTGGCGGGGGACGAGGGTTGGACGTCAACATCGACCTAAGGTTCGAGGGTGAACTGGGCTTTCGCCGCGGGTATACTCGCGACCTTTATTGCGTAAGGGGCCGGCGCGCGCAAGCGCTGCGCCGGGCCCGCTGCTGATTCCCGCGGAGTATCCTGCACATGTCCGGCAATACCTACGGCAAGTTGTTCACCGTCACCAGCGCTGGCGAAAGCCATGGCCCGGCGCTGGTCGCCATCGTCGATGGTTGCCCTCCGGGCCTGGCGCTGTCCCTGGAGGACATGCAGCGCGACCTCGACCGGCGCAAGCCGGGCACCAGCCGCCACACCACCCAGCGCCAGGAAGACGATGTGGTGGAAATCCTCGCCGGGGTGTTCGAGGGCAAGACCACCGGCTGCGCCATCGGCCTGCTGATCCGCAATACCGATCAGAAGTCCAAGGACTACTCGGCGATCAAGGATGTGTTCCGCCCGGCCCATGCCGATTACAGCTACCACCACAAGTACGGCATCCGCGACTACCGTGGCGGTGGCCGCAGCTCGGCCCGCGAGACCGCCATGCGCGTGGCCGCCGGCGCCATCGCCAAGAAGTACCTGGCGACCCAGGGCATCGTGGTGCGTGGCTACATGAGCCAGCTCGGTCCGATCGAGATTCCGTTCAAGAGCTGGGACAGCGTCGAACAGAACGCCTTTTTCAGCGCCGACCCGGACAAGGTGCCAGAGTTGGAGGCCTATATGGACCAACTGCGCCGCGACCAGGATTCGGTCGGGGCGAAGATCACCGTGGTCGCCGAAGGGGTGATGCCGGGCCTGGGCGAGCCGATCTTCGACCGTCTGGACGCCGAACTGGCCCATGCACTGATGAGCATCAACGCGGTCAAGGGCGTGGAGATCGGCGCCGGTTTCGCCAGCGTTGCCCAGCGCGGCACCGAGCATCGCGACGAACTGACCCCGGCGGGCTTCGTGTCGAACAACGCTGGCGGCATCCTCGGCGGCATCTCCAGCGGCCAGCCGATCGTCGCCCATCTGGCGCTCAAGCCGACCTCCAGCATCACCACGCCGGGGCGCTCGATCGACGTCGCTGGCAATCCGGTGGAGGTGATCACCAAGGGCCGTCACGACCCCTGCGTCGGCATTCGCGCCACGCCGATCGCCGAGGCGATGATGGCTATTGTGCTGATGGATCATCTGCTGCGCCACCGCGCACAGAACGCCGATGTGCGGGTGACCACACCGGTGTTGCCACAGCTGTGACCGGCAGGGTAGGTTGGGTTGAGCGCAGCGATACCCAACAATGCGCTCCCTGGGTATCGCTATGCTCAACCCAGGCTACGGCAAAACCATGATCTCCGCGTTGCCTTACTGGCGTCTGTCCGGTTTCTACTTCTTCTATTTCTCGCTACTCGGCGCCACGGCGCCGTTTCTGGCGTTGTATTTCGATCACCTGGGCTTTTCCGCCGCGCGCATCGGCGAACTGGTCGCCATTCCCATGCTGATGCGCTGCATCGCGCCGAATATCTGGGGCTGGCTGGGCGATCACAGCGGCCAGCGCCTGGCGATCGTACGCTTTGGCGCGATCTGCACGCTGCTGTGTTTCGCCGGCATCTTCATCAGTCAGAGCTATGCCTGGCTGGCCCTGATCATGGGCCTGCACGCGTTCTTCTGGCATGCGGTGCTGCCGCAGTTCGAGGTCATCACCTTCGCCCATCTGCAGGAGCAGGCGGCGCGCTACAGCAAGATTCGCCTGTGGGGCAGCATCGGCTTCATAGTCGCGGTGGTCGGCCTGGGCAAGCTGTTCGAACTGCTCAGCCTGGATGCCTATCCCTGGGCGCTGATCCTGATCATGGGCGGCATCGTACTGAGCAGCTGGTGGGTGCCCAACGCCCAGCCGCGCATGCGTCCCAATGCCGTGGGCGAGGGTGGCTTCATCCAGCAGTTACGCCGCCCCGGCATCCTGGCGTTTTACCTCAGCGTCGGCCTGATGCAGCTGAGCAACGGCCCGTACTACACCTTCCTGAGCCTGCACCTGGAGGCGCTCGGCTATTCGCGCGGCCTGATCGGCCAGCTCTGGGCCCTCGGGGTGCTGGCCGAGATCGTGCTGTTCATGGTCATGGCCCAGCTGCTGGCGCGTTTTTCGCTGCGCAGCGTGCTGTTGGCCAGCTTTCTGATCACCGCCGTGCGCTGGTTGCTGCTGGGCAATCTGGCCGATCATCTGCCGGTATTGCTGTTCGCCCAGTTGCTGCACGCCGCGACTTTTGGCAGTTTTCACGCCGCGGCCATCCACTTCGTGCAGCGCAGTTTCGCCGACCGCCAGCAGGGCCAGGGCCAGGCCTTGTACGCCGCACTGACCGGGGTGGGCGGCGCCCTGGGCGCGCTCTATTCCGGTTACAGCTGGAACAGCCTCGGCCCGGCCTGGACGTTCGCCATCGCCAGCCTGATCGCCCTGGTCGCGGCCATTACCGCCACGCGCATGCACGAGCCGCGGCCATGAGCCGGCCGTGTATGACGTCATTGGCTTTGCGCTGCACGCGTGCCTTTACTCCGCCTACGGATCACCAACGGGAATTCTGAATATGAGCAGCCTGAGCGTCTACCCCGAGTCTTCTGCCGATCTGCCGAACAAGGTGCTGACCCATCTGGAAGATATCGCCAGCACCCTGGCTGCCGTCGGTGTGCATTTCGCGCGCTGGCAGGCGGTGGCGCCGCTGGCTCCCGGCGCCAGCCAGGAGCAGGTGCTTGCCGCCTACCGCCCGCAGATCGACCAGCTGATGAGCGAGCGTGGCTATGCTGCGGTCGATGTGCTCGGCGTCAGCGCTGAGCAGCCGGACCAGGCCGAGCTGCGCGCCGGGTTGCTCGACGAGCAGCGGCATGCCGAGGACGAAGCGCGTTTCTTCGTGGTGGGCAGCGGGCTGTTCAGCCTGCATATCGATGACTACGTCTACGCCCTGTTGTGCGAGAAGGGTGACCTGATCGCGCTGCCGGCCGGCACGCGGCACTGGTTCGACATGGGCGAGCATCCGCACTTGGTGATGATCCGTCTATCCAGTAACGCTGGCGGCTGGGTTGGCGAATCCACCGGCGATGATATCGCCAGCCGTTTTCCGCGCCTGGATGATTGATACACGGCCTGTTTTGCGGAGGATGCAGCAGAGGCAGCGCAATGCCGGGCAGCGATGACTATCCTAGAGGGGCAACCCTTCGCACAGGAGTGTCCCCATGGGGTCGACAATGAATGGCCTTGCCGGCCTGATTGTTCTGGTTCTGAGTATCTGGGCCATCATCAATATCGTCAAAAGCAACACCGAGGTCGGCAAGAAAGTCCTCTGGGTGTTGTTGATCCTGTTTCTGCCGGTGATCGGTCTGATCATCTGGGCGCTGCTGGGGCCGCGTGGCAACGTCCGTTTCTAAGGTGCTCGGCTGGGTCTTGCTGGCCTGGCTGAGCCTGCCAGGCTTCGGCTATGCCAGCGATAGCCTGGCCTGGGATGCCCTGCGTGAAGGGCGCGCGCTGTTGCTGTTGCGCCACGCCAGCGCGCCGGGCATCGGCGATCCGCCGGGCTTCCAGCTTGGCGATTGCACCACCCAGCGCAACCTCAGCGAGCAAGGTCGCGAGGAGTCACGGCGTTGGGGCGAGTTGCTGCGCCGCCAGGGGATCGAGCGGCCCAGGCTGTTCAGCAGCCGCTGGTGCCGGGCACGGGATACGGCGAAGGAAATGGGTCTTGGGGCGGTCGCACCCTTGCCGGCGCTGGACTCCGTCTTCGCCAGCCGCGCCCGGGCCTGGCAGCAGACCGAGGAGTTGCTCGCCCAGGTCAATGGCTTGCTCCAGGGGGCGCCTATGGTACTGGTGTCTCATCAGGTCAATATCAGCGTCTTGACCGGTATCCATCCCGCCTCCGGCGAAGGCCTGATCCTGGCCTTGCCGCTCGGCGTGCCGGCCCAGGTGCTGGCACGTATTCCGGCGCCATAGGTCCGAGAATCGATGACACCCGCTCGTAGGGTGCGCCGTGCGCACCAGGCACCCGGTTGTCAGTGGGTTGTCAGTGGGTTGTCAGTGGTGCGCACAGCATAGGCGGCCCCGCGCTCCCTACACAGGCCAGCCGCAGCTGCTTGAGCAATGATTATTGCGAGACAGCACACTAGCAGCCCGCCTCAAAGCGCCAGCGTCGCCTGCTGCGGTAACTGCGCCCCTTCCAGCTGCAACAGCAGCGCCTTGCGCGCCAGGCCACCGGCATAACCGGTCAGGCTGCCGTCGCGGCCGATCACCCGGTGGCAGGGGATGATCACCGCGATGGGGTTGGCGCCATTGGCCGCGCCGACCGCGCGCACCGCCTTGGGACGGGCGATCTGCGCGGCCAGGGCGCTGTAACTGCTGGTCTGGCCGAAGGGGATGCGCTGTAACGCCTGCCAAACCGCCTGTTGAAAGGCCGTGCCGTGCGGCGCCAGGCGCAGCTCGAAGCGCCGCCGACGGCCGGCGAAGTAGTCGTCGAGTTGCCGGCACACCTCATCCAGTTCGCCGGCAGCGGTTCGCCAGTGCTCGGCGATCTGCCAGGGTTTGTCGTCGAGCTCCATCAGCAGTTGCTGCAGGCCGGTTTCGTCGCCGGCCAGCAGCAGGCGGCCGATGGGGCTGTGGTGGTAGCGGTAGAACATGCTTGGTCACCTCTGCGAATAGTTGTGCCACAGGTGGGCGGCGGCGTAGGCGCGCCAGGGTCGCCAGGCTTCGGCGCGGGCCTTGAGCTGCCTGGCGTCGATGCCGTCGGCGCCCCACAGTGGCGCCTTGAGCAGGCCCAGGTCGCTGGCGGGAAAGGCATCGGCTGCGCCGAAGGCGCGCAGGGCGATGTATTCGGCGGTCCAGGGGCCGATGCCGGGCAGGGCGCAGAGTCGTTCTATCAGAGCTTCGCTGCCATGGCGCAGATCCAGGTGCAAGGCGCCGCTGGCGATCAGCCCGGCAAAGTGCTGCAGCGTCTGCACGCGTTTACCCGGCATGCCGATGCCCGCCAGGTCGGCGCCGGCGATTGCCGCGGCGCTGGGGAACAGGCGGTCGACGCCGGCGCCGTCGGCCGCCGGCAAGGGCTCGCCCAGGCGCGCGACCAGACGTCCGCTGATGCTCACCGCGGCTTTTACCGTGACCTGCTGACCGACGATGGCCCGCACCGCCTGCTCGAACGGATCGAAGGCCGTCGGTAGGCGCAGGCCCGGATTGCGCGCGATCAGCGTGGCCAGGTAGGGATCCTGGGCGAAATGTCGGCCGATGCGCTGCGGTTCGGCATCCAGGTCGAACATGCGCCGCACCCGCTGCTGCAGTTCGGCCAGGCAGGGGATGGCCGAGGCGCTGTAGCTCAGGGCCAGGGCGTTCTGTCCGGGCTGCGGACTCACCCTGAACCAGCCGCTGACAGTGCCCAGGCGGAAGCTGCGGCAATAGTGCTCGCGGCCCAGCCGTTCGACCCCCGCCAGGGCGCGCAGGGCGAAGTGGTCGTGGAACTGCTGCCACTCCCAGGGGGCGTGGTAGGGCAACAGCAGTGTGGTTTGCGGGGCGTTATTCATGCCCGGACGATACCCCCTGCGCCGCGCGCTTGTCAGCGCCAAACTGACTTTCAAAACGCGCCGTACTCGTAGTCGAGTCCGAAGGGACATGGCCTGCCGCTTGGCTATAGCGCATGGCAATTTTGCCGTCAGCACAGAATTTCGTTCGATTACCCTGCGATTGGCGGCGCTGTGGCGCTAGACTTGCTGCGCTTTGCTCTTGTACTGGGCGGCGCAGCCCCCATCTTTTGATTTCTTCTTTATTTTCAGGTGCGTGCATTTTTTATGAGTACTGCTCTGTCCATCCGGCAGTTGACCAAAATCTACGGCAATGGCTTCCAGGCGCTGCATGGCATCGACCTGGATGTCGCCGAAGGCGATTTTTTCGCCTTGCTCGGCCCCAATGGCGCCGGCAAATCCACCACCATCGGCATCCTCTCCACCCTGGTGACCAAGACCAGCGGCACGGTCAACGTGTTCGGCCATGACCTGGACCAGCAGCCTTCGGCGCTCAAGCGCTGCCTGGGGGTGGTGCCCCAGGAGTTCAACTTCAACCAGTTCGAGAAGGTCTTCGACATAGTCGTGACCCAGGCCGGTTATTACGGCATACCCGCACGCATCGCCAGGGAGCGTGCCGAGCAGTACCTCAACCAGTTGGGGCTGTGGGACAAGCGCAATGTGCCCTCGCGCGAACTGTCCGGCGGCATGAAGCGGCGGCTGATGATCGCCCGCGCTCTGGTCCACCAGCCGCGCCTGCTGATTCTCGACGAGCCGACCGCCGGGGTCGACATCGAGTTGCGCCGCTCGATGTGGAGTTTTCTCACCGAACTCAACCAGCAGGGCATCACCATCATCCTCACCACCCATTACCTGGAAGAGGCCGAGCAACTGTGCCGCAACATCGGCATCATCGATCACGGCCGCATCGTCGAGAACACCAGCATGAAGGCGCTGCTGAAGAAGCTGCATGTGGAAACCTTTCTGCTCGACCTGAAAGAGTCGTTACTGGTGCCGCCGCAGCTAATCGGTTACCCGGCGCAACTGCTCGACCATCACACCCTGGAAGTGCAGATCGACAAGAGTCAGGGCATTACCGAACTGTTTCGTCAGTTGGCGCTGCAGAACATCGAGGTGATCAGCCTGCGCAACAAGACCAATCGCCTGGAGGAGCTGTTCGTCTCCCTGGTCGAGAAGAACCTGGCGAAGGTGGCGGTATGAGCACGGCTTATCTGAATTCCGAGGTCGCCGCCAACCTGGTGGCGTTGCGCACCATCGTCTACCGCGAGATCCGCCGCTTCACCCGCATCTGGCCGCAGACCCTGCTGCCGCCAGCGATCACCATGGTTCTGTACTTCGTCATCTTCGGCAATCTGATCGGCCGGCAGATCGGCGACATGGGCGGCTTCAGCTACATGGAGTACATAGTCCCGGGGCTGATCATGATGTCGGTGATCACCAACTCCTACGGCAACGTGGTGTCGAGCTTCTTCGGCAGCAAGTTCCAGCGCTCGATCGAGGAACTGATGGTCTCGCCGGTGTCGCCGCACATCATCCTCATCGGCTATGTGATCGGCGGGGTGCTGCGCGGGCTGGCGGTAGGCCTGATCGTCACCCTGCTGTCGCTGTTCTTCACCCACCTGCAGGTGCATCACCTGGGCGTGACCGTGCTGGTGGTGCTGCTGACCGCGACCATCTTCTCCCTGGGCGGCTTCGTCAACGCGGTGTTCGCGCGCAACTTCGACGACATCTCGATCATCCCGACCTTCGTCCTGACGCCACTGACCTACCTGGGCGGAGTGTTCTACTCGATCAGCCTGCTGCCGCCGTTCTGGCAGACGGCCTCGCTGGTCAACCCGGTGCTGCACATGGTCAATGCCTTTCGCTACGGCATCCTCGGCGTGTCGGATATTCGCATCGGTGTCGCCATCGGCTTCATGCTGATAGCCACCGCCGTGCTCTATGGCGTGTGCATCCGCTTGCTGGTCAGCGGGCGCGGCATGCGTCAGTAGGCAGGCACGAAAACCCAGAGCCTTCCGAGTCGCGGCTAAAGCCCCTCCCACAAAACAGTGCGCCCGAGGCTCATGGGGTGGGGCGGCTAGACTCGACTCTTTAGTAAGAAGAGGTTGTATATGTCCGCCCCGAGACGTTGTTGTTCAGCCGCTTTGCTGGTGCTGGCGGGCCTAATGCTCCAGGTTCAGGCGGCCGAAGGCCCCTTGGTCGAGGTCGTGCAAGTGGAAAAGGCCCTGGTGCGCGACGAGCTGATCACCTTCGGTTCGTTGCGCTCCGATGAGTCGGTGATGATCCGCCCGGAGATCGAAGGACGCCTGGCCGCCTTGCATTTCCGCGAAGGCCAGGCCGTCACGGGCGGAACCTTGCTGGTCAGCCTGGATGATGCAATCGCCCGTGCCGAGTTGGCCCAGGCGCGGGCCAATCTCAATCTGGCGGAGAAAAACCATCGGCGCGCGCAGATGCTGTTCAAGCGCGGCGCCAGCAATGCCCAGGCGCTGGATGAGGCCAGTGCCCAGCAGCAAGCCGCCCGCGCCAGCCTGGCGTTGGCCCAGGCGCGCCTGGACAAGACCCGGATCCATGCCCCCCACAGCGGGGTCCTCGGCCTGCGCCATGTCAGCCCGGGCGATTATCTGGAGGCGGGCCAGGATATCGTCAACCTGGAGGTGCTCGATCCGCTCAAGGTCGACTTCCGCATTCCGCAGAAGGCGGTCAGCCAGATTCGCCTGCAGCAGGCCATCGAGATCAGCCTCGACGCCTATCCGGGCGAGCGCTTCAGGGGCGAGATTTACGCCATCAACCCGCGCCTGGATGAAGCCGGGCGCAGCCAGGCGGTGCGTGCGCATATCGACAATACCGACGGGCGCCTGAACCCCGGGCAGTTCGTCAAGGTGTCGGTGATTCTCGCCGAGCGGCCCGAGGCCCTGGTGATCCCCGAGGAAGCGGTGATGCCGGTCGGCGAGCAGTTGCTGGTCAACCTGGTGGTGGACGGCAAGGTCGAGCTGCGCGAGGTCAAGCTGGGCAAGCGTAGCGCCGGTACGGTCGAGGTGCGCGAAGGCCTGGTCGGTGATGAAACCCTGATCAGCGCCGGCTGGCAGAAGGTGCGCGCGGGCATGGCGGTGCGCAGCAAGGTGGTGGGGTTAGCGCCATGATGCTGTCGGACATCTGCATCCGCCGACCGGTGTTCGCCACCGTGCTGTCGCTGATCGTGGTGCTGCTCGGCCTGATGGCCTATCAGCGCCTGAGCGTACGCGAATACCCGAACATCGACGTGCCCATAGTCACGGTCAACGTCAGTTACCCCGGAGCCAGCCCGGAAATCATGGAGTCCCAGGTCGCCCAGCCGATCGAGGACGTGCTCTCGGGCATCGAGGGGCTGGATTTCGTCAGTTCCATCAGCCGCTCGGAAAACACCCAGATCACCGCCCAGTTCAAGCTGGGCACCAACAGCGACGAAGCGGCCAACGATGTGCGCGACCGCCTGGGCCGGGTGCGCGGCCTGCTGCCGGACGAGATCGACGAGCCCATCGTGCAGAAGGTCGAGGCCGATGCCCAGCCGGTGATCTGGCTGGCGTCCTACAGCGAGCGCTACAACGCCATGGAGATCACCGATGTGCTGGAGCGGGTGATCAAGGACCGCCTGCAGACCATCCCCGGGGTCGCCGAGGTGCAGATCCGCGGCGGCCGCACCCTGGCCATGCGCATCTGGCTCGACCCGGAAAAGCTCGCCGCGCACAACCTCACCGTGCAGGACGTGGAAGACGCCCTGCGCCGGCAGAACGTGGAGATCCCCGCCGGGCGCATCGAGTCGCAGGAGCGCGAATTCAGCGTGCTCTCGGAAAGCGATCTGAATACCCCGGAGCAGTTCAATCAGCTGATCCTCGACGACTCGCAGGGCTACCTGCTGCGCCTGGCCGATGTCGGCTATGCCGCGATAGGCCCGCAGAACGAGCGCAGCATCGTGCGCTTCAAAGGCCGCCCGGCGGTGTCCATGGGGGTGATCAAGCAGGCCACGGCCAACCCCCTGGATATTTCCGAGGGTCTGGCCGCGGCCTTGCCGGAGGTGCGTACCCTGCTGCCGGACGACATGCACCTGGTGGTGGCCCACGACAGCTCGCTGTTTATCCGCGAGTCGATCGACAACGTCTTCATCACCATCTGGGAAGCGGTGGCGCTGGTCATCCTGATCATCTTCATCTTCCTCCGTTCGCTGCGCGCCACCCTGATTCCGCTGGTGACCATCCCGGTGTCGCTGATCGGCGCCTTCGCCCTGATGAGCCTGATGGGCTTCACCATCAATACCCTGACCCTGCTGGCCATGGTGCTGGCGATCGGCCTGGTGGTGGACGACGCCATCGTCATGCTGGAGAACATCCATCGGCATATCGAGGAGGGCATGGCCCCGGTGCAGGCGGCGCTCACCGGCAGCCGCGAGATCGCCTTCGCGGTGATCGCCATGACCCTGACCCTGGCCGCGGTGTTCACCCCCATCGGTTTCATGCAGGGCAGCACCGGCAAGCTGTTCACCGAGTTCGCCTGGACCCTGGCCGGGGCCGTGCTGGTCTCGGGTTTCGTCGCCCTGACCCTGACCCCGATGATGTGCGCGGTGCTGCTCAAACCGCACCGGGCCGGCGAGCGACACAACCGCCTGTACAACCTGATCGAGGATTTTCTCAGCGCCCTGACCCATGCCTACAAGCGCTCGCTGGCCCGCGCCCTGGCCGCCTGGTGGCTGGTGCTGGGAGTGCTGGCCCTGGCCCTGCTGGCCTGCCTGCTGCTGTTCGCCGGCTTGAAGGCGGAACTGGCGCCCACCGAAGACACCAGCACCATCATCGGCGTGTTCAACGGCCCGGACGGCGCCACCATCGGCTACACCGGGCGCTATGCGCGGCAGATCGAGGCGGCCTACGCGAGCATCCCGGAGACCAACCGCTACATGGTGATCGCCGGTTTCCCCACCGTGGCCCAGGGTATTTCCTTCATGAAGCTGGAAGACTGGGGCGATCGCACGCGCAGCCAGTTCGAGATTCGCAACGAGCTGCTGCCCAAGTTCCAGGAGATCGCCGGCGTGCGGGCCTTCCCGGTCAATCGGCCGCCGCTGGGGCAGAGCGCGCGCAATCAGCCGGTCAACTTCGTGATCCGCTCCTCGATGGAATATGCCGAGTTGCAGGGCTACGTCGATCAGCTGCTGGACGGCCTGCGCGACTATCCCGGCCTGGAAAGCCTGGACAGCGACCTCAAGTTGAACGCGCCGCAGCTCAAGGTGACGATCAACCGCGAACAGGCTGTGGCGGTCGGCAGCGACGTGGCGACCATCGGCCGCAGCCTGGAAAGCCTGTTCGGCAGCCGCCAGGTGACCCGCTTCAAGCAGAGCGGCGAGCAGTACGACGTGATGGTGCAGTTGCAGGGCATCGATCGCAGCAACCCGCAGGATCTCGACCGCGTCTACGTGCGCGGGCGTGACGACAGCATGGTGCAACTGTCCAACCTGATCGAGGTGCGCGAGACGGTGGCGCCGCGCGAGCTCAACCACTTCAACCAGCTGCGCGCGGTGACGGTGAGCGCCAACGTCGGTGCCGGCTACACCCTGGGCGAAGCCCTGGACCACCTGGAAAGCGCCGCGCGCACGGTATTCCCGCCGGAAACCCAGTACGACTTCACCGGTACCTCACGTGACTTCAAGGAGTCCGGCGCCGGCATCGCGCTGATCTTCGCCCTGGCCCTGGCCTTTATCTTCCTGGTGCTGGCGGCGCAGTTCGAGAGTTTCAGCGATCCGCTGATCATCCTGTTCAGCGTGCCGCTGTCGATGGCCGGCGCCTTGCTGGCGCTGAGCCTGTTCGGCGGCACCCTGAATATCTATTCGCAGATCGGCCTGGTGACCCTGATCGGCCTGATCACCAAGCACGGCATCCTCATCGTCGAGTTCGCCAACGTGCTGCTGCGCCAAGGGCATGAGCTGCGCGGCGCGGTGATAGACGCCTCGGTGCAGCGCCTGCGGCCGATCCTGATGACCACCGGGGCCATGGTCCTGGGTTCCTTGCCGCTGGCGATCGCCAGCGGCGCGGGGGCGGAAAGCCGTCAGCAGATCGGCCTGGTGATAGTCGGCGGCCTGCTGGTCGGTACCTTCTTCACCCTGTTTGTGATTCCCACGCTCTACCTGCTGTTGCGTCGCTGGCGGCCGCTGGCGCAGCACGCAGAGCGGGTGCCGGCAGACGACTAGCCTGGGGCGCGGGGATGTCACCCCGGTCACTGCGCCAGCGAAGCTTGATCCGTGTTCCTGGCGCCAGTCTGTGTTTCCGGCTCCCGCGCTATACCCGACCCCTTTGATCAGGCTTTCTTGATTGCCATCAAGAGGGTTTCGGTAGGTCGCTTCCTAGAATGGACTCGCCTAGCAAAGAGGAAGCGACCATGTCAGAGACCTTCACCAAGAGCATGGCCAGGAATATCTACTTTGGGGGGAGCGTGTTCTTCTTCCTGGTACTCCTGGCCCTGACCTACCACACAGAGCAAACCTTGCCAGAACGCAGCAACGAATCGGAGATGAACGAGTCGGTGGTGCGCGGTAAAGCGGTCTGGGAAAACAACAACTGCATCGGCTGCCACAGTCTGCTCGGTGAGGGCGCCTACTTTGCGCCTGAACTGGGTAACGTGTTCACCCGGCGTGGCGAGGATGCGGCCTTCAAGCCGTTCCTGCATGCCTGGATGAAGGCTCAGCCCCTGGGCATTCCAGGCCGCCGGGCGATGCCGCAATTCAATTTGACCGAGCAGGAAGTGGACGATATGGCGGAGTTCCTCAAGTGGACTTCGAAGATCGATACCAACGACTGGCCGCCAAACAAGGAGGGCTGAGAGATGACCATCATGAACCCGCATCTCAAATTCCAATCGCAAGCCGTGGCTAAACCCTACTTCGTGTTTGCCCTGATGCTGTTCGTCGGGCAGATCCTGTTCGGTCTGATCATGGGCCTGCAATACGTGGTGGGCGACTTCCTGTTCCCGCTGATCCCCTTCAACGTGGCGCGGATGGTGCACACCAACCTGCTGATCGTCTGGCTGTTGTTCGGCTTCATGGGGGCGGCCTATTACCTGATCCCGGAAGAGGCTGACCGCGAGCTGCACAGCCCGAAACTGGCGATTCTGCTGTTCTGGGTATTCGCCGCCGCTGGCGTGCTGACCATTCTCGGCTACCTGTTCGTGCCTTACGCCGGACTGGCCGCGATGACCGGCAACGATTTGCTGCCGACCATGGGCCGGGAGTTCCTCGAACAGCCGACCATCACCAAGATGGGTATCGTGGTGGTCGCCCTGGGCTTCCTCTACAACATCGGCATGACCCTGCTCAAGGGCCGCAAGACCACCATCAGCATGGTCATGATGACCGGTCTGATCGGCTTGGCGGTGTTCTTCCTGTTCTCCTTCTACAACCCGGAAAACCTGGCGCGCGACAAGTACTACTGGTGGTTTGTGGTGCACCTGTGGGTGGAAGGCGTGTGGGAACTGATCATGGGTGCGATGCTGGCCTTCGTCCTGATCAAGATCACCGGTGTGGACCGCGAAGTGGTCGAGAAGTGGCTGTATGTGATCATCGCCATGGCCCTGATCACCGGCCTCCTCGGTATGGGTCACCACTTCTTCTTCATCGGTGCGCCGGAGGTCTGGTTGTGGGTCGGCTCGATCTTCTCGGCCCTAGAACCGATACCCTTCTTCGCCATGGTGCTGTTCGCCTTCACCATGGTCGGCAATCGGCGCCGGCAGCACCCTAACCGCGCCGCTACCCTGTGGGCCAAGGGCACTACCGTGACCGCCTTCTTCGGTGCCGGCGTGTGGGGTTTCCTGCATACCCTGGCCCCGGTGAACTTCTACACCCACGGCTCGCAGCTCACCGCGGCCCATGGTCACCTGGCCTTCTACGGGGCCTACGCGATGATCGTGATGACCCTGATCAGCTACGCCATGCCGCGCTTGCGTGGCCTCGGCGAGGCGCCGGATGAGCGGGCGCAGACCGTCGAGATCTGGGGTTTCTGGTTGATGACCCTGTCGATGGTGGCGATCACCCTGTTCCTCACTGCCGCAGGTGTGGTGCAGGTCCAGTTGCAGCGTTTGCCGATGGATGGCACTGCCATGTCGTTCATGAACACCGTCGACCAACTGGCCGTGTTCTTCTGGCTGCGCCTGGCCGCCGGGGTGGTCTTCCTGATTGGCCTGATCTGCTACCTGTACAGCTTCAAGCAGCGTGCCCGGGCCACGGCCCGCGACGAAGCCGCTGCAGCCGTTTCGGCTTGAGCGGTACGCGGTAAATAGATTTCGGCCCGGCTGGTACAGCGGGCCGTTTTTGTTTTCGGCTCCGGGCCTTAGGCGCGGAGCACAGCGAGCGAGGTGAAGCAGATGGCCTTTACCATAGAAGTGGAAGAGTGGGTGGGCAGCGTCTGGCACCGCTTTATCACCCGTCGCGCCAACCCGGACTTTCCTGAGGCACGGGTCGAGCTGAGCAGCATGCAGCGACCATTGGCGTTGCTGTTTCGCGCCATGGGCGGAGCCAGTGGCGTTGGTGTGGAAGCCGCCAGCGCGCGCGACCTGGTGTTGCGGCGCAATCTGTTGCAGCAGATGGCTGGCACCTGCAAGCAGATGCCGGTGGCCTGGTGCGATGCCAGCAACCTGCGCCTGCCGCCGAGCCTGGCGGTATACCCCGAGGTTGCGCTGAATCAGGATCTCTATCGCTGGCTGGCGCTGCTCGCCGCGCAGGCGGGAGACATGCGCCACTGGGCGCGCGATAACCAGCGCTGGACCCAACAGCTGCTGCAACGCTACCCGGCCTTGCGCCCACGCTACCGGCGCTTGGTCGAGGCTCATCTGCAATTGCGCCCGGACCCCGCGCAGCTGGGCAAGGACGAGGCGGCGCTGGAGATTGCGCTGTGTCAGGCGCTGCGCGAACCGGGCAGTGTCGAGCATTTCCCGCGCAGCGAGCTGGCCCCCTGGCCATTGCCGTTGTGGCTGTATCCGGCGGAAAATCTCGGCGTGCCCCAGGCCTGCGAGTTGAACGAGGAGAGCGAAGGCAACCTGCTGGCCCCGCCGGGCGGACAGAAGGTCGGGCCAAAACGGGCCAAACGGATCGAGGAAAGCACCAGCAAGGGCGGCCTGCTGGTCTTCCGCCTGGAGAACCTGTTCAGCTGGTCCGAGCATGTCGAGCTGGATCGTTGCGCCGACGACAGCGAAGACCTGGACGCCGCGCGGGTCGCCGAGGACCTCGACGAACTGGCCCTGTCCAAGCAGCGCATGCGCAAGGGCGGCGGGCTGAAGTTGCACCTCGACCTGCCGCCGGCGGATGTCGACGATATTCCCCTGGGCGAGGGCATCAAGCTGCCGGAGTGGGACTATCGCAAGCAGAGCCTGCGTGAAGACTTCGTCAACCTGCAGATGATGGTGCCGCGTGGCAGCGAGCCGCAGCCGTTGCCCTTGCGTCTGGCGCCATTGGCGAATCGTTTGCGCCGGCAGTTCGAGCACTTGCGCAACGACCGCCAGTGGCTGCGCCAGCAACCCCAGGGTTCTGAGCTGGATATGCAGGCCTGGCTGGATTTCCATGTCGAGCGTCAGCACGGTCAGTGCGTCGAGCGCGGCCTGTTCATGGAGCAACGCGCCAATCGCCGCGACCTGGCCTGCCTGTTGCTGGCCGATTTGTCGATGTCCACCGACGCGCACCTGGACGACGAACGCCGGGTAATAGATGTGATTGGTGACAGCCTGCTGCTGTTCGGTGAGACGCTATCGACCTTGGGCGACAATTTCGCCCTCTATGGTTTCTCTTCGCTGCGCCGCCAGCAGGTGCGCATGCAGGAACTCAAGTCGTTCAAACAGCGCTACGACGATGTCACCCGCGGGCGCATTCAAGCGCTCAAGCCCGGCTATTACACGCGTATGGGGGCGGCCATCCGGCAGGCCACCGCGCTGCTCGGTGCCTGCAAGCAACGGCGCAAGTTGCTGCTGCTGGTGACCGATGGCAAGCCCAACGACCTGGATCTTTACGAGGGCCGTTATGGCGTGGAGGACACCCGCGAAGCGGTGCTGGAGGCGCGGCGTCAGGGGCTGTTGCCGTTCTGCATCACCATCGACAGCACGGCCGGCGAGTATCTGCCGTACATGTTCGGTGCCAACGGCTACACCCAGATCCGCCAGCCGCAGCAGTTGCCGCTACGCCTGCCGCAGCTGTATCGGCAGTTGACCCAGCCATAACCAAGCGCGGCCAATGCCCTTCCTGCATGCACTTGCAGGGGGGGCTTGGCCGCGATTATCGACGCGTGGGTTGGCGCGTAAGTTCAGGCGATGCTGCGTGGCAGCCACAGGATCATTGCGGCGCAGAACACGGTCAGGCCGATGCAGAACCACAGAAAGCGCCGTTGTCGCCGTTCGCCCGCGCTGTCGGCCAGCATTGGCAGGGGCATGCCGCAATTGCGGCATTCGGGCTCACCGGGTGGATTGTCTTGTTGGCAATACAGGCATTTAGGCATGGCGAGCGCTCACTGTGCGCGTAGGCGCGAGGGCATATTTCACTCGAACTGTTCCAGGCGCGGGCGATCGAGAACAGTGATCAGGCGACCGTCCTGGGTGATGATTTCTTCATCGATCAGCCGGCGAATGATCCGCGAGAAGGTTTCCGGCTGGATCGACAGGTGCCCGGCGATCAATTGCTTAGCCATCGGCAGTTCAAAGCTGTTGCCTCCGTCCGGCAGACGGGCGAGCTGAGTGATCAGGTAGCGCACTACGCGGTGGGTGGCGTTTTTCAGCGACAGCGTTTCAATTTCATTGACTCGCTGGTGCAGGCGCACGCAGAGCTTGCCGAGTAGGGCGAAAGTCAGCCGGCTATTGCTTTGCAGCAGGCGCATATAGGTGCTGTTGGAAATGCGGTAGAGCTGCGTGGGGCACACTGCCTCGGCGGCAGCGACATAATTGGGCGTGTCCATCAGCATCATGGCTTCGGCAAAGGTCTGCCGATTGCCGATAACCTCGAAAACCTTCTCCTGCCCATCCGGGGTGAGGCGGTAGATCTTCACTGCACCGGAGATCACGAAATAGAACGAATGAGCCGGTTCGCCCTGGCGGAACAACGGCTCGCCCTTGTCGATGCTCAGCAGTTGGCTGGTACTCATCAGTTCGTCCATCTGCTCTTCGTTCAGTGGTTCGAACAAATGGTGGCTGCGGAGAATTTGGTGATGAACGCGATGAAGCACCATAGAAGTCATCCTGATTGTCTGGCGTGAAGATCGGCCCTGAACGAGGCTTGCAGCCTGATCCTGTCGCCGTGAGGGGCTGGCGGCTCGGTCTTGCGTGTTGAACGGCAACTTTATCAGACAGTCCGCGTGCTGTGGCGGCCCGTGGTAGTCGAACAGGACATGCGGGTTTTGATCTTTGCTGCAATGGCGGCTGTGGGCCTGCACATTGCTGATCTGTAGCAGGGTTGCTGGCAGTGCCTGCTCAACTGCTGGTATGGGCAGCGACTGCCCATTTCGGCTCTTGCTGCGGTAATTGCAGGCGCTCGCTGGTGTCGTGCCGGTGATCGGTGCCGGTCAGTGCCGTGTCGGTTGCAAAGCTCAAGGCGACGCCGCTGGCCAAGGCCAGCACCGAAAGCAAAACCAGGTACCAGGCTAGGGGTTGCAAGACTTGCTTCATGGAGACTCCCTGTACGGCGGTCACGCCGCAGCTTTATCGCAGTTAGGTTAGTATCCTTTTAGCAAACCCTATGCCAGCTCTAATTCATTGATTTTAAATGGTTAACTTGATCGTGTGGTGAATAGTACCCGACACGCTCGGGGTCGTAGATACCATGTCCGGTTGTTTTTACCATGATGACCGCGGCTGCCATTAGCGGACGATAAGACCGCGTTGCGCATGGCGTGGGGTTGGCCGACCGAGCCGGGACAAGGCTGGCCTGAATCCGCAGTCGAGGCTGTGATTAACGCCGTATCGACGATGCAGGCAGTTTTTCAACGACCGACTGGAGATCGCTGGCGATGATTCGCGCCATGTCTTCGAACAGTGCATCGGCTTCTTCCGCGCTGCAATCTTCCCGGTAGCGTTTGCGCAGGCCGTAGCTGCTGAGGGTGATATGGGTGTCGGCGTTGATGCCGTGTTGGGCCAGACAGGCTTTGACGCAGTGCAGGGGGCAGCCGTCGATGGCAAGAATCGGCCGCCCGGCGCTGGCTTTGTTCACCAGCGCCTGGACATGTCCCCCGACTCCGGCAATGCAGGACATTTCCGCCAGGCCGGCACGATCCAGGCGAACGGCAAGCGTATTCGCCAGTTGCGCCACGTTGGAGCAGCCAGAGCATGAGTAGACCAGGGGGAGGATTGTCTTGGACATTGCGCGCACCCTTCAAACATAAAGAGACCGTCCAGTTTGACGGCCGTGCGGTGGTTGGCGTTGACGACGGTCAATTCTGAGCTTGGCAGGCCGTTGAAAAACTACTGCGCCTGGCCCGGCCTCGCATGCGAGCCCGGGCCAGGCACCCCAGCAAAGTACTCAGCGACAACGCGTAAACTGCGCTTCGCTCATCCGTTGCTCCGCTGCGCCAGGTTTCGGCCAACCTGGCCTTGCCTGACCGCCGCGCTACATTCTGTCAGTCGTCGTAACTGCTCAAACCGGGAAGGTCGATGATTTCGATGCGTCGGCGCTGCACGGCAATCACGCCCGAGTCGATCAGGCGATGGAGAATGCGTGAAAAGGTTTCCGGCTGGATGCCCAGCTTGGAGGCGATCAGTCGTTTCGGCACATCGAGCGTGACTACCCCGTTGCCTTCTTCCTGGGCCTGTGCCAGGAAGCGCTTGACCCTGTGGCTGGCGTTCGCCAGGGTCAAGGTGTCGATTTCGTTCAGCCGCTGGTGCAGGCGGATGCTCAGGGTGGCAAGAATATCCAGGCAGATGCTCGGATGCTCCTCCAGCAGGCGTCGATACTGCGCACCGTGCATGCTGGCTACCTGGCAGGTCTTCAACGCAGTGGCGCTGACCGGGTACTGTGGTACGCCGGTGAACAGCAGTGCCTCGGCAAAGGATTCGCCGGCACGAATGATTTCCACCAATTTTTCCTGACCATCGCAGACCACCCGGTGCAGCTTTACCTGGCCGCTGAAGATGAAATAGAAACGATCGGCCTTGTCACCCTGGTGGAACAGCGAGGAACCCGCAGGCAAGCGTCTGAGGTTGGCCGAGGAGCACAGCTCCTGCAGCGCCGTATCCGGTAGCCGGCTGAACAGGTGATGACGGCGCAACTGCGCGACAAGTGATGGTTCGGTCAGCATGATCTCGCCCTCGAGGCGCTCGGGATTGCTTGGGCTTGAATGCTAGAGGGTCGACAGCCGGACTTTCCTTGATTCCGAACAAGTCCGGACGCAATGTCTGTCGCGCGCCCCACACTGCCGGCTCGATCCCGTGTTGGTGTGCAAACCTCCAGTCGCGGCCGCAGCTTCTGCGCGGGAGGGCGACCCGGCTCAGTTGCAGAATGTGAAGACGCGTAGTGTGGGGGGGCGATTCCAGATCGTGGGTACCATGATCATGCATCGCCCGGCGCTAGCACCCGCGCATTGCCAGTTCGGGGCAATCAGCTCCAGCCCCAGAATTGCAGCCACCAACCGTAGCCGACCCAGGCCGCCCCCAGGAGCAGGCAGGCGAATGCCGCGAGTCGTTGCCCGCCGCGGGCGGCATGGCGACCGAGCACCTGCCAGCCCAGCCACAGGCTCCAGGCAATCGCGCCGATCAGCAGGTTGGCGCGGGCCGTTTGCGCCCAGGCCAGGGCCAGGCCCTCGTAGCGCAGCAGCTTGACGGTGGTGGCGCTGAGACCGAGAAACAGCCCGCACGCGCCCAGAGGGATCAGGCTCAGCGTCAGGTGCTCGAAGGCATTGCCCGTGCGCCCCACCAGCCAAGCGGCTACTCGCAGCAGCAGCCACAGGCCGCCACCAACCAGCAGGGTGCTGGCGAGCAGGTAGGTGAGGATCATCAGGCCGTCGAGCCAGCTGAAGGTATCGTTTACCTGAGGGTAGTGGGTCAGCAGCCACCAGGGTGCATCGGCCTGCAGTGGCCAGTAGATGTCGCGTTCCACCAGCCAGCCAGCCAGCGCCTGTTTCGCGGTTATGAACCAGGGGCTGACCGTCCACTGGAAGGCTCCCATGGCCAGGCCGATGACGCCGAACAGCAACAGGCTGCTGTTCCAGTGGTTGCCGGGCTGCGGGGCAACGATCAACACTTCCTCATTGGCCGAGCGCAGACTCAGGCGCACCGCGCCACGCTGGCCGCTGCAGCGCCCGCAGGCATGGCAGTCGGCGCCACCGCGCATGCGGCGGATATCAAGCAGTGGCGCGCAGTTTGGCGGCGGCTGGTGGGGCGGCGGATTTTCCAGCCAGCGCTGCTCGTCGACCTTATAGTGCAACGGCGCGAGGCGGGCGAGCAGGGCGAACACGCCGCTGACCGGGCACAGGTAGCGACACCAGACGCGTTTGCCGCGACCATAGAGAAAACCCACCAGCATCGCCGCCACGGTGGAGCCGCCAAGGATCAGCAGCGCCGCCTGGGCATAATCATAGACACTGATCAACTGGCCGTAGACGGTGGTCAAGATGAACGCCAGGGTCGGCCAGCCACCCCAGCGAATCCAGCGCGGCGTGCCACGGCCCAGGCCGCGCCAGCTGATCCACTCGCTGAGGGAGCCTTCGGGGCAGAGCACGCCGCACCAGAGTCGGCCGAACAGCAGAACCGAGAGCAGCACGAAGGGCCACCAGATCCCCCAGAAGATGAACTGGGCGAGCAGGGTCAGGTTGTCGAGGATGCGCGCCTGATTGTCCGGCAGCGGCAACAGGGTTGGCGCGACCAGCAGCAGGACATAAAAGGCCACGACTGCCCATTGCATGCCGCGGATGAGCCGGCCATGGCGGCGCAAGGCATCGCCAAAGCCGCCGATGGTGCGGTTCAACCGGCTCACGCCGGACATGCTGAGCCATTCGGCAAGCCTGTCGCCGATAGCCGTCGCAGCCAGAAACCTACCAGTCCCCAGTAGCCGGCGAGGGCCGTCACTGTAGCGACCGAGGGCTGAGCCCGGTAACCGGCGAAGCTGGCCAGCACCGCGCCCACGCCGCTGGCGTCATCGAGTCGGGCGGAGGTATCCCAGAGAGCATCGCCGAACCAGCCATAAACGTATTCAGGCAGATCCATTGCCATCAACTGGCCGCTGACACGGTCTATGCCTGCGACCAGCAGCGCCGCGCCGAGCAGCAACAGAAGCGCCTCGCTGAGAGCGAAGAAGCGTCTCCAGGAAATCGCTCTGCTGCCGCGCTGCAGCAGGACAAAGGTCAGCAGGGCAAGGCCCAGACCGAGGAATCCGCCCAGGGCGAAACGCCAGAGTTCCAAGCCTTGCTTGTGCATGCCCAGGCCGTAGAGAAACACCACTGTCTCGCTGCCTTCGCGGCCCACCGCGAGCATGGCCAGCAGCAGCAGGCCGAGACCGTTGCGCCGGTTCAGCTGGTTGTCGACGGCTTCTCGCAGATCCCTACCGAGCGTGCGTCCATGCTGGCGCATCCAGCCGACCATGTGCAGGATCAACAGGCTGGCCAGCAGTACCAGGGTCGCCTGGAACCACTCGCCAGCCGTGCCGGCCAGCCACTCGCCGGCGAACAGCACGGTCAGCGCCAGCAGGCCGGACAGCAGCAGGCCGAGCGCTACCCCGATCCAGAGATAGAGTCTGGCCCTTGCGGGGCGGGCTTGCTGGCTTATCCAGGCGTGCAGGATGCCGATCACCAGCAAGGCCTCGACACTTTCCCGCCAGACGACGAACAGTGACTGATACATTCAATACTCCCGATGCATCTGGCTCATTTGGCGATGATGCCGCCCTCGGGCAGCTCGAGATGGAACTCGTCGAAGAAGGGGTAGTGGCCGGGCCTTAACGGATGGATCACCACGAACGACTTGACTCCGGGCGACATGACCTTCTCCACGCGCAATGGCATGCTTTCGAACTCGGCTGGGCCCTGGCCCTGGTTGTGCAGGACGATCTTGAAGCGCTGGCCGGCCGGGACTTCGAGGAATTGCGGGGTAAAATGACCATCGCGGATCACCAGTTCGTAACTGGGCAGGCTCGCCGCGAAGGTCGACAGGGGCAGGGCGAGAGCCGCCCACAGCAGTGCTTGCAAGAAATGCGGCATAACGGCCTCTGGTGGGGCGCGGCGTGGGGCGCCGTGTCCGGGTGGATTAATAGCCGCCTTTTTTGCCAATGCCGGCGTAAGTGAACTCGTAGTGCAGCTCGCAGCGCTCGAACCAGGGGGCCACGCCGGTTTCCTTGTCGGTATGGCGACCGAACATCGAGTGGCCGCCCGGCGGCAGGATGCTGTAAGTCAGGCTGTACTTGCCCGGACCGAACAGCTTCAGGTTGTCGCCATAGTGCGGGCCGTCGTTGGCGACCATGGCGTGGAAATCGCCCTTGAGTTCGTCGTCGCTACCGATCTTGCGCAGCACGAAAGAAATGTTCAGATAGGGTACGAAACTGCCTTCCTGGAAACCATGCGGATTGTTTTCCAGGGCGCTGATGTCAGCTTCCAGGTGCACGTCGGAGTCGGCGGAGGGGCGCATCATGCCCGGCGGGTCCATCTCGATCGGCTGCAGGTATACGGCACCTACCTCCATGCCTGCGCATTGCTGGGGTTCGCCAATCGGGTATTCCTTGGCCTGGACGAATGTAGCGGCCAGCAGCAGGGCAAGCGATAAAGGGAATTGTGCACGCATCGATGTAATCCTCTGAGCGTTGGTTTAATTGCGACCAAGCTTAGGGCTTTTTCCACAAACAATAATGATATGCATCAAGACTCTGTTTGCGTGGCGAATTAATTGAGCCAGATCGGCGCTGTGCGCACCTCCTGTAAAGAAGTGTGGGCGTCTGTCAAACCGGCCAGCCGGCTCAATACCTGCAAGGTTGAGAATGTCAGGGCCTGCTACTGCCGAACTACTATTCGAAATCAAAGACACTGCAGAAAGTCTGGAGCATGCTTTATGTAGGCTTGCAAGCGGGAGCATGACCATGACTCGACACGATGTGCTAGAGATCCCCATCCGGGACAGAAGCCGCGCAGGTCAGGCGCTGGCGCAGTTATTGACAGCCTACCGCCAGCGCCCCGACGTGATAGTGCTGGCCCTGCCGCGTGGTGGTGTGCCGGTGGCTTACGAGATTGCCAGCGCCCTGCAGGTTCGCCTCGACCTGATGCTGGTGCGCAAGCTCGGCGTACCCGGCCACGCCGAGCTGGCCATGGGTGCCATTGCCAGTGGTGGCGTGCGGGTACTGAACCGCGATGTGCTGGCGTCGCTGCATATCGATGGCGCCACCGTCGACGCCGTGGCGGCGCGGGAAAGCCTGGAGCTGCAGCGCCGTGACCACGCTTACCGCGGCGAGCGTCCGCCGCCCGTGCTGGACGGCCAGCAGGTGATCCTGGTCGACGACGGCCTGGCCACCGGCGCCACCATGCAGGCCGCGATCGAGGCGGTACGCCAACACTCGCCGGCGCGGATCGTGGTCGCCGTACCGGTGGCGCCTGCCGACAGCGTGGCACTGCTGCGGCGGCAGGTCGATGAAGTCATCTGCCCGTTCATGCCCGAGATGTTCATCGCCATCGGCCGCTGGTACGTGGATTTTTCCCAGACCTCGGATCAGCAGGTACAGGCGCTGTTGCATCAGGCCTGGCAGCGCGAGCAACAGCCGTGAGCGATTACGGCGATGAGGAGGTGAGTCCATGCGCAGCATAGTGTCGCGAACCCTGCAGCTGCCCGTGAGCGATGCCGAGTTGGCCGCCGATCTGCTGCTGCCGGCTGATGCCAGTGGCCTGGTGGTGTTTGCCCACGGCAGCGGCAGCAGCCGTCTCAGTCCGCGCAACCTGCAGGTCGCGCAGTATTTCAACGAGCTGGGCCTGGCCACCCTGTTGTTCGACTTGCTGACCACGGCAGAAGAACGGGTGGACCGGCTCAGCGCCGAATATCGTTTCGATATCCCGCGCCTCAGCCAGCGGCTGGTCGGGGTAATCGACTGGCTTGTCGGCAACGCCGAACTCGGCGCTCTGCCCATCGGCCTGTTCGGGGCCAGCACGGGCGCGGCGGCGGCGCTGATCGCCGCGGCGCAACGACCGCAGGCGGTCCATGCCGTGGTCAGCCGTGGTGGACGCAGCGATCTGGCCGGCGAAGCGCTGAACGGGGTGAGGGCGCCAACCCTGCTCATCGTCGGTGGTGCCGACCCGCAGGTGTTGCGCCTGAATCGCGAAAGCAGTCAGCAACTGCGGTGCGAGCACCAATTGGCCGTGGTTGCCGGGGCGACTCATCTGTTCGAGGAGCCGGACGCACTGGAGCAAGTGGCCCGGCTGGCCGGTGACTGGTTCCGTCGCCACCTGTGCGATGGCGGCGGATGAGCCACGTCTCTCGAACGCAAGCATTCAGAAGGTTCGTTAGCGAACCTCGATTCTGTCAAGCCGGTTCAGCGCCGCGGGATGCTTGAGGCGCAGTTCGCGGCCCTTGATTTCCAGCAGCCCCTGCTGGCGCAAGCGGCTGAACAGCCGGCTGACCGTCTCGGTGGTCAGGCCCAGGTAGTTGCCGATGTCGCCGCGACTCATCGACAGGATGAAACTGGTCGACGACAGGTTGCGCCTGCTATAGCGCGCCGAGAGGTTGAGCAGGAATGCTGCCAGGCGCTGTTCGGCGCTTTCCCGGTTGTGGCTGTAATGCTGCTGCTCTTCATGCAGCTCACGACTCAGGGTAACCAGCAGGCGTTTTCTCAGGCTGGGGATGCAGCCCGCCAATTCTTCCAGCTCGGCAAGCGGAATGGTGCACACCAGGGATGTTTCCAGGGCCACGGCATAGCTGGGAAAACAGCTGCTGCCAAAGGCATCCAGGCCGACCAGCTCACCCGGCAGAATGAAACCGGTGACCTGCTCGTTGCCGTCCTGGTCCAGCAGGTAGGTTTTCAATGCGCCCGAACGCAGCGCGTAGACCTGCTGCATGGGCTCGCCGGCACGAAACAGATGATCGCCTTTGTGCAGCGGACGATTGCGTTTGACGATGTTTTCCAGCCGATCGATTTCACTTTGCTGCAAGCAGCCTGGCAGGCACAGCCGGCTCAGGGTGCAATCATGACAGTTCATCCGAATCTTGCTTGGCGAGGGAAAAGTACCGTGATGAACGCTGGCGGACATGGCGCTAATCCTTTATTTATCTAAAAAGTGTTATAGATCAATAATTAGCTGATTCTAATTTGCCAATGCGGTTTTTTTGTCAGCTGTTTGACTATCTTATGTTAGGAGAGGGGGACGCTTTCTGTTGAAATCAGACCAAAGGTCGCAAGCAGGAACGAAGGTGGTACTGATGCAGTTATTTGCTGTTGCGGCTCACTCCGCGCCATGGCGGTTCTGAGCACGGTTGCCGCAGCGCTGGTTTCAGCGAGGTAGAGGATCGATTGCCGGGCGAACGTCGTGAGGGCGAGTCATGGACCGGAGCAAATTGCCGCTGCACCCGGATGACATCGAGCTGTCGGCCGGCGACGGTTTTCGGGCCAGGGACAAGGTCGAAAGTTTGCTGGAGCGCGCCGGAATCGTCCTCAACGGCAACCAGCCGTGGGACATACAGGTGCTCGACCCGCGTGCCTACTCACGCATTCTGTCCCAGGGCAGCCTGGGTCTCGGCGAGGCCTATATGGATGGCTGGTGGGAGTGCGAACAACTCGACGAGTTCATCCATCGGGCATTACGCGCCGATCTCGAAGCGCAAATCCGCGTCGGCTGGTATGACGCCTGGCAACTATTGCGCGGCCTGCTGGCCAATCTGCAGTCCAAGGCGCGCGCCTTCATGGTCGGCGAGCAGCACTACGACCTGGGCAACCAGCTCTACCAGTGCATGCTCGACTCACGCATGACCTATACCTGCGGCTATTGGCGCAATGCCGCCGATCTCGAGCAGGCGCAGGCCAGCAAGCTCGATCTGGTCTGCCGCAAGATCGGCTTGCAACCTGGCGACCGGGTGCTGGATATCGGTTGTGGCTGGGGCAGTTTCGCCGAGTTCGCCGCACGCAACTACTCGGCCGAGGTGGTCGGCATCACCATTTCCCGGGAGCAGGCCGAGTTGGCCCGGGTGCGCTGCAGCGGGTTGCCCGTGGAGATCCGCCTGCAGGATTACCGCGACCTGCACGAGAGCTTCGACCATATCGTCTCGCTTGGCATGTTCGAGCACGTCGGTTGGAAGAACTACCGCACCTACATGCAGGTCGTGCAGCGCTGCCTGCGCGACAAGGGCCTGTTCCTGCTGCACAGCATCGGTGCCAACCAGAGCGGCCTGCACACCGATACCTGGATCGACCGGCATATCTTCCCCAATGGCGGCTTGCCGTCGATCGCGCAGATCGGCAAGGCCATCGAACCCGATTGGGTGATGGAGGACTGGCATAATTTTGGCGCCGACTACGATCTCACCCTGATGGCCTGGTATGCCAATTTCGAGCAGCACTGGGGCGAACTGGCGGCGCACTACGACCAGCGCTTCTACCGCATGTGGCGCTACTACCTGCTGACCTGCGCCGGCGCCTTCCGCGCGCGCGATATCCAGCTGTGGCAGATCGTGCTGTCCAAGGGCGGTGTTGCAGACGGTTATCGCTCGCTGCGCTGAGCGGGCGTAACGCGACAGTGCAAATACTGAGGGTTATTGCATGGCACATACCAAAGTTCTGTTCCGCGGCAGTGCCCGAGAGACGGTGCTGCGTGGGGCGACCCAATTGGCGGATGCGATCCGGGTAACCCTGGGGCCGAAATCCAAGTCGGTGTTGATCCAGAAAAAGTGGGGCACGCCGCAGGTCTGCAACGATGGCGTGACCATTGCCAAACAGATGAATCTGGAGGATCCCGAAGAGAACCTCGGCGTGCAGATGCTGCGCCAGGCCGCCGAGCGCACCGGCGATGCGGTGGGCGACGGCACCAGCACCTCGACAGTGCTGGCCCATGCGATCTTCGCCGACGGTGTGCGCAATGTGGTCGCCGGAGCCAGCGCCATCGATATCAAACGCGGTCTGGATCGCGGCTTGCAAGTGGTGATCGACTCGTTGCGCAGCCAGTCCAGAACCGTGCGCACGCGCAAGGAGAAGGCTCAGGTGGCGACCATCTCGGCGCACAACGACGGCGCCATCGGCGAACTGGTCGCCGATGCCCTGGAGAAGGTCGGCAGCGAAGGGGTGATCAGCGTCGAAGAATCGAAAACCACCGAGACCGTGGTGGAGGTGGTCGAGGGCATGCGCTTCGACCGCGGTTATGTCTCGCCGTACTTCATCACCGATACCGACAAGATGCAGGTGGAGCTGGAAGAGCCCTACCTGCTGCTCTGCGACCAGAAGATCGGCCTGCTCAAGGACCTGATTCCGCTACTCGAGCAGATCGCCAAGAGCGGCCGGCCGCTGGCATTCATCGCCGAGGATATCGAGGGCGAGGCGCTGGCGACCCTGATCGTCAACCAGATCCGCGGCATCCTCCGCGCCGTGGCGGTCAAGGCGCCGGGTTTCGGTGACCGGCGCAAGGAGATGCTCCAGGACATCGCCATCCTCACCGGCGGCCTGGTGATTTCCAGCGAACTGGGCATTCGCCTCGAACAGGTCGAATTGAGTCAGCTCGGCCGCGCCCGGCGAGTGGTGGTCGACAAGGAGAGCACCACCCTGATCGGCGGGGCCGGCGAACGCGAGGCGATCGAGCGGCGCCTGCAGCAGATCCGCAAGCAGATCGAGATGGCCAGCAGCGATTACGACAAGGAGAAACTCCAGGAGCGCCTGGCCAAGCTCTCCGGTGGGGTGGCGGTGATCCGCGTGGGGGCGCCCACCGAGGCGGAAATGAAAACCCGCAAGGATGCCCTCGATGACGCCATTTCGGCGACCAAGGCGGCGATTGCCGAGGGCATAGTGCCCGGTGGCGGCCTGGCGTTATTGCGTGCGGTGCCGCTGCTCGCCGTCGAGGAAGCGAAAAGCGAGGGTGACGAGCGCACCGGGCTGCAGATCCTGCGCCGTGCCCTGGAGGCGCCGGCGCGCATCATCGCCGAGAACTCGGCGGTGGATGCCGGGGTGGTGGTGGCGCGCATGCTCGCGGAAAAGGCCAATGTCGGCTTCGACGCCGCGACCAACAGCTACGTCGACATGTACCAGGCCGGCATCATCGATCCGACCAAGGTGGTGCGGGTAGCCCTGGAAAACGCCGTGTCGGTGGCCAGTGTGCTGTTGTTGACCGAGGCGACCATGACCGAAATTCCTGAGAAGGAAAGCCCGGCGGAACCGCCATTTCCGGCCTGAACCGGCGCTATCCGTGTGATCCTGGCCAGACCAGCGCAAAGCTGCTCTCGCTGGTGGGGCGCACCGTGCAGGCGAATTGCGCCGACTCGCGTTGCAGGGTGTCCTGCAACCATTGGCGGTCCGCACCCTTGGCCCGGTGGATACTCAACTGACGCTGACAGGTGGGCAACATTTCCAGCGCCAGCAGGCGGCCGTCGCTGGCCAGATCGGCAAAATACAGCAGGCCCAGATGGCTGCGGTAGGCCGCATGGCCATCGATGCCTTCATAGTCATTCAGCAGATCGCCGCAGCCATAGAGAATCAGACGCTGACGGTAGACTTCCAGGCCCTTGATATGGTGCGAGGAGTGGCCGTGTACCAGGTCTACGCCGGCCTCGTCGATCAAGCCATGGGCGAAGCGCTGCTGCTCCGGCGCCACGGCGAAACCCCAGTTGCCGCCCCAGTGCAGGGAGACCAGTACCCGGTCGCCGGGCTGCTTGAACGTCCGAATATGCTGGGCGATGCGCTGCACGCTACGCGGCGAGAGGTCGTCGAGGCGTGCGACCCCGGGGCGCTGCGCGCTGGCCGCCCAATCCGGCGGCACCCCGCAGTCGCCGGTGGCGTAGGCGAATACCAGCAGACGCCCGTCGTCGGCCAGCGGGACTATCGCAGGCGTCAGGGCGGCGTTGCGATCCAGGCCGGCGCCGACATGCCGCAGGCCATGGCCATCGAGGCTGGCCAGGGTCTCGGCCAGGCCGGCTTCGCCCCAGTCCAGCACATGATTGTTGGCCAGCACGCAGCAGTCGATCCCGGCCACTTCGAGTACTGGCAGATTGGCTGGATTCATCCGGTAGTTGATGCCTTTGGGCAGCGGCCAGCCGTTGCGGGTCACTGCGGTTTCCAGGTTGACCAGGCGCACGTCAGGCCGGCGTTGCCTGAGCGCCTCCAGCGCCATGCCCCAGACATAGGCGAAATCCACCGGCCGGGCGATCGCACCGTTGCGCCGTTCGGCCAGGCGCACATAGTCGCCGGCATCCTTGACATAAGCCTCATACAGGCGCGGATCGCCGGGGTGCGGCAGGATCTGGTCGATGCCGCGGGCACACATCAGATCACCCGTGAGAAACAGCCGCGCCGCTACGGGATTGCCAGGCATACGGGCCTCCGGTTCCGAGAACTCTTGTCAGCGTGAGCTGAGCGTTTTGCCCGGACCTTGATCTGGATCAGGCTGCAGCCATCTGGGCGGGTGGCACAGTGCGAGCATCTGCCCAGGCGCACTGCTATTAGCAAGGGAGATCGAGCCATGTCGCGCGAACTACCACGCCTCGCCAACCCTGGGGCACTGCTCACCGACCTCTATCAGTTGACCATGCTGCAGGCCTATTTCGAGCGCGACATGCTCGAGACCGCGGTGTTCGAATTCTTCGCCCGCAAACTGCCGGCCGGTCGTAACTTCTACCTGGCCGCCGGCCTGGAACAGGCGCTGGATTACCTCGAGCAACTACGCTTCAGCCAGGCCGAACTGGATTGGCTGGGCGGGCAGGGGTTGTTCAAGCCGGCCTTTCTCGACTACCTGGCCCTGTTGCGCTTCAGTGGCGATGTGCATGCCATGGCCGAAGGCACGCCGTTCTTCGCCAATCAGCCGATCCTGCGTATCACCGCACCGCTGCCCCAGGCGCAGCTGGTGGAGACGCGCCTGATCAACCTGCTGCATTTCCAGAGCCTGATCGCGAGCAAGGCCGCGCGCGTGGTGTTGGCGGCGCCGGGCAAGCGCCTGGTGGATTTCGGCCTGCGCCGCTGCCACGGCGCCGAGGCGGGGGTCTATGCGGCCAGGGCCAGTTACCTGGCCGGTTTCGATGCCAGCGCCACGGTACTGGCGGGCGCGCAATTCGGCATCCCGCTGGCCGGGACCATGGCCCACTCGTTTATCCAGGCGCACAGCGACGAAGTCGCGGCCTTCGAGCATTTCGCCCACAGCCTGCCGGACACCGTGGTGCTGCTGATCGATACCTACGACACCGAGGCCGCGGCGCAGAAGGTGGTCGAGCTGGCGCCACGCCTGGCCGCTGCCGGCATTCGCATCCAGGGCGTGCGCCTCGACAGCGGCGACCTCGGCGCGCATGCGCGCAAGGTGCGCGTGATCCTCGACCGTGGCGGCCTGAGCGCCGTCACCATCTTCGCCAGCGGCAATATCGACGAGTACCTGATCCAGCGCCTGCGGCAGGAGGGGGCGCCGATCGATGGCTTCGGTGTCGGCACTCACCTGGGCACCTCGAGCGATGTGCCGGCGCTGGACTGTGCCTACAAACTGCAGGAATACGCCGGTACCCCGCGGCGCAAGCGCTCCGAGGGCAAGGCCACCTGGCCCGGGCGCAAACAGCTGTACCGCCGTTACGACGCCGAGGGTCGCTGCTGCGGCGACACCCTGACCCTGGCCGACGATTGCGCCGAAGGCTTGCCGCTGATCCAGCCGGTGATGCGTCAGGGCCGGCGCCTGCAGCCATCGCCGCCGTTGGCCCAGGTGCGGGCCTACACCCGCCAGCAACTCGAGCGCCTGCCGCTGGCGCTGCGCAGCCTGGAGCCGGCGCCGGACTATCCGCTGGAGATCGCCCCGGCCCTGCGCGCGCTGGCCGATAGCGCCGATCGCCTGAGCGGGATGCCTTGACCTGATTTTATGGGCCATGACGTTTTTTGTAGGAGATCCCCCGTCGTCCAGGCGCCTTGCTGTCGCGCAGCAAACTGGGGGCAATTGCGTCTATCGGCTTGTGGGTACCTGTAGGAGCGGGCCATGCCCGCGATGTGTTTCGCGGGCATGGAACTGGGCGTCCCCCCAGCTCCTACAGGTCTTTGTGCAGATTAAATTTCTATATATAAAACAATTAGTTATTTCTTGTTTAATGAGGCCGGCCGGGAGGCGTTCACGCCGCGTCCGCGCGAATCTCCACCCCGGCCGCACGCATCGCCCTCAGCGCCTTGTCCAGCGAACCCTGGGTGTCGAGGCCGCGACAGGCGTCCAGCAGCACCACGACCTCGAACCCTTCACGGCGACCGTCCAGCGCCGAGTAGTGCACGCAATAATCGGTCGCCAAACCCGCGAGGAACAACCGGCGCAGCCCGCGTTCGCGCAGGTAGCCGGCCAGGCCGGTGGGGGTGCGGCGGTCGTTCTCGTAGAACGCCGAGTAGGAGTCGACCTCGGGCCGATAGCCCTTGCGCAGGATCAGCTCGGCATGGGCGATGGCCAGTTCGGGGTGCAACTCGGCGCCGCGGCTGCCCTGCACGCAATGGTCCGGCCAGAGGGTCTGGGCGCCGTAGGGCAACTGGATGGTGTCGAACGGGCGATGGCCGGGATGCTGGCTGGCGAAGCTGCTGTGACCCGGTGGGTGCCAGTCCTGGGTCAGCAGCACATGGGCGAAGGCGCTTGCCAGGCGGTTGACCTTGGCCACCACCTCGTCGCCCCCCGGGACGGCCAGGGCACCGCCGGCACAGAAGTCATTCTGCACATCGACCACCAGCAGCAGATCCTGGACGCCGGGATTGAGTCGGCTTGTCATCGCGCTTCCTCCCTGGTTTTCAGGCCATATTGCTCGGCCAGGATGGCCGCCAGTGCCGCGCTGCTGTCGATGATCTGCAGCCGCCGGGCCGCCAGCTCGGGGGGCAGGCGAAACGGCGGAACGCTGTCGCAGATGACGATGGACTCCAGCAAGGGACTGTCGAGCAGCGCGCTGCCGCCGGTGAACAGGCCGTGCACCGCGGCGGCGAAGATCCGCCTGGCACCGGCGACCTGACAGGCCTGGGCGGCGCGCAGCAGGGTGCCCCCGGTACTGATCAGGTCATCGACGATGACCGTGGTCTTGCCCTGAACCTCGCCGACCAGCAGGGCGCCGGTGACCACATCGTTGCTGCGGAATTTCTCCATGTAGGCGCTGCCCACCGGCCGCCCAATGCGCCGTTGCAGGGCCTGGCGGAATTGCTCGGCGCGCTTGGCTCCGCCGGCATCGGGGGACACCGCCACCACCTCCTCGTCGGCGCGCAGGCGCTCGGCGAAGTGCTCGGCGAACAGTTCGGCGCCCTGCAGGTGCCGGGTGGGGATGCGGAAGGCGTTGTCGAAGGCGGCGTCGTTATGCACCTCCAGGGTCAGCAGGCGGTCGACGCCACAGGCTTCGAACAGGCTGGCGACATAGCGGCTGATGATCGGGTCCTGGGGCTGGGTGCGGCGCTCCTTGCGCGCATAACAGAGGTAGGGCGCGACCACCTGCACCTGGCGGGCGCCAGCGTCCTTCAACGCGCCGCAGAAGAACAGCAGCCGGCAGAGCTTGTCGTTGACGCTGTGCTCGGCATCGCCGTAGAGCGAGTGGAACACCAGCACCCGACGACCGTCGACCGCTTGCAGGGGCCGGCTCTTGTGCTCGCCATCCTCGAACGGGCGTTCTTCATGGGCCGCCAGCGGGCAACCGAGGCGCCGCGCCACGCGGGCGGCATAGTCCTGGCTGCCGTGCAGGGCGAACAGCAGGGGAGACTCTCTAGCCATGGCCGTGTGCTCCTCAAGGTCTTCTAATTTCAGCATTGTCCCTGTGGGCGGCGCGTCAAGCGTTGACCGTCGCCGCGCAGATAGGCCTTGGCCTGCTGCAGCAGCGCCTGCGCCTGCGCGGCTTTTGCCGCCCGCGTCTGCGCCTCGGGCAGGCGTACGGCGCTGCAGGCCAGGGTGAAACAGCGGGTGGCCGCGCGCAGCGAGAGAAACAGCGGCAACGGCCGGCAGTCCTCGACCAGGGCACTGTGCGCCAGGTAGCTGTGCAACAGCCTGTCGGCATGTCCGCCAAGGCCATGCTGGCGCAGATCCATAAGCACGAACGCGAGGTCGTAGAGCACGTCGATGCAGGCGATCTGCTCGCTGAATTCGATGCCGTCGAACAGGGTCGGTCGTCCCTCGTACAGGCAGATATTGGCCAGGCGCAGATCGCCGTGGCAGCGCCGCACCCGGCCCTCGCGCCGACGTTGCTCCAGCAGTCCGGCGAGTTCGTCGAGGGCGGCCCGTGAGGCATGGTGCAGGGCGTGCACGGCGACCGGGTCGAGCAGCGTCAGGTAGTGGCACAGCTCGCGGTGATTGTCCTCGATGGCCTGGCGGATGCCGGCCGCGCCGCCGAAGGCCTGGGTCAGTTCGGCGCTGGCATGGAAACGGGCGATCTCCGCGCCCAGACGATCCATCAGGTCCAGGGTCAGGCGCCCGTCCAGCGCCATGCGCTCGAACAGCGCATCCTGGGCAAAGCGCTGCATCACCACCACCCAGTCGAGCACCTGGCCGCCGCCATTGAAGCTCAGGCTGCCGTCGGCGGCGCGGTTGACCGAACGCACTTCCAGGTAGAGTTCCGGTGCGGTGCGCCGGTTGAGGCGCAGTTCGGCCTGGCAGGCCCGTTCACGGCTGTCCAGGCTGAGAAAGTCGAGGGCGGCGTAGGCGATGGCGCGCTTGAGTTTGTAGGCGCGCTGGCCGTGCAGAAAGATCAACGAGCCATGGGTCTCGATCAGCTCCACCAGGTTACCGGGCGCACCGTAGCTCTCGGCACGGGAGAGAAAAGCGATGACTTCCTGCTGCACGTTCATCGGCACCTCGAGGTGATCGACCCAGCGCCGCGGCGCAATGCAACAAGCCACAAGCGCTATGTCAATCGGGCAAACGCCCCTGAATCAGGTCAACAGCATGCGCGCCCTGGCTGGCGGTCGATATTGATATCGATCAAGCCTCCGATTCGCCAGCGCACTGGCTTGATGTAAATCAACACGCACGCCAGGCCCGCGGCGCAGCGTGTAAGGCATCCGCTGGTTGCGCTATGCCGTGCCCGCGGCAACGCACAGAACCAGCCTCACGGAGGTGCCCCATGGGTCAATATCAACGCCTGTTCCTCATCGCCGACCGCGACATGCGCCATTCGCCGGGCCTGCAGCGCGCCGCCGCACTGGCCTCCGCCAGCGGTGCCGCGCTGCACATCGCCGCCTTCGTCGAGCCGTTTGCGACCCTCGCGCTGCTGGACAAGAGCATCCAGGAGAAAACCCGCGAGAGTTATCTGCAGGAACACCGCGAATGGCTCAAGGACGAGGCTGAACTGCTGCGCGGCAAAGGCATCCAGGTCACCACCGAAGCGGTCTGGACCAACCATCCGCTGGAGGAAATTCTCCGCCACGCGGCCGAGATCCAGGCGGACCTGCTGATCAAGGATCTGCAGCATGAGCCGGCGCTCAAGCGAGCATTCATCACCCCGCTGGACTGGCACCTGCTCCGCGAATCGCCGATACCGGTGCACCTGGTCAGCACACTCGGCAACCCACTGCCGCGCCGCGTGGTCGCGGCAGTCGACCCGGCGAACCCGCAAGCCCAGGAAAGCGGCCTCAACCAGCGCATCATCGAAACGGCCAATGGCCTGGCCCTGCAATGCGATGCCGAGTTGCATCTGTTGCATAGCTATGACCCGACCCTGGCCTATCTGACCAACGCGGTGGCGGGCAGCGTGTCCAGCGGCGGCGACCTGGTCGAGGAACTGCGCAGCAAACTGCAAACCGGGTTCAACGCGCTGGCCGACGATTACGGCGTACCGACCGAGCGCCGCCATTTCATTCTCGGCTCGCCGATCAGCGCCATCGCCGACTTCGCCAGGTTGAACCAGACCGATGTGCTGGTGATGGGCAGCGTCCAGCGCAAGGGCCTGGACAAGCTGATCGGCAGCACCACCGAACATGTTCTCTACCAGGTGCCGTGCAGCATCCTGACGGTCAGGGCGTAGCAACGCAACGGATTGGCTGGCAGAGCGGTAGCGCTCAAAAAGAGGCCCCTGCGCGTTGCCGCCCGGGGCCTCGGTGATTTACTGCACTCAGCTGACTTTGATGTTGATGTGTTTTTCCGGTTTGATCGCTTCGGGCTTCTTCGGCAGGCTGATGGTCAGCACGCCTTTGCTGAAGCTGGCCTCGATCTTGTCGGCATCGACGCCCTTGGGCAGGTTGAAGATCCGTTCGAAGGAGCCGTAGTGACGTTCGGATAGGTAGTAGTCCTTCTTCTTCTCCTCGGTTTCTTCCTTCTTCTCGCCCTTGATCACCAGGTTGCCGTTGGACAACTTGATCTCGATGTTCTTCTCATCCATGCCGGGCAGTTCGGCGCTGATCTCGAAGCTCTTTTCCTTCTCGGCGATATCCACGGCGGGGATGCCGTGGCCCATCAGCTCACGGCGAAAGAACGGCTCGACGTCGAACATCCGGCGGCCGAAAGGCATCTGCAACGGGCTGCGGGAAAAGTCCTCGAACAGGTGATCGATCTGCTCGCGCAGATTGGCCAGCGGGTGCCAGGGCGTTGCCGACGCCACGCGTTTACTCGACGGTTCTTCGGTTTTTATCGGCATCTTCTTTGCGGAACTGGTCATTTTCATTCCTCCAGGCAGATTGTCCGGGACTGGACAAATCGATTCTGCGAGCGTCTCCAGGCGGCCACTTTGATCTTGATCAAGGCGATTCCATTGCTTGCGGGCACTGCATCCCGATTCATTGATCTTGATCAAACACGTTGCACGGTCTGCGGCCTAGCCTGACTTCAGGTAGTCGGCGAGGAGATCGACATGCGCGTGGTTCCGAGCATTTGCACGTTCTGCGGGGTGGGTTGCGGCCTGGGTCTGCGCGTCGAGGATGGCCGGGTGATCGGCGTCGAACCCCAACCCGGCCACCCGGTCAGCCAGGGTCAACTCTGCTCCAAGGGCTGGGCCACCAGCTTCGCCATAGAGCCGTACAAGCGCTTGACCGAGCCGATGATCAAGGAGCATGGAGGTTTCCGTCCTGCCAGTTGGGACGAGGCGCTGGGGCGGATCGCCGAGGAGTTCCGCGCCGCCCTGGATCAGCAGGGGCCGGGCGGCGCTGGCGTGATCAGTTGCGCCCGCGCGACCAACGAGGATAACTACGCCGCGCAGAAGTTCGCCCGCGCGGTGCTCAAGACCCACAACATCGATCACTGTGCGCGCATCTGCCACAGCCCCTCGGTGGCCGGCCTGGCGCGCACCCTCGGCTCGGGGGCGATGACCAACAGCATTGCCGATATCGACGTAGCCGACCTGATCCTGGTGATCGGCGCCGATGTCACCGAGAACCACGCGATGATCGGTGCGCGCATGCTGCGGGCCCAGGCCCGTGGCGCCACCCTGGTGGTGGTCGACCCGCGCAAGACCCGGCTGGCCCGCCTGGCCGATATTCACCTGCAAGTGCGCCTGGGCAGCAATATCGCCCTGCTCAACGGCCTGCTGCAGATCATTTTCGCCAATGGCTGGGAGAACCGCGCCTTCCTCGAGGCCCGCTGCGAGGACATCCAGCCGCTGCGCCAGTACCTGGCCGGGCTGACCCCGGAGCAGACCAGCGCCGCCACCGGCGTGGCGCTGGCCGACCTGCAACGCCTGGCCTTGCTCTACAGCCACGCCAAGGCGGCGTTCACCGCCTATGGCATGGGCATCACCCAGTTCCAGAGCGGCACCAACAACGTCATCGCGGTCTCCAATCTGGCCCTGGTCTGCGGGCAGATCGGCCGTCCCGGCACCGGCATCAATCCGCTGCGCGGGCAGAACAACGTGCAGGGCGCCTGCGACATGGGCTGCCTGCCGAATGTCTATCCCGGCTACCAGGAGGTCGCCGACCCGGCGGTGCAGGCCAAATTCGCCGCGGCCTGGGCCAGCGAACTGGCGCAGGCGCCCGGTTTGACCTCGCAGGGCATGCTCAAGGCGGCGCAGGCCGGTGAGCTGCGCGCGCTGCTGATCATGGGCGAGGATCCGCTGCTGACCGATCCGGACCAGAATCAGGTGGCCCGCGCTTTCGCGGCCCTGGATTTCCTGGTGGTGGTCGAGCTCAGCCTGACCGAGACGGCCAAGTGCGCCGATGTGCTGTTGCCGGCCGCCGCGTTCGCCGAGAAGGACGGCACCTTCACCAACTGCGAACGCCGCGTGCAGCGCATCCGCCAGGCCATAGCCGCGCCAGGGCTGGCCCGTAGCGATTGGCAGATACTCGCCGAACTGGCCCAGCGCATGGGCTATCCGGGCATGGCCTGGGCCGATGCCGAGGAGGTGTTCGACGAGATGGCCGGGCTGACGCCGATCTATTCCGGCATGACCTATGCGGCCCTGGACGCCCAGCATGGCCTGCAATGGCCCTGCGATGCCGCGCATCCGCAGGGTACGGTGATTCTCCACGAGCAGTCCTTCCCCCTTGGGCGCGGGCGCCTGTTGCCGGTGACCCAGGTGGCGCCGGACGAATGCCCGGACGTCGAGTATCCGTTTGCCTTCACCACCCACCGTCTGCACTTTCACTACGGTGGCGGCTCGATGACCCGCAAGTCGCCGCTGCTCGAGCGCGAAACGCCGGCCGGGCTGCTGTTCATGCACCCGGCCGATGCGCTGAAGCTGGGGCTGCACGATCACCAGGGGCTGCGGGTGAGTTCGCGCCGCGGCTATCTGGAAACCCGTGTGCAGCTCAGCGATGACGTGCCCCCGGGCACTCTGGCCATGCCCTATCACTTCCAGGAAGCGCCCTGCAACCGCCTGACCAACAGCGCCCAGGATCCGATCAGCAAGATGCCCGAGCTGAAAGCCTGCGCGGTGAGGGTCGAGCCACTACCGCCCGGCCAGGCGCCCAGCGCCCAGGCCGGTAGCCGCGAGGTCGAGCATGCACGCCTATAAGCTGGATCAACCGGAGCGCCTGCGCGCTCATCTGGCCCTGCAGCATCGGCTGTATGAAGTGCGCGACGATGGCCAGGGCGGGCAACACTGGCAAGTGGTCAGCGCCCAGGATTTCAGCGCCTTCGAACCCGCGGCCGAGCCACCGCCATTTTCCGCCAAGAGTTTTTTCTTCGCCGAGCGCGAGTTGCTGTTTCGCTTCGACGGCGGGCAGTTCTACTCGGCGTTGCCGGCTGTGGTGCCCCAGGTGCTGTTCGGCCTGCATGCCTGCGACCTGCAGGCCGTGGCCTACCAGGATCGTTTCTACGCCGCAGACCCGCATTACCAGGCGCGCCGGCGCGCCACCCTGCTGGTGGGCGTCGATTGCCTGCACAGCTGCACCGGCGGTTTCTGCAGCATCGTCGACAGCGGCCCGGCGGTACGCGAGCAGAGCGCCGACCTGATCCTGTTGCCGCGCCAGGACGCAGCGGCCGACTGGCTGCTGCTGGTCGCCAGTGAGGCAGGTCACGCCGCCTTGCGCGGCCTGCGCTTGCCTGTGGCCGCCGATGATTGGCAAGCCGAGCGCAGCGCCAATCAGGCCTGCGTGGCGGCTGAGCAGGAGCCGCAGCAGGAAATAGTCGACGGCATCGTGTCGCTCAACGACGGGCGGATCGCCGCCGCTACCTGGGAGGCGCTGGGGCTGCGCTGCCTGGGCTGCTCCGGCTGCACGACGGTATGCCCGACCTGTTCCTGCTACGCCCCCCGGGATCGCCTCGGCGCGCCGGACAGCATGCAGCGCGAGCGGGTCTGGGACTCCTGCCTGTACCAGGGCTTCCAGAAAGAGGCGAGTGGGCACAACCCCAGCGCCACTTCGGGGCAACGGGTGCAGCGCTTCTGGTCGCACAAGTTCGGTGATGGTTTCAAGGCTCAATTCGAGGCCTATGGCTGTGTCGGTTGCGGACGCTGTGACCGTGTCTGCCCGGGCGGCATAGGGGTACATGGGGTAATGCAGCGGGTAGCACAATCATGATCGATCTGACGCCACGCAAACTGCTGCTGCTCGACCACTACGCGGACGGTGACGAGGCGCGCCACTTCAGCCTGCGCATCGACAAGCCGTTGGCCGGCGATCTGGCGGTGATTCCCGGGCAATTCTTCATGCTCGCGGTGCCGGGCTTCGGCGAAGCGCCGTTCACCTACCTCAGCCTGCCGGACCAGCAAGGCCACTTCAACGCCCTGGTGCGGCGCATGGGCGCGCTCACCCAGGCCTTGTTCGAGCAACCAATGGGCGCCGTGCTGGGTTATCGCGGTCCCTTCGGCAAGGGCTGGCCGCTGTTCTTCTGCGCGCGCCAGGTACTGGTGGTGGCGGGGGGCTGCGGCCTGGTGCCCTTGGCCGGGGTGATCGAGGAAGCCAGTCGGCACCGCCTGCCGGTGCACTTGAGCGTCGTCTATGGCGCGCGCAACCGCGCCGCCCAGGTACTGGGGCGCGAGCGCGGGCGCTGGCGGCAGAGCCTGCGCTTCATCGAAACCTGCGACGAGGCCGAACCGCCCCAGCGCCAGGGCTCGCCGCTGGATCACTTCGACGAACTGTTTGCCGCCGAGCCGCCTGAAGCGGTGCTCTGCTGCGGTCCCGAGGCGCTGATGCTGGCGACCGCCGAGGCGTGCCTGCAACGCGGGGTCGCCGCCGACAAGATCTGGCTCTCGCTGGAGCGGCGCATGCACTGCGCCGACGGCCTGTGCGGGCATTGCTACCTGGGCACCAGTTACGTGTGCAAGGACGGCCCGACCTACCGTTATGACCGTTATCTGCACTTTCAGGCCGGTGGTTATCGGACATTCATTGCGCAGGATCAGCGGCTCTGCTGAGTCGTCACCCGGGGGAAAGCCCATGCGAGCGGCCATCATCGAAAAAACCGCAGCGGAACTGCGGGTCAAGCCCAACTGGGATGACAGCCCCGATGCGCGCAAGGCCTTTTCCTGGCAGGCTCAGGCCGAGGAATTGGCCGGCCTGCCCGATGGCGGTCTGAATCTGGCCTACGAGGCCGTCGACCGGCATGCCCAGGGCCGGCGCAGGAGCCATGTCGCGCTGCGCATCCTCGAGCGCAATGGCGGTCATTGTTCGATCAGCTACGCGCAGTTGAGCGGCCTGAGCAACCGTTTCGCCAATGTCCTGCAGGGGCTTGGCATCGGCGCCGGGGCACGCCTGTTCGTGCTCTGCGAGCGCGGCCTGGAGCTCTACCTGGGGGTGCTGGGCGGCTTGAAGAACGGCTGCGTGGTGTCGCCGCTATTCTGCGCCTTCGGCCCGGAACCGCTGGAAACCCGCTTGCGTCTGGGCGCGGGCAGCGTGCTGCTGACCAGCGAGACCCTCTACCGGCGCAAGATCGCCGCCATCCGTGACCGCCTGCCGGCGCTCGAGCATGTGCTGCTGTATGACGCCAACGGTGCCGTCAGTACGCCGCCGGAGGGTACCCTGAGCCTGCACAAGCTGCTGGCCCAGGCGGCGGAAGACTTCACGATTGCCCCGACCACTGCCGACAGCCCGGCCTTGCTGCACTTCACCAGCGGCACCACCGGCACGCCCAAGGGCGCCTTGCATGTGCATGGCGCGGTGCTGACCCATTACGTCAGCGGCAAGTACGCCCTCGACCTGCACCCCAATGACATCTATTGGTGCAGCGCCGACCCCGGCTGGGTCACCGGCACCTCCTACGGCATTCTCGCGCCGCTGCTGCTGGGCGTGACCAGCGTGGTCGACAGCGGCGAATTCGATGCCGAGCGCTGGTACAGCATCCTCGAAAAAGAACAGGTCAGCGTCTGGTACACCGCGCCCACGGCCATTCGCCTGCTGATGAAGGCCGGCCCGGAGCTGGCCCAGCGGCATAATTTTGCCCGGCTGCGCTTTATCGCCAGTGTCGGCGAGCCGCTCAACCCGGAGGCGGTGTGGTGGGGCAAGGAGGTGCTCGGCCGGCCGATCCACGACAACTGGTGGCAGACCGAGACCGGCGGCATCATGATCGCCAACACCCTGGCCATGCCGATCAAGCCCGGTTCCATGGGCAAGCCGCTGCCGGGCGTCGAGGCGGCCATCGTCAGCCGCGGCGAGGACGGCAGCCTGCAGTTGCTGGCGGACGAGCAGATCGGCGAACTGGCGCTGAAACAACCCTGGCCGGCGCTGTTTCGCACCTACCTGGGCCAGGAAGAGCGCTACCGCCGCTGCTTCGTCGGCGACTGGTACCTGAGTGGCGACCTGGCCCGCCGCGATGCTGACGGCTACTACTGGTTCGTCGGCCGCAACGACGACGTGATCAAGTCGGCGGGCCACCTGATCGGCCCGTTCGAGGTGGAAAGTGCGCTGATGGAGCACCCGGCCGTGGCCGAGGCCGCGGTGATCGGCATCCCCGATGCGTTGCTCGGCGAACTGGTCAAGGCCTTTGTTTCGCTGAAGAGCGGCTTCGTCGCCAGTCAGGCGCTGCACGACGATCTGCTCGGCCATGCACGCAAGCGTCTCGGCGCCGCGGTGGCGCCCAAGGCGCTGGCGTTCTTGCCGAGCCTGCCGCACACCCGCAGCGGTAAGCTCATGCGCCGCCTGCTCAAGGCCCGCGAGCTGGGCCTGCCCGAGGGCGACACCTCGACCCTGGAGAACCCGACATGAGCGCGCCCGTGCCGTATCCGCGCGACTTCGCCCTGGCTCTGCTGCGCGACATGCTGCGCATCCGCCGTCTGGAGGAACGCGCCGCCGAGCTGTATGGCCAGGGCAAGATCCGTGGTTTCCTGCACCTGTATATCGGCGAGGAGGCGGTGGCGGTCGGCGCCCTGCATGCCCTGACGCCCGACGATGCGGTGCTCGCCACCTACCGCGAGCATGGCCATGCGCTGATCCAGGGCGTGCCGATGACGGCGATCATGGCCGAGATGTACGGCAAACAGGAAGGCTGCTCGCGCGGGCGCGGCGGCTCGATGCACCTGTTCGACGCCAGGACGCGCTTCTTCGGCGGCAACGCCATCGTCGCCGGCGGTCTGCCGCTGGCAGCCGGCCTGGCCCTGGCCGAACGCATGCAGGGCGGCACGCGGCTCGCCGCCTGCTTCTTCGGCGAAGGCGCGATGGCCGAAGGCGCCTTCCACGAGGCGCTCAACCTGGCCGTGCTCTGGCAACTGCCGGTGCTGTTCTGCTGCGAGAACAACCTCTACGCCATGGGCACCGCCCTGGCACGTTCGCAGTCGCAGACCGACCTGTGCGCCAAGGCTGGCGCCTACAAGATCGCCACCCAGACGGTGGACGGCATGGACGTGGTCGCCGTGCACCAGGCTACCTGCACGGCGGTCGAGCAGGTGCGCGCGGGGCTGGGGCCGTATTTCCTCGAATACCAGACCTATCGCTTCCGTGCCCACTCGATGTTCGACCCCGAGCTGTACCGCGACAAGGCCGAAGTCGAGCAGTGGAAGGCGCGCGGGCCGATCCTCGCCTACAAGGCCCGGCTGATGGCCGAGGGGTTGCTCGACGAGGCGGGACTGGCGGCACTCGAGGCCGAGGTGGAACAGGAGGTGGAAGCCGCGGTGGCCTATGCCGAGGCCGGCAGCCCGGAGCCGCTGGAAGACCTGTGCCGCGATGTCTACACGCCGGCGCCCGTGCCGACAGCAAACCCGGAGGCTGCGCCATGAGCCTGCGCACGAGCTACCGCGAGGCGCTGCGCGAAGCCCTGCGCGAGGCGTTGCAGCGTGACCCGCGGGTGTTTCTGATGGGCGAGGACGTCGGCCGCTACGGCGGCACCTATGCCGTGTCCAAGGGTTTGCTCGAGGAGTTCGGCGAGGAACGTATCCGCGACACGCCCTTGTCCGAGCTGGGCTTCGTCGGCGCCGGCATCGGTGCGGCACTGGGCGGCATGCGGCCGATCGTCGAGGTGATGACGGTGAACTTCAGCCTGCTCGCCCTCGACCCGATCATCAACACCGCCGCGACCCTGCGCCATATGTCCGGCGGCCAGTTCTCGGTACCGCTGGTGCTGCGCATGGCCACCGGCGCCGGACGCCAGCTGGCGGCCCAGCACTCGCACAGCCTGGAGGGCTGGTACACGCATATCCCCGGCCTGAAGATCCTCGCCCCGGCGACTCTCGAGGACGCCCGCGGCATGCTCTGGCCGGCGCTGCAGGATCCCGATCCGGTGCTGATCTTCGAGCATGCCCAGCTCTACAACCTCGAAGGCGAGCTGAATCAGGCCGAACCTGTGGACATCAGCTCGGCGCGGGTGCGCCGCGAGGGCAGCGACCTGACCCTGATCGCCTACGGCGGCACCCTCGGCAAAGCCCTGGCGGCGGCCGAGCAACTGGCCGGGGAGGGAATCGCCGCCGAGGTCATCGACCTGCGCGTGCTGCGCCCGCTGGACGACGCAACCATTCTCGCCTCGCTGCGCAAGACCCGCCGCGTGCTGGTGGTCGACGAAGGCTGGCGCAGCGGCAGCCTGGCCGCCGAGATCATCGCGCGGATCGTCGAACAGGCGTTCTACGAGCTGGACGCGGCGCCGATGCGGGTGTGCAGCGCCGAGGTGCCGATCCCCTACGCCAGACACCTGGAACAAGCCGCGTTGCCGCAGGTGCCGGCGATAGTCGCGGCGGCCCATGAGCTGTGCGGCTAGCTGGCTAAGGTTCATAGGAGCGGGGGCTGTAGGAACCAGGGGGACGCCTAGTCCTTGCTGGCGATGATCATGGCGGCGTTTGGCTTGTGTCATGGGGGATGCGGTGCGCACAGCGCACCCTACGTGGATTGCACGGGAGCTACACATGATCGACTTCAAACTGCCATCCCTCGGCGCCGACATGGACGAGGGCACGCTGCTGGAATGGCGGATCAAGCCCGGCGATGCGGTCAGGCGCGGCCAGGTGATTGCCGTGGTCGATACCGCCAAGGCTGCGGTCGAGGTGGAGTGCTGGCAAGAGGGTGACGTCTTCGAGCTGCTGATCGAGCCTGGCGCCAAGGTGCCGGTGGGCACGCCGATCGCCAGCTTGCTGGAAGCCGGGGAAAGCGCCGCAACCGCGCGCCGCCAGGTGCCGCGCAAGCCGGTTGTCGAACCCGTGGCGCCCGCGCCCGGCAGGCCGCTCGAGACCGTGGCGCCGGCCAGCCGGCCACGGGTTTCCCCGGCGGCGCGCAAGCGTGCCGGCGAACTGGGCCTCGACCCGGCGGCACTGACGGGGACGGGGCCCCATGGCGTGATCACCCTGGAAGACGTCGAAGCCGCCGGCCGGGCGCCGGCGCCAACCGAACGCGGCCCGACCGATCGCCAGGCCGCCATGCGCCAGGCCGCCATGCGCCAGGCCATCGGCGCGGCCATGAGCCGGTCCAAACGCGAGATCCCGCATTACTACCTCAGTCAAACCATCGCCCTGGGTCCGGCCATGGCCTGGCTGCAGACGCGCAATGCCGGGAGCACCCCGGAGCAGCGCCTGCTGCCCAGTGTGCTGCTGCTCAAGGCGGTGGCTCTGGCGCTGCGCGAGTACCCGCAGCTCAATGGCTTCTGGCGCGAGGGCGCCTTCCAGCCGGCCGCCGACATCCACCTCGGCGTAGCCATCGCCCTGCGCCAGGGCGGCCTGATCGCGCCGGCGCTGCACGCGGTCGCCGACAAGCCGCTGGGCCAATTGATGGGCGAACTCGCCGACCTGGTGCAGCGCGCCCGCAGCGGCTCGTTGCGCAGTTCCGAGCTGAGCGACGCCAGCCTCACCGTCACCCAGCTCGGCGATCAGGGCGTGGACACGGTGTTCGGCGTGATCTACCCGCCGCAGGTGGCCCTGGTCGGCTTCGGCAGCATCGCCGAGCGGCCCTGGGTCGAGAGCGGCCAGCTCTGCGTGGTGCCTTGCGTGGTCGCCAGCCTGGCCGCCGATCACCGGGTCAGCGACGGGCACTATGGCGCGCGCTTTCTCGGCGAAGTGCGGCGTCTTCTGCAAAACCCGGACAGTCTCTGAGGAACATGACAATGGATCGCCAACAGTTGCGTCAGCAGGTGCTCGAAGAGTTGCAGCACATCGCGCCGGAGCTCGAGCCAGATACATTGCGCAGCGACCGCCGGCTGCGCGACGAGGTCGACCTCGACTCGATGGACTGGCTGCGCTTTCTCGGCGCCTTGCACCGGCGCCTGGGCGTGAATATCCCCGAGGCCGACTACCACAGACTGGACAGCCTCGATGCCCTGATCGCCTACCTGGAGCAACGACTGGCCCCTTCGTCGCCCTGACGGCAGGCTCAAGCGCCGTGGTCAGGGGCAGTCTGTTCTCGAACAGCCGCCACATCCTACAAAAGCGCTGTTCTTGAGCCCGCTGCTTCAGTCGCGCTGCCAGTGGATGCTGACGTGGGTCTGGTCGTCGTCGTAATGGTATTGGGTCTGGCCCTTGTAGGCCGAATCCAGGGCGTGACCGATGCGATTGGCCAGGTGGATTCCGGTGGTGGTCACTTGCACGACTTCATCCAGGGTCGTGACTTCGAGCAGGCGTTCCATGGCGTGCTCGGCCTTTTCCAGTGTCTCGGTGTTGTGGATCAGGTTGAGGATTTCGTCGTGGTGGGCCTTCAGAAACTCCCCTGACAAGGTCAGGGTGCCCGCTGGCACTTTGTCTTCAATGCGCCGGCAAGCCGGACAGACAACCTCCGTGACATCGGCAGGGAGGCTGGCTTGTGGGGTTTGCCAGGCCCAGCTGCCGGCTTGATAAAGCGCACTGCATCTGGGGCAGACCGCGGTGCCAGCACTGCGCGGGCTGAGGGTTGGATCGTGGCGGTTGGGGCTGAACAGTTTGTTTTTCTGACTCTGCTGATACTTGTCCATGACAGGCTCCGCGACGCGAAAACAGTGGATTGAGGGCTGGCTTGGAGACCAGGCTCAACAAGCCGCCACCTGTTATCTGTTTGCACTGATTTGCGCCAAGGCATCTTGATGTACATCAACGCGAGTCGCGGACGGCCTGAGAGCACCAGCAGCGCTGACAGGCGGTGAGTTGCCCGGTTGTCGGCGGGCACCCGCTCAGCCGCCGTGGCGCAGCACCTCGATGCGAAACGCCGGCTCGTACGGCGGCACGTTGCATTCGATGATGTCGCCGGGGGCGATCTGCAGGCGCACGCCGACTATATCGGCATGCACCGGCTGGGTGCAGACGCAGCGATCGACCAGCACCGCCGTGCGTACCCGCTGGGCACCGAGACGCGCCAGGTAGGCACAGGTGCGCAACAGCGAGTGACCTTCATAGAGCACGTCATCGACCACCAGCAGGGTGGTACCGGACAGGTCCAGCGCGGCCAGTTCGGGGCTCTCGGTCAGGGCCGTTTGCGCATGCAGCAGGCGGAGGTCATCGGCGTAGCGTTTGACCTTGAGCGCATACAGGGGCAATTCGGCTTGCCCGCTGAGCTGCGCCAGCTGCCGTTGCAGCAGGCGCGCCAGGGGCTCGCCACGGCGCAGGATACCCACCAGCGCACTTTGCCCGGGCGGCAGCAGCACCGCGGCCTGGAGGGCCATGTTGTGGACAACGGTCTCGAGTTCTGTGCTGTCGTACAGGCACAGCCTTTGCCCGGCGGATTTTCTCTGCATTGAGTTTGCCTCCATCTGAACGCTAGGCCGGCAGTGGGCGCAGCGCCGGGAACTCTTCGGGGGTCAGGGTTTCCTTTTCCAGCAGCAACCGGGCGCCTTGCTCCAGCTCGGCGCGGCGACTCAGCAGCAGGGCCTTGGCCCGCATATAGGCGCCATCGATCAGGGCCCTGACGCTGAGGTCGACCTCGCGCGCGGTCTGTTCCGAGTAGTCCTTCTCGCGCAGGCCGATCGTCTGCTCGCCCAGGTAGCTGGCGCTTTGCCGTTCCAGCACGGCCTGACCGAGTTCGGCGGTCATGCCGAAGCGGGTGACGATCTGCCGGGCGATGTCGGTGACCTTGGCCAGGTCGTCGGCGGCGCCGGTGGAAATCTCGTTGAAGATCAGCTCTTCCGCGGCGCGCCCGGCGAGCAGCACGATCATGCGGTTTTTCAGTTCCTCCAGGGTGATCAGGAAGCGATCCTCGGTTGGCCGCTGCAGGGTATAGCCGAGCGCGCCGACCGAGCGCGGGATGATCGATACCTTGTGCACCGGATCCATGCCGGCCAGGCTGGCCGCGGCCAGGGCATGACCCATCTCGTGGTGGGCCACCACCTCGCGTTCGTGGGGCTGGAGCAGGCGCCCGCGCCGTTCGCTGCCGATCACGATGCGTTCCACCGCGGCGGTGAAGTCGGCCATGCTCACCGCATCGGCGCCGCGCCGGGTGGCGAGTATGGCCGCCTCGTTGACCAGGTTGGCCAGGTCGGCGCCGGAAAAGCCGGTGGTGATGCCCGCGATACGCTCCAGGTCGAGGTCGGCAGTGGCCTGGATGCGCTTGGCATGCACCTTGAGAATCGCCACCCGGCCGTGCCGATCGGGGCGGTCGATGACGATCTGGCGGTCGAAGCGGCCGGCGCGCAGCAGGGCCGGGTCGAGGATCTCCGGCCGGTTGGTGGCGGCCAGCAGGACCACGCCTTCGCGCGGGTCGAAACCGTCCAGTTCGGCCAACAACTGGTTGAGGGTCTGCTCCTTCTCGTCGTTGCCGCCAAAGGCGCCGACCCCGCGTGCCTTGCCCAGGGCGTCCAGTTCGTCGATGAAGATGATGCAGGGCGCGGCCTTGCGCGCCTGCTCGAACAGGTCGCGCACCCGTGCGGCGCCGACGCCGACGAACATCTCGACGAACTCCGAGCCGGAGATGGAGAAGAACGGCACGTTGGCCTCGCCGGCCACCGCCTTGGCCACCAGGGTCTTGCCGGTACCGGGCGGGCCGACCAGCAGGATGCCCTTGGGAATCCGCGCGCCGAGGCGGCTGTACCTGGGCTGGTCCTTGAGGAAGGAGACCACCTCGAGCAGTTCGGCCTTGGCTTCGTCGATGCCGGCCACATCGTCGAAGGTCACCCCGGTATCGCGCTGGACGAACACCTTGGCCTTGGACTTGCCGACGTTGACCATGCCGCCGAAGCCCTGTTTCTCGGCCAGACGGCGGAACAGGAACGACCAGAGGGCGAAGATCAGGATAAAGGGCAGCAGCCAGCTCAGCAGAGTGCTGATCGGCCCGCCCTGGCGGGTACCACTGAAGGTCACCTGCGACTGCGCCAGGGCCTCGGCCAGTTCGGGTTCAACCCTGATGGTGCTGAACTGTGTACGGTTATTGATCGGCTCCTTGAGCTTGCCGCTGATCTGCTGCTGCTCGATACGCAGATCGCTCAGCTTTTCTTCCCTGAGCAGGCGCATGAACTCGCTGTAGGGCAGGGGCTCGACCGTGCTGCGTGTCCCCCACCAGTCCTGAAACACCAGGAGCAGGCTGAAGGCGACGAGGAAGAACCAGAGGTTCCATTGCTGCTGCTTTTCCATGTGGCCTGTCCTCAGGGGAAGGGTTCGAGGTTATGCCTGGCGGGTGGACGCGGTATTGATAGCCGTCAACCCACGAACGCTCGGGACTAAACTAAAAAAAGGATAGAGCAGGTTGGAGGTGAACCATGGCTATCCGCGACGGTTTTAGCGGAACCATTGGCGATACGCCGCTGATTCGCCTCGGCAAGCTGAGCGCCGAGACCGGTTGCGAGATCCTGGCCAAGGCCGAGTTCCTCAACCCCGGCGGTTCGGTGAAAGACCGCACGGCCCTGGGCATCATCGAAGACGCCGAGCGCAGCGGCCGCCTGGGACCGGGCGGGACCGTGGTCGAAGGCACCGCCGGCAACACCGGCATCGGTCTGGCGCATATCTGTGCGGCGCGCGGGTACCGCTGCATCATCGTGATCCCGGATAACCAGTCGCGGGAGAAGTTCGAGCTGCTGCGCCAGCTGGGCGCCGAGGTGCGTCCGGTACCGCCCAAGCCGTACAACGACCCGGACAATTACCAGAAGATCGCCGGGCGTCTGGCCGCCACCTTGCCCGGGGCGATCTGGGCCAACCAGTTCGACAATACCTCCAATCGCGACGTGCACTACCGCACCACCGGGCCGGAGATCTGGCGCGACAGCGAGGGCAGGGTGGATGCCTTCGTCTGCGCGGTCGGTACCGGCGGCACCCTGGCCGGCGTGGCGCGTTATCTCAAGGAGCGCAAGCCGGCGGTGCGCATCGTCCTCGCCGACCCCATGGGCAGCTCCCTCTATCACTGGGTGCTGGACGGCGAGTTGCGTGCCGAGGGCAAGTCGATCACCGAAGGTATCGGCACCAGCCGGGTCACCGCCAATCTGCAGGACACGCCGATTGACTCAGCGCTGCAGGTAGACGATCAGCAGTGCGTGGACATGCTCTATCGCCTGCTGCGCGAGGAAGGCTTGTTCGTCGGTGGGTCGAGCGGCATCAACCTGGTTGCCGCGCAGCAACTGGCCCGGGAGCTGGGCCCGGGGCACTGCGTGGTGACCCTGTTGTGCGACCGCGGCGGGCTCTATGCCGGGCGCCTGTTCAATCCGGTCTGGCTGCGCGAGGCCGGGCTGCAGCCGCCGGCCTGAGCGTGCTTGGGCTTCAGTCCGCTGGCGTGAGCAGCGGTTTCAGCAGGGCGCGCATGCTGCGCCAGTGTGTGCCCTGCCAGTACAGGCGGCCGCAGCCGTGGCAGTGCATGAACTGCGAATAGCTGTAGCCGATGCGGCTGGGCAGGCGCTCGCGGGCTTCTTGCGCATCGATGCCGTGCAACGGCAGGTTGCAATGCAGGCAACGGCTGAACGGCTTGATGCTGGCCGTCAGATCGAGCCGCTGGCACAGCTCGCGCAACTGCTCGGCGGGCTTGCGCGCATGCACGTAGCAGCCATGACTGACCAACCGGCGCTTGAGCAATTCGCGGTCGCGGGTCAGCACGATGCGCTGCTCGCGGGCGGCGATTTCGGCGATCTGCAGATCGTCGAAATGGTTGTCGTAGAGCGTGTCGAAACCGGCCATGCGCAGCAGGTGAGCCAGACCGCCGAGGTGGGCATCGGCGATGAAACGCAAGACCCGCAACGGGCGGTTTCGCACCTTGAGCAGGGAGCTGATGTCCAGGCGTTCGAACTTGGGGTAGACCGCCACCCGGTCGCCGTCCGCCAATAACCGCTCGAAGCCCACCGACTCGCCGTTGACCAGCAGCAGTTCGACCTCGGTGTGGGGCACGCCAAGAGCCTCGACCATATGCTTGGTGGTGGCCGCGCGGGCGCATATGCAGTCGAACTCCCGCCGTCGGCGCTCGGCCGGCAGAAAGTCGTTGAGCTCCTCGTAGAAGCGGAAAGTGGCGCGGACCATGATTCAAGCATAGTTCTCATTGGGCGCGGAAATTCTTGAATTGCCAGGGGTCGTCGAGGTCGAGGTCCTCGGGAAACAGGTCGCTGCGGTGTTCAAGTGGGGTCCAGTCGCTGTACACCCCGCCAACTTCGCCGAGATAGGGCCGGCACAGTTGGAGAATCGCCGTGTGGGGCATTTCGTCCGGCTCGACGATGCCGCGTCTGGGGTGCCGCATGGCCCAGATCACCCCGGCCATCACCGCGCTGGTGACCTGCAGGCTGGTGGCGTTGTTCTCCGGGCACAGCGTCCGGGCCTGCTGGATGCTCAGGCGCGAGCCGTACCAGTAAGCGCCGCGCGGGTGGCCCATGAGCAGCACGCCGAGGGCATCCACGCCGTCCACTATGTCTTCCTCGAGCAGCCGCTGGCGTCGCTGTGGTCGCCAGTTGCGGCCGGCCAGTTCGTGCAGCGAGAGCACCGCCGCGTCGCACGGATGATAGGCATAGAGCACCGTGGGGCGGTACTCGGGCGCGAGCGGATCGCCGAGGGTGAAATAGTCGGCGATGGAGATGGATTCGCCATGGGTGACGAGAAAGCCCAGTTGTGCCCCAGCCAGCGGCGTCCAGCTGCGTACCCGGGTGGCCGCGCCGGGGCGGCTCAGGTAGAGGGCGGCCTGACAGCCGAAGGCATGCCGCGCGGCGTCTGCGGGGAGATAGCGCTCATGGCTGCCCCAGCCCAGTTCGGCCGGTTGGCAGGCCTCGCTGAGAAACCCGGGTACCGACCAGGTGTTGACGAACTCGCCGGCAGCCTTGGGTTCGGGGCCGTACTGCGAGTCGCGTTCGGCGATATGGATGCTGCACACGCCCAGCCGTTGCGCCAGCCGCGCCCAGTCCTCGCGTGAGGTCGGTGGTGCGGCACCCAGGCCGCGGTCGGTGGCCAGCTCGAGCAACGCCTGCTTGAGCAGATGGGAAATCAGGCCGGGGTTGGCGCCATGGGTCAGCACCGCCGTGGGCTGTTTGCCGCGCCTGCCGCGCAGGGCCAGCACGGCTTCGCGCAGGGCGTAGTTGGAGCGTTGCGAGAGCGACAGCGACGGGGCGTCATAACCGCCGGCCCAGGGTTCGATGCAGGTGTCCAAGTACAGCGCGCCCCGCTCGCGGCACAGCTCGATCAGCGCCAGGCTGGAGACATTCACCGAGAGGTTGAGGAGAAAGTCGCCCGCCGCGAGTCGTGGCTCGAGTACCTGTCGATAGTTGTCCCGGGTCAACTCGTAATGCACCAGGGTGATCCCGTGCTCACGGGCCAGCGGCAGCCCCCAGTGATCGGCGCTGATGATCAGCAGTTGCTCGGGCCTGAGGTCGATATGGCGCAGCAGGAGCGGCAGTACCCCCTGGCCGATGCAGCCGAAGCCGAGCATGACCAGGCGGCCGGCGAAGCGCTGTTTGGCGGCAGACGTGAGCATGTCCGGCTCTCCAGGGGTTGCCGCGCCTGGGCGCGACCAGAATAGGTTAAGTCTGGCCGTTCAACGTGCTGACGCAAGGGGCAGGCCTGTAACTGCAGCTCAGGGACGACGCCGGCATGATGTGGATCAAGGTTTCCGCCGCGCCTGGTCAGAACAGTGCGCTGGCGATAGTGAAGTAGATCAGCACCGAGAACAGATCCTGGATCACCGTAGCCAAGGGCCCACTGCCGAATGCCGGGTCGAGGGAAAAGCTGTTCAACAACCAGGGCAAGGCCATGGCTGTCAGGGTTGCCGTGGCGCAACTGACGAACACCGAGAGTCCCACGCACAAGGCAATTTCAGGGCTGCCCCAGCGCCACCACACCAACGGCCCGGCGACCAGGGCCAGCGCCAAGCCGATCGCCAGGCCCACCAGCAGTTCTCGGCCAAGCATCTGGCGCATCCCGACCCCGACTGAAAGACCGCGTACGACCACGGTTTCAGTCTGGGTACCGACCGCATCGGCGAGATAGACAATTCCCGGGATGAAGAAGGCCAGAATGATCTTGCTCTGCAATTGCGCCTCGAACTGCCCGACGAAGTCCGCCGCCAGCAGCGCCCCGGCCAGCCCCACCAATAACCATGGGATGCGATGACGAAAGCGCCGGCGCACCGGTTCCTCACTGCTGCTGCGCGCGGCCTCGGCGCCCTTGGTAAAGCCCCCGAGACGCGACAGATCCTCCTCATGTTCCGAGAGCAGAACCGCCAGCAGGCGGTGGGGTGGAATCACCCCGACCAGGCAGCCTTGCGCATCGACCACGGACAAGGCCGACTCCTCGTGGTTTACGGCACGCCAGGCGGCGATTTCCTGATCCACCCCCGGCGCGACTATGGGCGCCTGAGAGTCCATCAGCTCAGCCAGGGTGATGTCCGCGGGTGCACTGAGCAGGTCCTCGATCCTCACCAGCCCGAGAAAGAGCCGATCTTCGCAGACCATGACGTGGCTTGCGCACTCGTAACGCTGGCCGAGCATTTCCAGGCGCGCCATATCGACCCTGCAGTTCGGGGTAAACACCGGGACTCGTGCAGTGGCGTGCTGCGCCGCTGTTTCGAAGCTGATGTGGTCATTGCTGAGAATTGTGTCATGCGACATGGCGATCTCCTGACGCGGCGCAACACCGCCTGGGCCTGTCTGGCCGGTGGGGCAGGGGTGTCTGGACTATAGCTCTGGCCAGCGCACAGGGCGCGACGCCTCGGCCGAAGCGCAAAAGTTCGACCCACCCCAGGCGTAGGCAGCCGTGACGGCGCAGCGCAACCGGATCGGTTTGATATAGATCAACGTCACAGGCGATCAGGCCGCGCAGGCTGAGGCATGTTTATTTGCATCGTCCGACATGGATATTCGCGCACCAGAGACAGGACAGGTGTCAATCGGGCAGGGCGGTGGCAACCGGAGCTTCTGGAGGTTCCCATGAGTCAGTATCAACGACTGCTGCTGATAGCCGACCCGGGCATGCGCCAGTCCCCCGCCCTGCAACGGGCGGTGGCGCTGGTGGAAGCGTGCGGTGGCTCCTTGCACATCGCGGCGATCAGCGGGCCGTTTGCCACCTTGTGGTTGCTGGACAAGAGCACCGAAGCGCAGGTGCGTGAGGATTTCCTCAGGCAGCAGCAGGCGCACCTCAAGGCTGAAGTCGACCGCCTCAGCGCCAAGGGTATTGCGGTGACGAGCGAAGCCGTTTGGACCGATACACCTATCGAGGAAATTCTCCGGCATATACACCACGCCCAGGCGGACCTGATCATCAAGGACACCCGCCATGAGCCGATCTTGCAGCGTGCCTTCATCACCCCGCTGGACTGGCGGTTACTGCGCGAATGCCCGGTGCCCCTGCATTTTGTCAGTGCCGCCGAGCACCCGCTGCCACGCAGAATTGTCGCGGCAGTCGATCTGTCCCAAGCGGAAAACCGGGTCAGCGACATGAACGAACGTATTCTCGCCGCTGCCAGTGAATTAGCCCTGCAATGCAATGCCGAGCTGCATCTATTGCACGTCTATGAGCAATCGCCTGCCTACCTGGCCTATGCCGCGGCCCCGGTCAGTTGGACGCCTGAGTTTCTCGAAGAGTTGACCAGTTTGATGCACACGACCTTCGATCAGTTCGCCGAGCAACATGCTGTGCCGCCGCAGCGTCGCCACGTTGTCCAGGGCTCTCCGATCAGGGTCATCAGCGACTTTGCCACGCGCGAGCACATGGATGCAGTGGTCATGGGCACGCTGGACCGCAAGGGGCTGGAAAAAGTCCTGGGCAGTACCACCGAGCAGACCCTGTACCAGATTCCCAGCAGCATCCTGGTGATCAGGCCAGTCTGATCCAGACTCGGCTGGTGACAAGCCGTTGCGTAAACATGGGCGGGGTGGTGGAAACCTGCGGGCTTGAGCTGTCGCAGCGTCTCCGGTTAGCGCTGCCCGCGCCTGTGTTCGGCCGGTGCGCATTGCCTGAGCACCGGTGTGATATCCGCACTCAAGGCGCCGATGTTTCCTGCCACTTGAACCTTGAAAGGCGCGCCAGTTCTGCAATGTTGAGTAGTTGCGGATAATGCTGCCCGCGGATTATCCAGGTCGGGTAACGGTTGATTTTTGCTTCGATGCAGACCCGTGCGATCAGTCCGCGGCGTCCGTCCGGTGTGCACTCGACATAGGGCAGGCGCTCGGCCGAGGTGCCGAACAGGCGTTTCTGTTCCTGACAGGTCGGGCACCAGAAGGTGCCATAGAACGTGGCGCCGCTACGCTGCAGATGGGTGGCCAGCGCCTGCAACTGTGGGGCTTCGCGCGGGGCCAGTAGATCGCTGTAATACAACTGCAGCCCGCCCAGGGTGATCACGGTTGCCACGGTGCAATAGGTCAGCCAGTGCCGCCACTCGGTACCGGGTGCCGATTTGGGCCGTTTCAGACTCACTCGAATGAAGATTGCCGCCAGCAGTGCCAGCGACAACAAGCACCAGGCGCAGAAGGCTTCAAGCCTGAGCCAGGCGACCAGGGTCATGTACAGGCTGACGGCCAACCCGAACCAGGCCAGCAGCCAGAGTCGCCGCCAACGCACCAGCCTGGCCGGCAGACGCCAGGCGTTACCCGCCAATAGCCCATAAAGGACGAAGCCCCACAGCGCCAATGGCAGCCCCAGCAGGCGCGACCAGCGACTGTGCTGAATCAGATCGCAGGCCGACTCTTCCGAGCAGAATGCGGGTGTGCCACCGCGCAGGGCGACATAGGTCAGATAGCCGGTCAGCAGCATGCCGCACAGCGCCAGCACCAGTACCGGCCACTCGGGGGAATGCTGAGCGCTACGCTCTGTGCCGGAATGCGCGAGTGCCTTGTGAGGTCGAACCCTCTGGCTTTTATTCATAGGCCAGACCCTTTTCCAAGTGATGCTCGAGAAAACAACGTGTTCGCTGAACCTGCGACTTCCATGCTGATCGATGCTGCTCAATCTACGTCTAAACGCTAGCAGTAAAACTGCCGTTGCGGATGGCGGACGCTTCGGCAACAACCCTGAGGGAAATCGGCCTAGGCCAAAGCCGCTGACTGCGGATCAGAACGAGTCGATGATGCACCCGAGCACGGCCATCGCCTGTTCGCTCTGGGCGCTCCCGGGGTGGCCATAGTTCAGGCGCGCACAGTGGCCGAAGCGTCGGGTGGCCGAGAAGATCGGCCCCGGGGCCAGGCTGATGCCCTGGGCCAGGGCCAGCTGCAGCGAAGCGACCTGCCGGGGAACTCGAACCAGAGAAAATAGCCGCCGCCGGGGCGGGTCACCCGGATGCTGGCGGGGAAATGCCGGGCGGCGGAGGCGAGCATCAAGGCCTGCTGGGTTTCCAGGGCGTGGCGCAGCTTGCGCAGGTGGCGGTCGTAGCCGCCGTGCTGCAGGCAGTCGGCCTGGGCGGCTTGGGCCGGTACCGAGGGCGAGGTGGTGGTCATCAGCCTGAGCCGGCTGATCTGCTCGGCATAGCGACCACCCGCCCGCCACCCAACCGACCCGACTCCCAGGTCGCGATCCCGCTGGCTACCCTGACCGCGGCGTCTCAGCCACTGCTACGCCGCCTATTGCCGCCCGTTCATCCGCGCCACAGCGAGAGTTTGGGCCATGTGCCGCGGCAGCAAATTTGAATTCGCTCCGCACCAGGCCCGGCGTTTCAAGGATGGGTTCGGCATCTCCCGCGTCAAGGCGGGTGGTCACGCCAAGGTGATGACTCAGATGATGTTCGCGGTGCTGGCGCTCACCGTCGATTAACCAGCGCGAAGCTGGCGGAATCTATCCGCACAATTTTCGCTGATACTTCGCAAGAGCCTCTGCAATAAGATCAATTCCCGCGGTATTCGCAGCCGCTGGTGCAGGTTTCGTGAATGCGGATACGGGACAGTTCAGGAAGGAGTGGCTTGAGTTGCTGCCAGATCCACTTGGCGATGACTTCGCTGGTCGGATTTTCCAAACCAGGTATTTCGTTCAGGTAGTTATGATCGAGCTGTTCGTAGAGTGGTTTGAAGATCGCTTTGATCTCGGAGAAGTCGCGAATCCAGCCAGTGTAGGGGTCGACTTCGCCTTCAATATAGACGGCAACGCGGAAAGAATGGCCATGCAGGCGCCCACATTTATGCCCTTCGGGCACATGGGGAAGGCGGTGGGCAGCTTCGAAAATAAACTCTTTGAACAGTTCCACGGGTTGTCTCTCTAAAATGCGCGGCTGAAAGCGCCGCTCAGATAAGGCGTGATATTACCAGTTCTGGTTGTGGGTTAAGCGGAAAGGGCTGGATAAATGCACTGCCCGTGTTCAAATGGCGATTGTCGAGTGGTCAGCCACGCAGCTAGGTGTTCAACGGCTCGTTAAGTCCCAGGGGGGAGAACCATTTGCGCTAATGCGGCAGCTATGGACCGATGCGAACTGTGGCTGCGACCGCCATGTCTGGGGTAGCCGATGAAGCGTCGCTACGCGCGCGATCGGGAAGGTCGAGATCAATGTCCATTGCGGCGATTGATTTCAAGGAGCAGCCCGGCGGGCAGCCAGCGAGATGGCGGGATGCTTTGCTTTTCGGCGTCGTTAGCGAGGGGACAAGGACATCATGGCACCGATTGCAGAAAACACCGGGCTTGGCGACATGACGTCCTTTGGCGGTTACTTGAGGCTAAGTACCCATTCGGCAAGGATTTTGGCTTCTTCGTCGGTGACGGGGTTGGCCGGCATCGGCATCGGCCCCCAGGCACCGACGGTACCGTTCTTGATGCGACCTGCCAGCAGGTCGACGGCACCTTCGGTCCCGGCATACTTGGCGGCTACTTCCTTCAGCGCTGGGCCAACCATTTTCATGTCGAGGTTGTGGCAGGCGGCGCAGGGCTTGCTCTTGAACAGCGCCTCAGCGGCTGCGGGGTCGGCCGCCAGTGCGGATTGCATGCTCAGGGCTACACCCAGGGTCAACAGCGGAGTCAGAAACTTCTTCATAGTATTTCCTCAAGGCGAGTGACGCAGGCGATATGCAACCTGCATCGATTTGGCTGGGTAAGCGTTGTACCTGGCCCGTGATGGTAAAGCGTTGTGGAGCCAACTTTGGCCCAAATCGGCTCATGGCTGCAAGCATTGGCGTGACGCCAGTTTGCTCAAACGGGGCGAAGCATAGCTTGGGGACAGTTTTAATCGCTTGATTCCAATCAACTAATGCGACTACCCAGAATGCTTGCGCAGCGTAACGACGCAATGCAGCTTATCGTCGCCAACCGCGGCCGCACAGGGGCGATCCTGGAACTGGCTGCGGCCAACTGTCGCAGGCGCCCTGAAAACTCCTTCCAGCTCATCGCCGGCATGCTTGACGGTAATCAAGTCCAGGCGCCAGAACACTTGAGCCTGTTGTCTTGTCGCGGGTAGCGTGTGGGCATGATCAATCACCCCGGTGAGGTACTCTTTGTGAATGCGCCCGTGAATCCAAACGAAGCCACAGCCGTGCATGCCACGCCCTTCTACCAAACCCTGGGTAACGAAGAGGTGCTGTTCGAGAAGGCCTGGCAGCACGGCATGCCGGTGTTGATCAAAGGCCCGACCGGCTGCGGCAAGACTCGCTTCGTGCAGTACATGGCGCACCGTCTGCGCTTGCCGCTGTATACCGTGGCCTGTCATGACGACCTGTCGGCCGCCGACCTGGTCGGTCGCCACCTGATTGGCGCGCAGGGCACCTGGTGGCAGGACGGTCCCTTGACCCGCGCGGTGCGTGAAGGCGGTATCTGTTACCTGGACGAAGTGGTCGAGGCGCGTCAGGACACCGCGGTGGTGCTGCATCCGCTTGCCGATGACCGCCGCGAGTTGTACCTGGAACGCACGGGCGAGGTGCTGCGTGCGCCGCCCGGATTCATGCTGGTGGTGTCCTATAACCCCGGCTACCAGAATCTGCTCAAGGGGATGAAACCGAGCACCCGTCAGCGTTTCGTCGCCCTGCGTTTCGACTACCCGCCGGTGGCTGAGGAAGAGCGCATAGTCGCCAACGAAGCGCGGGTCGATATCGGCCTGGCGGCGCAGGTGGTCAAGTTGGGACAGGCGTTGCGCCGTTTGGAGCAACATGACCTGGAGGAGGTGGCTTCGACCCGCTTGCTGATTTTCACCGCACGCATGATCGGTGCCGGAATGAGCCCGCGCGAAGCTTGTCTGGCCTGCCTGGCCGAGCCGCTGTCGGACGATCCGCAAACGGTTGCGGCGCTGATGGATGTGGTCGATGTCCACTTCACTTGAGCTGGCGCTGCGTCCCGGCGCGAGCCCGGCACGGCATTTGCCGGGCGATCTGGCGATGTGGTTTTTCATTCTCGCCGAGCTGACGGTTTTCGCCCTGCTGATTCTCGCGTTCGCGGTGACCCAGGCCCTGCAGCCGCAGCTGTTCCATGACAGTCGCCAACTGCTCGACAGCTCCACCGGCCTGGCGCTGACCCTGAGCCTGCTCACCTCCGGCCTATTTGCCGCCCTGGCGCAGGAACAGGTGCGCCAGGCACGGGCGCGGCGCGCAGCCTGGCTGTTGCTGGCGGCTTTGCTTAGCGCCAGCGTCTATGTCGGTTTGAAACTTGGCGAGTACGCGCACTTGTCCAGCCTGGGGCTGGGCATGGAGCACAACACCTTCTTCACCTTGTACTGGATTCTCACCGGCTTTCACTTTCTCCACGTACTGCTCGGCATGCTGATTCTTGGCTGGCTGGCCGAGCGTTGTCGGCGTCGTGTCTATGGCCCGACGAACTGCAGTGCGCTGGAGTCCGGCGTGCTCTATTGGCATATGGTCGATCTGGTGTGGGTGCTGCTGTTCCCGCTGGTCTATGTCCTGAATTGACCGAGGAGGTTGGCATGTCCGCTTCGAGAACCCTGATTTTGTGCTGGCTGGGCCTGGCGGTGCTGTCCGTGGCCAGTGTGCAACTGGGTAATAGCGGAGCGACCCTGGTGCTGGTGGCCAGCGTGCTATTGGCGGCCCTGGGCAAGGCCTGGTTGATCACCGACGGTTTCATGGAGCTGCGCCATGCCCCGCGGTTGTGGCGCGGGCTTTTGCTCGGCTGGCCTCTGGCGATGGGGCTGGGCGTGCTGCTGACCTTGCTGCTCTCGTCCCAGCCTGCATAAGCCGAACAGCTGCAATCCGGGGCATGTCCCCGGATTGCAGCGGCGCTTACCCAAAAGGCTGCGGGTCGCGGTGATCCTGAGCGTGCACCCCGCCAGGCGCTCAACGCGTCCCGCTCCGTCGACTCACTCGACCTTGAGCACCAGCTTGCCGAAGTTCTCGCCGCTGAACAGCTTGAGCAGGGTTTCCGGGAAGGTCGCAAGGCCACCGACGATGTCTTCCTTGGATTTCAGCTTGCCACTGGCCAGCCAGCCGCCCATTTCCTGGGCCGCCTCGGCGAAGCGCGGGGCGTAGGTCATCACCACCATGCCTTCCATGCGCGCGCTGTTGACCAGCAGGTTCAGGTAATTGGCCGGGCCCTTGACCGCTTCCTTGTTGTTGTACTGGCTGATCGCACCGCAGATGATCACCCGTGCCCTGAAGGCCAGGCGGGTGAGCACGGCATCGAGGATGTCGCCGCCGACGTTGTCGAAATACACGTCCACGCCCTTCGGACATTCGCGCTTCAGACCGGCGATCACGTCTTCGCTCTTGTAGTCGATGGCGCCGTCGAAGCCCAGTTCGTCGATCAGCAACTTGCACTTGTCTGCGCCGCCGGCGATGCCGACCACGCGGCAGCCCTTGAGCTTGGCAATCTGCCCGGCCACGCTGCCGACCGCACCGGCGGCGCCGGAAATCACCACGGTTTCGCCGGCCTTGGGCGCGCCTACATCGAGCAGGGCGAAGTAGGCGGTCATCCCGGTCATGCCCAGGGCCGAGAGGTACAGCGGCAGCGGCGCGCGCTTGGGGTCGACCTTGTAGAAGCCCTTGGGCTCGCCGAGGAAGTAGTCCTGCACGCCGAGGGCGCCGTTGAGATGGTCGCCGACGGCGAAATCCGGGTGCTGCGAGGCGATCACCTGGCCGACGCCGAGGGCGCGCATCACTTCGCCGATGCCGACCGGCGCGATATAGGACCTGGCATCGTTCATCCAGCCGCGCATGGCCGGGTCGAGGGACAGATAGAGGTTCTTCACCAGGATCTGCCCGGGGCCGGGTTCGCCGACCGGGCTTTCCACGTAGCTGAAGGTGTCGCGGCTGGGCAAGCCGACAGGGCGTTGGGCGAGGAGGAATTGACGGTTGAGCAGGGCGGTCATGATCGGTACTCATTGAACGGAAAGACTTGTGATAGCCCCTGATGGATCTATGGGCAAGGTTTGTCCTGCGGCCGAATAGGCCTTTATCCATTCGGCTGATAGCGGCGCCGGGGGCTAAATCACTACCGTGCATGGAGCCATAACCGCTGGCCTGATAGTGCTGCAGTGCCAGGCTCGGCTCTGGCTAGACTCGGCGCAGACTTTCACGCCTTGTGAGGACACGCAGATGAGTTTGAGTTTTTCCGGCCAGGTTGCCCTGGTCACCGGTGGCGCTGCCGGTATCGGTCGTGCGACGGCCCTGGCTTTCGCCAATGAGGGCCTCAAAGTAGTGGTTTCCGATGTCGACGTGGCGGGTGGCGAAGGCACCGTCGAGCTGATCAGTGCGGCGGGCGGCGAAGCGATTTTCGTGCGCTGCGACGTGACCCGCGATGCCGAGGTCAAGGCCTTGATGGACGCCACGGTCGCCACCTACGGCCGCCTGGACTACGCCTTCAACAACGCCGGCATCGAGATCGAGAAGGGCAAGCTGGCCGAGGGTAGCGAGGCCGAGTTCGACGCCCTCATCGGCGTCAACGTCAAGGGCGTGTGGCTGTGCATGAAGCACCAGATCCCGCTGCTGCTGGCCCAGGGCGGCGGCGCCATCGTCAACACCGCCTCGGTCGCCGGCCTCGGCGCGGCGCCGAAGATGAGCATTTACAGCGCCTCCAAGCACGCGGTCATCGGTCTGACCAAGTCGGCGGCGGTGGAGTACGCGAAGAAGAAAATCCGCGTCAACGCGGTGTGCCCGGCGGTGATCGACACCGACATGTTCCGCCGCGCCCACGAGGCCGATCCGAAGAAGGCCGAGTTCGCCGCCGCCATGCACCCGGTCGGGCGCATCGGCAAGGTCGAGGAAATCGCCAGCGCGGTGCTCTACCTGTGCTGCGACGGCGCCGCCTTCACCACCGGCCACGCTCTGGCGGTAGATGGCGGGGCCACGGCGATCTGATCGCGGTTGGCTCGCTGCACGAACAAAGGCGCCCACTCAGGTCCGGGTTCAATGGCGGCCAAGGCTGAGAGGTGCCCTCCCACAAGTGCCGTACGCGCCCAACAGGGCGCGGCCGAGATCCCGATCAATCCTTGCCCCAGTTCAGAATCGCCAGAGTCAGCAGTCCCGCCACTATCCCCCAGAACGCCGACCCGACCGAGAACAGGGTCATGCCTGAGGCGGTGACCAGGAAGGTGATCAGCGCGGCCTCGCGCTCCTTGGGTTCGCTCATGGCCTGGGTCAGGCCGCCGATGATCGAGGCGAACAGCGCCAGGGCGGCGATCGACAGGATCAGCGCCTTGGGCAAAGCGGTGAACAGCGCGGCGAGGGTGGCGCCGAAGATCCCGGCGATGCCGTAGAACAGGCCGCACCAGATGGCCGCGGTATAGCGTTTTTTCGGGTCTTCATGGGCTTCCGGTCCGGCGCAGATCGCCGCACTGATCGCCGCCATGTGGATGCCGTGGCTGCCGAAGGGGGCCAGCAGCATCGAGGCCAGGCCAGTGCTGGTGAGCAGTGGCGAGGCGGGCACCTTGTAGCCGTTGGCGCGCAGCACCGCCATGCCCGGCAGGTTCTGTGAGGCCATGGCGACGATAAACAGCGGAATGCCGATACTGATCGCCGCGGCGAAGGAGAAGCTCGGCGTGGTCCATTCCGGCGTGGCCAGTTGCAGCTGGAAACGCTGGAAATCCAGCAGGCCGGAGATGCCGGCCAGCAGCGTCCCGACGATCAGCGCGGCGAGTACCGCATAGCGCGGCAGCAGGCGTTTGCCCAGCAGGTAGGCGAGCAGCATGGCCACCACCAGCAGCGGTTGCTGCTCGGCGGCCACGCAGATTTCCAGCCCTATCTTGAACAGCACCCCGGCCAGCAAGGCGGCGGTGATGGAGCCGGGAATACGCCGCATGATGTGGTCGAAGCTGCCGGTCAGGCCGATCAGTACGATCAGTGCCGAGGCGAAGATATAGGCGCCAATCGCCTCGCCGTAGGGCACCCCCGGCAGGCTGGTGATCAGCAGCGCCGCGCCCGGGGTCGACCAGGCGATCATGATCGGCGCGCGGTAGCGCAGCGACAGGCCGATGCAGCAGATCGCCATGCCGATCGACAGCGCCCAGATCCATGAGGAAATCTGCCCGCTGCTCAGCCCCGCGGCCTGGCCGGCCTGGAACATCAGCACCAGCGAACTGGTGTAACCGGTGAGCATCGCGATAAAACCGGCGACCACCGCCGAGGTCGAGGTGTCGGCCAACGGGCGCAAGCGTGTCTGGATTGCTTCGGGCACTTACAGGACTCCATTCACATCGGCAAGAATCGGGTATAGCGAGACGACCAAGAGTAGTGCCATGGCGATGTTGAAGCCGCGTAACACCCGTGGATTGCCCAGCCAGTTGCGCAGCAGGCTGCCGGCCATGGTCCAGAGGCCGACGCTGGGGCAGTTGACCAGGGCGAACAGCGCGGCGATCAGCAGGACATTGACCACGAAATTGTCCTGCGGCGTGTAGGTGGTGATCGCTCCGATGGCCATCACCCAGGCCTTGGGGTTGACCCATTGAAACGCCGCGGCCTGGAGGAAACTGAACGGCTTGCTGCGCTCGCCGACTGTGTTGTCGGGCGCACCGGCGTTGGCGATTTTCCAGGCCAGGTAGAGCAGATAAGTCGCGCCCAGGTAGCGCAGCAGGGTGTAGAGCTGGGGAACCTGCTCGAACACCTGGCCAAGGCCCAAACCTACCGCCATCACCAGGACCATGAAGCCCAGGCTGATGCCCAGCATGTGCGGCAGGCTGCGGCGCAGGCCGAAGTTCACCCCGCTGGCGAGCAGCATCATGTTGTTCGGCCCCGGCGTCACCGAAGTGACGAAGGCAAAGGCGATAAAGGCGATCAGCAGTTCGGTGGTCATGGCGGCGGCACTCGGGGTCAGTGCTTGCCAGCCTAAGGGCGCTGGGGCAGGGTGTCGCGGTACAGCGGGGCAGGCAATGGGCGATACAGTTGCGGCGTGTGTGGCAATAAGCGGTACAGTTGCCACGCCGTTGAAAAACTACCTGGTGTCGCTTTCTGTGGGAGGGACTTTAGCCGCGATTGACCTTGAAGGCGCTGAAAGCATTGCGGCTGAAGCCCCTCCCACGGACCACTGAAAGCGACAAGTCATTCGTGTCGCAACACTAGGTTGCCGGCGTGACGCTAACCATCCTGCCGGCGGTCAGTCTTGTTCGCTCGATAGCGTCCCCGGCAGGCTGTGACCCAGCGCCAGGTTGACCTGCAGCCAGCCATCGACCGCAGTCTCGCCGGCTTCGGTGAAGGCGCGCTGCAGCAGTTTGGCCTGCTCGCGACGCAGGGCCAGTTCCAGCTTGGCGCCCTCTGCGGTGAAACCGAGCAGGCGCTTACGTTTGTCGTCTTCGGCGGTCAGGCTCTGTACCAGGTGCATTTCCAGCAACTGGCGCAACGGGGTATTCAACGCCTGTTTGCTCACGCCCAGGTAGCCGAGCAGTTGTTTCATGCTCAGGCCCGGGTACTTGCCGATAAAAAACAGGATGCGGTGATGCACCCGCGACAGGCCGCGGCGCGCGAGCATTTCGTCGGCCTTGGCGGTGAATGCCTGGTAGCCGAAGAAGAAGGCTTCCATGGCGGCCTGCTGAGTGGTTGGGTTTTTAAGGTCAAGCATATTGACGTATCTGCCTGGCTCGTCGTAGTTTCGGTCAAACAGTTTGACTTATTTTTCTCTGCCTTTGCCACCGGTGACCTGCATGGCCTTCTCCGAACGTGTTGCCCGCCTGAAAAGCTCCCTGATCCGTGAAATCCTCGCCGCGGCGCAGCGCCCGGAAGTGATGTCCTTCGCCGGTGGCTTGCCGGCCGAGCCGATGCTGCCCAAGGTCGAGTGGGCGGATATGCCGACCAGCATGGGCCAGTACGGCATGAGCGAAGGCGAGCCGGCATTGCGCGAGGCCATCGCCGAAGAAGCCCGTGCCCTCGGCGTACCCTGCGAGGCCAGCCAGGTGCTGATCGTCAGCGGTTCGCAGCAGACCCTGGACCTGGCCAGCAAGCTGTTCATCGATCCGGGCACCGAAGTGCTGCTCGAGGCGCCGACCTACCTGGCCGCGCTGCAGGCCTTCCAGCTGTTCGGCGCCGCTTGCATCGCCGTGCCGCAGGAGGCCGACGGCCCGCAGATCGACGCCCTGCGCCAGCGCCTGGAGCAGCACAAGCCGGCGTTCGCGTACCTGATCCCGACCTTCCAGAATCCCTCGGCGGTGCGCTACAGCGAGGCCAAGCGCGACGCAGTGGCGGCCTTGCTCGACGAGTTCGGCGTGACCCTGATCGAGGACGAACCCTACCGCGACCTGGTATTCGACGAAGGCAGCGCCACGCCAATCGTCAGCCGCCTGCACAAGGCCAGTTGGATCTATACCGGCACGGTGTCGAAAACCCTGCTACCGGGGCTGCGCGTCGGCTATCTGATCGCGAGCCCGGATCTGTTCCCCTACCTGCTGCGCCTCAAGCAGTCGGCAGATCTGCACACCAATCGCATCGGCCAATGGCAGGCCCTGCAATGGTTGGGCACCCGCCACTACCGCGAGCACCTGGCCGAGTTGCGCGATTTCTACCGCATCCGCCGCGACGCCATGCAGGCGGTGTTGCAGGAGCACTTCAGCGATCTGGCCGATTGGCAGACTCCCCAGGGTGGGCTGTTTTTCTGGCTGACCCTCAAGCAGCCGCTGGACACCCGCACCCTGCTGGCGCCGGCCTTGGCGCAGAACGTCGCCTTCATGCCGGGAGAGCCGTTTTTCATCGATCCGGATCAGCATCCGGGGCATTTGCGGCTTAACTTCAGCCACGTCGCGCCGGAGCGCCTGAACGAAGGTCTCAAGCGCCTGGCCGAGGTGATCCGCCAGGCCCAGGCCGCCCAGGCAGCCTGATCCAGCAGCACACACGAGAGAAAAGCAGAGGAGCGCAGGGCGATGTACAAGGTCTACGGCGATACCCGTTCGGGCAACTGCTACAAGGTCAAGCTGATGCTGCACCTGCTCGGCGCGGCCCATGAATGGGTGCCGGTGGACATCCTCAGGGGCGAGACCCGGAGCGAGGCCTTTCTGACCAAGAACCCCAACGGCAAGATCCCGGTGCTGGAACTGGAAGACGGCACCTGCCTGTGGGAGTCCAATGCGATTCTCAACTTTCTCGCCGACGGCACGGACTTTCTGCCCAGCGAGCCGCGTTTGCGCACCCAGGTGCTGCAGTGGCAGTTCTTCGAGCAATACAGCCACGAGCCCTATATCGCGGTGGCGCGGTTCATCCAGCTCTATCAGGGCTTGCCCGAGACGCGCCGTAAGGAGTACGAGGAGTGCCATGTGCGCGGCTACAAGGCGCTCAAAGTGATGGAGCAACAGTTGCAGCGCACGCCCTACCTGGTCGGCGAGCACTACTCGATCGCCGATATCGCGCTGTACGCCTACACCCATGTGGCGGACGAGGGCGGCTTCGACCTCGACCCCTATCCGGCCGTCCGTAGCTGGCTCGATCGGGTGGCCAGTCACCCCAGGCATGTGGGCATGCCGGGTTAACCAGGCGTCTCGCTCTGCTCGATGCCCCTGGCATGCCTCGCCGGGCTGCTAGAGTTGCAAGCAGGTCGAATACTCGGCTGCTTTGACACCACCACCTTGGCGGCAGCCGTCCGGAGTGACGCTATCCATGATCGAAACCCCCAGCCGCAAACGCCAGTTGGCACTGATCGCGGGCATACTCCTGCTGGCCTGGCTATGGGCCGCGATCAACCCCCTGAGCCGTGAGGACTGGTTGCTGGAAAACCTGCTGGTGTTCTTTTTCGCGGGCCTGTTGCTGGCGACCTATCGGCGCTTTGCCTTCTCCCTGACGGCCTATTGGCTGTTCGCCCTGTTCCTGGGCATGCACCTGTACGGCTCCCATTACACCTACTCGGAAACACCTCTGGGCTACTGGTTTCAGGAAGCCTTTGCGCTGGGCCGCAACCACTACGACCGTCTGGTGCATTTCTCTTTTGGCTTGCTGCTGGTCTACCCGCTGCGCGAGTTGCTGCAACGATCGGCCGGGCTCAGCGGCAGGTGGCTGGCGATCCTCAGCCTCGCGGTGGTGATGGCCATGAGCGCATTCTACGAACAGGTGGAGATGCTCGCGGCCTTGCTGGTCAGTCCGGAACTGGGCTCGGCCTTCCTCGGCACCCAGGGCGACGAATGGGATGCCCAGAAAGATTCCGGGCTGGCCATGCTGGGTGCCTTGAGCATGTTGCTGCTGCTCGCACTGGGCAAATCGCACAACCCGGCCAGCCTCCGCTGAAATCGTCAGCGCTGCAGCCGCTGCTGCATGCCGACCTTGACCATTTCAAAGAACATCAGCAGCGCGGCGCCGCAGGCGAAAGCCACTAGCCATTGCTCGATAGAGGCGGGCTGAAAAGCAAAAACTCGAGCAATCGGCGTGATGGCGGTAACCATCAGCAACATGGCCAGGGTGCAGCCGAGCACCCACAGGCCTACCCGGGATAGCCCCAGTAGCATCGATCTCCAACCGTGTTCGGGTGAGCGATTGGCGAGAATCAGCCCGGTATTGGCCACCACCAGAGTGATGAAGGCCAGGCCACGGGCCACGTCCTGCGCCAGGCCATTGGCCAGTCCGCTGCGATACAGGATCACCACCACTATGCTGACGCCGAGTCCCTGGAGCATGCCCAGCGCGATGTGGCGCATGCTCACCAGGGGTTCGTTCAGCGCGCGTGGCGGCTGGCGCATCGGATCGCCACGGCCGTTTTCGGCCTCGAACACGATCGAGCAGGCCGGGTTGATCAGCAGTTCGAGAAAGGCGATATGAATCGGCGCCAGCAGCAGGGGCAGCCCCAGCAGGACGGGCAGCAGGCTCAAGCCGATGATCGGCATGTGCACGGCGATGGTGTAGATCAGTGCCTGGCGCAGGTTGGCAAAGATCTTCCGGCCGCGCCGGATGGCCGCGACTATGGCGCTGAAATCGTCGTCGAGCAGCACCAGCGCGGCCGCTTCACGCGCCACATCGGTGCCGCGCTTGCCCATGGCGATGCCGATATGGGCGGCCTTCAGCGCTGGCGCATCGTTGACCCCGTCGCCGGTCATTGCCACCACCTCACCACTGGCCTTGAGGCTTTCCACCAGTGCCAGCTTTTGCTGCGGGCTGACCCGGGCAAACACGCTGGTCGAGCGCAGGCAGTCGGTCAGTTGGCTGGCATCCATCGCGGTCAGTTGGCTGCCGCTGCACACCCGCGTGCTGGCGATACCGGCTGCGGCGGCAATCGCCCGGGCCGTGCGCGGATGATCGCCGGTGATCATCACCAAGCGGATACCGGCACGCTGACACTCGGCGATGGCGGCAGGCACGTCGTCGCGCAGCGGGTCGGCCAGCCCGAGCAGGCCGATGAACTGCAAGGCAAAGTCGTGCTGAATGGCTGGCCATTGCAGGCCGGGTGGATGGCGCGCCTTGGCCACACCGAGTACCCGCAGGCCGCGTTCGGCTAGCCGTTCGGCCTGTTGTAGCACCTGCTGGCATTCGCTTGGCGACAGGTGGCAGAGGTCGACAATCGCCTCGGGCGCGCCCTTGGTGGCGACGAATGCCGGTTCGGCGGCATGTTCCTGCCACAGGTGCGACATCGCCAATTGTGCCGGTGACAGTTCGTATTCGCGCACCAGCAGCCAATCCGGGTGCAGGTGTTCGGTGTTGGCCAGGTAGTCATGGGCGAAGCGGTGAAAGGCTTGTTCCATCGGGTCGTGCGGTTCGATTTCGCTGGCCAGCACCGCGTATTCGAGCAGCTCGTGGAACTCCTCCGGAAGCTCGTCGGTGGTCAACGTATTGACCTCGAGCACCTCGCCGGCGACGTACAGGGCCGCCACCTGCATGCGGTTGTGCGTCAGCGTGCCGGTTTTGTCCACGCACAGCACGCTGGTTTGTCCCAGGGTTTCGATGCTGCTCAGGCGCCGCGTGAGGACCTGATGGTGGGCGATTCGGCGCGCGCCGAGCGCCAGAAAGACGATCATGATCACCGGCAGTTCCTGCGGCAGGATGCCCATGGCCAGGGTGATCCCGGCCAATAACGCCTCCAGCCAGCCACCGCGCAACAGTTGATAGAGCAGCGTCAGCAGCACGCACAAGCCGGCCCCGATCAACGCCAGGCGCTTGGTCAGGCGCGCGATCTCTGCCTGCAGCGGGGCCGACTGCAGGGAGATGTCCTGCAATGACTGGCCGATATGACCGATCTGGGTGGCTTTTCCGGTGGCGCTGACCCGCATCAAACCTTGTCCGCGAACTACCAGGGTGCCGGCGTAAACCTCGCTGCCATCGGCAAATTTGGCCACCGCCGCGGATTCGCCGGTGAGCATCGATTCATCCACCGCCAGTTCATGCGCCTGCAGGAGCAGGCCGTCGGCGGGTACGCGATCACCCTCGGCGAGCATCAGTATGTCCTCGCACACCACGTCGCGCCCGGCGATGCGCGTAGGCTTGCCGTCGCGGATAACCAGCGCTCTGGGGCTTGAAAGGTCGCGCAGAGACTCCAGGGCGCGCTCGGTATGGCGCTCCTGGAGCACCGTGATGGCGATAATGATCAGCACGAAACCGAGCAGGATCAACGCCTCACGCGGGTCGCCCATGCTCAGGTAAATCGCCCCGGCACCCAGCAACAGCAGGAACATCGGCTCGCGCAGCACGCTAACGGCGATGCTGAACAGGCTGCGGCGCTGATCGGTGCCCAGCTCGTTGGGACCTTCGGCACTGAGGCGGGCGGCGGCTTGATGCTGGCTCAGGCCGCAAGGCAGTTCAATACTCATCGGTTCCCCTGGATGTGGGTTGTCGCGCCATTCGCTGGACCCGTTCGGCAGCGGATCTGCAGCCCTGCCAAGGTGTTTGCAGATCCAGTGCCACGCGCTGCTGCAGACCATGGGCTATTTGCAATTATGGACAAGCCGCCGAATCGGTGGATAATCCGCAGGTCTCGACTTCTCTGCCGGCCCTCTCGAACACTATGCGCAAACCGCTGCGAATTGCCTTGATCTGGATGCTGATGCTCGCCCTCCCGGCGCAGAGCATGGCGGCGATCGGCATGCAGTTGTGCGCAGTGGTCAATCAGGCTGGGGCGGTCAGTCAGGAAAACCAACAGACGGCCGCGCATCATCCAGGGGCTGTGGCCATGGCTCACCACGGAGCTGTTGCCTCCGACCCTGGCGCCGCTGGCACCACGCAACCGAGCGACAACCGCATGTGCAGCCTGTGTGCCTTCTGCGTCGGTGCGGTTGCGTTGAACAGCGTGGTGGTCGGTAATCCACCGCTGCAAGCAGTCGAGCCGTCTCTGGCCCGCCCGCAGCGTTTGCTCGGCTTCGTTGCCGACACTCCCGAACGTCCTCCTCGTTTTCTTCTCGCCTAAGCCAAACCGCGCCTGCAGTCCCGAGCGGCGCATTTAGCTCATTCACGGTCTTTGCCTGTCATCTGCAGGCGTGCCGTTCTCTGCGAGAACATCCGATTATGCGTTTTCTATTTGCCGTTCGGCCGAGGCTTGTGTGCCTGGCCTTGCTGGCTGTGCCCGCGGGCGTCTGGGCCGAGTTGGCCAACCCGCTGGATGCCGAGGCCGCCACGCCGGCCCTGAACTATCAATCACCGCTGAGCACCTATCAGGGGCTGGCCGACGAACCGCCGCAGGATTGGCGCGAGGCCAATGATCTGGTCGGTCGCATCGGCGGCTGGCGCACCTATGCGCAGGAGCCCTGGGAACAGCCGGCTGCTGCGGATGCGCCGAGCGAGCCCAGTCCACCCAGCCAGAATGGCGATCACTGAGGATGCGTATGAACGGATTTATACGGGTGCGTCAGCTGGGGCTGTGCGCCGGGTTACTGCTGCTGGCCGGCTGCGCCAGTTTTTCCCGGGATGGCGGTTTTGCCGTGGTCGAACAGGCCGCCGAGCAGCAGCTGGACAAGCAATTGAGCTGGAGCAAGACCCCCGAAGAGCGGACAGTCGTGGCCGAGCGGGTCACCGAGTTGCTGGCCCAGCCGCTGTCGGCGGATGCTGCGGTGCAGGTTGCCCTGCTCAACAACCGGGGGTTGCAGGCTAGCTTCGATCAGTTGGGTATCAGCGAGGCCGAGCGGGTCCAGGCCGGACGCATCCCCAATCCGGGGTTCTCCTTCGGCCGCCTGGAAAAGGGCAGCGAGGTGGAGTACGAGCGTGGCCTGCACGTCAATCTGGCGCGGCTGATCGCCATGCCGATGACCTCCGGCATCGAGGCCAAGCGCTTCGAGCAGGTGCAGCGGCAGACCAGCCTGGCGGTGTTCGAACTGGCCAGCCAGACGCGCAAGGCCTGGTACCGCGCGGTGGCGGCCGAGGAGAGCCTGGGCTTCATGCGCCAGGTGATGGACTCGGCTGAAATCGGCGCCGAGCTGGCCCGACGGCTGGCGGCGGTGGGCAACTACAGCAAGCTGCAACAGGCCCAGGAGCAGAGCTTCTATGCCGAGACCGGCTTGGCCCTGATCCGCGCCGAGCAGGCGCGGGTGCAGAGCCGCGAGCAGTTGACCCGGCTGCTGGGCCTGTGGGGCGAGCAGATCGCCTACCGCCTGCCCGAGCGCCTGCCCGAGTTGCCGGCCCAGGTCGAGCAACTGCCGGATGTCGAGCACCAAGCCATGGCCCAGCGCCTGGATATCCAGGCCATGCGCCTGGATGCCGAGCGTCTGGCGCGCAACCTGGGGCTGAGCAAGACCACGCGCTTTATCAACGTGCTCGAGTTGGGTGCGATCAGCAACAAGTCCAATGAGGAGCCGACCCAGCGCGGCTATGAGATCAGCGTCGAGTTGCCATTGTTCGACTGGAGCGGCGCGCGGGTGGCCAAGGCCGAAGCGCAATACCGGCAAATGCTCAACCGTGCGGCCGAGACCGCGATCAATGCCCGCTCGCAGGTGCGCGAGGCCTATCTGGGCTATCGCTCGGGCTACGACATCGCCCGCCATTACCGCGACGAGGTGTTGCCGCTGCGGCAGCGCATCGCCGAGGAGAACATCCTGCGCTACAACGGCATGTTCATCAGCACCTTCGAGCTGCTGGCCGATGCGCGTAAACAGATTCTCGCGGTCGACGGTTACCTGCAGGCCCAGCGCGACTTCTGGATCGCCAAGGCCGACCTGGACATGAGCATGCTCGGTGCAGCGAACCTCTCCACCAGCGCGGGCGCCGCCATGAGCGCCGCCGCCGATGAGCCCGCCGGGCACTGATCAAGGATTACTGAAAATGGTTTCTCGACGTGATTTTTTCCTCGGCGCCGGCGCGATCACCGCGGCGGTCGCCACCTCGGCGGTCAGCCGGGTGTCCCTGGCCGGGCTGCCGGAAGCGGTGATCCAGACCAAGGCCGACACCATGCCGCCGCTGCAACCGCAAAACGGGCGGCCCTACAACCCGGTAGTCACCCTCAACGGCTGGACCCTGCCGTGGCGTATGAACAACGAGGTCAAGGAGTTCCACCTGGTCGCCGAACCGGTGGTGCGCGAGCTGGCACCGGGCTACAAGGCCCATCTGTGGGGCTACAATGGTCAGTCGCCGGGGCCGACCATCGAGGTGGTCGAGGGCGATCGGGTGCGCATCTTCGTCACCAACAAGTTGCCCGAGCACACCAGCGTGCATTGGCACGGCCAGCGCCTGCCCAATGGCATGGACGGCGTCTCGGGGCTGACCCAACCAGCCATTCCGGCAGGCAAGACCTTCGTCTACGAATTCGTCGCGCGGCGCCCCGGCACCTTCATGTACCACCCGCATGCCGACGAAATGACCCAGATGGCCATGGGCATGATGGGCTTCTGGGTCACCCATCCCAAGGACAGTCATCCGCTGATCAGCGAAGTGGACCGCGATTTCTGCTTCCTGCTCAACGCCTATGACATCGAGCCCGGGGCGGCCACGCCGAAGATCATGACCATGCTCGACTTCAACCTGTGGACCTTCAACAGCCGCATCTTTCCCGGCATCGACCCGCTGGTGGTGCGCAAGGACGACAAGGTGCGCATCCGTGTCGGCAACCTGACCATGACCAATCATCCGATTCACCTGCACGGCCATGAGTTCGAAGTCACCGGCACCGACGGCGGGCCGACGGCCAAGGGCTCGCGTTGGCCGGAGGTGACCACCGATGTGGCGGTGGGGCAGATGCGCCAGGTCGAGTTTCTCGCCGACGAGGAGGGCGACTGGGCGCTCCACTGCCACAAGAGCCACCACACCATGAATTCCATGGGCCACGATATCCCGACCCTGGTCGGCGTCGATCATCGCGACATGACGCGCAAGATCGCCAAACTGATCCCCGATTACATGGTCATGGGCGAACGCGGCATGGCCGATATGGCGGAAATGCAGATGCCATTGCCGGACAACACCGCACCGATGATGACCGGCGACGGCCCCTTCGGCTCGGTGGAGATGGGCGGCATGTTCACCATGCTCAAGGTACGCAAGGAGCAGCAGCCTGGCGACTACCGCGATCCGGGCTGGTTCAAGCACCCGGCCGGCAGCGTGGCTTACGAATGGCGCGGCGAATTGGCCACGCCTGCCCGCTCGGGCGAAGCCGGCGGCCAATCCATGCCATTGCAACAGCCGCCCAGCGAGACGGTCGAAGTACAGGTGCGTAAACCCAGCGGTCATGCCGGGCACTGATTTGCAGAAATCCGCAGGAGCGGCCGGGGGCGTTCTGATTTATCCGCGAAGCTTTTCTGCGAACGCAGTTCGCGGAAGACTCGGCGTCCCCACCGCCCCTACACATAAAGAAGTCGCTGTTTTCATTGAAACTGAGGAGATACAAATGGATCAACAGATAAAACCTGCCGCCCTGGTGTTGGGCTTGTGCGCCCTGTTCGCCGGCAATTCGGTGCTGGCCCATGGCGGCATGGCCGCAGACGCGCATGGCGCCGCTGCGCAAGTGGTCAAGGAACAAAAGGAGTGGGGCATCGCAGGCGACCGCGATCAGGTCGACCGCACCATCGAGATCCGCATGACCGACAAGATGCGCTTCACCCCGGACAAGCTGCAGGTAAAGGTCGGCGAGACCATTCGCTTCGTCCATCACAACGACGGCCAGATGCTGCATGAGTTCGTGCTCGGCACCAAGCCCGAGCTGGACAAGCATGCCGCGCTGATGGCCAAGTTTCCCGGCATGGAACATGACGAACCCTATATGGCCCACGTCGCGCCGAGCAAAAACGGCGAGATCATCTGGACCTTCAACCAGGCCGGCGAATTCGACTTCGCCTGCCTGATTGTCGGTCATTACCAGGCCGGCATGGTCGGCGAGATCAGCGTAGTGGGCGAGGCGGATGCCATGCCGATTGTGGCGAGAGAGCCGTCCGTCAGCCCGACAGATTCTTCGACCCGCGTAGCGCGGATCCAACCACGTGAAGGAGATACCCTATGAAAACCCTGCTTATCGCCACCTTGCTCGGCAGCGCCTTGGCCTTCCCCGTATATGCCGCCCAGGCCGCCGCCCCGGCTGAAGCCAGTGCGGAGGTCGCCGCCCCCCTGAGTCAGGGCGAAGTGCGCAAGATTGACCTGGCCGGGCAAAAGATCACCCTGCGCCACGGCCCGATCGACAGCGTCGGCATGCCGCCGATGACCATGGTTTTCGGCGTGCGCGATGCGGCTCTGCTGGAAGGCATCAAGACCGGCGACAAGGTGCGCTTCCAGGTCGAACAGCAAGGCAGCCGCTATGTCGTGACTGAACTGCAGGCGGCCGAGTAATGGCGGCAGGAGCCAGCGTGCTGGCTCCTGCAAGCCTGGCCGAGAATACGGAGCGCCGACGTCCTGCTTCGCGGGTACGCCCAACACTGTAGAGGGAGTGCTCAGGCGGCCTGTTAATCTACGCCTGACTCCGTGCCCGCTCAGGAGAACCCCATGAATATCGTCAACGCCCGGCTGCGTGGTCGCAGCGGCCTGTTTCGCATCGAGCTGGCGCAGGCACGTATCGCCGGCATAGTCGCGCAGGCGCAGGAATTGACCGCTACGGCAGACCAACTGGATGCCGCCGGCAACCTGGTGGTGCCGCCCTTCGTCGAGCCGCATATCCACCTGGACGCGGCCCTCACCGCCGGCGAGCCGGGCTGGAACCTCACAGGCACTCTGTTCGAGGGCATCGAACTCTGGGCCGAGCGCAAGGCGCTGGTCACCCACGAAGACAGCAAGACCCGCGCGCGCAAGGCCATCGACATGCTGGTCGAGCACGGCATCCAGCACGTGCGCAGCCATGTCGACGTCACCGATCCGGGCCTGGGCGCGCTCAAGGCGCTACTCGAGGTGCGCGAGGAAACCCGCCACCTGATCGACCTGCAGATCGTCGCCTTCCCCCAGGAAGGCATCGAGTCCTACGCCAATGGTCGCGCGCTGATGGAACAGGCGGTGGTGCTGGGCGCCGACGTGGTCGGCGGCATTCCGCATTTCGAGAACACCCGCGAGCAGGGCGTCAGCTCGATCAAATTCCTCATGGACCTGGCCGAGCGCACGGGCTGCCTGGTGGATGTGCATTGCGACGAGACCGACGACCCGCACTCGCGTTTTCTCGAGGTGCTGGCCGAGGAGGCGCGGGTGCACGGCATGGGCGCCCGGGTCACGGCCAGCCACACCACCGCCATGGGATCCTACGACAACGCCTACTGCTCCAAGCTGTTCCGCCTGCTCAAGCAGGCGCAGATCAACTTCGTCTCCTGCCCGACCGAGAGCATCCACCTGCAGGGCCGTTTCGATGCCTACCCCAAGCGCCGCGGGCTGACCCGGGTGGCCGAGCTCGACCGCGCCGGGCTGAATGTCTGCTTCGGCCAGGACTCCATCGTCGACCCCTGGTACCCGCTGGGCAACGGCAACATCCTGCGCATCCTCGAGGCCGGGCTGCACATCTGTCACATGCTCGGTTTCGAGGATCTGCAGCGCTCGCTCGATCTGGTCACCGACAACGCCGCGAAAACCCTCAACCTGGGCGAGGGCTATGGTATCGAGGTGGGGCGCCCGGCCAACCTGCTGATCCTCGAAGCCGCCAGCGATTACGAGATGCTGCGCAGCCAGGGTCACGCCCTGGTCTCGATCCGCGCCGGCCAGGTGCTGATGCGCCGCACACCGGCCCGGGTGGTGCGCGCCCCGCAGGATGGGCCACAACCTACAAGAGCTCCGTAGCGGGGGGGCTCAGGCTGCAGAGAAGCGCTCGTTGAGGTAGGCGATGATCGCCTTGGACTCGTACAGCCAGGTGCTCTGGCCGTTTTCCTCGATGCGCAGGCACGGTACCTGGATCTTGCCGCCTTGCTCCAGCAGGGTCTGGCGGTGCTGATCGTCGTTCTTGGCGTCGCGCAGGGTGACCGGCACGTTGAGCTTGTGCAGGGTGCGGCGGGTTTTCACGCAGAACGGGCAGGCATGGAACTGGTACAGCGTCAGGCCGCTGGCGACCTGGGCGACCGCGGCTTGCGCGGCAGGCGCACGCTTGAGCTTGCGCGGGCGGGTGATGAAGTCGAGAAACACGATCAACTGGCCGAGACCGATTCTGAGTGCCTTGATAAGCATTGCGTGACAACCCTGGGTAGAAAATGGCGGGGCAGAGCTTACCCGAGTTTGCCGGCGCCGGCCTGCGCGTTGGTCGCATGGCCGGGGCTTTTCGCCAGTCAGGGACGACTTTGGGCATAATTGCGTACATACCCGCATGGCCGAACCACACCCCCATGAACCCGAGCGCCCAATGAAACCCGAAGACCTGCAACTGCTGGTGACCCGCGAAATGCCGTTCGGCAAATATAAGGGCCGCTTGATCGCCGACCTGCCGGGGCGCTACCTCAACTGGTTCGCCCGCGAGGGCTTCCCCGCAGGCGAGATCGGCCGGCTGCTCGAACTGATGCAGGAAATCGATCACAACGGCCTGTCGTCCTTGCTCGACCCATTGCGCAGCAAAACTCGTGGCTAGCGCGTCATGATTGGACACCTTGCGGGCCACTCGACTACCTTGAGGGTTCATCCTCCAACGGCGAGACTCGACCATGGCCTTGAAACACGCAGCATCGGGAGAGGTAGTCAATCTGCTGTCTGCCGCAGAGTCGCCTGATTTCATCTCCCAGGCAATTGTCAGCGCCCCGCGCATCGAGGTCATGCGGCTGGTGTTGCAGGCCGGTAAAGTCATTCCCGGGCACGCCGTGGCCGGCCCGCTCACCTTGCATTGCCTGCAAGGCTGCGTTGACGTGCAGGCTCAGGGCGCATGGCGTGAAATGCGTGACAACGATCTGATGTACCTGGCCGAAGAGGCAGAACATGCCCTGCAGGCCAAGACCGACTCGATCATGCTGGTCACGCTCTTTCGCCCGTCTCATGCATCCTCCGGCAACTGATTATCCGTGCCGAGCCTCCGTTCGGTCGACAGTCGTACCGGCGTTCCGTCGATAGGCGCCTAAGCAACTATTCACTGATCTGTGTCAGCCCCCATTCCAGAGCTGTTGAGTAGCCTTGGCGCAGCGCTCGCATTGCAGTCGGGCGGCACGCTGGGAGCTGGGGGAAATGAGTTATCTGGTTTGGCAGGACGATCTGAATACAGGCATTCAAGTCATCGACGACCAGCACAAGCGCATCGTCGACATGATCAATTCGCTGCACCGGGCGAAGGCGGGCGGGGGCAGTGGCGGTGAGGTGGCGGAGGTGCTCAACGGCCTGGTGGATTACACCCTGTCGCATTTCGCCTTCGAGGAATCGCTGCTGGAGGAGGCCGGTTACGAGTTCACCCGGCCGCACAAGCGCGTGCACGAAATCTTCATCGGCCGGGTCAAAGACTTCAATCTGCGCTTCCAGGCCGGTGAGGACATCACCGATGAACTGCTCGGCTTGCTCTCGCGCTGGTTGTTCAACCATATCCGCAGCGACGACGCCGGCTACGTGCCGGCGATCAAGGACAGCATGAATAGCCTGGTCAGCAATCAACAAGCGGGCGGCTGGTTTTCGCGCTCGATGAAGAAGTTCTTCAACTGAGCGGCTGTCCAGGCTGACGGCTTGGCCGGGTGCTGCGGCTCGATCCTGCGGGCCGAACCCGGCAGCCTTTGCGTTGCGCACAAACCACCATTGCCCTGGCGCTCGCCCGTCATGCGCTGGCCGGGCAAGGCCGTCAGCGCGTTGCTGAGTGTGCCTCCCTTTAGCGCGCATCGTTTACAGTGAACGACAAGCCTGGGACGCTGATGCCTGGGTGGCGAATAGAGGCTGGCGACGACAGATGTATCACGGGGAAAGATTCAACGCCTGGACCCACCTGGTAGGTGCAGTGCTGGCGTGCATCGGGGCGCTCTGGTTGCTGGTGCTGGCGACTCTGGAGGGCGAGCCGATGAAGATCGTCAGCGTCGCCATCTACGGCCTCACCTTGCTGCTGCTCTACAGCGTCTCGACGATCTATCACAGCGTGCAGGGACGGGCGAAGGTGATCATGCGCAAGATCGATCACCTGTCGATTTACCTGCTGATTGCCGGCAGCTATACGCCCTTCTGTCTGGTGACCTTGCGCGGCACCTGGGGTTGGTCGCTGTTCGCGGTGGTCTGGGTGCTGGCGTTGATTGGCATGCTACAAGAGATCAAACCGCGCTCCGAGGCGCGGGTATTGTCGATCGTGATCTATGCGCTGATGGGCTGGATCGTCCTGCTGGCAGTCAAGCCGCTACTCGCCGCCTTGGGCGTCGCGGGTTTCAGCTGGTTGGCCGCGGGCGGAGTGTTCTACACGGTCGGGATCATCTTTTTCGCCTACGACAGCCGCTTCCGTCATTGGCATGGCATCTGGCACCTGTTCGTCATGGCCGGCAGCCTGCTGCATTTCGTCGCGATCCTGTTCTACGTGCTCTGACTCAGCCGGCCGATGACCGCGCAGGCACCGGGAGTGCCCGCGCTGATTATCCGCCGAACGACGCAGATCAGGCCTTGGCGGTGTCGAACAGTGCCACGCCTTGATCCAGGCACTGGTCGACCAGCCATTTGCCATGCGCGATGGATGCACGCTGGGCGCTTTCCAGTTCGGCGAGAAAGGCCTGCTCGAGGGGCAGCGGCAGCCGTCGGGTCGTGCGGCCGTCCGGGGCGGTGATACGGCAGCCGCCGGCCCAGGGTATTGGAATGCCAGGGTGCTCCACGACGTCGGCGATGATGGTGTGATCGCGGTGGGTGCATTGCATCGTGCTCATGGGATCAACCTCGATGTTGGAAAGCCTTTGTCAGATCCGCGCGGCTGACATCGAGCCGGGCAAAAGGGTCTGCTGGGCGGTTTGGCTATCTGTACTGAATATCGGCACTGCGCGTTCCTCGCTCTTTTTCCTACTCCCGATGGTATAGCACATGGTGCGGTGACCCCGCCTGGCTCCGGCGAGGCCTTTGACTCGGCGTGCAGGCGTCAAGTTCTGGACGAGCGGCAGGCAGATGCGCGCAACGCCCGGCAACGTGTTGGCGGTCGGCGGTTTTGTCACAAGTTGTCTTTTGCTCCTGCAATTGTTTCTGCTTCGCGCTACTCTGCATTCGACGGCTTCGCGCCATTCGCTCTGAATGGCCCATCGTCGACCAGCCCTGTCTTCAGGTCTGGCTTATGACACGTCAAGCAGCTCCTTGCTTGAATCTCGGGCGACATGGTTACAGGTGTCGCAATACCGTCGCGGTTATGGCGGTTGCAATGGGAAAGCAGTTAGTCCTTCCATCGCTGAGGAGATCACTTCATGAGCACAGTCTTGCACGATGATGTCAGTAACGGAGTTTTGCGGCGGATGAAAGAAGGCGGTTTCGACTTCACCAGCTTCCATCCCATCGAGTTCTACGCCATTTTCCCGGACGAGGAGCGGGCACGCATGGCGACCAGAAACTTTCGTGGCGAGTCCTTGCACGCCCTGGTGACCGAACGTGATGACGGCGCCTGGCACCTGCAGGTAAGCAAAGTGATGTATGCGACCTATCACGGCATTGGCGATTTCGAACACGACCTGGAGTCGGTCGTGGCTCCGCTCGGCGGCAAACTGGATGGTTGGGGCGTGACGCAAGAGGTCAAAGGCCTGCAACCTTGATCAACTCTGGCAATGAGCATCGGCCGGTCTCCGGCTGGTCGGTGCCACTATCTTTTCCCGGCATTGCCCAACCCTCTCGAACCCATCGCAGCCGTTGTGGCTGAAGGCCTGCCGTCAGCGAGCGCCGGGCTGTGCGCCACTTCGGCTTTGCTGCTTGGATGAAGGGCGGGCCATGCCGTTCAACCCGGCGCTGACCTGTTCGGGCTGGGTCAGGCGGGCACAGCAAGCCTGCGCCCTTGCCCTATTTGCGGTTGTTGCCGGTCAGACGCGGAACTGATCCATCAGCTTTTGTTGCTGGTTGGCCAGGCTGTTGAGGTTCTGGCTGACCTGGGCCGACTCGTCGGCTTGTCCGGCCATGGTTTCGGTGACGTCGCGAATCGAGGCGACGTTGCGGTTGATCTCTTCGGCCACCGAACTCTGCTGCTCGGCAGCGCTGGCGATTTGCAGGTTCATGTCGGTGATCACGCTCACCGCCTGGCTGATCCGCTGCAGTACGGCCACCGCTTGCCCGACCTGGTCGACACTGCCCTGGGCCTGGCGGTGGCTGCTGTGCATGCTGCTGACCACCTCGCGGGTGCCCTTTTGCAGGCCTTCGATGACCTGGCGGATTTCCTCGACCGAATCCTGGGTGCGTTTGGCCAGGTTGCGCACTTCATCGGCGACTACCGCGAAGCCGCGTCCGGCCTCGCCGGCACGGGCCGCTTCGATGGCGGCGTTGAGTGCCAGCAGGTTGGTCTGCTCGGCAATCGAGCGGATCACTTCGAGCACCGAGCCGATCTGTTCGCTGCTGTTGGCCAGGCTTTCGACCTCCTGCATGGCGACGTTCATCTCGTTGGTCAGCAGTTCGATGGTCGCTGTGGTCTTGCCGATCACCCCGAGGCCTTCGCGGCTGGCCTGGTCGGCGCTGCGCGCGGCGTCGGCGGCTTGCGCGGCGTTGTGCGCGACGTCATGGGCGGTGGCGCTCATTTCCTGGAAGGCGGTGGCCACCTGGTCGACCTCGCGGAACTGCTGCTGCATGCCGGCACTGGTCTGGCTGGCGATGGCGGCGGACTGGTCGGCAGTGCCGCGGGCGTCCTGCACGCTGCGTTTGACCTCGGCGATGACCGGCTGCAGCTTGTCGAGAAAGCGATTGAACCAGCCCGCCAGCTCGCCCAGTTCGTCCTGTCCGGGGTAGTCGAGGCGGCGGGTCAGATCACCTTCGCCGCTGGCGATGCCTTTGAGCATGGCGGCGACAGCGAGGATCGGCCTGGTTACGCCGCGGGCGGTCAGCCACATCAGCAGCAGGCCGAGGAGCATGGCCAGCAAGCCGATGCTCAGCGCCACTGCGCTGTCGTCGGTGCGTTGCTGATCCAGTTGCCGTTCCAGTTGCAGGGCCGGTGCGAGCAGTTCCTGCTCGGGCACTTCGAGCAATACGCTCCAGGGCTTGGCCTCGGGAATCGGCTTGAACGGCGTCAGCACGCGGAGCATCTCGCCGTGCTGCAATTCGGTGGCTTGGCCGCTGGCGATAAAGGACCGCAACTCGCCGGCGTGCTCGCTGTAAGCCTTCTCGACCGGGCTGCTGAGCAGGCTGGCAGCGCGGCTGTGGCCGGCCAGCAATGCGGCCGGGCTGAAGATGCTGATATGGCCGGCACCGCCATAGAGGTCGCGATTGGCTTGCAGACTCAGCTGTTGCAGGCTGTCCAGGCTGATATCGAGACCGACCACGCCGATCACCTTGCCGTTCAGCTCGAGCGGGAAGGCGATGCTGGTCATCAGCACCTGCTGGCCGCCGACCTCGTCGTAGTAGGGTTCCAGCACACAGGTCGTGCCACTGTCGCGTGGGCAGGTGTACCAGGCGTTGTAGGGATCGCCGCTGGGGCCGGTCTTGGTGTCGCTGAGCATGTCCTCGTTCATCGACTCCGACGTCAGCTCACCGGGCTGGGGTTGTGCCCAGTACAGCGAGAAGCGTCCCTGGTCGTTGCTGCCGAGTTCGGCCTGCTCGGCGAACAGTTCGTCCTTGCCGTCCAGCGCATTGGGCTCGAACACCAGGTACAGGCCGAGCAACGAGGGGTTGGCCTCCAGGCTGCTGCGTACCTGGCGGGTCAGGTCTTCGCGCAGGTCGAAGGCATCGAGAAAGCGCTTCTCCGCCTGATCGCGCAGGAACAGGATCTGCCGGGAGAACCCCTTGCCATATTGGTAGGCGTCCATGAAGTAGCGCTGGATGCGGATCGCCTGCAGCTCGCCGCGTGCCTGCAGACGCAGCTTGGCGCTGTCGGCCAGCATGCTGCTGCTGGAGGCGCGCACCAGTTCGGCACTGCGGGTGGATTGATAGAGCGAGGCGCCGACCAGCAACGTCACGATGGCCAGCAGGCAGAGGCCGGCAAGCAGGGTGATTTTCCACTGGATCGAAAGACGGCTGAACGGCATGCAGCGCTCCTTATATTGTTGTTCTAACTGGTCGGCTATCGGCGCGGGCGTGGTTTTCTTCATCGAACCAGTGGCATCGCGGCGAGTTGACTGCGGTCTGCTAAGGCTGTTGGTACCGTAGCTGGGCGGGATTATGCACGCCGCGATCAATATTTCGCACGAGATATTTTTGACAGCCCGCAGGGCTTGCGGCAGAGTACGCGACTTTTTCTCGGGCCCTGCGCCGGCGCGCCGCCAACCTGGCGCCGGCTGGCAACCCTGCCGCTCCTGAGCTTGGTTCACACCTTGCGCCAGTTATTCGATTTCTCCAGCAACGCTTCTTGGGAGCACTCATGAATGCAGTAATCGCAGCGGTCGGCATCATGCTGATCCTCAGCCTGTGCCGCGTGCACGTGGTGGTGGCGCTGATCGTCGGCGCTCTGGCCGGTGGCGTGCTTGGCGGCCTGGGGCTGGAAGGCTCGCTGGCGGCGTTCAATCGGGGCCTGGGCGGCGGCGCCACGGTGGCGCTGTCCTATGCCCTGCTCGGCGCCTTCGCCGTGGCCATCGCCAAGTCCGGCCTGGCCCACGCGCTGGCCGACAAGGCCCTGGCGCTGGTCGGCCAGCAGGATGCGCAGGGTGGCGGGCTGCTCAAGTGGATCCTGATCACGCTGCTGCTGGCGGTGGCGATGGCCTCGCAGAACGTCCTGCCGATCCATATCGCCTTCATCCCGCTGCTGGTGCCGCCATTGCTCTATGTGTTGAGCAAGCTGCAACTCGATCGCCGGCTGATCGCCTGCGTGCTGACCTTCGGCCTGATCACGCCCTACATGTTCCTGCCGGTCGGCTTTGGCGGCATCTTCCTCAACGAGATCCTGCTGGCCAACGTGGCCAAGGCCGGGGTGGATGTGACGGGTATCAGCATCACCGAGGCCATGGCGATTCCGGCGCTGGGCATGCTGGTCGGCCTGCTGGTGGCGGTGCTGTTCAGCTACCGTGGCAAACGTGTCTACGACCTGGCGAAGATCGAGCAGGCCGAGCGCATCGACGTGGCCTACAACCCGTTGAGCCTGCTGGTGGCCGGCGTGGCGATCGCCGCGGCCTTCGTTGTGCAGTTGTGGCTGGACTCGATGATCATCGGCGCCCTGGTCGGCTTCGTGATCTTCTCGGTATCCGGGGTGGTGCGCTGGAAAGAGGCCGATGGCCTGTTCACCGAAGGCATGAAGATGATGGCGATGATCGGCTTCATCATGATCGCCGCCGCCGGTTTCGCCGAAGTGATGAAGGCCACCGGCGAGGTCAAGACCCTGGTCGACGGCGCGGCCGAGCTGGTGGGACAGGACAAGGCCTTAGGCGCGCTGCTGATGCTGCTGGTCGGCCTGCTGGTGACCATGGGCATCGGCTCGTCGTTCTCCACCGTGCCGATCATCGCGGCGATCTTCGTGCCGCTGGGCGTGCAACTGGGCTTCAGCCCCCTGGCCATCGTCTGCATCGTCGGTACTGCCGGCGCCCTGGGCGATGCCGGTTCGCCGGCCTCGGACTCGACCCTGGGGCCGACCGCCGGGCTGAATGTCGACGGCCAGCACAACCATATCTGGGATAGCGTGGTGCCGACTTTCCTGCACTACAACCTGCCGCTGCTGGTGTTCGGCTGGGCGGCGGCGATGCTGTTGTAGGCCGCGCCTGCCTGCTCAGCCGAGACTGACGGCGCTGAGCATCGCCAGCAGTGGCTGCGGGTAGACGCCGAGCACGAAGGCCAGCAACGCAACCAGCAGCAGCATGATGCCGCCAGCCCGCTGGCCCCAGTTGAACGGCGCATCGTGGCGGCGCAGGTTGGGCTCGACCATGAACAGGGTGACCATCACCCGCAGGTAATAGAACACCCCGATCGCGCTGCCCACTACCAGGGCGCCGAGCAACCACCAGAGTTCGGCCTGCACGCCCACGGCGATGATGTAGAACTTGCCGATGAAGCCCGCGGTCAGCGGAATGCCCGCCAGCGACAGCATCATCACCGTGAGCACCGCGGTCAGGTAGGGGCGCCGCCAGAACAGCCCGCGGTATTCGTACAGTGCATCGCAGTCGCGGCCGCTGTAGGGCGTGGACATCAGGGTGACTACGCCGAAGGCACCGAGCACGGTCAGCACGTAGGTGGCCAGGTAGACGCCGACCGCTTCGACCGCCAGACCCTCGCTGGCGATCAGGGCGACCAGCAGGTAACCGAAGTGGGCGATCGAGGAGTAGCCGAGCAGGCGCTTGAGGTTGCTTTGCAGCAGGGCCAGCAGGTTGCCGAAGAGGATCGAGGCGACCGCGATCAGCGCCAGCAGGTCGTGCAGCGCCGGGGTCGCGGCGGCGGGCGACAGCTGGAACAGGCGCAGCAGTACGGCGAACACCGCCACCTTGCTGGCCGTGGCGAGAAAGGCCGCGACCGGCGCCGGCGCGCCCTCGTAGACATCCGGCGTCCACAGGTGAAAGGGTACCAGCGACAATTTGAATGCCAGGGCGACCAGCATCATGCCCATGCCCAGTTGCACCAGCGGACCAGACTGCGCGGCCGGCGCCAGGAGGGCGCCGATCCCGGCAAAGCTCAGGCTGCCGGCATCGGCGTACAGCAGGGCCATGCCGAACAGCAGGAACGCGCTGCCTGCGGCCGACAGCACCATGTACTTGAGGCCAGCCTCCAGCGAGCGCCGGTTGAAGAAGGCATAGGCGACCAGCCCGTAGGTCGGCAGCGAGAGCAGCTCCAGGCCGATGAACAAGCCGGCCAGGTGCTGCGCGCTGACCAGCACCAGGCCACCGGCGGCGGCCAGCAGCATCAGCAGGTAGAGTTCTTCGCGGTTGCCCGGGTAACCCTTGGCCTGTTTTTCGCCGAGGTAGGCGTGGGCCAGGGTGATGCAGGCCAGGGTGGCGACCAGGATCAGGGCCATATAGAAGCAGGCGAAGTTGTCCACCTGCAGCAGCGGGGTAACCTCGATGGGCGCGATCTTCAGGGCCGGGAGGATCGACAGCAGGGCCAGGTTGAGACCAATCACCGACAGGCCGAAGGTCCAGGAGTGGTGGCGCTTCCAGGCGATGGCCAGCATCACCACGATGATGGTCGCGGCGATGACCAGTAGCGGCAACAGGGCGATGAAGTGTTGAATCGTAAATTCCACAGCGTAACTTTGCATGACAGCTACCGGGCCGAGGCGAGTTGATTGAGGGCGGTGTTCATCCACTGCTGCACGCCATGCATGCTTGCGGCGGAAGTATCCAGCACCGGCTGCGGGTAGACGCCGAGCAGGATCAGCAGTGCCGCCAGCCCCAGCACCATACCCAGTTCACGCGGTTTCAGGCCTTGCACGGCAGCCTCCGTTTTGGCCGGGCCGAAGTAGGCGCGGTGGATCATGATCAGCGAATAGACCGAACCGAATACCAGGCCGGTGGCGGCGAGCACGGTGATCAGCGGCGCATGCTGGAAGGTGCCGAGCAGAATCAGGAACTCGCCGACGAAGTTGCCGGTGCCGGGTAGGCCCAGCGCCGCCGCGGCGAAGAACAGGCTGACGCCCGGCAGCCAGGGCATGCGTGCCCAGACACCGCCCATCTCGCGCATGTCGCGGGTGTGCAGGCGCTCATAGAGCTGTCCGCAGAGGATAAACAGTGCGGCGGCGGACAAGCCATGGGCCAGCATCTGCACCACCGCGCCCTGCAGGGCAATCTGGTTGCCGGAGTAGATGGCAATCAGCACGAAGCCCATGTGCGAAACGCTGGAGTAAGCCACCAGGCGCTTGATATCGGTTTGCGCGAAGGACAGCAGGGCGCCATAGACGACGGCGAAGACACCCAGGCCCATGGCGATCGGCGCGAACTCGGCCGAGGCGTTGGGAAACAATGGCAGGGCGAAACGCAGCATGCCATAGGCAGCGGTTTTCAGCAGGATACCGGCCAGATCCACGGAACCGGCGGTCGGCGCCTGGGCGTGGGCATCCGGTAGCCAGGAGTGGAAGGGCACTACCGGGAACTTCACCGCGAAGGCGATGAAGAAACCGAGCATCAGCAGGTATTCGGTACCCGGCGCCATTTCGGTTCTGAGCAGGTCGGCGTAGTTGAAGGTGAGCAAGCCGGTCTGGTCGAAGTGGACGAACACCAGGCCGAGGATCGCCACCAGCATGATCAGACCGCTGGCCTGGGTGTAAATGAAGAACTTGGTGGCGGCGTAGATGCGCGACTTGCCGTCGCTGCCGCTATGACCCCAGAGCGCGATGAGGAAGTACATCGGCACCAGCATCATTTCCCAGAAGAAGAAGAACAGGAACAGGTCAAGGGCCAGGAACACACCGACCACGCCGCCGAGAATCCACATCAGGTTGAGGTGGAAGAAGCCAACGCGGTTCTGGATCTCTTTCCACGAGCAGAGCACCGAGAGCACACCGAGCAGGCCGGTGAGGCTGATCATCAGCACCGATAGGCCGTCCAGGGCCAGGTGCACACTGATGCCGAAACGCTCGATCCATTGCAGCTGGAACTCTTCGGTCCAGCGCGGATCGGCGCCCGGGGCAGGCGCCAGGCTGAAATCGCCGGTGGCCCACAGCCACAGGCCGAGGCCGAACAACAGGGCCATGGTCAGCAGGGCGATCCAGCGCGGCAGGGTGGCGCCGAAGCGCTCGCCTTGCCAGCACAGCAGGCCGCCGATAAAGGGGATCAGGATTAGCCAGGGCAGAATCATGACAGGCTGTTTTCCTTAACTCAGAAAAAGGAGGACGGCGAGCACCAGTACGGCGCCCCCGGCAATGGATGCGGCATACCAGCGCACCTGGCCGGTCTGGCTGCGGGCCAGCAGGCTGTTGCTGCCCCGGGCCAGACGCGGGATCAGGCCGATGCTGCGGTCGATCGGATCACGCCCGAGCAGGCGGCAGACCAGCAGGTAAGGCTGCACGAAGAGCTTGTCGTAGAGCCAATCGAAGCCCCAGGCGACGAACCACCAGGACGACAGGAAACGTCCCGGCGCGCTTTGTGCCAGCGCAGTGGCGAAGCGGCGCTGGCCGAGGAACAGCAGGGCCGCCAGCAGGATGCCGGTCAGGGCGATGGCCCCCGAGGCGATTTCCAGGCTGTGCTTGGCCTCGCCGCCGGCATGCCCGACGCTTTGCGGCAACACGCCGGCCAGCGGCGGGCTGATCAATGCGCCGATAAAGGTCGACAGCACGATCAGCACCGCCAGCGGCAGCCAGTGGGCGATGCCATGACCGGCATGCGCTTCGGTCTTCTGTTCGCCGTGGAAGGCGATGAAGATCAGGCGGAAGGTGTAGATCGAGGTCAGGAAGGCACCGGTCAAGCCGGCATACAGCAACCACTGATGACCGCTGGCGAAGGCTTCCCAGAGGATTTCGTCCTTGGAGTAGAAACCAGCGGTGATCAGCGGCAGCGCGGCTAGGGCGGCACCACCGACGATGAAGCTGGCATAGGCCAGCGGCAACTTGTTCCACAGGCCGCCCATCTTGAAGATGTTCTGCTCGTGGTGGCAGGCGTTGATCACCGCCCCGGAGGCGAGGAACAGCAGGGCCTTGAAGAAGGCATGGGTCATCAGGTGGAAGATCGCCGCGTCCCATGCTCCCACGCCCAGTGCGAGGAACATGTAGCCGATCTGGCTCATGGTCGAGTAGGCGAGAATGCGCTTGATGTCGGTCTGCACCAGGGCGGCGAAACCGGCCAGCACCAGGGTCACGCCGCCGACGATGCCGACCAGTTCGAGGATCTCCGGGGTCAGCAGGAACAGACCGTGGGTGCGGGCGATCAGGTACACGCCGGCGGTGACCATGGTCGCCGCGTGGATCAGCGCGGAGACCGGAGTCGGGCCGGCCATGGCGTCGGCCAGCCAGGTTTGCAGCGGCAACTGGGCCGATTTGCCGACCGCGCCGCCGAGCAGCATCAGGGTGGCGATCCACAGCCAGCTGTCGCCTGCGACGTACTTCTGCGGCGCCAGTTGCATCAGTTCCTGAATGTTCAGGGTGCCGAGATGCAGGAACAGGATGAACAGGCCGATGGCCATGAACACGTCGCCGACACGGGTGACGATAAAGGCCTTCAGTGCCGCATTGCCGTTCGGTGTGTGCTTGAAGTAGAAGCCGATCAACAGGTAGGAGCACAGGCCCACGCCTTCCCAGCCGAGATACAGGAACAGCAGGTTGTCGCCGAGTACCAGGAACAGCATGCTGGCGATGAACAGGTTGGTGTAGGCGAAGAAGCGTGAGTAACCCTCTTCACCGCGCATGTACCAACTGGCGAACAGGTGGATCAGGAAGCCCACGCCGGTGACCACGCCCAGCATGGTCAGCGACAGTCCGTCCAGATACAGGGTGAAGCTCGGCGCAAAACCGCCAACGCTCATCCACTGCCACAGCAGCTGGGTGAACACGCCGCCTGGCGGTGGCGCGACGTTGAACTGCCAGCCGATCCAGGCGGCGGTCAGGGCCGACAGGCCGACCGAGCCGACGCCGATCACGGCCGTGGTGTTTTCCGAGAAATGTCCGCGGGAGAGGGCCAGCAACAGCCAGCCGAGCAGCGGGAACAGGCAAGTCAGGAATAGTAGGTTCATCCGCGCATCTCGCTGGCAGCGTCGATATCGAGGGTGTGGAAGCGGCGATACAGTTGCAGCAGGATCGCCAGGCCGATACTGGCCTCGGCGGCTGCCAGGGTGATTACCAGAATGAACATGACCTGACCGTCAGGCTGTTGCCAGCGGCTGCCGGCGACGATGAAGGCCAAGGCGGTGGCGTTCATCATCACTTCCAGACTCATCAACACGAAGAGGATGTTGCGACGCACCATCAGGCCGACCAGCCCGAGGCAAAACAGCACGGCGGCCAGAGCCAGGCCGTGCTCCATTGGAATCGCATTCATGGCGTTGCATCCTTAGCTTCGTGGCGGCCGAGGTGGTAGGCGGCGATCAGGGCCGCGAGCAACAGCATGGAAGCCAGCTCCACGACCAGCAGGTAGGGGCCGAACAAGCTGATGCCGACGGCTTTCGCATCGACGCTCGCTAGCCCGATCTCCGCACCGCTCGGCGCCTTGAACAACGCATGCAGCAGCAGGCCCAGCAGCGCGGCGGAGAAAATCGTCGGGCCGATCCAGATGCCCGGTGTCAGCCATTGTTTTTCCTGCTTGGCGGAAGCAGGGCCGAGGTTGAGCAACATCACCACGAAGACGAACAGCACCATGATGGCGCCGGCATAGACGATGATCTCCAGCGCTCCGGCAAAGGGCGCGCCGAGGGCGAAGAAGGTCATGGCCACCGCCAGCAGCGAGATGATCAGGTACAGTAGGGCATGCACCGGGTTGCTGCTGGTGACTACCCGCAGGGTCGAAGCCACGGCGATGCCCGCGGCGAAATAGAAAGCGAACTCCACGCGCGTCTCCTTAGGGCAACAAGCCTTTGACGTTGATCGGCTCGGCCTCGTTCTGCGCGGTGCCTTTCGGCTTGCCGGCAATGGCCATACCGGCAACCCGGTAGAAGTTGTAGTCCGGGTTCTTGCCCGGTCCGGAAATCAGCAGATCTTCCTTCTCGTACACCAGGTCCTGGCGCTTGAACTCGCCCATCTCGAAATCCGGGGTGAGCTGGATCGCGGTGGTCGGGCAGGCTTCTTCGCACAGGCCGCAGAAGATGCAGCGTGAGAAGTTGATGCGGAAGAACTCCGGGTACCAGCGGCCGTCGTCGGCTTCGGCCTTTTGCAGGGAAATGCAACCGACCGGGCAAGCCACGGCGCACAGGTTGCAGGCCACGCAACGTTCTTCGCCGTCCGGGTCACGGGTCAGCACGATACGCCCGCGGTAGCGCGGCGGCAGGTACACCGGCTCCTCCGGGTACTGCAGGGTGTCACGTTTGCGGAAGCCGTGGCCGAAGATCATCACCAAGCTGCGTAGCTGGGTGTAGGTACCGATCACGACGGCCGAAATATATTTGAGCATGGTGGTTCTCCTTACTGGGCCGCGGCCAGCACGACTGCGCCGGTCACCAGCAGGTTAATCAGGGTCAGCGGCAGGCAGAACTTCCAGCTGAAGGCCATCACCTGGTCATAACGCGGGCGCGGAATCGAGGCGCGCAGCAGGATGAACAGCATGATGAAGAAGCAGGTCTTGAGGGCGAACCAGATGAACGGGATCTGCGGCAGGATGCCGAACGGCCCGTGCCAGCCACCGAAGAACAGGGTTACCAGCAGTGCGGAAATGGTCACGATGCCGATGTATTCGCCGACGAAGAACATGCCCCATTTCATCCCGGCATATTCGATGTGGTAACCGTCGGCCAGTTCCTGCTCGGCTTCTGGCTGGTCGAACGGGTGACGGTGGGTCACGGCGACGCCGGCGATGAAGAAGGTACAGAAACCGAAGAACTGCGGAATGATGAACCACAGGTTTTCGGCTTGGTAGTCGACGATGTCGCGCATGTTGAACGAGCCAACCTGGGCAACGATACCCATCAGCGCCAGGGCCAGGAACACCTCGTAGGACACCGTCTGGGCCGATGCCCGGAGGGCGCCGAGCAGGGCGAACTTGTTGTTGCTCGACCAGCCGGCGAACAGCACCGCATACACCGACAGGCCGGCCATGGCGAAGAAGAACAGGATGCCGATGTTCAGGTCGGCCACGCCCCAGGTCGGGGTGATGGGGATGATCACGAAGGCCGTCAGCAGCGCGCCCATGCCGATCACCGGCGCCAGGGTAAAGATCACCTTGTCGGCGAACGGCGGCGTCCAGTCTTCCTTGAAGAACATCTTGAGCATGTCCGCGGCGATCTGGAACATGCCGAACGGGCCAACTCGGTTGGGGCCGTAGCGGTCCTGCCACCAACCGAGCAGGCGCCGCTCGACGAAGCTCAGCAGCGCGCCGCAGACCACCACGGCCAGCAGGATGACCACAGCCTTGAGCACCGCAATGACGATCTCGATCAGTTCGGGAGTCAGCCAGTTCATTGCGCGCTCTCCTGTACGTCGGTGACCACGGCGCCGGCGATGACGGCCGGGATGCCGGACAGGCCGACGGGCAGGCCGATCAGGCCGACGCTCAACTCGTCACGCACCTGCAACGGCAGGCGCAGCACCTGGCCGTTGACGGTCAGCGTGAGCAGTGCGCCGTCGTCGACGCCAAGCCGATCGGCTTCGGCCTTTGCCAATGCCACATAAGGCTGCGGGATGCGCGCTTGCACCGGCGCGGCACGTGAGGAGGTTTCCTCGCTGCCGAACAGGTGATGCAAGGGTACGGCCTGCCAGGTGCCTTGAGCCGGGTTGAACGCGGCGTTCGGGGCGAACCAGGGCAAGGCCGTGCCTTTGGCTTCGATCAGGCGCACGCCCGGGTCGCCGGCACGCAGATGGCCGCCGACTTCGTCCTGAAACTTGTTCCAGGCCTGTGGCGAGTTCCAGCCCGGCGACCAGACGAAGGGAATCTGCTGACGGGATTCGGCTGAACCGGAATAGCCTTCCATGGAGAAGGCAAAGGCCGAGTCCTGGTCTTGCGGTTGACGCGGCTCGTGCACGCTGATGTTGGCGCGCATGGCGGTACGGCCACTATAGCGGTGCGGCTCACGCGCCAGTTTGAGGCCTTTGATACGAAACGTGGCCTTTGGCGCGGCTTCGTCGATGCGGGCCAAGCGAGCGTTACCGGCAGCGCAGGCCGCAGTGATTTCGTCCAGATGTGTCCAGTCGACCGTCTTGCCTTGCACGGTGCAATGCAGTGCATGCAGCCAACGCCAGCCTTCGCGCACGAGGATGTTGGCGTCGTGGTAGCCGGGGTCGAAGACTTGGAAGAAGCGTTGGGCACGACCTTCCTGACTGACCAGGGTGCCGTCGCCTTCGGCAAAGCTGGCCACCGGCAGCAGCAGGTGCGCCTTGGCGGTGGTCGCGGTCTGCTGGTGGTCGGCGACGATCACCACTTTGGCGGCGTGCAGTGCCGCATCGACCCGGGCGCTTGCTGCGCGGTGATAGAGGTCGTTCTCAAGCACGACAACAGCGTCGGCCTGCTCATCGATCAGGGCTTGCAGGGCGGCATCGACGGATTTATCCGCCAATTCTTCACCGAGGAACAACGCCAGGCCCATGCTGTTGGCTTCCGGCACCACCAGGCTGATGGAGCCGTTTTTTTCACGGTTCTTCAGCGCTCCGGCGATATTTGCGGCGGCTTCGATCAGCGCCTTGCTGCCCAGGGATGCACCGGAGACGATCAGCGGGCGCTTGGCGGCCAGCAGGACGTCGGCGATGCGTTGGGCCAGCTCTGCGGCCTCGTTCTCCAGGCCGCTGACAGCTGGTGCGCTCGGATCGATGGCATGCGCCACCGCAAAACCGAGGCGGGCCAGGTCGGTCGGCGCGGCATGCACGGATTCGACGGCAACGTCATCCAGGCGAGTGGCGGCAACGCTGGCGATGAACAGCGGGTTCAGCGCGTTCTGGGCGACGTTCTGCACGGCGGCGATGTGCCAGTCCTGGATTTTCATTGAGGCGGCAATTTCAGTTGCCTTGCCTTTCACCGCTTGGCGCAGGGACAGGGCGAGTCGGGCGGCGGTCTGGGTCAGGTCTTCGCCGAGGACGAACACCGCGTCGTGGCTTTCCACATCACGCAGGGTTGGTATCGGCAACGGGCCCTCCTGCACGACCTCGCGGATCAGCTGCAGGATCTCCAGTTCGCCGGCGGCGATGCCCGAATAGAAGTGCTCGGCACCCACCAGCTCGCGCAGGGCGAAGTTGCTTTCCAGGCTGGCGCGAGGCGAACCGATGCCAATCACCTTGCGGTTCTTCAGCAGGGCGGCGGCTTGGTCGAGGGCGGAATCGATGCCCATTTTCATCTTGCTCAGCATCATCATCGGTTGGCGTGGGCGGTCTTCCCGGTTGACGTAGCCATAGCCAAAGCGGCCGCGGTCGCAGAGAAAATACTGGTTCACCGAGCCGTTGAAGCGGTTTTCGATGCGGCGGATCTCGCCATAGCGCTCGCCGGGGCTGATGTTGCAGCCGCTGGAACAGCCGTGGCAGATGCTCGGGGCGAACTGCATGTCCCACTTGCGGGTGTAGCGCTCGGAGTGAGTCTTGTCAGTGAAGACTCCCGTCGGACAAACCTCGACCAGGTTGCCGGAGAACTCACTTTCCAGCACACCATCCTCGACGCGACCGAAGTACACGTTGTCGTGTGCGCCGTAGACGCCCAAGTCGGTGCCGCCGGCGTAGTCCTTGTAATAGCGCACGCAGCGGTAGCAGGCGATGCAGCGGTTCATCTCGTGACCGATGAACGGGCCGAGCTCCTGGTTCTGGTGGGTACGCTTGCTGAAGCGGTAGCGGCGCTGGTTGTGGCCGGTCATCACCGTCATGTCCTGCAGGTGACAGTGACCGCCTTCCTCGCACACCGGACAGTCATGCGGGTGGTTGGTCATCAGCCATTCGACGACGTTGGCGCGAAATTGCCTGGCTTCCTCGTCGTCGATGGAGATCCAGGTGTTGTCGGTGGCGGGAGTCATGCAGGACATCACCAGGCGACCGCGTTTGTCGTTCTCGTCGCTGTACTGCTTGACCGCGCACTGGCGGCAGGCACCGACGCTACCGAGCGCCGGATGCCAGCAGAAGTAAGGGATATCAAGACCAAGGGACAGGCAGGCCTGCAGCAGGTTGTCCGCCCCATCGACTTCAAAATCTTTGCCGTCTACGTGGATAGTGGCCATGGTTCAGGTTTCTTCTTTGCCCACCGAAGCAGGCTTGGCTAATGGAATTACGGTGTGTCGCGGGGCCAGGCTTATGGCCGCCGCGGCGAAAACTTTACGCGGGGACGAATTGCCCCGTCGTTGCTGGCGCCGCGTGGCTGGCAACGCCAGCTTCGAACTCGGCACGGAAATACTTGATCGCGCTGCCCAGCGGCTCGACGGCACCAGGGGCGTGAGCACAGAAGGTCTTGCCGGGGCCAAGGAAATTGACCAGGCCGAGCAGGGTCTCGATGTCGTCCCGGCTACCCTGGCCACGCTCCAGCGCACGGAGGATCTTCACGCTCCACGGCAGGCCGTCCCGGCATGGGGTGCAGAAACCGCAGGACTCGCGGGAGAAGAATTCTTCCATGTTACGCAACAAGGACACCATGTTGACGCTGTCGTCCACCGCCAGGGCCAAACCAGTGCCCATGCGGGTACCGACCTTGGCGATGCCGGCTGCGTACATCGAGGCGTCGAGGTGCTCCGGCAGCAGGAAGCCGGTGCCGGCGCCACCCGGTTGCCAGCATTTGAGGCGGTAGCCATCGCGCATGCCGCCGGCATAGTCCTCGAACAGCTCGCGGGCCGAAATGCCGAAGGGCAGTTCCCACAAGCCCGGGTTCTTCACCTTGCCGGAAAAGCCCATCAGTTTGCTGCCGTGGTCTTCGCTACCCGGACGGGCCAGGGATTTGTACCAGTCGACGCCGCTGCCGATGATCGCCGGCACGTTGCACAGGGTCTCCACATTGTTCACGCAGGTTGGCTTGCCCCACACGCCGACTGCGGCGGGGAAGGGCGGCTTGGCACGCGGGTTGGCGCGGCGGCCTTCCAGGGAGTTGATCAGGGCGGTTTCTTCGCCGCAGATATAACGACCGGCACCGGTGTGCACGAACAGTTCGAAGTCAAAACCGCTGCCGAGGATGTTCTTGCCCAGCAGACCGGCGGCCTTGGCCTCCTCGATGGCGCGATTGAGGTTGGCAGCGGCGTCGACGTATTCGCCGCGCAGGAAGATATAGCCGCGATAGGCCTTGAGTGCGCGGGCGCTGATCAGCATGCCCTCGATCAGCAGGTGCGGCAGCTGCTCCATCAGCAGGCGGTCTTTCCAAGTGTTCGGTTCCATTTCATCCGCATTGCACAACAGGTAGCGGATGTTCATGGCTTCGTCGGCCGGCATCAGGCCCCATTTAACCCCGGTGGGAAAGCCCGCGCCGCCGCGGCCCTTGAGGCCGGAGTCTTTCACCGTCTGCACGATGTCTGCCTGGGCCATCTCGCCCAGGGCCTTGCGCGCGGCGGCGTAGCCGTTCTTTTGCTGGTACTCGGCGAGCCACACCGGCTGCGCGTCGTCACGCAGACGCCAGGTCAGCGGATGGGTTTCTTCGTTGCGCGCGGTACGGTTGGCCGGACCAATGGAGGTGAGGGGCTTCACGGATACACCTCCAGCAGTTGGGCGACGCCATCGGGGCGCACGTCGCCGAAGGTGTCGTCGTCGATCATCACGGCCGGGGCCTTGTCGCAGTTACCCAGGCAACACACCGGCAGCAGGGTGAAACGGCCGTCGGCGCTGGTCTGCCCCAGGCCGATACCCAGCTGTTGCTGGATGCTGGCAACCACCGCCTCATGGCCGCCGATAAAGCAGGTCATGCTGTCGCACACGCGGATGATGTGGCGACCCACCGGCTGGCGGAAAATCTGACTGTAGAAGGTGGCCACCCCTTCGACATCGCTGGCCGGAATACCGAGGATCGCGCCGATGGCATCGGCGGCGCCGTCCGGCACCCAGCCACGGGCCTTCTGCACGATCTTCAGGGCTTCGATGGACGCCGCACGCGGGTCCTCGTAATGATGCATTTCGTGCTCGATGGCCGAGCGCTCGGCCTCGCTCAGGGCGAAACGGTAGGTTTGGATCAAGCTGTTGTCATTCAGGGGTGCCTGGTTCATATCAGCGGTCCACGTCGGCCATAACGAAGTCGATACTGCCCAGATAGGCGATCAGGTCGGCGACCATGCTGCCGCGGATCACCGCAGGGATCTGCTGCAGGTGCGGGAAGCTCGGCGTGCGGATCCGGGTACGGTAGCTCATGGTGCTGCCGTCGCTGGTCAGGTAGTAGCTGTTGATGCCCTTGGTCGCCTCGATCATCTGGAAGGCTTCGTTGGCCGGCATGACCGGACCCCAGGAGACTTGCAGGAAGTGGGTGATCAAGGTCTCGATGTGCTGCAGGGTGCGCTCTTTCGGCGGCGGCGTAGTCAGCGGGTGATCCGCCTTGTACGGCCCCTCCGGCATGTTTTTCAGACACTGCTCGATGATCCGCAGGCTCTGGCGCATTTCCTCGACGCGGATGATGCAGCGGTCGTAGGCGTCGCCGTTATGCGCCAGCGGCACCTCGAAATCGAAGTGCTGGTAGCCGGAGTAGGGGCGCGCCTTGCGCAGGTCGAAGTCGAGCCCGGTGGCGCGCAGGCCGGAGCCGGTGACGCCCCATTCCAGGGCTTCCTTGGTGTTGTAAGCGGCTACGCCGACGGTACGACCCTTGAGGATACTGTTCTTCAGCGCGGCCTTCTCGTATTCGTCGAGGCGCTTGGGCAGCCATTCGACGAACTCCCTGACCAGCCCATCCCAGCCACACGGCAGGTCGTGGGCGACACCGCCAATGCGGTACCAGGCCGGATGCATACGAAAACCGGTGATGGCCTCGATCACCTTGTAGGCGCGCTGGCGGTCGGTAAAGGTGAAGAACACCGGCGTCATGGCGCCGACATCCTGGATATAGGTGCCGAGGAACAGCAGGTGGCTGTTGATGCGGAAGAACTCGGCAAGCATCACGCGAATGAAATCGACCCGGTCCGGCACCTTGATCCCGGCCAGTTTCTCGACCGCCAGTACGTAGGGCAGGTTGTTCATCACCCCGCCGAGGTAATCGATGCGGTCGGTGTAGGGAATGAAACTGTGCCAGGACTGGCGCTCGGCCATCTTCTCGGCGCCGCGGTGGTGGTAGCCGACTTCCGGTACGCAGTCGATGATCTCTTCGCCATCGAGCTGCAGGATGATGCGGAAGGCGCCGTGGGCAGACGGGTGGTTCGGGCCGAGGTTGAGGAACATGTAGTCCTCGTTCTCGCCGCGGCGCTTCATGCCCCAGTCTTCCGGCTTGAAGCGCGCGGCTTCCTCCTCCAACTGATGCTTGGCCAGGTTCAGGCTGAACGGATCGAATTCGGTGGCGCGTGCTGGGTAGTCTTTGCGCAGGGGATGACCTTCCCAGGTCGGCGGCATCATGATCCGGGTCAGGTGCGGGTGTCCGGAAAAGTAAATGCCATACATGTCCCAGACTTCACGTTCGTACCAGTTGGCGTTCGGCCAGATACTGGTCACGCTCGGCAGATTGAGATCGCCTTCGGCCAGTGCCACCTTGATCATCACGTCGCTGTTACGTTCGATCGACATCAAGTGGTAGAACACGGTGAAGTCGGCGTCCGGCAGGCCGCGACGTTGAGTGCGCAGGCGCTCGTCGACACCATGCAGGTCATACAGCATGACGAATGGACGCGGCAGGTTGCGCAGGCAGGTAAGCACTGCAATCAACTTTTCCCGGGCAACCCAGATCACCGGCATGCCAGTGCGAGTGGCCTGCAGGGTGAGGCTTTCGGCACCAAAGCGGGAATTGAGCTCAACGACGACGTCTTGGTCGTCAGCCGTGTACGGCGGAATAGACAGAACGGTGTCTGCAGTCATGGTCTCGGTCGCTATCGGTCAACGTAGAGAATGAATCGGGTCTTCTTGTGGAAGGGTGACTCAGACTTCGTCTGGGCTGCGCAGGTTGGTAACAGCGATACGCTGTTCACGCCGCTGTTCCTTCTGCGATGGCATTTCGGCACGGTAGATGCCTTGGTCGCCGACGACCCAGGAAAGCGGACGACGCTCCTGCCCTATGGATTCCTGCAACAGCATCAGGCCTTGCAGGAAAGCTTCGGGACGGGGCGGGCAGCCGGGGATATAAACGTCCACCGGGAGGAATTTGTCCACGCCTTGAACGACTGAGTAAATATCGTACATGCCGCCGGAGTTGGCGCAGGAGCCCATGGAGATTACCCATTTGGGTTCCAGCATCTGCTCGTAGAGGCGCTGGATGATCGGCGCCATCTTGATGAAACAGGTGCCGGCGATGACCATGAAGTCTGCCTGGCGAGGGGACGCACGAATGACTTCGGCACCGAAACGGGCGATGTCATGGGGGGCGGTGAAGGCTGTAGTCATCTCCACGTAGCAGCAGGAGAGGCCGAAATTATACGGCCACAGGGAGTTCTTGCGCCCCCAGTTAACCGCGCCATTCAGCACGTCTTCCAGCTTGCCCATGTAGATATTTTTGTGAACTTGGTCGTTTAGCAGCGGATCGGAAACAGTCTCCCGCTGACCGATCGGATACGCCTCATTGGGCGCATCCGGGTCGACCCGAGTAAGTTTATATTGCATCGCCAAAGCCTCATTGTTTTAGCTTCGCCTGCCGTTCGCGACGCGCTGCGGGAGCCCAATCGAGCGCGCCGATACGCCAAAGATAGACAAGACCTGCCAACAGAATCGCTATAAAAACGGTAGCTTCGATAAAGCCGGCCCAGCCGCTTTCGCGAACGGATACGGCCCAGGCGAAGAGAAAGAGGGCTTCAACGTCGAAGATCACGAAGAGCATCGCGACCAGATAGAATTTTGCCGAGAAGCGCAGATTGGCGCTGCCGGTGGGAAGCATGCCGGATTCGAAAGGCTCGTTCTTGCTGCGCCCCCAAGCCTTGCTGCCGAGCAGGCTGGAAACTCCAAGCATGAATGCACAGAGGCCAATAACCCCGAGCAGGAAAACGGCCAACGCCCAGTTATGGGACAGGATTGTGCTTGTTTCCGACATGCCGGGGCCCCTCGATATAAGGAACGGCGTCCACAAGTGATTAAATATCCGAGCTCGCTGGCAGCTTACTGATTGTCCAGCAATCTATTCGGTGGCGTATTATGCCCGAATTAAGCGGTAAGTAAAATTTCCCTACTAGAAAATTAACTTCAAGGTCGGGTGCCGTTACGGCATTCGCGGCCAAACCCGGTTCTGTCGGCGGCCGGGTAAGCAGCTGGGTTATTGAAGTGGTCTTTTGCCACGCGTTTCTAATCATGTGTTGCCAGGAGCGGTCGATCGCGTTCTGGGTGCAGGCGGACACGGGTGCGCCAATATAGTTGCAGTCAGGCATTGCAGGTGCTTCGACAGGCTTGTCGGACGCCTGTCTTACAGAGTGATCCTCGCACACGCTGCACGCTGTCCAATCTTGTGAATGCATGCTCTCGCCTGGTCCAAGCCACCGTTCGCGCCTTGCGAATGGTTGTGGTGGGCCGGAGCGCTATCTACGGGGCGGGCTCGGAACCTGGGGTGGGTGGGGACTTCCAGGCCCACCGCCTATGCTCGGTCGGGGGGCTGTCGCCTCTCGGGAAAGCGACAGTCGAGATGTCGGGCGGCAGCGCAGGGCATTGATGTATCGGCAGCCGAGCAACCCATCAGTGGCGTGACCCGGTTGGCCGTAATGGCAGGTTTCTGCATCATCGCAAGTGCGATGCGACGGGCGATCGAGGCGGGCGCTTGCCCCCGAGAACTGGCAATCGCCTCGATCTCGTCTGGTTTTAGCGTCAATTGCCGCCTTCCCGAATAGAACGGTTTCTCCAAGTTCACACTGCGAGGTGGCGTGGGTGCCGCGACAGCTTGTTGCAACTTGATTTTGATCAAGGGTAAGAGGCACTACCAGGCAAACACACCCAGTTATTGGCATCAGCTAACATCATGAAGATCAATCTGTTTTCAATGAGTGCGGTTTACGCCCATGGATAAAAGCGTGCCTGTTTCTGTTGGTTTTTACGCTCGCCGCTGCACCGGGCGTGCGGGCCAATAATTACGGCGAGATCGAACAACAACGCATTGAATGAACAGACTTTTCCCGCAGTCGATGGCATTTCCGAGTCGCAAGGCGAGCTCAAGGTGCGCACCCTGTCGAGTGGCGGCGAGGTGCTCGGCTATGTGTTCCAGAGCCTGGATGTGGTCGATATCCCGGCCTATTACGGCAAGCCGATCGACATGCAGGTGATCCTCGAAACCGCCGGTGTAGTTCAGGCCGCCTATGTGCTCGAGCACCATGAGGCGATCCTGCTGATCGGTATCGCCGAAGCGAAACTGCCCGCACCTCAAGGTTTGTGCTGGTTGGTGAGGCGCTTACGCCGCGCTTACGCCGCGCTTGCGGAGCCCAGTCGAGCGCACCGACCCGCGCCAGGTAAAACAGCCCGATCAGCAGGATCACGATGAACACCAGGGTGCGGATTCCACGACACTTGGACACTCAGCCCACGATCATTTGGACACTCGTTCCATGCTCACTTGGACACCTGATCCACGTCCACTTGGACAGGCAGTCGGAGCGCAGCGACGCAGGTTTGCATTGTTAGTCTGAAGTCTCTGTCGCCGTCAATTTCGTTGCGCGTCTGCGCATCGATTCGCCCTTCAGTTCGATCCGATAAGCGTTGTGCACCAGCCGGTCGAGGATCGCATCGCCCAAGGTCGGATCGCCGATCAGTGCGTGCCATTTGTCCACTGGCATCTGGCTGGTCACTAGCGTCGAGCG
>NZ_FOWX01000021.1 GCF_900115555.1 Pseudomonas borbori
CCACGAAGTCGTTCTTGTTGCTCTTCACGAACGGTCTGACAAATTGCGGTGAGATCAGTTTGGCGACGTGTCCGAGCTTGTTGAGCTCCCGCGCCGTGAAGTGGGCTCCGGCACAGGCCTCCATGACCACCGTGCAGGCTGGCAGATTGCCGAAGAGCCGCATCATCTGCAGTCGCGAGAATTTCTTGCGAAAGACCGCCCGGCCTGCCCCATCCTGACCATGCAGATGGAAGCTGTGCTTGCCGAGATCGATACCCACCAGTGCAACTTTGTTCATGGCGATGGCCTCCGAGATAAACCCAGCGAGAGCATAGCCCTCGCGGGGTGTGGGGGTGACCATCTCATTACGTAGGCGCTGCTTTGAGGTCTGCGCGGCTACGTGAATTCTGCTGGCGTGTGGCTAATCAGCAGACCCGGAATTTACATAGAGGCGCGATTTTCGTTCCGTCTCTGGCCCTCAAATCTGCTCAAAAACGTTTTTACACAACCTCGGCCAAGAGCTGACGTCCGCGAGTGACTGCGATGGGCCGAAGCACGTAGCCTGTTTACACCCTGTGCTCACAGGACTTGCTCCATTAAAGCGAAGTCCTTAGAAACGGCCGAGGAACTCGAAACCGCGGTTACTCGGTGGCAGCTGATATCCTATACAGGATTTCGTCGATCACGAAGGAGGTTCGTATGCGCGAACAGTGGATGGAAACGCTGAGGGAATTTTTCTTTGCACAGACTATTGATGCCCGGGAAGTCGACCAAATAGTTCGGTTTAAGCACCGGTACATACCAAAACGATTATTCAAATACAGAGAGGTCTCAGAATACTCGCTGAGCAATCTGTCAAATGACACGTTGTGGTGTGCAAGAGCAAATAGCTTCAACGATCCGTACGACTGCGCTCTCAGCGTCGAGCTGTCGCCACTTTGTGAGTTGGCCGTCACTTCGGCTAGGAAACTTGGCTTCTTCACCCCGGATGAGATTGGGTCAATCGAGCAAGCTGAAGACCCGATGCAAAAACTACTGGAGCTCTCTGCCTCTAAGAACACCGGAGTTCCTGCTGAGCAGTTCTATGCGCTCCGGGACAAGGTGGAGGAGGCTCGAGCGACAGCGAAGGTCGGGATTCTCGACAAGATGAACAACGGATTGCGTAGCGCATACAAGATCTGCTCACTTTGTCAGCGGATCGACTCATTGCTTATGTGGAGCCACTACACCAGAAACCATCAAGGTTTTGCCATGGAGTACGACTTCACCCGTCTCCCCCAGCAGAGTCCTGTGGCTAGATTCCTCTGGCCAGTCATATACGACGAGAAGATATATGACGCGTCGCACGTTTTTGTAAGAAAGTCACCGGATGATCCAGTGAACAATATGTTTGCGGTAGGTGCCGCCATTCATAAAGCGCTTGATTGGCAGTACGAGCAGGAGTGGCGAATTGTCGTGCCAGACGGTGAGAGTGAGCCGCCCAAAAACATCCCTGTTCCCAAACCAGTTGCCGTCTACCTCGGGGCAGCAATGGAGCCAGAGAAAGCGGAGAAGGTCATCGGTATTGCTGATAGCAAAGACATTCCAGTCTTCAAGATGCAGCTTTCCCGCTCCGAGTTCAAAATGGTGCCGGTATCAATTTAGCGCTGAACTCACGTACCCTCATTGCTTTGACGTAGAGACGCAGGGAGATAGAGCGTCATCTCTGCAGGTGCGTGCCGAGCTGAGGGTGGATGGCGTGCCCCGATCGGCCTGGTGTGCGTCATCTCGCCTGCGCAGCTGGCCGAGGCCATTGGGCGCGTGTGATCTGCGCTGGACGTAGGGCGTGGCACTCTTGCCAATTCCGAGTGCCGTTACGTAGGCTTCTACGAACGCACCAGCATGATCCAGGGGAGCTTCCATTTCTGGCCGGTTCCTGTCAGTCAGGATAGGCCGAACCTAGCCATTCATGACCGGTTCAGGTTGACTTAACCGATTGTTATCTCCCCTCGGGCTTGCCCATCGCTCGTCGCCGGGCTAGAGTTCGCCCGTCGCGGTCAATCCCGTGGCCGGGCGTCGCAACCCGTGTTTTGTCTGAGGCGCGGAAGCGCCATAGCTGAGTAGCCGGCGCTTTTTTTGTGCCCGGCTATCGCATTTCTATGGTGGGCCGTGCGGGGCAGGCTTCGGCCTGGCCGGTTCCCTCGGACGCCGGTATTGCGACCCCCGTACGGTCCGCCACCCATAACCGTGTCGCAACGGCGGGCGGCGGCTCCTTAATCAGTTCGAGGAGCATAAGGAAAATGCGCTACCCACCTTTTACCCAAGGGCTCCACCTTGGGCTCTGCTGTTTGTCATCTGCCTCCGCCCTGGAGGTGCTTCATGACTAGCTCCAACCCCGCTGTTATCGCCTTTCCGAAACGTGTCGAGCCGCTCGACGGCATCGATTTTTCCGCCTGTCGCTTTCAGGCGGAGGCCGAGTTGCGGGTGGCGATGCTGCACAAGCTGTTCAACATTCTGGCTCGCTCGGGAGCGGCTACGGCCGCCGCAAGGGACTTGCACGAGCTCTGCCAGAACGCCCACGAAATGCTCAACGATGTGATGGTGCTGTACCGCGGTTCGCTGACGCAGGCACAGGGGAGGGTTGGCGATGAATAAGCCCTTTACCAGTTTCCTGCCCAGCCATGATGGTCAGCGCAGCGCAGTGATCGAGTGGCCGTGGGATTGCCAGCAGGCCTTCGACAAGGGCGTGGCCTGCGCCCAGACCTGGTTGAGCAACAACGACACCGGCTGGCTGTGGGCCGACCTGATCATCGAGCGCGACGTGCTGCCCGGCGGGCTGCAACGGCGGGCCTTCGAGGTCGGTTTTCTCAGCCGGGTGCATCAGCGCTTGTGTTCGCCGTTCGGCGGCAATCACCAGGCCAGGAAGACCTGTTTGAACCTCTGAGCCCAGGGCGCGACTCGCCACAGGCAGTACGCCGAGGCTTGGCGGGCTGTGGCGAGGCCGCCCAACTTGGGAACAGTCAGGGACAAACCACGGTATTGATGCTGATGGCAGCTTGTGGCCGTTATGCAAACGGGTTGAGCATTTCCCCCTGATTCAAGGCTGCTCTAACCGACAGCTCCTGGCCGCTCGCCGCCAGTCGCCACCCGCCGCCTCCCTTTTGCAGACGGTCACAGATGAGGTTCTGGGCAAAATACCGGTCTGCCGGCGAGGAGGCTGTCTCGCAATAATCATCGCTCAAGCGGCTGCGGCTGACCTGTGCAGGGCGCGTGGGGCCGCCTAGGCTGCGCGTACCACTGATAACCCCTGGTGCGCACGGCGCACCCTACGAGCCGGTGTCATCGAACAATCGGGGACAAGGTATTGATGCGGGTGGGCCGCTCCTCGCCGGTTCCTGCCTGTCGCCAACGGCAGCTCCATTGGGTCGATAGCAGGCGGTAAGCATGCTCTGCTGCCTCTCCAGGCTGCCTTCGAGGCTAGAATCAACGGGTCAGTCGCAATCTTGGAGAACCAGGATGATCAGCAAAAATACGATTTGCCTCTGGTACGACGGCACCGCGTTGGATGCTGCGACCTTCTACGCCAAGACGTTCCCGGACAGCGCTGTGGGTGCAGTCCATCGTGCGCCTGGCGACTATCCGGCGGGCAGGCAGGGCGATGTCCTGACGGTCGAGTTCACAGTGATGGGCATCCCCTGCCTCGGCCTGAACGGAGGGCCGGTGTTCAAGCACAGCGAGGCTTTCTCGTTTCAGGTTGCGACCGACGACCAAGCTGAAACGGATCGCTTGTGGAACGCGATTGTCGGAAACGGCGGCGAGGAAAGCGCATGCGGCTGGTGCAAGGACAAGTGGGGACTGTCGTGGCAGATCACGCCACGCGCATTGACGGCCGCGATAGCCAGTCCTGATCGAGCGGCGGCCAAGCGCGCGTTTGCAGCCATGATGACGATGAGGAAGATCGACATCGCCACGATCGAAGCTGCGCTGCAGGCTTAGCCCGCTCTGGCGGACGCGATCAATGTCCGCGTGCGGCGGTTTTGCCGGTCCCATGGGCCTGCAGCGACCCACAGCGGACTTGTTGCCTCGAGTTTTACCCGCTGTGCAACAGCCCGGAATTGGGCGAACCGGCCATGGCCTTGTGCTCGAGTTGCGCCATGGGCGGCTCCTCCGCCTCGCCATGCCCCCGCGCGCGCGGCGATCTGCCGCGGCTACCCCGCCGAGAAAAGCGCAAGTTCAGAATCAATGACACTGCCCCCATTGATCACACTTTGCGGCGCGATCGCGCCTTTGCTTCAGGTTGTCAAACCCGGCCACGGGATTGACCGTGACCGGCGCAGGATAGGCTGGGGGATGGGCAAGAGAGGAGTTGCAGTGTTAGCCGCTCATTGCTCCCGCGAAATTTCTTCCGGCTGCAAGTTGCGGCGTTTGTGTACAACGGTCACCAGCCATGGACACTACAGGCGCCTGGTGTTACTTCACACCCTCGATGAGGGCGATGTCTTTGCGCAATAAATCGTTGATGAGGGCAGTCAAAGCGACGCCCTTGCTGCGTGCGCGCTCCTCGAAATAATTGAGCACATCGTTGTCCAGGTACACCGGCAGATGCAGTTCGGCATCGGGGCGGTGGAACTTGCCGCGTTCGGCTCTGCTGAAATCGTACTCTTCACGCATGGTATTCACCCTTCGTACTGTTGCGTCTCGTGGCTCGTGGCCAAGCGGGCTGAGATCAAGCGGACATGGATATGGTCGCTGTCATCTTCTCGCCAAGTATGCACCACGACGACCAGTTTGCGATCACCGGCTTGGCCCAGGGTTATCCAGCGTTCCTCGCTCTGGCTGTGGTTTTCATCAAGGAGGCTGAGGGCCAGTGGATCGCGAAATACTTGCGCGGCCTCTTCGAAGCTGACCCCATGTTTGCGCAGGTTACTGGCTGCCTTCTTGGCATCCCATTCAAAGTGCAGATGCATGCGCATCATCCCGTTGGCCAGTGAGCGGTGATTGGTTGCCAGGCTGATGGCGGGTTTGCTGGGTGTGCCCCTCGCCAAAGACGGCGCTGCTGGGGTCATGCCCAAAACCACAACCAGTCGAGTGCACTGGCGGTTGCGCATGGTATAGGACAACTTATTGTCCATCACAAGGTTAAAACCACCGGCTTCCAGCCGGTCAGCTTTAGCGCCACCATGCGCAGCTGGAGGGCTGGCGCATGGATTACAGATACGGAAGTCACAGGGTCTACCAGATCGAGTATCACTTTGTCTGGGTGACCAAGTACCGCTACAAGGTACTGAGTGGGGAGGTGGCCGCGCGAGTACGCGAGTTGGTGAGGCAGACGTGTGAGGCGTTTGAGAACCGGATAGTAAAGGGTGTGGTGAGCAAGGATCACGTCCACATTCTGGTGAGTAGTCCGCCGAGTTTGGCGCCGAGCGAGATCATGAGACGGATCAAGGGGCGCGACGAGCAAGCTTTTTGCGGTTATTCCAAATCGAGCGGAGAACCATCTTGTCATTCATCCAGGCTTCGGGCAGGGTCGAGCGATATGCTCATCCCTGCCACAGGAGGCACTCATGTCTGACCGCTACCCGGATATCGATCCCGATGGCTTGATCGAATACTCGGTCGTCTACACCGACCGTTCTCTCAACCATATGTCGCAGTCGTTCCAGCGGGTGATGAACGACATCTCGCGTACCCTCAAGCAGGTCTACCACGCCGACGCCGTGGCGATAGTGCCCGGCAGCGGCACCTTTGGCATGGAGGCGGTGGCGCGCCAGTTGGCCAGCGGGCAGAAGTGCCTGGTGATCCGCAACGGCTGGTTCAGCTACCGCTGGACGCAGATCTTCGAGATGGGCGACATTCCGGCCGAGGCCCGGGTGCTCAAGGCCCGGCCGATCGAGGCCGGGCCCCAGGCCGCCTTCGCCCCGCCGCCGATCGAGGAGGTGGTCGCGACCATCCGGGCGCAGAAGCCGCAGTTGGTGTTCGCCCCGCATGTCGAGACTTCGTCGGGGATGATCCTGCCGGATGACTACCTGAGGGCTGTCGCCGACGCCGTGCACGCGGTCGGCGGTCTGTTCGTCCTCGACTGCATCGCCTCCGGCACGCTCTGGGTGGATATGCAGGCCTGTGGCATAGACGTGCTGATCAGCGCGCCGCAGAAAGGCTGGAGCGGTTCGCCCTGTTGCGCCCTGGTGATGCTCAGCGAGGCGGCCCGGCAGCGCGTCGAGGCGACCCAGAGCAGCAGCTTCGCCTGCGACCTGAAGAAGTGGCTGCAGATCATGCAGGCCTACGAGCAGGGCGGCCATGCCTACCACGCGACCATGCCGTGCGATGCCCTGGCGCGCTTTCGCGACGTGATGCAGGAAACCGAAAGTCTGGGTTTCGCCAAGGTGCGGGCGAAGCAGCAGGAACTGGGCGACCGGGTGCGTGCGCTGTTGACCCGCAAGGGCTTCAAGAGTGTCGCCGCCGCCGGCTTCCAGGCGCCCGGGGTGGTGGTCTGCTACACCGACGACGCGGAAATCAAGAGCGGCAAGAAGTTCGCCGCCCAGGGCCTGCAGATCGCCGCCGGGGTGCCGCTGCAGTGCGACGAGCCGGCGGACTTCCAGACCTTCCGCATCGGCCTGTTCGGCCTCGACAAGCTGAACGATATCGAGCGCAGCGTCAGTACTCTGGAGCAGGTGCTGGGCAAGATCGCCCAGGCTTGAGTGTCTGCGAACACCCTGCGCGCAACCCATTAGCTCGGGTAATACGGTGCGCAGGGTGCCGCTCGCCGCAGGCAGTGCACCAGGGGATTATCGGCGCGGCACAAAGCTGGCGGGCTGTCGCGGCGCTCCGAACGGACGGCGCCCGGGCTGCCCTACGCGCCGGATGTCTGCCACTGCTGCTTGATTTCCTGCCAGTGGTTGTCGCTCAGCCATTCATCCGCCAGGGGGAAGAAAATATATTCCTCGCTGTCCAGGTGGTCGTAGTACTTGCTGATGTAATCCTCGATGAAGGTGGCTATTTCACTCTGGGTAAGGTTCGAGTGCTCGAGCGCCTTGAGCCGGGCGGCAATCCGGGCGAAGCCCTGATGGTCGCGCTCTATTTCCAGCACGCGCGGATGCGCGGGGGCGCGGGTGGTTAACAGCAGGCGGCGGATAAGTTCTTCGTTCTGGTGGTGGCGGGTCTCGGCTTCGCCATGCAGAGACTCCAGTAGCGCAAAGAGCTGCTGCCGGTCGGCAGCGTCGCCAGCATCATTTTTCAGTTTGTCGAGCGGGCCTTTCATCTGGTCGATGGTGGCGGAAATGTTCTGGTGGTAGCGGTGAAGTTCCTCTAGCAAGGGGTGCATAGTCAGTCCTCACAGGCGAATGCCCTGGTGCCGTTTAGTACAGCTTAGGACAGTGCGAAATCCGCTAGTCGAAATCCGATGAGAGATCCCCCGTCGTTCAGACGCCGCGCTGGCGCGCAGCAAACCGGGGGGCAATTGCGCCTATCAGCTTGTGGGTACCTGTAGGCGCGGCGGGGACGCCCAGTTCCATAGCCGCGATGCGTTTCGCGGGCATGGCCCGCTCCTACAGGTCTTTGTGTAGGTTAAATTTCTATTTATAAAACAACGGGTTATTTATTGTTTGATGAGAGATTGAGCGTGGGAGACGCTTCAGCGGCGCTGGCGCGCAGCGCGCCTGATCGCGGCTATCGCGGCTAAAGCCCCTCCCACCAGTGGTTCGCCAGCATGGCAGCAATTGGACCACCACGGATGACCGTGGGAGGTGCTCTACGCTGCCTACTGTCTGCATACGACACTTGAGTGCTGGGGCAACACTAGTAGCGCTGCAGGGCACCATTGTCGATGCGCACGCGGTCGCCGACTCTCAGGTCGCCGATGCTGGGCTGGGTCAGTGTTTGATAGTCGCCGTTTTCCATGCGTACGGTTATCCGGTAGGCGTTCTCAGCCTGTTTACGCTTCTCCAGCTGGTGGCCGATATAGGCACCGCCTGCCGCCCCGGCGATGGTCGCCGCCGTGTTGCCGCTGCCCGAGCCTACCTGGTGACCTGCCACGCCGCCGATCACCGCCCCAGCCACAGTACCCAGGCCGATGCCGGTGCCGCCGACGCCCTGATACTCCTGCGCGACGCTGTCAATCGACTCCACCCTGCCGTAGCCGGAGTAGATGCCGCCGGGTGCCGCACTGCCCTGGTACGGCCCCTGCGAGTAGGGCGTAGCGGGCGGGGGCGTGGACATGCACGCGCTGAGCGCAAGGACACCGGCCAACCCGAGCATGGAGCCGAATCTGTTGATTGTCGTCATAAGCAATTTCCTCTGGTGGCGCCTGTTGCCGGCGGCCTCTTGCTATTGACCACGGCCGCGGAGAAAAGTCCGCCTGGTCCGCCGCGTTGCAGGTGGGGGCAATGCGGCTTGCGTGCGGCGGCTGCCCGACAAAACCCGCAACTTTGTGCAAGCGCCAGCACCCGACACGGCGCAGACTGCGGGCATCTACCGGGAGTCTTGCGATGAATCTGGCGTTGTATCTGTTAACCGTGCTGATCTGGGGCACCACCTGGATCGCCATCAAACTGCAGATGGGCGAGGTGGCGATTGCCGCCTCGATTGCCTATCGCTTCGCCCTGGCGGCCGCGGTGCTGTTTGCCCTGTTGCTGCTCAGCGGCCGCCTGCAGAAGCTCGACAGGCGTGGCCAGGTGATCTGCCTGATCCAGGGCTTGTGCCTGTTCTGCATCAACTTCCTGTGTTTCTACACCGCCAGCCAGTGGATCCCCAGCGGGCTGATCGCGGTGATCTTCTCCACGGCGACCTTGTGGAATGCGCTGAATGCCCGGCTGTTCTTCAAGCAGAAGATCGCCGCCAATGTGCTGGCCGGTGGCGCCCTGGGCCTGGGTGGCCTCGGCCTGCTGTTCTGGCCCGAGCTGGCCGGCCATGCGGCCAGTCGGGAAACCCTGCTGGGCATCGGCTTGTCGCTGCTCGGCACCCTGTGTTTTTCCGCTGGCAATCTGCTCTCCAGCCTGCAGCAGAAGGCCGGTCTCAAGCCGCTGACCACCAACGCCTGGGGCATGCTTTACGGCGCCTCGATGCTGGTGGCGATCTGTCTGATCAACGGCACACCGTTCGGCTTCGAGTGGAGCACGCGCTATGTCGGTTCGCTGCTGTACCTGGCGATTCCCGGTTCGGTGATCGGCTTCACCGCCTACCTGACCCTGGTCGGACGCATGGGTCCGGAGCGCGCGGCCTACTGCACGGTGCTGTTCCCGGTGGTGGCGCTGAATATCTCGGTGTTCGTCGAGGGCTACCAGTGGACCGCGCCGGCGTTGTTCGGCCTGCTGCTGGTGATGCTCGGCAACGTGCTGGTGTTTCGCAAGCCGAAAGCCGCGCCGCGGCTGGCGCGGGCCACGGGCTGAACGGGGTCTTGACCGGTGGTGCGCGCGGCGCACCCTACGGGACCAGCAATCGAGGCGCGTTGGTCAGTGCCAGCTCGACAAGGCTTCCCAGTTGCGGAAGCTGTTGCCGGGGATTGGTTGGCTGATCGAGAAGCCCTGGGCGATGTCGCAACCGAAGTTGCCCAGGCGGGTCAGGGTTTCCTGGTTCTCCACGCCCTCGGCGACCACCTCTAGGTCGAGGTTGTGCGCCAGTTCGACGATGGAGCGCACGATCTTCGCCGAATCATCGTCGTCGCTGAGCATGGGAATGACGAAGGACTGGTCGATCTTCAGCGAATCCACCGGCAATTTCTGCAGGTAGGCCAGCGAGGAATAGCCGGTGCCGAAGTCGTCGATGGTCAGCCGGCTGTCAAGGTTCTTCAGTTGGGTCAGGGTCTCCAGCGCCGCTACCGGGTCTTCCATCAGCGCGCTTTCGGTCAGCTCGAATTCGATCCAGTCGGGTTCGGCGCCCCAGGTCGAGAAGGCGCCGCGAATCCGTTCGAGCAGCTTGGGGTCGCGCAGGTCGTGGGCCGACAGATTGATCGAGATCGGTCGAGGGTCGCCTTCCTGATGCCAGGCATAGCTCTGGCCCAGCGCCGCGTCGAGCACCCAGTAAGTGAGCGGGGTGATCAGCCCGGCGTTCTCGGCCAACTTGATGAAGTCGTTGGGCGGCAGCAGGCCGTGCTGCGGATGCTGCCAGCGCACCAGGGCTTCGCTGCCGCACACCGTATTGGTGGCGATCTGCAGTTTCGGTTGGTAGTGCAGCAGCAGTTGGTTGCCGTCGATCGCCCGGCGCAGTTCGCTCATCAGGGTCAGGTGCTGGGCGCATTCGCGATCCAGGCCGCCCTGGAACAGCGCATAGCCGGTACTGGAGCGCTTGGCCTGGTCCATGGCGCTGGCCGAGCGACGGATCAGGGCGTCCGGGTCGGTGCCGTGGCCGGGGTAGAGGGCGATGCCGATGCTGGCGCGGGTATCGAGGAGCAGCCCGGACAGGTCGATCGGCTCGTACAGCGCCACCAGGATCTTCTGCGCCAGTTGCGAGGCCTGCTCGGCGCCGCCGCTGGGCATCAGCACGGCGTACTCGCTTTCGCCGATGTGCGCCAGGGTGTTGCTTGCGCCCACCGCCAGGACCAGACGCGCGGCGATGGCTTGCTGCAGGCGGTCGCCTTCGCGGTAGCCGAGGGTTTCGTTGATCGCCTGGTTGCGCCCGACCTCCAGTTGCAACAGCCCGAGCGCCCGATGCTCCTGCCTGGCTTCGGCTATCGCCTCTTCCAGCAACTCGCGCAGGCGCAGGCGGTTGGGCAGGCCGGTCAGCTCGTCGGTATAGGCCATGCGCCTGATGGTGGCCTCCGCCTCGGCGGCCCTGCGGCGGGTGCGCAGGGTGGCGATGCCGAAGCCCAGGTCGTTGGCGGCGGCGAACAGCAGTTCGACCTCCTGCTCGTCGAAGGCGTCGGCTTCCGCGGCCGAGATGTCGAGGGTGCCGATCAATGCGCCTTCGACTCGTAGTGGCAGCGAAATGAAGGAGACGTAGCCGCGTTTTAGCGCCTCGTCGCGTAGCGCAGCGGTATCGGCGGCGTTGACAGCGTCACGCATCACTTGCTTCACGTATGGCTGGCCGCTCTCCAGGGTGGCGTCGAAGCGCCTCATGAAGGTCTGGCCTTCCTCGCCGCTCATCCAGGCCTGGGCGAGGTCGAGAAAGCCCTCCTCAAAGCCCGCATAGGCCACGTAGTGGTAGGGTTCTGTTGGGTTGTCTTGGCGATAGGCGACCCAGGCCAGTCGGTAGCTGCAATCCTGCACCAGCACCCGGCAGACTTCCTTGAGCAACGAGGGCTCGTCGTCGGCGTGGATCAGCGCATGGTTGACCGCCACCCGCGTCGACAGGGCGCGGTTGAGGCGCTGGATCTCCTGTTCCGCCTGGGCGCGCCGGGCCTTGCTGCGCAGGGTTTCGATGCCGAATGCCAGGTCCTCGGCGGCTTCGCTGAGCAGCTCCATTTCTTGCGGGCCGAAGGCGTCCGGTTCCGGTGCGCCGATGCCGAGAGCCCCGAAGATCTCGCCCTCGACCCGTAGCGGCAGCGACATCACCGAGGCGATGCCGTGGGCCGTCGCTCCTTCACGCCAAGGCGCGGTGTTCGGGTCGGTCAGCAGGTTGTGGGTCAGGCTCAGCTGGCCGGTGCGGATCGCGGTGCCGGAGGGGCCGTGGCCGCGCTCGTTGTCGGCCCAGGAGATATTCAGCGAGTCGACGTAGGCCTGTTCGACCCCGGCATGGGCCACGGGGGTGACCGTTTGCGCCGGATCGTGCTCGGCGCGGCCAACCCAGGCCAGGCGGTAACCGGCCTGCTCGACTATGACCCGACAGATATCCTGGAGCAGGGTGGCCTCGTCTTCGGCACGCAGCAGCGCGCGGTTGCAGCCGCTCAGGGTGCGCAGCGCACGGTTGAGGCAAAGGTGTTCCTGACTGGTGGAACTTGTGGTTGGCACGGCTCGCCTCCAACTCATGCACGGTCTGCCTTGAGTATAGAACCGCGGGACGCCGCGAGGTTCCCGCTGTTGAGGCCGCCGCGCGCGGCTCAGTGGGCGGGCAGGCCCGGTGCAGGGCGGACATGAGTTGGCTCGCCGTTATCACCTCGCCCGGCGAGAGCGGACAGCCGCTTGCGGCCAGCGCCTCGGCCACCCAGGTATTGCACGTGCGCCGCATCGAGTAGTGGCCTGTGGCCCGGTAGAAACGGCTGCCGGGATACAGGCCAGGCCCGATCGGGGCCGGGGCATCTGCAGGAGTGCGGGTGAAGCTGGCGGCGACGAACGCCAGCAGTTGCCGGTAGCCGTCCTCGCTGACCCGTACTGCGACGCCTTCGCTGGCGGCAAAACCTCGTCCGGGATCGCCGCTGATCGGCAGCACATGCAATACGCTGGCGGTCGGCCAGAGCAGGGCTCGCAGGGTCAGGCCCAGGGTCGCCTGCGGGGCGCGGTAGAAATCCTCGTCGCCCCAGCCGAGTTCGAGGAAGTCGCCGTCGTCGAACGCCTCGGCCAATCCGGGGAGGACTTCGAGCAGGTCGGCGCGGGCGATCTGCAGCCCGGTATGCAGGCCATGATTCACCACATACAGGGTCCGCCACGCGCCGTCCGTGCGCTGCAGCGCCGACGGGGCCGGCGCGCTGGTGCAGCCGAACAGGACCAGGCTGAAGAGCAGCAGTGCGATGCGCATAGGCGATGGCCTATTGAGCGGCTGAGGGGAACTCTAGTCAGCATAGAAGCTGGAGTGCGCTGCGAGCTTGGCCGTGGGATTGATCGGGTGGGTTAGGTGCATGTTGCCGACAGTGATGAACCCGCAAGATCCGCTGCGCCGTAACCCACCATAGGCGCTACGCAGGGATATCGCCCGGTGGGTTACGCGGCGCGCCACGATGGCGGTGCCCGATCAGCGCCGCTAACCCAGCCTACGCCGCGGGAAAATCCGCGCGGAGAACAGCAACTGGGCGAACAGCGGATAGCACAGGTAGTGCAGGGCGAGGAGCAGCATGCCCATGGGGCTGGGGTCGTCCTTGAGCGCCATCATGGCCAGCAGGCCGAGATAGAGCAGCGCCAGGGCCCCGCCATAGAGCCAGACCAGGTGCCGCCGTTCGCTGGGCAGTGGCGCGCGGTGCTGGCGGGCGGCAAACCAGAGGGCCATGGCGGCGGCGACCGCGGCGGCGATCAGCAGGGTGGTCAGCAGGCCGCCGAGTCTGACGAAGGTGCGCAGCAGCAGGTTGAGTATTATCACCGCCGCTACGCCCGTCAGGGCCAGGCGGGCCATGGGCACGGCGGCAGGGCGCGGAGTCGGATCGGTCGAGGGTTGCATTCAGAGGCTCCGGTTCAGCAGGAAGCGTTTTTTCAGTACAGCCTCGAGCAGGCGTTGCGGCAACAGCGCGGCCAGCAGCGGCAGGGCGCGGCTGCCATTGCCCAGACGCAGCAGGCGCGGGCGCTTGGCGCGTTGCACGGCGGCGAGCAGGTGGCGGGCGAAGTGGCTGGCAGGCGTGGGATTGTCCTGGGAGGCGTTGGCACGGGCGCGAATGCCCTCGCGCAGCGGCCACCAGGGCGAGGCCTGGTCGATCAGCTGTTCGGCCTGCTGGCTGGCATTGGCGCCGAAGCTGGAGGCAATGGCACCGGGCTGCACCTCCATCACCTCGATGGCGAAGGGCGCCAGCTCCAGGCGCAGGGCATCGGAGAGGGCATGCACCGCGGCTTTCGAGGCGCAGTAGGCGCCGGCGAAGGGGGTGACCAGCAGACCGGAGACGCTGCCGATATTCACCACCAGGCCCTTGTTGCGCCGCAGCAGGGGAAACAACGCGCGGGTCACGCCGACGATGGCGAATACATTGGTCTCGAACTGCCGGCGCATGGCCTCTACGCCGCCATCCAGTAGCGGCCCCATGGCGCCGTAACCGGCGTTGTTGATCAGCACGTCCAGACCGCCGATCTCTGTCTGCATGCGTTCGGCCAGCTGGCCCAGCCCCAGGCCGTCGTTGACGTCCAGTTGCACCGCGGTAAACCCGGCCGCCTCGAGCGTGGCGAGGTCGGCCTTCTTGCGGGCGGTGGCCCACACCCGATAACCGGCCTGGTGGAAGGCGTCGGCCAGGGCGCGACCGATGCCGCTGGAGCATCCGGTGATCAGGACGGTGGGCTGGGTCATGCGGGCATCCTTGTGGTTATACGTATTAGGCCGCTAAAAACGTAGGCGAGGCAGGCAAGACAAGGCGAAAACAGGCGAGGAAGCGGACTGGGCTCGCACGCGAGTTTACTGTTGTAAATGAGCATTACTCGCTTCGCTCGCCCTGCGGGCCGCGCTGAAGCGCGTTAGCCGCAAGCGGCTTTCCGAGCCTGTTTTTAACGCCCCTCTCGTGTCAAGAGGGCCAACGCAGGTAGTTTTTCAGCGACTGAAACTGCCTTGCAGGCGTTCGGCGCGAAATTCCAGGGTGCTGGCGCGGTAGCCGCTGCGCAGGCTCGGCAGGGGCAGGCAGTCTTGCCAGGTGGCGCCGGGCAGCAGTTCGCCGGGGCCGCTGTAGCGGGGGGATTCGTAGAGGCGTTCGGCGAGGTTGGCACTGTCGCCGGGGCGGTAGGCGGCGATCTGCCAGCGCAGTTCGAGCAGCGCGGCTGTGCTGCCGTTCTTCAGGGTCAGGGCCAGCGGACGGTTGGCCGGGCAGTTCTGTGGGTCGTAGACCAGGCGCAGTTCAAGATGCGCCAGATGGCGCGTCTCGCGGCTTTCCTGCCAGAGCACCCAGCTGGCCACCAGGCCCAGGCCGATCAGCGCGGCGAGGGAGATGGGCAGGGCTTTGCTCGGGTAGCGGATCAGCAGGATCAGCCAGCTCAGAACCAGTATCGCGCCGAATAGCATAGGGAGTGGGCCTTGGTGGACATCACAGAGCCTATCCTACACAAGGCCGGGGCGACTTGCGCCGTGCTGGCGCCGGCCCTTGCTGTGGCAAGGGCCGGCGTCTGTTTGCTGAGGGTTTAGAGGCGGCTCAGCGGGCGACGAGGCTCAGCGGGGTTGCCTGGCTGCGGCCGTAGACGTCTTCCAGGCGTTCGATGTCGTCTTCGCCGAGGTAGCTGCCCGATTGCACCTCGATGATTTCCAGGGGGATCTTGCCGGGGTTGCTCAGGCGATGCACCGCGGTCATCGGAATGTAGGTGGACTGGTTTTCGGTGAGCAGGAACACCTTGTCGGCACAGGTCACCTCGGCGGTGCCGGACACCACGATCCAGTGTTCGGCGCGGTGGTGGTGCATCTGCAGGGACAGGGTGGCGCCGGGTTTGACCGAGATATGCTTGACTTGGAAGCGTCCGCCCATGTCCACCGAGTCGTAGGAACCCCAGGGCCGGTAGACCTCGCAATGGTTCTGGGTTTCGCTGCGGCCCTGCTCGTTGAGCTGGTTGACCACGGTCTTGACGTCCTGCACATGGTCGCGGTGGGCGATCATCATGGCGTCCTTGGTTTCCACCACCACGATGTCGTCCAGGCCGATCACCGAGACCAGCTTGCCGTTGCCATGCACCAGGCAATTGCGGCTGTTGTGCAGCATGACATCGCCCTTGGTGACGTTGCCGTGGCGGTCCTTGTCGTGCACGTCCCAGATCGATGACCAGCTGCCGACATCGTTCCAGCCGGCATCGAGTGGTACCACGCAGGCGCGGCTGGTCTTTTCCATTACCGAGTAGTCGATCGAGTTATCCGGGCAGCACTCGAAGGTGGCGGCGTCGATGGTGATGACATCACCCTCGACCTGGCTGCGTTCCAGTGCCAGCAGGCAGGTGTCGTAGATGTCGGCGTCGTGTTTCTTCAGCTCTTCCAGGTAGCGGCTGGCGCGGAACAGGAACATGCCGCTGTTCCAGAAGTAGTCGCCCGAGGCGACGAATTCACGGGCGCGGGCTTCATCGGGTTTTTCGACGAAAGACTGCACGCGAATCACGCCTTCAGGCAGCGCGGCGTCGGCCACCGATTTGATGTAGCCATAACCGGTTTCCGGACGCAGGGCCGGAATGCCGAACAGCACCATTTCGCCACGTTCGGCGGCTTTGCTGGCCAGCGCCAGGGCGTCCTCGAAGGCCTGCTGGTTCTCCAGCACGTGGTCGGCGGGGAGGACCAGCAACAGTTCGTCGCGGCCTTCGGCGAGCAGCTGCATGGCGGCGATGGCCACCGCCGGCGCGGTGTTGCGGCCGAAGGGTTCGAGCAGGATCGCCTGGGTGGCCAGCTGCTGGCTGTGCAGCTGTTCCTGGACGATGAAGCGGTGTTCCTTGTTGCACACCAGCAGCGGCGCCTGCATGCCGTCGAAGGCCAGGCGCTTGATGGTTTGCTGGAACAGGGTGTCCGTGCCGGTGAGGGCGAGGAACTGCTTGGGGTACTGCTTGCGTGAGAGGGGCCAAAGGCGCGAACCGCTGCCACCGGAAAGAATTACTGGAATCATGTCGGTACTCCTAAAGCATTTATGCGTTTGGTTGGGCAGCTCCCGCGCGTTGGCGGACTGCCCGCTTACCCAGGCCGAACGATCGGCGTTGGGGGACCACTCCAGAACGCCTTCTCGTGAAGGCGCTGTTCGCATGCCGGTCTATTGCCGGTCTTTGCTGTTGTTCGGGTTGCTCATTCGTTCCTGGCCGGGCGCTTGACCCACACCGGCGAGAGCTGGCTGCCGCTGCCGGTGATGTACAGGCTGACCACCTCGCCGCGCGTCAGGGCGACGGGCTTGAGGTCGCTGATCTTGTTGTCGCCGTCGAACAGCGCCAGGCTGACCTTGACCGGGTTGACCTCGCGCTCGCCGTTGCCGTCCGGGGCGACTTTGTCGACTACCGCGGCCTTGCCGTCGGCGGTCTTCAGGCTCAGGCTGCGGTCGGACAGGTTCTGCACCCGCAGCATGGCCTTGTGCTTGTTGCTGAATGCGGCTTCCGACACCAGCTTGGGTTCGCTACCCGGCTGGTTGACCAGGGTGTAGTAGCGGCCGGCGTCGAGTTTCACCGGCAGCCTGTTGCTGCCGACCTGGGCGCTATAGCTGCCGGCCGGCAGATAGCTGAAGTCGCTGGAGCCCAGCGGGGCGATGTCGCTGAGGTCGGTGTTGCCGACGCTGACGCTGAGCTCGCTGTTGCCGGCGTTGTAGGCGCGGACGAAGGCCGATCCCTTGGGCGCCTGCGGGGCATAGAGGGCTGCGTCGCCGGCCTGGGCATGGAGGGCGCCGACGCTCAGGGCGAGGGCGCAGGCGTAGGACGTCCAGCTGCGTTTGTTCTGTCTGATCATGGGTGTTCCTCCATCTTGCGGTTACAGGGCCGCGGGGGCGTGGTGTAGCGAGCGGCTGCGCCGTTCGGGTTCTCTAGCTCCGTAGGATGGGTTGAGCCTGCGATACCCATCATCGCAGCCGCATGGGTATCGCTTCGCTCAACCCATCCTACGGGTAGGGGGGGCAGCGGCTGGCGGTGGTCGCCAGACGTTGCTGGCGGCTGTCGTTCTTCAGTTCGGCGATCCAGTCCGGATCGAAGTCGTCGAGATCGCTGGCCATCGGCAGGTAGCGTTCGGGGAATTCCCAGATCAGCAACTGCGGCGGGGCGTCGGCAAACTCGTCGCTTTGCAGGTACTTGAGCATCGGCACTATCGGCCCCTGGCCGTCTTCGGCGTGGTTGCTCAGGTCGCGTTGCAGGTGTTGACGCAGGGCCCCGGCAAAATTCCAGTTGGGGTTGGCGCTGTAGCTGGTGCCGACCAGCGCCACCGGGATGTCGCTGTCGGCGAACAGCGCATCGGCTCCGCCGGCCTGGTCCGCCGCGCGGGTTTGGTACTGCTGCAGCTGGTCGGGTTCGGGCAGCAGTCGCTCGAACAGCGGCGCCAGTGGCAGGAAGCTGGTCAGGTCACCCAGCAGTGGCTGCTGTTGGGTGGCCTCGGTGACGAACGCCTGCGGTTCGCCGTTGAGGGCCAGCGAGCGGTTCACGGTCTCACTCAGTTGGCGCGCGACCAGGTCCGCGCCCAGGGGTGTCCAGTGGGTGTCGGTGCGCAGGAACAGCTGACCGCGGCTCTTCTCGGCCTGCAGGCTGGCGAGCAGGTCTGGCGCGGCGATGTCGGCATTGCGCACCTCGCGGTGGAAGCGCTGATAGAGGTCCGCGCGCTGGCTGCTGATGCGCTGGTCGCCGAGGTACTCCGGGTACAGGCGCGCCTTGGCCGGCACTATCGCCAGCAGCAAGCGCACATTGCGCTGCGCCAGTTGCTCGCGCACGCCGCGGATCAGCGCCAGGTTGTCGCGCTGGTGCTGGCGGCCATCGGCCACCGGGTTGAACTCTTCAGCCGAGTACAGCCAGTCGTGCTGGCCGATCACCACGCCGGGGCGGCCTTCGTTGAACAGCACATAATCCAGCGCGGCCCAGACGTTGGTGCCGAGCTGCTTGATCGGGAATTGCTTGTCGTAATGGCTCTCGAAGTTCGTCGCCAGGTTGCCGTCGAGCACGCTGAACTGGTTGGGGGCCTGGTAACTCAGAACCCCGCGCAGGGACCAGAGCAGCAGCAGGCTCAGCACGCCGAGGAACAGGGCGACGTAGAGTTTGCGTAATGGACGCGTCATGCTCGGCCTCATTCAGAATTGGAAATACAGAAAGGGGGAGTAGCTCTGCGCCGAGAGCTTCAACAGCGAGGCGCAGAACAGCAGCAGCAAGGCGCCACGGACCAGGTAGCGCGGCATGGCGGCGCTCCAGCTGGCCTGTTGCAGCAGCACGCCGCCGCTGCCCATGACCAGGCCCGCTGCAGCGTCCGGGCGCGTGTGGCGGTAGAACTGGCGCAAGCCGCAGAAGGCCATGACCGCATAGGCCAGGACCAGGGTGGCGATCTGCAGGTCGCCGACATTGGCCCGGCCCAGTTCGCTGAGCTGCCAGCCATCGAAGGCGAACAGCGCGGCGTACATGCGCCAGGCCACGTCGAGGTTCTCGGCGCGGAAGATCACCCAGCCGAGCATCACCAGCAGGAAGGTCAACAGCCACTTCAGCGGATTGATCGCCTTGGGCGCGGCGTTCACCCCGAACAGGCGCTCGATGGTCAGCCACATGCCGTGCCAGGCGCCCCAGATCAGGAAGGTCCAGTTGGCGCCGTGCCACAGGCCGCCCAGGAGCATGGTCAGAAACAGGTTGCGGTAGGTGTTGAAGGTGCCCTTGCGGTTGCCGCCCAGCGGCACGTACAGGTAGTCGCGCAGCCAGGTCGACAGGCTGATGTGCCAGCGCCGCCAGAACTCGGTGATCGACTGGCTGATATAGGGCTGGTTGAAGTTTTCCATGAAGCGGAAACCCATCATCAGGCCCAGGCCGATGGCCATGTCGCTGTAGCCGGAGAAGTCGAAATACAGCTGCGCGCTGTAGGCGAGCATGCCCAGCCAGGCGTCGCCGCTGCTGGGGTCCTGCAGGGCGAAGAGGTGGTCGACCAAGGGTGCCAGGCTGTCGGCGATGAACACCTTCTTGACGAAACCCTGCATGAAGCGGGTGGCGCCTTCGCTGAACTTGTCGAGGCTGTGGGTGCGCTCGGTGAACTGCTCGGCCAGGTCCTTGTAGCGCAGCACGGGGCCGGCAATCAGTTGCGGGAACAGGGCGATGAAGGCGGCGAAGTTGATCAGGTTTTCCGTGGGTTTGGTGTCGCCGCGGTAGACGTCGATCAGGTAGCTGAGCGACTGGAAGATATAGAAGGAAATGCCGATCGGCAGGATCACCTGGGTCAGCAGGAACGGCTCGAAGCCGGCGCCTTCCAGCACCTTGTTGAGGTTTGCCACCCCGAAGTTGGCGTACTTGAAGTAACCCAGGGTCGCCAGGTTGCCGGCCACACCCCCGATCACCCAGCGCTGCGCCGCCTTGCTGCGTACCCCAGCCGCATGGATGCGCAGGCCGAACCCGTAGTTCCACAGGGTGACCGCGGCGAACAGCAGAAGGAAATCCACTCGCCACCAGGCGTAGAAGGCGTAGCTGCCGAGCAGGATCAGCAGGTTGCGATAGCGATTACTGCTCAGGTAATACAGGCCGAGAAAGATCGGCAGGAACAGGAACAGGAATACGTTGGATGAAAAGACCATCCGTAGATCTCCGTTGAATAACCACTCTTCAGAGGCTCGCAAGCCCCCCTTTCCCCCCGCGCGCGGGAGGCTGTTTCTACGTCCGTAGACGGACTTGCAAACTGCCGCTATTGGTAGGATGGGTTGAGCGAAGCGATACCCATCGACGTTCTCGTCAGCGCCTTAGCTGCGGGCATCGCTTGGCTCAATCCTTTCCCGTAATCAGCTATCGCCCCGCTGCTTTGGCTCGAATACCCGGGTCACGTTGCCGCCGAGGCGGAAGGTCTTGAACGGGCCCATCTGCTGCTTGAGTTTCTCGGTGTCGGCCGAGCAGGCATAAAGCGTGCAGTAGGGCGCCAGCCAGGCGTATTTGTTGTCCTTTTTCAGGTCTTCCATGTCCTGTTTTTCGCCGGATTTGCTGGCGAAGTCGTCTGGGTCATTCACCCCGTCCAGTACCCGTTCGGCCAGGCGCTTGAGCGCGCCCTGGTTTTCCGGACGCAGATCCACGGCGTTGGCCTGGGCGAAGCTGGCGATCATCGTCAGCGGCGGCAGGGCGTAGTTGTGGTAGGCCAGGGCGCGCTGCTTGCGCTTGATTTCGTTGGGCAGGAAGCCCTGATCATCGACCTGGCCCGCGGCCACGCGGAACTGCTCGACGGACCAGTCGAACAGGTCGCGGCGGTCGAGCGCCACGGCGGCGGCCATCACCGACCAGGCGCTCCAGTAGGAGTGGTTGTTGATCTTTTTCAGCGGCAGGTCGCTCCAGTCCTGCACCGCCTGCTCGGCCAGTTTGGCGAACCAAGACTCGATCACCCGGACTTGCTGCGGGTAGGCGGCCAGCGGCTGGGATTCGGAGAATTTCAGCTGCAGGTAGGCACCCGCCAGGCTGCCCAGCGCCCATTTGCGCATCGACTTGCCGGTATGGTTGTAGTCGCTGGAGAGCAGCGCATCGGCTTCGGCCCAGCTGCTCAGCCAGTCCATGGCGCACGCCAGCTGCTGCGGCTGGCCGTCGCGCAGGTAGTGCATGACCTGCTTGTTGAAGTCCTTTTCCAGGCGGGTGATGCTGGCGGTCTGCTGGCGAAAGGCCTTTTCCGCCTTGCGGTTCAGGGTCGCGCGGGCCTTGTCGGAGCCCTCGTACTTGCTGGTGAATTGCAGCGTGCCGGTGTAGGGCGTGGGCACGCTGGGGCAGGCCTGTGGCGCGCCCTTGCGGGTTTCCACCGGCGCGTAATAGCCCTGTGGCGGGCGCAGGGCGGCCTGGCTGGCGCAGGCCAGGAGCATGGCGCCGAGCAGGCAGGGCAGGGTCAGTGTGCGCATCGGCATAGGCACCTCAGGAGTCGCTTGCGGCGAGCTGCGCCGGACTGGAGAAATCGTTGCGCCTGCACACCCGCGCCTGCACCTCGAGCGGTTCGCCGGTGCCCGCGGGGGCCATGATTTCCAAGGCGAACAAGTTCAGCTCGGCCCAGTCGCGGTCGTCGCGCAGTTCGAAGGCGAAACGGCCGTCGGTGTCGGCGGTGTTGGGCTTTTCGAGCTTGACCTTTTCGCGGCGCCCGCTGAGGTACCAGAGGGTCGCCTCGAGGGTTTTCACCGAGGGGTCGCTGAAGCGGATGTCCACCTGGTGGCGCTTGCTCGGCAGGTCCAGCAGTTGTCCCTTGCCGTTGACCAGCACCTCGTTGGCACCCGGGCGCAGCCTGGTTTTGTTCGAGAGCAGAACCTCCTTGCCCTCGCAGCCGTTGCCCAGCATGGCCATCATCTGCCGGTGGATCTTGTCCGAGGCCAGGTCATACAGCGGCGAGAACTCCCAGATCAGGATCTTCGGCGGGTTGTTCTGGAACTCGTCGCTGCCCAGGTATTCCAGCATCGAGCCTTCCAGGCCGCCGCCGGCAAAGGCGACGTTGAGTACATCGGCGCCAATGTGCTGCTCGAGGAAGCCGCCGAAGTTGTAGTTCGGGCCGCTGTGGCTGGTGCCCACCAGGGTGATCTGCGGAGTCGCGCTGTCGCCGAACAGCTCGTCGCTGCCGCTCTCGTTCTTCGGTTCGGTGGCGAACTGGTCGATGTACTGCGGGGCATAGACGGTGCCGCAGAGCTGGGTGGCCACCTTCTGCATGGTGCCGGTCTTGCCCATCAGGCCGATGCGCTGGCTGACGAATTCCTTCTGCGGGATCTGCGCGAAAGCGGGGATGCGCTTGACCGTTTCGGCCACCAGACGCGCCGTGCGCTCGGCGCCGTAGGGGGTCCAGTGCTGGTCGCGACGGAAGTAGAAGGCTTGCTCCTCCTGCTCGTCGGTCAGCGGCGAGAGGTCGGGCACCCTCAGGCCGACCTCCGCGAAGTTGGCCAGGGCCTGGCGATAGTTGCGCAGCGCCAGATCGTAGTCGAAGCGGGCCTGGTCTGCCGGCTTGAGCTTGTTGCGGTTGACCAGGCCACGGGTCGGTTGATAGACCACCACCAGTTCCACGCCGCGGCTGTTGAAGGCTTCGCGCAGCTCCTTGAGCATGCGCAGGCCCTCGGCGCTGGTGCCGAATTCGGTGCGCAGGTCTTCCTGGGTACGGAACAGCCAGGCGTCCTGCGCATCGATCAGGGTGGTGAAGTTCTTCATGTAGTTGCTGGTGTACTGGCTGGCGTCATGGGCCGCCGGGCACAGGGAGCAGCAGTCCTCCACCTGGTATTGCGGAGCCTTGGTTTGTTCTGCGGCCTGCAGCCCCGCGGCGGCCAGGCAGATCGCCGCCGCCAGGGGGCAGAGGCCAAGCCATTTGCTATCACGCACTTTCATAGAAACTGCCTCAAATTAGTTGTGCAGGTCGACCTGGTTCTCGACCGGGTCGATGAGCACGGCCAGCTTGCGCCGCACCAGCAGGTCGAGGATTTCATCCTGGCGTTCGCCGAGGATGCCGGCGAAGCTGATGCCGGTGCTCTTGCTCGGCGCGAGCATGTCCACGCGGTACAGCTCCACCGACAGCGGCGAGTCGATCGACAGCGGGCTGGAGCCGTTGGCGGCGAGCTTGCCGCCGACCAGGATCAGCGAGACTTCGGTGTCGAAGGGGTCGAGTTCGAGGTCGCGGTCGGTGTCGGAGAGGTCCTTGATGTGGCCGTAAATGCCGGTCAGGCCATTGGCCGCCGAGATGTTCTCGTACAGGCGAATATTGGTGCTGTTGCGCAGGCGGATGCCGTGGCGGGCGTTGTTCAACACCTTGTTGCCCCACAGCAGGTTGTCCGAACTCTCGTAGATGGTGATGCCGTCGGACTGGTTCTGGTACACCTCGTTGTAGGCCACCAGGTTGCGCACGCTGTTACGGTCGAGGACGATGCCCGAGAGCTTGTTGGCGTAGCTCTTGTTGTTGATGATCCAGCTGTCATCGACCTCGCGGGAAATGATGATGCCGTGCTTCTTCCTGGTCCCGTACACGGTGTTCTCGGCGATGATCAGGCCGTGGGAACGGTCATGCGGGTCGATGCCGTAGACGATGTTGTCGCGGTAGGTATTGCCCTTGATCACCACGTTCTCGGCCTCATAGCAGTAGAAGCCGTACCAGTGGTCGACGAACTCCGAGTCGATCAGCCAGCCGGTCGGCTCCGGGCGCTTGAGGCGGGCCTGCATGCCGGGGGTGTACTGGGTGATGCTGACGCCGTAGGACTTGCTGTTGTCGTAGCCCAGGCTGGTGAAGACGCTGCCCGAGACGTACAGCTCGCTACCGCCCCAGGACACCAGAAACGGGCGGAACTCGCTGCCCTTGCGCAGGCTGGCCGGGCCGTTGTCCGCCTCGCGCCAGGCGGTGAGCCGGGTGTCGGTGAAGAACAGCTGGCCGTCGTTGACCACGAAACTGCCGCGCTCCTGGGACAGGCGCAGATCCTTGGTGTCCTTGCCCACGTGCAGGGTCGCACCCTGGGCCACCACGAGCGGCAAGCGCGCCAGGTAGACGCCCGGCTCGACCTCGCGGAACTGGCTGTCCGGCAGGGTCTTGGCGATGTCCTGCGGGGTGACGTAGCCGCCCTCGATGAAGATCGCATGGGGCATGCCGTTCTGCCGCTGGACCCATTCGCGCAGGCGCTCGTTGCCGCCGATGAAGTCCTTCAGCGCATCCTGTTGCAACATGCGCCGCACCACCACCTTGCCGCCGGGCGTGCGCTCGATCTTGGCCTCGACGGCAGCGGCGGTGTAGCCGCTGAGATCGGGCAGCTTGGGCTCATCCAGATGCAGCTGCTCGACGGGTACGCTGGTTACCGTGTAGTTGCTGGTTTCCTTGAGTGCCCGGGGCGCCGTCTTGCCGCTGTCGAGCGCCGGCGCCGCCTGCACCCAGGGCGCCGCCAGCTGCAGCGCGCCAAGCAACAGGCCGCTGCAGAGCAGGCCGGCTGCACAGCCTCGTTTGAGTTTGCCTGGTGGTTGCTTCATGGCGTTGTCCTCAGTACTTCCAGATCACGTCGACGAAGGCGCGGTGCATCAGCGAGTCGCTGTCGTTGCCGTAGGCATCGCCGGGCTTGAACACGCCACCGCGAAAGCGCACCAGCGCCGACGGCTCGTCGATCGCCTGGCTCATCGAAGCCGGCAGCAGGCCCTGCTTGAAGTACTTGGTGGCCACCAGGTCCAGCTCCTGGCCGAGGTCTTTCTCGCCGTCGATCAGGTCCACTTGGGGCGCCGTACCGATGCCGTCATGCAGGGGATCATCGATACGCGCGTTGATCCCGCTCCGGCCGATCTGCTGGCGGTCGTCGACCCGCCAGAACTTGTGGTAGACCAGGCTGGCGTCGTAGTCCTCGGCCAACTGCCAGGAGCCGAACAGGGTGGCCGACTGCAGGTTGCTCAGCTCGCCGCGAAAGGCCTCGCCGTAGCGATGGACTCTGCTGCGGGTGCCGGTGAAGGCGGAGCGGTTGCTGTGCAGGCCGGTCTGGCGATAGCTGCCCGTGCCGTTGCCGTCGTCACCGCCGCTGCCCCGGGCGTAGGCGCCGCCGACTTGCCAGTTGGGGTCCAGACGAAAGCGCAGGCCCAGGTCGGTGCCCCAGGCGCTGACGTTGTCGCTGTTCTTGCCGGTGGCGATTTCCTGGCCGTTGTCGATGGCGCGCGTCAGGGCTTCGCGCTCGCCGGTCAGCGAGGTGAGGCTGGCCCAGTAATTGACCGGCTGCTGGTTGCGGAAGTTGTAGGCATCGCTGTGGGCCTGCACGCCGAGCCAGGTCAGCTCGCCGGTGGCGCGCTTGTCCAGGGCGTCGATCGGTTCGCCGGGATTGGCCAGCTTGCCGTCATCGCGTGAGTGATGGGCACTGAGGCCGAGCCAATGGCCCGGGCGCCACTGGGTCGCGACATCGCCGAACAGGTGCAGACGATCCTCGTCTTCCGGGGCCAGTTCGTCGAGGTCGGTGCGGTAGTCGCTGAAGCGCTGCGCGGCGCCGAGGCTGGCGCGCAGCAGGGTGGTGTCGAAGGTCCAGTTCAGCGCTTCGATATGGGTATCGCGCCATTGCCCGTCATCGTTGTGCAGGCGTTGGCGACCCAGGCGCAGGTGTTCGCCGGGGTAGTCGGTGAGGCCGGCGTAGTCGACCCAGAATTCGCGCAGGGCCAGGTAGTTCTTCTCCCGCTCGCGGCCATCGGCCTGGGAGTCGCCGGCCAGCTCGGGGTCGGAAGACTCCAGGGTGTCGGTCTCGATAATGTCGCTGGCGACCACCGCCTGGCCCATGGCGAAGGCGCTCCAGGCGCCGCGCTGGCCATAGAGCCAGGGGCGCAGGTCGGCACCGATACCGTTGACGTCGCCACCGTCGCGGGTGCCGAGGTCGCGGTCATCTTCCGATTGCGCGGTGATCTTGATGTCGAGGCCGAAGTTGTCGTCGCTCATCTGCACCGCCCAGGCCGAGCTGGCGGAGAGTAATGACACGCTCAGGCCCAGGCCTGCGGTGATCCTGTTGAGTTTCATCGCGTAGTCCTTGTTCATTGGGTTTGCGCCTGCAGCGAGGCTTGGGCTTGCCAGGCGTTGCCGCGCACCTGGCGTTCATCGCGCAGCAGTTGCTCGGCCTGGCTGCGCTGGGTCGGCGGCAGTTGCTGCTCGATCTGCCGCGCCAGTGCGCTGGCTTGTGGGGTGTTCTTCGGCAGCGCCAGTTGGCTGAAGATGAAGGCGTTGACCAGATCCGGGCGTATGCCTTTGCCCTGGGAGTACATCTGGGCGAGGGCGAAGTCGGCGTTGATCTGGCCGTTACGGGCGGCGCTGAGCAAATGATCCAGGGCTTGCTGCGGATAGACCTCGCCGAGGTAGCCGCGCAGGTAGATCTGGCCGAGGAAGTAGTTGGCGCTGGGTTCGCTGGGCGCGGCCTTGCGCAGATGCTCTTCGGCCTTGTGCGGGTCCTGCGGCACCAGCTTGCCCTCGTAGTAGAGCCGGCCGAGCAACAGTTCGGCCCGCGGCAGCGCCGCGGCGCGGCCGTTGTCGAGGTAGCCGAGCAGGGTCTCGATGTCGCCCAGGCCCGGGTAGTCATAGAGCAGGCGCGCCAGGCTGACCCAGGCGGCCGGGTAGGCCGGGGCGATGGTTTCGAGCAGTTGCTGGGCTTTGCCTTCGTCCGGCGTGCCCAGTTCGGCGTCGGCCAGCACCTGGGCGACGGCATCCACCCGCTGCGGGCTCACCACGGCGCTGCGGTAACCCGCCATCAGGCGCTGCAACAGGGCCTTCTGCTTATCGGCCTGCCCCCGCTTCTGGTACACGGTGGCCAGTTCGACGTAGCAGACATCGGCCTCGGCGATCAGGCCTTGGCAGATCTGTTCGATTTCACCCAGGTGCTGGTCGTAGTTGCCCTGGCTGCGATAGAGGAGGATTTGCGCCAGATCGGCCTGGCTATGGCCTTGCTGGCGCCAGCTGGAGATGCGTTGTTGCACGTTCATAGCGGGGAAATCCTCTGGGTATTGCAGGTAGAGCATGACCAGCGGCAGCAGGCTGCTCGGTTCACCCGCGGTGAAGGCGTCATTCAGCAATTCGGCCGCTTCGAGGCGCTCGGCCTGGCTGGGATTGACCTTGCGCGCGAGTAACTTGCCCAGGCGCGCCTTGGCCCGCGGCGACTCGTCCAGGGCCAGGCGGTAGGTCCGCTCGGCTTTTTCCAGGTCTTGCGGCGTGCCGCCGGCCATGTGCAGATCGGCCAGACCGACCTGCGAATTGACGTAGCCCAACTCCGCCAGGCGCCGGAAGTTCTGCTCGGCGGTGCCGGTGTCGCCACGCTTCAGCGCTGCGGCGGCCAGGCGCTCGTCCGGCAGCCCGGCGCAACCGGCGAGGGTCACGGCCAGGGCGAGCGCCAGCAGGGGCGCGGCATGCATGAGACGGGGGGCAGTAGTCGCCATTGCCGAGTCCTCCTCAGAGACCTTTCGCCAGGGCCTTGTCGATCACCCAGTCGAACGACGGACCGCGATCGAGGATGACTTCGACCGGCTGGCCGGCGAGGCTGCTGTTGAGTTTCTGCTCCGGTTCGATGATCACGCGGATATCCGCCGACAGGCCGCCTTGATGCAGGCTGCTGCTGACGATCTGGCCGTAGCGGGGGCTGTCTTCGCCGGCCACCCAGAAGCTGGCGCGGCTGCCGGGACGCGCGCGGGAGAAGTCGCGGTAGGGAAAGCTGGCCAGCACCGTGGCCTTGGTGTTCTGCGGGACCAGTTCGAAGATCACATCGCCCTTGCCGGCGAACTGACCGTCGGCCACCAACTGACGGGCCACCTTGCAGTCGCACGGGCTGGTCAGGGTGCCCTGCATCTGCTTGCCGAACAGCGCTTCGACATTCTCCGGGGTCATTTGCTCGTCGGTCAGGTGACCCTTGAGCATCTCCAGCATGCTGGCGGAGAAGGTGGCAATGGGCGCGCCTTTCGCGACTATGGCGTCCGCTTCGATCAGGCTCTGCACCATGCCTTCGCGCGGCATGGTCACTTGCAGGCTGGCTACGTTGACCAGGCCCGACTCGGCGTGGGTGACGAAGTAGATGCCGTAGACCGACTTGAAGATAAAGCCGAAGGCGGCCAGGCCGACCAGGAAAATCGCCAGGCTGAAGGTCACGGCCTTGAGCCGGCCGAACAGGCCCATGGCGGAGCCGCCCGCGCCGTTCTTGCGCGCCTTGGTGAAGTTTTCCCGCTGCAGGGTGCTCAGCAGGTCGCCGGCGCTGACCAGTTCGCCGCCGAGGAAGGCGCTGATCAGGTAGCGCAGGGTGGCCTGCTCGCGTGGCTTGAGGTTATGGAACTGGCAGCCGACGCGGCCGTTGTCGGCATTCACCGAGCGCACCTGGAACTCGATATCGACGCCCAGGTCGAGGCTGTCCAGCTTGAACTGCAAGCGGCCCCTATGGAAGTCGCCGACCTGCACCGGCACCTTGCCGGCGCTGAAGCAGAAACCGCCGGCCGAGATGTCGCCGATCGGCTGGTCGACCCGCTCGCGGTTCTTCGTCAGGTAGCGCAGCACGGCCGGGATCTTGACCCGCGCATGTTGCCGCTGGGCTTCCGATTCATGGACCACATTGACGTTGACGGCTGTATTCATGGTTGCAAATTCCTGTTCGAAAAGGGGCCGGTCACACCAGCGCCAGAAGCGTGGCGATAAAGACGCTGGCAGCAGCAAAAGTCATGGAGCGCGAGGACCAGGTGTTGAACCAGCGCTGGAAGCTCAACAAACCGCGATCGAGCTTGGTCGGCTGGCGGGTCCAGGACTGCTGGTCGAGGCGGAAGAACACGTAGATCTTCACCATCGCGCCGACGATCTGGTTGTAAAAGAGGATCACCGGGTAGGCCGGGCCGATGCGGTGGCCACTGATGCTGAGCAGCAGGGTCAACACCAGGCGGGTCAGGCCGATCCACAGCAGGTAGGCGATGAAGATGCCGGGGCCGTACTTGATGCTGGCGATGATCGCCACGCTCAGGCCGAGCAGGCTGGTCCACATCGACACGCGCTGGTCGAACAGCACCACGCTGGTGAACCAGCCGAGGCGGCGGGTGCCCAGGCGCAGGGCGCGGGCGTTCTGCCGCAGGTTGTTGCCGTACCAGCGGAACATCAGCTTGCGGCTGGCCTTGATGAAGCTCTTCTCCGGCGGATGCTCGACCGTGTTGATCGCCGCATCCGGCACGTAGAAGGTGTCGTAGCCCAGGCTCATCAGGCTGTACCAGCTCGACTTGTCGTCGCCGGTGAGGAACTGGAAACGGCCCAGGCGCCAATGCTCGAGGTGATCGCTTTCCACGTCGGCGATGAACGCGGGGTTAGTGACCACTTCGGCGCGAAACACCGACATGCGTCCGGTCATGGTCAGCACCCGCTTGCTCAGGGCCATCGAGCACATGTTGAGGTGGCGCTGGGCGAAGCGCAGCTTGTGCCACTCGCTCATGATGTAGCCGCCGCGCACCTCGCAGAACTCGTTGGTGGTCAGGCCGCCGACATTCGGCAACAGCTTGAACCAGGGCACGGTCTTGCGCACCACGCCCTCGCCGAGCACGGTGTCGCCATCGATCACCGCGACCACTGCGTTTTCATCCGGCATCTGCCGGGAAATGGCGCGAAAGCCGTAGGCCAGGCCGTCGCGCTTGCCGGTGCCGGGGATGCGCACGAAGTCCAGCTTGACCTGCTCCGGCGGGTTCATCCGGGTCCAGAGGTTTTTCACCAGCAGTTCATCGGACAGCTCGACGATGGAACACACCAGGGTGGTCGGGTAACCGCAGTCGATCGCCTCGCGAATCACCGAGCGGTACACCTGGGCGGTGGTCAAGGCGTCGATGCGAAAGCTGGTGACCAGCAGAAACACCTGAGAAGGGTCGGCGTCCTTGCCGAATTTTTGCAGCTTGCGCTGGTAATAGGGGTACACCACATAGAGAAACAGGATGCCGCGCACGAAGTGCACCGCGCCCATGGAATAACGCCAGATGCCCACTGCGCCGATCAACAGCAGGTAGTCGCGCGACTCGGGGTCGAACACGCTCCTGGGCAGCGCCAGCGCGAGCAACATCAGCAGTGATAGGTAGAACAGCCAACCCGCGGCTTCGAGGAGCGCGGTTCTCAGCGTGTTTGTGTGCATATGCGTATCCATCGTGTGCGCCGGCCGAACCTCGGGCGAGGGTGCTGCTCGCGCGCCCAAGGTTCGGCCCAACTGGCTGCTAGGCCGGGGTTACCAGCAGATGCCTTCGGAGCCTGCGCGTGAGGCGGTGGGCATGAAGCCGACCAGGTCGACCACGTGCTTGCCGTCGAGGGCCTGTTGCGCCAGGGGTGCGAAGCGCTCATCGGCATTGCCGAGGACGATGATCTCGGCGTTATCGACTACCGCATCGAAGTCGCTGTTGAGCAGCGAGGAGACATGCGGAATCTTCGATTCGATGTAGTCCTTGTTGGCGCCATAGACGCGGGCATATTCGACGTTGCTGTCGTAGATGCTCAGCTCGAAGCCCTTGCCGATCAGCATCTCGGCCAGCTCCACCAGCGGGCTCTCGCGCAGGTCGTCGGTGCCGGACTTGAAGCTCAGACCGAGCAGGGCGACCTTGCGCTTGTCATAGCTGGCGATGATGTCGAAAGCGTTCTGCACCTGGACCCCGTTGCTGCGCATCAACGAACCGATCAGTGGCGCTTCGACGTCCAGGCTGCCGGCGCGGTAGGACAGGGCGCGCACGTCTTTCGGCAGGCAGGAACCACCGAAGGCGAAGCCGGGCTTCATGTAGTACTTGGACAGGTTGAGCTTGTGATCCTGGCAGATCACCTCCATCACCTCGCGGCCGTCGACCCCCACCGCCTTGGCGATGTTGCCGATCTCGTTGGCGAAGGTGACCTTGGCGGCATGCCAGACGTTGCAGGTGTACTTGATCATCTCGGCGACATCGATGTCCTTGCGGATAATCGGCGCGTCGAGTTCGCGGTAGATGCTTTCCAGCAGGTCGCCGGAGGCACTGTCCAGCTCGCCGATCACGGTCATCGGCGGGAAGTCGTAGTCCTTGATCGCGGTGCTTTCGCGGAGGAACTCGGGGTTCACCGCCACGCCGAAATCGATCCCGGCCTTCTTCCCGGAGCAGTCTTCGAGGAGCGGGATCACCACGTTTTTCACGGTGCCCGGCAGTACGGTGCTGCGCACTACCACGGTATGCCGTTCGGGCTTGTTGCGCAGGGCGAAGCCGATCTCGCGGCACACCCCTTCGATGTAATTCAGTTCCAGGTCGCCGTTCTTCTTGCTCGGTGTACCGACGCAGATAAACGAGACCTCGGTATCGCGAATTGCGTCGGCGACATCGGTGGTGCCACGCAGGTGGCCGGAGTTCAGGCCCTGTTGCAACAACACTTCCAGACCGGGCTCGACTATTGGCGATTTGCCATTGTTGATCAACTCGGTTTTACTGGCCGATATATCGACGCCGACCACGTCATGGCCACGGGTCGATAAACAACCGGCACATACGGCGCCCACATAACCCAAACCAAAGATACTGATTCGCATCGTATTACCTCGTCCATTTTAGTTCGCAATTTAATAGTGGCTTATTGACCACCGTCGTTCATTCAACTCAGGTCGACAGGGCTGCTTGATTAATTCGGGCATGAGCAATGCCCGGCATCCGCAAGAGGAGGCCTGAGCTGGGCTTGTAATATGAAACGTGCCCTGTTGAACTGCTGAGCTGCTGGCCCGGAAGGCTCTGGCTCTTGGTTTATTAGTAAGTCATCTGATCGGCGAAAGTTCTCCTCTGAGCGCACGGCAACTTTTCTTCAGATAAAGTCCGTCCGCGGACATTGGTCCGGGATTAAAGGCAGTTTTGGTTCATGCGAAGTTGCATGAAGAAGTCTGTTACGTCCCTAAGAGTCTGCGCTTTTTCCTATAGTTCCTACCGTTCGTCCCCCTTTTGTGAATTATCAGGGCTGTTAATATAGTGGCCACTAGTTGCATATTGATGGCCGTTTACGATTGTCGGTTTGTTGATGTGCGTGCGGTGTGCGGAGAACTCGGAAAGTTCAATGTGGCGGGGGTTGATTAATTAATCAGGTTGTTTGTGGCAGTCATTGATTGCCGATGGCGGGGGGCAAACGGGCCGGCGGGCGGCCCTTGGCGGGAGAGGAGGCGGGATCAGTCTTGTGGCAGGTCGCGCAAAAATACCAGTTTGTTCAAGGTGGACTGTTCGGCCGAATAGACATAACCCTGATCATTAAAGTCCTTTAGTTGTTCAGGGTTATTCAGGCGTTGTTTGATCACATGGCGTGCCATCAGGCCACGAGCCTTCTTGGCGTAGAAACTGATGATCTTGTACTGACCGTTTTTCAGGTCCTTGAATTCGGTGTCGATGATCCGTGCATTCAGGGCCTTGCGTTTCACCGCGCTGAAGTACTCGTTGGAGGCCAGGTTGAGCAGTACCTCGTCGCCCTGGGCGGCCAGCGCCTCATTCAGCCAGCCACTGATGCGCTCGCCCCAGAAGTCGTAGAGGTTGTTGCCGCGCGGGTTGACCAGCTTGGTGCCCATTTCCAGGCGGTAGGGCTGCATCAGGTCCAGTGGCCGCAGCACGCCATAGAGACCGGAGAGCATGCGCAGGTGGTTCTGGGCGAAGTCGAAGTCGTCCTCGTCGAAGTCTTCGGCGTTGAGCCCGGTGTAGACATCGCCCTTGAACGCCAGCAGTGCCTGCTTGGCGTTTGCCGGGGTGAAGGTCCTGGTCCAGCTGGCAAAGCGTGCGGCATTCAGGCCGGCGAGCTTGTCCGACAGGTGCATCAGCTCGGCAATCTGCATGGGCGTGAAGTCGCGCAGTTGGGCGATCAGGTCCTGGGCATGCTCGAGGTGTTCGGGTTGGGTATAGCGCTGGGTCACCGGCGGGGTCTGGTAATCGAGGGTCTTGGCCGGGGAAATCACCATCAGCATAGGGTCTGCTCCTGAAAGTCTTGGTCGCGATTCTAGAAGCTGAGGGCGGTCAAGACTAGCGACGATGGCGCCACTGGCGTAATCCGGATAGGCCTTGGCGCAAGCCGCGCCGGCGGCGTTGCGCCAAGGCCAAGCGCTGCGCTTGACCTGGGGGCCGTCACGGGGTTGTAGTTGGCCCAGGTCAAATCCTCCAGGGAGCCACCATGACCGCCTGCAATCACTCGCGCTGGGAGCCTTCCCACGATTACCGCCCGCTGGAAACCCGCAGCGAACGCCAGGCCTGGCTGGTGACCGCGCTGACCGGGGCGACCATGCTGGTGGAAATCGCCGCCGGCTATGCCTTCAACTCCATGGCCCTGCTCGCCGATGGCTGGCACATGGCTTCGCACATGCTCGCCATCGGCCTGACGGCCCTGGCCTATCTGCTGGCGCGGCGTTACGCCGATGATCCGCGTTTCGCCTTCGGCACCTGGAAGATCGAGGTGCTGGCCGGCTTCGCCAGTTCGCTGCTGTTGCTGGTGGTGGTGGCGATGCTGGCGTTCGAGTCGTTGTGGCGATTGTGGCAGCCGCAGCTGATCGCCTTCGAGGTGGCGCTGTGGGTGGCGGTGGTCGGCCTGCTGGTCAACCTGCTGTCGGCCTGGCTGCTGCGCGACCAGCATGAACATGAGCACGGTCATGCTCATGGCGATCACGATCACGATCACGATCACGATCACGATCACGATCACGATCACGATCACGTCGCGCCGGCGAGGGCGCGCGACCTCAATCGGCATGCCGCCTTTATCCATGTGCTGGCCGATGCGCTGACCTCGGTGGCGGCGATCGTTGCACTGCTGGGCGGCTGGTTGTTCGGCTGGAACTGGCTCGATCCGCTGATGGGCGTGCTCGGCGCCGCGATCATCGCGCTATGGGCCAGGGGCTTGCTGGTCGAGACCGCCAAGGTGCTGCTCGATCGGGAGATGGACAGCCCCGTTGTGCTGCGCGTGCGCAGTGCCCTGGCCCAGGAAGCGGACACCGAACTGGCGGATCTGCACCTGTGGCGGGTCGGTCGCGCGCAGTACGCCTGCATCGTCAGCGTGGTGACCCATGGTGACATCTCGGCGGATCGCTACAAGGACCGGTTGGCGGGGATTGGCGAGTTGGTGCATGTCACGGTCGAGGTCAATCGTTGTGTCGACAACGAGGCGTGACGCCGCTACCGAGGCGGGATTATTTTCGGCGCGAGCGCGGGTAGGACTTCTGACTTTAACGGCGTCGTTGCGGGTCGCCAAGCGCTATTCGTCGAGGCGACGAATAAACCTAAAAAAACTGAAAAAACCTTTCGCCTGTCATGATTTTTGGAGTATCTAAAAGACAGACCGCCGAACCCTGCAGACAGGTGGCGACCCTTGGCCTTCACCTTGCTTGCACCTGCTCAGCCCCCGTCTGAGAGGTCGGCGGTCCCCGCGGCGGAGCGCTGCTCAGGCATTCCGTCGCTTGGCTCCTATAAGAAGGTGACCGAGTATGGATGACCACGGAAGCTTCAAGCCCACCGCTCCAACCCTCTACGCCCTCGACACCAATGTGTTGATCCACGATCCCAACGCGTTGCTGAATTTCCAGGAACACCACGTCGCCATCCCGATGACCGTTCTGGAGGAGTTGGACAAGCTGAAAACCGGCAAGCAAGGCGTCGCCGCCGAGTGTCGGCAGGCCATTCGCTTGATCGACAAGATTTTGGGGAGCGCCACGCCCGAGGAAGTGGAGCATGGCGTCGCGATCCAGCGCGAGAAGAGCGGGCCTTGTGGTTTTCTCTCGATTCTCATGACTAAAAGTGCCTCGCCCATTACCTGGCTGCCGGAGGATCTCAACGACAACAAGATCATTAACCAGCTGGTCGAGCTGAAAGCCCGGCGCCCGGACATGGCCGTGGTGCTGGTGACCAAGGACATCAACATGCGCCTGAAGGCGCGCGCCTGCGGGATCGACTCGGAGGACTACCACACCGACCAGTTGGTCGACGATGTGTCGCTGCTGTCCAAGGGTTATCACAGCATGAGCGGTTCCTTCTGGGATCGGGTGAGCAAGGTCGAGACCCGTCAGGATCACGGCCGCACCTGGCACCGGGTGCAACTGATCGACAACCTGCCGGCGGTCCACATCAACGAGTTCATCATCGACGAGCAGGGCTTCGTCGGCTGGATAAAAGGCATCCAGAGCGATGAATTGCTGATCCTCGATCTGCACCAGGAACCTTTGCTGCATCAGGAAGCCTGGGGGCTGCGGCCGCGCGATATCCACCAGGCGCTGGCGCTGTTTGCCTTGCTCGATCCGGACATCCACCTGGTCAACCTGTCCGGCGCCGCCGGTTCGGGCAAGACCATCCTGGCCCTGGCCGCGGCCATCGAGCAGACCATGGTCAGCAAGCGTTATCGGCGCATCATCGCCACCCGCAGCGTACAGGGCCTGGATCAGGAGATCGGCTTCCTGCCCGGCACCGAGGCGGAGAAGATGGAGCCCTGGCTCGGCGCCATCACCGACAACCTCGAAGCCCTGCACATGGACGACGAGAACACCCACGGCAGCGTCGACTACATCCTGCAGAAGGTGCCGCTGCAGTTCAAATCGCTCAACTACATCCGCGGACGCAGCTTCCAGCAGAGCCTGATCCTCATCGACGAGTGCCAGAACCTCACCCCGCACCAGATGAAGACCATCATCACCCGCGCCGGCACCGGCTCCAAGGTGGTCTGTCTGGGTAACCTGGCGCAGATCGATACGCCCTACCTGTCGGCGCCCAGTTCGGGCCTGACCTACCTCACCGAGCGCTTCAAGGACTTCGAGCATGGCGTGCACATCACCCTGCAAGGGGTGCCGCGTTCGATCCTGGCGGAATTTGCCGAAACCCATATGTAGGAGGCGGTGAGCGGCAAGCTGCAAGCCATAAGCTGCGAGTTGAACGCGCAGCAGCCCGGCTTGCAGCTTGCCGCTGCCATATCGTGACTGCTGGGTTTACAATCGGCCGATCCCTGCCTGGAGTAAACCCGTGCTAACCCATCTCGATTCCCAAGGTCACGCCACCATGGTCGATGTCAGCGATAAAGCGCTGACCGTTCGTGAGGCCGTGGCCCAAGCCCTGGTGCGCATGCGCCCGCAGACCCTGCAGATGATCGTCGACGGCGCCCACCCCAAGGGCGATGTGTTCGCTGTGGCGCGTATCGCCGGCATCCAGGCCGCGAAGAAGACCGCCGACCTGATCCCGCTCTGTCATTCGTTGATGTTGAGCAGCGTCAAGGTCGAATTGCTCGCCCATGGCGATGATGCCGTGCAGATCACCGCGCGCTGCAAGCTGAGCGGGCAGACCGGGGTGGAAATGGAAGCCCTGACCGCCGCCAGCGTCGCCGCCCTGACCATCTACGACATGTGCAAGGCGGTGGACCGCGGCATGGTCATCGAAAGCGTGCACCTGCTGGAGAAGCTGGGCGGCAAGAGTGGTCACTACAAGCTGCTAGAGCCCAATAAAGAGGACGAGCAATGATTCATGTGCAGTATTTTGCCCGTTACCGCGAGGCCCTGGGCCTGGACGGCGAGCAACTGAGCGATACCCAGGAGTTCGCGACCCTCGATGACCTGCGCCAGCACCTGCTGGCCCGCGGCGGCGTATGGCAAGTGCTGGCCGAGCAGAACCTGATGTGCGCACGCAACCAGGAACTGTGCAGCCTCGACGAGCCGTTGGAGGAGGGCGATGAGGTGGCCTTCTTCCCCACGGTGACCGGCGGTTGAATTCGTTGTAGTCGCGGCTAAAGCCCCTCCCACAAGAGAGCATCTGCATGAACATCCGTGTCCAACTGGAGCCCTTCGATCCGGGCGTCGAAGTCAATGCGCTGCATGCCGCGAACGTGGGTGTCGGCGCGGTGGTCAGCTTTGTCGGCTATGTGCGCGATTTCAACGAGGGCCGCGAAGTCGGCGGGATGTTTCTCGAGCACTTCCCCGGCATGACCGAGAAATCCCTGGCCAAGATCGCGCTCGAGGCCGGGCAACGCTGGCCGCTGCTGAACCTGCAGGTCATTCACCGTATCGGCCGCCTGGAGCCGGGCGAGCCGATCGTCTTCGTCGGCACTACCAGCGCCCACCGCGAGGCGGCGTTCGAGGCCTGCGCCTTCGTCATGGACTACCTGAAGACCCGCGCGCCCTTCTGGAAGAAGGAAGACACGGCCGAAGGCTCCTGCTGGGTCGAAGGCCGGCAAAGCGACCAGAGCGCCGCCGAGCGCTGGCACAAACCCTAAGCGCTTGCGCCGCAACGCTTTGTTGCTGCGCCTTGAAGGCGTTTAGCTCCAGTCATTTGCGCTCGAATCGGGGCGCCATCGCCCGACCGGCGACTGCGCGTAGTCGGTCGACGGGCAAAGCCACTGCCCCTGAGCAGGGAATGTTCGCCGAAAACCTGGTGCAGATAGGCAGTGGGGGCACCTTTCTCGGCTGACTACGCCGTCGTCGCGCCGCTGCAAATGCCTTGTCTCCTCGGGACTCCGGGCCAGCCGGAGCTGGCGGCGCCTATGTCACGCTAAGCCAATGCCGTTGCACACTTTAACCGTCGCAACTGGCCTTCCAGGCTGGGCCGGGCTGCGCAGCCCATAACTGGAATTTCGTGAAAAAAAACCGGCAGCAGGTCGTCTAGTCGCTGACGGGGCAAGGATGACGCCGGCGTAGCGGGTGGCGAAATCGCCACTGCCATTGAACGGCTCCAGCGGTTCGCCGCAGTCCGGCCCGCTATTGCGCGTCATGCCGATTGCGGCTGGCCTGGACTATGCGTTGGGCCGGTACCCGCAACTGGCTCAGCAGGTACTCGGCGAAATCCGGCGTATAGGGTTGCAGGGCTATGGCCTGGGCCATACAGCTGAGCCAGAGTTCACTGAGGCGCTCGCTGATGGGCCACTGGGCGTGGAAGGCGGGAATGGCGATGCTGCCGTACTTTTCCTGGAACAGCTTGGGACCACCGAGCCAGCCGCTGAGGAAACAGGCCAGCTTGTCGGCTGCCAGTTGCAGGTCGTCGGCATGGAGCTGCCGCAGGTCTGCCGCCTCGGGTTGCTGGTCCATCAGCCGGTAGAAGTCGGCGACCAGGCGCTGCAGGCCGTTGATACCGCCAGCGGCCTGGTAGGAGGCATCGCCGACGCCATAGACGGGAGGGTGGCTCATGGCTGTGCTCCAAGGCAAAAGTGTCATTGTAAAGGCGCCATGGCAGTCGGTGCAGTGGTGAAGCGCGCATCGCCACCTGCTGGTGGCACTCACAGGGGCGGTTGCTCAGGCGGGCGGCGGCTTTGGGGCGGCTCCGTCGCGAGTTAAATCTCTACAACTACATGCATAGCGCTGGAGTATGCATAACATAATAAATATACATTTGATAAATGCGAGGTGCGGGCGGATTCTTGGTTCGCGGCGGTGACCAAGCGGTCATCCAGTGCGATGTGAAGCGGGCTTGCGGGTGACGGCCGGCTTCATAGCAAACCCTGATTCCAGAGGAAAACAAGATGAATAAGACTCTCCGCTCCCTGTTGCTCTGCGCCAGTCTCGGTGCCCTGCCGTTCGCTGCCGCCCAGGCCGCCGAAGGCCAGACCCTGCGCCTGGCCACCGAAGGTGCCTACCCGCCGTTCAACTACTACACCGCAGACGGCCAGCTGGCCGGTTTCGATATCGAGATCGGCAAGGCTCTGTGCGAGCGCATGCAGGCCAAGTGCAGCCTGGTGGCCCAGGACTGGGACGGCATCATCCCCGCGCTGCTGGGGCGCAAATACGACGTGGTGATCGCCTCCATGTTTATCACCGAGGAGCGCCGGCAGAAGGTCGCCTTCAGCGACCCCTACCAGAAATCGGCGATGACCTTCGTGGTGCCCAAGGATTCCGAACTCAGCGATTTCAGCCCGGCCGCCATGGCCGGCAAGACCATCGGCGCCCAGGGCGCGACCACCCAGGCCGATTACCTGATGGCGATGTTCCCCGACTCCGACGTGCGCCTGTATCCGACCCAGGATGCGGTCAACCTGGACCTGGTGTCCGGGCGTCTGGATGCCCAGGTTGGCGACATGATCCCGATGCTCGACTGGACCCTGAAATCCACCGATGGCAGCTGCTGCCGTCTGGCCGGCGCGCCGATCAGCGACCCGAAATATGTCGGCGAGGGTGTCGGCATGGCGCTGCGCAAGGAAGATGAGCAGCTGCGCCAGCAGCTCAACCAGGCGCTGGCGTCGATCATCGCCGATGGTACCTATCAGGCCATCAACGACAAGTTCTTCTCGGTCAATCTGCTGACCCTGGAGCAGTGAGCCAAGCGCTCCTGACCTGCTGAGCGAGAAGAGGATCTGTTATGGACTGGCTCACCTACCTGAGCTTCGGTGACGCCGGCTGGGGCGACGAGTTGCTGCAGGGCCTCGGGGTGACCCTGGCCCTGGCGCTGACCACCCTGCCGGTCGGCCTGCTGCTGGGCCTGCTGGTGGCGGCGCTGGCGCTGTTCGGCGCTCGCCCGGCGCGCGCCCTGGCCCTGGCTTTCAGCACCACATTGCGCGGCCTGCCCGAGCTGCTCACCCTGTTTATCATCTACCACGGCGTGGGCATGGGCCTGAACGCCCTGCTGCGCTGGTACAACCCGGCGGCCGGTTATCTCGAGCTGAGCCCCTTTATCGCCGGGGTGCTGGCCCTGGGCCTGGTCTTCGCCGCCTATTCCAGCGAAGTCTGGCGCGGTGCCTGGCAGGCCCTGGACGGCGGCCAGCGCGAGGCGGGGCAGGCCATGGGCCTGCGCCGGCTGACCATCTTCCGCGTGATCGAGTTGCCGCAGTTGCTGCGCCTGGCCCTGCCGGGGCTGGGCAACCTGTGGGTCAACCTGCTCAAGGACACTGCCCTGGTCTCGGTGATCGCGCTGAGCGACCTGATGCGCATGGCCAATATCGCCGTGGGCACCACCAAGAAGCCGTTTCTGTTCTTCTTCGTGGTGTGCCTGGCCTACTGGCTGGTGTGCCTGCTCTGCGAGTGCCTGCTGGCACGCATGGAGCGCCGCGCCAACCGCGGTTACCGCACGGGAGGTGCCGCGGCATGATGGATATCCTCACGCGCTTCTCCGGCCAGCTGTTGGCTGGTGCCGGCCTGACCCTGCAGCTCACCGCCATCGCCGCGCTGCTGGCCTGCGCCCTGGCGCTGCCCCTGGCCATCGCCCGCTGCAGCGAACGGGGTCTGTTGCGCTGGCCGATTCGCCTGTATGTGTCGTTCTTTCGTGGCACGCCGCTGCTGGCCCAGTTGTTTCTGGTCTATTACGGCTCGGGCCAGTTCCGCGCCGAGCTGAGCCAGCTGGGGCTCTGGTGGTTCTTCCGCGACCCCTACTACTGCGCGCTGCTGACCTTCGTCCTCAACTCCACGGCCTACCAGGTGGAAATCCTCCGCGGCGGCCTGCGCGCCGTGCCCTGGGGACAGATCGAGGCGGGGGTGGCCATGGGCCTGTCGCGCTTCAACCAGTACCGCACCATCATCCTGCCCAATGCCTACCGCATTGCCTTTGCGGCCCTGGGCAACGAGATCATCCTGCTGCTCAAGGGCAGCGCGGTGGTCAGCGTGATCACCCTGTTCGATGTGATGGGTCAGACCCGGCGCATCTTCTCGCAAACCTTCGACCTGTCCGTGTACCTCTGGGCGGCGTTGCTCTACCTGCTGCTGACCAGCGCCTTCGTCTGGCTCTGGCACCGCCTGGAGCTGTGCCTGACTCGCCACCAGCGGGTGCGCCAGGCGTCTACCACTGTCACTGCACCCGCCGCCAAGCGGGTATCCGCCGGAGTTTCGCCATGACCAACGCTGCGTTGCAGGTGGAAGACCTGCACAAGTCCTTCGCCGGTATCGAGGTGCTCAAGGGCATCTCGTTGACTGCCGAGAAGCACGACGTGATCAGCATCATCGGCTCCAGCGGTTCGGGCAAGAGCACCTTGCTGCGCTGCATGAACCTGCTGGAGTTCCCCGACAGCGGCCGCCTGCGCGTGCAGGGCGAGGAGCTGGAGCTGACCCCCAACCGCCGCGGCGGGCGTTCACGGCGCTGCCAGCGGCAGATCGAGCGGGTGCGTTCGCGCCTGGCCATGGTCTTCCAGTCGTTCAACCTGTGGTCGCATATGACCGTGCTGGAGAACGTGATGCTCGGCCCCTGCCTGGTACATAAGCGCAACCGCACCGATGTGGAGGCCCAGGCGAAGAAGCTGCTGGCCCGGGTCGGCATGCTGGAGAAGTGCCAGATGTACCCCGACTGCCTGTCCGGCGGGCAGAAGCAGCGGGTGGCCATCGCCCGCGCCCTGGCCATGGATCCCGAGGTGATGCTGTTCGACGAGCCCACTTCGGCCCTGGACCCGGAGCTGGTGGGCGAGGTGCTGCTGGTGATCCGCGAACTGGCCGAAGAAGGCCGGACCATGATCATGGTCACCCACGAGATGCGCTTCGCCCGCGAGGTGTCATCCAAGTTGGTGTACCTGCACCAGGGCCGCATCGAGGAGCAGGGCAGCCCCGAGCAGCTGTTCAACGCCCCGCAATCGGACAACCTGCGCCGCCTGCTGGCGACGTAGGGTGCGCTGTGCGCACCGCTAATAACCCAATAACGAAATGGTGCGCATGGCGCACCCTACTAGTGAGCAATACCCATGAGCCAAGTCGTCTCCCTGCACCCCTGGAAAAGACCGCAACACCTCGAGAGCGCCCACAACCAGTTGCTGATCGACGGGGTCAGCGCCATCGAACTGGTCGAGCGTTATGGCTCGCCGCTGTTCGTTTATTCAGAGAGCAAACTGCGGGATAACGCCCGGGATATCCTGGGCAACTTCCGCCGTGTGCACGCCAAGACCCGGGTCTGTTTCGCCAGCAAGGCCTGCGCCAACCTGGCGGTGCTCAAGGTATTCAAGGGCTGCGGCCTGGATCTGGAGGTCAACTCCGGCGGCGAGTTCTACAAGGCGCAGATCGCCGGCTTCGCCCCGGCGCAGATGGTGTTCAACGGCGTGGCCAAACAGCTGGGTGAGCTGCGCGAGGTGATTGCCGCCGGAATCAAGGCGATCAATGTCGATTCGCTGTCGGAGCTGGCGCGCATTCTCGCGGTGGCCAGCGAACTGGACCAGCAGGCGCGGGTCAGCCTGCGCATCATCCCGGAGATCCAGGGCGGCGCCGCGGCCGGCTGGCAAACCGGCACCTCGACCTCCAAGTTCGGCATGACCGCCGCCGAGCAGAGTGAGGCCATCGAGCTGATCCTGGCCCATCCCGCGGCGCTCAAGCTGGTGGGGGTGCATGCCCATATCGGCACCCAGATCACCGACATCGGCGTGTATCAGGCCGAGGCCAATTTCCTGATCGACTATGTGCGTCAAGTCAGCGAGCGCCTGCCTTATCCATTGGAGCATCTGAACCTGGGCGGCGGCTTCCCCAAGAACTACAGCAGTGCCGAGGCCAACTTCGATTCGGTGGCCGCGCACTACCGCGCCAACTACCGTACCGAGGTCGACTTCGCCCTGCTCGCCGAGCACCTGATCAAACCGGTGTCCCAGGCTTTGGGCGAGCAGATCGAACTGATCGTCGAGCCGGGGCGCAGCATGGTCAGCGACACCGCCATCCTGCTGACCCGCATCGAGGCCCACAAGCAGCGCCAGGGCCGTCCGGTGTTCTACCTGGACGCCGGCTACAGCGTGCTGTTCGACCTGTATAACGGCTGGTACTTCCATATGCTCAACGCCTCCCGCGCCGATGACCGGGACACCCACCACTGCCGCATGGCCGGGCCGCTGTGCGACAGCAGCGACACCTACTACGACATCGAAGGCGAGGGCGCGGTGACGGACCTGATCGCCGAGGAACCGGCGTTGGCCGAATATCGGGCGGTGCTGGAGCAGGTGCTGGTGCACCAGCCCAACCTGCGCGAGTTGCCGGCGGCCACTGCCATGGGCGATGTGATCGCCCTGCTGGACGTGGGCGCCTACGCCCTGGAGATGATGAGCCAGTACTGTGGCCGCCAGTCCGCCGCTGCGGTGCTGGTGGATCTGCAGCAGGGCAGCCGCTTGATCCGCCGCCGTGGCGAATACCGCGACCTGCTGGCCCATGATCTGGACTGAATGCCGTAGGGTGCGCTGTGCGCACCAGCGCCAGCTGCGGATTCCAGGTGCGCACGGCGCACCCTACGCAAGCCTTGCGCCAGAGACGGTGTGCGGTGCACTGTTGCTCCCGAAGTGGCCGGGATGACGGCCTGCCTGGGAGAGCTACCGATCATGCTGTCGCCCCGCGAGCGCCTAATGCGCAACCTGGACTGGAACCTGCTGTACACCTTTCTGGTGATAGTCGAGGAAAGCAGCATCACCGGCGCGGCGCGCAAGCTGTCGCTCAGCCAGCCCAGCGTCAGCAATGCCCTCAAGCGTCTGGAAGAACACCTGGGCATGCGCCTGATCCAGCGCAAGAAGGGTATGTTCTCCCTGACCGAGCAGGGCCTGCGGGTCTACGAGTACATTTCCTCGGCCGGCAGCATCATTGGCAAGATGGCCGAGCAGTACGCTGGCGAGGCCGGCGCGGTGCTCGGTGAGCTGCATATCCAGGTCGCCAGCCATGTCAGTTGCCAGCCCTTCGACGACAGCCTGGCGCAGTTTCACCGCCTCTATCCCAATGTGCTGATCAGCCTCAGCTCCCAGCCCAGCGCCGACATCGTCGACGCGGTGGCCAGGAGCAGCCTGCATATCGGCATCAGCAACAAGAAGACCGCTCAGACCGGCCTGCACTTCGACTTGATTGGCTACGAGCAGATGGCCTTCTACTGTGGCCCGCGCCACCCGTTGTTCGGTCGCGCGGACCTGACGGCCGCGGACCTGCGCGGCCTGGCCTATGTCTCCTTCGAGAGCGACCAGCCCGGCGAGGGTCTCAGCGCGGTCAACTCGGTGCGCACCGAACAGCAGTTCTGGGGTCGCCTGGTGGCGGTGTCGCCCAACGAGGAGGAGGTGCGTCGGCTGATTCTCGCCGGCCTCGGCTTCGGTGCCCTGACGGTCGAGGGGGCCAAGCCCTTTGTGGCGCAGAAGCTGCTGTTCCAGCTGCCGCCCTACGACGAGTTGCCGGTCAACGAGGTGTACCTGGTCACTCCGGAAAATCAGTTGCTGACGGATGTGGAACAGCTGTTTATCGCCCTGCTGCGCGAAGCGACGGTGGCGGCGGTGCGGGCGCGCTATTTCAAGTAGGCTCAGAATTATTTTTCCGATGTCACCGGCTCGTAGGGTGTGCGGGGCCGCCTAGGCCGCGCGCACCAGGCACCCGGTTGTCAGTGGTGCGCACGGCGCACCCTGCGGGATCGGCGCAGCGTGCCAAGGCTGCGGTGGTTGCAAAGAAAAAGGCGAAGCCCCTGGGCTTCGCCTTTTGTTTACCTACCGCAAGCTCAGTGCTTGCGCGGCACCGGCTTGAGCAGCTCTTCGGGCGGCATCTCGCAGTTGATCTTGCGTCCCAACAGTTGCTCGATCGGCGGCAGGGCGTAGGCGTCGTTCTCGCTGGCGAAGCTGATCGAGGTGCCGCTGGCGCCCGCGCGCCCGGTACGGCCGATGCGGTGCACGTAGTCGTCCGGTACGTCTGGCAGGGTGTAGTTGATCACGTGGCTGATGGCGTCGACGTGAATCCCGCGGCCGGCCACATCTGTGGCGACCATGACCCGGATCTTGCCTTCGCGGAAGCCTTCCAGGGTCTTGATCCGCTTGTGCTGCGGTACGTCGCCGGACATCTGGGCGGCGCTGATGCCGTCACGGGTCAGGCGTTCTTCGATGCGCCGCACTTCGTCCTTGCGGTTGGCGAAGACCATCACGCGGATCCAGTCGTTCTGCGCGATCAGGTTGTACAGCAGCTTGTACTTGTCGCTGGAGGCGACCATGTAGACGTGCTGCTCGACGGTGTCGCTGGCGACGTTTTCCGACTCGATCTCGACGATGGCCGGGTCGGTGGTCCACTGCTTGGCCAGGTTCATCACCTCGTCGGTGAAGGTGGCGGAGAACAGCAGGGTCTGGCGCTCGTTCTTCGGCGGGGTCTGGCGGATGATCTGCCGCACCTGGGGGATAAAGCCCATGTCGAGCATGCGGTCGGCTTCATCGAGCACCATCACTTCGACCATGTCCAGGTGCACCTCGCCGCGCTGGTTGAAGTCGAGCAAACGGCCCGGAGTCGCCACCAGGATGTCGCAGAAGCGCGATTCGAGCAGCTTGAGTTGCTTGTCGAAGTCCATGCCGCCGACAAACTGCATGACGTTGAGCCCGGTGTATTTGGTCAGCTCTGCGGCGTCCTTGGCGATCTGCACCACCAGTTCGCGGGTCGGTGCGATGATCAGCGCGCGCGGCTCGCCCATGTAGCGTTCTTTCGGCGGCGGCGTCTGCAGCAACTGGGTAATGATCGAGACCAGGAAGGCGGCGGTCTTGCCGGTGCCGGTCTGGGCGCGGCCGATGGCGTCCTGGCCCTTGAGGGTGAAACCCAGCACCTGGGCCTGGATCGGCGTGCAGTAGGGGAAGCCCAGGTCGTGGATGGCATGCATCAGCTCGGGGGCGAGCTTGAAATCATGGAAGCGGGTCTTGCCTTCGGCCGGTTCGACCGCAAAGTCCTCCAGTTTCCAGCTGTCCACCGGCTTGCTCGCACGTTGGCGCCGGGGCTTGTCCGCCTTGGCGGCAGGTTTGTCCTGGTTGACCACCGCCGCCGCGGCAGTGCTGCCGCTATCGCCGGCCGGGTCATGGGTCTTGGCCGTGCGGCTGGGGTGCTCATGTTTACGGTCGCCGCTACGGGGTGTGGCGGGCGAAGCAGGCGTGCTGGTTGGGCTGGGCTGCTCGCCCTCGGCTTTGCCGAACATTTTTTTGAGTGCTTTGAGCACGGTCATCTCGTCAATTGGTTAAGGAGTGAACGGCTGCCAGTGTAAAGCAAGAAGCCGGCGCGGCGAAGTGCCATGGCTGGCGCCTGCCATCGCTCGTGGTTGTGGCGTCGGTCGCAGTAGGCGGGAGTGTCTCAGCAGAGGCAGTTGCGACCCTGCTGCTTGGCTCGGTAGAGCGCGCTGTCGGCGCGAGCTATCAGGCTCTGCAGGTTGTCTTGCGGCTCCATTTGCGCCAGGCCTATGGATAGCGTGACACCGGGCAAGATGCCGACTGGCGAATAGAAGGAGGTAACGTGCTCGAGGCTCTGGCGCAGCCGTTCGCCGATGCGACGGGCTTCCACGTCGGCGATTTCCGGCAGGAGAATGACAAACTCTTCGCCGCCGAAGCGTACCAGGCTGTCCTTGCTGCGCAGCTGCTGGCACAGCGTGTGGGTCACCAGGCACAGGGCATAGTCGCCCGCCAGGTGACCATGCCGGTCGTTGTAGGCCTTGAAGTGGTCGACATCCAGCATCAGCAGGCTCAGCGGTTGTTCGTTGAAGGCGCAGCGGGTGCTTTCGCGTTGGTAGACATGCTCGAGCCAGCGGCGGTTGAACGCGCCGGTCAGGGTGTCGACATTGGCGTTCTGCTCACTGTTGAGAATCAGCAGGTTGCCTTGGCGCAGGCGGGTGCAGAGCAGTTCCAGCAGGTTGTGCAGCAGCTGTGGCGATTGCCGGAACAGCTCGGCCAGCGACTCGCGGTGCAGGCTCAGCACGCTGCTCGGTTCGCTCGCCACCACGTAGGCGCAAGGATGGTGGTTGTCGATAAAGCTGATTTCCCCGGCGCAATCGCCGGCTTGCAGGGTGCTGACCGGCTGGTTGTCCAGAGAGCCGAGGTAGACCTTGAGCTGGCCTCTGAGCAGGAGGTAGAGGTGCTGGTTACGGTTGAACGGCGAAAGGAGAATTTCGCCAGACTCCAGGTCGCAAGCGCTGAATTTCTTGAGCAGTCGGTTGACGCTGCTGGGCGCGATATTCCTGAACAGTTGCAGGCGCCGGGCTTGCTGCAGATTGGCCTGCCGCCGTGAGGTGTTCATGGCGCGCGGCGGCTGCGCAGCAGGCCGGGAAACATGGCGGACATCACGAACACTCCCTGTCGTATGGACGAATACCAACGCGCACGATATGCCTGTGGGGTAGAGCTGACAATCCTCGGCAAAAAACTGTGACCGATCCGCACCGAATAGTTGCGGGGTGCGTCACAGTTGGGTGCATCCGTGCATCACCTGCAGGACAGCTTCGTAGCCCGGATAGCCTGGGCGCAATCCGGGAGACTCGCCCCGGATTACGCTGGCGTTCGCTATTCAGTCGCTGCAGTGCAGCTGGATGGGCACCGTGAATCCCTCCAGGCGCTTGCTCACGGCCTGCTCCAGCTGGCTGTCGCGGCGCGGCAGATGGATGTGGGCGAGCTGGCCGCGGCGTTCGTCGCCGAGCACCTCCACGCGGATGGCAGTGTCCAGTTCGGCCACTGCCGCTTGATAGACCCGGCGAATGGCATCGAAACGCAGGGCCGGCTTGAAGGTCTTGCCTACCGCGGTGAGCGGGATGGCGTCGATGATCCAGGCGTCCTTGGGCACGGCCGCACGTTCGGGAATATGCGCGGCGGCATGCGCCAGCAGTTCCTCCTCGCTGACCTGGCTGCCCGGCTTGAGCTGGACATAGACCACCGGCAGTTCGCCGGCCTTCTCATCGGGTTTGCCGACCGCGGCGGCCAGGGCCACGGCCGGGTGGCTGTGCAGGGCCTGCTCGATCATCTGCGGGTCGATGTTGTGCCCGCCGCGGATGATCAGATCCTTGCTGCGCCCGGTCAGCCAGATGTAGCCGTCGGCGTCGATGCGGCCCAGGTCGCCAGTGTTGAACCAGTCGCCGTCGACCCAGATGCCGGCGTTCTTGCTGGCCTGCAGGTAGCCCTTGAACACCGTGGCGCCGCGGATGCACAGGTTGCCGACTTCATCTGGTGCGGCGTCGCGCAGGTAGCGGCCCTGTTCGTCGAGGACCTTGATGCTGACTTCGCAGTAGGGCATGCGCAGGCCGATCGAGCCGGGCCGGCGCTCGCCGGCGGGCGGATTGGCGCAGCTGCCGCAGGTGCCCTCGGTGAGGCCGTAGCCTTCGATCAGGGTCAGCCCGGTCTTGGCCTCGAACTGGCGGATCAGCTCCACCGGCATCGGTGCGGCGCCGCACAGCGCGTATTTCAGCGAGCTCAGGTCGTGGCCCGCGCTGGGCACCTGCAGCAGGCCGGCATAGATGGTCGGCACGCCGCTGAAGAAGCTGACCTTGTGGCGCTCGATGATGCGCCAGAAGTTCTGCATCAGTGCGCCGTTGCGATAGCCCTGCGGGGTGGCCAGGAGGACTTCGGCGCCGCCGATAAAGGCGGTCAGGCCGGTGACTATCACGCCGTTGACGTGGAACAGCGGCAGGCCGCAGAGGGTCACGTCGCCAGGCGCGAAACGGGTCACCAGATTCATGCTGTAGGCCATCGCCACTTCATTACCGTGGCTGTGCGGGGCCAGCTTGGGGGTGCCGGTGGTGCCGCCGGTGTGGAAATAACTGGCGATGTCGTCCGGGTGGAATTGCCGGCCGCTTTCCAGCTGGTCGGCCGGGCAGGCGGCGATCAGTTCGTCGAAGTCCAGCACGCCTTCGGGCAGCGGCCCGCGTTGCGCCTTGAGCGCGCTACGCTGCGGCTCGGGCAGCAGGTTGGCCATGTCCACGCAGATCACCGCCTTGAGGCCCGGGAGCTGGCCGCGCAGCGACTCGACCTTGGCCCACAGGTCGGTGCCGGGGAAGGGCGCCAGGGTCACCAGCAACTCGGAATCGGAGGCCTGGATCAGCTCGGCGATATGCTCGGCTTCCAGCAGCGGATTGATCGCGTTGACGATCCCGGCCGCCTCGCCGCCCCAGATGGTGAAGTGGGTCTGCGGCAGGTTGGGCAGCAGGAACGACACCGCCTTGCCCGGGCGCAGGCCGAGGCGGTGAAAGGCGTTGGCGGTCTGGGTGATCTTGCCCAGCAGTTGCTGGTAATCGAGGCGATAGACGGGTTCGTCGCCGCTACCCTGGAGGATAAAGGACAGCGCCGGCGCCTGCGGTTGCGCCGCGGCCGTGCGGCGGATCAGCTCGTAGGTGCCGGCTGGCAGGTTGCGTTCGGCCAGCGGAGTGGCTTCGATCTGCTCGATATCGGCTAAAGCGCGAATGATGGGCTGGCTGGTCATGTGTGTTTCTCGGCTCGTGGCATGGGCGTGTTCAGCCGCTGCGCCAGCCAATCGGCGATGTCGCGGATCTCTTCCGGCAGCACCTCATGGGCCATCGGATAATCGCGCCACTGCACGGCGACGCCGCAGGCGGCCAGTTGGTCGTGGGCCGTGCGGCCCATGGCAGGCTGCACAACGTCGTCGAATCTGCCATGCAAACAGAGTACCGACAGTTGTTTTTGTGTATCCGCCAGTTGCATGTCGTCACTGAAGGTCGGCGCATAGGTGGACAGCGCGATGACCCCGCCGAGCGGCCCCTGCCAGCGCAGGAAGGCGGCATGCAGCACCACGGCGCCGCCCTGGGAGAACCCGGCGAGAAAGATCCGGGCAGGGTCGATGCCACTGTTGCGCTGCGCTTCGATCAGGCTGATCAGCTGCTGGGCCGATTCTTCCAGTTGTTCATGGTTGATCGCCCGTGCCGGGCTCATGGCCAGGATGTCGTACCAACTGGGCATGGCCCAGCCGCCATTGATGGTCACCGCCCGGGTCGGCGCCTGGGGCAGGACGAAGCGCGTACTGCGCAGCCGTTCCTGCAGCGCCTCGGCCACGGGGAGAAAGTCATAGCGGTCGGCCCCCAGGCCGTGCAACCAAATGACGCAGGCGTCGGCAGCGAGTGTGGGCTGAAGGATCAACGGTTCGCTCATGGGTAGCTCCGGAGTGGTGCAGGCGGGCATCTTTTAGTGCACCTGAAATTTCAGTGAGTGGCTAATCTGTGAAGAAGATGTCGCAAGGTTACAAGTTTTGCGCTTGACCTGTCCGTATGGTGATAAAGGCGAGGCTTTGGTACGGGCTTTGCTGTAACCAGCCGGGACTGATGCTGTAGCCCGGCTTGGTAACACTGCTGGCAAACCGGGTATGGAACAGACGGGAAGCCATTTGTTGGGGGTTTCCACAAGACTCGGCAAACGCTGCATGTTTGCCGATAAGCGAATCGCTATCCGTCTCTAGCCCATTCGACCAATGGGCGAGCGAGGTTTTTAATGGCCGATGAAACAAACGGCTACTAGACTCTCGCTGAGGTTCGACCCCGGTTGATCGCGTTGCTGCCGACATGATCGACGTGCCCCACAAGGGTACGGAGGTAGGGCCGAGACTCCAAACACAACAAAAGCAACTGGAGGTTTTAATGAAGATGGTGAAATCCACCCTGGCTATTCTGACTACCGCAACCGTTCTGGGGGTCAGCGGCTTCGTTCACGCTGGCGCGACCCTGGACGCAGTACAGAAGAAAGGTTTCGTTCAGTGCGGTATCAGCGATGGTCTGCCTGGCTTCTCCTACGCCGATGAAAAGGGCAATTATTTCGGCCTCGACGTCGATGTATGCCGCGCAGTGGCTGCTGCCCTGTTTGGCGATGCGACCAAGGTCAAATACAGCCCGTTGACTGCCAAGGAGCGCTTCACCGCGCTGCAATCCGGCGAAGTCGATGTGCTGTCGCGCAACACCACCTGGACCAGTTCGCGCGACTCCGGTCTGGGCCTGAACTTCACCGGCACCAACTATTACGACGGCCAGGGCTTCCTGGTTAACAAGAAGCTCGGGGTGACCAGTGCCAAGGAACTCGACGGCGCCACCGTGTGCATCCAGGCCGGTACCACCACCGAGCTGAACCTCTCCGACTACTTCCGCGCCAACGGCCTGAAGTACACCCCGATCACTTACGATACTTCCGACGAGAGCGCCACTTCTCTGGAGTCCGGCCGTTGCGACGTGCTGACTTCCGACCAGTCGCAACTCTATGCTCAGCGCATCAAGCTGGCTGCGCCGCTGGAATACGTGGTACTGCCGGAAGTGATCTCGAAGGAGCCACTGGGGCCGGTTGTGCGCCAGGGCGACGAAGAGTGGTTCGACATTGTGCGCTGGTCGCTGTTCGCTATGCTCAACGCCGAAGAACTGGGCATCACCTCGGCTAACGTCGAGGAAACGGCCAAAACCACCAAGAACCCTGATATCGCCCGCCTGCTGGGGGTCGAGGGTGAGTTCGGCAAGGATCTGAAACTGCCGAAAGACTGGGCCGTACAGATCGTCAAGCAAGTGGGCAACTACGGCGAAAGCTTCGACCGCAACGTCGGTGCCGGCAGTGAGTTGAAGATCGAGCGCGGTCTCAACGCCCTGTGGAACAAAGGTGGTCTGCAATACGCACCGCCAGTGCGCTGACTGTCTTTGCCGACGTCCCGTCCTGGGGCGCCGGCATGTTCTAGATGACGTGAACCCCATGCCCACCAACGCGGGCATGGGGGTTCCTAGAGGGCTCCTATGCAAACGCCTGCAAATGTCTCGCGCCCACGTGGATCGGTCTGGACCGACCCCAAAGTGCGCGCATGGCTATTCCAGATCATTGCCGTTATTGCCGTAGTGGCGATCGGCTGGTTCCTGTTCGACAACACCCAGACCAACCTCGAGAAGCGCGGGATCACCTCCGGGTTCTCCTTTCTCAACAACAGTGCCGGGTTCGGCATTGCTCAGCACCTGATCGATTACAACGAAAGCCACACCTATGGGCGTGTCTTCTTCGTCGGTTTGCTCAACACCCTGCTGGTGTCGGTGATCGGCATCGTCCTGGCGACCATTCTGGGGTTCATTCTCGGCGTGGCGCGGCTGTCGCCCAACTGGTTGATCGGCAAGGTCGCTACCGTCTACATCGAGACCTTCCGCAATATCCCGCCGCTGCTGCAGATCTTCTTCTGGTACTTCGCGGTGATGCTCTCGCTACCCGGCCCGCGCGCCAGCCTGGAGATAGGTCAGACCTTCTTCCTCAACAGCCGCGGCCTGTATATGCCGGCGCCGAGCCCCTCGGACAGCTTTGTCACCTTTTTCGGCGCTGTAGTGGTGGCGATCATCGGTATCGTGTTGCTGACACGCTGGTCGCGGGCGCGCTTCGAGGCCACCGGCAGGTACTTTCCGGTGTCCCTGGGGGCGATACCGCTGTTGCTGGTGCTGCCTGGCCTGGCCGTGCTGCTGACCGGCAATCCGTTGCAGTGGAGCACGCCCGAGCTGACCGGTTTCAACTTCCGCGGCGGCTGGGTGCTGATTCCCGAACTGATAGCCTTGACCCTGGCGTTGTCCATCTATACGGCGGCGTTCATCGCCGAGAACGTGCGTTCCGGGATCATGGCGGTCAGTCATGGACAGACCGAGGCCGCCCGTTCGCTGGGCATGCCGGCCGGCAAGACCCTGCGTCTGGTGATCATTCCCCAGGCCATGCGGGTGATCATTCCACCGCTGACCAGTCAGTACCTCAACCTGGCGAAGAACTCCTCGCTGGCCGCCGGTATCGGTTATCCGGACATGGTCTCGCTGTTCGCCGGCACGGTGCTCAACCAGACGGGGCAAGCCATCGAGGTGATTGCCATCACCATGAGTGTGTACCTGGCCATCAGCATCAGCATTTCCATGTTGATGAATTGGTACAACAAGCGCATGGCGCTGATCGAACGCTAGAGGACAAGCCATGAGCACCCACACTTTCAAACCCGATCTACCGCCACCGCTGCTGAGCGTCGGCGTACTCGGTTGGCTGCGCGCCAACCTGTTTTCCAGCTGGTTCAACAGCCTGCTGACCCTGTTCGCCGCCTACCTGATCTGGCTGATCGTGCCGCCGCTGCTGCAATGGGCGTTCATCGATGCCGACTGGGTGGGCACGACCCGTGCCGACTGCACCTCGGGCGGCGCCTGCTGGGTCTTCATCCAGCAGCGTTTCGGCCAGTTCATGTATGGCTTCTACCCGACCGAACTGCGCTGGCGTGTCGACCTGACCCTGTGGTTGGCCGTCATTGGCGCCGCCCCGCTGTTCATCCCGGCAATGCCGCGCAAGGCCGTGTATGGCCTGGGCTTCCTGGTGGTGTATCCGCTGCTGGCGTTCTGGCTGCTGCACGGCGGCTCCTTCGGTTTGCGCGAAGTGGCCACCAGTCAATGGGGCGGCTTGATGCTGACCCTGGTGATCGCCTCCGTGGGGATCGCCGGCGCCTTGCCACTGGGCATCATGCTGGCGCTCGGACGGCGTTCGGACATGCCGGCGATCCGGGTGATCTGCGTGACCTTCATCGAGTTCTGGCGCGGCGTGCCCTTGATCACGGTGCTGTTCATGTCGTCGGTGATGCTGCCGTTGTTCCTGCCCGAAGGTATGAGCTTCGACAAGCTGATGCGCGCGCTGATCGGGGTGATCCTGTTCCAGTCCGCCTACATCGCCGAAGTGGTGCGCGGTGGCCTGCAGGCAATCCCCAAGGGCCAGTACGAAGCCGCTGCGGCCATGGGCCTGGGCTACTGGCGGATGATGGGCCTGGTGATTCTGCCGCAAGCCCTGAAGCTGGTGATCCCCGGCATCGTCAATACCTTTATCGCCCTGTTCAAGGACACCAGCCTGGTGATCATCATCGGTCTGTTCGACCTGCTCAACAGCATCAAGCAAGCCACCACCGATCCGGTCTGGCTGGGCATGGCCACCGAAGGCTATGTATTCGCCGCCCTGGTTTTCTGGATTTTCTGTTTCGGCATGTCCCGCTACTCCATGCATTTGGAACGTAAGCTGAACACTGGCCACAAGCGTTAGGAGTTATTTCAATGGCTGTCGCAAAAAAACAAACCAGCGCTGAATCGATGATCCTGATGGAAGGCGTGCACAAGTGGTACGGCGAGTTTCACGTGCTCAAGGACATCAACCTGAACGTCAAGCCGGGTGAGCGTATCGTCCTCTGCGGTCCGTCCGGTTCCGGCAAGTCCACCGCCATCCGCTGCATCAACCGCCTGGAAGAACACCAGCAGGGGCGCATCGTGGTCGATGGCACCGAACTGACCCATGATCTCAAGCACATCGAGGCGGTACGCCGCGAAGTGGGCATGGTGTTCCAGCACTTCAACCTGTTCCCGCACCTCAGCGTGCTGCAGAACTGCACCCTGGCGCCGATGTGGGTGCGCAAGATGCCCAAGCGTCAGGCCGAAGAAGTCGCCATGCACTTCCTCGAACGCGTGCGCATCCCCGAACAGGCGCTCAAGTACCCGGGGCAACTGTCCGGTGGCCAGCAACAGCGCGTGGCGATTGCCCGGGCGCTGTGCATGAAGCCGAAGATCATGCTGTTCGACGAACCGACCTCGGCGCTCGATCCGGAGATGGTCAAGGAAGTGCTGGACACCATGATCGGCCTGGCCGAAGACGGCATGACCATGCTCTGCGTGACCCACGAAATGGGCTTCGCCCGCACCGTGGCGAACCGGGTGATCTTCCTCGACAAGGGCGAGATAGTCGAGCAGGCCGATCCTGAAACCTTCTTCAACAACCCACAGAACGAGCGTACCAAGTTGTTCCTCAGCCAGATCCTGCACTGAGAACCCGCGGCAATGAAAAAGGAGCCCTCGGGCTCCTTTTTCATTTCTTCGCATCAGGCATGCCGCGGCAGCTTTACAGCCGTGGGTAGTCGATATAGCCGACCGCTCCTGCGCCATAGAAGGTGTGCGGCTGCGGCTCATTCAAGGGGGCGTCCTCGGCGAGGCGGGCGGGCAGGTCCGGGTTGGCGATAAAGGGGATGCCGAAGGCCACGGCATCGGCCTTGCCGCTTGCCAGCCAGGCGTTGGCCTGCGCCTTGCTGAAACGCTCGTTGGCGATGAACACGCCACCGAAGGCTTGCTTGAGAGTCGGTGACAGGCTGTCATCGGCTTCCTGCTCGCGGGCACAGATAAAGGCGATGCCGCGCTTGCCCAGTTCGCGGGCAATGTAGGTGAAGGTCTCGGCGCGGTTGCTGTCGCCCATGTCGTGGCTGTCGGCGCGTGGCGCCAGGTGCATGCCGACCCGGCCGGCGCCCCACACCGAAATCACCGCATCGGTGACTTCCAGCATCAGCCGTGCACGGTTTTCCAGGGAGCCGCCGTAGCGGTCGCTGCGCCGGTTGGTGCTGTCCTGGAGGAACTGGTCGAGCAGGTAGCCGTTGGCGCCATGGATTTCCACGCCGTCGAAGCCGGCGGCCTTGGCGTTTTCCGCCCCCTGACGATAGGCCTCGACGATGTCGTCGATTTCCTCGGTTTCCAGGGCGCGCGGGGTGACGTATTCGGTGATCGGGCGTACCAGACTGACATGCCCGGCCGGCGCAATGGCGCTGGGCGCTACCGGCAGTTCGCCGTTGAGATAGCTGGGGTGGGAGATGCGCCCGACGTGCCACAGCTGCAGGACGATCTTGCCGCCATGGGCATGCACCGCCTTGGTGATATTGCTCCAGCCGCGCACCTGGGCGTCGGACCAGATGCCGGGGGTGTCCGGGTAGCCGACGCCCATCGGCGTGACCGCGGTGGCCTCGCTGATGATCAGGCCGGCGGAGGCGCGTTGCACGTAGTACTCGGCCATCAGCGCGTTGGGCACCCGGCCCTCGTCGGCGCGGGTGCGGGTCAGCGGCGCCATGATGATGCGGTTGTTCAGTTCCAGGTCACCGATCTTGATCGGGTCGAAAAGTGTCGGCATGGGGTGATCCTCGCTCTGGGTTGCAGATAGTGGGGGGCTAGAGTTCTTGGCTGATATGGCGCAGAAAGTCCCGGATGGCGTCCTCGTTGCGCTTGAAGAAATGCCACTGGCCGACCTTCTTGCTGGTCACCAGACCGGCCCGTTGCAGGGTCGTCAGATGGGCCGAGACCGTCGATTGCGACAACCCGGTGCGCTGGTCGATCTTGCCGGCACACACGCCGATCTCCAGCGGGTGATCCTGGTCGGCGAAATACGCCTCGGGGGTTTTCAGCCAGTGCAGGATGTCGCGGCGCACCGGGTGGGCCAGGGCTTTGATCACTTCATCGATATCGATGGGCATGGGTGCGGTTTCTAGGGTTGCTGTCGCGCCATATCGCGATGGGGCGAACTGTATATCGGGCTGAGGCGATACACCGATCGTTTGCGCCGATAGTGCTCATTGCCTGCGCTGATGTGTAAGCTCTGGCCTATGAACTACCTCGCTCATCTGCACCTCGGTGGCGACGCGCCGGCGCAACTGCTCGGCAGCCTGTATGGCGATTTCGTCAAAGGCCGGCTGGCCGGGCAGTGGCCGGCGGATATCGAGGCGGCGATCGTCCTGCATCGGCGCATCGATGCCTTTACCGACAGCCATGCGCTGCTGGCCCAGGCCCGTGCGCGCTTCCCCGCCGAGCGGCGGCGCTATGCCGGGATCCTCCTGGACCTGTTCTTCGACCACTGCCTGGCGCTCAACTGGGCGGATTACGCCGACGAGCCACTGACCCAGTTCACCGGGCGGGTGTACCGGGTCTTGGCCGCCGAGCCGGTTCTGCCCGGGCGCCTGGCCCTGATCGCGCCGCGCATGGCTGAGCAGGACTGGTTGGGCCGCTACCGCGAGTTCGCCGTGCTGGAACAGGTGATTGCCGGCATGGGCCGGCGCCTGTCGCGGCCGGGCGTGCTGGATGGCAGCCTGCTCGAGCTGGAGCGCCTGTACCGGCCACTGAGCGAGGATTTCCGCGCCTTCTACCCCGAGCTGGTCGAGTTCGCTCGCCGTTTGCGGGTGGAACCGTAGATCTTATGTTTATGTGCAAGGCCCGGATTGTATTTCTGTGGGAGGCTCGACCTCGGGGCGAGCGTTTAACCCGTGCTCGTCAGGCGATAGCTGGGCAGCCCTGCGGGCTGCATTCGCCGCGGGGCGCGCCTCCTACAAGTTGCGCGGCATTATCCCCCCGGATGCAATCCGCGGCGCAGCTGGTGCGCACCGCCTAGGCGGCCCCGCACACCCTACCAGGCGTGGCGCCCGGGCGTAGGGTGCGCCGCGCGCACCGGGTTCAGCCCCCGGCATGAGGATGCAGGTGAAAGCGGCGGATCACTGCCTTCTCCAGCTCCGCCACGCTGAACAGCAGCAAACCGGCCAGCAGCACCCGCAGCCATTCACCGCCGTCCAGCCCGCTGGAGCCGAATATCCGCTGCATGGGCGGTGCATAGGTGAACAACAGTTGCAACGCTAGGCACAGGGCGATGGCCAGCAGCACCTTGGGGTTGCCGAGCAGGCCTTCGTGATTGAGCACCGAGGCGAAGATATGCCGGCTGTTCACCAGGTAGAACATCTCGCACATCACCACGCTGTTGACGGCCATGGTGCGCGCGCTCTCCAGGCTGTTGCCGTGCTGCATTTCCCAGAGAAACAGGCCGAGGGCGCCGCCCATCATCAGCAGCGAGACCATCAGCACGCGCCAGACGAAGAAGCCGGTGAGCAGCGGCTCGGCCGGCGGACGTGGCGCACGGCTCATCAGGCCGCGCTCGGACGGTTCGAAAGCCAGGGCCAGGGCCAGGGTGATGGAGGTGACCATGTTGATCCACAGCACCTGGGCCGGGGTCAGCGGCAGATTCAGCTGGAACAGGATGGCGGCGATCACGATCAGGGCTTCGCCGCCGTTGGTGGGCAGGACGAACAGGATGAATTTCTTCAGGTTGTCGTAGATCGCCCGGCCCTCGCGCACAGCCCCGGCGATGGTGGCGAAGTTGTCGTCGGTGAGGACCATTTCCGCCGCCTCCTTGGCCGCCTCGGTGCCCTTGCGGCCCATCGCCACGCCGACATCGGCGCGCTTCAGCGCCGGCGCATCGTTGACCCCGTCGCCGGTCATCGCCACCACTTCGCCGCTGGCCTGCATGGCCTGCACCAGACGCAGCTTGTGCTCCGGGCTGGCGCGGGCGAACACCTCGATGCCGGGTAGCAACTCGCGCAGGCTGTGCTCGTCGAGCAGTTCGATTTCGGCGCCGGTCAGGGCCGGCCGGCCAACCCCGATGCCCAGTTGCGCGCCTATGGCGCGGGCGGTTTCGACATGATCGCCGGTGATCATCTTCACCGCGATGCCGGCGCTGCGGCATTCGGCCACCGCGGCGATGGCCTCTGCGCGCGGCGGGTCGATGATGCCGAACAGGGCGAGCAGAGTGAAGCCCTGTTGCACATCGGCAAAGCTCAGGCTGCGTTGCTCGGCAGCGACCGGGCGGCTGGCGATGGCCAGCAGGCGCAAACCCTGGGCGGCCAGGTCGGTGGCCTGACGCCGCCAGAAATCCGCATCGAGCGGCCGGTCGTCGTCGCCAGCGCGTTGCCGGCTGCACATCTCCAGCAGTCGCTCGGGAGCGCCCTTGAGGTAGATCAGCCCGTGGCCACTGTGGTCATGGTGCAGGGTGGCCATGAAGCGGTGTTCCGACTCGAAGGGGATGGCGTCGCTGCGCGGCAGCTCGGCCTGCAGCGCCAGCGGGTCGAGGCCGGTTTTCAGGGCCAGGGTGGCGAGTGCGCCTTCGGTCGGATCGCCGTGCAGCAGCCAGTTGCCGGCGGCGTCTTCCTCCAGCCGGGCATCGTTGCACAACAGCGCCGCGCGGCCGATCTCGAGCAAAGCCTGGTCGATGTCCAGGGGCGCGCCAGCGAGATGAAAGCCGCCGGCGGGGGCGTAACCGACACCGCTGACGTCGATGATTCGGTCGGCACTGACCAGCCGTTGCACGGTCATCTCGTTGCGGGTCAGGGTGCCGGTCTTGTCCGTGCAGATCAGGGTGACCGAGCCGAGAGTTTCCACCGCCGGCAGACGCCGCACGATGGCGTTTTGCCGGGCCATGCGCTGCACGCCGAGAGCCAGAATCACCGTCATGATCGCCGGCAAGCCCTCGGGAATCGCCGCGACTGCCAGCGCTACCACCATCATGAACATCTGCGCCGGATCCTGCTCGCGCCACAGGGTGCCGAGGGCGAAGGTGACGATCGCCAGGACCAGCAGGGCCACGCTCAGCCAGCGGCTGAAACCGTCGATCTGCCGCAGCAGCGGGGTGCTCAGCGGCTGCACCTGCTGCAGCAGGCTGCCGATACGTCCCAGCTCGCTGGCCGGGCCTGTGGCCACCACCAGGCCGAGGGCCTGGCCGCTGCTGACCAGGGTGCCGGAGTAGGCCATGCAGCGGCGGTCGCCGAGTACGGCGTCGGCGGCCGAGCGGGCGATGGATTTCTCCACCGGCACCGATTCGCCGGTCAGCGCCGCTTCCTCGACGACCAAGTTCTTCACCCTGAGCAGGCGCAGGTCGGCGGGCACCTTGTCCCCGGAAACCAGGGCGACGATATCGCCGGGCACCAACTGTTCGGCGGGGATTTCCCGGCGCTCGCCATCGCGCAGGACCATGGCATGCGGCGACAGCATGGCGCCAATGGCGTCCAGGGCGTGCTCGGCCTTGCCCTCCTGAATGAAGCCGATCAGCGCATTGATCAGCACCACGACGACAATCACCGCGGTGTCCACCCAGTGGCCGAGCAGGGCGGTGACCGCCGCCGCGGCGATCATCATGTACAGCAGCAGGTTGTGAAATTGCAGCAGCAGACGCAACAGCGGGCCGCGGCGCCTGGGCGGCGGCAGGCGATTGGCTCCGTAGCGTTGCCGGCGGCTGGCGATCTCGCCCTCGGCGAGACCGCTCTGGGTGCTGTGCAGGGCGTCGAGGGCCTGTTGCGCATCGAGGGCGTGCCAGGCCGTTGCGGCCTGAACCGCTTGCCGGGTGTCCATTCAGCCATCTCCATCATTGCACTGTTGGCACAGTAGCCTCATCCACGGGGCCTGCGCTGATCTGCATCAAAACCGCCGGGCATGTTTTGCGGTCGAATGAGCAAACACGCACAGCCTGGCACGGTGAACGAGATGATCAAACTACTGGTGGCGACCGACCTTTCCCAGCGTTCGGCACACGCCGTGCAGCGTGCCGCCCGCTTGATCGAAAGGCAGGGCGGCGGCGACTGGACCCTGGTGCATGTGGTCGATGACGAGGCGCCGCAGGACTTCGTCGCCGAGCATGTGCAGCGGGTCGAGCGTTTGCTCGACGAGCAGGCACAGCAACTGGCCGCCCAGACCGGCAGCCGGCCGCGGGTGCTGGTCAGCAGCGGTGCGGTCGAGCCGATCATCTTCGAGGCCTGCCTGGGCATGGGCGCCGACCTGCTGGTGGTCGGCAGCCACCGCAAGACGCCGCTACGCGACTTCTTTCTCGGCACCAGCGTGGAGCGCCTGATCCGTGGCAGTCACCTGCCGGTACTGCGCGTCGCGCAACCGGCCGCCGCCGATTACCGGCATGCCTTGGCGGCGCTGGACCTGTCGCCCGGAGCCGTGCAGGCCATGGCCAGTGCCCAGCGCCTGGGCCTGCTCGATCTGCAGCGGTGCACGGTGCTGCATGCCCTGGAACCCTTTCCCAGAGGCATGCTGACGGAGGCGGCGATCGATCATCAGTTGCTCGAGACCCAGGCCAGGGAGGCCTTGCTGAGCCTGCTGGGCAACCTGCATGACGCCAGTATGAGCCTGCCCGATGGCTGCGTGCGGGTGCGCGAAGGCGAACCCCGGCAGGTGATTGCCCAGGAGTTGCAGGAGGTACAGGCCGAGCTACTGGTGATCGCCACCCATGGGCGCAAGGGGCTGCCGCGCTTGCTCCTCGGCAGCGTCGCCGCGGAGCTGCTGGCCGAGTTGCCCTGCGACATTCTCTGCGTGCCGCCGCAGGGCTGAGAGGCTGTGAAAAAACGCTCGCTACGCCGCTCGATTTTTTCACAACCTCCGACTCACGCGGCCTGGGCGTGAGTCTCGCCGCCCACGTCCAGGGCGCTGGCCACGGCCGCGTGGGCGCGGCGTGCCAGCTGATTGCGATTCTGCGCGGTGCTGGCAATCGGTGGCAGCAGGCGGATCTGCACGTCGATGCGTTCACTGGCGAGCAGGCGCAACAGGTGCGAGAGCAGGTCGTCGTCACCGATAAAGGGCGTGACCATGCACGGCTGGCCGCCCTGCAGGTAGCGGATGGCGACCGGTTGCAGCGCCACCCCGGATTCGATGGCGCTGCTCAGCAGGCGGCCGTGGAAGGTGCGCAGGACCTGGCCATCGCTGGTGGTGCCTTCCGGGAAGATCAGCAGCGGCCGGCCCTGTTCCAGATGCTGGCCGAGTTGCCGGTTGAGCAGGCTGCTGTCGCCCGCGCCGCGGCGGATGAACAGGGTGCCCGCCTGCTGCGCCAGCCAGCCGGCCAGCGGCCAGGAACGCACCTCGGCCTTGGACAGGAACGACAGCGGGGCGAGCATGCCGAGCAGCGGAATATCGGTCCAGGAAATGTGGTTGCTGACCCACAGCATCGGCTCCTGCGGCAACTCGCCGTGCACGCTGAGGCGGAACGGCAGGGCATTGGCCAGGCGCGCGAAGAACCAGCGGCTCAGGCGCTGACGCAGGCCCATCAGGTCATGGCGCAGCAGGCGCTCCAGCAGATTCACCAGCCCGGCCAGCAGGGTGCCCAGGGCGACCACCGCAAGCAAACGCAGGAGACGCAGGTATAAACGTAGTTTCGCCATGAATGACTCCGGGGGGATGCGAGTGCCGGCATGTCTAGCGCTTCCTGGTCGCTTGCATCAAAAAAAATAACTCGTTGTTTTATATATAAATTCAATATTCGCAAAGACCTGTAGGAGCGGCCCATGGCCGCGATGGGTTTCGCGGGCATGGCCCGCTCCTACAGAAAACGTCACAACCCATAAAATCAATGACATACGGGTTGCTTGAGCGGCGCGGCCGGATGGCGATCCTGCAAGCCAAGTCGACTCAGACCGCCGCCTTGAAGTGGCGGGCGTAGCGCGGGCAGAGTTCGTCGCGCTTGAGCAGGATGAACACGTCGGCCACCTGAAAGTCCGGATCCCAGCAGGGCTCGCCGCAGATCTTCGCGCCCAGGCGCATATAGGCCTTGAGCAGCGGCGGCATCTCGGCAATCACGTTGCCCGGCACCTCCAGGGCCGGCAGCGGCGTCTTCGGCTCGGCGCGCAGGTGTTCGCTGCACAGGTAGCGTTCGCGCAGGCGCTGCATGATCGCCTCGGCCTGGATACCGCCGTCCTGCATGGAGATGCTGGCGCAGCCCATCAGGTAGCGGTAATCGCCCTGGTTGAGGACTTCGGCCAGTTCGCCCCAGAGCACGGCGATGGTGGCGCCGTTGCGGTAGGCGCTATCGACGCAGGTGCGGCCAATTTCCAGCAGCGGGCCTTCGAGATGCGACAGGCCGTGCAGGTTGAACTCCTCTTCGCTGTAGAAGCGGCCCAGGCTGGCGGCGGCGCGATGATCGAGCAGGCGGGTGGTGGCCACCAGCCGGCCGCTGTTGAGGTCGCGCACGCCGATGTGCTGGCAGTGAATGTCGTAGTCATCCATGTCCAGGCCGAACTCGGCACCTTTGAGCTTGGCAGCGAATTCGGTGCTGAACACGCGAAAGCGCAGGGCCTGGGCTTCACGCAGGGCAGCGGGGCCGACTAGCCGCTCGGCTTGCAAGCGACGTGCTGGGGTGGTGCGGTCGCGGGTGATTGCCATCTGGGTCATGCCGTCATCTCCGTTGGCCGGCTTTTTTGCCTTGCAGCCGGTCGATCTTGTTGGGCAAGCTCAGGCTAGGTAGCAGCGGTGTCACCCCTGTGACGTTTCGGTGATGCTTGTGTGACTGCCGCTTGCGACTCCATCCCGGTCAAGGAACTGCGTATGCCCTGGCAACTCCTGCTGCAACCCCACCAACGCCTGCCGGCCGCCAGCAACCTGGAGGCCTGGTATGCCGCGCTGCTGGCGCGCCTCGGCAGGCCGTCGCCATTCGAGCTGGCCTTGCTCGGCGGGCGTTTGGCGGCTACCCCGGGGCTGGCTTTCCTCGCCGGTTATCAAGGCGCTTTGCGGGCGCTCTGGCCTTGCGCGCCCTGGTCGTTGGGCGCGCTCTGCGTCACCGAGCACAAAAGCGTGCGCCCGGCGGACATGCAGACCCGCCTGAGCGACCTGCTGCTGCACGGGCGCAAGGATTTCGTCACGGCCGGCGATGCCGCCGACTGGCTGCTGGTCGCCGCCCGCGAGGAGCAGCAGGGGCAAGCGGTGCGCTTGGCTCTGGGCGTGGTGCGCAATGGCGATCCCGGGGTGCGGGTCGAAGTGCTGCCGAGCTTGCCCCTGATGCCCGATATCGGCCACGCCCGCCTGCATCTGGCTGGCGCCCACTGCGAGCGCCTGGCCGGCGATGGCTGGGACGACTACGTGAAGCCTTTTCGCAGCCTCGAGGATCTGCACGTGCTCACGGCAGTGGGCGCCTGGCTGTATGGCGTGGGGCAGGACTCGAACTGGCCGCAGGCCGTGCAGTTGCGCCTGCTCGGCCTGCTCGCCGGCTGCGCCGAGGTGGCCCGGCGAGGCCCGGCGCAAGCCACCACCCACCTGCTGCTGGCCGGGCTGTTCGCCCAGTTCGCCGCACTCGAGGTCGAGTTGCCCGCGGCCTTCGCAGCCGGCCCGGCGGACTGGGCGGCCTTGTGGCAGCGCGACCGCGGCCTGCTGTCGCTTGCCGCCTCCGCCCGCGGCAAACGCCTGGCCAAAGCCCAGGCCGCCTTGGGCCTGCAGCCGTAGCAGACCCCGCGCGTCTACGACGCCGCGTGTCGCGCAGCAAACTGGAGGCAATTGTGCCTAGCGGCTTGTGGGTAGCTGTGGGAGGGGCCGGGCGGCGTTCCGCTTTAGCCGCGATGTTTTTTGTGCGGACTTCGAGAGCTTTCGCGGCTAAAGCCCCCCCACAAGGAACGTCATAACCCATAAAATCAATGACATACCGATTGTTTGAGAAGAGCCAGGGGGACCCCAGTCCTTGCTCGCGCTGCTGTTGCCTACTCGCCGGAAACACGCGCTTTTTAGCGTCATCGACGGCGTGCTAGGGTGCCGCTTGGTCATCCACGGAGGCACTGCAATGCCCGTTTCCCTGTTGCATCGGCTCGCTTTGCTCCTCGTCATGGCGGGCGGCGCCGGCCTGGTCCAGGCCGAAAGCTGGCCGGTGGCCGATTGGGCGCTGGAGCCGGTGCCGCCGAGCCCGGCCATCGCCGAACTGGAGGCCTATGCCTTTCCCGCGCGCGACGAGGCAAACCGCACGGGCGTGCGCACCGATGCCTTGCTGGTCGTGCGCGATGGCCGGGTGGTTTACGAGCGCTACGCCGGGCCGACGCGAGCCGACACCCCGCATCTGACCTGGTCGATGAGCAAGAGCCTGCTCGCCACCGTGCTGGGCGTCGCCTACGGCCAGGGCCACTTCCGGCTCGATGCGCCGGTGGCGCAGTATTACCCGCCATTCGCCCGGCATCCGAAGATCAAGGTCGGCCACCTGCTCAACTGGGCCTCGGGCCTGGACTGGCAGGAAGACTACGAATACGCGCCGCTGCAGTCCTCGGTGCTGGCCATGCTCTATACCCGCGGCCGCGCCGACATGGCGGGTTTCACCGCGGCGCACGCCGCCGCTGCCGAGCCTGGCGCACGCTTTCGCTATTCGAGTGGCGACAGCAACGTGCTGGCCGCCGCTCTCAAGGGCATGGTCGGTGCCGAGACCTACGCGGACTATCCCTGGCGTGCGCTGTTCGAGCCGCTCGGGATCACCTCGGCGGTCTGGGAAACCGACGCCGCCGGCACCTTCGTCGCCTCCTCCTATGCCTACCTGAGCGCCCGCGACCTGGCGCGCATCGGCCTGCTGATGCAGCGCGATGGTCGCTGGGGCGAGCAGCAAGTGCTGCCGCAGCCCTGGGTCGCGTTCAACCGCACGCCCTTGGCCACATACCAGGCGCAGAACGCCAAGGCCGGAGACGCCGTGCCGGGCGGGCACTGGTGGCTGAACGCCGAGCTGCCTGGCGCGGCCAGACCCTGGGCGGACGCACCGGCCGATGCCTTCGCCGCCCTCGGTCACTGGGGCCAGGGGCTGTATGTGTTGCCGACGGAGAAACTGCTGATCGTGCGCTACGCCGATGATCGCGACGCCAGCTTCGAGCACAACCAACTGCTCAAGCGGGTCCGCGCCGCCTTTGCCCGTGAGGTGCAACCATGATCCGTCGTCGTCCGTTGCGCACGCTGCTGCTGGCGATCGTCCTCCTGCTGGTGGGGCTCGGTTGGCAGAATCGTGCGCACCTGCAGGCTTTTCCCGACATCATCGGCGCCTACACGGCCAAGGAATATTGCTCCTGCCGCTATGTGATGAAGCATCCCGCGGCCTACTGCGAAGGCTATGTGCGTCAGTATGTGCCGATCAGCCAGTTGCTCGATGAGCAGAGCCGCAAGCGGGTTACCGCCAGCGGCCTGGGCCGCAGCCACAGCGCCATCTGGCTCGGGCCGCGGCAGGGCTGCCGGTTGCAATCTTCCGCCCCCATCCCGTCACGGCTCTGAGCGAGCAGGCGCAGCAGGCTTTGCAAGGCCGCCACGGGCGACTATGGTGGCGGCCTGATGCTCAACCTACGGGGACTTATGCGAACCTGCCTTGCCTGCTCCTTGTTGCCGGCCGCCTACTGATGCCGGGGATGGTTTTCCCCTGGCGCAGCGGCAACCAGTTTGCCCTGCTCAACGATGGCCCGACCTTCTTCCCTCGGATGATCGGGGCCATAGACGCTGCCCGCCAACTGGTCGTGCTGGAGTTGTATCTGGTGGCCAGTGGCGCCTGCATGGACGCCTTGTTGCAAGCCCTGTGTGCGGCGGCGCAGCGCGGTGTCGAGGTGCGCTGTCTGTTCGACGATTACGGCTCCCAGGGACTGCAACAGGTCGATCGCCGGCGCCTGAGCGACGCCGGCGTGCAACTGCGGCGCTACAATCCGCTGCGCTGGCGCCGCGGCATGCGCAATTTCTATCGCGACCACCGCAAGCTGTTGCTGGTCGATGGCCGGGTGGGCTTTGTCGGCGGCACCGGCGCCACCGATCAGTTCTGGATACCGGGCGAAGCGGGGAGTACCTGGCGCGAAGTCATGGTGGAAATCGCCGGACCGCTGGTGACGGACTGGCAGGTGCTGTTCGATCGTCAGTGGCATGCCCTGCAGGCGCGTTTTGCCTGGCGGCCGAGAGAAACGCCCGGGCTGAAACACTTGCCGCTGTCGCCGCCGGTGGGGCAGGGCCTGGGCCGGGTGGCCTATGCCGATGCCCGCCAGCATCGCGACATCCTGCAGTCGCTGGTGCGTGCGTTGCGCGGCGCCAGGCAACGCATCTGGCTGGCCACGCCATATTTCCTGCCGACCTGGAAAGTCCGCCGCGCCTTGCGCAAGGCAGCGAAGCGCGGGGTCGAGGTGCGTCTGCTGCTCAGCGGCCGGCACACCGACAACCCGCCGGTACGCTTTGCCGGCCAGCGCTACTACCCGGCGCTGCTCAGGGCCGGGGTGCAGATCTTCGAATACCAGCCACGCTTCCTGCACCTGAAAATGGTCCTGGTGGACGACTGGGTCAGCGTCGGCTCGTGCAACTTCGACCACTGGAACCTGCGCTTCAATCTCGACGCCAACCTCGAAGCGCTCGACCCGCAACTGACCGCCGCCGTGGTCGCCAGCTTTCAGGCGGATTTCGCCGACAGCCTGGAGATCAGCCAGGAACTCTGGCATGCCCGGCCCTGGTGGCGGCGCGTGCAGGAACGCCTGTGGGGCTGGCTGGATCGGCTGGTGGTGAACCTGCTCGACCGCCGGCGCTAGGGTACCTGGTGCGCACGGCCTGGGCGGCCCCGCACACCCTACGAGGCGGTGTCAGCGAAACAATAGTTCTGAGCCAGCCCACCGGCAGGCCTTTCGCCCGTGGGGACGGCAGTCCGACGTGCGGGCATCCTTCCTGGCGATGTAGTCCTAGGCTATTACCTGTGCGCTGGATGGGGCGCGGATACTGGTGGCGCTCCCTCAACCCGTTACAGGAGAACGCTCATGGCTGCGAAAAAGATTCTGATGCTGGTCGGCGACTACGTCGAAGACTACGAAGTGATGGTGCCGTTCCAGGCCTTGCAGATGGTGGGCCACAGCGTGCATGCGGTCTGCCCGGGCAAGAGCGCCGGCCAATCGGTGCGCACCGCCATCCACGACTTCGAAGGCGACCAGACCTACAGTGAAAAACCGGGGCACAACTTCGCCCTGAACTTCGACTTCAGCCAGGTCCGGGCCGACGCTTACGACGCCCTGCTGATTCCCGGCGGCCGCGCCCCGGAATACCTGCGCTTGAATGCCGAGGTGCTGGCCCTGGTGCAGGCCTTCAATGCCGCCAACAAACCCATCGCCGCGGTGTGCCATGGCGCCCAGCTGCTGGCCGCCGCCGGTGTGCTCGACGGCCGCGAATGCAGCGCCTACCCGGCCTGCGGGCCGGAAGTGCAGTTGGCCGGTGGCCGTTACATGGAGATTGCCGTGGACCAGGCCCACGTCCAGGGCAACCTGGTCACCGCTCCGGCCTGGCCCGCGCATCCGGCCTGGTTGGCCGGCTTCCTCGGGCTGCTGGGCACCCGCATCAGCCTGTAGACTGGCAACCGCACAGGCGCCAATGCCGCGGCGCCTGTGCGCCGGTTCCCCCCATTTCCTGACCGAGGACAGGCATGCCATGTGCGAGCTCTATGTCAAAGCCGACCCCATCCTCTACGAATCCCGCTCGCGCTCGCTGCGCATCCGCGGCGTGGTCACCACCCTGCGCCTGGAAAACCAGTTCTGGGACATCCTCGCCGAGATCGCCGCGGTCGACGGCATGACCACCAACCAGCTGATCAGCAAGCTCTATGACGAGGTCATGGACTACCGCGGCGAGGTGGTGAATTTCGCCTCCTTCCTGCGCGTCAGCTGCACCCGTTTTCTCAGTCAGCGCCCGAGCAAGGTGCGCGAATTGTCGCTGACGCAGCGGGCGCAATAGCAGGTTGCGCCGCTGGGCCGACCATCAGGCGAACGCAAGGACTTCAGCCAGCGGCTTGCGCAGCTTCTGCGGCCAGTTGCCTGCGTCCGGATAGCCGACGGTCACCAGCATCACGGGCAGCTCATCGGCCGTCAGGCCAAATGCCCCAGCCACGCCTGCGCTATCGAAACCACTCATGGCCCCGCTGGCCAGGCCCATGCCCTGGGCGGCCAGCATCAGTGTCATGGCCGCCAGTGAGGCCGAACGCAACGCCTCGTCACGCTGTAACTGGGGGTTGCCCGCGTGTGACTCGCTGGCCGTGGCTACCCAACCGTCCAGGGTCCGCTGTGGCAGGATGCCGACATCCAGCGAAGGCTGCAGTGCCTGAGCGAGCCCCCGATGGGCGGCCAGAGTGCCGCAGATGATAAAGGTCACCGACGCGTCCAGGACCTGCCGCTGTTCATAGGCCTGGGCATGCAGGCGGGCCTTGGCCGCCGCCGAGTGCACCGCGACGAACTTCCAGTTCTGCAGGTTGTAGGCTGAGGGCGCGCGGGTGGCCAGCTGTACCAACTGGCGGATTACTGCTGTGGGGAGTTCGCGCCCTGCTTGATAGCGGGTGGTGGACGCGCGGGTTTCGATCAGGGTGTCGATGGCAAGGTTCATGGCAGTCTCCGTTATACAGTCAGTCAGTGGATCTTTGGGTGGTCGACATGGCAGTGGTCGAGGCCCATTGCACCAGCAGGATGCTGCCCAGCACTGCCAACAGGCCGATCAGGGCCATGCCGGTGATGCGTTGGTTGAGCAGCGCCCAGCCCATCAGCACGGCGATCACCGGGCTGAGCAGGCTCAGGGATGACACCGCCACCGGCGATAGCCGGGCAATGCCACGGAACCACAGGACATAGGCCAGCATGGCGCCGAACAGCGACAGGTAGGCATAAGCCAACCCCTGGCTGAGACTCAAGGCGGGTAGCGCAGGGTCGAGGGTCAGGGCCACCGGCAGCAGCATCAGGCCGCCCAGCAGCAACTGCCAGCCGGTAAAGGGCAGCAGCGCAAGCTGGGTCTGCCAGCGTCGGGTCAGGTAGGTACCCAATGCCATGCAGGCCATGCCGACAAATGCCGCGGCGATGCCCAGGGCATCCCAGCTGGCATCCGGTGACAACAGCAGGGCGGCCATACCGATAATCCCCAGCAGGCTGGCGCCGATGGCCAGGTGCGCCGGACGCTGGCCTTCCACCGTCCACAGCAGGCCCATCAGCAGCAGCGGCTGGATGGCCCCCACCACCGCGGCCAGGCCACCGGGCAGACGGTAGGCGGCGACGAACAGCAAGGCCTGGAAGCAGCCGATATTCAATGCCGCCAAAACCAGCAGGCGCCCCCACTGATTGCGCGCCGGCAGTTGCCGGCAGAACAGCACCAGCAGCAAGCCGGCCGGCAGCACCCGCAGCATGGCCGCGGTGAAGGGGCGGTCCGGCGGCAGCAGCTCGGTGGTGACGATATAGGTGGAACCCCAGATCAGCGGCGCCAGGGCGGTGATCAGGGCGTTGAACCAGGTATTGCTCATTAGTGCAGGGCTCATGGGAATTGTCTCGCATTCAAGATAAACTAAGCCTAAACCGCAGATGTCTTGAATTCAAGATAAATCCTCGAGAGGGAAAACCATGTCCAGCCAACGCCCGAGCGACGCCGTCGACGCCATCCTGCAACAGTGGCAGCGCGAGCGCCCGGACCTGGACGCCAGCCCCATGGCGGTGATTGGCCGCATCGGCCGCTGCTCGGCCCTGCTGCGCCGCGAGCTGGAACAGGTATTCAGCCACTTCGGCCTCAGCGCCTGGGAGTTCGACGTGCTGGCCACCCTGCGCCGCTCCGGAGACCCCTACTGCCTGGCGCCTACCGCGCTGTTCTCGGCATTGATGATCACCTCCGGCACCATGACCCGGCAGCTGCAGCAACTGCAAGCCGCCGGCTGGGTCAGCCGCACCCCCAACCCCAGCGATGCCCGCAGCCTGCTGGTGCAACTGAGTCCTGCCGGGCTCGAGCTGATCGACCGCGCCCTCAGCGCCCACGTGGACAACGAGGCGCGCCTTCTCGCCCCGCTGCCGGCAGCCACCCGTCTGCAACTGGCCGAGGGTCTGTCGGCGTTGTTGGCTATATTGGAACCCGCATCCGAGTGACTTGTGGCGCGGGGAGCTGTCTCACTCTTTAAGGTCGCAGGCTCGCTAGCCTGTGTGGAGACAACTCTTTGGCCAACCAGGAGAGCAGAAAATGAGCGATGAGTTGAAGATCGAGGACATTCGCCTGGGCGACGGCAACGAGGTGGTCAAGGGCGCCCTGATCACCACCCAGTACGACGGCTTCCTGGAGAACGGCACCAAGTTCGATTCCTCCTACGACCGTGGCAAACCCTTCCAGTGCGTGATCGGCACCGGACGCGTGATCAAGGGCTGGGATCAAGGCCTGATGGGCATGAGGGTCGGCGGCAAGCGCAAACTCTTCGTCCCGGCCCACCTCGGTTACGGCGAACGAGAGTTCGGCCCGCATATCAAACCCCACTCCAACCTGATCTTCGAGGTCGAGTTGCTGGAAGTGCTGACGCGGGACGATTGATGCAGGCCTGGTGCGGGCGGCGGCGCGCTTGCCTCGCTGTTCCGCGTCACCACGATAGCGCTCAGGCATGCGCGGCAGCTGCGGTTCAGCGGGGCCATGAAAACGGCGGCCTTAGCTCCCTGGCGTTGACCCTGCTTGATGTCTGTGATTCGCCCAGCAGCGGCAGGCGGCAACGCTCGACTTGCCACCAGGTCGGCAGCAGGCGGCGGATGGCCGGCTGGTTGAAGCGGTCGTCGATCAGGTAGACCACGCCCTGGTCGTCCTGGGTGCGGATCACCCGCCCGGCGGCCTGCACGACTTTCTGCAGGCCGGGGTAGAGGTAGGTGTAGTCGTAGCCCAGGTGGTTGCCGAACATGCCCTGCATGCGCTGCTTGATTTCCTCGTTGACCGGGTTGATCTGCGGCAGGCCGAGGGTGGCGATGAAGGCGCCGATCAGGCGTTCGCCGGGCAGGTCGATGCCTTCGCCGAACGCGCCGCCGAGCACGGCGAAACCGATGCCCTGACTGGCGCTGCTGAAGCGCTCGAGAAAGGCCTGGCGCTGGCCTTCGTCCATCTGCCGCGACTGTTGCCAGATCGGGATCTGCGGGTGGGCGGCGCGGAATTCATCGAGCACCAGGCGCAGGTAGGCGTAGCTGCTGAAGAAGGCCAGGTAGTTGCCCGGCCGTGCGGCGAACTGGCGCGCCATCAGTGCGGCGATCGGCGCCAGCGAGTAGTCGCGGTGGGCGAAGCGGGTCGACAGGTTGCTGACCGCCTGCACCTGCAATTGCGCGGCGCTGAACGGCGACTCGACATCGATCCACGGCGTCTGCTGCGGCAGGCCGAGCAGGTCGGCGTAGAAGTGCGCCGGGCTCAGGGTCGCGGAGAACAGCGTGCAGCTGTGGGCGGCGGCGAAACGCGGGGCGAGGAAGGGCGCCGGCACTATATTGCGGATGCACAGGGTCGAGGTCGCTGGCCCGCCGGGGCTGTCGGCGCGGCTGATGTCGAACAGCGAATGGCTGTCGAAGGCCTCGGCGAGGCGACAGAACAGCATGGCGTCCAGGTAGAAGTGCAGCAACTCGGCGGCGTTGCCCGCCGGCTGCTCGCTGAGGTGATCGGTGAGGGTGCTGACGGCCTTGTGCAGGGCCATGATGAACAGGTCCGGGGCGGCGGGATAGACCTGGTAGGCCGCTTGCTGATCGCGCTGCAGCTGTTGCCAGTGGCGGTTGACCCGTTCCAGCGGACCCTTCATCACCGGCGGGGCGATGCGTCTGACGGCCTCGAAGCGGGTCTGCTCGAGTTCGGCGGTGTACATGCCGCGGCCGCGTTCGATCAGGTTATGCGCCTCGTCCACCAGCAGGGTCACGCGCCACTCGTTGAGCAGGGTCAGGCCGTGCAGCAGACCGCCCATGTCGAAGTAGTAGTTGTAGTCGCAGACCACCACGTCGGCCCAGCGGCACAGTTCCTGGCTCAGGTAGTAGGGGCAGATCCGATGCGCCAGCGCGGTTTCACGCACGCTGTCCTGGTTCAGCCACTGGCGCTCCAGCGCGGCCTGGCGGGCGGCTGGCAGACGGTCGTAGAAGCCCTTGGCCAGCGGGCAGGAATCGCCGTGGCAGGCCTTGTCCGGGTGTTCACAGGCTTTGTCGCGGGCGACGTGTTCGAGCACCCGCAGCGGCATCGCGGCTTCCTGGCTGCGCAGGGTCGCCAGGGCGTCCAGCGCCAGGCGCCGGCCGGGGGTCTTGGCGGTGAGGAAGAACAGGCGATCCAGCGCCTGCTCGGGGAAGGCCTTGAGCTGTGGAAACAGGGTGCCGAGGGTCTTGCCGATGCCGGTGGTGGCCTGGGCCATCAGGCTGTGGCCGTCGCGGGCGGCGCGGTACACCGACTCGGCCAACTGGCGCTGGCCGCTGCGAAACTGCGGGTGGGGAAAGCGCAGGCGCTGCAGTGCCTGGTCGCGCAGCCGGCGATGTGCGCGTTCCTGTTCGGCCCAGGCGATGAAGCGGCTGCACTGCAGCTCGAAGAATTCACGCAGCTCCTCGGCACCGCAGCGCTGATGGAAGGCGGTTTCGTGCTGGCTGAGGACGTTGAAATAGACCACCGCCAGGTCGATCTCGGCCAGGCCGCGTTGCTGACACAGCAGCCAGCCGTAGACCTTGGCCTGGGCCCAATGCAGCAGCCGGTGGTTTTCCGGGATGCGGGCGATGTCGCCGCGGTGGGTCTTGATCTCTTCCAGGCGGTTGTCGTCCGGGGCATAGCCGTCGGCCCGGCCGCGCACCTGCAGGCCCTGGTAGTCGCCGGCGAGCGGCAGCTCGGCCTGGTAGCCCGGGCCGCGCCGGGCGACCACGATGGCGTGGCCGGCCATGCCCTCCTGGGCGGTCGGCGAGGGGGTGAAGCGCAGATCCAGGTCGCCGACCTTGGCGGTGAATTCGCACAGCGCGCGCACCGCGACCTGATAGTTCATGAGCCCTGGTTTCATGCGTCGGCCCACTGCACGTAGCAGACGTCCACCGGCATGCCATGCTCGGCGCAGAACGCCAGCCAGCGGCGCTGGTTGTCCTGCAGGCGGTCGCCGGGGCCCTTGACCTCGATCATCCGGTAACGCTGCTGCGCCGGCCAGAACTGGATCAGGTCGGGCATGCCGGCGCGGTTGGCCTTGATATCGCCCAGCAGCCGCTCGAACCAGGCCCGCAGGTGCGCGGCCGGCAGGCAGTCGAGGGCCTGTTCCAGCAGCTCCGGGTCGAGCACGGCCCAGAACACGAAGGGCGACTGGATACCGTACTTGGCGGCATAGGTCTGGTGGATGGTGCGCTTGTAAGCGTCCGAATCCAGCTGCGCCAGGCAGGCGCCGAACAGCGCGGCGCGGCGCGCCTGGAAGTCGGCGCTGAGCAGATCCAGCGGGCCGCTCTGGAACGGATGGCAGAAGGCGCCCGGCAGCGGGGCGAAGATCGCCGGCCAGCAGAGCAGGCCGAACAGACTGCAGACCAGGCTGTTCTCGACATAGTGCACAGGCGCGTCCGGCTCGCTCAGGTGCAGCTTGACCGCGTATTCGACGCTGTGCGCGGCGGGCCGTGGCAGGCACAGGTCGAGGCGGGCCGGAGCGGGCACCTTCGGCTTGGCCGGTTGGGCCAGGCCGAGCTGGCGGCCGAGGCGCGGCAGCATGCGCTCCAGCCCCTGCGCCTCGGCCTGGTTTTCCGGCGCCGCGGCCGCCTGGCTGGCCAGGGCGTGGGCCTCGGCGGCACGGCCCAGGCGTTCCAGCACGCGGATGCGGCGCAGGCGGGCGCCGGCAAACGGGCAGTCGACATAGCAGGCCAGGGCGTGTTCCAGCTCGCCGGCGCGTTCCAGCTGCTGGCCCAGGCGAAACAGCAGCTTGGCCCGGCGCATGGCGAGAAAGGGCGTGGCGTAGTCCAGCGCGGCGATCTGTTGCAGCACCGCGGCGATCGGCTCGCCGGCCTCGCCACGTTCGCGGCAGCGTTGCAGCGCCAGGTAGCAGTCCACCTCTTGGCGCCGGCGGAATACCCGCGAGTCGGCACTCAGGGCGACCGGCTCGTAGCGGAAGATGCCGAGATCGGCGAGGACGAACTCCGACCAGTCCTGCTGCAGGTTGCCGAAAAACATCAGGCGCAGGCGCTCGCACAGCGGTTCGATGGCCAGGCTGTACACTTGCTCGTCCAGCCGCGGACACCAGGCGGCGAAGGGGCGCGGCTGGCTGTGCTCGGCGCCCAGCTGAGCGAGCAACTCGGGTTTCTTCAGGGCTTTGTGCGCGCGCGCATCGAAGGCCTCGAGCAGCTCCTCCTTGCGCAGCAGGCCGAACAGCTCCGCCAGCGCCAGCTCGGCGTCATGCCGGATCCAGCCGGCCTCGAGCAGCGCCCGGGCGGCCTGGCGCGGGCAACCGATCTCCGCGTAGGCCAGCTTGCTGGCGCGAAAGTGCGCGCCCTTGCGCATGATCATGCGTACCAGCAGCGCCTGACTGGGCAGCGCCAGTTCGCCGAAACGGCTCAGGAACGCCTGCTCCTCGGCCAGCAGCAGGTCGTGGTGACGCTCCCGCAACCAGGCCAGGGCTTTGTGGAAATTGGATAGGTAATACAGGCTGGGGTCGAGCAGAGGCTGCATGGGGAAACCGGATACTGTTTGCATATACAGATATCAGCGTGCCGCTCGCTTTGCAACGAGCAGGGGATGGGAGGCCGAGTCAGGGCGCTTCTGTAGGATGGCGTTGAGCGCAGCGATACCCATCAACGCGAGTATCGACCCACACCCGCGACAGCTGTGTAGTTGCTGCTGTTAGCCATTGCCGGCCAGGGGCGTGATCTATGGGTTAGCGATGGGTATCGCTGCGCTCAACCAACGCGGCCCGCCACATCCTACAAAAGCCGGCGCACAAGGGATCGCCTTCTGGTCGCGGACAAGGCCGCGCCCGGCACAGCCAAGGCGCGAGCCGACGGCAGAATCCGGCTCCGCCTGCTTTACTTGAGCGCAGCCGCCGCACCGTCAATACTGAACCGGCTTCGATAATCCACCCGTGAAGGATTCCCATGCGACTGATTTGTGCAGTACTGCCCCTGCTGGCGTTGGCCGGTTGTTCGTCCTTTCAGGCCGACCCGGAGAAAGTCACCGCGGTGCCCGCCGAGCGGCTGCTGGCCTATCAGCAGCCGGTGGCGGGCAGCGGGCTGGTCGTGGTCGACCGCGACCTGGGCATGCTCGGCGGCGGCTGCTATGTGGCGGTGCTGGTCGATCGCCAGGTGGCGGCGCGCATCGGCATCGGCGAACAGGTGCGCCTGCATGTGCCGCCAGGCAATCGGGTGGTCGGCATCGGCATCGACCGGGCTGACGACAGCCTCTGCGGCAAGGGCCGCTTGCGCCGCGAACTGGCGGTGCGGGTAGAAGAGGGTGAAAGCCAGCACCTGCGCATCGTCAGCGAGGCCAAGAGCGGCTTCGATATCCGGCTGGCCACGCCCTGAGCCGCAGGGGGCTGGTCAAATCGCTGCCTGAAATGACTGCCGGTTGAGGCGATCGCTCCTGATGTCAACGCTGTGCGCTCCTGCGGCAGGCGATGGCTGCGGCTTTGGATATATCCAATTGGCCTTGAGATAAGCGCGAATCGGCTTAATCCAGACGACTGGCGGCCTTGGCAGGCGCTGATGCAGCGCTCACAATTTGCGTTGAGTTGAACGAACTACAATTTGGCCTGTATCGCTAGGGAATAGTCAGAAACGCCGAAACAAAAGGGTAAATCGCCATCATCACTCGAAGACCTCGCCAGTGCTTGGCGTGGTTTTAGGAGTGGTAATGGCATTTGATAATTAACCCTTTGTTTTTTTGTATGGCGTTATCTCCACTGCGTGCGCTCCCTCGTCTCGACGCCTGCCAGGATCGATGACCCAAGGTTTGCTCATCTCATTGCTCATGACTAATTCTCTGTACCGTTTAGGTGAAGAGGCCGTTCTAATAATTGCAGCAGCGATCAGCAGCAGTAGCTCGATTGCCTGGGCCAACTCGTAGTAATCGTCAATCAGCGATCTGAGTCAGCAGAGTTCGATTTCAGCTGTCGCTTGCCTATGTTCAAAGACGCAGCCGCTTCCTATCGCACTCACGCATAGGACGCTAGTTATGCAAACCATTCGCAACACGCTAGTGGTGATGGATGCACAGCAGCCTGATGCTCTACTGCTTGATAGAGCCACGCTGATCGCCAGTGCTACCTCATCGCACTTGCACTTGCTGGCATGTAACAAGAAAAACCACTCATCATCGAATCTGCAGGCAACCGAGGATTCCCTGCGTCACAAAGGTTTCAGCGTCAGCTCACAGCAGGCATGGAAGGACAGCCTGCACAAGACCATCATCGCCGTGCAACAGGAGCAGGAATGCGGCCTGGTGATCAAGCAACATTTGCCTGACAACCCCTTGCTCAAGACTTTTCTCCCTTCCGAAGACTGGAAGCTTTTACGTTTCTGTCCCTGCCCGGTGTTGATCGTCAAAAGTACCGAGTCCTGGCAGGGTGGCGTGATTCTCGCGGCCATCGACGCCGGTAATAACGATGTCAATCACCGGCTTCTGCATGCCGGTATTGTCGGGCATGGCTACGACATTGCCCAAATGATTGGCGGCACCCTGCACATAATGTCCGCTCACCCCTGTGCCGAACAGTTATCTGCCGATCCCGTCTACCACCTCAGCGATAGCATCCGCGCGATGTACCTGGAGCACTGCAGGGCGCTGCAAGCCGAATACGAGGTCGGCGACGAACGCCTGCATATCGAAGAAGGTCCAGCCGAAGCCCTGATCCCGTCTGTCGCCGAGCGGCTGCGGGTGACACTTACCGTGATCGGCAGCGTCGCCCGCAGTGGCCTGTCAGGAGCCTTGCTCGGTAATACGGCCGAGAACATTCTCGACAGCCTGAACTCTGACGTGCTGGTGCTCAAACCCGACGACATTATCAGCCACCTCGAGGAGCTGGCATCGCCACCGCACAATCAGGTCCTGGATGGCGCCATCCACTCCTGGCCATACAGTCATAGTGCCCATCTGGAGATTCCGACGACTCAGACCGTCAGTTACATCAAGGAGGCTTCCAGCCGGCAAGCGGATGCCCCGGCAATTAGTCTGGAGCAAGAGCAGAGACTCAGCCTCCAGGCGCGTTAGCCAGACTTGGCGACATGGCGGGCGACGGTGAGGGGCGGATATTCGCCCGCTGCGGTGTTGCGCTGCGTGAAAAATGGGAGTCATTTAGCTCACTAACTCCCCCATTTTTCACGCAGCGTGCCTTGCCGCGAACGCTTGGAGGCGGACTCGCTGCGGCGTTCGATACTTTAACAACAGACCCTTGTCCAACTCGTCGATGCAGTGTCGCCGCCTGGTGACTACCACCACCGTCTAGACGTGATTGACCGGATTTGCCTATTTGCCATTCCCAGCCAGCCTGCAGAACTGATCTACTACGTCTCCCCGAAATTGGGTGGCGCTAGCGAGCGCGCCCTTCAGAATCTGCTTGTCGAGGAATATGCCCGTGGCCGGAGCCAGCCTGTTAGCCCTGCTTGACGATATCGCCAGCATGCTCGACGACGTGGCGTTGATGACCAAGGTCGCGGCGAAGAAGACCGCCGGCGTGCTCGGCGACGACCTGGCCCTGAATGCCCAGCAGGTCTCGGGGGTCAAGGCCGAGCGCGAGCTGCCGGTGGTCTGGGCGGTGGCCAAGGGCTCGCTGCTGAACAAGCTGATTCTGGTGCCGGCGGCGCTGGTCATCATCCTGCTGGCGCCCTGGGCGGTCACCCCGCTGCTGATGCTCGGCGGCGCTTTTCTCTGTTACGAAGGCTGCGAGAAGCTGGCGCACAAGTTGCTGCACAGCCCGGCCGAGGTGCAGGCACACAAAGCCGAGCTGACGGCCGCCCTGGTCAACCCCACGGTCGATCTGGTCGCCTTCGAGCGCGACAAGATCAAGGGCGCGGTGCGTACCGATTTCATTCTCTCGGCGGAAATCATCGTCATCAGCCTCGGCACCGTGACCGGCCAGACCCTGGGCATCCAGCTCGCCGTACTCGCCGGCATCGCCCTGCTGATGACCGTCGGCGTCTATGGGCTGGTGGCCGGCATCGTCAAGCTCGACGACGGCGGCCTGTACCTCTCCCAACGCACCGGCAGCGGCCTGGGCGGGCGTCTGCAGCGCAGTATCGGTGCCGGCATCCTCGGCGCCGCGCCCTACCTGATGAAGAGCCTGTCGGTGATCGGCACCCTGGCCATGTTCATGGTCGGCGGCGGCATCCTCAGTCACGGCATCCCGGCCGCTCACGAACTGATCGAAGGGGTTGCCCACGGCTTGCAGGCAGTTCCCGTACTCGGCGGCGTGCTGGCGGCGCTTGCCCCGACCCTGCTGGACATGCTGCTGGGCGTGCTGGCCGGCGCGCTGGTGCTGCTCGGGGTGACGGCGCTGGGGCGCCTGTATCGGGTGTTCAAGCCGACATAGGCGGCCAAGGCTACGGCCGGCCTCGAGCAGGCACCGGCCACTGGCTGCCCCTGTTAGCCCGACACCGCGCCGGTCCCGTGCAGTTTCAATGCAGGGCGTTCGCCGTACCAGGGGCGTTGTATGCATAGCGCCAGCCGATCGATCTGCGGCACCAGCAGGTTGGCGGCCAACACGGCGAAGCAGAGGCCATCGGCATACAGCCCGAATTCGCGGATCAATTCGGTCAGCAGGCCAATGATCGCGCCGAACAGGACGCGGCCGGCAGGCGTATCGGGACTGGTGACCGGATCGGTGGCGATGAAAAAGGCGGTGAACAGGAAACCGCCGAGACTGAGGTTGTACAGGCTTTCCTGCGGGCTATGGCCAGTTGCCAGACACAGCAAGGCGGCGCTGGCGAGCATCGCCAGGGGGATCTCGATGCGGATTACCTTCAATACGCCCAGCACCAGGCCGCCGGCTATATAGCCGAGCCCCGACAGATTGGGGGTGATCGGGTTGAATTGGTCCAGGGTCAGCTGGGTGGCGCCGGCGAAGGCGTCGAATGCGAGGCGGGGCGCCAGTTGCAACTGCTGCAGAAGCACCTGTTCCGCGCTCAGGGCGAGCGTCCAGGGCGCATGGTTCGATGGGGCGGGATACAGCAGCTGGTAGAAACAGATGGCGATGATCCCCAGGCCCACCATGGCGGGGTTGAGCCGGTTGCGGCCAAGGCCGCCACTGCCGTGTTTACACAGGACGACGGCGGCAAAGCTGGCCAGGGCGATCATCCACAGCGGCACCAGCAGCGGCAGCGCCCGGGCCAGAATCAGGCCCAACACCAGCCAGCTCAGGTCGCTTAAGCCCTCGCGCACATTGCGTCCGCGCAGACGCAGCAGGCCGGCTTCGAAACCCAAGGCCAGCAGCACGCACCAGAAGGTCTGCAGCCAGACCACGACGCCGAATTGCCAGGCATACAGGACGGTGCCCGGCAGCAGGCACAGGCTGACCAGCAGCATCAGCGTTCTGAGCCGCTGCGGGGCAGGACTATGTATCAGGCTCATGGGCGCAGCTCCGTCTTGCTCTGGCGAAAGCGCTCGCGCAGCGGCAGGTTGCTGGGGCAGGTGCTGCTGCAGCTGCCGCACTCGATGCAGGCATCCAGGCGCAGTGTCTGCAAGGTCGCGTGGTCCTTGCGCTCGGCTGCGCTGTAGAGATCCAGCGGTCGCAACGACATCGGGCAGACATCGACGCAGCGTGTACAACGGATGCAGCTGCCCGCAGGTTCGGCTGCCGGCAGGTAGCGCTCGGCGGCAAAGATCAGGCAGCTGCTGGTCTTGCTGATGACCGCGGCGGGGTCCGGCAGCGGCTGTCCCATCATCGGCCCGCCGACCTGGGTAAGTTGGCCCGCGGGATCGGCACCGGCAATCTTGCGCAGCTCACTGACCGGATAGCCAAGCGGAACCTCGACATTGCCGGGGTGCTCACAGCCCCCGGTCAGCGTCAGCACGCGTGATATCAGCGGTTCGGCGTGGAACACGGCGCGTCCCAGTGCGTAAAGCGTCGCGACATTCAGCGCCAGCACCCCGATATCGGCGGGCAGGGTGCCCGGCGCCAGGTTGCGGCCGCTAAGGCTCTTGATCATCAGCGGTTGGCCCCCGGCCGGGTAACGCGCCGGTAGCGGACAGATCTCGACCCGGGTGCGCGCCTGGCGGGCGGCGGCACGCAGTGCGGTCATCGCCTCGGGTTTGTTGGTTTCGATACCGAAGCGGGTCAGGCTTATCCCCAGCAGGCTGGCGAGGTAGTCGGCAGTCTCGATCAACGCCTCGGCGCGTTCGCGCATGAGACGGTCATCGCAGGTCAGGAAGGGTTCACATTCGGCACCGTTGATCAGCAGCAGGTCGGGCTGCTGGGCGCCGGCCAGCTTAAGGGCCGTCGGAAAACCCGCGCCGCCCAGGCCAACTATGCCCATCTGCAAGGCCCGTTCGACCAGCGCCTCGGGCGTTTGCGGAGCTCCCAGAACGGGGCGTTCGATCCACTCGTCCAGACCGTCTGCGTTCAGAATGACGGCCATGACCTGCTCGGCCGAGTCGGCCGCGAAGGCGAGGCCGACCTGTGCCACAGTGCCGGAGGTGCTGGCATGCACCCATGGGATGTTGCCATCGCCGATGCCGATCACCTCGCCCTTGCGTACATACTGCCCCGGCTCCACGCAGGCCTGGGCACATCTGCGACCCCGCTGCAGCGGGATCGCCAGCTGTAGGTGGCCGACCGCGACCGGGGCAATCGGCGTGGCGTTGGATAACTGCTTGTAGCCCCTGAGCTTGAGTCCGCCATGCCAGCTGCGCGGCGAGGGTGCGGCGATGGCGAGCAAGCGCCGCCAGAAGGGTTTCTGCTGCGGCTGACGCTGGGCTCGGAGAGGGAGCTGGATGCGCTCGACGCTCTGCAACGAATGGCTAGACATTGGCTGTCCTCCAATTTTTGAACATAAAAATCCCCCGTGCGCTAATGCACATAAGAGGGTTTTGCTTCCGGGGAATTGCGGGAAAAGCGAGGTGGGGCACTCGATCACTCACGGGGTTCAGAGCGCCAAATTGAGAACTTGTTCACTTTTTGAACAGATTTGTTGACCAACGGTAGCTCAAGTGTCGGCCTGCGTGGCGTTTGGCAAGCCGTTCGCGAGAGGTATGCGCCGCTTGGTTTCGCGTCCTGCCCCGTCACCGTGATAGCTGCAAGCGACGTAGGATGCGGTTGAGCGCAGCGATACCCATCGGCTGCCTACGGGTCATTGGGGGGCTGCATGTACCCGCCGCTTTTGCGTTGTGTGTGATTAATGGTTTACTCGCTCCGCTCGCCCTCCGGGCCGTGCCTAGGCGGCCGCGTTGAAGCGCGTTAGCCGCAAGCGGCTTACCGAGGCCGTTTTTAACGCAGTATTGCCAACGGCCTGCTAGAGGCGGTCTCGTTGTTTCTCAGCGACCATGACTATGAGCATCTTCGAGCCTGCGGCTTCAAACCGCTGCTGATGAGCCTGCTGGACGACCTCATCATCTACCGCACAGGTTGTGAGATGGCAGATAGCCGTGACGGTTTCGTAACACCTGCAAAATCGAAGGCTTGTATTTTCTGGTTGGCCGATGGCCGAGGTGAGGCGCTTGCAGCCAGGTGTCAAGCAGCGGAGGACGCAAAATGAGCAGCGCAACTGACGGTTACCTTGACCACTCCTTCGATAACGACTTCGCGGGCTTAGAGCTCAAATGGCTCCCATGGGTGGGGAGCCGCTACCAGGAGTCTGCGTGCAAGACGATCATTCTTGGCGAGAGCATCTATCTGTACGACGGAGAGCCAAGTCGGCAAAGAATTCTCGACAGGAACAGCCTCAGGAGTCGGCACATCAATCACGGGATTCTGGCGAAATTCAAAAGTCGCTATCTCAGGAATTTCGAGCGGGCGGTTTTCAAGAAGAATCGCCCAAACCTGCTGGAACGCACAGACCTCTGGACAGGCGTGATTTACCACAACCTCGTGCCCCGGCTACTTGAATCGCTTAAAGAACGCCCAACGCACAACGACTACACGCAAGGCTGGAGTGAGTTCTTACAAATCACAAAAGTCGTGCAGGCCCAAAGATGCATCGTATATGGCCTGGAGTCGCGAAAAATCAGGGCCTTGCTTGAGCTGCTGGCAGAGCAACATATCCAATTTCGCCGCAGCAGGCTCCCCGCGGTAGGCAAGAACCGCCCTTTGCTGCTGACCATCCAACTCGAAACCCAGCCTTTTGAGATGCTGTTCATTCGCCATCCGAGTGCTTTTTTTACATGGGAAAAATGGGCGCTAACGCTTCGAGAGGCCAACATGCTGCCAGTTGCAGAAACACCCGAATCTGCATAAAACCAGTAACTGTAAGAGCTCTAGCCCAATGAGCGTGGGGCTATTTCCCCACCTTCCGATTCCTCACATACAACGCCTCTCCCCCCGTCGCACTGCTCCCGCGCACCTGCAACTCGAAGCGCTTGGGATGGCCCTTGATCAAATCGCTGAGCTTCTTGAACCCATACAGCCGCGCATCGAACGCCGGGCGCAGCTTGCTGATATTCGAGCCAAGCAGGCCGAGTTGCACCCAGCCGTCCTCGTCGTCGATGTCTTCGATGACCTTGGCGATAAAGTCCACCGGCACCTTCTGCGCCTTGGGTTTGTCGGGCGTCTTGAGCGGTTCGTCGGGTTGCTCGTTTTTCGCGCTTGGCTGGGGTTTGTCGTCGCTAGCGACCGGCTCGGCCTGGGCTTCGCCCGCGTCGGCGCGGAGGATTTCGGTGTAGATGAACTTGTCGCAGGCCGAGACGAAGGGCTTGGGCGTTTTCTCCTCGCCGAAGCCATAGACGGTCAGGCCTTCCTCGCGCAGGCGGGCGGCCAGGCGGGTGAAGTCGCTGTCGCTGGAGACCAGGCAGAAACCATCGAAACGCCGGGTGTAGAGCAGGTCCATGGCGTCGATGATCAGCGCGCTGTCGGTGGCGTTCTTGCCGCGGGTGTAGGCGAACTGCTGGACCGGCTGGATCGAGTAATCCAGCAGCACCTTCTTCCAGCTGCCGAGGTTGGGCTGGGTCCAGTCGCCGTAAATGCGCTTGACGCTGGCGACGCCGAACTTGGCGATTTCCTCGAACAGGCCTTCGACGATAGCGGCGGAGGCGTTGTCGGCGTCGATCAGCACCGCCAGCAGTTGCTGCTGGCGCGCGGGGTGGGCTTTGTTGGCCATGGTTCGTCCTTGGGTAAACCAGCACCGACCATACTGCGGATGCTGGCGACTCGCTACAGGTCGCAGGTCGAAAGCGGAGCCGCGCCGACCCGGCGAAGCTCGGTCGTCGGGCCCTGAAAGAATTATTGCAGTGGAGCGCTACGGCGAGCCGCTGCCGCATTGCGAGCGCGGGTCTTGGTAAATGCCCTCCGACACGACTCGTGCTTCACGAGGGCTCAGGATTGGCCGACAACAACCTCGCTGAACTGAATGATCGGCGTCTGGTCCGTGTAGTTGGCAATGTCGGCCATGATTTCCTGCGCGTGAGGAGCAAAGCCGGTCTGAAAGGCTTCTATAGAGTCACAGTAGATGTGGCACATGCCAACGTAGGTTGCGGGCTCGCCTGGGCCGCCACCAGCCAGCCCTTTGTCCACCGTGTAAAACTTGCAGCTATCCCCCATCCGGGCCTGCACCAGCGGCATGTGCTTGTCTCGGTAGTACGCATGGTCGAACCGAGCGCCTGGCTTGTTCGCGTACATCACGCTTACCTTGATCATGAATCCTCTCCTGGAAATGAGCCACTTGGCCCGGGAGGTCTGATCGTGCCCGAAAACTGGCTTGCGGTCGAACCCACGGCCAGCGCACGGGGTAGCGGTGAGCAGGCATACCGCGCCCGGATCGACAGAAACGCAATCCGCTCGGCGTTTGCATCAATGGCTTCCCGGCGGCACCGCGCGCTGTTATGGGATAAGGCGCAGCGGCAAACTCCAGTCGTCAAGGGCTGGCCATTTCCTGGCGCCCTATCGATATGCGAAGAGTTTGAGGCTGCCGGGTTGATTATCCGGCAGCGAGCAGCAGCAAAAGACCAGGCCCCAACCGCTCACAGCCTCTGAGGGCGGGGCAGGGGTGGGCCTCAAGCACTATCAGCCTGGGTGATGGCGAGGCTTCGCCGCTGCCGGCCCCAGTCGGCGTGGCCATGATCGAAGCCGCGGGTGCGCCAGCGGACGCCCCGCCTCGTCTTGGTCACAGGTTGGGGATCGGCGCTGTAACGCGGCGAGCGCTTGGCGATCGAATGTGCTGAGAGGTCGGGAGCGCAGGCAGAGCAACGGATTGCGCACCGCCGGCAACCTGGCCGAGGCGCGGTTGGCAAAACCAGGAAGGAGCGCAAAGTGTGAGCGTAGTGGCGTGCGTGGCATTGGCGCTGTTGATGGGATACGCCATCCAGCGCGGCGGTACCTGCACGGTGGCGGCCCTGGAAGAGCTGGTCCAGCGGCGCCGCTGGACGCGGCTGCGGGCGTTGCTGGAAGCCTCGTTGTGGGTGCTCGGCGGGTTCGTTGTGCTGCGTGCGCTGGGGCATCTGCCGCACTTGCCGATGGGCTATCCGTTGCACTGGCATGCGGCAGTCGGCGGGGCCCTGCTCGGGCTGGGCGCCCTGATCAACGGCGGCTGCGTGTTTGCCGTGGTGGCGCGCGTCGGCTCCGGGCAATGGGCCTGGCTGGCCACGCCGCCGGGCTTCCTGCTCGGCTACGGCGTGCTGGCGCGCTGGGTCGGCGTCGCGGCGGCCATGCCGCTGGCGCTGCCGGTGTGGCTGCAGGCGATTCCCCTGGGCTGGCTGGCGCTGATCGTCGCGGCGCTGCTGGTGCGCCTGGCCTGGCTGGTGTGGCGCGCCGCCGGGCACTGGCGCCAGGGTAAGCGGAGCTGGTCGCCGCACCAGGCCACCCTGGTCATCGGCCTGGTGTTCCTGTTGTTGTTCGTCAATCTCGGCGCCTGGGCCTATACCGATGTGCTGGCGGAGCTGGCGAGCGGCCGCTTCATGCACCTGGGCCTGCGCGGCTGGCTGCTGCCGGCATTGTTCGTCGGTGCGCTGTACGGCGGCTGGACGGCCGGGCTCTGGCAGCAGCGCTGGCCCGATCCCGTAACCCTGACACGTTGCTTCTGCGGCGGCCTGCTGATGGGGGCTGGCGCCGTGCTGGTGCCCGGCGGCAATGACAGCATGATCCTGTTCGGCATGCCGCTGCTGTGGCCCAACGCCTGGCTGGCGTTCGCCAGCATGTGCGCGGTGGTGCTGCTGGCCTTGTGCGGGCGCGAGCTTTGGCCGCGGGCGGCAGGCCGAAGCCCATAGAACGGCTGCGCAACCGGCTCAGTAGGGTGCGCCGTGCGCACCACCCCCCCAGCCAGCAATGCGCCCTGCGCCCTGCGCAGCCTGCCGACGATCAGTCCGTACGGAAACACCCCACCAGCTTGTTCAACTCACTGGATATTTGCGTCAGCGAGTGCGTGCTGGTTTTGGACACGCTGGACACTTCGCTGATACGACCGGCATCGCTGTGAATATCGGTGATATAACGGTTGATGTCTTCGGCCACCGCATGTTGTTCCTCGGCCGCGGTGGCAATCTGGGTGTTCATGTCCTTGATCGTCGTGACCGCCGCGTGCACGCCAGCAAATGCCTCCTCCACCTGGGCGGTAAAAGCCACCGAGTCGTTTGATTGCGCCAGGCTGTGCTGCATCTCCAGGGCCACGCTCTGGCTGCTGCTGACCAGTTTGCCGAGCAAAGCGTTGATCTGCTCGGTCGAATCGGAGGTTCGCTTGGCCAAGGCGCGAACTTCCTCGGCCACCACGGCGAAACCACGTCCTTGATCACCTGCACGCGCGGCCTCGATGGCGGCATTGAGCGCCAGCAGGTTGGTCTGCTCGGCAATCCCGCGGATGGTGTCGAGAATGGCGGTGATGCCTTGGCTATTCTGCTCCAGTTGCCTGATCGACTCGGCTGCCTGGCGGATACGCTCACCCAGGCTGCCGACCTGGCTGACCATGAGGCCGATGATCTGCTGGCCTTTATGCGCCTGATCCTGGCCATGCTGAGCGGCTTCAGCGGCGCGGTTGCAGTTGATGGCCACTTCATTGGCCGTGGCGACCATTTCATGGAACGCAGTAGACAGCATGTCCACGGCCGTCGACTGGCGTTGTGCGCTGTCGTCGAGCTGGTCGGCCTGGGCTCCGATATCCATGGCCTCCCGCTCGACTTGCAGGCTGGAAGCGCGAATCTCCCTGATCAGGTTCTGGATACTGCCGACAAAGCTATTGAAGCCCTTGGCCATTTGCGTCGTTTCGTCATTGCCCCTGATCTGCAAACGTTGCGTCAGGTCGGCCTCGCCGCTGGCAATATCGCGCAAGCCCGCCGAGGTATTGTTGATCGGCGCAATCAGCACTTTGGACAGTGCCACGCCGCACAGTCCGAAAATCACCACCAGAACACCGCCGAGCAGCGTGATCACCCACACCAGATGCCAGGCGCCGGCGCTGATTTCGCTGCTCTCGATCAGGCCGATATAGGTCCAGCCCAGGGTTTGCGACTTATACACACTGGCGTTGTAGTCTTTGCCATCCAGCTGCACGTCATAAAAACCTGGCGGCTGGCTGGCGAGAAACCTGTACCCATCACCCAGGCTTGCCAAGGCTTTGAAACCGTATGTGGGATGCCTGGGGTCGGCCAATACTGTGCCGTCACTTTCCACCAACAACAGATAACCGTTGTTGCCAAAACGAATATTCTTGACCACTTCGGTCAACTTGTTCAGCGAGACATCCAGAGAGATGACACCTGTTCCGCCATCGGCATCGATAAAGGTCTGCGCGGTGGAAATGATCACGGCGTTATCTTCTGCGAACTCGTAAGCCTGAGTGCGCACAGGCTGGCCATTGCCCGTAAGCGCGGCCTTGAACCAAGGGCGTTGGCGCGGATCGTAGTGGGCGCGAATTTCCGACACTGGCCATTGCAGATAATGCCCCTGGCCAGTCGCCGCATACACATAGGCGTAACTGGGGTGCGATTTGCCAAGCTGCTCGAACAGCTCATAGAGCGCAACGCCAGCGCCACTGGCCGGGGGGCGTATTTTCGTTACCTGCGAGGCTTCTATATAGCTGGGAAGGCTGCTGTCGGCGGACTTCAACAGCCGGGTCTGCGCCAACAGCGAGACGTTTTCTGCGGCGCTTTCAAGGAACAAAGAGAATGCATTATCCACTTCATGAATCTGCTTGACGCTGCTCTGATTGAACAGCTCGCGCTCCCGCTGCATGGCCTGACTGGTGACAAACAGGGTAATAATCAGGACGGGAATCAAGGTCACGCCAATAAAGGCGGCGATCAGTTTGAAGCGAATAGTCATACATCCCTCTGTTTTATTATTTGTATCGTCCGGGAGGACTTACAAACATAAACCATGCGGGAATATCGACGCTTGCCTGAAATCGACCCGAATTTGTATGAACTCGCCCCGCCAATGCCGATCAAGATCCGGGTTGAGTGAAAGCGCCATCGAACGGCGGCGGAGTCCGAGGTTTCCCCTCAAGCCCTGCCAATATCCCAGGCCTGCTGATCTACCGCTCGGCGCAGTGCAGGTTCTATCTCGATAGGCCGGCGGGCTCTGCTTCCCGTTCATCGCGGTGCACATATCCAACACCTGGCCTTTGGCACTTGATGCCGGACTGGCGAATGGGCGACCCCGGCGTCCGGCAGGACGAAACGATCAACCCGTGGCATTCCCTTGAAGCACGAGTGTTGAGGTCAAAAGGGGCTGCCTAGACGTCAATTGGCCATTATTTTTCGATGTTTATCTTCTGGTTCAAGCTGGACGCCGACCCGACGAACCATTTAGAGCGCCTCCGCGCCAGCGTGATGGCCATGACGATGGGCCGAATACATTAAAGCCCTGATTCAATCATCAGTTTTATTTTTGTCGCTTTCTCGAAATGATCCAGTTCGTGGGTTCTTATCCACCATGTTGCAGCTTGCATAAGCAGCTCTGGATCATCATTTTTATTGGCGAAGAACGCGTAAAAAGAAACGCCAACCGACTCACCCTTGCTAAGTATTTTCTTCGTGCACACACCGACAATTTTATCTCTCAGGTCTTGTCGCATTAGTTTGCAATGCTCCCTCATGATTGTTAGTGCGTTTAGCGTTTGATCAAGGGCGGTTTTTAGCCCGTTCCAGTGAGCGCAGCGAGCGGTTTAAAGCACTTGTTAGCCACGAACTAATTGTTAATTTGAAATATTGCAGCACTTTACCTTATCAGCCTTTAAATGTCCCAAGTTAAAGGCGGTAATTGACTCAGCGCTCTTGGAGTGCCAGACGTACGCCTAAGGAACAGTAGACAGCTCCAACAATATTTCCCTGCCATTTCAGTACCGCCGGGTTCTGGCGAAGAAAGTTACCAAAACTTCCCGCACATACAGCAAAAAACACCGTACTGATGAGGCCCAGCAGAACAAAAATTATACCTAGAATTGTCAACTGAACCATGATAAATCCGTTTTCTGGCGTTACGAACTGGGGGAGAAATGCAAGGAAAAACAGTGCTGTTTTAGGATTTAGAACCTCGGTAAGCATAGCTTGCCGAAAAGCAATGTCCGCTGAGAACGGCAGCATAATACTGCCCCCCAAATCTGTTGGCCTCCTGTCCATTAATGCGCGAATGCCGAGGTAAATTAGGTACGCTGCGCCAATATATTTCACGATGCTAAACAGTACTGCCGAAGTGGCAATAATTGCCGAGACACCAATGACTGCCATCAAAGTGTGGATTACGTCACCCGCAGCAACTCCTACGCCAGTTGCTAAACCTATCTTTGTCCCCGAACTTGTCGCTCGCGCGACTGTAAGAAGCGTGGCAGGACCTGGAATAAATACAAAGCCAAACACGATTGCGATATAGGTAATCAATGTGGTTGGTTCAATCATTGAAAATTTCCCTAATGAGCTTGGCTAACGTTTGGCCAAGGGGCGGGCTTTAGGCCGTCCCAGTGAGCGAAACGAACGATTTGAGCCAGTTGTTATGTGTTTGCCGGCTCATTAAATAGCACCCTGTTTGAAAATGGGTCTGTTACCGTAAAGCAACGATCACCCCATGGAGCCTGCTCAATTGCCGGCTTACTGTACTTATACGGCCGGGAAGTAACCTCGTGATAGAGCGCTTCAAGATCACTTACGTTGACAAAAACCTTACTGCCAGGCGTGCAATCGCCCGAATGTTCGCTGAGATGGAAGACAAGATTTCCTTTTGACACCTGCATGTAGATGGGAAAACCCGGCTCAAAGCGGTGTTCCCAATCCAGATTCATACCCAAAAATTCGAGGTAAAACTCTTTCGCTTTGTCTTCATCGAAAATTCGCAAAATAGGTATTGTTTGAAATTCCATGCTCGATCCTTGATTACACATGACGTTTGTTTAAGGGGCCGGCTTTAGCCGGTCCCGAGTGAGCGAAGCGAGCGGCTTGAACCAGTTGTTAGCTTTGCTCTTCAACGGGCATGCCCCTCAGAATCATCTCAAATGTATATTCTGTATTGCAGTGATCGCATTTGAATTTGTAGCCATCTTCTATTTTGGAGAAAAATACTGATGCTTCGCTGTGGCAAACGCCGCACTCAAAAACGTACTTTGCCCCGAATGAAACATGGTCTTCGGAGGATTTAATCGCATGCGTTACGCGACATGAGTCGTTTTGGCATTCAATTGATTCATTGGAGTTAACATAATGGGTTGTGTATACGATATTTTGACCGCAAGCTTCGCATGGGAAGTGTTGATAACTACCTTTTACTACTATTAAATTCCCTTTGGTCAACTTGCCTAATTGCTCGAATATCTTAGTGATTTGTGTTTTGTTGATGGCATAGCTTGCAAGCTTCTTGGGCATTGGAAGATGTAGATAACTTCCTAGCGAGTTATACAGCTTGTTTAGATCCTTTATTGGGATATTGTTGTAGGTTATTGTGTCTATTGGCTCGCCATTTCCATCAGATATGCTTAGGTGCAAGTCCTTGTCGGCGAGGTCGTCGAATGCTAACAATAATTTTATTGCTTTATTCGGCTGCCAGGTTTCTATTACTGTTTTTGGTATGTCTTCAGCTCCAGCTAGCAGTTGCTGGTACGCGTGAGCTTCAATGAAGTACCTCAACTCTAAGCAGGCGTATCGTAAATCCTGTAAATCGTTGCTAGCTAGTAACGACTTGGCTTTCTCGTAATGAAGCTCTTTTTCGTACCTATTTATATCTGCCATCAGGTTTCCGGTATGAAGAGCTAACGTTTGGTTAAGGGGCGGGCTTTAGCCCGTCCCAGTGAGCGCAGCGAACGGTTTGAACCAGTTGTTAGGTTTTAGCTGCCTCAATGGCTTTATTTGCCTTTTCTAAAATGTTCTTCTCTTGATCAAGCCTGCACAGATAAAGAGTGTCGGAGTCATTAATTTTTATGATTCGGTACATTTGACTTGATGGTGGGTCGCCTATTGGCTCGCAATAGACATGCCGGACATCAAATACGCTTTGAGGGTGAATGCCTTTTGAGAACTGTGGCAATTCTGAGTCGAGAAATCCAATCCATTCGCCGGCGTGGCATTCTTTATACATGCTGGACTTGCAGTAAGAGTAGTTATTTTTTGAGACTGATTCTGGCCACTGCTCCAACATGGTCATTTCGATTTTAACTGTGTGCTGTATAAAGAAATAGATGCCGACAAAGAATGCTATGCACAATGCGACACTGGTTTTTTTGGGCATTGCTGCTCCTCGGCTTCTTGATACCTAACGTTTGGTTAAGGGGCGGGCTTTAGCCCGTCCCAGTGAGCGAAGCGAACGATTTGAACCAATTGTTAGGCAGAAATCTCCGCTCATTTTAGCTTGTAACCGCACCACAGGCAGTTCTTCCTTGTGATGCTAAAAGCGAGAATATTATGCCCAAGATAAAATGGTGTGTGATTGCATTTGGGGCATCTTAGTACATGGCTTTTGATTGTAAAGTAAAGAAAGACCCAAAAACAGCGCTTACTATAAGTATTATGTGCATCCATCTATTAATGGATGGGATTGCTAAAGTTAGTGTTAATACTGTAAGTGCATATATAACAAAGACCTTGCCGCCTCGAATGAATATGGAGTGAAATTCTTGCTCTCGCGAAAGCCACTCGGATTTTATTCTTGGGTCATCGAACACTTTACTGACCTTTTCTGCCTAACGTTTGGTTATGGGGCGGGCTTTAGCCCGTCCCAGAGAGCGCAGCGAACGATTTGAACCAGTTGTTAGAATGCACCGACACGAACTTGAAGAACATTGCCTTCAGGGTCATGACCATCACAAACCATATTTCCTTGAAACTCCCACTCACGCTCTGGGCCATTCAGTTTGCCACCTAACCGCACAGCAACTTCCCGTGCAGCGATAAGACTTTGAACGGACAAACAAAGCTTGATTGCTGTGTTTTCTCGACGTTCTGGTGGTGATGAGATGGTGATTTGAGCTGCGATTGCAGGAGCGATGGCTACCACTGAAAGTTGAAAATTGGGAGACTCAAGCAACACATAGTCAGGTTCTTGCTGGACGACTGGCAGACCAGCAAGCTCGGAATAAAACTGGCTCACGCGCTCAATATCCTTTGCATAGATGACCGCGCCTGCGACGAATTGACCTTGCATTCGATCTTCCTTGGAGCCGCTCGGTGCAGCTGTGTGTGTTCTAACGTTTGGTTAAGGGGCGGGCTTTAGCACGTCCCAGTGAGCGTAGCGAACGATTTGAACCACTAGTTAGGTGCTTGCGTTATTTAAACCCAACCAGATTTATGTAAGAAACTCCCTTTATACCCATTTGGGACTCTGTGTGGGCTGACTCAATGTAAGCATTTTTAACCCCACACTGGCATATTTTATTGATGTTGTTTTTTATTGCACCTTCAATGCTGTGGTCGAAGCTAAACGCACTCCCCCGGTGTCAGGATAGTTGTCGCCTGATCGGATTCATCAAAAAACGAGGCCGGGGGCGGAAAGAGCTGTGCAATGCCGCGTTATTCACCTGAACGTAAAGCCGCCCTGTTGAAGAAGCTGTTGCCGCCGCTGAACCTGTCCGTGGCCGAGTTGGCCCGCCAGGAAGGCATCAGCGAAGTGACCCTGTATGCTTGGCGCAAACAGGCCAAGGCAGAAGGAGCTGTGGTGCCAGGAGACAAGAAGTTGCCCGATGACTGGCCAGCCGAAGCCAAATTCGCTGTGGTACTGGAAACCGCCGCCCTGTCGGAGATCGAACTGAGCGAATACTGCCGCCGCAAGGGCCTG
>NZ_FOWX01000015.1 GCF_900115555.1 Pseudomonas borbori
CCATCAGGCCTGCCGCCAGGGCTACAGCGCGCTGTACCTGCGCACTCCGCGCCTGCTGGAGCAACTGCGCATCGCACACGGCGACGGTAGCTTCGGGCGCACCCTGCAACAGCTGGCCAAGGTCGACGTCTTGATTTTGGACGACTGGGGCCTGGCCCCGCTGGAGGAAAATGCCCGGCATGACCTGCTGGAAGTGATCGACGACCGCGCCGGGAGCCGCTCCACCATCCTGACCAGCCAGCTTCCCGTCGATCACTGGCACGGCTGGATCAACGACCCCACGCTGGCCGACGCCTTGCTCGATCGCCTGGTGCACAACGCCTACCGAATCGTGATGAAAGGTGAGTCACTGCGGCGGAAAAACACGGAGGAAGAAGCCGCATCGTGACCGATGCGGTTAGAATTTAGACCCCGCGCAATCGGGTGGAGGCACCGGTCACGTTGTTAGCGAAATGACCGGTCACGTTCACCGAAATCCGCATTCTCCGAAAGTAGCCGATACACCAGCTTGCGATTGCCTTGCAGCAACTGCAACAGATAACGCTTTAGCCCTGTGCGCCAACCGTATTTGAGCAGCTTCTTCATGTATTTGAGCCGGCTGCTACTGGTTTAGAGTGTTGCATTGTTGATCGCCTGAGCGACTTCGTGCGCTTGCTCGAGTGTCATGCTCGGGTCCATGGGTAGGCTCAGAACCTCATCGTGCAGGCGCTCGGTGATCGGCAGTTGCAGATGACCGAGTTCCGGGTAGGCATTTTGCCGGTGCGGGGCGATGGGGTAATGAATCAGGGTCTGGATGCCGGACCGGGTCAGTTGTTGTTGCAGCTGTTCACGCTGTTTGCTGAGCACCACAAACAGGTGCCACACATGCTGTTGCTCTTCCCCCCAGGCGGGAAGTGTTACGGCGGGATGCTCGATCAGATCCAGGTAACAGCGAGCGATCCGGCGACGTTGTTCGGTCTGCCGATCCAGATGCTGCAACTTCACTCGCAATATGGCCGCCTGAATCTCATCCAGGCGGCTGTTTACCCCTTGAAACAGATTCCGGTACTTTTCATGGGAGCCATAATTGCGCAGTGCACGCAGGGTCTCGGCAAGCTCATCATCGGATGTGGTGATGGCCCCGGCATCGCCCAAGGCGCCCAGGTTCTTGCCCGGATAGAAGCTGAAGCCGGCCGCATCTCCCCAGTTTCCGGCCTTGCGTCCCGATAAGCTGGCGCCATGCCCTTGGGCGGCGTCTTCGAGTACCAGGAGTTGATGCTCGCTGGCAAGGTCCAGGAGTTCCGGCATCTGCGCCAGGCGTCCGTACAGGTGCACCGGTATGATGGCTTTGGTGCGGGGAGTGATCGCGGCCGCGACTGCCGCGTGGGATAGATTGAAGCTGCCCTCGTCGGGTTCCACGAGCACCGGTTTCAAGTGGTTCTCGGTGATGGCCAGTAGCGTTGCTATATAGGTATTGGCCGGAACTATGACCTCGTCGCCTTCCTGAAGCCGACCTAACTCCAGCCAGGCCCGCAGAGTCAGTGTCAGCGCGTCTAGGCCATTGGCCACACCAATGCAGTGGGTGGTCGAACAGTAGGCGGCGAATTCTTGTTCAAATGCCGCGAGCTCATTGCCACCGATATACCAGCCCGAGTCGATGACGCGGGCGCAGGCGTCCAGTAGTTCGGTACGCAGTTCGGCATTGACGCTTTTAAGGTTCAGGAAGGGAATCATTTTCGTCCAGGAAGCGCAGGATGCGCGCAGGGTTGCCGATTACAACTGCGAATGCAGGGACATCTGTCGTGACTACGGCTCCCGCCCCCACCATGGCGTACTCGCCGATTATCACCCCGGGCAACAAGGTGGCATTGGCTCCAATCGAGGCGCCGCGCTTGATTCGTGGGCCGCTGTAGTGCGTTGGATAAGCCTTGGAGCGGGGGGTTTTGTCATTACTAAAGGTCGCATTGGGGCCGATGAAGGCACCGTCCTCGATTACCGTGCCATCCCAGAGATAAACACCGGATTTGATCGTGACATCGTCGCCGATCACCACTTCGTTTTCGATGAAGGTGTGCGCGCAGATGTTGCAGTTCCGGCCTATTCGGGCATTGGGTAGTACGACCGAATACTGCCAGATTCGCGTGCCCGCTCCAATGCTTGAGCTTTGCACGTCGGCTAGTCGATGAATCTCAGGCATTTGCCGCCTCTTTTACGAACTGCTCATAGTCACGGATATAGTCGGACTCGTCGTAGTGCTCACTGGCGATGACCATCAGCACGCAATCGCTGGAAAAGTCGAACATTTCGTGCCAGACCATCGGCTCGATGCGCAGCCCCTGCGCGGGTGAGGCCAGTTTCAGCGTTTGCCTGTTCAGCCCGTCGTCCAGGAGGAAGCTGCAGCTGCCACTTAGGCAGACGGCAACTTGTTCGAGTTTGCGGTGTGCATGGAAGCCCCGGTGAAAGCTATTACTAAGTTGGTAGAGGTAATACACCCGGCGAATTTCAAATGGGATTTCGTTCCCGCCCTCCAGCGCCACCAGTGCCCCGCGAGTGTCTGCAATTTCACGAAAATCAATCAGTTTGACTAGGCTCATGCTGTTACCTGGAGGCTCCAAGGGGGGCGGTCTGGGACGCGTTTAGTTCGTGCATCAAACGATGGGCAGCGGGTTCTCCGGCGCTACTGGCATAGCCGCGAATCAATGCGGCCAGATGCAGGCTGGCAAGCCATTGAGCGTCTTCATGGTAGCGGAGCAAGTGACGGACATTGCGTTTGCGTTTCCAGCGGGGGAGTGGCTGGCCGCTGACCTGCATGTCGGATAAATCAATCAGGCCGAAGCGCGTATCGGGCAGATAAAGCACATTGCCCAAGTGTAGAGAGCGGAAGTACACACCCAACTGGTGCAAGTGTCCGAGAAATGCGCCGAAACATTGAACCTCTGCCTCGCGTGCCTCGTCTGTCAAGGTTCTCCAGCGGTCGCGCAGGGTTTCCCCAGGCAGGGGGCGGTAGCGCACGCCATTCAGTTTCCGCTCGGGAATCAGCAGCAGCTCTTCGATATCCGGGGATGCTATGCCGAGTTGTTGCAGGCGCTTGGCATTATTGGCGAAGCGGCGTGCGGGGAGCGACCAAAGTGCCGACGACAGCAGGCGCTTGCGGCGATACAGCTTGAGGAAGTCGCCGTTCGCCAGGCAGGCCACCTTCAGGCCGAGGCCGTCTTCCTCGATCGTCTTGGCGCCACGCAGCAGGGTATCGAGTTCCGTTGTGCTGAGGGTTCTCATGGTTTGCTCTGCAGGCGCTGACTAATGGATAGCGCGGCGACCAGGGAAATGGGGATCCAGATCAGGAACCAGTTCTCGTTGGGTCGGGAGAAAAAATTACTGCCTTCGCTCAGGCCTGCCGACAGGCCGTAGACGACCAGGGCGGACGCCAGTTGGAACTTGCCTTGGTGCCGCTGTTGCAGGCAGCGCAGCAAGATCAGGCCATACATCAGCAGCCACAAGCTCAGGCCCACCAGGCCGAGTTCGAGCAGAACGGCCAGTTCGACATTGTGCGGATCGCTCAACGTCCAGCCGAGCCCTTTGATATTGAATACGAACTTGCTGTCGAATCCGTGGCCAATCCATAGGTGCTCGCTGGCCTGGCGTATGGCTTCGCTCCAGAGTTGCGGGCGGAAGGACAGGCCGCGTTGCAGCAACAGCTCGGGCATGAAAACCATGCTGATGGCGGCGGCAACCATCAGTGCCGCGACCAGGTAGAGCGCCCGGCGGCTGGTGATCAGGAGCATCCACAGGCTAGTGAGGGTCAGGGCCAGCAGCGGCGTGCGCGAGCCGGTGGCCAGCAGGGCTACCAGCAGAGGCAAGGCGAGCAGGATCGGCAGCCAGTCATGGCGTTCGCTGCGGGTCAGCCAGGCGGCGATCCAGTAGGTGCAGAAAAAGCCCAGTACGTGGGAGGTGAGCAGCGGATTGCGCAGCGCGCCGGTGCCGATCAGGCGTGCCCCGGCTGAGGCGGTAGTGAAGTGAAAGTAGAGATTGATTAGGGCGGCCAGGACTGCGAGCAGGGCGCCGATGCGCAGGGTCTTGAGCAGCAACTGCTCGTCCTTGCAGGCGATCAGCGCGCAGGCCGCAAACATCATGAACACATACAGTGGCCGTTTGGCCAGCCCGCCCAGGCCGTCATCGGCCTGCGTCCAGGAGAGGCTGAGCAGCAGCCAGGCGGAAAAGGCCAGGAACACCAGCACTATGGGCTCGCGAAGGATTAGCCGTAGGTTATGTGGTGCAAGGATCAGGGCGAACAAGGCGGGGGCGGCAATCAGGCCGTAGTAAAACTTGGTGAACAGACTGCCATTGGCAACCCAGAACAGGCCGGTCAGGAGTACCAGATAGCCCAGCGCCAGCCAATGGCGAACGATGCAGTTTTCCATGAACGATAAAGAGGGATTTGTCAGCGTTTGCGATGTCTGCACTGGACCAGGCCGGGGACTATTGAGAGTTGGGCATCTTAAAGCATCCGCCGGGAAGAGGCAGCCACTGCTGTGCTAAGCTCGTCAGCCTTTTCGGCCAAGTCGAAGCGTGAACGCATGACCGACCTGTACTCAAACGCTACCCAAGCCTCCAGTCTGAAGATCTATCTCAGACTGCTCGGTTACGTGAAGCCCTACATCGGCTACTTCGCGATCAGTATCCTCGGCTACGTCATCTTCGCGTCCACCCAGCCGATGCTCGCCGGCATTCTCAAGTACTTCGTCGATGGTCTGTCCAATCCCGAGGCGGTGCTGTTCCCGACGGTACCCTACCTGCGCGATCTGCAACTGCTGCAGGCCGTGCCGCTGCTGATTGTGCTGATCGCCGCCTGGCAGGGGGTCGGGGCCTATCTGGGTAATTACTTCCTGGCCAAGGTTTCCTTGGGGCTGGTGCACGATCTGCGCGTTTCCCTGTTCAACAGCCTGCTGGCGCTGCCCAACCGCTATTTCGACAATCACAACTCCGGGCATCTGATCTCGCGTATCACCTTCAACGTGACCATGGTCACCGGCGCGGCGACCGATGCGATCAAGGTGGTGATTCGCGAAGGCTTGACGGTGGTTTTCCTGTTCGCCTATCTGTTGTGGATGAATTGGCAACTGACCCTGGTGATGCTGGCCATCCTGCCGGTGATTGCGCTGATGGTCGGCAGCGCGAGCAAGAAATTCCGCAAGCAAAGCAAGAAGATCCAGGTGGCCATGGGCGATGTCACCCATGTTGCCTCCGAGACCATTCAGGGCTATCGGGTGGTGCGCAGTTTTGGTGGCGAGGCCTATGAGTCCACGCGCTTCACCTCGGCCAGTCAGGACAACACCAACAAGCAACTGCGCATGACCAAGACCGGAGCGGTCTACACCCCCATGCTGCAACTGGTGATTTACAGCGCCATGGCGGTGCTGATGTTTCTGGTGCTATTGCTGCGCGGCGATGCCACGGCGGGCGACCTGGTGGCCTACATCACCGCCGCCGGCCTGCTGCCCAAGCCGATTCGCCAGCTCTCCGAGGTCAGCGCCAACATCCAGAAGGGCCTGGCTGCCGCCGACAGCATCTTCGAACAGCTCGACGAAGCCCCCGAGGTCGACCGCGGCACGGTCGAGCTTGAGCGGGTCAGCGGCCGTCTGGAGGTGCGCAATCTGAGCTTCCAGTACCCTGGCGCCGAGAAGCCGGTGCTCAACGATATTTGCTTCAGCGCCGAGCCGGGGCAGATGATCGCCCTGGTCGGGCGCTCCGGCAGCGGCAAGTCGACCCTGGCCAGCCTGATTCCGCGTTTCTATCACCATGAGACCGGACAGATTCTGCTCGACGGGGTGGATGTCGAAAGCTACACATTGCGTAACCTGCGCCGACATATCGCCCTGGTGACGCAGCAGGTCACCCTGTTCAACGACAGCGTGGCCAATAACATCGCCTATGGCGACCTGGCCGATGCGCCGCGCGATGCCATCGAGCAGGCGGTCGAGGCGGCCTACGCCAAGGAGTTCATCGACAAGCTGCCGCAGGGGCTGGATACCGAGGTCGGCGAGAATGGCGTGCTGCTCTCCGGCGGCCAGCGCCAGCGTCTGGCGATAGCCCGGGCTCTGCTCAAGGACGCGCCGATTCTGGTGCTGGACGAGGCGACTTCGGCCCTCGATACCGAGTCCGAGCGACATATCCAGGCGGCCCTGGATCGAGTGATGAAGGGGCGGACCACGCTGGTCATCGCCCATCGTCTGTCGACCATCGAAAAAGCCGACCTGATTCTGGTGATGGATCAGGGGCGCATCGTCGAGCGTGGCACCCATGCCGCGCTGCTCGAGCAGAACGGTTTCTATGCGCGCCTGCATGCGCTGGGACTGGATGAAAGCGCGCCATTGGATATCGCCTGATAAACTACGCGCCCGCCACTAGCAGACCGTTGAAAAACTACCTGCGTTGGCGATACTGCGTTAAAAACAGGCTCGGATGCGAGCCCAGTCGGAATGCTCATTTACAGCACGTAAAGTCGAGTGCGACCCCAGTCGCTTCCTCGCCTGTTTTTGCCTTGTCTTGCCTGCCTCGCCTACGTTTTTCAACGGGCTGCTTGAGGCCACCGGAGTTCACATGAAGTTGTCCATGCCCCGTTTCGACCAAGCCCCTGTCCTGGTGGTGGGCGATGTCATGCTCGACCGCTACTGGCATGGCGGCACCTCGCGGATTTCGCCGGAGGCGCCGGTGCCGGTGGTCAAGGTCGAGCAGATCGAAGACCGCCCGGGCGGTGCCGCCAACGTGGCGTTGAACATCGCCGCCCTCGGTGCGCCGGCGCTGCTGGTCGGCGTGACTGGCGACGACGAGGCGGCCGCCAGCCTGAGCGACCGACTGCAGGCGGTGGGGGTCAAGACCCATTTCCAGCGTATCGTCGGCCAACCGACCATCGTCAAGCTGCGGGTCATGAGCCGCCATCAGCAACTGCTGCGCATGGACTTCGAACAACCCTTCAATACCGACTCCGCGGCCTTGGCGGTCGAGGTCGAGGCGTTGCTCGCCGGAGTCAAGGTGCTGGTGCTGTCCGACTACGGCAAGGGCGCGCTGCAGAATCATCAGGTGTTGATCCAGGCGGCGCTGGCCAAGGGCATCGCGGTGCTGGCCGACCCCAAGGGCAAGGATTTCTCGATCTACCGCGGCGTCAGTCTGATCACGCCGAACCTCAACGAGTTCGAGACCATCGTCGGTCATTGCGTCGACGAGGCCGAGCTGGTGGCCAAGGGCGCGCGCCTGATGCACGAGCTGGAGCTGGGCGCGCTGCTGATTACCCGCGGCGAGCACGGCATGACCCTGCTGCGCCCCGATCATGCGGCGCTGCACCTGCCGGCCCGTGCCCGTGAAGTGTTCGACGTCACCGGTGCCGGCGATACGGTGATCTCGACCCTGGCAGCCTCCCTGGCCGCTGGCGAGGGGTTGCCCCAGGCCGTCGCCCTGGCCAATCTGGCCGCCGGTATCGTGGTCGGCAAGCTGGGTACCGCCGCGATCAGCGCGCCGGAATTGCGCCGGGCGATCCAGCGCGAGGCGGGTTCCGAGCGCGGCGTGCTTAGCCCGGATCAGCTGTTGCTGGCCATCGAGGACGCCCGCGCCCATGGCGAGAAGATCGTCTTCACCAACGGTTGTTTCGACATTCTGCATGCCGGCCACGTGGCTTACCTGGAGCAGGCCCGGGCCCAGGGCGATCGCCTGGTGCTGGCGGTCAACGACGACGCCTCGGTCAGTCGCCTGAAGGGCCCCGGCCGGCCGATCAACTCGGTGGATCGGCGCATGGCCGTGCTCGCCGGCCTAGGCGCGGTGGACTGGGTGGTGAGCTTCAGCGAGGACACCCCGGAGAACCTGCTGCGCGAGGTCAAGCCGGACGTGCTGGTCAAGGGCGGCGACTACGGCATCGAGGGCGTAGTCGGCGCCGATATCGTGCACGCCTATGGCGGCGAAGTGCGGGTGCTGGGGCTGGTGGCAAACAGCTCGACCACCGCCATCGTCGAGAAGATTCGGGCAAAGGACTGAGTTCATGTTGAAAAAGATCGGCCTCGTATTGCGCAACCTTGGCTACAAGAATCGGTTCAGGATCAAGGCCGGCAACCATGTTGAGATTCCGGCCAGTGCCGCATGGCGGATGAAAAAGGTCACGATCAAGCTGGGAGGGCGCAACAACCGCCTGGTGCTTGGCGAGGGTGTGGAGATCACGCACTGCGAGATTCGCCTTGATGGCGAGGACAATCTGATCGAGATCGGCGCGCGTGCGCGCATCAGCTCTGGCAAGATCTATTTGCGCAACACACGCGGGCAGCACATTTGCATTGGCGCTGATACCACGGTGGAAGGTGCCTACCTGCTGGTTGACGAGGCCGCGAGCATCGATATCGGTAACGATTGCATGCTTTCCACTGACATTCTGATCCGTACCGGCGACAAGCATTCGATCATCGACGTGGAAAGCGGCCGGCGGCTCAATCACTCTCGCAGTGTGAGTATCGCTGACCGGGTTTGGATTGGCCGTGACGTGCAAATACTCAAGGGTACGGTTCTGCATCCAGAAAGCGTGGTGGGAGCCTGTTCGTTGGTCTCCAAGGCCTTCGAGGAAGGCAACTGTGTCGTGGCGGGCGTACCGGCGAAGATTGTCAAACGAGGTATCCGCTGGGATCGCAGTTTTATCTAGCGATAACTCGAAGCGGCAGCCTATTGGGCCGTGTGATTCGTGCCGCGCAGCGTTCATACGGACTCTATTGCGACCTTTTTGCTGGCGAGAAGACTAAGTGGCTGGAGCAGTTGTTGCTACGCAGGTGTGCGGATTCCGCCTGAGCAGCAGTAATGGGCAGCCTCCCTGGCCGCCGGTATCGTGGTCGGCAAGCTGGGTACCGCCGCCATCAGCGCGCCGGAACTGCGCCGGGTGAAGTGCGGGTGCTGGGGCTGGTGGAAAACAGCTCGACCACCGCCATCGTCGAGAAAATCCGCAGCACCTGAATCCGGGTGAGTGTATGCCGTTCAGCCCTGTTGGGCGGCATTCAGCTTGAGTGGCGCTGCCGCCGTCGGCACTCGCGGCTTTGCCGAAGGTTTGGCCGGCGCGGCGCCGAGTTGTTGCTGGCTCAGCCAGTCTTTCCAGCGGATGCGTTCGTCGCGCACCAGCCAGCCGTCTTGCGCCGCGAAGCTCTCTGCCAGCCACAGACCGCGGGTGCTGGCGGCTTTCAACTGGCCTTTGTTGAGGGTCAGCAGTTCGGCGCTCGGCCGCCCCTGGTGCAGCGGGATCAGGTACAGGTCCGGGCGGCTGCGGTCGAGGCGGGCGATTAGCTTGCCGTCCTCCAGGCGTTCGTCGACGTGGAACAGGCTGAGTTGCCTGGCCTCTTTGGGCAGTTCCAGATGCAGGTCGTAGACCAGTTGCAGCGAGGCCGTGGGCAGGTGCACATAGGCGCGTGGCCGTTCCAGCAGGGTCAGCTGGCCGCATTGCACCGGCCGTGCTGCGCCGGACAGTGGGCTGAGCTGAAAGTGCAGGGTCTCGCGGTAGCGCAGGGTGCCCTGGTAGGGCGAGGGCAGCCAGGTGTCGCCGAAGCGGCCGCTCAGCCAGCCTTCGGGGGTTTCCAGCAGGCACTCCTCGGCGACCTCCTGGATGGCGGTGAGCAGTGGCAGATTGAGTTCGTGGGCGGGCACGTAGCCGGAGATCAGCTTGAGCACCACGTCGCCCCGGTCCAGGCGCCGCTGGCGCACCAGAATCCAGTAGTCCCGGCCTTGCCAGGTCAGGGTCAGGCGCACCGAAACCCCCAGATTGGCCAGCTCCACGGCGAAGCGCTGGTTGTCGCCCACCTCGATCGCACGGCGCCGGCCGAGCATCTCGCTGAAATTCAGCGGCCGACCCAGGCTCTGGTAGCTCAATCCTTCCGCGCTGGCCTCGACGAACAAGGGCAGGGTCTTGAAGGCGCTGGGGTCTTTGCGGTTGAGCGTGCGCGACATGTGGACTCCTGGATGGGGTGAGCCCCGATCTGGCTGCCGGGCCTGGCCGCAGGGGCAATTTTTCGCGGATCGAGCGGAGCGCCGCCCGGCCGCTTCTGCAATTGCGCGCAGCGCGTGATGGGGTTCAGGCGATATCCTGAATGACCGCCGCGGCGGTCGCGACATTATGGGCCAGGTGTTGCGCATCGATGGTACCGACGATCGCGCAGCTCACCGCCGGGTGGGCGAAGATCAGCTCGAAGCTGGCACGTACCGGGTCTTCCCCCGGGGCCAGGCAGGCATGCCCGCTGGCCAGGGCTTTCTTGATCAGGATGCCCTTGCCGTGCTGCTCGGCGTAGTCCAGCACCGGCAGTTCGCCCTGTTCGTTGAGGTTGTAGGTGACCATCGCGCAGTCGCCCTGCTGGAGTGCCAGCAGGCCGCCCTCGACGGTTTTGCCGGACAGGCCGAAGCCGCGAATCTTGCCTTCGCGCTTGAGCTCGGCGAGAGTCTCGTAGACGCCGCTGTCTTGCAGGATGCTGACGTCGTTGCCGTCGGAATGCACCAGCAGCAGGTCGATGAAGTCGGTTTCCAGGCGCTTGAGGCTGCGCTCCACCGAGAAGCGCGTGTGCGCCGGACTGAAATCGAAGTGCGATTGGCCACCGTCGAACTCCTCGCCGACCTTGCTGACAATCACCCACTGCTGGCGCTGGCCGCGCAGCAGCGGACCGAGGCGGCTTTCGCTGGTGCCGTAGGCGGGGGCGGTGTCGATCAGGTTGATCCCCAGGTCATGGGCCTGGGCGAGCAACTCGATGACCGCCGCGTCGCCCGGAATGCTGAAGCCGTTGGGGTATTTCACGCCCTGGTCGCGACCGATCTTCACCGTGCCGAGGCCCAATGGCGAGACCAGCAGCTCGGTCGAGCCGAGCGGGCGGTGCAGGTTGTGCAGGGTATGCAAGGCGTGCATTAGAACAGTTCCTCCCAGGCTGGGCGCGCTACGGCCGGACGGGGCAGGGCCGGCAGCGGCGCATGGGTGGCGGGCTGGATGCCGTCACGGTCGAGCGCCGCCAGCACGCGGTCGGCGAAGTCCGGGGCTAATGCCAGTTTAGTCGGCCAGCCGACCAGCAGCCCGCCTTGTTCGGCGAGAAAGGCGTTATCCGGACGGACCAGGCCGGACTGCGCCGGTTCGGCGCGATCCACACGCAGGGTGGCCCAGCGGGCGCGGGAGAGATCGACCCAGGGCAGCAGGGCGCCGATTTCCTGCTGCGCGGCTTTAATCTGCGCGGCCGCGTCGCGGGCCACACCGTCCGCTTCGGCCAGATCGCCGCCGAGGTACCAGACCCACTCGCCATCGGCCGCCGGATGGGTGGTGACGGTGACCCGCGGCTTCGGTCCGCCGCCGAGGCAGTGGGCGTACAGCGGTTTCAGGCTCGGCCCCTTGACCAGCACCATATGCAGCGGCCGCAGTTGCTGCACGGGCTGAGTCAGGCCCAGGGCGGCGAGCAGTTCGGCGTTGCCGCTGCCGGCGCTGAGGACGATGCGTTGCGCGCGAATCTCGCGGCCGTCGACAAGCAGGCCGACCAGTCGGCCCTGCTCGCGCAAGGGCGTTATGGCCTCGGCGGCCAGCAGGCCGTCGCCGGCCAGTTCGGCCAGACGGGTGATCAGACTGGGCACATCCAGCACCAGCTCGGCCAGGCGGTAGACCTTGCCCTTGAATTTCGGGTGCTGCAGGGCGGGCGGCAGCTGCTCGCCCTTTACCTGGTCGACGCGGCCGCGCACCGCCTTGCTGGCGAAGAAGCTGGTGATATTGCCGGCCAGGCTGCCGGGCGACCACAGGTAATGGGCATCGGACAGCAGGCGCACGCCGCAGAGGTCCAGTTCGCCGCTGCCGGCCAGCGCCTCGCGCCAGCGTCGTGGCATGTCGGCGATGGCTTCCGAGGCACCGGTCAGGGCGCCATGCAGGGCGTACTTGGCGCCGCCGTGGATGATGCCTTGCGATTTGACGCTCTGCTCGCCACCGAGGCTGGCGTTTTCCACCAGCAGGGTGGCAAAGCCCTGGCGGCGCAAGCGCGCATTCAGCCAGAGGCCGGCGATACCACCGCCGACGATCAGAATGTCAGTGCTCAGAGCCTGGGACATGCGTGGGCCTCACTGGAAAACAGGCTCGCAGTATAGCGGTAAGTGGCAGGCGCCGAGCCGCAAGCGGCAAGCTTTAAGCGGCAAGCGAAGCTGCGTCCGGCGGCTGGGCCTTTATTTGCAGCGTGCAGCTCCCTCAATGGCCGACGCTGTGCGAGAACAATTGAATCACCACCACGCCGCAGACGATCAGGCCCATGCCGAGCATCGCCGGCAGATCCAGGCGCTGCTGGTAGAGAATCACCGCGGCGATGCTCACCAGCACGATGCCCAGGCCTGCCCAGACGGCGTAGGCCACGCCGACCGGAATGGTCTTGACCACCAGGCTGAGCATCCAGAAGGAAATGGCATAGCCGACCACCACCAACAGCAGCGGTAGCGGTTTGTTGAAGCCGTCCAGCGCCTTCATCGAGGTGGTCGCGATGACTTCGGCGGTGATGGCGACAGCGAGATAGAGATAGCCGCTCATGGTGGGCCTCCTGGTTGATCTGCTGGCCATTCTAGGCGTTCTGTTGATGGGCTAAAGTGATTACCTATCTGATATGGAGATGGGTTATGCAGTGGAACCTGGAGCAAATCCGCTTGTTCGTCGGCGTGGCCGAGCGCCAGTCCTTTTCTGCCGTGGCCCGGCGGATGAACCGTGCGCAGTCGGCGGTCAGCAATGCCATTGCCATGCTCGAGACCGACCTCGGTGTGCTGTTGTTCGAGCGCAGCAGCGGCCGTCAGCCACGCCTGACGGCGGCCGGGGCGTCGCTGCTGGAGGAAGCGCGCGAGGTGCTGCGCCAGTGCGAGCGCCTGGAGGGGCGGGCGCTGGGACTGGCGCGCGGTGAAGAAGTGTGCCTGCGCCTGGCCCAGGACGAGGCCATGCCCTACCAGCCGGTACTCGACAGCCTCGAGGCCCTGGCCCAGGCCTTCCCGTTGCTGGAGGTGCAACTGGCCAGCGGCGCCCAGGGCGATGTCGCGCGCAAGCTGCTGGAGCGCCGTGCCGACCTCGGCCTGCTATTCCACCATGAGCAGATGCCCGAAGCCCTGGAGCGTCAGCGCCTGGGCACCATCGAGATGGTCACGGTATGCGGTGCCGGCCATGCGCTGGCCGGAGCGGGGCATGTCGACCGGCGCGAACTGGCGCGCCATCGCCAGTTGTTGATGACGCCGCAGTACCCCGGTGGCGAGCAGATCAGCCCAGCGGTCTGGCGCACCGACAGCTTCTACGCCATGGCCGAGTTGTTGCTGCGTAACCTGGGTTGGGCCTGGCTGCCGCGCCATGTGGTGCAGTACCCGACCTACCAGAGCCAGTTGGTCGAATTGCACAGCGACTGGACCCCGCCGCCGCTGGTGGTCGAGTTGGTCTGCCGTCGCGATGAAGCCCCGGGACCGGCCGCACTCTGGCTGGCCGACTGCTTTGCCGAGTGCCTGCAAGCCATCGGCTGATTGCTGGCGGCCGCTCTGCTAAGCTGCGCGCCCATGAATAGAGCCCTCTACACCCTGCTGTTGCATCTCGGCCTGCCGCTGGTCGCCGGGCGTCTGGCCTGGCGTGCGTGGCGCGCGCCGGCCTATGCGAAACGTATCGGCGAACGCTTCGCCCTCGGCTTGCCGCTTCTGCAACCCGGTGGCATCTGGCTGCACGCGGTGTCGGTGGGCGAGAGCATTGCCGCCGCGCCGCTGATTCGTGAATTGCTGGCGCGCTATCCGCAGTTGCCGATCACCATCACCTGCATGACGCCGACCGGCTCTGAGCGAATTCAGGCCATGTTCGCCGGGCCCGAGTATGCCGGGCGCGTGCAGCACTGCTATCTGCCCTATGACTTGCCCTGGGCCGCGGCGCGTTTTCTCGAGCGTGCCCGGCCCCGGCTGGCGGTGGTCATGGAGACCGAGTTGTGGCCCAACCATATCCACCAGTGTGCCCGGCGCGGCATTCCCGTGGCCCTGGCCAATGCGCGGCTGTCCGAGCGCTCGGCGCGTGGTTACGCGCGCTTCGCCAAACTGACCGCGCCCATGCTCGCCGAACTGAGCCTGATTGCGGTGCAGACCGCCGCCGAGGCCGAGCGCTTTCGCAGTCTGGGCGCGCGGCCCGAATGCGTCGAGGTGACCGGCTCGATCAAGTTCGATCTGACCATCGACCCTGCGCTGCTGGCGCGCGCCAGCGAGTTGCGCGAGCAGTGGGGCGCATCGCAGCGGCCGGTGTGGATCGCCGCCAGCACCCATACCGGTGAAGACGAAATTGTCCTGGCGGCGCACCGCGTGCTGCTCGAGCAGCGGCCCGAGGCCTTGCTGATCCTGGTGCCGCGGCATCCGGAGCGCTTTGGTTCGGTGTTCGAGTTGTGCCAGCGCCAAGGTTTCGCCACGCGCCGACGTTCCAGTGGCGAGGCGCTGCTGGCGGGCGATCAGGTGTTGCTCGGCGACACCATGGGCGAGCTGCTGTTTCTCTATGCCCTGGCCGATCTGGCTTTCGTCGGTGGCAGCCTGGTCGGCAATGGCGGGCATAACCTGCTGGAGCCGGCCGCCTTGGGCAAACCGGTACTCAGCGGCCCGCACTTGTTCAATTTCCTCGAAATCGCCGCGCAATTGCGTGAAGCGGGCGCGCTGCTCGAAGTGGCCGATGCCGACGGTCTGGCGCAACGGGTCGAGCAGCTGTGGCGCGAGCCTGCCCAGGCGCAGAACATGCGCGCGGCGGGACTGGCCGTGATGCGGGCCAACCAGGGCGCGCTGGCGCGCTTGTTGGCGGGGCTGGCGGGCTTGTTGCAGCGTTCATGAACGACCTGGTGCGCACGGCGCACCCTACGCGATGGAATGCGACTATCGGCTGGGGTGCGCCATGCGCGCCACGAGTCGCCGGGCAGCACCCACAAAAAAGCCCGACTCGTGTCGGGCTTTTTGGTGAATCGGCTTACTCAATAATCCAGATTGCCGCGCAACTGCGCTTCGGCGGCCTTGGCCAGGTCGGGTGGCAGGAAGTCGCGATCCGGGTCGTAGTCCGACTTGAGGTATTGCTCGAGGGCTTCCAGGTCGGCCGGGCTCAGGGTGCCGGCGGCCTGCTTGAGGCGCAGGTTGTTGAGAATGTAGTCGTAGCGGGCAAAGTTGTAGGTGCGCACCGAGTTGTACAGCTGGCGCTGGGCATCGAGTACGTCGACGATGTTGCGGGTGCCGACCTGGTAGCCGATTTCCGTGGCTTCCAGGGCGCTCTGGTTGGAGATGATCGACTGCTTGCGTGCCTGCACGGTTTCCACGTCGGTGTTCACCGCGCGATGCAGATCGCGGGTGTTCTGCACCACCTGGCGGCGCAGGCTTTCGCGCAGTTGTTCGCTCTGGTTGACCCGCTGATAGGCCTCGCGCACTTGCGAGCTGGTCAGGCCGCCGCTGTACAGCGGGATATTCAGTTGCAGGCCGATCGAGCGCTGCTCGACATCGCCGCTGAAGGGATCCTGGCCGGGCAATCGGTTGCCCGAGTTGCTGAAGCCGAGACTGTCATTGTCGCCCTTCTGGTAACTGGCCACCGCGTCCAGGGTCGGGGCATGCCCGGACTTGCGCTGGCGCAGGGTTTCTTCGGCGGCGCTCACCGCGTAATTGCTGGCTTGCAGGTTGAGATTCTGCGCGGCGGCGGTATCGACCCAGGCCTTGGCGTCGTTCGGGGTCGGGGCGAGGATCGGCAGGCTGTGCTCGATGCCTTCGAGCGCCGGGTGCTCGCGGTTGGTCAGGGTGATCAGGGCCTGAAAGGCATCCTCGACCTGGCGATTGGCGAAGATCCGGTTGGCCCGTGCGGTATCGAAGCCGGCCTGGGCCTCGAGCACGTCGGTCTTGTCCGACAGACCGACGTCGAAGCGCTCGTTGGCCTGGTCGAGTTGGCGTTTGAACGCGGCCTCTTCGGCCTTGGTTGAGGCCAGGGTGTCCTGGGCGCGCAGCACGGCGAAGTAGGTTTCCGCGCTCTGCAGGATCAGGTTCTGTTCGATGGCGGACAACTCCAGGGCAGCCTGCTCGCTGCTGGCTTCGGCGGCCTGCAGCTGGAACCAGCGGTCGGCGCGGAACAGCGGCTGGCTGAGGTTGGCCTGGTATACCGTGCCGCTGCGCGAGGCGGTGTTGGCCGGCGAGTCGATCTGGGTGCGGTTGTCGCTCAGGTCGGCGCCGGCCGAAAGGTTGGGCAGCAAGCCGGCGCGCGCCTGGGGCACCACTTCGCGGCGAGCCTGGTAGTCGGCGCGGGCGGCCGCCAGGTCGGCGTTGTTGGCGGCGGCTTCCTGATAGACCGTGACCAGGTCTGTCTTGGCGGACGGCGGGGCTTGTTCTGCCCAGGCCATTGCAACGGAAGCGGAGGCCACAGCAAGCGCCAGGGAGAGTCTGCGCAACATTGGGGGAATCCTGAATTTGGCGGTAATCGGCAAGGCTAAGGGGCGCTGCCAGAGGGGTCAAGGCATGCTTATTGGGCACCGAGTGTAGATTGCAACAAGCTATGTTGCCTATGTGCAACAAATTGTTTGGTCGGGATGGCAGCGTCACTATCCGACGCATGGGTCATGCTTTTTTGACTCCCCGGTTGGTTTTATTGCGGTGTCTTGATTAGACTGGCCGGGTTCTTGTCGGGGTGCCCCATATGCGGGGCTGAGATTGGCAGCTGCCGGATCCCGTTGAACCTGATCAGGTTAAGGCCTGCGTAGGGAACAAGATGGCCTCGCCCCTCCCTCGGCGAGTGCTCTCGGCACCACTTGCGGTGCGCCCCGTACGCTCTCCGTCCCAGGTTCGCTCCGACATTTCGTCCCAGGAGAGCACCAGCCGATGAGCACACAAGAAAAAAACCTCAACACCGCGAATCTGAGTGATTCCGCTCAGGTCGACCAGCAGTCGATCCAGCCATTCCCGCGTTCGCAGAAAATCTACGTGCAAGGCTCGCGCCCGGACATCCGCGTACCGATGCGCGAGATCAGTCTCGACATCACCCCGACCGAGTTTGGTGGCGAAATCAATGCGCCGGTACTGGTCTACGACACCTCCGGCCCCTACACCGACCCGAGCGTGACCATCGACGTGCGCCAGGGCCTGGGCGATGTGCGTTCGGCCTGGATCGATGACCGTGGCGACACCGAACTGCTCGACGGCCTGTCCTCGCACTTCGGCCAGGAACGCCTGGTCAATCCCGAGCTGACCAAGATGCGCTTCGCCCACGTGCGCAACCCGCGCCGGGCCAAGGCCGGCAAGAACGTCAGCCAGATGCACTACGCGCGCCAGGGCATCATCACCCCGGAGATGGAATACGTCGCCATCCGCGAGAACCTCAAGCTGGAGGAGGCGCGCGCCACCGGTTTGCTCGACCAGCAGCACGCCGGGCAGAGCTTCGGTGCCAGTGTGCCCAAGCAGATCACCGCCGAGTTCGTCCGCGAGGAAATCGCCCGCGGTCGCGCCATCATCCCGGCCAACATCAACCACACCGAGCTGGAGCCGATGATCATCGGCCGCAACTTCCTGGTGAAGATCAACGGCAACATCGGCAACTCGGCGCTGGGCTCCTCGATCGAGGAAGAAGTGGCCAAGCTGACCTGGGGCATCCGCTGGGGTTCGGACACGGTGATGGACCTGTCGACCGGCAAGCACATCCACGAGACCCGCGAGTGGATCATCCGCAACTCGCCGGTGCCGATCGGCACCGTGCCGATCTACCAGGCGCTGGAGAAGGTCAACGGCGTGGCCGAAGACCTGACCTGGGAGCTGTTCCGCGATACCCTGATCGAGCAGGCCGAGCAGGGCGTGGACTACTTCACCATCCACGCCGGGGTGCTGCTGCGCTATGTGCCGCTGACCGCCAAGCGGGTCACCGGTATCGTCAGCCGCGGCGGCTCGATCATGGCCAAGTGGTGCCTGGCGCATCACCAGGAGAACTTCCTCTACACCCACTTCGAGGAAATCTGCGAGATCATGAAGGCCTACGACGTCAGCTTCTCGCTGGGCGACGGCCTGCGTCCGGGTTCGATCGCCGACGCCAACGACGCCGCCCAGTTCGGCGAGCTGGAAACCCTCGGCGAGCTGACCAAGATCGCCTGGAAGCACGACGTGCAGTGCATGATCGAAGGCCCCGGCCACGTGCCGATGCAGCTGATCAAGGAGAACATGGATAAGCAGCTGGAATGCTGCGACGAAGCGCCGTTCTACACCCTCGGCCCGCTGACCACCGACATCGCGCCGGGCTACGACCACATCACCAGCGGCATCGGTGCGGCGATGATCGGCTGGTTCGGCTGCGCCATGCTCTGCTACGTCACGCCCAAGGAGCACCTGGGCCTGCCGAACAAGGATGACGTCAAGACCGGGATCATCACCTACAAGATCGCCGCCCACGCCGCGGACCTGGCCAAGGGTCATCCGGGCGCGCAGATACGCGACAACGCCCTGTCCAAGGCGCGTTTCGAGTTCCGCTGGGAAGACCAGTTCAACCTCGGCCTGGACCCGGACACCGCGCGCAGCTACCACGACGAGACCCTGCCCAAGGACTCGGCCAAGGTCGCGCATTTCTGCTCCATGTGCGGGCCGAAGTTCTGCTCGATGAAGATCACCCAGGAAGTGCGCGACTACGCCAAGGAGCATGGTCTGACCGACGAGCAGAAGGCCATCGAGGCCGGTTTCGCCGAACAGTCCGGGCGTTTCAAGGATGAAGGTTCGGTGATCTACAAGCAGGTCTGACGCGTTACCCGACGCCAGGAGCGAACAGGCTCCTGGCGTTTGCTTTTCTGGCTGTGTGCGACCCGACTCGTGGTCGCACACAGCCCTTCAAGCCCAGGTAGTCGCTCGGCGTACTCGTCGCTGTCGATCGGTCTGCGCGAACGGTTCCTTCAATCGCGCGCGGGGAAGTATTGCGGCTTGAGGATGCCCTGGAGCTGGCTGTAGGGGATCGTCAGCTGCGGATGGCCGCTGGAGTAGGGCGCGATGCTGTAGACGTCGTATTTCAGCAGCACTTCGGCCTGCCCGAGGGCGACGTTCTCGGTGCGCTCGAACGGCCATTTGCCGATGTGCTCGGGGTTCTGATCCAACTGGTTGGCCGTCAGCCAGCGCTGGTGCGCCTGGCCGGCGAGGCTCCAGAACGCATCGGTCTGCCCGGGTAGCAGCAGATCCTGCAGGCTCAGTGCCTTTTGCAGCCTGCGGTCGTAGTTGATGAAGCCGCGCCCCGGCATGCCGTGTGCCCCACCCGTGGACAGGTAGCTGGAGAGCTCGATGATCACCAGTTGGTCGTGTTGTTCGCGCACCTTGGCCTGCAGGTAGCTGTGCCAGCCGCGCTGGGCACTGTGCAGGAAATCCTTTTCGTAGGACTGCAGCGAGGCGGGCAGGGGCGCGCCCGGTGAGTCGTTGGTCATCTGCAGCAGGCGCTGTTCGATCAACCCATTGAGCTGCGTTTCGTCGGGAAATATCAGGGTGTCGATATTCACCAGCGGGCAGGTATCGCCCGTGCAGCCGGGCTGGATACTCTCCCAGGCGACGCGTTGCACCGGTAGCGGGCTATTGCCTGGAAGCAGGCTCTGGCAGGCGCTGAGCAGCAGGCCAAGACTGATGGTGACGAGTTTTTTACATGCAAACATTGAGTTCTGCGCCAGGCGGAGAGAGGGTAGTTGGACTGCCGGTTATCCCAGTGGTTCGCCAGGGTAATCCGTCGCAACAGCGCTGCATGATCCCAGCCAGCGCCTAATCTGCAAAGAGGCTGCGCAAGGCCGAATGCAGAGGTAGGATGCGCGAAAGCCCTGATTATCGGATTGAGTGAGACGTGGATGACCGACACCTTTAAACCAGGCCCGGATGCGGTGCAGATTATCGAGCGCGAAGCCTGCTTCCGCGGGTTCTATAGCCTCGATCGCCTGCGCCTGCGCCATCTGCAGTTTTCTGGCGAAATGGGCCCGGCGCTCAGTCGCGAGCTGTTTATCCGCCACGATGCCGTGTGCGTGCTGCCCTATGACCCGCAGCGCGACGAAGTGGTGCTGATCGAGCAGTTTCGCGTCGGCGCCATGGGCAAGTCCGCCAGCCCCTGGCTGCTGGAGCTGGTCGCCGGGCTGATCGATACCGATGAGCAGCCGGAGGAGGTGGCGCTGCGTGAGGCGATGGAGGAAGCCAACCTGACCCTGAGTTCGCTGTGGCCGATCAGCGAGTATTTCCCTTCGCCCGGTGGTTCGGACGAACGGGTCTACCTGTACCTCGGGCGCTGCAGCAGCCAGGGCGCCGGGGGCGTGCATGGTCTGGCCGAGGAGGGCGAGGATATTCGGGTGCATGTCATGCCGCTGGAGGATGCCCTGGACGCGGTCAGGGACGGGCGCATCAACAATGCGGCGAGCATCATCGCCTTGCAATGGCTGGCGCTGAACCGCGCCGAGGTTAGGGGATTATGGTCGTGAACCTGTTGCGTGAGCGTTATCGGGTTGACTTGATCGAGCTGCAGGCGGCCTGTGAAGCCAACTATGCACGCTTGATGCGCCTGCTGCCGGACATGCGCGAGGCGTCCTGTGCGCGGCGGGTTGCCCTCAGTCAGGGCGAGCTGCTGCTCGGCGTGTTGAGCCTGGAGGTGCTGGAAACCTGTCCCTACACCTCGACCGTGCGGGTGCGCCAGGAGCACAGCCTGCCCTGGTTGCCGGTGCCGCAACTGGAAGTGCGGGTGTACCACGATGCGCGCATGGCCGAGGTGACAGGCGCACAGAACGCCCGGCGTTTTCGCAGCATCTACCCTTATCCGAACGCCGCCATGCATCAGCCCGATGAAAAGTCCCAGCTCAACCTGTTTCTCGGTGAATGGCTGAGCCATTGCCTGGCCTGTGGCCATGAGCTGGAACCGGTGGTTTAAACCCCTCCACATGCGCCAAACCCTAGGCGTCAAGAAGTATCCTGAGCACGTCACCCGACAGCTTGCAGCTGCTTTTCTGTGATCCATGTCCACTTCGCGGGTTTACCGCTGCCCGGACTAGCCACCATAATTCACCCATTCCGCTCAAGGAGACGGCCTTGCCGAGCGAGCTCAATTCCGCTGCTGATTCCTCGGTCCTGCTGGTGCAGCTGTCCGACAGCCATCTATTTGCCGAAGCGGCCGGCAAGCTACTGGGTCTGGATACCCAGGACAGCCTGCAGCAAGTGATCGATCGGGTGCTGCAGGAGCAGCCGCAGATCGACCTGATGCTTGCCAGCGGCGACCTGTCGCAGGACGGCAGCCTGGCGTCCTACCAGCGCTTTCGGCGGATGACCGCGGCGCTGGCGGCGCCGGCCCGCTGGTTTCCCGGCAACCATGACGACGTCCCGGCCATGCAGGCCGCCTGCGCCGGCAGCAACCTGCTGGAGCCGGTGATCGACCTGGGTAACTGGCGCATCATCCTGCTCGACTCGTCGATTCCCGGTGCGGTGCCGGGTTATCTTGGTCCGCAGCAGCTGGCCCTGCTGGAGCGTGCGCTCGGCGAAGTGCCGGAACGCCATCACCTGATTTGCCTGCACCATCATCCGGTGTCCATCGGTTGCCGCTGGATGGAGCCCATCGGTCTGCGCAACTCCGAGGCGCTATTCGCCGTACTGGAGCGCTTCAGTCAGGTGCGCGCGCTGCTCTGGGGGCATATCCACCAGGAATTCGATCAAGTGCACAACGGTCTGCGCCTGCTGGCGTCGCCCTCCACCTGCGTGCAATTCGCCCCGGGTAGTGAGGAATTCCAGGTCGACACCAGTGCGCCCGGCTACCGTTGGTTGCGCCTCTACGCCGACGGCCGGCTGGACACCGGGGTGTCGCGCGTGACCGGGATCGAGTTCGAGGTGGATTACAGCGTCAAGGGCTACTAAGGCCGCTTGAGGCCGAGACTGGAGGCCGGAGGCGCAAAGCTGGTAACGTTCGGCCTTTGGACTTTAGCCTTCAGCCTAATGACTGCAAACAGCGCAAACATCCTCTATCTCCACGGCCTCAACAGCTCGCCCGCTTCGCTCAAGGCCAGCCAGTTGTCGCGTGCCATGACGCGCATGGGGCTGGCGGCGCAGCTGCGGGTGCCGGCCCTGGACCATCATCCGCGCCGGGCCATTGCCCAGCTCGAGGCACTGATCGCCGAGCTTGGCCGGCCCGTGCTGGTCGGCAGCTCCCTGGGCGGCTACTATGCGACCCACCTGGCCGAGCGCCATGGTTTGTGCGCGCTATTGATCAATCCGGCAGTGCGTCCGCATCTGCGTTTCGATGGCTACCTGGGGCCGCAACACAACTATTACAGCGGTGAAACCTGGGAACTGACGGCCGATCATGTGCGGGCCCTGGCCGAGCTGGAGGTGCCGCCGCCGCAAGATCCCGCGCGTTACCAGGTGTGGTTGCAGACCGCCGACGAAACTCTCGATTACCGCGATGCCCAAGCCTATTACCGCGCTTGCGCGCTGCGTATCCAGGCCGGTGGCGATCATGGTTTTCAGGGCTTTGCCGCGCGCTTGCCCGCGCTCTTCGCCTTCGCCGGTATTGCGCCGCAACTGTGGCGCGATAGCGACTTTTCCGACCTTCAATAACGACCAGAGAGCCCATGGCCAGTTACAACGCAGACGCCATCGAAGTCCTTTCCGGCCTGGATCCGGTGCGCAAGCGCCCGGGCATGTACACCGACACCAGCCGCCCCAACCACCTGGCCCAGGAAGTCATCGACAACAGCGTCGACGAGGCCCTGGCCGGCCATGCCAGCTCGATCCAGGTGATCCTCCACGAGGACAACTCCCTGGAAGTCATCGACGACGGTCGCGGCATGCCGGTGGATATTCACCCCGAGGAGGGCGTCTCGGGGGTCGAGCTGATCCTCACCAAGCTGCACGCCGGCGGCAAGTTCAGCAACAAGAACTACCAGTTCTCCGGCGGTTTGCACGGCGTCGGCATTTCCGTGGTCAACGCCCTGTCGACCCGCGTCGAGGTGCGGGTCAAGCGCGATGGCAACGAATACCGGATGACCTTCGCCGACGGCTTCAAGGCCAGCGACCTGCAGGTGATCGGCACGGTCGGCAAGCGCAACACCGGCACCAGTGTGCATTTCTGGGCGGATAGCAAGTATTTCGATTCGCCCAAGTACTCGGTCAGTCGCCTCAAGCATGTGCTCAAGGCCAAGGCCGTGCTCTGTCCGGGATTGCACGTCAGCTTCGAGGACAAGGCCAGTGGCGAGCGGGTCGAGTGGCTGTACGAGGAGGGGCTGCGCTCCTACCTGGTGGATGCGGTCAGCGAATTCGAACGCCTGCCGCTCGAGCCGTTCTGCGGCAGCCTCAGCGGTAACAAGGAGGCGGTCGACTGGGCGCTGCTGTGGCTGCCGGAGGGTGGCGATACGGTGCAGGAAAGCTACGTCAACCTGATCCCCACGGCCCAGGGCGGCACCCATGTCAACGGCCTGCGCCAGGGCCTGCTGGACGCCATGCGCGAGTTCTGCGAGTTCCGCAGCCTGCTGCCGCGCGGGGTCAAGCTGGCGCCGGAAGACATCTGGGAGCGCATCGCCTTCGTCCTCTCGACCAAGATGCAGGACGCGCAGTTCTCCGGCCAGACCAAGGAGCGCCTGTCCTCGCGCGAGGCCGCGGCCTTCGTCTCCGGGGTGGTCAAGGACGCCTTCAGCCTGTGGCTCAACGCCAACCCGGAGCTGGGCCAGCAGCTCGCCGAGCTGGCGATCAGCAACGCCAACCGCCGCCTCAAGGCCGGCAAGAAGGTCGAGCGCAAACGCATCACCCAGGGTCCGGCGCTGCCCGGCAAGCTGGCCGACTGCGCGGGGCAGGACCCGCTGCGCTCCGAGCTGTTCCTGGTCGAGGGCGATTCCGCCGGCGGCAGCGCCAAGCAGGCGCGCGACAAGGAGTTCCAGGCGATCCTGCCGTTGCGCGGCAAGATCCTCAATACCTGGGAGGTGGATGTCGGCGAAGTGCTGGCCTCCCAGGAAGTGCACAACATCGCCGTGGCCATCGGCATCGACCCCGGTTCCAACGACCTGGCCCAGCTGCGCTACGGCAAGATCTGCATCCTCGCCGACGCCGACTCCGACGGTCTGCACATCGCCACCCTGCTCTGCGCGCTGTTCGTCCAGCATTTCCGTCCGCTGGTGGATGCCGGACACATTTACGTGGCCATGCCGCCGCTGTACCGCATCGACCTGGGCAAGGAGATCTTCTATGCCCTGGACGACGCCGAGCGCGACGGCATCCTCGACCGCCTGATCGCCGAGAAGCGCCGCGGCAAGCCGCAGGTCACCCGCTTCAAAGGGCTTGGCGAGATGAACCCGCCGCAGCTGCGCGAAACCACCATGGACCCCAACACCCGGCGCCTGGTCCAGCTGACCCTGGCGGATTATCCGGGTACCCAGGAACTCATGGACATGCTGCTGGCGAAGAAGCGCGCCGGCGACCGCAAGTCCTGGCTGGAGTCCAAGGGCGACCTGGCCGAGGTGCTGCTTTGATGCGGCGACTGGCTGTCGCCCTGTTGCTGGTCGCCGCCCCGGTCCTGGCCGAGCCCCAGGCTCTGGAGGAGCTGAGCCTGGTCAGCGAGCATCCGATCGAAGGTATCGCCGCCGGCAACCTGTCCGGCCTGGCCTGGTGCGGCGAGGCACTCTGGGCCGTTTCCGATCGTGAGGATGACCGCTTGTACCGCCTGGCTGCCGGCGACAGCGTCTGGCAGGCCGAGGCCGAACACTTCGTCGCCCCGCCCCTGTCCTCGACCCTGCTGCCCTGGGGCTTGCGCATGCGCACCTGGGTCACCGGCCTGGTGCGTGGCGGTAAGCTGGATTTCGAAGGTCTGTCCTGCGATGCCGTCGGCAATCGCTATCTGGTCAGCGAGGCGCGCGCCGCCGTGTTGCAGATCCCTCCCGCGGGGGCGCCGCAATGGCTGGCGCTGCCCGATGGCATGGTGCGCCAGGCGCGGGCCAGCGGCATGCTCTGGCACTTCAATGCGCTGCTCGAGGGCGTGGCCATCGATCCCGCCGGCGAGCGCCTGTGGCTGGCGGCCGAACGCCGACGCCGCGGCCTGCTGGTGCTGCACAAGCAGGGTTCGAGCTGGCGCTGCAGTGGCAGTTGCGTGCTGATGAACGAAGGCGGCAGCGAGCCATCGGCGCCGCAGCTGGGCGGCGAGATGCAGTCTCGGGACTTCGCCGGACTGGCCTTTTACAAGGAAAAGCTCTTCACCCTCGAACGTCAGGCGCATCGCATCTGTCGGCGCAAGCCGAGCGATGGCGCGGTCGAGCGCTGCTGGTCGTTCGCCGCCGAGGCCTTGACCGATGCCCGGCGTTATCCGCCGCCCTTTGGTCTGGCCGAGGCGCTGTGGGTCGATGAGCAGGGCGCCTGGATCGGTAGCGACAATGGCCGGCATACCCGTGCCGATGGCGAGCAACGCCCGGTCGTCTGGCGTTTCGCCGCGCCCGAGGGCGGCTGGGGGCGTAGCCGGTGAGCACGCCAGCTCCGGGGCGGCGGATCGGCCGGGTCATGTTGGTGCTGGCCTGGGGCGCCGCGTTGCTGCTGGCCACGCACTTCTTCGGCAACTGGGAGGAACGGCGCAACAACCCCAACCAGGCGCCGCAGTCGGTGCAGGGCGATGGCTATATCGAGGTGCGCCTGCTGAGCAGCCGCGGCGGCCATTACCTGCTGGGCGGCCGGATCAACGGCGCCAGCGTGACCCTGCTGCTCGATACCGGCGCCACCGCCGTCGCCGTACCTGCCGCCCTGGCCGAATCCCTCGGCCTGCAGCGCGGTGCGCCGGTGCAGATCCGTACCGCCAATGGCACCGTGGTCGGCTACCGGACCCGGCTGACCAGCCTGCAGCTCGGCGAGATCCAGCTGCACGACGTGGCCGCCCTGATCACCCCGGGGATGGACGGCGACGAGGTGCTGCTCGGCATGAGCGCCCTGAAACAACTCGAATTTACCCAGCGCGACGGCACCCTGGTGCTGCGCCAGACCACTTCGCTTGACTAAATTTTCTGATCAATGAGGCACGCATGAGCGAACCCCTCGATTTGAGCCTGGACGGTGTCGAACGCCGTTCCCTTGCCGACTTCACCGAGCAGGCTTATCTCAATTATTCGATGTACGTGATCATGGATCGCGCCCTGCCGCATATCGGCGACGGTCTCAAGCCGGTGCAGCGGCGCATCGTCTATGCCATGAGCGAGCTGGGCCTGGACGCCGACTCCAAGCACAAGAAGTCGGCGCGTACCGTCGGCGACGTGCTCGGCAAGTTCCACCCGCACGGCGACTCGGCCTGCTACGAAGCCATGGTGCTGATGGCCCAGCCGTTCAGCTACCGCTACACCCTGGTCGATGGCCAGGGCAACTGGGGTGCACCGGACGATCCCAAGTCGTTCGCCGCCATGCGCTACACCGAAGCCCGGCTGTCGCGCTACGCCGAGGTGCTGCTGAGCGAACTGGGCCAGGGCACCGTGGACTGGGTGCCGAACTTCGACGGCACCCTCAACGAGCCGGCGACCCTGCCGGCGCGCCTGCCGAATCTGCTGCTCAACGGCACCACCGGCATCGCCGTGGGCATGGCCACCGACGTGCCGCCGCACAACCTGCGCGAAGTGGCCGCGGCCTGCGTGCGCCTGCTCGATCAGCCGGACGCCACGGTCGAGCAGCTCTGCGAGCACGTACTCGGCCCGGATTATCCGACCGAGGCGGAGGTCATCACCCCGCGTGCGGACTTGCTGAAGATCTACGAAACCGGTCGCGGCTCGGTGCGCATGCGCGCCGTGTACCGCGTCGAGGATGGCGACATCGTGGTCACCGCGCTGCCGCACCAGGTCTCCGGGGCCAAGGTGCTGGAGCAGATCGCCGCGCAGATGCAGGCCAAGAAGCTGCCCATGGTCGCCGACCTGCGCGACGAGTCGGACCACGAACACCCCTGCCGCATCGTCATCATCCCGCGTTCCAACCGGGTCGATGCCGATGAGTTGATGCAGCACCTGTTCGCCACCACCGAGCTGGAATCGAGCTACCGGGTCAACAGCAACGTCATCGGCCTGGACGGCAAGCCGCAGGTGAAGAACCTGCGCAGCCTACTGACCGAGTGGCTGCAGTACCGCGTGGGCACGGTGCGGCGGCGCCTGCAGTTCCGCCTGGACAAGGTCGAGCACCGCCTGCACCTGCTGGAAGGCCGCCTGATCGCCTTCCTCAACCTGGATGAAGTGATTCATATCATCCGCACCGAGGATCAGCCCAAGCCGGTGCTGATGGAACGTTTCGGTCTCACCGATATCCAGGCCGAATACATCCTGGAAACCCGCCTGCGCCAGCTGGCGCGGCTGGAAGAGATGCAGATCCGCGGCGAACAGGAGGCCCTGGCCAAGGAGCGCGCCAAGTTGCTGAGCCTGCTCGGCAGCGAAGCCAAGCTGAAGAAGCTGGTACGCCAGGAAATCCTCGACGATGCCGAGAAATATGGCGACGAGCGCCGTTCGCCGATCGTCGCCCGCGCCGAGGCCAAGGCCCTGTCGGAAACCGAGCTGGTGCCCACCGAGCCGGTCACCGTGGTGATCTCGGAGAAGGGCTGGGTGCGCTGCGGCAAGGGCCATGAGCTCGACGCCACGGGCCTGTCGTACAAGGCCGGCGACGGCTTCAAGACCGCCGCGCCGGGCCGCTCGAACCAGTACGCGGTGTTTATCGACTCGACCGGCAGGAGCTACTCCCTGGCGGCCCATTCGCTGCCGTCGGCGCGCGGCCAGGGCGAGCCGCTGACCGGGCGCCTGACCCCGCCACCGGGGGCGACCTTCGAGTGTGTGCTGCTGCCGGACGACAGCGCCCTCTTCGTGATCGCCTCGGATGCCGGCTACGGCTTCGTGGTCAAGGGCGAGGACCTGCAGACCAAGAACAAGGCCGGCAAGGCGCTGCTCAGCCTGCCGCCAGGCGCCAGGGTGCTGGCGCCCAAGCCGTTGCACAGTCGTGAGCAGGACTGGCTGGCCGCCGTGACCACCGAGGGCCGGTTGCTGCTGTTCCCGGTGCGCGACTTGCCGCAACTGGGCAAGGGCAAGGGCAACAAGATCATCGGCATCCCCGGCGAGCGGGTCGCCAGCCGCGAGGAATACCTCACCGACCTGGTGGTGTTGCCGGGCGGGGCGACCTTGGTGTTGCAGGCCGGCAAGCGTACCCTGTCGCTCAAGGCGGATGACCTGGAGCACTACAAGGGTGAACGGGGGCGGCGCGGCAACAAGCTGCCGCGTGGTTTCCAGCGGGTCGATGCGCTGCTGGTGGAGTAGCGGGCTAACCGACGGAGGCTGGGATGGTTGAGGGCGAGCAGGGCGCAGGGCTGCACTGGTCGGTAGCGGATGGCCAGCCAGCGCGCCTGCGGGTGGACGGCGCCTGGCTGCTGCAAGTGGCCAAGCCCGACCTCGAAGCTATCTGGTACAGCCAGCGGCAACTGCCCGCGCAGGTGCAGGTGGAGGTCGCCGTGGCGGCCTGGGACAGCAGTCTGCTGGCACTGCTGCGCCGCCTGCAGCGCCTGGCCATGGCGCAGGACGTGGAGCTGCTCTGGCACGGCTTGCCGGACGGTGTCGAGCGGTTGCTGCAGATGGCGGCCAAGCCGTCCACCCAGGCCCTGGAGGCGCCGGTTCCGGCGTATGGTCCGGTTGCTCGCCTGGGCCTGCTGTTGCTCGGCGTGCTGGCCAGTGTCGCTCAGACCTGCCGTTTTCTTGGTGAGCTGGTGCTGGCGTTGGGCCGTCAGCTGCGCGGCCGCGGGCGCATGCGCCGCGGTGATTTCTGGCTGGCCCTGCAACAGTGCGGGCCGGGCGCGCTGCCGATAGTGGCGCTGATCGCCATTCTGGTCGGCCTGATCCTGGCATTCGTCGGCGCCGCCCAGCTGCAGGCCTTCGGTGCCCAGCTGTATATCGCCAACATGGTGGCCATCGGCATGACCCGCGAGATGGGCGCGCTGATGACCGCGGTGATCATGGCCGGGCGCACCGGCGCGGCCTATGCGGCGGAGCTGGGCAGCATGCAGGCCAACGAGGAGATCGATGCGCTGAAGACCTTCGGCTTCCCGCCGCTGGAGTTCCTCGTCCTGCCGCGCGTGCTGGCGTTGCTGGTGAGCATGCCGCTGCTCTGCGTGTTCGCCGACGCCCTCGGTATCCTCGGCGGTTTCATCATCGGCTCCGGCCTGTTCGATATTTCCGCGCAGCTCTACCTCAAGCAGAGTCTGGAGATGCTCAGCCTCAGCGATTTCCTGGTGGGGATCGGCAAGAGCCTGGTGTTCGCCGTGCTGATCGGCCTGATCGGTTGTCACTACGGCCTGGCCTGCGGGCGCAACGCCCAGGCGGTGGGCCAGGCGACCACCCGGGCGGTGGTCAGCATCATAGTGGCGCTGGTGGTCAGCGATGCGCTGATCACCCTGATCTGCACCCGGCTGGGGGTCTGAGATGCGCGAGGCGGTGCTGGTCGCCGAGGAGCTGAGTGCCGGCTACGGCAATCTGGTAATCCAGCACGACCTCAATTTCGCCATCCGCCGTGGCGAGGTGTTCGTCATCATGGGCGGCAGCGGTTGCGGCAAAAGCACCCTGCTGCGCCATCTGATCGGTCTGCAGGCACCGCTGGCCGGGCGGGTGCTGTTGCATGGCGAGGATTTCTGGGCGGTGGATGAGGACAGGCGCGCCGCCTTGCAGCAGCAGTTCGGCGTGCTCTACCAGAATGGCGCCCTGTGGGGGGCGATGACCCTGCGCGAGAATATCTGCCTACCGCTGGCGGCCTACCGCCGGCACCTGCAGCCGGCCGAACGGGTCGAGCTGGCGGCGTTGAAGCTGGCGCTGGTCGGTCTGGCCGGCTGCGACGAGCTGTATCCGTCCGAGCTGTCCGGCGGCATGCGCAAGCGCGCCGCCCTGGCCCGGGCGCTGGCACTCGATCCGCAGGTGTTGTTTCTCGACGAGCCTTCGGCCGGCCTCGATCCGATCAGTTCACAGTCCCTGGACGAATTGATCCTGCAGTTGCGTGATAGCCTGGGCTCGAGCATCGTACTGGTGACCCATGAACTGCCGAGCATCCAGGCGGTGGCCGATACCTGTCTGTTCCTCGACAATCAGAGCCGCACCCAGATCGCCCTGGGCACCCTGCAGGAATTGCTGGCCGATGGGCCGGAGCAGGTGCAGCGCTTTCTGCGGCGGGGCGAAACGGCTCACCCAATGGAGACGGCATGAGCGAAGCGCGCAAACCCTTTATCATCGGCGCCTTTCTGCTCGGCGGCCTGGCCCTGCTGGCCGCGGGTCTGCTGCTGCTGTCGCGCGACAGCTGGTTCAGCCAGCCCAGCGAGTACGTGGTGTATTTTACCGGCGCCCTGGACGGCCTGGATGTCGGTGCCGACGTCACCTACCGCGGGGTCAAGGTTGGCATGGTGCGCGAGATTCGCCTGTCCTACGATCGCGAACTCAAGGATGTGGTCATGCCGGTGGTGCTGCGCATCAATAACCCGGGGCAGCAGCAGGCCGGCTCCCGCGGCTTCGACCAGTTCATCGGTCAACTGGTCGAGCGTGGTCTGCGGGCCCAGTTGCAGACGCCCAGTCTGTTGACCGGCAAGGCGATAGTCGCGCTGGATATGTTTCCGGAACAGGCCGGCTATGTGCGCACGCGGCACGAACTGGATCTGCCGACCATCCCCAGCGTGCCCTCGCGTATCGATGAGGTTGCCGATGTGCTGCGTGAGTTGGCTGGCAGCCTGCGTGAATTGCCGTTGCAGGAGATGGTCACCTCAGCCACGCAGACCCTGCAAGCCCTGGAAAAACTGACCAGTTCCGCGGAACTGCAGCAGGGTCTGTTGAACATGAGTCAGTTGCTGGGCAAACTCGACCGTCTGAGTGGACGTCTGGAACAGCAACTGCCGCCGATCATGGATAATGTGCAGCAGAGCAGTATTGACCTGCGTGATGCCGTGGGCGAAATTCGCCGCGCGGCGCAGAACGCCGCGCAGGCCTTGCAGCAGGTCAACCAGCTGGCGGTTGAAGGTCGTCGCAGCCTCGGCCCGGAATCCGAGGTACAGTACGAGATGTTGCGAGCCCTGCAGGAGCTCGGTCAGGCTGGAAAAGCGCTGCAGCGCACGATGGAAGGGCTCGACCAGCAGCCCCAATCACTTATATTTGGCAAATCAAGGTAATGTTTTGATGAGATCGTTGCACTTCTCGCCGCCGTTGTTGTTGCTTCTCGCGGCTTTGACCCTGCAGGGCTGTGCAGTGCTGCAACCACCGGCGCAGTTCTATCAGCTCGAACAAGGCAGGCCTGAACTGCCGCAGGACGATAAAGGGCCGGCGTTACTGCTCGGCCCGTTGAAGCTGGCGGACTACCTGTTGCGCGAAAATCTGGTGCAGCGTGAGCTCGACGACAGCCTCTCGCTCAGCCAGCAGACCCGCTGGGCCGGCAGCCTGCAGGACGATGTCGGTCAACTGCTGTTGCGCCAACTGGCCGGGCAACTCGATACCAGCCGCGTCGCGCTGTATCCCGATCGCGTCGGTTTCGCCACTGAGGTTCAGGTGGTGCTGAACATCAGCCGACTGGATTCGGGCGTGCAGCAGCCCGCGGTGCTCGAAGCGCAATGGCGCCTGCTCGATGCCGCCGGGGCGCAGCGAGGCAGCCGAGTTGTGCGCCTGCAGGCCGAACACGGCGGCACTGTGACCGAGCAAGTGCGTGCGCAGAGCCAGCTGTTGCAGCAATTGGCTGGCGAGTTGGCTAGCGCAATCAAGGCCATGCCGGTTGCCGAGGCCGCACCTGCGCGCAAGCCGGTGGTCAGCGCACCGCCCAAGCCGCCGGTCAAGAGTCCGCCGGTTCCGGTACTTGAGCCGGCCACACAAACGGAAGTGTTCCGCTTCTAGGCGCCAGCAGCCTGTCGGGTTTTCGTGCAATCGAGGTCCGACAGTCGGTCAGCGTGTAGCCTGGATGCAATCCGGGGCGCGGTGGCTTGGCCAATACGAGTCCCCGGATTGCATCCGGGCTACGGGCCGGCTTCGTAGGCTGGGTTAGCGGCGCGGTACGCTGGCAGATCACCCGAGCGCGATCGTGACGCGGCGCGTAACCCATCAAGCGATCGACCGCGTTGCGCCGCGTCCCCTGTGGCGTGATGTCGGCTAATGGCTGCATGCGGCTAACCTGCGCGCCCCGCCCCGCCCTAGGCGTTTTTGTGATTCTTCGGCTTTTCGGCTTTTTAGCGGTGTTCGTGCATGTGCGCCAGCTGGCGCTCGAGCAATGATGGGTAAGGCTCCAGCAGGCGCTCCACGCAGCAGGCGCCTTCCGGGCTGGCGATAGTGCGAATGCGCGCGCGCTGGCGTACCAGCGCATCGTCACCCACCCGCCGTTCGAGCAGCAGCAGGTTGCGGCTGTGCTGGGAGAGGGCTAGGGCATCCTGGGCGGTCTCGCTGAGCAGCAGGTCGCCCTGGCTCAAATCGAGCAGCTCTTCGCCCTGGGTCAGGCCCAGTTGCAGTTGCAGGGTGATGCCGCTGTCGGCCACCTCTATCTGCAGGGCATGGCCGAGCGCACGCATCAGTTCGCCGCAGCAGATGGCATGGGTCAGGTAGTCCTCACCGCTGTCCTGGTGATGGAACAGCATCAGGCTGCTGCCGTCGTTGAGGGTGTGCAGTTCGCCTCGATAGAGCGCCGAGGCCTGGTTCAGGCAATCGCGATAACGTTGCAGCAGATCCATCAGGCGTGCGCGCGGCAAGCGTCGGAGCTGCTCCTGGGCGCCCAGTTGGATGGCCAGCACGGCGCTCTGTTGCGGGGCGTTGACGGTAAGCGTGGGAATCGCTGCCGGTTCATCGCCGTGGTCGCGCAGATCGGCGAAGGGGTCGTCATCGTTCGACGGGTCGCGTGGGCGGTCATGGCCAGCCTGGTTGCTGTCGTCAAAGCGCTCATCGTGCAGGTCGCGCACCTCGAAGGCCGGTTCGCCGTCGTCATCGTCGAACTCGTGCTGGTCGGCCTCCTCGTCATGAAAATCCTCGGGCTCAGACTCGGGCTCGGGTTTTTCCGGGACCAGGCGCATTTGCAGTTGACGTGCCAGGTCGCCGATTTCGTCCTGACGGCCGGCGCCGGGCGCCGGATCGTCCGGGTCGCGTAACCAGACGCGCAGTTGCAGCAGCGGGGTGGAGATATGCCGGCCCAGGCGCATGCTCAGGGACAAGGCCAGTGCCAGCAGAATCAGGCTGAGGATGCCCATGCTCTGCAGGCTGATGGTCATCGGTTGCTGAAACTGGCGCATGTCCAGGCTGATGCGTAATTGGCCGGCGATCACCTCCTGAAAGGCAATCGGAGTCGAGTACAGGCCTTCGGTCTCGCCCAGCATGGTCTTGCTCGGGCGCGCACCCGCTTCGGCGAGCACGCGGTTATCCACGCTGTAAATCGCGGCGTGAGCCACCAGCGGGTTTTTCACCAGGTTGTTCAGCAGCACGCTGAGGCTGAGGATGTCATTGGACACCAGCAGCTCGGTGGCCGAGGAGGCCGTCTGGGTGATCAGGCTGGTGCCCAGGGCTTCGGCCTGCTGTTCCATCGCATGTTTGAACTGCATGCCGATCACCCAGGCATAGATCACCAGCGCCAGAGCCACGAGCAACAGGCTATGGCTGGCGATGCGCAAGGCCAGGGGCACGCGGCGTTGACGCAGGGCCTGGAACAGCAGCAGGAAGAAATTATCGGGCTTGACGGGGGCGGGCCGGTTCACAGAGCTCGGCTCTTATCGACAGTAGGTGTCGCGCAGTATAGCGACCGCTCTGCATAGGGCAAAGCGCCGCGCGTGTCCGTATGGCCGCGAAAATGGGTAGAATGGGCGGCTTTTCCGCAAGCTTGCTCTGCCAGCAGCCTGTTGACCATTAACCGAGCCCCGGAGGGTGCGCCTTGCGCGAAATCGTCCTGATCAATATTACCGGCGAAGACCGTCCCGGTCTGACTGCCGCAATTACCGGTGTGCTGGCCCAAGGCGGGGTGAATATCCTCGATATCGGCCAGGCGGTGATCCACGACACCCTGTCCTTCGGCATTCTGGTTGAGATTCCGCCTACCGAACAGGGCTCCTCGGTGCTCAAGGATCTGCTGTTCGCCGCCTACAAGCTCGACCAGCAGGTGCGCTTCACCCCGGTGTCCGAGGCGGATTACCAGCAGTGGGTCGACGGTCAGGGCAAGGCGCGGCATATCGTGACCCTGCTGACCCGCAAGGTGACGGCCGAGCAATTGCAACGGGTCAGCGCCATTACCGCCAAGTACGGCCTGAACATCGACCATATCGATCGCCTGTCCGGGCGCATGCCTCTGGATATGCCGGCCGAGCAGGGCAAGGGTTGCATCGAGTTTTCCGTGCGTGGCGAGCCGGCCGATCAGGCGGCCTTGCGCGCCGAGTTCCTCAGCGTGGCGCAGGAGCTCAACGTCGATATCGCCTTCCAGCGCGATTCGCTGTTTCGGCGCAATCGCCGCCTGGCGGTGTTCGACATGGATTCGACGCTGATCGAGGCCGAGGTGATCGACGAGCTGGCCAAGGCTGCCGGGGTTGGCGAGCAGGTATCGGCGATCACCGAGCGGGCCATGCGCGGCGAGCTGGATTTCGCCGCCAGCTTCAGGGAGCGTCTGGCCCTGCTCAAGGGCTTGCCGGAAAGCGTGCTGAGCGACATCGGCGCCTCGCTGCGCCTGACCGAGGGCGCCGAGACGCTGTTCAGCGAGCTGCACCGCCTCGGCTACAAGACCGCGATCCTGTCCGGCGGCTTCAGCTACTTCGCCAGGCAGCTGCAGGCCAAACTGGGTATCGACTACGTCTTCGCCAACGAACTGCAGATCGTCGACGGCCTGGTCACCGGCGTGGCGGTCGAACCGATCGTCGACGCCCAGCGCAAGGCCGACCTGTTGCGCGAGCTGGCGGAAAAACAGGGGTTGCGCCTGGAGCAGACCATCGCCGTCGGCGACGGCGCCAACGACCTGCCAATGCTGGCCATTGCCGGCCTGGGCGTGGCCTTCCGGGCCAAGCCGCTGGTCAAACAGTCGGCCAAGCAGGCCATCTCGACCCTGGGCCTGGATGGCATCCTCTATCTGCTGGGCTTCCGCGATCGCGATGGCCTGGAGTGATAAGCCGATAAGGCGCGCTGGCTCGGCTAGGGCTTGAGCGGAATGGGGGAGGAACAATGAGGGTGTGTCAGCCTCGATGGCGGGGCACGATCCCTCATCCCTCATCCCTCATCCCTCATCCCTCATCCCTCATCCCTCACTCGCACTATTCGTCGCCCGCCGAGAAGTCGTAGTCCATCGACTGGCTGGGGCCTTGCAGGTAGTAACCCTGGATGTAATTGACCCCGGCCTGCCAGAGCGTGGCCAGCACGCTGGCGCTCTCGATAAAGGGCACTATGGTCAACTTGGCCTGGGCGTGTAGGCTGGCCAGCAGGGCTTTCAGCGCCTCCTGGCTGTCCGGGGTGGCCAGGTCCTGGGAGAAGGAGCCGTCGATCTTGACGAAGTCGATGTGCAGGTGTTTGAGGGTGTTGAAGGGGTTGATTGCGCAGCCGAACTGGCTGAGCGCCACCTTGCAGTGCAGTTCGTTCAAGCCTTGGGTCAGCGCCTTGGCCTGCTTGAGGTAGGCGATGGCGTCCGGTTCGCTGAACTGGAAGGCCAGCGCGTCCGAGGGCAGGCGTGCCGCCTTCAAGGCCACGCTGAGCCACGGCAGCAGGGTCTGATCCTGCAGGCTGGCGCTCGACAGGTGGACGAACAGGTGAGTGTTGTGGCCCTTGTTGCGGTGGTCGGCGAGCAGCTTGATCGAGTTGAGGATCACCCAGCGGTCGATTTTCTCACCCAGGCCGGCCTCTTTGGCGGCGTTGAGAAACTCGTGCGGCGGGACCTCTTCGCCTTGCGGGCTGAGCAGGCGCAGCAAGACTTCGTAGTATTCATGGCTGTCGCCGCGCAGGCTGATGATCGGCTGGAACAGCAGGCGGAAGCTGTTGTGCTCCAATGCCTGCTGGACCATGGCGACTATGTTGCCGCGGTTGGCGGCCGCGGCCAGCTCATCGCCGGGGTTGAACAGCTTGAGCGCATTGCCCTGGTCGAGTTCGTCGGCGCAGCGCTGGGCGCGGTCGACCACTTCCTGGGCTTTCGGGGTTTTTTCGTTGAGGCCGGCGACGCCAATCGACAGGGTGCTCTGTGCCGTGCGGCCGTTGACGTCGAACAGGTTGCTTTCGACCTTTTTCATCAGGCCGGCCAGGCCGGCTTCTGTTTGCTCCGGGGTCTTTCCGGGTTGCAGGACGGTGAATACATCGTCGCCAAAGCGTGCCAGCTGTGCCTCGGGGGTGAAGTGGCCGCGCAGCAGGTTGGCCAGGTCGGCGAGCAGCAGGTCGATCCCCGCCAGGCCGACCTCTGCCAGCAGGCTGGCATAACGGTCGATGCGGATATAGGCCAGGCTGGCCGGCTGGCCGGCATTCACCGCGCGCTCGGCGGCAGCATCCATCAGGCCGAGGAAATGAGTGCGGTTGTACAGGCCGGTGACCAGATCCTGGCTGCTGATTTCGCGCAGCTTCTCTTCCAGTTCGGCGTTGCCGCTTTCTGCGTGGATCACCACCTGGATGCAGGGTTCGCCGTCATAGTTGGCCGGTGAGAAGCTCATACGCACCGGGAAGCTCTGGCCGTCGGCCTGGACGCCGGAGCAGGCCAGTTCGGCGTTGCCTTCGGCGCTCTGGTAGTTTTTCAGGAAGTCCTTGAAGCTGCTCTGGTCGGCGCTGGCGATCAGGTCGATCATCGGCATGCCTTCCAGCTCATCGCCATCCTGATAGGCGAAGAGTTCGAGGTAGGCGCGGTTGGCGTAGATGTGCATGCCGTCATGCACGTAGGCGATCGCATCGACCGAACTGTCGAGCAGCAACTGGCAGCGCTTTTCTGTCTCGCGCAGGGCTACTTCGGCGGCACGCCGGGCGCGGCGTTCCTCGAGGTTGGCCAGTTCGCGTTTGGCCACCAGCACCAGGCGCTCGTCTTCGCCTTGCGGCAGCGCATCCTGGGCCCCCAGGGCCAAGGCCTCGGTGATGCTGTCGGAGTCATTGTCGGCGAGCAGCTGGATAACGGGGATATCTTTGGCCTGGCGGCGAATCGCGTTGATTGCCTCGCCTGGCTCGAGGTGTTCGCTGCTGGGGGCGCAGATCAACAAATCCCAGCTGTGCTGCAGGGCCTCGCTCAGGTCTTCGCTGGAGATCAGGCGATGCACGCGCGTGGCGCGGCCGGCGTTGCGGAACAGGCTGACGAGACGCTCGGCCTCGTTCTGCGAGTCTTCGAGAATCAGCAGTCGAATGGTTTTTTTTTCGATGGCCATATCAGGAGTCAAATCTGCGGCGAACGGGCGTGAAAAGGTGACAAAAGCTGCTGTGCCGGCAATCTACAGCGACTTCCATAACGAGTCAAAGTCTTCCTCCCCGCCTGCGCGGTGGTTGTCATGGGCTGTGACGGGTTTCCTGGTATCGCTGGCGTTCTGTTCGACACTGCAGTATTCGAATTGATTGAAGCTGCCGGTGCTGGTTTGTCGATGGCTCAGTACGGCTCGGCGTTCGGTGCCATTGCGGTTGATCATTACCTTGTTGCCTTCCTGGAAGGGCAGGCGTGGTGTGATCAGGGTGGCGGGGCGGGAGATCGCACTGATTTCCGGCAGCAGCAGGGCGCGCAGGTATTGGCTGTTGTGTTCGGCCTTGCGCAGCAGTTGCAGGCCGCAAGCCTGTGCATGCGGGGCGATCAATTCGATGCCCATCTGGGTGCCGCCGCCGCGAACCTGACGAATCCAGCGCACCACGGCAACGCTCCAGCCCTGTTCCGGCGAGTCCTGCACGCCGAGCAGCTCACCGGCTTGCAGTTGGCTGGGCACCTCTTTGGGCCAGGACAGGCAGTAACCGCCCGGGCTGTGGTTGACGATCGGCAGGACGAAGGTCGGGTAGCTCTCGGTGTCGGCGGGTTCGGCCTGAATGGCTTGGTTCGAGGGTTTGCTGTACTCGATTTCCTCCAGGAGCATGCCACTGCTCCAGCTGTTGCTCTTGTGGGTGTCGAAGGCTTTCGACCAGACATCCGCAGTGCCGCTATCGGTGTCGGGGTTGAACACCGCTGCCTGGGGCTCGCTCGCCAGTTGCAGGATCTCGTTGAAGGAGCGCTCGCCGGCCAGGAAAAAATGCAGGGCACTCATGCCGATGCACAGGGTCAGGGCGCCCTGGCCGTGGGTGCGATTGAAGGTCCGTTCGGAGATGTCGCCCCAGGCCGCGGCGAGGTGTTGCAGCATGTCCAGACTGAACCCTTCGGGTACCAGCAGGCGCGACTGGCGGGTATTTTCCGCAGGCAGCAACAGGTACTCCTGAATCGCATCGACCAGTGGATGGGGGTCGATGCCCAGTGCGTTGTGCAGTCCCTTGTCCTGAAACAGTGAGCTGTAGCGCGGCGGGCCATCCACTTGCGGGGCCACCGCGAACAGGCTTGAGGGCGCATCGCCGGCTTGCAGGTGGACCAGCGCACTCCAGGGTTCGAGGACTTCGGCGAGACGTGCGATGCCGTTCTGGCGCATCTGGTTGCAGCGGGCGCAGCCGAGCAGCAAGGCCACCACGTAGCTCTGCTCGGTGCTCAGGCTCTGCGTGTGGCGGGCCAGCGGATCGCGGATCGCGAGTCTGTGCAGGCGCCGCTCGCGGGCTATCTGGTAGAGCTGGTGCAGCTCCAGCCAGAGGCCTTCCGGCACCGGGCAGTACAATTGGCTGGAGCGAATCAGGGGGCCGCACAGGCTATGGGTGGCGCGCTGCAGGGCGACGCTCAGGAGTGGATTGCGCTCGCCATTGTTTTGCGGGGCGAGGTTGGCAACGATCAGTTTGTAGCCGACGGCCAGATGGTTCTGCAGGGCCTGGCAGAGATTGGCAATTTTGCGCGGGCGTTCATCGAGGACTATCGCCTGGTTGAGGAAGTGGCGCTCCAGGTGTTTGCAGACGAAGTAGATCTCCGGGCGCAGTAACTCCAGTAACTGCAGGCGGTTATCCGCCGCGGTGCGCAACTGGTTGAGCTCGACCAGGGCCTGGTATAGCTGGCGGGCGGTTTCTCCGATATTGGCTTTCGGCAGGTTGGCGATCCAGCGCTTGAGATCGCGCGGGCTGGCATCGCAGAAAGACAGGACAGACTTTTGCGGTGTGGGGATCCGGAGCAGTAGGTGGGAACTCTGTTTATCCATCTGGCTTGGATACTCCAACGCCCGGAGCTCGGCCGAGTCAGTCTCTTGAAAATCGATGTGGCGAACTTTAGCAGTATCTGGCAGGGGGTGCAGCCTGACATCGCCAGGCTGCTCGGGCGCTATCCGGATTAGCCGGCCTGGCTATTGCCGATGCTTTGACCCATGCGCACGCTGCTGTTGGCGCCCAGGGTTTGCGCCCAGCTCACCTGGTCCGGGCCGAACAAGACGATGGCCGTCGACCCCAGCTTGAAGCGACCCAGCTCCGCGCCCTGGTCCAGGGTGATGGGCGCGCGCGTCGCCTCGTCATAGCGGACGCTTTTCAGCTGGCGCTTGGGTGGCGTGACCAGGCCGGCCCAGACGGTTTCGATCGAGGCGACGATCATCGCGCCGACCAGCACTACGGCCATCGGCCCGCGCTCGGTGTCGAACAGGCAGACGACCCGCTCGTTGCGGGCGAACAGCTCCGGGACATTTTCCGCGGTGGTCTGGTTGACCGAGAACAGCCGGCCCGGCACATAGACCATTTCCCGCAGGGTGCCGGCCAGCGGCATGTGCACGCGGTGGTAGTCCTTGGGCGACAGGTAAATGGTCGCGAATTCGCCGCCCATGAACGGGCTGGCGCGATCACTGTCGCCACCGAGCAGTTCGAGCGCGCTGAAACTCTGGCCCTTGGCCTGGAATATCCGGCCGTGCTCGATCTTGCCCAGTTGGCTGACGGCGCCGTCGGCTGGGCTGAGGATCGCGCCCGGGGTGGTGTCGAGCGGGCGTGCGCCCTCTTTCAGGGCGCGGGTGAAGAACGCGTTGAAATGCTCGAAGGCGCTCGGGTCCTGGATCTGCGCTTCGCTCATGTCGACCTGGTAGCGCTTGGCGAACCAGCCGATCAGGCGATTCTTGAACCAGGCTGCGCGGCATTCGGCCGCGCAGCCGATCAGGCGCGACAGCAGGTGGTGCGGCAGCAGGTACTGGCTGAGGATGAACAGGCGGTCTTTCATGAATGTTCCTTGGGGGTTCGACGGCATGCAGGTGGCGGCTACTTCGCGGGCTCAGCGTTCGACCGGGGTGTCGGGATGGTTGCCCCACTCGCCCCATGAGCCGGCGTAGGCCTTGACCCGCGGATAGCCGAGCGCCTTGGCCACCAGGTAGGTGAAGCCGGAGCGGTGGTGGGTCTGGCAGTGGGTGATGATTTCCTTGTCCGGGCTGATGCCGAGGCTGGCGAGCAGCGTGGGCATGTCCCGGCGAATGCGCAAGGCGCGGGTCGGATCCATGGCGGCCGTCCACTCGAGGTTGACGGCGCCAGGAATGTGTCCGGCTTTGGCGGCCAAGGCCTTTTCGCCGTTGTACTCGGCGGGTGAGCGGGCATCCCAGATCGCCAGGTCGGCGGCGCCCAGGCGGCGTTGCAGGTATTCGCGGCTGGCTGTCGGGCCGTTGTCGAGCGTCAGCTCGAGTGTGCCGGTGCATGCGGCGGGCTGCTCGCTGCTCAGCGGGCGATCCTCGGCCAGCCAGGCCTGCAGACCGCCGTCGAGGTAGTGGTAGTGCTTGTGGCCGATCACGTCCAGCAACCAGATGAAGCGCCCGGCCCAGCCGCCGCCCTCGTCGTCGTAGACCACGTAGACGGCGTCCGGGTTATGGCCCAGTTCGGCGAACAGCTGTTCGAGCTGTGCCTGTTCCGGCAGCAGACCGGGAGCCGGTGGCTGGCCCAGCTGGGTGCGTTTGGGGTCGACGAAGCGTGCGCCGGGAATGTGGCCGGCGGCGTAGCGCGCAGCGCTGGTCAGGTCGACCAGAATCAGTTCGGGCGCGGCCAGGCGCTCGGCGAGTTCGACCGGTTCGATAACCAATGGCAACGCAGCGAAGGCAGTCATGCTGGGCCTCTTTGATGGCAAGTTGTGACAAGGTGAATAAAAGGACGGATTGTAGCGGAAAGCCTAGCGTTCACGTTTGGCAAAACTGTCCAGGGCGCGCTGAATGCATTGCACGGTTTTACCGAAGACTTGCACGCTGCTGTCGTTGAGTACGGTGCCGGACTGGTCGACGACGATGACCATCGCCACGCGGCCGTTGCTGGCCAGTGAGCGGATCAGCAGGTGTTCGCTGGGGAATAGCGCTTTCAGCGAGCCGGGCAGCAGGGCCGAGAATTGCGCGATATTGGCCGGTGTCAGGCGCAGCTGTGCCGGTGCCTGGAGCAGGCGCCGCAGCACCTGGCTGTGCTGTGGGTCGATGATGAGGGTATTGGCTGACTTGTTCAGGCCGGTCTGTTGCTGGGCCCGCAGGCGGCTGTGGCTGCGGTCGGCCAGCAGCAGCAGTACCCGCGACATGCCGCAGGCTTGCAGGGCTTGAGTGATGCTGCTGGTGAGCTGGTCGAGGTTGTGGAACGCACTCGGCTGGGCGAGCAACTGCGCGCAATGTTGGCGCCAGCCATTGTCTGCCGGCGCTGTCTTCGCTGCTGGAGCGGGGGCGTTGTGTTGCAGGCGCCGAGCATCCCAGGGCCAGAGCAACGCCTGGGCGGGGTGCCAGAGTTCTGTGGTGGCTTGCTGGCGGGCGCCCTGCGCCGCGTGCTGGTGAATCTGTTGCTGCACATCGCTCAGCGGCAGCTGCAAGTAGAGCCCGGTCAGATGCTGCCAGCGCAGGCTGTGCGGGCTGTTCCAGGCGTGGTGGGCAGACAGTGCCAGGCCGTTGGCCAGCAGGATGCTGTTGGCAGGCTGGGTCAGCCAGCGCCGCAGAGGAATATCGGCATCGAGCATTTGCTGCTGGTGCAGCGGGTGTTGATTGTCGCGGGCGATGTGCAGCGCCTTGACCAGTTGGCGGCGGTCGGCAACCAGCAGGCGGTAGCCCTGGATCACCCAGTCGGGCAGGCGCCAGCGTTCGGCCAAGGCCAGACACAGGGCGAGCAGGGGCACGCCGAGCAGTTCCTGCTCGACCTTGGCGGCCGGTTCGGCGCGGGCCAGTACGCGTTGCTCCCATTGCTCGAACAGCTCGGGATGGGCCGCCAGCAACGACCAGATAGGCGCGAGAAACAACAGGCTGCCCCAGTGGATCTCCTGCCAGAGCCGCGCCAGGCGCGCGCTGAACAAACCGCTGGCTTGCTGCGCGGCGTGTTGGCTGATCAATTGGATCTGCCGCAGGGCCAGGGGGATTTCCTCGAGCGGGCGAGCGGGTTGGCGTTTCACCAGCTCCAGGGTGCGCTGCAAGCCCAGTCGGCTGAGCGCGCTTTCCAGGCTTTCGGCAGGGGTGCTGAAACTGCCGGCCTGGCGATTGGCCTCCCGCAGCACGCTCAAGGCCAGGGCCGGGCTGGCCTGCATCAAGTCGGCTATTTCACGCAGTGAGCGGCGGTTGTCGGACAGGGCGCGACAGACAGTCAGGTGGTTTTCGACCGGTACCGGCAGCAGCTGTTTCTCCAGCCGTTCGAGCCAGTCTTCGAGGGTGCGCGGTAGGGGTTTGGAGATAGGCATCGGTGCTTAGCCATGCTGGCTTTTAGACTTAACTGGCTATAGTCTCGCGCATAAGTTCCGATAAATAGAAGGGTTGTTTTGCATAACCCTCACTCCAGGCTCCGGCAAGTTTCCTCTCTATGGCAAAAATCATTGGCATCATCGTTGTAATTGCTAGCGTGCTCGGCGGGTTCATGCTGTCCGGCGGTCAGTTCATGGCGCTGGTACATCCATTTGAAGTCTTGATCATCGGCGGTGCCGCGTTGGGGGCTTTTCTGCAGGCCAACCCGGGCAGCATGTTCATGCGCGTGTTCAAGAAGTCCTTGAGCATGTTCAGTTCGCGCTTCAGCCACGCCTATTACCTGGACGTGCTCAAGCTGGTCTACGAAATCCTCAACAAGAGCCGGCGCGAAGGCATGATGGCCATCGAGGCCGACATCGAGGAGCCTGAGGCCAGCCCGATCTTCAGCAAGTATCCGGGCATCCTCAAGGACCAGCGGATAACGGCCTATATCTGCGATTACCTGCGCATCATGTCTTCCGGCAACATGGCGCCGCATGAGCTGGAAGGCTTGTTCGACATGGAGATCGCCAGTCTCAAGGAAGAACTCGAGCATCCCTCGCATGCCGTGGCCAAGGTCGCCGATGGCATGCCGGCCATGGGCATCGTCGCCGCAGTGTTGGGGATCGTGATCACCATGTCGATCCTGGCCGAGGCCGACAATGCCATGATTGGCTACAAGGTCGGCTCGGCGCTGGTCGGTACCTTCCTCGGTATTCTCGCTTCCTACGGTTTCTTCGGTCCGCTGGCTGCGGCGCTGGAGCATGACGCCAAGGAAGAGATCAACGTATTCGAAGCGATCAAGGCCGGTCTGGTCGCCTCGGCATCCGGCATGCCGCCCTCGCTGGCCGTCGAGTTCTCGCGCAAGGTGCTCTACCCGGCCCATCGCCCGAGTTTCTCCGAGCTCGAGCAGGCGATGCGCGGAAACTGACGGAAAATGGATAACAATCAGCCGATCATCGTCAAGCGGGTGAAGAAGACCGCTGCTGGCCACCATGGCGGGGCCTGGAAGATCGCCTTCGCCGACTTCGCCACGGCGATGATGGCGTTCTTCCTGGTGATGTGGCTGATGTCCGTGGCTACCCCCGAACAGAAGAAGTTGATCTCCGGTTACTTCAAGGATCCGATCGGTTTCTCCGAAAGCGCCAGTCCCTTCGTCATCGATCTCGGCGGCTCGCCGACTCCGGCGCCGGATCGCACGCTCAATCAGCAGGTCGACGATCAAACCGAAGGCGAGGAAGTCGAGATCGAGCCGGCGCAGCCCGATCCCGCGCAGGCCGAAGGCATGGCCGAGGAGCTGGAGCGCGAACGCCTCGAGCTGTTGCTGCAGGAGCTGCAGAACAAGGTCGAGGAGAATCCGCAATTACAGCGTTTCAAGGATCAGATCCTGTTCGAGATCACCCAGGATGGCCTGCGCATCCAGATCATCGACGCCGAGAACCGGCCGATGTTCGCTAGCGGCAGTGCACACCTGCAGCCGTATTTCGAGGACATCCTGCTGGCCCTGAGCGACACCATCAAGGCGGTGCCGAACAAGATCAGCATCAGCGGCCACACCGATGCCAAGCCGTTTGCCGGTGACGGCGAGTTCGGTAACTGGGAACTCTCGGCGAATCGGGCCAATGCCGCCCGGCGCACCCTGATCGCCGGTGGTTACGACGAGGCGCAGGTGGCTCGGGTGGTGGGCTATGCATCGTCGGCGTTGTTCGATCGAGACGACCCGCTGAACCCGGTCAACCGGCGTATCGACATAGTCGTGTTGACGAAAAAAGCCCAGCGCGCCATCGAGGGCGAGCAGGATGGCGCTGTCGACGCAGAGGCTGACGGCGCTACAGCGCCTGATGTGCCGCAACCGCCCGCCGCGGAGCCGGCCGAGCCGGATGAGGTGCGCGAGCGCTTGAACATTTTCGAGGACGGACTGTTGCAGTTCGACCAGCCGAGCGAATGAGTCGCGGCTTGCATGTGCCAGGCCGCGAGTGATCGCGGCCTGGTTATTTCAGTACTCCGCTTCGGGCAGGCTGGCGAGGATGTGCCGGTAGCTGGCCATCCGCTGTGGCTGGATGCGGCCGTCTTCCAGGGCCTTGAGCAGGGCGCAGCCGGGCTCGCGGTCATGCTTGCAGTCGCGAAAGCGGCACTGGCCGATCAGCTCGTGGAACTCGATGAACCCCGCTTCGACATCCGCGCGGCTGACATGCACCAGGCCGAACTCGCGGATGCCCGGCGAGTCGATCAGCTCGCCGCCGCCGGGGAAGTGGAACAGGCGTGCGGTGGTGGTGGTGTGGGTGCCCTTGCCGGTCAGTTCAGAGAGCGGCCCGACACGGGTGTCCACCCCTGGCAGCAGGCTGTTGACCAGCGACGACTTGCCAACCCCGGACTGGCCGACGAAGACGCTGACGTGGCCGTCGAGCTGCCGCTTGAGCTGCTCCATGCCGTCGCCCTGATGGGCCGAGACTTCCAGCACCGGGTAGCCGAGCTGACGATAGACGCCGAGCAGGACGTTCAGCGCCACGGCGTTCTGTTGGTCGATCAGGTCGGCCTTGTTCAGCAGCAGCAAGGGACGAATGCCGGCGTGTTCGGCGGCCACCAGGTAGCGGTCGATCAGGTTGGCGTGGGGCTCGGGCAGTGGGGCGAAGACGATCACGATCAGGTCGACGTTGGCCGCCACCGGCTTCAGCTGACCGCGGGTGTCCGGGCGGCATAGCTCGGTCTTGCGTGGCAGTTGCGCGACTATGACGCCGATGCCCTGGTTGCCGGCACGCCAGACCACGCGATCGCCGGTGACCATGGCCGGCAGGTTGGCGCGCAGGTGACAGCGAAACACCTGGCCGGCCAGCTCGCCGTCTGTGGCTTCGACTTCGACCTGGACGCCGAAGTGGGCGATGACCAGGCCGAGCTGTTCCGGGCCGAGGTCGCCGCCCTCCAGGGTTTGCACGGCCTGCGACTCGCGCTTGGCCGCACGGGCGGCGCGTTCGCCCTGAATTTTGTCGATGCGCCAGCTTTGCCGGCGGTTGAGTTGGCGTTTGGCCATGAAAGTTCCGAGGTTGACTTGCGGTGAAATCCGCCCGCGAGTCTAGCACGCGGCACATGCAGACTCGCGCTGCTGCGTTGCGGGTTAGACTGCGGCGCAGTGGCGACAGGCAGATCGAGGCGATAAATGGTTACGCGTGTACCTATGATTGGGCGAGTGGCCAATCGCTATCCGGCGCTGCTGGCGTTGCTGGCGCAGCTGTGCGCGGCGCTGCTGGTGGGCGGGGCGATCGTCCTGGCGGCGCAGTTCTCGAGCTGGCGCCCCGGCGGCTTGGCCGCCGGTTTGCTCCAGGGGTTGCTGGCGGCGAGTGTCAGCCGCTGGCTCGGTTTGGCGTCATGGTGGTGGTGGCTGAACCTGGGGTTTGTCCCGGCGCTGCTGCTGTTCAGTGGTGCGGCGCTGCCGTCCTGGGTGTTTTTACTCGGCTTCCTGCTGCTGTTGCTGGGCAACTGGAACAGTTTCGGCGAACGGGTGCCGCTTTATCTGACCGGCGTGCGCAGTCGCCAGCAACTGGCCGGGTTGCTGGTTCGGCAGCCAGCCGGTTTTCGTTTCGTCGATCTCGGCTGTGGCCCGGCGGGAACCTTGCTCTGGCTGGCGCGGCGCTTTCCCCAGGCGCAGTTCGTCGGGGTGGAAACCGCGCCCTTGCCGTTCGCCATCGCCTGGCTACGCGCTCTGGCGCAGAACAACTGCCGGATTCGCTACGAGAATCTCTGGCGCACCGATCTGGCGCGGTTCGATGTGGTCTATTGCTTTCTCTCGCCCGCGCCGATGGCGGCGCTCTGGGCCAAGGCTGTGGCGCAAATGGCCGGCGGTGCCTGGCTGCTCAGCAACAGCTTCGAGGTGCCCGGGGTGCCGGCCGATCAGCAGGTCGAGCTGCATGACTGGCGTCGCTCGCGTCTGTTGTTATGGCGGATGCCGGGAGCCTGTCGGGCGTGATCGCCTGGAGCAGGGTAAAGCTCGACAGGCCCGATGGTGGATTTATCGCTAAACTGCCGGCATCAGCCGAGGAGTAGAGCATGCAGAACCCGCAGAACCTGATCTGGATCGACCTGGAAATGACCGGACTCGATCCGGAGAAGGACGTGATCATCGAAATGGCCACGATCATTACCGATAGCGACCTCAATATCCTGGCCGAAGGCCCGGTGATTGCGGTGCATCAGAGTGACGAGGCGCTTGCCGGCATGGATGAATGGAACACCCGCACCCATGGCGAGAGCGGCCTGGTCAAGCGCGTGCGTGAGAGCAGGATCAGCCAGGCCGAGGCCGAGGCGCAGACCATCGCCTTTCTCGAACAGTGGGTGGCCAAGGGCCAGTCGCCGATCTGCGGCAACAGCATCGGTCAGGATCGGCGTTTCCTCTATCGCTACATGCCGGACCTGGAAGCCTATTTCCACTACCGCTACCTGGATGTCTCGACCCTGAAGATCCTCGCCGAGCGCTGGGCGCCGAAACTCAAGGAGGGGTTCCAGAAAAAAGCCAGCCACCAGGCGCTGGACGATATTCGCGAGTCCATCGCCGAACTCCAGTACTACCGCGAGCACTTCATCAAGGTTTGAACCTGGGCTTCAGGACGCGCCGCGCTCGGCGTGGCGCGCCAGCGCCCACTCGACATGCTCGCGCACCAGTGCCGAGGGGTGCTCGCGGCGGGCTTGCAGCGCCTCGAGCACCGGGATGCTCGAGGGCGCATTGCCCAGGCCGACGGCCAGGTTGCGCAGCCAGCGTTCGTAGCCGGCGCGGCGCAGTGGCGAGCCTTCGGTGCGACTCAAGAATTCCTCTTCGCTCCAGCGGAACAGCGCGGCCAGCTCGGCGTTGTCCAGTTGATGGCGCGGCTGGAAATCGCCCTGCTCGGTGGGGCGGGCGAAACGGTTCCATGGGCAGACCAGCTGGCAGTCGTCGCAGCCGAATACGCGGTTGCCGATCGGCGCACGCAGCTCCTCGGGGATCGCGCCTTTCAGTTCGATGGTCAGGTAGGAAATGCAGCGCCGCGCATCCAGCACGTAAGGGCCGACGAAAGCCCCGGTCGGGCAGATGTCCAGGCACGCGCTGCAGCGCCCGCAATGTTCGCTGGCGTGCGGCGCATCGACCGGCAGCGGTAGGTCGACGAACAGCTCGCCAAGGAAGAAGTAACTGCCGGCGCCGCGGTTGAGCACCAGGGTGTGCTTGCCGATCCAGCCGAGGCCGGCCTGTTTGGCGATGGCCTTTTCCAGTACCGGTGCGCTGTCGACGAAGGCGCGGTAGCCGAACGGGCCGATCTGCTGCTGGATGCGCTCGGCCAGTTGCTGCAGGCGTTTGCGGATCAGCTTGTGGTAATCGCGGCCCAGGGCGTAGCGCGATACATAGGCTTTCTCCGGTTCGCCCAGACGCTGGGCCATCTGCGTGTCACCGGGCAGGTAGTCCATGCGCAGCGAGACCACCCGCAAGGTGCCGGGCACCAGTTGTTCGGGGTGCGAGCGCTTGCTGCCGTGGGCGGCCATGTAGTCCATCTCGCCCTGGTAACCGGCGTCCAGCCAGCGTTGCAGGTGTGCCTCGTGCTCGCTCAGGTCCAGCCCGGCAATGCCGACCTGCTGAAAGCCCAGTTCGCGGCCCCACTCCTTGATCGACTGGGCGAGGGCGGCGAGATCGAGTGCGACAGTTGTCATAGGGTGCGGGTAACCGGAGCGGAGGTGGGTATAATTCTGCCAGACATCGGAGCCGACGCATGCCGCAATCGCCAGACAATCTTCCCCTCGCCTTGTATAGCGCCGCCCAGGTGCGCGAGCTGGATGCGCGCCTGATCGCCGCCGGTACCCCGGGCTTCGAGCTGATGAGCCGCGCCGCCCATGCCATCTGGCGCGCACTGCGCCGCCGTTGGCCGGACGCCGGAACGCTGACGGTGCTGGCCGGGCGCGGCAACAATGCCGGCGACGGCTATCTGGTGGCGGCCCTGGCGCTGCGCGCCGGCTGGCAGGTGCAGCTGCTGGCGGTGGGCGATCCGCTGCAGCTGCAAGGCGCTGCGGCGCAGGCACGCGATGAGGCGCGGGCCGCGGGCGTATCTGTCCAGCCCTGGAGCGAATGCACCGAGCTGAGCGGGGTGGTGGTCGATGCACTGCTCGGCACCGGCCTCAGCGGCGCGGTGCGCGAACCCTATGCCCAGGCGATTCGCCTGCTCAACGCCAGCGGCCTGCCGGTCCTGGCGGTGGATATTCCCTCGGGCCTGTGTGCCGACAGCGGTCAGGTGCTGGGCGTGGCCGTGCGTGCACAGCTGACGGTGACCCTGATCGGCCTGAAGCTGGGGCTGTTCACCGGGGTGGCGGCGGATTGGCTGGGCGAACTGGTATTCGCTGACCTGCAGGCCGAGCCGGCGCTGGTCGCTGCGCAGGCGTGGGTGGCGCAGCGCCTGGCTGGGGCCAATGTGCCGCGCGTGCCGGCGCGGCCGCGCACCGTGCACAAGGGGCAGTTGGGCCATGTGCTGGTGGTCGGCGGCGACCGCGGCTTGGCCGGTGCCGCCCTGTTGGCGGCGCAGAGCGCCTTGCGTGGCGGTGCCGGGATGGTTTCCCTGGCGACCCGTGGCGAGCACCTGGCCGCGGCGCAGGCGCGCGTGCCCGAGGTGATGAGCGCCGCCGTGGCCTCGGCCAATCAACTGCTGGCGCTGGGCGCCGCGGCCAGCGTCTGGGTGGTCGGGCCGGGCCTGGGGCAAGGGGCCTGGGGCCGCAGCCTGCTGTCGGCTGCGTGTATCGCTGAGGCGCCGCAGGTGTGGGACGCCGACGCCCTCAACCTGCTGGCCGCGGGTGCGGTCAGGATGCCGGCGGGCGGCGTGATCACCCCGCATCCGGGCGAAGCCGCGCGCTTGCTGGGCATCAGTAGCGCCGAGGTGCAGGCCGACCGCCCGGCAGCGGCGCGGACTCTGGCCCGGCGCTACCAGGCGGTGTGCGTGCTCAAGGGGGCGGGTAGCCTGGTGGCGGATCCTGATGGGCAGCTGCTGCTCTGCGATCGCGGTCACCCGGTAATGGCCGGCGCCGGCCTGGGCGATGTGCTGGCCGGCCTGATCGGTGCGCTGCTGGCCCAGGGCTTGCCGGCGATGGCGGCGGCCAGTCTGGCGGTCTGGCTGCATGCAAGTGCCGGCGAGCGTCTGGCCGGGCAGGGCTGTGGGTTGGCGGCAAGCGATCTGTGCGCCGTCATTCGTCAATTGTTGCAGGAGCAGTCAGCTTGGCCGAATTAGAGCTGTATGCCGCCGATGAGGCGGCGATGCTGGGACTGGGCGCGCGTATCGCCGAGGTCAGTGGCGGGCGCGGGGTGATCTATCTGCATGGCGACCTGGGAGCGGGGAAGACCACCCTGTCGCGCGGGATCATTCGCGGCCTGGGCCATGCCGGGGCAGTCAAGAGTCCGACCTTCACCCTGGTTGAGCCTTACGAGATAGACGCGGTTCGCGTGTTCCATTTCGACCTGTATCGCCTGGTCGACCCGGAGGAACTGGAGTACCTGGGAATACGCGACTACTTTCAAGGGGATGCCTTGTGTCTGGTCGAGTGGCCGGAGCGCGGCGCAGGTGTTTTGCCAAAGGCCGACATGGACATTACCATTACCGCGCAAGCGACCGGCCGTGCCCTGCAATTGCAGGCGCAAGGTGAGCGCGGTGAAACCTGGTGTGCCGTTTTGGCCTCCGGGGCATGATCAAAACATAATGGGGTCGGGTATGCGCATAGGCGCGCGTTTCATCGCGGTTGGAGTGGTACTGGCGGCGCTGGCTGCCGAGGTTGTTGCCGCTTCGGATGTGCGCAGCGTCAGGCTGTGGCGGGCGCCGGACAACACGCGCCTGGTGTTCGACCTGTCCGGTCCGGTGCAGCACAGTGTGTTTACCCTCACGGCGCCGAACCGCATCGTCATCGATGTCAGCGGCGCCAAGCTGGCGACCAGCTTCGATAACCTGGCCTTGAGCAATACCCCGATTACCGGCATGCGTTCGGCGCAACGCACGGCCGAAGAGCTGCGGGTGGTGATCGACCTGTCGGCGCAGGTTACGCCGAAGAGCTTCATGTTGGCGCCCAATCAGCAATATGGCCATCGCCTGGTGGTCGATCTGTTCGATCAGGAGGCGGGTGCTGCTCCCGGTCTGCCCGTGACTCAGGTGGCCAGTGCGCCAGTGGTGCCGGTCACGCCGACCCAGGCGCCAGCCAAGCTGACCCCGCTGCCCAGCGGCAAGCGCGATATCGTCATCGCCATCGATGCCGGTCATGGTGGCGAAGACCCGGGCGCGCTGTCGCCGGTCAAGGGTCAGTTCGAGAAGCACGTGACCCTGGCGATCGCCAAGGAATTGCAGCGCCAGATCAACGCCGAGAAAGGCTTTCGCGGCGAGTTGGTGCGCACCGGCGACTATTTCATCCCGTTGCGCAAGCGCACCGACATCGCACGCAAGAAGGGTGCCGATCTGTTCGTCTCGATTCATGCCGATGCGGCGCCGCGGGCGGCGGCCTTTGGCGCCTCGGTGTATGCCCTGTCGGATCGCGGCGCCACCTCGGAGACGGCGCGCTGGCTGGCCGACTCGGAGAACCAGTCGGATCTGATCGGCGGCGCCGGCAATGTCAGCCTGGACGACAAGGACCGCATGCTGGCCGGGGTGCTGCTGGATCTGTCGATGACCGCGTCGCTGTCGTCCAGCTTGAATGTCGGCAACAAGGTGCTGGGCAATATGGGGCGGATCACGCCGCTGCATAAGCGCCGGGTCGAGCAGGCCGGCTTCATGGTGCTCAAGTCGCCGGACATGCCGTCGATCCTGGTCGAGACCGGGTTCATCTCCAACCCCAATGAAGCGCGCAAGTTGGCCAGTACCGGCCATCAGCAGGCGCTGGCCCGTTCCATCGTGAGCGGCGTGCGCCAGTTCTTTCAGGAGAACCCGCCGCCCGGCAGCTACGTCGCCTGGCAGCGCGATAACGGCAAGATTGCCCAGGGGCCGCGCGAGCATGTGGTCAGCTCCGGCGAGAGCCTGGCGTTGATCGCGCTACGTTACCAGGTCAGCCTTGGTGCCCTGCGCAGCGCCAATTCGCTGAGCTCCGATGTGATCAAGGTCGGCCAGACCCTGCAGATTCCGACCACGGCGCTGGCGGTTCAGCCATGAACAGTGAAGCGCGTATCCAGTTGTTGAGTCCACGTCTGGCCAACCAGATCGCCGCGGGCGAGGTGGTCGAGCGGCCTGCTTCGGTGATCAAGGAATTGCTCGAGAACAGCCTGGACTCCGGCGCCCGGCGCATCGAGGTGGATGTCGAACAGGGCGGGGTCAAGCTGCTGCGGGTGCGCGACGATGGTGGCGGCATAGCGGCGGACGATCTGCCGCTGGCGTTGGCCCGGCATGCCACCAGCAAGATCCGTGAGCTCGAAGACCTCGAGCAGGTCATGAGCCTGGGCTTTCGTGGCGAGGCTCTGGCCTCGATCAGCTCGGTCGCGCGCCTGACCCTGACCTCGCGCACGGCCGCTGCCGAGCAGGCCTGGCAGGTGGAGACCGAAGGCCGCGACATGCAGTCGCGGGTGCAGCCGGCGGCGCATCCGGTGGGCACCTCGGTGGAAGTGCGCGACCTGTTCTTCAATACCCCAGCCCGGCGTAAATTCCTCAAGGCCGAGAAAACCGAGTTCGATCACCTGCAGGAAGTCATCAAGCGCCTGGCGTTGGCGCGTTTCGATGTGGCCTTTCACCTGCGCCATAACGGCAAGACCGTGCTCGGCTTGCACGAGGCGCATGACGATGTCAGCCGTGCGCGGCGGGTGGCATCGGTCTGCGGGACGGCCTTTCTCGAGCAGGCGCTGCCCATCGAGATCGAGCGCAACGGCCTGCGCCTGTGGGGCTGGGTCGGCTTGCCGACCTTCTCGCGCAGCCAGGCCGATCTGCAGTACTTCTATGTCAACGGGCGCACGGTGCGCGACAAGCTGGTCGCCCATGCGGTGCGCCAGGCCTACCGCGACGTGCTGTTCAATGGCCGTCACCCGACCTTCGTGCTGTTCCTGGAAATCGACCCCGCGGTGGTCGATGTCAACGTGCACCCGACCAAGCACGAAGTGCGCTTTCGCGACGGGCGCATGGTCCATGATTTCCTCTACGGCACCTTGCATCGTGCCTTGGGCGATGTGCGCCCGGAGGATCAACTGGCCGCACCGGCCGCGGTGAGCGGCATGCTTGCGCCGACCGGGCAGGCGGCCGGCGAATTCGGCCCGCAGGGCGAGATCGGTCTGGCCGCCAGCTTGCTTGAGCCGCCACCGCGCGAGTCGCTCTGGCGCTCACCGGGGGCCGGTTATCAGGGCCAGCGGCCGCAGGCCGGAGTGCCTGCGGCCGAGGCGCAGGGCGCCTACCGCGAGTTTTTCGCGCCGCTGGCAGCCGCGCCGGCGAGCCTGCCCGAGGCCCAGGGCGACGTGCCGCCGCTCGGTTATGCCATCGCCCAGCTCAAGGGCGTGTATATCCTCGCCGAGAACGTGCCGGGCTTGGTGCTGGTCGACATGCACGCGGCGCATGAGCGGATTACCTACGAGCGGCTGAAAGTGGCCATGGCCAGCGAAGGTCTGCGCGGCCAGCCGTTACTGGTGCCCGAGTCGCTGGCCGTCAGCCAGCGCGAGGCCGATTGTGCCGAGGAGCATGCGCCCTGGTTTCAGCGCCTGGGCTTCGAGCTGCAGCGTCTGGGCCCGGAAAGCCTGGCGATCCGGCAGATTCCCGCGCTGCTCAAGCAGGCCGAGGCCAATCGACTGGTGGCCGATGTACTGGCCGATCTGCTCGAGTACGGCACCAGCGACCGGATTCAGGCGCATCTCAACGAGTTGCTCGGCACCATGGCCTGTCACGGTGCGATACGCGCCAATCGCCGCCTGACCTTGCCGGAAATGAATGCCCTGCTGCGCGACATGGAACACACCGAGCGCAGCGGCCAGTGCAACCACGGCCGGCCGACCTGGACCCAGTTGGGCATGGATGACCTGGACAAGTTGTTCCTGCGTGGCCGCTAGAACGCAGCGCAGAGCGAGTCGCCGCAGGTGCGTGGGCGACTCTGTCGATGCCCGCGATCCTCGACAATCGCGGGCATGGCCCGCTCCTACGAACTATCTGTCCATCCTGCCTTAGCTGAGCTTATGACTGCCAACGCTTTGCCCCCCGCCATCTTCCTGATGGGGCCCACCGCCGCCGGCAAGACCGATCTGGCCCTCGAGCTGGCGCGGGTGCTGCCGTGCGAGTTGATTAGCGTCGACTCGGCTTTGGTCTATCGCGGCATGGACATCGGCACCGCCAAGCCCGACAAAGCCACTCTGGCCGAGTTCCCCCATCGCCTGATCGACATCCGCGACCCGGCCGAAAGCTACTCGGCCGCCGAGTTTCGTGCCGACGCCCTGGCGGCGATGGCCGACATCAGCGCGCGGGGACATATCCCGCTGCTGGTTGGCGGCACCATGCTGTATTACAAGGCGCTGCTCGAAGGGCTGGCCGATATGCCCGGCGCCGATCCGCAGGTGCGCGCCGAGCTGGAAGGGCGCGCCGAGGTCGAAGGCTGGGAGGTCCTGCACCGCGAGCTGCAGGCGGTCGATCCCGAGTCCGCGGCGCGCATCCATCCCAATGACCCGCAACGCCTGGTTCGGGCGCTGGAAGTCTATCGAGTCAGCGGTCTGAGCATGACTGCGCACCGCCAGCGCCAGGCGGAGCAAAATCATGTCATGGGTGCGTCCGCAGCGGGACAATTCCCCTATACTGTCGCGCACTTGGCCATTGCTCCGGCGCAGCGCCAATTGTTGCACGCGCGAATTGCACAAAGATTTCAGGCGATGTTGGAACAGGGCTTTGTCGACGAGGTCGAACGCCTGCGTCAGCGAAGTGACCTGCATCCGGGGTTGCCGTCTATACGTGCAGTGGGTTATCGCCAGGTGTGGGATTTTCTCGAAGGCAACCTGAGTGAGGCGCAGATGCGCGAGCGTGGCATTATCGCCACGCGGCAGTTGGCCAAAAGGCAGTTTACCTGGTTGCGCAGTTGGGCCGATTTGCACTGGCTGGATAGCCTGGCTTGTGACAATCTGCCGCGCGCCTTGAAATACCTGGCGGCGGCCTCCATATTGACCTGAGACCTTGCCATTGGCCGTCTATCCTTGGGGGTATGGCGGCCTGAACCCGTTTGTTGGTTCACTAAAACTATTAATTATTGATTTTTCAAAGGAGTGCGACACATGTCAAAAGGGCATTCGCTACAAGACCCTTACCTGAATACCCTGCGTAAGGAACGCGTCCCGGTTTCCATCTATCTGGTCAACGGCATCAAGCTGCAAGGTCAGATCGAGTCGTTCGACCAGTTCGTGATTTTGCTGAAAAATACTGTCAGCCAGATGGTCTACAAGCACGCTATCTCCACTGTGGTGCCAAGCCGCCCGGTGCGTTTGCCGAGCGTTTCCGAGACCGAACTGGCTGAAGCCGAGCCGGGCAACGCCTGATCTAGGAGGTCGTATTGTTCTTCGAGCGCCATGAAGGGGGTGAGCGGGCTGTTCTGGTTCATCTGGAAGGTCAAGATTCCGCGGCGCGCGAAGATCCGCAAGAGTTTCAGGAGCTGGCCGTCTCGGCCGGTGCTGACACGGTTGCCTTTCTCAGCGTGCCGAGTAACCGGCTGACTGCGAAATACCTGATTGGCAGCGGCAAGGTCGAGGAGTTGCGCGATCAGGTCAAGATTCTCGAGGCGGATCTGGTGATCTTCAACCACGTCCTCACGCCCAGTCAGGAACGCAATCTGGAGCGGATTTTCGAGTGCCGGGTGCTGGACCGCACTGGCCTGATTCTCGATATTTTCGCCCAGCGCGCGCGCACTCACGAAGGCAAACTGCAGGTCGAACTGGCTCAGCTGGATCACCTGAGCACCCGCCTGGTGCGTGGCTGGACCCACCTGGAACGGCAGAAAGGCGGTATCGGTCTGCGCGGTCCGGGGGAAACCCAGCTGGAAACCGACCGCCGCCTGCTGCGCGTGCGCATTCGCCAGATCAAGCAGAAGCTGGAGAAGGTGCGCAGTCAGCGCGAGCAGGCGCGGCGCGGGCGCAAGCGCGCGGATATCCCTTCGGTGTCCCTGGTCGGCTATACCAACGCCGGCAAGTCGACCCTGTTCAATGCCTTGACCGAGTCGGACGTTTACGCCGCCGACCAGTTGTTCGCTACCCTGGATCCGACCTTGCGCCGCCTGGAGTTGGACGACCTGGGGCCGGTGGTATTGGCCGATACGGTGGGCTTTATTCGTCATCTCCCGCATAAACTGGTCGAAGCCTTCCGGGCGACTCTGGAGGAATCGAGCAATTCCGACCTGCTCCTGCATGTGATCGATGCGCATGAGCCTGAGCGCGATCAGCAGATCGAGCAGGTCATGGCGGTGCTCGGCGAGATCGGCGCGCACGAGTTGCCGATGCTCGAGGTCTACAACAAGCTGGATCTGCTCGAAGGGGTCGAGCCGCAAATTCAGCGCAACGCCGACGGCAAGCCGCAGCGGGTCTGGTTGTCTGCCCGTGACGGGCGTGGCCTGCCCCTGTTGAAGCAGGCCATTGCCGAGTTGTTGGGCGACGACCTGTTTATCGCTACATTGCAGTTGCCGCAACGCCTGGCGCGGCTGCGCGCACAGTTTTTTGCCCTGGGTGCGGTGCAGAGCGAGGAGCATGCCGAGGATGGCAGCAGTTTGTTGGCGGTACGCCTGCCGCGGGTCGAATTGAATCGACTGGTCACCCGGGCAGGTTTGCAACCGTTGGAGTTTATCGAGCAACACACTTTGCAATAAAGCCTGCGACAGTGGCTTTGCCGCTGATGGCTGGCATTGGGTAGCATTGGTCGGCGCGCCGTGGGCGCGTCTTTGCTTTATTTGATGGAGAGCGCTATGGCTTGGAATGAGCCGGGTGGCAACTCGAACAATCAGGATCCTTGGGGCGGCCGCAAAGGCGGCGATCGCAAGGGGCCACCGGATCTCGACGAGGCCTTCCGCAAGCTGCAGGAAAGCCTCAACGGGCTGTTCGGTGGTGGTAAGAAACGTGGCAGTGACGACGGTGCCGGTAAAGGCGGTGGTTTCGGTCTGCTGTTTATTGGCCTGGGTGTGCTCGCGGCCATTTGGCTGTACAGCGCGATCTATGTGGTCGATGAGCAGGAGCAGGCCGTGGTGCTGCGTTTCGGCAAATACTACGAAACCGTAGGGCCGGGCCTGAACATCTACTTCCCGCCGATCGATCGCAAGTTCCAGGAGAACGTCACCCGCGAGCGTGCCTACAGCAAGCAGGGGCAGATGCTCACCGAGGACGAGAACATCATCGAAGTGCCGCTGACCGTGCAGTACAAGATCAGCAATCTGCAGGATTTCGTGCTCAACGTCGACATGCCGGAAGTGAGTCTGCAGCACGCCACCGACAGCGCAGTGCGCCATGTGGTCGGCTCCACCGAGATGGATCAGGTGCTGACCGAAGGCCGCGAGCTGATGGCCAGTGAGGTCAAGGACCGTCTGCAGCGTTTCCTCGATACTTATCGCACCGGCATCAATGTCACCCAGGTCAACGTGCAGAGTGCGGCGGCGCCGCGCGAGGTGCAGGAGGCTTTCGATGACGTGATTCGCGCCCGTGAAGACGAGCAGCGCGAGAAGAATCAGGCGGAAACCTATGCCAACGGCGTGGTGCCGGAGGCTCGTGGTCAAGCCCAGCGCTTGATCGAGGACGCCAGTGGTTACCGCGATGAAGTGGTTTCCCGGGCAACGGGTGAGGCCGATCGCTTTACTGCGTTGGTGGCCGAGTACCGCAAGGCGCCGGAGGTCACGCGTGAGCGTTTGTATCTGGACACCATGCAGGAACTGATGAGCAATAGCAGCAAGGTGTTGGTGACTGGCGACAAGGGGCAGAACAATCTGCTCTATCTGCCGCTGGACAAGATGATCGACGGCCGCAGCAGTGCCGGCGCTAGTGCCATTTCGGGTGCGGGTGCCAGTGAGCTTGGTGCGCGTGTCGGTAGTGAGCCGCGCCAGGTCGAGCTGCGTACAAGGGAGAGCCGCTGATGAGCAATAAATCGCTGATCGCCCTGATAGTTGGCGTAGTGCTGGCGCTGGTGGCCTGGAACAGCTTCTATATAGTGGCGCAAACCGAGCGGGCAGTACTGTTGCAGTTCGGTCGAATCGTCCAGCCGGACGTGCAGCCGGGCTTGCATGTGAAGATTCCTTACGTCAATCAGGTGCGCAAGTTCGATGGGCGTCTGTTGACTCTGGATTCCTCCAGTTCACGCTTCCTCACCCTGGAAAAGAAGGCGCTGATGGTCGATGCCTTCGCCAAGTGGCGGGTGCTCGATGCCGAGCGTTACTACACCGCGACTTCGGGTATCAAGCAGATCGCTGACGAGCGTCTGTCGCGGCGCCTGGAGGCTTCGTTGCGTGACCAGTTCGGCAAGCGCACGCTGCACGAATCGGTGTCCGGCGAGCGTGATGCGCTGATGGCGGACGTTACCGCGTCGCTGAACCGTGCCGCCCAGCAGGAACTGGGTATCGAGGTGGTGGATGTGCGGGTCAAGGCCATCGACCTGCCGAAAGAAGTCAACCGTAGCGTGTTCGATCGCATGAGTTCCGAGCGTGAGCGTGAGGCGCGCGAGCATCGGGCCAAGGGTAAGGAACTGGCCGAAGGTATTCGTGCCGATGCCGATCGTCAGCGCCGCGTGTTGCTGGCTGATGCCTACCGCCAGGCGGAAGAGCTGCGCGGCGATGGCGATGCCCAGGCAGCGGCCATCTACTCCAAGGCGTATGGCCAGGATCAGGAGTTCTACTCGTTCTATCGCAGCCTGAAGGCTTATCGTGAGAGCTTCGCGGATAAGCGTGATGTGCTGGTGCTCGATCCGAGCAGTGACTTCTTCCGTTATCTGGAAAAGTCCAAGCCCTAAAGGCAGCGTCAAGCTGCAAGCCATAAGCTGCAAGTAAGCGTCGGACTTCGCTTGCAGCTTAAAGCTTGTGGCTTGTGGCTTGTGGCTTGTGGCTATGAGCGTGGTATGATTCGGCAGCCGGGGAAATCCCGGCTTTTTTGCGTCTGTGGGTATCATGTGGCAGGAATCGGGCATTGCGTTTTGTCTCTTGCTGGTCCTGGAAGGCATCCTGCCCTTCCTTTGTCCGCGCCTTTGGCGTGGGGCAGTCGCACAGCTTGCAAGGTTGTCGGATCGACGACTGCGATTGATGGGGCTGACCAGCATGTTGCTGGGTACAGCTTTCCTTTATCTGCTTCACTGAAGGCTTGTGCCGCCCGGTTCAAGAGGGGAATGGCGAAATGGCAACGGTAGACCGCTGGCTATTGCCAGATGGCATCGAAGAAGTACTGCCGCCGGAAGCGGCGCGCATTGAAGTCGCGCGCCGTCAGGTGCTGGATCTGTTCCAGCGCTGGGGCTATGAATTCGTGGTGACGCCGCATATCGAATATCTGGAGTCGCTGCTTACCGGAGCGGGTCGGGATCTGGATCTGCGCACCTTCAAGGTGACCGACCCGTTGTCGGGCCGGCAGATGGGCTTTCGTGCCGATATCACGCCGCAAGTGGCGCGGATCGATGCACATACACTGCGCCGCGAAGGGCCGAGCCGGCTGTGTTATGCCGGCAGTGTGGTGCATGCCCAGCCGCGCGCGCTGACCACCTCGCGCAGCCCGATCCAGTTGGGCGCCGAGTTGTATGGCGATGCCAGTCCGGCCAGCGATGTGGAGGTCATCAGCCTGCTGGTGGACACCCTGGAGCTGGCGCAGGTCCCCGACATCCACATGGATCTCGGTCATGTCGGTATCTACCGTGGCCTGGCGCGTGCCGCCGGCTTGTCCGGCGAGGTCGAGCAGCAACTGTTCGATGCGATGCAGCGCAAGGCCATGGATGAGATTGTGCTGCTGACCGAGGCCTTACCGGCTGCGCTGTGCACGATGCTGCGCGCCCTGGCCGAGCTCTGTGGTGGTCGTGAAGTGCTGGACCTGGCGCAGGCTTGCCTGGTCGAGGCGCCGGACGATGTGCATGCTGCGCTGGATGACTTGCTGGCGATTGCCGATGCGCTGAGCCTGCGTTACCCGGAGTTGCCGTTGTACTTCGATCTGGGCGAGTTGCGCGGTTATCGCTATCACACCGGCGTGGTATTCGCGGCCTTCGTGCCGGGTGTCGGCCAGTCGATAGCCCAGGGCGGTCGCTATGACGATATAGGTGCGGACTTCGGTCGGGCGCGTCCGGCGACGGGGTTCTCCACCGATCTGAAAACCCTGGTCAGTCTCGGTCAGATGCCGCTCGGTGAGCTACCGGCGGGCATCTGGGCGCCTGATCATCATGACCTGTACCTGTGGCGTGCCGTGCAGCGCCTGCGCAGTGAAGGCGAGCGTGTGGTGCAGGCTTTGCCTGGGCAGGCTTTGGCTGACGCGCATGAGGTGGGCTGTGATCGACAATTATTGCTGTGTGACGGCCGTTGGCAGGTGATGCCGCTGGCTTCCTGATCTGGGGTTCAGGTCGGTCGGGCGCTGGTTGCATACCTGATTGGGTCGGCCTGACAGGCCGTCCAAACTGGCCGTCCTGATAGGCCGTCCCAAATTGTTTCCGTCGGCTGCGGTCGACATCAAGCTTGCGCGAAGAGGACAAGTGTTATGGGTAAGAATGTCGTAGTCCTGGGCACCCAGTGGGGCGATGAGGGCAAGGGTAAGATCGTCGACCTGCTCACCGAACAGGCTGCAGCCGTCGTGCGCTACCAGGGTGGCCACAATGCCGGTCATACCCTGGTGATCGATGGCGAAAAAACCGTTCTGCACCTGATCCCTTCGGGCATCCTGCGCGAGAACGTCCAGTGCCTGATCGGCAATGGCGTGGTGGTTGCCCCTGACGCGCTGATGCGGGAAATCGTCAAGCTGGAAGAAAAGGGCGTGCCGGTGCGCGAGCGCCTGCGTATCAGCCCGTCTTGCCCGCTGATCCTGCCCTACCATGTGGCCCTGGATCAGGCGCGCGAGAGAGCTCGTGGCGATCTCAAGATCGGTACCACCGGTCGCGGCATCGGCCCGGCTTACGAAGACAAGGTGGCGCGTCGCGGTCTGCGTATTGGCGACCTGTTCCACCGCGAGCGTTTCGCCGCCAAGCTCGGCGAGTTGCTCGATTACCACAACTTCGTGCTGCAGAACTATTACAAAGAACCGGCCATTGATTTCCAGAAAACCCTGGACGAGTGCATGGAATACGCCGAGCTGCTCAAGCCGATGATGGCCGATGTGACGGCGGTACTGCACGAGATGCGCCGCGAGTCCAAGGACATCATGTTCGAGGGCGCCCAGGGTTCGCTGCTGGACATCGATCACGGTACCTACCCCTATGTCACCAGCTCCAATACCACGGCCGGTGGTATCGCCACGGGGTCGGGGTTTGGCCCCATGTACCTGGATTACATCCTCGGCATTACCAAGGCCTACACCACCCGTGTCGGCTCGGGTCCGTTCCCGACCGAATTGTTCGATGAAACCGGTGCCTTTCTCGCCAAGCGTGGCCATGAATTCGGCTCCACCACCGGGCGTGCCCGTCGTTGCGGCTGGTTCGATGCGGTGATCCTGCGCCGCGCCATCGAAATCAACAGCATTTCCGGTCTGTGCCTGACCAAGCTCGATGTGCTCGACGGCCTCGAGACCATTCGTATCTGCGTCGGCTACAAGGATCAGTACGGCGAAGTGCTGGTCGATGCGCCGACCGATGCCGACAGCTATCTGGGGTTGCAGCCGGTGTACGAAGAAATGCCGGGCTGGAGCGAGTCGACCCTGGGCGCCAAGACCCTGGACGAATTGCCGGCCAGTGCGCGGGCCTACATCAAGCGCGTGGAAGAACTGGTCGGTGCGCCGGTCGACATCATTTCCACGGGCCCGGATCGCAACGAGACCATCGTGCTGCGTCACCCGTTCGCTTGAGAGCTTGTGAGCGGTACAGCAAAGGGTCGCCATGGGCGGCCCTTTGTTGTTTTATGGTGGTGGCTTCAGCTTTGGATTCTGCGGCCGATCACTGGTTATAAGCTGGCCCGATTTGAAAGGAGTGGAACCTTGTCCGCCATGTTCGCATTGCTGCACAGCCGTTTGTTGCGTCCGGTATTCATTGCCCTGGGCGTGGCCATGCTGGTGCAGGTATTCCTGGCCGTATGGTTGACCCGCACCACTGTGGGTGACCTGGTCGCCGACCTGACGACGCGCCTGGAAGGCGATAGCCAGCGTCTGGGTGGCGAGTTGGGCGCTGCCGAGCGTGAGGTGGTGCAGAGCTTGACCGCCTTGTCGGCCAATACCCGTGAAAGCCTGGGGGTGGCGTTGTCCGGGCGGCTCCAGGCCGAGCAGGAGCAGTTGCGCGGCGTACTCGAGGAGAATCTCAAGCAGTCGGGCGGCGCCATGGCGCAGTTGCTGGCTGGTGTCGCGCCCAAGGCGATCTGGGATGGCGACGTGCCGGCGCTGACTGCGTTCACGCGCATCGCTCAGCGCGATCCCGCGGTGCTGTTCGCCGTCTATTACGACGCGCAGGGACAGCGCCTGACCCGCAATTTCAACCGCAGCGATGCGCGGGTTCGGGCTCTGGTCGCGGCGGGGCAGGGCGATACTCCGCTGGACAAGCTGGTCGAGGCGGCCTCGCGCGATCCGCAGGTGTATATGGTCGAAGTAGCTATTAGTCCCATGGGGGCGCAGATCGGCAAGGTCCAGTTGGGCTTGTCCAGGGCGGCTGTGGAGCAGGAGTTGCAAGCGCTTGATCAGCGTTTTTCCGCGCTGGTGGACAGCGCCGGCGAGTTGGTGGACGTCAGTCTGGCCAGCGCTGCGGGTGAAAGCACTCAGGCGCTGCAGCGGCGCCTGACTGAGGCGCAGCAGGCGGCCGAGGGGATGGCGCAGGGTAGCCTGAGCTCGGTGCGGGCTGCTGCCGAGAGCTTGCGCTGGCGTATCGCTGTCGGGCTCTTGGTGGTCGGTTTGCTGACGTTGCTGGCGGTGGCGCTGGTCCTCGGTTGGCGGGTGTTGAGTCGCCTGCGATTGCTGATCGCGGCCCTGCAGGACTTGGCGCAGGGCGAGGGCGACCTGACCCGGCGAGTCGAGTTGGACAGTCGTGACGAGGTGGGTGAGATGGCGGCCGCGGTCAATCGCTTTGTCGCCAGGTTGCAGCCCATCGTGCGCGAGGCGGGCGAGGTGGCGGTACTCACCGGACGCGAAATCGACGGTCTGGCGTCACGCAGTGCGGCGGCCGAGGCTGCCGCCGGGCGTCAGCGCGACGAGGTGGCGGGTAGCCTGCAGGCCTTGGCGCAGATGGCGGGTGAGGCGCAGGCGGAAAGCCAGGCGATGCAGGAGGCGTTGCGCCGGGTGGCGGCGATTCGGCAGGCGACTCAGGATAATGCGGCGATTGCGGCGCGGGTCGGTGGGGCGATGGAGACTCTGGTGCTGCGGGTCGGCGACGGAGCGGCAGTGATCGAGCGCCTGGCCAGGCAGAGCGAGCAGATCGAAGTGGTGCTGACGGTGATCCATGGTATCGCCGAGCAGACCAATCTGCTGGCCTTGAATGCCGCCATCGAGGCGGCGCGCGCTGGGGAGAGCGGTCGCGGTTTTGCCGTGGTCGCCGACGAGGTGCGTGCCCTGGCGAGCAAGACCCAGCAGTCGACCGGCGATATTCAGGCGCATATCGGTGCCTTGCAAAAAGGCGCGCGTGAGGCGGTTGGCGCAATCGGGCAGGCCGGCCAGCAGGCGGATCAGGGGCTGGCTGCGCTGCTGGAAAGCGCCAAGGTGCAGCAGTCGGTGCAGGCGGCGGTGGAGGAGGTGCATGGCGCCATCAATGCGGCGACTCAGGCAGCGGCGCATCAGGCGCAAGGTGCCGATGCGGTGCGTGGACGGGTCGAGGTGATTCATGCCGAGGCTCAGCGGGCGGCCGAGGCGGTGGCCGCCACGGCCGACAGCGGGCGGGTGCTGGATGGTCTGGCCAGGCAACTGAAGGCCAGTCTGGGGCAGTTCCGCGTCTAGTTGGGGATTCTGGATTACGTTTTTGTCGGTTGGGTTGCGCAGTCTGCAACTGCAAGACCCAGCCTGCAATTAGCAGTCGGGCGGGGCTAGTATGCCGTGCTAAATCGCAGGCAAGAAAAAACCGAGCGCTTGGCTCGGTTTTTTGAATTGGTGCCCAGGAGAAGACTCGAACTTCCACGACCGTAAGGTCACCAGCACCTGAAGCTGGCGTGTCTACCAATTTCACCACCTGGGCTTGATTGCAATGATCGCTCATTTGCTATCAACTACAACTTGGTTAACTTCGTTTCCCGTCGTTGTGGCGCGCATAATACGGATCGAGTTTTTACTTGTAAACCCCCGTGATCAAAAAATTTTATTCTGTGTGCTGGGCTGACCCGGATAGTGGTTTCGCGCTTCAATAGGCACATGGCAAACCGAATTTAAATAGAAAAGGTGAACTCTCTCTAATGGCCGACTGGCAATCCCTCGACCCTGAGGCCGCTCGTGAAGCGGAAAAATACGAAAATCCCATCCCGAGTCGCGAACTGATTCTGCAGCACCTCGCCGAACGTGGTTCCCCGGCGAACCGTGAGCAGTTGCTCGACGAGTTTGGCTTGACCACCGAAGAGCAGATCGAGGCGTTGCGCCGTCGGCTGCGCGCCATGGAGCGCGACGGCCAGTTGATCTACACCCGCCGCGGCACCTATGCGCCGGTGGACAAGCTGGACCTGATCCTCGGCCGCGTCAGCGGTCACCGCGATGGCTTCGGCTTCCTGATTCCGGACGACGGCAGTGATGACCTGTTCCTCAGTCCGGCGCAGATGCGTCTGGTCTTCGACGGCGACCGTGCCCTGGCGCGGGTTACCGGCCTGGATCGGCGTGGGCGCCGCGAAGGCGGCATCGTCGAGGTGCTGACCCGCGCCCATGAAAGCATCGTCGGTCGCTATTACGAAGAGAGCGGTATCGGTTTCGTGGTCGCCGACAACCCGAAGATCCAGCAGGAAGTGCTGGTCACCCCGGGGCGCAATGCCGGGGCCAAGCAGGGCCAGTTCGTCGAGGTGAAGATCACCCACTGGCCGACCCCGCGTTTCCAGCCGCAGGGCGACGTGATGGAGGTGGTCGGCAACTACATGGCGCCGGGCATGGAAATCGATGTCGCGCTACGCAGCTACGACATCCCGCATGTCTGGCCCGAGGCCGTGGTCAAGGAGGCGCGCAAGCTCAAGCCTGAAGTCGAGGAGAAGGACAAGGAAAAACGCATCGATCTGCGTCACCTGCCCTTCGTTACCATCGATGGCGAAGATGCCCGCGATTTCGATGATGCTGTGTACTGCGAGAAAAATGGCAGCAACTGGCGGCTGTTCTCCGGCGGCTGGAAGCTGTATGTGGCGATTGCCGACGTCTCCCATTATGTGAAAGTCGATTCGGCGCTGGATGCCGAGGCGCAGGTGCGCGGCAACTCGGTGTATTTCCCCGAGCGGGTGATCCCGATGCTGCCGGAGGAGCTGTCCAACGGCCTCTGTTCGCTGAATCCGCAGGTGGATCGTCTGGCCCTGGTCTGCGAGATGAGCATCTCCAAGACCGGCAAGATGATCGACTACCAGTTCTGCGAGGCGGTGATCCACTCCCATGCGCGCCTGACCTACAACAAGGTCAGTGCCATGCTCGAAGAGCCGAAAGGCAGCGAAGGCAAGGCCCTGCGCAGTGAGTACAAGGCAGTGCTGCCGCACCTCAAGCAGCTCTACTCGCTGTACCAGGTATTGCTGGCGGCGCGGCACGAGCGTGGCGCCATCGACTTCGAGACCCAGGAGACGCGGATCGTTTTCGGTGCCGGGCGCAAGATCGCCGAGATCCGGCCGACCCAGCGCAACGATGCGCACAAGCTGATCGAGGAGTGCATGCTGGCCGCCAACGTGGCCACCGCCGCGTTCATGCAGAAGCATGAGATTCCGGCGCTGTATCGCGTGCACGATGGTCCGCCGCCCGAGCGGGTGGAAAAGCTCAAGGCCTTCCTCACCGAGTTGGGCCTGTCCCTGCATCGCGGCAAGTCCAAGGACGGTCCGACGCCCAAGGACTACCAGGCGCTGCTGGAAAGCATTCGCGGCCGCCCGGATTACCACCTGATCCAGACCGTGATGCTGCGTTCGCTCAGTCAGGCGGTGTACAGCGCCGACAACCAGGGCCACTTCGGCCTGAATTACGAGGCCTATGCCCACTTCACCTCGCCGATCCGCCGCTACCCGGACCTGCTGATCCATCGGGCGATCCGCAGCGTGATCCGCTCCAGACTCGATACCCCGCACGTCAAGCGCGCGGGCGCGGCGAGCATGCCCAAGGCGCGCATCTATCCCTATGATGAGCCGACCCTGGAACAGCTCGGCGAGCAGTGCTCGATGTCCGAGCGGCGCGCCGACGAGGCCACCCGCGATGTGGTGAACTGGCTCAAGTGCGAGTTCATGAAGGATCGTGTCGGCGAAACCTTCCCTGGCGTGATCACCGCGGTGACCGGTTTCGGCCTGTTCATCGAGCTGACCGATATCTACGTCGAAGGCCTGGTGCACGTCACCGCCTTGCCGGCCGACTACTACCACTTCGATCCGGTCCACCACCGTCTGGCCGGAGAGCGCAGCGGGCGTAACTTCCGCCTCGGCGACACGGTCGAGGTCAAGGTCATGCGGGTCGATCTGGACGAGCGCAAGATCGACTTCGAAATGGCCCAGAGCGTCGTGGATGCGCCGGCCGGGCGTAGGCGCGGTGGTTTCGAGTCGGCGGCGGGTAAGACCGCGCGCAGGGATGGGCGAGTTGCCGCTGCCGGCGGTACCGATGTGGAGAAGAGTCGCGAGCTGAAAAAGGCGCTGCTGGCCGAGTCCAAGGGCAAGGGCCGCGGTGCTAAAGGCGAGCCGGCCAGGTCGGCGAGCGCGGATGGCAAGGCCGCCAAGCATCGCAAGGGTCCGCCGAAGGGCGGGGCGCCGGCCGCCGGTGATGGGTCGCGCAAGCGTAAGGCAAAATCATGAGTCAGTTGGAAAAGATCTACGGCGTGCATGCCGTGGAAGCCTTGCTGCGTCATCACCCCAAGCGGGTCAAGCAGGTCTGGCTGGCCGAAGGGCGCAATGATCCACGGGTGCAAACCCTGTTGGCGTTGGCGGCGGATGCGCGGGTTGCCGTCGGCCAGTGCGAGCGCCGCGAGATGGATGCCTGGGTCGAGGGGGTGCATCAGGGTGTGGTCGCCGAGGTCAGCCCCAGCCAGGTCTGGGGCGAGGCGATGCTCGAGGAGTTGCTCGATCGCGCCATTGGCCCGCCGCTGTTGCTGGTGCTGGACGGGGTGACCGATCCGCACAACCTCGGCGCCTGCCTGCGCACCGCCGATGCGGCGGGTGCGCTGGCGGTGATAGTGCCCAAGGACAAGTCCGCCACGCTCAATGCCACGGTGCGCAAGGTGGCCTGTGGCGCCGCCGAGGTGATTCCGTTGGTGGCGGTGACCAACCTGGCGCGCAGCCTGGAGAAGCTCCAGCAGCGCGGTCTGTGGGTAGTCGGTACGGCCGGCGAGGCCGAGCAGGAGTTGTATCAGCACGACATGACCGGGCCCACGGTGCTGGTCATGGGCGCCGAAGGCAAGGGCATGCGCCGGCTGACCCGCGAGCATTGCGATTACCTGGTCAAGTTGCCGATGGCCGGCAGCGTCAGCAGTCTCAACGTCTCGGTGGCGACCGGGGTCTGCCTGTTCGAAGCGCTGCGCCAGCGCAGCGGCAAGAGCAAGCCGTAGGAACCTGCGTGCTGTGGTTCGGCACTCCGGCGATCCGGTGTGCATGCGCGCCGATCGCCAGCAAGGACTCGGCGCCCCTGGCTGTCACATGAATTGGCCTGGTGTGGTGATCGCTGCGCTGCTCAAATAATCACCAGTCCACCTTGCTTGTGCCTGGGCGCTTCTCTAGAATGGCGCCCCTTGCCGCGACGGCAGGCGCTAGCGCGCCCTGCTGTTTCGGCAAGACACACAGTGATATTCACTCCTTGCCTGACCGCGTTTGGCGGCAGGCTACAACCCGTAAGGAGCATTTATGCGTCATTACGAAATCATCTTTCTGGTTCACCCGGACCAGAGCGAGCAAGTCGGCGGCATGGTTGAGCGTTACACCAAGCTGATCGAAGAAGACGGCGGTAAAGTCCACCGCCTGGAAGATTGGGGTCGTCGTCAGTTGGCTTACGCCATCAACAACGTCCACAAGGCTCACTACGTGATGCTCAACGTCGAGTGCACCGGCAAGGCCCTGGCCGAGCTGGAAGACAACTTCCGTTACAACGATGCCGTGATCCGTAACCTGGTCATCCGTCGCGACGAGGCCGTTATCGACCAGTCCGAGATGCTCAAGGCCGAAGAAAACCGCAGTGAGCGCCGTGAGCGTCGCGACCGTCCTGACAGTGCCGATTCCGCCGATGGCGATGACAGCGACTCCAGTGACAGCAGCGATAACGCTGACGAGTAATCCACGGATCTATTGAGGAGCCAATTACATGGCACGTTTCTTCCGTCGTCGTAAGTTCTGCCGTTTCACCGCTGAAGACGTGAAAGAGATCGATTTCAAAGATCTCAACACCCTGAAAGCCTACATCTCGGAAACCGGCAAGATCGTTCCTAGCCGTATCACCGGTACCAAGGCTCGTTATCAGCGTCAGCTGGCTACCGCTATCAAGCGCGCCCGCTTCCTGGCCCTGCTGCCCTACACCGACAGCCACGGCCGCTGAGATCGGGTGTTCGACAAGAAGTAAGGGATAAAACGCATGCGCGCCTTGGCTGAATTCATTATGCGCGGCCGTATGCAGGCCATCCTCGTGGTGGTGGTTTCGGCGGCATTGCCGCTGCTGTTCTGGTTAAGTGCTGCCGCAGGTTGCCTGGTGCTCCTGCGGCGCGGTCTGAGCGATGCCCTGGGCATCCTCGCCTGGGCGATGCTACCGGCGATAGGCTGGTGGTATTTCGGTGAGCCGCGCACCCTGTTGGTGTTGCTCGGTGCGTTGGGGCTGGCGTTGTTGTTGCGCGCCAGTCTGTCCTGGGATCGTGTGCTGCTGTGCAGCGTGGCATTGGGCCTGGTGTACGGGTTGGTTTTGGGTGCGGTGTTCCGCGAACCCATCGCGGCGATGGCAGGTGAGCTGCAAAAGCTCCTGCCGCAAATGCTCGATGGGGTTCACCAGCAGATGTCGGTGGACGAGCGAGCGCGCCTGGAGAGCCTGATTGCACCGGTGCTGACCGGTTTATTGGCGGCGTTGCTGCAGATTGTCAGCCTGCTGAGCCTGATGCTTGGGCGTTATTGGCAGGCGCTGTTGTATAACCCGGGTGGTTTCGGACGCGAGTTTCGCGCGCTGCGACTGCCGCTGGCACCGGCGATGTTGCTGCTGGTCGGCATGCTGTTGGGCCCCAACCTGGGCGCCGAGATGGCCATGTTGACCCCGCTGTGCAGCGTGCCGCTGGTGTTCGCCGCCATAGCCCTGTTGCATGGGCTGGTGGCGCAAGGGCGACTGGCCAAGTTCTGGCTGGTCGGGTTGTACATCACGCTGCTGCTGTTCATGCAGCTGACTTATCCGTTACTGGTGGTCCTGGCCATTGTCGACAGCCTGTTTGATTTTCGTGGTCGCTTCGAGCGCAAGCACGGCTCGGGTCCTGCGAACGGTGAAGGTTAAAAGTTAAGAGGTTATTACCAAATGGAACTGATCCTGCTGGAAAAAATCGCCAACCTGGGCAACCTGGGCGATAAAGTGAACGTTAAGGCCGGTTACGGCCGTAACTTCCTGCTGCCATTCGGCAAAGCCACCGCTGCAACCGCTGCCAACCTGGCTGCGTTTGAAGCGCGTCGCGCCGAACTGGAACAGCTGGCTGCCGATAAGAAAGCATCTGCTGAAACTCGCGCCGCTCAGTTGGCCGAACTGGAAGTCACCATCACCGCTACCGCGGGCGATGAGGGCAAGCTGTTCGGCTCCATCGGTACGCACGACATCGCCGACGCCCTGACCGCCTCCGGCGTGGAAGTGGCCAAGGCCGAAGTGCGTCTGCCGAACGGTACCATTCGCCAGATCGGCGAATACGACGTGGCGGTGCACCTGCACTCCGACGTCGAAGCGACCGTACGCGTCGTTGTGGTTGCAGCCGCCTAAGAGCCTCGCTCTTAAGCTAGCCGCTCAACGGGCTTGCGCTCAGGCGCAGGCTCGTTAACATCGGGCACGGCATTGCGCAAGCGATGCCGTGCCCTTTGTTTTTCTATTCCCGAAATTCAGTGCAGCCGATTTTTTGCCCAGAGCCCTATGAACGACATCAGCATTCCCGAGCAATACGACCTGCAAACCTCCGCCTTGAAAGTGCCGCCGCACTCGATCGAGGCCGAGCAAGCCGTGCTGGGTGGCCTGATGCTCGACAACAATGCCTGGGAGCGGGTGCTCGATGCGGTGTCCGATGGCGATTTCTATCGGCATGACCACCGGCTTATTTTTCGCGCCATCTACAAGCTGGCCGAACGCAACCATCCGTTCGACGTGGTCACCGTGTCCGAGCAGCTGGACAAGGAAGGCCAGCTGTCCCAGGTCGGCGGCCTGGCCTATCTGGGCGAACTGGCGAAGAACATTCCATCGGTGGCCAACATCAAGGCCTATGCGCAGATCATCCGTGAGCGCGCCACCCTGCGCCAGCTGATCGGCATCAGCGGCGAGATCGCCGACAGTGCCTATGCCCCGCAGGGGCGTAGCGGCGAGGAGATTCTCGACGAGGCCGAGCGGCTGATTTTCCAGATCGCCGAGGCGCGGCCGAAGACCGGCGGTCCGGTGGGCATCAACGACATCCTGGTCAAGGCCATCGACCGCATCGACACCCTGTTCAACTCGGGCGATGCGATTACCGGCCTGTCCACCGGCTTCAACGATCTGGATGCGCAGACCAGCGGCCTGCAGCCGGCGGACCTGATCATCGTCGCCGGCCGTCCGTCCATGGGTAAGACCACCTTCGCCATGAACCTGGTGGAAAACGCCGTGCTGCGCAGCGACAAGGCCATCGTCGTGTATTCGCTGGAGATGCCGTCGGACTCGATCGTCATGCGGATGCTCGCCTCCCTGGGGCGCATCGACCAGACCAAGGTGCGTGCCGGTCGACTGGATGACGACGATTGGCCGCGCCTGACCTCGGCGGTCAACCTGCTCAACGACCGCAAGCTGTTCATCGACGACACCGCCGGCATCTCGCCCTCGGAGATGCGCGCGCGCACCCGGCGCCTGGCCCGCGAGCACGGCGAGATCGGCATGATCATGGTCGACTACCTGCAGCTGATGCAGATTCCCGGCTCCAGCAGCGAAAGCCGGGTCAACGAGATCTCCGAAATTTCCCGCTCGCTCAAGGCCCTGGCCAAGGAATTCAACTGCCCGGTGATCGCCCTGTCGCAGCTCAACCGTTCCCTGGAGCAGCGGCCCAACAAGCGCCCGATCAACTCCGACTTGCGCGAATCCGGGGCGATCGAGCAGGACGCCGACATCATCATGTTCGTCTACCGCGACGAGGTGTATCACCCGGAGACCGAGCTCAAGGGCGTGGCCGAGATCATCATCGGCAAGCAGCGTAACGGGCCGATCGGCACCACGCGGCTGGCCTTTCTCGGCAAGTATTCGCGCTTCGAGAACCTGGCGCCGGGCAGCTACCAATTCGACGAGGATTGAGAGGCGGGTTGCGACGTAGCTTCTGGCCGAACCGGATCGATAACAACGGGCGCTCAGCGATCAGCCTGGCCGCCCGTTTTTTGGGATGTTGCGCTCATGCACCTGCTCGTCGCCACCATCGATTGCCTTGCCGGGCGAAAGACGCGCTGCCGCTAGCGATGATTCGGCAGGCGTCGTTGCGGGCAGCCTCCTAGAGCCCGCTGGTGACCTTGATCACGTCCAGTTGCAGGCGTGCGCTGCTGCTCAGTTCGCCGTCTTCGCCGCACACCGACGAACCTGAGCGGCCGCGGGCCTTGACCTTGTACAGGGCCTCGTCGGCGGCCTTGTAGAGACTGGCGAAGTGCTTGGCGTGCTGGGGGTAGAGGGCTACGCCGATGCTGATGGTCACAGCCAGTCGTTCGGCGCCATAGAGCACCGGTTGCGCCAATTCGGCGAGCAGGCGCGCGGCGATCTCGCGGGCGTGGCGCTCGGCCTCGTCGCCGCAGATCAGCACGGCGAACTCATCGCCGCCCAGGCGCGCCACGCTATCGCCGCTGCGCACGTGTTCGCGCAGGCGCTTGGCGACCATTTGCAGCATCAGGTCGCCGGCATCGTGGCCGAAGCGGTCGTTGATCGGTTTGAAATGGTCGAGGTCGATCAGCAGCAAGGCCACGCTTTCGCCGTGGCGCTCGGCGTGGGCCAGAGCGGTTTCGGTGCGCTCAACCAGATAGCGGCGGTTCGGCAGTTCGGTCAGCGGATCGTGGAAGGCGGCATGTTGCAGTTCCAGTTCGCGCTGCAGCAGGCGCTGGTTGGCCGCCGCCAGTTCGGCGGTGCGTTGTGCCACTGCGCGGTGCAGTTCGTTGGCGTTGGCTTGGGCCAGGGTCAGGCGCGCGGTTTTTTCCCGGTCGGCTTGTCGTATCGCTTCGGCCTTCTCCTGCTTGAGCATCTGGATGCGGTAGGCCAGGGCAAAGGAGAACAGGATGGTTTCTGCGGCGACCGACAACGGGAACAGGTAGGCGGTGAAATTGTCTGGCTCGATCAGTCCGGCCGCGCGCATCACCAGCACCACGGTGCTGCCGAGCACGGCGCCGTAGCCGAGCAGGTAGAAGCGCGCCGGGAAGAAACCCTGGTAGCAGCGCACGCCGGCACTGAACAACGCGGTTGGCACCGTAACCAGCGGCGTCAGGGCGATCAGCAGGGCACCTTCGGCGCGGTAGCCGAAGGCGTTGATCGCGATGGCGATGAGATAGAGCACGCAGCCGGCATTCAGCAGGCGATGCGGCCAGGGCAAGCCGCGTTTGGTGTAGAGCAACTCCTGGGTGAAGCGCATGACGAAGATACCCCACAGCGAGGGCAGGGTGATGCGATCCAGCCAGAAGGGCACGGCGCTGCCCGGCCACAGGTACTGGAAGCCGTGACCGCTCATGCTGAGGATGAATACCAGCACGCAGGCGGTGGCCAGCACGTACCAGAGATAGGCCTGGTCGCGCAGGGCGACGAGGATGAACAGGTTGTACAGCAGCAGCGCCAGGATCATGCCGTAGATCAGGCCGAAGCCGATGTTTTCGTTGCTGGCCTGTTGCTCGAGGTCGCCGAGCTGCCAGATGGTCAGCGGGAAGGAGTTGCCGGCGGGGTCGAGGCTGCGGAAGTACAGGGTCAGGGGTTCTGCGCCCAGCTCGGGCAGTTTGAACAGCATGCGTCTATAGGCGTAGTCGCGGCCCTCGGCGTAGGGCACCGCGGTGCCCGTTGCGCGCGTGTGCCAGCCGCCCTGGCCGTCAGGCAGGTAGAGTTGCAGGTTGAAGATGGTGATGCCGGCGTTTTCCAGCCACCACTGGCTCGGTGCGTGCTGGCCGCGTTGCAGGGTGACCTTGAGCCACCAGGGATGGCGGCTCTGGCCGACGGTGGCCCGGCCATTGGCCGGCTGGAAGCGGCTTTGCACGGCCGGGTCGGCCATGTCGGCGATGCTCAATTGCGCGCCGACATCTTCCAGCAGCTCTATCTGTTCATTCAGCAGCATGCCGCTGCTGGTGCTGTCGAGCAGGATGGTCGCCGCACTGGCCCCGTCGGGCAGGCCGGTCAGGCTCAACAGTAGAATGAGTGAGGAGACGATCCGCTGCACTGCAAGCACCTCTTGCGCCGGCACCGCTACCGGTGGCGTGTCGGCGGAGTATAGCTATAAGTGCGCCTGTGATCACAAATGCCTTGCGCCTGGTTCCCGTGCGCTCGAGTGGGTTTGTCCTAGTGTAAGGGTCGGACTTGGTCAAATTTTGTGCTATATTCCGCGGCCGTTTACTCCTGACATCTCGGTCATTTCCATGCACGCAGCCAAGCCGTTATTCGACTATCCAAAATACTGGGCTGAGTGCTTCGGCCCGGCGCCTTTCCTGCCGATGAGCCGGGAAGAGATGGATCAGCTCGGCTGGGACAGCTGCGACATCATCATCGTCACCGGCGATGCCTATGTCGACCACCCGTCGTTCGGCATGGCGATCATCGGCCGACTGCTTGAGGCCCAGGGCTTTCGCGTCGGCATCATTGCCCAGCCGGACTGGAGCAGCAAAGACGATTTCATGCAGCTGGGCGAGCCCAACCTGTTCTTCGGCGTCGCGGCCGGCAACATGGACTCGATGATCAACCGCTACACCGCCGACAAGAAGATCCGCAGCGACGATGCCTACACGCCCGGCGGTCTGGCCGGCAAGCGCCCGGATCGCGCCAGCCTGGTCTACAGCCAGCGCTGCAAGGAAGCCTACCGGCATGTGCCGATCGTGCTCGGCGGCATCGAGGCCTCGCTGCGGCGCATCGCCCATTACGATTACTGGCAGGACAAGGTGCGTCACTCGATCCTGATCGACTCCTGCGCCGATATCCTGTTGTATGGCAACGCCGAGCGGGCCATCGTCGAGATCGCCCAGCGCCTGTCCTACGGTCATGAGATCGAGAGCATCACCGATATTCGCGGCACCTCCTTCATTCGCCGCGATACGCCGCAAGGCTGGATGGAGATCGACTCCAGTCGTATCGACCGCCCGGGCAAAGTCGACAAGGTCATCAATCCCTATGTGAACACCCAGGATACCCAGGCCTGCGCCATCGAACAGGACAAGGGACCGATTGAGGACCCCAACGAGGCCAAGGTGGTGCAGTTGCTGGCGCACCCGCGCCTGGAGCGTGACAAGACAGTGATCCGCCTGCCGTCGTTCGAGAAGGTGCGCGCCGATGCGGTGCTGTACGCCCACGCCAACCGCGTGCTGCACCTGGAAACCAACCCGGGCAATGCCCGCGCCCTGGTGCAGAAGCACGGCGAGGTGGATGTGTGGCTCAATCCGCCGCCCATTCCCATGACCACCGAAGAGATGGATTACGTGTTCGGCATGCCCTTCGCACGGGTGCCGCACCCGGTCTACGGCCAGGCGAAGATTCCAGCCTACGAGATGATCCGCTTCTCCATCAACATCATGCGCGGCTGTTTCGGCGGCTGTACCTTCTGCTCGATCACCGAGCACGAAGGGCGGATCATCCAGAGCCGCTCGCAGGAGTCGATCATTCGCGAGATCGAAGATATCCGCGACAAGGTGCCGAGTTTTACCGGGGTGATTTCCGATCTGGGCGGGCCGACCGCCAATATGTATCGCCTGGCCTGCAAGAGTCCGGAGATCGAAGCCGCCTGCCGCAAGCCGTCCTGCGTGTTCCCCGGTATCTGCGAAAACCTCAATACCGATCACTCGGCCTTGATCCAGTTGTATCGCTCGGCCCGTGCCCTGCCGGGGGTGAAGAAGATTCTGATCGCCTCGGGCCTGCGTTACGACCTGGCGGTGAAGTCGCCGGAGTACGTCAAGGAACTGGTCACTCACCATGTCGGCGGCTACCTGAAAATCGCCCCGGAGCACACCGAGGAAGGCCCGCTGAACAAGATGATGAAGCCGGGCATCGGTACCTACGACCGCTTCAAGCAGATGTTCGAGAAGTACACCAAGGAGGCGGGCAAGGAGCAGTACCTGATCCCCTACTTCATCGCTGCGCACCCCGGTACCAGCGACGAGGACATGCTGAACCTTGCCCTGTGGCTCAAGAGCAACGGCTTCCGCGCCGATCAGGTGCAGGCCTTCTACCCCTCGCCGATGGCCACCGCCACCGCCATGTACCACTCGGGCAAGAACCCGCTGCGCAAGGTCACCTACAAGAGCGATGGCGTGGCCATCGTCAAGAGCGAGGCGCAACGCCGTCTGCACAAGGCCTTCCTGCGTTACCACGACCCCAAGGGCTGGCCGATGCTGCGCGAGGCGCTGGAGCGCATGGGCCGCAGCGACCTGATCGGATCCGGCAAGCATCAGTTGATTCCGCTGCATCAGCCGGCTACCGACAGCTACCAGAGCGCGCGGCGCAAGAACTCCACCCCGGCCGGCAGCAAGAAGCTCGGCGGCGCTGCTCGCAGCGCCGGCGACAAGACCCGGCCTCTGCTGACCCAGCACACCGGCCTGCCGCCGCGCGATACCGGTGCCGCTGGCGGAAACCCCTGGGACAAGCGCGAACAGGCCAAGGCCGCCGCCCAGGCGCGCAACCAGCAGGCCGCCAGGGAGCGTTCGGATGCCGCCAAGGGCAAAGGCAAGAAGCCGCCGAGGAAGCCTGTAGCGCCGCGCTGATTGGCTTGTAAGCGGCCGCAGCCTGTCGCGGCTAAAACCCCTCCCACAGATGCGCTATCGACTTGTGGGAGGGGCCGGGCGGCGTTCCACTTTAGCCGCGAGCTTTTGCGCTGTTTAGCCGGGTAGGGGGGGATGGCCTAAATCGCTTCCCGGATTGCGCTGAGGCTTATCCGGGCTACGGCTGATGTCGCTCAGCCGTAACGCTTCTGTGCTTCGATGGCCAGGCCGCTGCCGATGCTGCCGAAGGTGTTGCCTTCCACATGGCGGGCGTTGGGCAGCATGGCTGCGACGCTCTGGCGCAGCGCCGGGATGCCGCTGGAACCGCCGGTGAAGAACAGCGTATCGACCTGCTCGACACCCACCCCGGCATCGCCGAGCAGCTGCGTCACGCTGGCGCGCACGCGCTCGAGCAGCGGCTCGATGGCGGCCTCGAACAATTCGCGGGTCAGCTCGGCGACCAGGCCGGGTTCGACCCGGCTCAGGTCGATGGGCCGCGCGGCCTGCTCGCTCAGGGCGATCTTGCTGTCTTCAACCTGCATCGCCAGCCAGTGGCCGTCACGCCGTTCGATCAGCTGGAACAGGCGGTCGATGCCGACGGGGTCGAGGATGTCGTAGCGCATGCTCTGCAGTTGGCGCTGGGACTGCGCCGAGTAGACCGCGTTGATGGTGTGCCAGGTGGCCAGATTGAGGTGAGTGCTGGTGGGCATCGGCGCGGCGCTCTTCATCCGGCTGCCGTAGCCGAACAGCGGCATCACGCCGGCCAGCGAGAGTTGTTTGTCGAAGTCGGTGCCGCCGATATGCACACCGCCGGTGGCGAGGATGTCGGCATGCCGCTCGGCAATGGCGCGGCGCTCGGGCGCCAGGCGCACCAGGGAAAAGTCCGAGGTGCCGCCGCCGATGTCGACGATCAGCACCAACTCCTCGCGCTCGATGCCCGACTCGTAGTCGAAGGCCGCGGCGATCGGTTCGTACTGGAAGGACACGTCCTTGAAACCGAGCTTGTGCGCCACCGCCACCAGGGTGTTCTGCGCTTCAAGGTCGGCGAGCGGGTCGTCATCGACGAAGAACACCGGGCGGCCCAGCACCACTTCCTCGAATGGCCGTTGCGCTACAGCCTCGGCGCGGTTTTTCAGCTCGCCGATGAAGAAGCCGAGCAGGTCCTTGAACGGCAGGGAGCTGCCCAGCACCGTGGTTTCGCTTTTCAGCAGCTTGGAGCCGAGCAGGCTCTTCAGCGAGCGCATCAGCCGGCCCTCATAGCCTTCCAGGTATTCCTGCAGGGCCAGGCGGCCGTAGACCGGGCGACGTTCCTCGAGGTTGAAGAACACCACCGAGGGCAGGGTGATCTTGCCGTCTTCAAGCTCGATCAGGGGCTCGGCGTCCGGGCGCAGCCAGCCGACGGTGGAGTTGGAGGTGCCGAAGTCGATGCCGCAGGCGCGGGCGGGGGTGGAGAAAGTCATGCGACGCGCTGTTCCTAGAAAAAATTACCGGGAGAAATTTTTGACGTCGCGTAGCGACGGCCCGGAGGCTGGCCGCCATGGATGGCATGGCCACAAAAACGGCCGCGCATTCTATGGGATACGCCGCGCAAATGCTGCGTCGATTGCGCTATGACGCGACGAACGATCCCCAGCCCAGGGTCAAGGCGGCGAGCATGCTGTAGCGCGCGGTCTTGGCCAGGCCGACGATCAGCAGGAAGACCCACAAGCGCTCACGCATCACCCCGGCGACCAGGGTCAGGGGATCGCCGATGATCGGCAGCCAGCTGAGCAGCAGCGCCCAGCGCCCATAGCGCGCATACCAGCCCTGCGCCTGGTGCAGGCGCCGTTCGCTGACCGGGAACCAGCGGCGCTGGCGGAAGTGCTCGAGGTAGCGGCCCAGGGTCCAGTTGACCAGCGAGCCGAGGACGTTGCCGACGCTGGCCACCGCCACCAGCAGCCACAACAGGTAGGCATCGCTGAGCAACAGGCCGATTAGCACCGCCTCGGAGCCCAATGGCAGCAAGGTCGCGGCGCCGAAGGCGGAAAGGAACAGGCCCAGGTAGGCGGAGATCGTCAGCATGCCGCGGTTAGCTTGGCTGCCGGGCGCTGCCGCGCCTGTACGGCAGGCCGCGTACTCAGGCCTGCGGCGCCATGATCTCTTCCAGCTTCAAACCGGTCAGGCCGTGAATGGTGCGCCACAGGTAGTAGAAGATCGCCATCAGCATGATCATCGAGGGGATGGCGATCATCGGGTAGCTGAGCAGGTTCATCCGCCCCAGTTCGGCATTGAAGGCCTCGCTGCCGGCCGGGCTGATCACGATCCACTTGGCCAGCGCATAGTTCATCGCCGAGGAAAAGAAGAAGGTGCCGCTCAGCCAGTAGGTGGCGGTCAGCAGGCGCGTTTCGAAGTGCTGGGTATGCCCGCCCTGTTCCAGGCGCTCATGGATCTTGTCGACGTTGAGCACGCTTTTATTGAACAGCAGGGTGCGGATCAGCGGGTAGCGGGTGCGGGTCGACACCAGCACGGCGATGCCGATCAGGCCGGGAATCGCCGCCTCCTTGATCGCCAGCCACTGGTTGTCCAGCTTGAGCAGGCCGATGCCGCCGGTCAGCAGCACGCTGATCAGGCCGAGCAGGGCGATGAAGTTGAATTTGCGGTACTTGACCAGCTCGAACGTGCCCCAGCCAAGGGGGAACGCCAGCGCCAGGACCAGGGCGCCATCGGCGCCGAGGTTGGCTTCGCCGCTGAGCTTCATCAGGATCAGTGACGGAATCAGGATGCTGATCAGCAAATCCACCAGCGGGCGGGGCTTGTGTGTGGCGGTGGAGCTGTGGGTGGTATCGGTCATGTCGTTCATGGCGCAGGAATGAGTGCTGATGATCGCCTGCCTGGGCCTCGGCCGCCAGTCCGACCGTCGGTTGGACTGTGACAAAGTGGTGCGGCTGGCGAAAATACGCCGCGAGGGCGATGAGTTTCCACCACTTTCCGCGACCTGCCAGGCGAGGACCTGGCCTGGGCCGCGGAATTCAGGGGGGCAGACGACTAGCACTTGAGATTCGTCGTGCGCGAGCGCATATCTCCGGGGTGACTAATGTTGCGAGGGCGGGCAAATGGCCAGTGGTTGGGCAAATGACGACGCAGTGCAGGAACAGATCGACAGCAGTATCGAAGACGCCGTCCGGCGCGCCCGCAGCCAGCTGCCGAGCGGGGAAAGCCTGAGCCACTGCGAAGAGTGTGACGCCCGCATTCCCGAGGCGCGGCGCCAGGCGATTGTCGGCGTGCGCCTGTGCGTGGCTTGCCAGGGCGAGTGTGACCGGGAACAGGCGAAATTCAGCGGCTATAACCGCCGTGGCAGCAAGGACAGTCAATTGCGCTGAGCCCGGCATGCGCTTGCGCTCCTGTGGGGCTTGGTTTACCCCCGGCCGTGGTGCGCGCCGCACCCCGGGCAGCCCTGCAGCCCTGCAGCGATTCAGGGCGACAGGTAGTTCTTCACCCCGGTGAAGATGATCTGCGCCGCCAGGGCGCAGACGAACAGGCCCATCAGGCGGCTGACGATCTGCAGACCCTGGTCGCCGAGCAGGCGTTCGAACTGGTTGGACAGGTACAGCACCACGCCGACCGTGAGGCTGGCCAGGGCGATGGCCAGCACCGCCAGCAGCTTGTCGTCCCAGTGCGGCTGGCCGGCGCCCATCAGCAGCAGCGCACCTATGGTGCCGGGGCCGACGGTCAGCGGAATGGTCAGCGGCACTATGGTCACGTCCTGCTGCACGTTGTCGCTCTGCACCGCCGAGTTGCCCTGGGCCATGCCCAGCGCCGAGATGAACAGCACGCTGCCGGCGCCGATACGGAAGGCGTCGATGGTGATGCCGAACAGGGTGAAGATGTGCTTGCCGAACAGGTACAGCAGCAGGCTGGAAATCAGTACGCCGAGGGCGACCTTCCAGGCCAGACGCTTGCGCTCCTTGACCGTGTAGCCGCGGCTCAGGCCGATAAAGCAGGACAACACGAAGAACGGGCTGTAGAGCACCAGTAACTTCAGATACAGACTGAACAGCTCGGACGCCATGGGGGTGGACTCGTCTCTTGGCTAAAGGGGGGCCGGCAGCGCCGGTGGCGCCTGCATGATCCGGGATTGTCGGCTCGATCTCCAGTCCCCGCTGCGGCAATTGTGCGCGCACGCCAGGCAACCGTTCGGCAGCTGAGGCATAGGCGGGCAGCGGCGTCGGCTATACCTGTTGGCTTAACCACTGTTGGCAACGGGCGCATGGCGCGTATCAGTTTCACCCCCAACCTGCAGCGTCACCTCGATGTGGCGCCGTGCGCGGTGCCGGGCGCCACGGTCGCCGCCGTGCTGGCCGAGGTGTTCGCCACCAACCCGCGGCTGCGCAGTTACCTGCTGGACGACCAGGGGCAGCTGCGTCGGCATGTGGCGATCTTCGTCGATGGCGAGCGGATCGATGATCGCCGCCACCTGAGCGACAGGGTCGGCGCCGCCAGCGAGGTCTATGTGGTGCAGGCGCTTTCCGGCGGCTAGCAGGCCGGGCAGCGCAGGTCGTTTCTCAACAGCCTGCTGGAGGGAGAACGATATGGCGGATGTGCTTTATGTGGCCACGCGCAAGGGCCTGTTGACCTTCGCCCGCGCGGGCGGGAGCTGGCGCCTGGCGCGTACGGACTTTCTCGGCGAGCCGGTCAGCATGGTTCTGGCCGATCATCGCGACGGTCATCTGTATGCGGCCCTGAACCTGGGGCATTTCGGCCCGAAACTGTGGCGCTCGACGGATGCCGGGCAGCACTGGCAGGAGATCGCCGTGCCGGCCTTCGCCGCCGAGGAGGAGGGCGAAGGGCCGTCGGTGACGATGATCTGGTCGCTGGAAGGCGGCGGCGCCGATCGCCCCGGCAGCCTGTGGGCCGGCACCCTGCCGGGGGCCTTGTTCCACTCGGCGGATCACGGCGACTCCTGGCAGTTGAACGAGGCGCTGTGGCAGCGTCCGGAGCGGGCCCAGTGGTTCGGCGGCGGCTACGATCAGCCGGGCATCCACTCCATTTGCGTCGACCCGCGCGACAGTGCGCGCTTGCGCGTGGCGGTGTCCTGCGGCGGGGTCTGGTGCAGCGACGACGAGGGCGTCAGCTGGGCTTGTCGCACCCGGGGCATGCGCGCCGCCTATATGCCGGCGGAACTGGCGCAGACCCCGGAGATCCAGGATCCGCACCGCATGCTGGCCTGTCCGGCGGCACCCGAGACCCTCTGGGTGCAGCACCATAACGGCATCTTCCTGTCCCGCGACGATGCCGCGCACTGGCAGGAGCTGCTCGACGTCGAGCCCTCGAGCTTCGGCTTCGCCCTGGCGGTACACCCCCGTGAGCCGGAAACCGCCTGGTTCGTGCCGGCGCTCAAGGATGAATGCCGGGTGCCGGTGGGCCAGCGTCTGCTGGTGACCCGCACCCGCGATGGCGGCCGCAGTTTCGAGCGCTTGAGTCGCGGCCTGCCGCAGTCCGACTGCTTCGACCTGGTCTATCGTCATGCCCTGGAGGTGGACGAGAGCGGGCAGCGCCTGGCGATGGGCTCGACCACCGGTCATCTGTGGCTATCGGACGACCAGGGCGACAGCTGGCAGGCGTTGGCCGGCAATCTGCCGCCGATCTATGCATTGCGCTTTGCCTGAAACGCCGCCATGCGGACTTGTCGGCGCAGGTCAGGGCAGGGCCTCGCGCGGCTGGCGGATCTCGCGCTGGGCGATCCAGTATTCGAGCAGTTCGCGCAATTGCGAGAGTTCCACCGGCTTGGCCATGTGGCCGTCCATGCCGGCCTCCCGTGCCCGTTCCTTGTGTTCGTTGAGGATGTGCGCGGTCAATGCCACCACCGGGGTGCGCGGGCGCTGTTCGGCGGCTTCCCAGGCGCGCAGTTGTTCGGTGGCGGAGAAACCGTCGAGCAGCGGCATTTCGCAGTCCATCAGCACCAGGTCGTAATGTTGCGCCTTCATGGCGTTGAGGGCTTCCTCGCCATTGCTGGCGGTATCCGGTTGCAGGTTGAGCTTGCCGAGCATGCCGCGGATCACCTTGGTCGAAATGCTGTTGTCTTCGGCGACCAGGATGCGGAAGTCGCTCGGCACATTCAACGCAGTGCTGACCAGGTGCGGGGCGAACAGCGGCGAGTTGCTGCCACCGCGTTGGGACAGCTCGTCGGCCAGGGTGGTCTTGAGCGTGTAGCTGGCCACCGGCTTGGCCAGGATGCGCTTGACTCCGGCGTTGCGCGCGATGATCTTGCTCGGTGAATTGCTGATGCCGGTGAGCATGATCAGCAGGATATCGTGATTGAGGCTGGGGTCTTCCTTGATTCTCGTCGCCAGCTGCATGCCGGTCATGCCGGGCATGTCCTGGTCGAGCAGTACCACGTCGAAGTATTCGCGCATGTGCGCCTTGGTGCGCAGCAGGGCCAGGGCTTCCTTGCCCGATGGCACGGCGCTGACCTGCAGGCCCCAGGCATTGCATTGCTGCACCAGGACCTTGCGGCAGGTGTCGTTGTCATCCACCACCAGCAGGCGGGCGCCCTGCAGCGGGCCATCGAGGTCGGCCGTAGGCCGTTCGAGCCGCTGGCTGTCCAGCGGCAGGGTCAGCCACAGGGTCGAGCCCTGGGTGCCGCCGCTCTGGATGCCGAACTCACCACGCATCAGGCGCACCAGTTGGCGGGCGATGATCAGGCCGAGGCGGCCGCCGAGTTGGGTCGCGGCGAGGAAGTCCTTGCTGTGCAGTTCGGCATTGAGCAGGGCGTCGCGCTCGCCGGCCTGTAGCGGGCGCCCGCTGTCCTGCACGGCGATGCGCAAGCGTGGCTGCCCGCTGCCGCTGTCAAGAGCCACGACCAGGAGAATTTCGCCTTCGTCGGTCTGTTTGAAGGCGTTGTCGAGCAGGCTCAGCAAGATCTGGCGCAGACGCGTCGGGTCGCCGCTGATAACCCGTGGCACCTGCGGTTGCATGAAACTGATCAGTTCGACTTTCTGCTGTTCGGCCTTGGCGCGGAAGATGTTCAGGCAGTCCTCGGTCAGTGCATCCAGGTCGAACTGTACGTCGTCCAGCTCGATCTGCCCGGATTCGAGCTTGGAAATGTCGAGAATCTCGTTGATCAGAGCCAGCAGCTCGTTACCCGAGCTGTGGATGGTCTGCACGTAGTCACGCTGTTTGACCGACAGGGGCGTGTCGAGCAGCAGTTCGGTCATGCCCAGCACGCCATTCATGGGTGTGCGGATTTCGTGACTGATCTTGGCGAGGAATTCGGCCTTGGCCTTGAGTTCGGCCGAACTGGCGGCCAGTGCGGTGCTCTCCCTGAGGTTGGTGCGCTGGATCTGCCGTTGCCGTTCGGCGAGCGAGAGGCTGAGGAAGATGCCGCCGAGCGTGGCGATACTGAAGACGGCGATCACCAGCCAGCCGGGGTTGAGCTGGTCGAGACCGAGCAGTACCGGGATGAATGCGCTGAAGCCGAGGGCGAATACCAGCATGCCGACGACGATGAAGCGTGCGGGCTGATAGCCGCCATACCAGAGCCGGCTGGCCATCAGCAAGACGCTCAAGGTGCTGAGTAGCACCAGCAGGTAGACCAGGCTGCTGTACCAGAGCAGGCCGGTGCCGGCGATCACCAGTGCGCTGCCCAGGATCAGTCCGGCGATGCCCTGCAGCAGGTGCTTGAGCCTGCCGGGCTGGGCCTGGGTGTGCTGCATGAAGCCGAGGCAGAAGGCCTGTAGGCAGAAGGCCGCCAGCAGCGCCGACAGGTCGGCGACCAGCGACTGGTTGTAGCTCTGGCTGGGCACCCAGACGGCGAACAGGCCCAGATTGGCCGCCGCGCAGACCGCCAGGCTGGCATGCAGGGCGCTCAGCCACAGGCAGCAGGTGGCGCGGCTGTAGAGAAAACGGATGAGGTTGTACAGGGTCAGCAACAGCAGGCCGCCGAGCAGGGCGCCAAAGACATAGGCGGGCTTTTCCTGGGCCACCAGCCCGGCCTCGTCGATGAGCTTGAACCAGGCCATCAACGGATGGTTCGAGGTCATGCGTACATAGGCCTCGCGGGGCTGGCCGTCGTTGGGCAGGGTCAGCAGGTAGGCGCGGGAATCGAGCGGTCGCGCGCTCATCGGTCTGGATTCGCCGGTCTGCAGCTCGCGTTCGATGGTGCCGTCGCGCAACAGGTAGTAGTCGAGGTACTGCACGCGCGGAGCGAAGAGCCACAGCCAACCCGGTTGCTGGTTGCGCGGCAGCTCGACATGCAGCCAGACGGCCTGTTCGCTGGGGGGGAAGGTGAAGGCCTGTCTGCCCAGCGGCTGGAACTGCTGCTGGCGTGCCCGCACATCCTCCAGGGTCAGCGCGGCACTCGGGTCGAGCAGATACGACCAGTTTTCGGGCTGGCCGTCAGCGGCGTCTGGCACGTTCTCGGCCATGGCTGTCGGCAACAGACAGGCCATGAGCAAAGCGACGAGTAGTCCTGTGGCAATCCTGAGCCCGTGCACGCTGAATTCCCTTTGAAAGATGAGTGGCCAGATTATAACCAAGCCGTTGTGTAGCGGAATATGGCCAGGATGGCTAGGCCAGACGCGGTGAAAGCGACCACTGGCGCCTTGTGGCACCTTGCAGGCCGGGTCTCTGCGGCACGACGCTCGTGGGGGTGAGCCGTGCCAGGTTGCCACTGCCCGGCCACCGCGGCCGGGCGGGTTTTGTCGATGTTTATGCTTCGCCGCGTTCGCGGGCAATTGCGCGGTAACCGATGTCGGTGCGGTAGAAACAGCCAGGCCAGCGAATCTTCTGCGCCAGGCGGTAGGCCTGCTGCTGGGCGTCGGCCACGCTGGCGCCAATGGCCGTGGCGCAGAGCACCCGGCCACCGGCCGTCACCACTTGACCGTCCTTGAGTGCGGTACCGGCATGGAACACCTTGCCTTCCAGTGCGGCGGCATCGGCCAGACCCTCGATCACCTCGCCCTTGGCGTAGTCGCCCGGGTAGCCGCCCGCGGCCAGCACCACGCCGACCGTCGGGCGCGGATCCCAGCGCGCTTCGACCTTGTCCAGGGCCTGCGCCAGTGCGGCTTCGACCAGCAGCACCAGCGACGATTCCAGGCGCACCATGATCGGCTGGGTTTCCGGGTCGCCGAAGCGGCAGTTGAATTCGATGACCTTCGGCTTGCCGGCCTTGTCGATCATCAGTCCGGCGTAGAGGAAGCCGGTGTAGACGTTGCCTTCGCTGGCCATGCCGTTGACGGTGGGGTAGATCACCTCGTCCAGCACCCGCTGGTGCACCTCGGCGGTGACCACCGGCGCCGGCGAGTAGGCGCCCATGCCGCCGGTGTTGGGGCCGCTGTCGCCGTCGCCGACGCGCTTGTGGTCCTGGCTGGTGGCCATCGGCAGGACGTTCTTGCCGTCGACCATGACGATGAAGCTGGCTTCCTCGCCGTCGAGAAATTCCTCGATCACCACCCGCGAACCGGCCTCGCCGAAGGCATTGCCGGCGAGCATGTCGCGCACCGCGTCCTCGGCTTCGCCCAGGGTCATGGCGACTATCACACCCTTGCCCGCGGCCAGGCCGTCGGCCTTGATCACGATAGGCGCGCCGACCTTTTGCAGGTAGGCCAGGGCCGGCTCGACTTCGCTGAAGTTCTGGTAATCGGCGGTGGGGATCTGGTGGCGGGCGAGGAAATCCTTGGTAAAGGCTTTCGAGCCTTCCAGCTGCGCCGCGCCGGCGGTCGGGCCGAAGATATCCAGCTGGCGCGCGCGAAACAGGTCGACCACGCCGGCCACCAGCGGTGCTTCCGGGCCGACTATGGTCAGTTGCACGTTTTTCTCAGCAAAGTCAGCAAGCTGCTCCAGGGCCAGCACGTCGATGGCGACGTTCTCGCATTTGGGCTCAAAGGCGGTGCCGGCATTGCCCGGAGCGACGAAGACTTTGGCCACGCGCGGGTCTTGCGCGACTTTCCAGGCCAGCGCATGTTCGCGTCCGCCGCTGCCGATGATCAGTACGTTCATGGGGTTCTCCTTCAGGAGGCGGGCCTGCGGCCCGTTTGGTGGATAGGAAAAGCGCTATCCACCCTACGAAAGCGGTGTTGGGTATCGCTGCGCTCCACCCAACCTACGAAACAAATCTCGAGGTCGCAATGAAGCCGGTAGATGCAAGGCGCCCTGGGTTTCGCCAAGCGGAGTTGCCGTCTGGCAATGAGCATTGGCGGAACCCAGGGCAACGCAGCAGATGCCGGCTTCAGTGCGGCCGTCAGTGGCGGAAATGGCGCATAGAGGTGAAAACCATGGCGATATTCGCCTCGTCGGCGGCGGCAATCACTTCTGCATCGCGCATCGAACCGCCCGGCTGGATCACCGCGGTGATGCCGTTGGCGGCGGCGTTGTCCAGGCCGTCGCGGAACGGGAAGAAGGCGTCGGACGCCATCACCGAGCCGGCCACCTGCAGGCCGGCATGCTCGGCCTTGATCGCGGCGATCCGCGCCGAGTTGACCCGGCTCATCTGGCCGGCGCCGACGCCGATGGTCTGGCGGTTCTTGGCGTAGACAATCGCATTGGATTTGACGAACTTGGCCACTTTCCAGGCGAAGATCAGGTCGTGGATTTCCTGCTCGCTGGGTGCGCGCTGAGTGACGATCTTCAGGTCTTCTGCCTTGATCATGCCGATGTCGCGGCTCTGCACCAGCAGGCCACCGTTGACCCGCTTGAAGTCCCAGCCGGCGCTGCGCTCGGCCGGCCACTCGCCGCACTCGAGCAGGCGCACGTTGGCCTTGGCGGCCACCACGGCGCGGGCCTCGGCGCTGATCTTCGGCGCGATTATCACTTCGACGAACTGGCGCTCGACGATGGCCTGGGCGGTGGCGCCGTCCAGTTCGCGGTTGAAGGCGATGATGCCGCCGAAGGCCGATTCGGTATCGGTGGCGTAGGCCAGTTCGTAGGCCTGGCGGATGCCGCCTTGGCTGTCCAGGGCCACGGCCACGCCGCAGGGGTTGGCGTGCTTGACGATGACGCAGGCCGGCTTGACGAAGCTCTTCACGCATTCGAGGGCGGCGTCGGTGTCGGCGACGTTGTTGAACGACAGCTCCTTGCCCTGCAGTTGCACGGCGGTGGAGACGCTGGCTTCGCCTTTCTTCGCCTCGACGTAGAAGGCCGCGCTCTGGTGCGGGTTCTCGCCGTAGCGCATTTCCTGGGCCTTGATGAACTGGCTGTTGAAGGTGCGCGGGAAGGCGCCACGCTCTGCGGTGGAGAGGGTCTCGCGCGACTGGTCGATGGTGCCCAAGTAGTTGGCGATCATGCCGTCGTAGGCGGCGGTGTGCTCGAAGGCCTTGAGCGCCAGGTCGAAGCGCTGGGCGTAGCTCAGGCCGCCGGCTTTCAGGCTGTCGATGATGCCGGCGTAGTCGCCGGCACTGACCACGATGGCCACGTCTTTGTGGTTTTTCGCGGCGCTGCGGACCATGGTCGGGCCGCCGATGTCGATGTTCTCGATGGCGTCGGCCAGGTCGCAGTCAGGCTTGGCGACCGTGGCTTCGAAGGGGTAGAGGTTGACCGCGACCAGGTCGATCGGCTTGATCCCGTGCTGCTCCATGACCGCGCCGTCGAGGGCGCGACGGCCGAGGATGCCGCCGTGGATCTTCGGGTGCAGGGTCTTCACCCGGCCGTCCATCATCTCCGGGAAGCCGGTGTAGTCGGCGACTTCCACGGCGGCCACGCCGTTGTCCTTGAGCAGCTTGTAGGTGCCGCCGGTGGAGAGGATTTCCACGTTCAGGGCGACGAGTTCGCGGGCGAACTCGAGGACGCCGGTCTTGTCGGAGACGCTGATCAGCGCACGGCGGACGGGGAGGCGGGTAGTCTGGTCGGTCATAACGATTCCATCAAGGGTTTAGCTGCAAGCTACAAGTTGCAAGCTGCAAGAGAAGCGCGCTCCCGCTTGAGGCTTGCGGCTTGCAGCTCATCACTTAGAGAAGATCGTATTGCTTGAGTTTCTTGCGCAGGGTGCCGCGATTCAGGCCGAGCAGTTCGGAGGCCTTGGTCTGGTTGCCCTTAACGTAATTCATCACGGTTTCCAGCAGTGGCGCCTCCACTTCGCTGAGCACCAGGTTGTAGACGTCGGTGACGTCCGCCCCTTCGAGGTGGGCGAAATAGTTGTGCAGGGCTTTCTCGACACTGCCGCGCAGGGTTTGCCCTTCTTCGCTCGGTGTATTGAGGTGCTGTTTCAAGCTTGTGCTGTCGCTCACGGGAGCCATTTCAGTTCCTAAGGTCTCGGTCAACATCGTCATGCGGCCACCCCATCTCCATCATTTTGCCGTTCGCCGAAGAACTCGCGAACGTTGGTGTACTGCGCGTGCGTACTTTCCAGGCGATTGAATCGGGCGCGGAACTCCCTGGCGCCCGGCAGGGTTGCGAGGTACCAGCCGACATGTTTGCGGGCGATGCGCACCCCCATCACCTCGCCATAGAACAGGTGCAGTTCGGCCAGATGCCCTAGCAGAATACGTTCCACCTCGAACAGACTCGGCGCCGCCAGCTTCTGCCCGGTGCGCAGGTAGTGCTCGATCTCGCGGAAAATCCATGGCCGGCCCTGGGCTGCCCGGCCGATCAGCAGGCCGTCGGCGCCGGTGGCGGCGAATACCGCCTTGGCCTTCTCCGGCGAATCGATGTCGCCATTGGCCAGCACCGGGATCGACACCGCCTGCTTGATCGCGGCGATGCTGTCGTATTCGGCCTCGCCGCTGTACAGATCGGCACGGGTGCGGCCATGTACGGCCAGCGCGACTATCCCTTCCTGCTCGGCGATCTTCGCCACCTCGAGGCCGTTCTTGTTCTGCCGGTCCCAGCCGGTGCGGATTTTCAGGGTCACCGGAACAGCCACCGCGGCAACCACCGCCTGTAAAATCTCGCGCACCAGGCTCTCGTCTTTCAGCAGGGCGGAGCCGGCCGCCTTGTTGCAGACCTTCTTGGCCGGGCAGCCCATATTGATGTCGATAATCTGCGCGCCCAAGGCGACATTTCGTCGCGCCGCCTCGGCCAGCATCTGCGGGTCGCCACCGGCGATCTGCACCGAGCGCGGCTCGGCATCGTCCTGATGGGGCAGGCGCAGGCTCGACTTGCGGGTGTTCCACAGGCGCACATCGCTGGTGACCATTTCCGACACCACCATGCCCGCACCCAGGCGCTGGCAGAGCTGGCGGAACGGTCGGTCGGTGACTCCGGCCATGGGCGCGAGAATCAGCGGGTTGGGCAATCTGTAGGGGCCGATGCATAACGCCGACATGGGGCTTCCCTGCTCAAGAGACGTGCTGTTGAGACCAATAGGAGACAGCGAAAAAGGGTGGGAATCATACCCGCTCTGGATGACCGGATAAAGGCTGTTTTGAACAAATTCTGAACAGTTGCGGGCTTATAGCCATGGGTTGGATTCGCTCCCGGATACCCGAAAGAGCCCGTTGGATCGGTCAGGGGGCAAGGGGGACAATGATGGATGAGGCTTGCGGCTGCCTCGAGGCAGTGCGTGATCCCCCATCCCCCGCCCCTACTCCGGCGAGTGGAAGCTCAGGCTGTAGTTCACCGCCTGGTTGCCCGGGTCGAGGATGTCCAGGGACACATGAATCGGCGTTTGCGGCGGCATTTCCGCCTGTCCGGCCAGTTCGCCGGCGAGGTACTCGCTGGGTTTGAAGCGGCGGCTGGCCAGCAGTCGGCCATTGATGTCGGCAAAGCGCATTTCCAGCAAGGGGAATGGCTGGGCGAAGGGCGCACGGTTATACAGGATTGCATCGACTACCAGGGCACCGCTGAACTCCGGATGGCTGCGCACCACCAGGTTGCTGCTCTTGATCTGGCTGATATCGACCTTGGACGGCAGGGTGCAGCCAATGATCGGGCAGAGCTGCTCGAACCAGGGGCGGTATTGATCCTGGCGGGCCAGCTCGGCGAAGTTGTAATGGATGTGCTGGGCGATCAGGGCGGTTGCGGCCAGCAGGTTCAGCAGGCCCCAGCCGAGCCAGCGGCCCCAGGGCTTGCGCGCTGGTTGCCAGTCCAGTTGCAGTGGTTCGTCGTCCAGTTCGAGCAGGTGTTCGTCACGCAGGCCGGGCTCGCTGCGTGTGGTTGGGTTGGAGGGCTGGCGCTGTGCGGCAGGCTCTGGTTGTCGCTCGTCCGGCGTGTCGAGGGCGTCCAGGTCGAGGTCGGGATCGTCGCGCTGGGCGCTCAGGCCAGGCTCGTCCAGGGCAGGTTGCGGGTCTTGCGTCTCCAGTGCGCTGAGCTTGAGCGGCGGTATGTCGCGAACAGCGGGATCTGCCGCTTGTTCCGTGACGGGGGCCGTTGTCGCGGGCGTCGGCGCCTGGGCCGCATCGCCGGGACTCGATGGCGCTTGGGGCGAGTCCTCTTGCAGCAGGGCTTCGGCCCAGTCTTCGTCATGGGTGCCGCTATCCGCGGCTGGACGGAAGGGCTCGCTATGCTCGGGCGTCTGTTGCAGGGCAAGGAACTGCTGTGACAGTTGCTGTTCCTGCTCTTCCAGCTTGGCCAGTTCCTCATCGAGGTCGAGGTCGTCGAGATCCAGGTCGTCGTGAATCCACAGCGTATCGCTGTCGCTCTTTTGCTGTTGGGCGCTCTGCTCAGGTTCGATCTGGGCCGTCGGCGCGGCGGCGGGGCCGGTCGGCGCAAGAGTTGGCCGGGGCGTAATGGCGGGCAGTTGTTGCCCCCGCTCGAGCAATTGCTGCGCGGCATTGAACAGGTGCAGGCAGGCTCCGCAGCGCACGACGCCACGGGCGGCGCCGAGTTGCGCGAGATTGACGCGAAAGCTGGTGCGGCAATGGGGGCACTGGGTGACGAAACTTTCGGTCATGCGACGATCCGGCGGCCTGCGATCAGGGAAAACAAGGCGATTAGTCTAACGCAAGTGCCTGAACTAGCGGCGAGTGCCGCTGATGCGTACCCAGCCGTCCTTCTGCGCGGTCGGCTCGAGTGCGAAGGCCTCGCTATAGGCCGCGCGCACCTCCTCGGCCTGTTCGGCGAGGATGCCCGACAGGGCCAGGCGCCCACCTGTCTTGACCAGGCTGGTGATCTGCGGAGCCAGGGCCACCAGGGGGCCGGCGAGGATATTGGCCACCACCACGTCGGCCTGTTGCGGCGGCAGGTCGGCCGGCAGGTAGAGCGGGAAGCGGGCCGGGTCGATGCCGTTGCGTCCGGCATTGTCGCGCGAGGCTTCCAGGGCCTGCGGGTCGATGTCGGTGCCGACCGCACGGGGTGCGCCGAGGAGCAGGGCGGCGATGGCCAGGATGCCCGAGCCGCAGCCGAAATCCAGCACCTCGCTGTGGCGCAGATCCTGGCCGTCGAGCCATTCCAGGCACAGCGCGGTGGTCGGGTGGGTGCCGGTGCCGAAGGCCAGGCCGGGATCGAGCAGCAGGTTGACCGCATCCGGCTCGGGCGCGGCGTGCCAGCTGGGCACTATCCACAGGCGCTGGCCGAAGCGCATGGGGTGGAAGTTGTCCATCCAGCTGCGCTCCCAGTCCTGATCGGCAATCACCTCGGCCTGGTGCTCGGGTAGTTCGGCGCCGGTGAGCAATTGCAGGTGGGCGAACACCGCCTCGGCCTGGGTGTCGGCCTCGAACAGGGCGAGCAGGTGGGTGTGCGACCACAGCGGCGTGGTGCCCAGGTCCGGCTCGAAAATCGGCTGGTCTTCGGCGTCCATGAAGGTTACCGACACGGCGCCCACTTCCAGCAGGGCGTCTTCGTAGGTTTCCGCCTGCTCCGGGGTGATGGCGAGACGGACTTGTAACCAGGGCATAGGCTTTCCTTCGGCAAGCAGCTGCAAGCTTAAAGCTGCAAGAAAAAAGCGAGGGAGCGGACTGGCCGCTCCCTCGTGGGTTGCACATCATACTTCTTGCCGCTTGAGGCTTGTAGCTTGCAGCTTTAGTGCTTATCCATACCCAGTTTCTTTTCCAGGTAATGGATATTCACGCCACCTTTGCAGAAGCCCTTGTCGCGCACCAGGTCGCGGTGCAGCGGCACGTTGGTCTTGATGCCGTCGACGACGATTTCGTCCAGGGCGTTGCGCATACGGGCCATGGCCTCGTCGCGGGTCGCGCCGTAGGTGATCAGCTTGCCGATCAGCGAATCGTAGTGCGGCGGCACTGTGTAGCCGCTGTACAGGTGCGAATCGACCCGCACGCCATTACCGCCCGGGGCGTGGAAGTGCTTGACCTTGCCCGGGCAGGGCATGAAGTTGTCCGGGTCTTCGGCGTTGATCCGGCATTCCAGGGCATGGCCGCGGATCACCACGTCCTCCTGGGTGAACGACAGCTTGTTGCCGGCGGCGATGCTGAGCATTTCCTTGACGATGTCGATGCCGGTGACCATTTCCGATACCGGATGCTCGACCTGCACGCGGGTGTTCATCTCGATGAAGTAGAAGTGGCCGTCTTCGTAGAGGAACTCGAAGGTGCCGGCGCCGCGGTAGCCGATCTCGATGCAGGCATCGACACAGCGCTTGAGCACTTCGGCGCGCGACTGTTCGTTGATGAACGGTGCCGGCGCTTCTTCCAACACCTTCTGGTGGCGGCGCTGCAGCGAGCAGTCGCGGTCGCCCAGGTGGATGGCCTGGCCCTGGCCGTCGGATAGCACCTGGACTTCCACATGGCGTGGGTTGCCGAGGAACTTTTCCAGGTAGACCATCGGGTTGCCGAACACCGAACCGGCTTCGCTGCGGGTCAGCTTGGCCGATTTGATCAGGTCTTCTTCCTTGTACACCACGCGCATGCCGCGACCACCGCCGCCGCCGGCGGCCTTGATGATCACCGGGTAGCCGACGTCGCGGGCAATCGCCAGGGCGACTTCCTCGTCTTCCGGCAGCGGGCCGTCGGAGCCGGGGACTACCGGCACGCCGGCGCGCTTCATGGCGTCCTTGGCCGAGACCTTGTCGCCCATCAGGCGGATGGTCTCGGCTTTCGGGCCGATAAAGGCGAAGCCGGAGTTCTCCACCTGTTCGGCGAAGTCGGCGTTTTCCGCGAGGAAGCCGTAGCCGGGGTGGATCGCTGTAGCGCCGGTGACTTCAGCGGCGCTGATGATCGCCGGAATATTCAGGTAGGACAGGGCGCCGGACGCCGGGCCGATGCATACCGACTCGTCGGCCAGGCCCAGGTGCATCAGGTCGCGGTCGGCGGTGGAGTGCACCGCGACGGTCTTGATGCCCAGCTCTTTGCAGGCGCGCAAGACGCGCAGGGCGATCTCGCCGCGGTTGGCGATCAGAACTTTTTCCAACATCGCAGGCTCTCCGCGGTTCAAACGATGGTGAACAGGGGCTGATCGTATTCCACCGGCTGGCCGTTCTCGCCCAGGATGGATTCGATGGTGCCACTGCTCTCGGCCTCGATGTGGTTCATCATCTTCATCGCTTCGACGATGCAGAGGATGTCGCCTTTCTTCACGCTCGAACCGACTTCGACGAAGTTGGACGAGGTCGGCGAGGCGGCGCGGAAGAAGGTGCCGACCATCGGCGAGCGCACCACGGTGCCGTTCAGCTTGGCGGCAGCCGGAGCGGCGGCTTCGGCAGCGGCGGCAACCGGGGCAGCGGCGGCAACGGGCGCAGGCGCAGGCGCAGGCGCCTGAGCGTAGACCGGCTGCTGGGCGTAGGTCGGTTGCTTGCCGTGGCGGCTGATGCGTACGGACTCTTCGCCTTCGCGGATTTCCAGCTCGTCGATGCCGGATTCTTCCAGCAGTTCGATGAGTTTCTTGACTTTACGTATATCCATAGTGGCTCAACTCCCAGTGAGGTCAGGGCTGTTCAAGTTGTTCGAGTGCGGCCTCCAGGGCCAGCCGGTAACCGCTGGCGCCAAGGCCGCAGATCACTCCTACGGCAACATCGGAAAAGTAGGAGTGATGGCGGAAAGCTTCGCGTTTGTGCACGTTGGACAGGTGCACTTCGATGAATGGGATGCTCACCGCCAGCAATGCGTCACGTAATGCGACGCTGGTATGGGTGAAAGCGGCGGGATTGATCAGGATAAAGTCGACACCTTCGCCTTTTGCGGCGTGAATGCGCTCGATCAGCTCGTACTCGGCATTGCTCTGCAGGTACAGCAGGTGATGACCGGCCTCGCGGGCGCGGCGCTCCAGGTCGAGGTTGATCTGCTCCAGGGTGGTGGCGCCATAGACGCCCGGCTCGCGGCTGCCCAACAGATTGAGATTGGGGCCGTGCAGCACCAGTAGGGTTGCCATATCTGCATGTCCTTGTTTTTACGCTGCGCAAGACTATGCCGGAGACGGCACAAGGCTGTCCAGTTGTCGGCAATAGCCGACACGATGGCGGTAGTTTGCGTCATTTATATGACTGTGAGCGTTACAGGCGTTCGCTTGCCCGATCCAGGCGCGCGGCGAAGGCTGGCGCGTCGATCTCACCGACCACCCGCAGGTCCTGCCATTCCCGGCCCTTGGCATCGAACAGCAGGATCGCCGGCGGGCCGAACAGCTGGTAGCGATCGAGCAGGGCGCGCTGTTCGGCAGTGCTTGCGGTGATATCGAAGCGCACCAGGCGGTAGGCGCCCAACTGGCTGGCGACTTGCGGGGCGTCGAGCACTTCGCGCTCGATCACCTTGCAGCTGATGCACCAGTCGGCGTACCAGTCGAGCAGCAGCGGTTTGCCGGCGTTTTGCGCGGCGACGAAGGCGGCATCCAGTTCGGCGGGGCTGCTGACAGTCTGCCAGTGGCTCGATTCCAGCTGCTCACCTGCGCTGCCGGCCAGCGGCATGCGCCCGAGCGGGCGCAAGGGATCGTTCTGACCTTGCAGGGCACCGGTCCAGGCGGCCAGGGCATAGACCAGCAGCACCAAACCGGCCAGCTGGCCGAGTTTCTGCTTGTGGGTCTTCGGGCCGAGTTCCAGGGCGCCGAGAAACAGCGCTACGCCACCGGCGAGTAGGCCCCACAAGGCCAGCGCCAGCTGACCCGGCAGCACCCGCTCGAGCAACCATACGGCGACGGCCAGCAGCAGTACGCCGAAGGCGTTGCGCACGCCAATCATCCAGGTGCCCGACTTCGGCAGCAGGGCACCGCCGCCGGTGGCGAACAGTACCAGTGGCGCGCCCATGCCCAGGCCCAGGGCGAACAGTTTCAGGCCGCCGCCCAGGGCATCGCCGCTGGCGCTGATATACAGCAGGGCACCGGCCAGGGGGGCCGACACGCAGGGCGACACCAGCAGGCTGGAGAGCACGCCAAGCACGGCGGCATTGGCGTGGGAGCCGCCGCGGGTCTTGCCGGCCAGGCGATCCAGCGGTTCGCTGAGCCAGCGCGGCAGGCGCAGTTCGTAGACGCCGAACATGGCCAGGGCGAACAGGGCGAAAAAGCCGGCGAAGGGCACCAGAATCCATGCCGATTGCAGGCGCGCCTGCAGGTTGAGGCCGGCGCCGAACACCCCCATCAGGGCGCCAAGCACGGCGAAACAGAGGGCCATCGGCAACACATAGGCCAGCGACAGGCTGAAACTGCGCAGTCCGCCAACCTGGCCGCGCAGCACCACGCCGGAGAGGATCGGCAGCATCGGCAGCACGCAGGGGGTAAAGGTCAGTCCCAGCCCGGCGAGGAAGAACAGCGCCAGGTCGCTCCAGCTCCAGCTGCTAGCCGTGGAACCCGGCGTGGCGGGTGTGGCGGCGGCGGGCAGGCCGCCGCCGATCTTCAGCTGTTCGGTTTCCGGTGGGTAACACAAGCCCTTGTCGGCGCAACCCTGGTAGCTGACGTTGAGGTTGAACGGGCGCTTGTCCGGGTTATCCAGCGGCAACTCGACATCCAGCACGCCGTAGTACACCTCGACGTCGCCGAAGTATTCGTCGAATTTCGCCTCGCCGGCCGGCAGCTGGGCGGCGCCCAGGCCGACATCGGCAGGTTCGCTGCTGAACTGGAAGCGGTGCCGGTAGAGGTAGTAGCCCTCGGCGGCGACGAAGCGCAGGGTGATCGACTCGGCCGAGCTGTCGACCAGGCTCAGGCGGAACGCCTCGCGCACGGGGAGGAAGTCCGCACTGTTGTTCAGCGGCGCACCCAGCGTTGCGGAGGCGGGACGGTTGTCGAACAGGCCGGCGCCGGCGGGCAGGGCAGCCAGTAGCAGGATCAGGCAGAGCAAACGGCGCATGACGGTCTCGCGGGGCGGAAGTAGCTGCATCATAACCAAGCCTGCGCCCTGGCGTCAGGGCGCAGGCTGTAAGCGGCCTTGTCGGGCGCACCAATGGCCTGTAATCAGGGCCGTTCGCGGCGCCTGCGACAGATGGTCGCGCTACAGGCGGAAAGCCTGCACCGCCGTGTGCAACTGGCCGCCCACCTGCAGCAGCCGATCGCCTTGCTGGCGACCTTCGCCGATGCGCACCAGATTGTCGCCGCCGAGCTGGTGGATGCGTTCGCTGTGGCCGCGAATCTCGCTGACCGCGCCGCTCTGCTGAGCGGTGGCGTCGGCGATGCGCTCGGCCATGCTGGCGATGGTGCGAATCGCCGCGATGATTTCGTCCAGCGCGCCATCGGCCGCCTCGGCCTGGCCGGCGCTGGACTGGGCATGCTCGACCTGGGTGCGCATGGCGTCGACGGATTGGCGGGCGGCCTGCTGCAGGCGGCCGATCAGTTCCTGGATTTGTGCGGTGGCGCCGCTGGTGCGCTGCGACAGCGAGCGCACCTCGTCGGCGACCACGGCGAAGCCGCGTCCGGCCTCGCCGGCGCGGGCCGCTTCGATGGCGGCGTTGAGCGCCAGCAGATTGGTCTGCTCGGCGATGCCGCGGATCACCGTCAGCACATTGCCGATGGTCGCGGTTTCCTCGGCCAGGCGCTCGATGGCCTGGGCATTGTCCTGTACTTCGCCGACCAGTGCGTGCAGCCCACTGAGGCTCTGGCCGATCACCTGCTGGCCCTGCTCCAGGGCGCGATCGGCATCGCGGCTGGCATCGGCGGCCTGGCTGGCGTCGCCGGCGACCTGCTGGATGGTCGCTTCGAGATCGCCGAGGGCATCGCGAATCTGCGCGGTATCGCCCGCCTGGCGTTCGGCGCCGGCATGCAGGCCGCCGCTGAGGTCGGCCAGGGTGCGGCTGGAACCGGCAACCTGTTCGGCATGCAGGCGGATGCTGCCGACCAGGTCGACCAGGTAGGTCCGCAGGCGGTTCAGCGATGCCTCGATGTCGCGCAGTTCGCGGGTACGCGAGCCGAGCCTGATGTCCTCGGCGAAATCGCCCTGGGCCCAGGCCGAGAGGGCCGGCACCAGATGGTTGAGGACCCGGGTCAGGCGCCGTTGAATACGGTCGATGGTCAGGGCGATCAGCAGGATCAGGCCGATCATCAGGCCCTGGAGCAGGCGCACCTCGCCCTGAATCCGCCCATGCTCGGCGCGCACGGCCGGCTCCAGGGTGGCGAGGGCCTGTTGCACGCCATCGACCTGGCTGCGGGTGGCGCCGGCCAGGGCGACGCGCTGTTCGATCAGGCTGCGGGTGCGCTGCAGTTCGTTCGGGTAGCGGTTGATCAGGCTGGCAAAATCGCGCTTGAGGGCGATGCCGCGGTCTTCTGTCGGCGTGCTGTCGTTGTCGCTGGCCAGGCCCAGCAGGGCGGAAAAGGCAGCGCTGCTGGAACTGCTGTCATCGGCTACGCCGAGCAGGGGCAAGGCATCCAGGGCTTGCGCCTGACGGCCGAGCACCGCCAGTTCGCGCTCGACGTCGCTGGCCAGTTCGCTACGGCCGCTGCTGACCAGTTTGGCGCGGGCATGGGCCAGGCGACTCAGGTGCTGGGCCGCGACGAACAGGGGCTGGCGGTAGGCGTGCGCCACATCGGCGGCAGCGCTGTCGGCATAGTGCGCCAGTTGTTCCAGGGCGCCGCCCATCTCGCGTTCGGCCTGCAGCAGCAAGCCCTGGGGGTCGCCGGCCAGTTTGCCGGCGGCGAGCAACTGGTTGGCGCTGAAGCTGTGCAGTTCGGCGAGGCTGGGGCGCAGCTCCTCGGCCAGTTGCGGCGGCAGTTCGGCAAGCGCGGGCGCCAGGTTGTCCAGGGCCTGGATCGCCGCGCTGTGCTGCAGCGCATCGCCGCTGGCGAGGTAGCCGAGGATATTGCGCGCCGCCTCCCGCTGGAACTGCTGGGACAGGCTCAGGTAGCGCTCCATCAGCAGATAGGGGCGCTCCAGGGCGCGTTGCGACCACCAGAGGGTGGCGGCCAGGGCTATGCAGACGGTGACCAGCAGCAGGGTATTGAGGTTGGTAAGTGATTTCAGGCGCATAGGACTCGACCGCAGACGGAAGGGTGCTGGAGTGCGTCCGACGAACGGCTGCACGATTGCTATGGCGCTGAAGTTATTGCGTTTTCATGACAGGTTGATGACGCACCGAGACCCGCGACAATTGCGCGGTACAGCGAAATGGTATCGGGATCAGGCCGGGGTCATTTCCGTGTACACCTCGACCCGGTTGCGCCCGCCGTGCTTGGCCCGGTAGAGCGCCTCGTCGGCCTGCTGGGTCAGGCTCTGGCTGCTGGTATCTCCCTGCAGTTGGGCGATGCCGCCGCTGAAGGTGCAGGACAGGTCGAGCGGCTGCGCCGGGTAGCGGATCTCGGCGAAGCGCCGGCGGATCTCGTCGAGCACCTGGCGGGCCGTCTGGGCGTCGGTGCCCGGCATGACCACGGCGAATTCTTCACCGCCGTAGCGGCCGATGTGGTCGCTTTTGCGCAGGCGCTGCTTGAGGAACAGGGCCAGGCTCTTGATCACCCGGTCGCCCATGGGGTGGCCATAGTTGTCGTTGACCTTCTTGAAAAAGTCGATGTCGAGCATGGCGAAGCTCAGCGGCTGGTCGTCGCGCTGGGCGCGCAAGCGCGCATCTTCGAGCAGTTGCAGGGTATGGGTGTGGTTGTACAGGCCGGTCAGGCTGTCGCGCACCATGCGTGCCTTGAGGTTGCGCGCGCGGGCGGCGCGGTTGCGCACGGTGGCGATCAGGTGGCGCGGCTTGATCGGTTTGGTGAGGAAGTCGTCGCCGCCTTCGCTCATGGCGTCGAGTTGCTTGTCGAGATCGTCTTCGGCGGACAGGTAGATGATCGGCACGCTGACGTAGCGGTCGTTGTGGCGAATCACCTTGGCCAGTTCGGTGCCGTTGCACTCCGGCATGTACATGTCGAGGATGATCAGGTCGGGCTGGAATTCGGCCAGCTCGGCCATGGCCTGGATCGGTTCGATCAGGGTGCGGGTGAGGATGCCGGCGCTGTTGAGCGCGCGTTCGGTATAGGTGGCCTGGGCGCGCGAGTCGTCGACGATCAGCACTTTGTAGGGTTCGTACTGCGCCACATGGGCCAGCACTTCGATACGTTCGAGCAGGCTGGACGCATCCAGGGTGCCGGTGAAAAACTCCTGGCCGCCAGCGCGCACGGCCGCCAGGCGGGTCGGCGTGTCGGTGTCCTGGTGGCTGTAGAACAGCAGGGGGATTTTCTCTTCCAGGTCCTGCTGCACCGTCTGGGCCAGTTGCAAACCGGCTCCGCGGCCGGAGAAGTCCACGTCCATGAGGATGGCGGCCGGATGCCGTTCGAGCATCGCCGAGCGGAAGGCATTGGCGCTGTCCAGCGCTTGCGCGTTCATGCCGAAGTACCCCAGCTGCTGCGCCAGACGCTCGGCCCGCTCGAGGTGTTGCAGAGCCAGGTACACCGGTTTGCGCAGCGGCGGCAGGGCGGTCTGCTCGAAGCTGTCGCCACGGCGCAGGCCGGTGCGCGACAAGCGCTGCATGAGCAGGTTGAGTTGGCTGATCAGGTCGCTGTTGAGGCGCCCGCGATTGTCCGTTACCGCCTCCAGGCAATCACCGATGCCTTGCGCCAGCTGAAGGTGCTCGGCCTGCTCGAAGCGCTCGGCATAGCGTTGCAGCAACAGCGTGGCCTCGCGCAGCTCGCGCATGCCGCGCTCGTTCCACTCGTTGCGTTGCAGGCGCTGCCAGACCTCCAGTATTTGCCGTGCCTGATGGATCACGCGCTGGGCGAAGTGCTGCTTGAGGCGGTCGCGACTGGGGTCTTCGTGCTCGGTCATGGCCCGGATTCCATTTGCGGCGGCGGAAGCAGTCTGCCGTGGTGGCTCCATGCTATCACTGTTGCTTTGGCCGGCAGTACCACTGATCTCTCGGCGTGAGCCTTCGGTCACATTGACCGCCGCGCAGGCCAGGAGTTTCAGCGTGGCGAAGTTGCTAGCCAACGCTGCGCATCGGCCTGTGCTTCATTTATAGTGCGAGGCTGTTGCGCAACCTGAGGTCTGGGGTTGTGGTCGAACCGCCAAATGCTTTAGATGAAAGGACACTGCCATGCTGGATTGGAAAAAACGCACCGCAGGCGCGCGCGACAGCGTCGATGACTCTGTGGATAACGTGCGCAGTTATCTGGGTGGCGGCTGGCTCAGTCGCACCGTGGGGGGCTTGCTCGGCCTCTACCTGCTGCTGGCGCTGGTGGTCGGCTGGTACTGGAGTCAGGAGCCGGAGCAGTTCCCGGTGCAGCAGCGCGCCGAAGCGGCGGCGCAAGGCGCACAGCAGCAGATGGTCAATGGCTACACCACGGTGGTCACCCTCAAGCATGTCGCCAGCACCTTGCTGGACAAGCCCGGTGGTTACCTGGCCAACGACCTGGCCCCGCCGGGGCTGTGGCTGGACAACATGCCGAGCTGGGAATACGGCGTGCTGGTGCAGGTGCGTGACATGGCGCGCGCCCTGCGCAAGGACTTCGCCCGTTCGCAGTCGCAATCCACCGAGGACCCGGATCTGGCCAAGGCCGAGCCGCGTTTCCACTTCGACAACAAGAGCTGGGCGCTGCCGGCATCCGAGGCGGAATACCGCGAAGCGATCAAGTCACTGGATCGCTACATGGCGCGGCTGGGTGATCCGAGCCAATCGAACGCACTGTTCTATACCCGGGCCGATAACCTCAACGCCTGGCTGGGCGATGCCGCGACCCGCCTGGGCTCGCTGTCGCAGCGCCTGTCGGCGAGTGTCGGCCAGGTGCGCCTGAATACCGATGTCGCTCTGCAAGACGCGGCCGCAGGTCAGGCGGTGCAGGTCAACGAGGGCGCTTACGAGACCCCGTGGATGCAGATCGACAACGTGTTCTACGAAGCTCGTGGCCAGGCCTGGGCGCTGTCGCATCTGTTGCGTGCCATCGAAGTGGATTTCGCCGATGTGCTGGCGAAGAAGAATGCCACCGTCAGCGTGCGGCAGATCATCCGTGAGCTGGAGGCCGCCCAGGAAACCCTGTGGAGCCCGATGATCCTCAATGGCAGCGGCTATGGTCTGCTGGCCAACCATTCGCTGGTGATGGCCAACTATATTTCGCGGGCCAACGCCGGGCTCATCGATCTGCGCCAACTGCTGTCGCAGGGCTAGGCAATGGCTATCTCCGACGCCGAGATGGCGCATCGCGCCGCCTCCGATGCCGAACTGATCACCTGGGTCGACGAGCAGGATCGGCCGCTCGGTGGCGTGTTGCGCGCCGAGTTGCGCGAGCGCCGGCTGATCGGCCGCGGCACCTATATCCTGCTGTTCAATTCGGCCGGTGAGCTGTGCGTGCACCGGCGTACCCTGAGCAAGGCGCTGTACCCGGGCTACTGGGATGTGGCCGCCGGCGGCATGGTGCTGGAGGGTGAGAGTTACGCCGAGTCCGCCGCGCGCGAGCTGGCCGAGGAGCTGGGTATCGAGGATGCGCTGCTGGTCGAGCACGCACATTTTCTCTACGACGCGCCGGAAAGCCGCCTGTGGTGCAGGGCTTACTCGGCGGTGTCCGATGCGCCGCTGGTGCTGCAGCCGGAGGAAGTGCTGGAGGCGCGCTTCATGTCCATCGACGAGGCCTTGGCCGATACCAGGCGCAAGCCCTATTGCCCGGACTCGCTGGCGGCCTTGCAGCGCTATCTGGCGGCACGGACGTAGGGTGCGCCTTGCGCACCAGCCATCTGCTGGCCCACAGGCTGCAAGTGGTGCGCATGGCGCACCCTACTCGGCGTACGGCATTCCGAGCGTTGCCGTGCAAGATGCAGAACAGCGTCGCCAATCCGTCGATCAATGGCGCATCTTTGCTCTTAGCATCGCGAGTTTTTGCCGTTACACTGCGCGCCCTTCAAGCCCGAACCGTCCAGTTCGGGTGCGCCGCCCCTGCCAGAGTGGGGCTTCGCGGTCGATGCAGATCGGCCAGTCGCTATCCTGACCCCACATGAGGAAAAGCCGGTGGTCAAGAAAGCTTCGTCATTCGCCGCCCTGAGCGGCCTGGTGTATTCCACCGACAGCGGCCGGCACTGCCCGGACTGCGGCCAGCCGGTGGCTGCCTGCATCTGCAAAACCACCCTGATCCCCGCCGGTGACGGCATTGCCCGCGTGCGCCGCGAAACCAAAGGCCGTGGCGGCAAGACGGTGACCACCGTCAGTGGCGTGCCCCTGGCCGAAGAGCCGTTGAAAGACTTGGCCAGCGCCCTGAAGAAGCGCTGCGGCTGTGGCGGCTCGCTGAAGGACGGGGTGATCGAGATTCAGGGCGAGCATGTCGAACTGCTGCTCGCAGAACTGCTCAAACGCGGCTTCAAAGCCAAAAAATCCGGCGGCTGACCCCAGGTTTTCTAAACTTCCCCCGGCACATTGCCGGGTAATCGTCATTTCCAGACTTTAATCTGTACGGGCCCCGCTTGATCCGGGGCTTCAATCGCCAGCAAGGGAGACCTCGATGTCCGCACGACGCACACGCAAAGACGACGGCAGCCAGTGGACAGTAGCGGACAGTCGCAGCGTCTACGGTATTCGTCATTGGGGCGCGGGTTATTTCGCGATCAATGACCGGGGCCGCGTCGAAGTGCGGCCGAACGGCCCCCAGAGCACGCCGATCGACCTGTTCGAACAGGTCGACGAGTTGCGCCAGAGCGGCCTCAGCCTGCCGCTGCTGGTGCGTTTCCCGGACATCCTGCAGGATCGTGTGCGTCAGTTGACCGGCGCCTTCGATGCCAATATCGCCCGTCTCGACTACCAGAGCCGCTACACCGCGCTCTACCCGATCAAGGTCAACCAGCAGGAAGCGGTGATCGAGAACATCATCGCCACCCAGAACGTCTCCATCGGCCTGGAAGCCGGCTCCAAGCCCGAGCTGCTGGCCGTGCTGGCGCTGGCGCCGAAGGGCGGCACCATCGTCTGCAACGGCTATAAGGATCGCGAATTCATCAAGCTGGCGCTGATGGGGCAGAAGCTCGGCCACAACGTGTTCATCGTGATCGAGAAGGAATCCGAGGTGCAGCTGGTGATTGAGGAGGCGGCCGAGCTCAAGGTCGCCCCGCAGATCGGCCTGCGCGTGCGCCTGTCGTCGCTGGCCTCGAGCAAGTGGGCCGACACCGGCGGCGAGAAGTCCAAATTCGGCCTGTCGGCGGCGCAGTTGCTCTCGGTGGTCGAGCGCTTCCGCGCGGCTGGGCTGGATCAGGGCATCCGCCTGCTGCACTTTCACATGGGCTCGCAGATCGCCAATCTTTCCGACTATCAGCATGGTTTCAAGGAAGCCATCCGTTATTACGGCGAGCTGCGCGGTCTGGGGCTGCCGGTCGATCATATCGACGTCGGCGGTGGCCTGGGGGTCGACTACGACGGCACCCACTCGCGCAACGCCAGTTCGATCAACTACGACATGGACGACTACGCCGGCGTGGTGGTCGGCATGTTGAAAGAGTTCTGCGATGCCCAGCAGCTGCCGCACCCGCACATCTTCTCCGAGAGCGGCCGCTCGCTGACCGCGCACCACGCCATGCTGGTGGTGCAGGTGACCGATGTGGAAAAGCACAACGACGAAATCCCGCATATCGAGGACATCACCAGCCTGCCGGAAACTGTACGTTATCTGGTCGAGCTGCTCGGCCCGACCGATATCGAGATGGTCACCGAAACCTATTGGCGCGCCACCCACTACATGAGCGACGTGGCCAGCCAATATGCCGACGGCAAGATTGGCCTGACCGACAAGGCACTGGCCGAACAGTGTTACTTTGCCGTGTGCCGGCGCCTGCACAACTCGCTGAAGGCGCGGCAACGCTCGCACCGCCAGGTGCTCGACGAACTCAACGACAAGCTCGCCGACAAGTACATCTGCAACTTCTCGGTGTTCCAGAGCCTGCCGGACACCTGGGCCATCGGCCAGGTGCTGCCGATCCTGCCGCTCAACCGCCTCGACGAGGAGCCGCTGCGCCGCGCCGTGCTGCAGGATCTGACCTGCGACTCCGACGGCAAGATCCGCCAGTACGTCGACGAGCAGAGCATCGAGACCAGCCTGCCGGTGCACGAGGTGCGCGAGGGTGAGGACTACCTGCTGGGGATCTTCCTGGTCGGCGCTTACCAGGAGATTTTGGGCGACATGCACAACCTGTTCGGCGATACCGACTCGGTGAACATCTACCAGAACAGCGATGGCAGCGTGTACCACGCCGGCATCGAGACCCACGACACCATCGAGGACATGCTGCGCTACGTGCACCTGTCGCCGGAGGAGTTGATGACTCACTACCGCGACAAGGTCGCCAGCGCCAAGATCAGCGCCCGCGAGCGTACCCAGTTCCTCGACGCCCTGCGCCTGGGCCTGACCCGCTCGTCCTATCTGTCGTCCTGATGGGCAGCCCTCGAGTCGCGCGGTTTTTGTAGCCCGGATGCAATCCGGGAGCGGTTTGCCAGGCGCCGGATTTCCCCGGATCGCATCCGGGCTACGAAGCCGCTCCATGGGCTGTCGTAGGGTGCGCCGTGCGCACCAGGCACTAGGTTGTCACTGGTGCGCGCGCCCTGCACAGGCCGGCCTCCTGGGCGTTAAGAAATCAGTCGTTGGGAAACCGATCAATGCTCGAAGCTCCGATAGCCGTCCTCGATTTTGAAACCACCGGCATGTCGCCGGCGCAGCAGGCGCGCGCCACCGAGATCGGCGTGGTCATCGTCGAAGGCGGGCAGATAGTGGCGCGTTACCAGAGTCTGATGAACAGCGGCGCCCGGGTGCCGCCCTTCATCGAACAGCTCACCGGGATCAGCAACGCCATGCTGCGCAACGCCCCGCCGGCGGCGCAGGTGATGAACGAGGTGGCGGATTTCGTCGGCGACACCCCCTTGCTGGCGCACAACGCCGCCTTCGACCAGAAGTTCTGGGATGCCGAACTGGCGCTGATCCGGCGCAAGCGGGTGCAGCCGTTCGCCTGCTCGCTGCTGCTGGCGCGACGCCTGTTGCCGCAGGCGCCGAACCACAAGCTCGGCACCCTCAACCGCTGGGCACAGCTGCCAGACACCGGCCAGGCCCACCGTGCGCTGGCCGATGCGGAAATGGCGGCCAACCTGACCTGTTTCATGGCCGCGCTGTTGCGCGAGCGCCACGGCCTTGCCGAGGTGTCTCATGCATTGCTCTGCGAGTTGCAGAAGCTCTCGGCGGCCAAGGTGCAGGCGTTGCTCGGTTCCAAATAGTGCCGGGAATCGTGGGAGGGGCTTTAGCTGCGACTGGCAGGGCTGGCTCGGAAGGTCGCGGCTAAAGCCCCTCCCACAGAAGCCCCGCCCAGTCCCGTAGCCCGAATGCAATCCGGGAGCGGTTTGTGCGGCTATACAATTCCCCGGATCGCATCCGGCTACGAGGAGAAGGCCGCGCCGTCACTCTGCGCCCGGTCGAACGTGCTGCTCACACAACAGAAACACTATGGTCGGCACCGGGCAGGGTAAACTGCGCGCCATTGTCACTTCGTCTTCTGTGGTTACCTCTATGAGCTTCGCTTCCCTCGGCCTGATCGACCCCCTGCTGCGTACCCTCGATGGTCTCGGCTATGCCACCCCCACCCCGGTGCAAGCCCAGGCCATCCCGCCGATCCTCAAGGGCCAAGACCTGATGGCCGCGGCGCAGACCGGCACCGGCAAGACCGCCGGCTTCGCCCTGCCGCTGTTGCAGCGGCTGATGATGGAAGGGCCGGTGGTGGCCAGCAACTCGGTGCGCGCCCTGGTGCTGGTGCCGACCCGCGAGCTGGCCGAGCAGGTGCAGCAGAGCTTTCTGACCTACGGCCAGAACCTGCCGCTGCGCAGCTACGCGGTGTACGGCGGGGTCAGCATCAACCCGCAGATGATGAAGCTGCGCAAGGGCCTCGACGTGCTGGTCGCCACCCCCGGGCGCCTGCTCGATCTGTACCGGCAGAACGCGGTCAAGTTCAATCAGCTGCAGGTGCTGGTGCTCGACGAGGCCGACCGCATGCTCGACCTGGGTTTTGCCCGCGAGCTGCAGGACGTGTTCGCCGCGCTGCCGAAAAAACGCCAGACCCTGCTGTTTTCCGCGACCTTCTCCGAAGCCATCCGCGCCATGGCCGGCGAGATGCTGCACGACCCGCTGAGCATCTCGGTCAGCCCGCGCAACGCCGCGGCCAAGTCGGTCAAGCAGTGGCTGATCCCGGTGGACAAGAAGCGCAAGAGCGAACTGTTCCTGCACCTGTACCAGAGCAAGCGCTGGAGCCAGGCGCTGGTGTTCGTCAAGACCCGCAAGGGCGTCGACGAGCTGGAAGGCGAGCTGCAGCGCCACGGCATCAGCGCCGATGCGATCCACGGCGACAAGCCCCAGGCCACCCGCCTGCGCGCCCTGCAACGGTTCAAGGATGGCGAGGTCAAGGTGCTGGTAGCCACCGACGTGGCGGCCCGCGGCCTGGATATCGACGACATGCCGCTGGTGGTCAACTTCGACCTGCCGATAGTCGCCGAAGACTACGTGCACCGCATCGGCCGCACCGGCCGCGCTGGCGCCACCGGCCAGGCGGTGTCGCTGGTGTGCGCCGACGAGGTGCAACTGCTGTCGGCCATCGAGACCCTGACCCAGCAGGTGCTGCAACGCATCGACGAACCGGACTTCATCCCCGACCACCGCGTGCCGCAAACCCTGCCTGGCGGCCAGGTGGTGAAGAAACCGAAGAAAGCCAAGAAGCCGAAAGTGGTCGGTGGCGGCAAATCCGCCAGCCTCGGCCGCTGGCTGGAAAGCGCCGAACCCGCCGCCCCCGCGGTCAAGGCCGTGCGCAAGGTACCGAGCTTCGGCGGCAAGCCAGCCAAGGGCGGGCGCAAGCCGTAGCTTCGCGGGGCGGGTTAGCGGCAGGTTGCACCCGAGTGCCGCAGCTACCGAGCCGTGGGAGGGGCTTTAGCCGCGACTGAAAACTCGCCGCTAAAGCGCCTCCCACATGTTTCGTTCGCCGCTATTCAGCGTTGTTGGTGATCGCATGCGGTCCTTGCGGCGATGGGTATCGCTGCGCTCAACCGTCGTAGGGTGCGCCGTGCGCACCAAGGTGGCGGAGTGCATGAGCGGGCTCTGGATCATCGGTGTATTCGGTGCGCGCGGCGCACCCTACGGTTGTAACCACTCCAGCATGCCCAGCCCGGCCGTCCGGCCGCTGGCGAAGCAGGCAGTGAGCAGGTAGCCGCCGGTCGGCGCTTCCCAGTCGAGCATCTCGCCGGCGCAGAACACCCCGGGCAGTTGCCTGAGCATCAACTGCGCATCCAGCGCCTCGAAGGGCACGCCGCCGGCCGTGCTGATCGCCTCAATCAGCGGTCGCGGCCGGACCAGGGTCAGCGGCAACGCCTTGAGCGCGGCGGCCAGGCGGACGGGGTCGGCGAAGCAGTCGGCCGGCGCCAGTTCGCGCAGCAGCGCGGCCTTGACCCCGTCGATGCCGACCTGGCGGTGCAGGTGCTTGGCCAGCGAGTGCGAGCCGCGCGGCTTGCCCAGTGCGGCTTGCAGCTTGGCCAGCGGGCTCTGCGGCAGCAGATCGAGATGGACAGTGGCCGTGCCCTGGCGGTTGATCCGCTCGCGGATGGGCGCCGACAGCGCGTAAACCAGGCTGCCTTCGACGCCGCTGGCGGTCAGCACGAATTCGCCCTGGCGCGGCGGTTCGTCGTCCAGGCGCAGGCTGACGTTCTTCAGCGGCGCGCCGGCGAACTTGCCCTGCAGCAACGGGCTCCAGCCGGCCACCTCGAAGCCGCAGTTGCTCGCCTGCAGCGGTGCTATCTCGACTCCGCGTGCCTGCAGCAACGGCACCCAGGCGCCGTCGGAACCGAGCCGCGGCCAGCTGCCGCCGCCCAGGGCCAGCAGGGTGGCATCGGCCCGCAGCGCAATTTCGCCGGCGGGCGTGGCGATGCGCAGGGCGCCGTCGGTCGTCCAGCCCAGCCAGCGCTGGCGGGTGTGAATAGTGACGCCCAGTTCGCGCAGGCGCTTGAGCCAGGCGCGCAGCAGCGGCGCGGCCTTCATGCCGGTAGGGAAGACCCGCCCCGAGGTGCCGACGAAGGTGGCGATGCCCAGGCCGTGAATCCAGGCACGCAAGGCGTCGGCATCGAATTCGGCGAGCAGCCGGGCGATCTCCTCGCGGCGCTGGCCGTAGCGCGCGAGGAACGCCGGCTTGGCCTCGGAATGGGTGATATTCATCCCGCCCACCCCGGCCAGCAGGAACTTGCGCCCGACCGAGGGCATGGCGTCATACAGCTCGACCCGGACCCCGGCCAGCGCCAGCACCTCGGCGGCCATCAGCCCGGCCGGGCCGCCACCGATGATGGCGACGCGAGGAGCGATGTGCTGGGCCGGATCGGTCATGGGCGAGGCGCTGATAATGATGGGCGAGGGCGCATTCTACCCGAGGGTCGGCGTTTGCGGCTTGCTGCAGGCTGACGGAACTCGTCGAGCGACAAGATGCGCTGCCGATGGCCGATCATTGGGCCACTTCAGCAATCCGCGCTCCGTAGCGACACTCGCCGCACTGGCTCGGCGGCGCGGCACAAAGCTGGCGGGCTGTCGCTGCGCAGACGATTCAGCGCGGCTCGTCCTCCGGCTTCTGCGTCTCGCTTGGCGCCTCGATCCCCCAGTCGCCGATCAGGTGCCAATCCTCGCCGAGCATCTCGGCCGGGTGCATGGTGCGGTCGGCGCCATTGCCACAGGCCAGTGAGCCCGCCGGGCAATACCTGTCGCAGCCCCAGCAAATGCGCTCGGGATGTTTGGGTTGCAAGGGGAATTTCTTGGCCATGCTCCCCCCTCGAGGATCAGTGCGGCGATTGCGCCAAGGCTACTCCGGCGGCGGGAAAAGACGCTTGATCTCGCGCAAGAAGCCCAAACGCTGGCGCATGTCCCCGTTTCTACGACTGAAGTAGCGGGCAAACTGCCGGCAAGTCGCATGGCGTCCGGCGGCGCGCTGGATAGCATGGCTCGATAAGGACAATACCGACGAGGCGCGCCATGCCATCCTGCTTCAGCCGCTTTGCCTGTCTGCGGATGCTCGTGCTGGTGTGCGCGCTGTTCAGCCAGGCGCTGGCCGCCGAGGGATTGCAGGAGGAGATCCTGCAGTTGTTCCCGAAGGCCACGCGGATCGAACCCAAGCAGGAGTCGCCGCCGGTCTACAGCGTCTACCAGCTCGACGAACTGCTCGGCTACGCCTTCGAGTCCAGCGACTACTCCAGCCTCCAGGGTTTTTCCGGCAAGCCCATCCGCCTGCTGATCGGCATGGACCTGCAGGGCGTGCTGGCCGGGGTGCGGGTGCTCGAACACCATGAGCCGGTGTTTCTCTATGGCCTGGGGGTGCAGCCGCTGCTGGACTTCGTCGAGCAGTACCGGCAGCACCCCATCGGCCGGCCGATCATCGTCGGCGGTCGCCGTTCGGACAGCGCCGAGGGCGAGTCGACCACCCAGTTCGACGGCGTCAGCAAGGCCACGGTGTCGGTGGTCATCCTCAATGAGACCGTGCTGCAGGCAGCCATGAGCGTTGCCCGGCAACTGCTCGACGGTTTCGCCAGCGCTCCGCTGGCCACGCCGAAACGCGAGCTGTACCAGCCCATGGACTGGCAGCGTCTGCTCGACAAGGGTTATGTCCAGCGCTGGTCGCTGGGCCGCGAGGAAGTCGAAGCCGAGCTGGGGCATCCGCTGAGCGACTACCCCGAGTTCGAGCAGGCGGACGACGACGGCCCCTTCAGCGAACTGCATTTCGCCTACCTCAACGCCCCGAGCATGGGCCGCAACCTGCTCGACGCGGCCGGTTGGCAGAAGCTCAACGAGCAATTGCAGTCCGGCGAGCAGGCGCTGCTGGTGCTGTCCAGCGGCCTGTATCGGCATGTCCCGGCCGATTTCACCCCCGCCACCGCGCCCAGCCGTCTGCTGCTGATGCAAAACGACCAGGCCATCGAGCTGTACGACATGCACTTCAATAACGGCGAGGTGCTGGAGATGCTCGCCACGCCGCTGCGCAATGTGGATGCGCATATCTTCCGCATCAAGAGCCACGCCGCCTTCAACCCGGCGCAGCCCGCCGCCCTGCAACTGAACGTCAGCCTGCGGCGCAATCATCTGGTGGAAAGCCATAGCCACTTCAGCCGTGCGTTCCAGCTCGACCAGCAGCTGTTCGATATCCAGCAGGCCGTCGCCCCGGCCGAGCCGGTGCCCATCTGGCTGCGCATGTGGCAGGAGCGCTGGTGGCAGATCGCCCTGCTGGTCGGCGCGCTGATCCTGCTCAGCGGCGTGTTCATCTTCCAGCATCGCATCAGCGCGCACAGTCGCGGCTTTCACCTTTTCCGCTCCGGCTTTCTGCTGTTCACCCTGGTATTCATCGGGCTCTATGCCCAGGGCCAGCTGTCGGTGGTGAATATCTTCACCCTGCTGCAGACCCTATGGGATGGCTTCGATATCCGCATTTTCCTGATGGACCCGCTGATCTTCATCCTCTGGAGCTTCACCTTCGTCAGCCTGTTCCTCTGGGGCCGCGGCCTGTTCTGCGGCTGGCTCTGCCCCTTCGGCGCCCTGCAGGAAATCCTCGGTTGGGTCGCCAAGGCTCTGCGGATCAGGCAGTGGAAAATCACCGAGCGCAACCACCTGCGCCTGCAGAAGCTCAAATACGTCATCCTGCTCGGCCTGCTGCTGAGCGCCTGCTACTCCCTGAGCCTGGCCGAGCGCCTGGCCGAAGTGGAGCCGTTCAAGACCTCCATCACCCTGTTCTTCGTGCGCAGCTGGCCGTTCGTGCTCTACGCCCTGATCCTGCTCGGCCTGGGCCTGTTCGTGCACAAGTTCTACTGCCGCTACCTGTGCCCGCTCGGCGCCGGCCTGGCCGTGCTCGGCAAGTACCACCTGTTCGCCTGGCTCAAGCGTATCGACGCCTGCGGCAAGCCGTGCCAGCACTGCAGGAACCACTGCGAAATCGGCGCCATCGAGCGCGACGGCCGCATCGACTACGACGAGTGCATCCAGTGCCTGGAGTGCATCGTGATCCTCAATAACGACGACCAGTGCGTGGCCAGCATCAGCGCGCACAAGCAGGCGCAAAAGGCCGGCAAGCGGGAAAACCGGGAGGCGATCATCGTCAGCGACTGGCAGCCGCAACCAGCCGACTAGGGCCGACCATCCAGGCTGGGTGGATAGCGATCGGCGCCGCCAACGGCCGGCGAAGCGCAGCGGATTGTCCTGCCGGCACCAATGGATGCTGCTAGCGCGAGAAGTGCCTGCGATAGTCCCGCGGCGAGATCGCCAGATGGCGTTGGAAGGTGCTGCGCATCCGTTCCTCGTCGCCAAAGCCGCATTGCCGGGCGATCTGCTCGATGTTGCGCTCCGAGTCCTCCAGCAAGCGGCGCGCCGCCTCCAGGCGAAACAGCTCCACGGCCTTGGCCGGCGAGCGGCCGGTCTTCTGCTTGTACAGGCGGGAGAAATTCCGTGGGCTCATGTGGCAACGCTCGGCCAGTACTTCCACCCCGAGGTTCGCCAGGCCGAGGTTGTCGGCCAGCCAGCGGTGCAGTTCGTCGAACACCGCCGCGTCGCGGGTCTGGGCCTGCAGCAGCTCGCTGAACTGCGCCTGCCCGCCCGGCCGTTTGAGGAACACCACCAGTTCGCGCGCCACCTGCATCGCCACCTCGCGGCCGCAGTCGGCTTCCACCAGCGACAGGGCCAGGTCGATCCCGGCGCTGACGCCGGCGGAGGTCCAGACGCTGCCCTGCTGAACGAAGATCGCGTCGTTGTCCACCTCGATGGACGGGAAGCGCGTCCCCAGCCGCTCGCACATCGCCCAGTGGGTCGCCGCGCGCTTGCCGTCGAGCAGACCGGCCTCGGCCAGCAGAAAGGTCCCGCTGCAGACCGAGGCGGTGCGCCGCGCCAGGGGCGCGTGGTCGGCGATCCAGCGGATCAGCTCGGCCGATTCGGCCACCACCTGCTCGATGTGCGGCGAACCGGGCACCACCAGGGTGTCGACGGCGTCCAGCGCAAAGTCGGACAAGGGCAGCGTGTCCACCACCAGACCCTCGGCGCTCTGCATCTGGCCACCCGTGAGGCTGACCGTGATCCGCTGGTAACCCGGCAGATCGCGGGCGTGCATGGCTTTGTTCGCGGCCCAGAACACGGTCTGCGGGCCGGTCAGGTCCAGCAGACCGACCTGCGGGTAGGCGATGAACAGGACGCTGCGGGGCGTGGTTGGCATGAAATCCGGGTTATCTGTCATTTGTGCCGAAGTCTTCCGCTTTTAGCATGGTTGCGTCAAACGAACCGAACCAGGAGTCACCATGAACCAACACCTACTGATCATCGGGGCCGGATTCGCCGGACTGTGGAGCGCGCTGAGCGCCATGCGCCTACTGGATCAGCACGGGCGCAGCGACGTGCGCGTGACCCTGCTCGCGCCTCAGGCCGAACTGCGCATCCGTCCGCGCTTCTACGAGCCGGACGTGCACAGTATGCGCGCACCGCTGCTGGATCTGTTCGCCGCCACCGGCGTGCGCTTCGTCCAGGGGCTGGCGCTGAGCATCGATGCCGAAGGCCGCCAGGTGACCTACCGCGACGCCGCTGGCAGCGAAGCCGCGCTGGGCTACGACCGCCTGATCCTGGCTGCCGGCAGCCAGTTGTTCCGCCCCGGCGTACCGGGGCTTGCCGAGCACGCCTTCGATGTCGACCAGATCGAGCAGGCCGCGCGCCTCGAGCAGCACCTGTGCGCCCTGGCCAAACGGCCGGACTGCGTCGCCCGCAACACCGTGGTGGTGGCCGGTGGCGGCTTTACCGGGATCGAAACCGCCACCGAACTGCCGGCGCGCCTGCGCGCCATTCTGGGACACGACGCCCAGGTGCGGGTCATCGTCGTCGAGCGCAACAGCCAGGTCGGCGCCAGCCTGGGCGACGGCATCCGCCCGGCCATCCTCGAAGCCTGCCGCGAGCTGGGTGTGGAATGGCGCCTGGGCGGGTCGGTCGCGGCGGTGGACGCCGACGGCGTGGTGCTCGACGACGGTCAGCGCATCGACAGCCATACGCTGATCTGGACCGTGGGCTTTCGCGCCAGCGACCTGACCCAACAGATCGCCGCCCCGCGCGACGCCCTGGGCCGGTTGCAGGTGGACCGCCACCTGAAGGTCGAAGGCATGAGCGACCTCTATGCAGCCGGCGATACCGCACGCGCCGCCACCGACGAGTTGGGCAACTTCAGCGTCATGTCCTGCCAGCACGCCATCGCGCTGGGCCGCCACGCCGGCAACAATGCCGCGGCCGACCTGATCGGCGTCGCGCCGCGGGTCTACAGCCAGCCCAAGTACGTTACCTGCCTCGACCTGGGCGCCTGGGGCGCGGTGTACACCGAAGGCTGGGAGCGCCAGCAGAAGCTGGTCGGCGCCGAGGCCAAGACGCTGAAAACGCAGATCAATACCCTGTGGATCTACCCGCCGGCGGCCGAACGCGCCGCGGCCCTGGCGGCTGCCGACCCGGCGATCCCGGTGGCCTGAACGGCTGCAAACAAGCCCCGCCTGCGGCGCAATGCTGCTGACGTTGCGCTCGCTATTTTGACGACGCGGATGGTTCGATCCGCTAGGGATGGCGCGGGCGGCGATCCGTCGGACCGCGTCGGGTGAGTGCGCAGTGATACCCATCGGGCGTCGAGCCTGCACGGCTGGTGTCACGCTGCCCTTCAAGCGTCCTTGGTTTCGGGGCGCGGGCGGCCGTGTTGAGAGCCACGGCGGTGCGGATAAGTGCCTTCAGAACCTGGCGTTTTGCGCGCAAGCCGCCGCGGCAGCTCGTTCCCGTCGAGCCGGCGCGGCGTTGCGCCGGGAGACCAGCCACACGCCCGCCAGCACCAAACCGGCACCGGCCAACTGCGCGAGGGAAACCGGCTCGGCGAGCAGCAGCCAGCCGAACAGGATCGTCAGTATCGGGCCCAATGTACCGATCAGTACGGTGCGCGCCGCGCCTATACGACGAACCGCCGCCGACTGCCAGAACACCGGCAATAGCGTGGAGAACAGCGCCATCGCTGCGCCATAGGCATAGACAGGCGCGGGCTGGATCAGCGCGGAGAACGGCTGGGCGGCGAGGAAGTGCAGCTGCGTGGCGACTGTGGAAACCAGGATCGCCAGCGCGGCGAAGCGCAGGGTGCCGAGGCGATGCACCGCGATCTCGGCCCCGGCGCTGTACAGCGCGTAGGACACCGCGGAGGCGAAGACGAAGGCCGCGCCGATCAGCACGGCGTTGCTGTCTTGCGCCACCTCCAGGTCGTGGGCGAACGCCAGGCCGATGCCGGCATAGGACAGCAACAGCGCACCCACCTGGCGCCGTTCCAGGCGTTTGCCCATGGCGAGTACACCGATCAGTACGGTGATGGTCGGGTAGATGAACAGAATCAGGCGCTCGAGCGCCGCCGAGATGTACTGCAGGCCGATGAAGTCGAGGATGCTCGCGCCGTAGTAGCCGAGCAGGCCCAGGGCGATCAGCAGACCCCAATCCTTGCGCGTCAGCGGCGGCGCGGAGCGGCGCAGCGACAGGCAGACCCAGAGCGCGATCGGCAGCGCGAAGGTCATGCGCAGGGTCAACAGGGTGACCGCATCCACGGGCGCGGCGGCATAGGCCAGTTTGACGAAAATCGCCTTGAAGGAAAAACCGAAGGCAGCAAGGATCGCCAGCGCGATACCCACGCGTTCGGCCGACCAGGTTTTCCACGGCATCGGGCTGAATCCCAAAGAGTTGTCTTGAAACGAATGATGAGCGGCGTATAACCCGTGTAGAAGTGGCTTATTGGCAAGCCATCGTTCGGAATTGACCAACGCTATGCACTATGACCTGACCGATCTGCGCCTTTTTATCGCGATTGCCGAAGCGAAGAACCTGACCCGCGGCGCCGAGCGCGTGCACCTGGCCCCGTCTTCGGCCAGCCACCGCATGCGCCTGCTGGAAGAGTCGATCGGCACCGCCCTGTTGCTCCGCGAGCCCCGTGGCGTCAGCCCGACCCGCGCCGGCGAGGCTCTGCTGCGCCACGCGCGCCGGGTGTTCGCCCAGCTCGAACAGATGCACGCCGACCTCACGCCCTACGCCCAAGGCGTGCGCGGGCACGTCAGCCTGTGGGCCAACACCCACGCCACCCATGCCTTTCTGCCGGACAGCCTCGCGACCTTCTTGCAGCGCCACCCGCAGGTCACCATCAGCCTGGAGGAGCACACCAGCCCCGAAGTGATCATGGCCGTGGCGCGCGGCGAGATCGATGTCGGGGTGGTCGCGGATCTGCTCGAAGGCGCCGAAGTCGAACTCATCCCCTACCGCGCCGACCGCCTGGTGCTGATCGCCCCCGCCGACCATCCGCTCGCGCCGCGGGCCAGCACGCGCTTTGCCGAGGTGCTCGATTACCCCTTCGTGATGTTGCATGCGGGCTCGGCCATCCACACCTTCACGATGAACACCGCCGCCGCGCTCGGCCGACACCTCGAAGTGCGCATCCAGGTGCGCAGCTTCGAGGCGGTGTGCCGCATGGTCAGCGCCGGCGTCGGCTTGGGCATGGTGCCCCTTGGCGCCGTAGCGGCAGGCGCCGCGCACGCCCCTCTGGCCGTGGTCGAACTCGAAGAGCCCTGGGCGCAGCGCGATTTGAAAGTGTGCGTGCGCAAGCGCGAGTCGCTGTCGCGCTTCGCCGCCGACCTGGTGGCCTGTCTGAGCGAGGGCAGGGTGGGGCCAACCTAAGGCGTTCAGGCGCGAGGACGGTCTACACCGTCAGCCGGATGCTCGGGCAACTGGCCGCGTATTCGGCTTGACCCTGATCCGTCGCCCCGGTCGCATGTCAAGGCTGCCTGTCGCGACAGGCAGAAAACGGCCAAGAGCGGTCATCCAGGGAGAGCAGATTCGACCAGAAACAGTCTGCCCACACTCCCCCTGTACGCGTCCAGCGAGGCGCATTGGAGTCCGCTGACGTTATGATGCCCATCTGCATAGGAGGACATCTTGGACAAGCAAACGCAGATATTGAGATTGGTGCAGGAGCTAGAAGACGAGCTCGATCAGTTTCCCCTCTCCAGCGTAATCCGATCGCACGCGGAGTTAACTGAACAAGCACTCGATGCTTGGTCTGATCGCCTCCGGGACATAGGCCATCCGGGGCGCAAATTCTGGGATCAGCCAGCGGAGCTAATGTACGACGAGGCCGGTGTACTGCTCGGGGCCATGTTTGTTCTTATTCAGGCGGCCATCACCGAGACGGTTTCGATTGTAAAGCGGATCTACGAGCTAAATGGACAGAAGATAAATAAGAACGCCGTGATGTCGTTGGAGGCAGATCTCGATTCGAGGTCAAGCCTGAGCTACGTCGCGATCGCAAACGGAGCTGCAAATTTTTATAAACACCGCTTCGAGTGGCCGAAGGACTGGCGCGGTGCACCAGGGCAATCGCAAGACACAATCACTCTTATCCGCACACTAGGAATGGGCCCCGAACAAGATTTGGCGGATAACCTGCTTTCCGCCGTCCATGCCATCATGAATTCAACTGACAGCAACCTGGCAGACTTAGCGGGGCTGGTCGTGGAGCAATGGCGAGCGCGACTTGCGCTGCACCTCCGTGGGCAGTTCCAGCTGGCCTAGTTTCCCTAGTGTGGAAATGGACATGCTTGTCCCTTGAGTGTCGCAACGCCGCTCTCTCGCCTTCCAAGCACTGATGAGCCCGGAACTAGCTGAGCTCTACCGATTGGGATTGACAGAAACCGACCAGAAACAGACCTTCAAACCACAAAAGGGAAGCTCTGCCAGTCGGTGGACGACGTTCAAGCGCCTCAGTAGCCTTATCTACTTGCGAATCGTGTATAGGAAAGCAGCTGTGATCGATGATCCGCTACCAGAAAATTGGCGAGACCTCCAGACAGGTGTCCAGCGCATCTTCCGAAACGTCGGCCTGCTTGCTGATGTCGAGGTTGATCTGGAAACACCACGTGGCTCGGTGAATGTGGATGTCCACGCGATAGACGTCCGGAGCGTGGACAAAATCAGATACATCGTGGAGTGCAAAAACTGGGGCAGTGCCGTACCCCAGTCCGTAGTCCATTCGTTCACAACGGTCATGCATGAAACCGGTGCGAACATCGGATTTATCATTTCGAAGCATGGGCTCCAGCAGGGGGCCAAACGGTACACCCAAAACACAAATATCGTTGGGATGACGTACCTAGAGTTTCAACAGAGATATTTTGAGGCTTGGTGGAAGCGATACTTTTGTCCACGTATCGGTGATGCCGCGGACAACCCGCTTCAGTACACACTGTAGTGGTCAACTAATCTCGGACACGACGTTAAGCTTTTTCTCGGCCTGAGCTGGGGCCAGCCCACCATTGAGTTGGTGGGGTCGAATCCAGTTGTACCGATGCATCAAATAATGACTGATATCACGCTGGGCTTCATGGGCAGTTCTGTAACCCAGGGTCGGTATCCATTCGGTTTTCAAGCTGCGGAACACACGCTCCATCGGTGCGTTGTCCCAGCAATTTCCCCGACGACTCATGCTCTGACGCATTCGATAACGCCACAGCCTCTGGCGAAATAAACGGCTCGCATACTGCGACCCTTGATCCGAGTGGAACAGTAGGCTCTGAGGTCTTCCACGTTGTTCGTAGGCCATATCCA
>NZ_FOWX01000009.1 GCF_900115555.1 Pseudomonas borbori
TCGTAAATTCCACGCAAGCTCGATGCGAAAACTTCTCCAGAATTCGCGTAGCAACGCGATCCGCAGAGTTGAGTGGGAGTTTTTACACAGCCTGGACCGTTTCCAGCCATCCGCAACCGTCACCTACCGAATCAAAGCGGGCCTTTGTTAAAGAAAGACCCGCAACTTCTGATCCTTTACTCATCCCACGCGATACGCCGCCAACGGCAATCAAACCGTCGGCAGCGCTTCGCTCCACAGGCTGACGCTGAGCCGGTGCTGGGCGCCGGGGGCGAGCAGGAGGTGATCGTCGAGGACGTTGGCGTGTTCGATGCAGAGCATGCCTTGCCAGGCGTCTTCGGCGAATTGCGAGAGGCGCCGGGCCTTGTCGATCCAGGGGTTCCACAGCACGGCCGAGCGTGAGCCGCTGCTGCGTAGCTGGATGCGCCGCTGCCAGGCGGGATCGACGATGCTCAGTTGCGCCGGGGTATCCAGGTAGATGCGGTCGGTTTCGCCGTGAAAGCTCAGGGCGTCGCTTTGTTGCCGTTCCAGCCAGTTGTCCAGGGTGTCGATGTAGCGGCAGCCCCTCAGCCCCTCGACGTGCACCTGGCGGATATCGCTGACGGCGAAGTAGCTGTGCAGGGCCTGGCTGAAGGCCAGGGGCGTGTCGCCGAGGTTGCGCGTCTCGAGTTCGAGGTGCAGTTGCTCGTCGAGGCGGATGCGCAGTTTCAGTTCGGCGGCGTGCGGCCATTCCGCCAGCGGCTGCTCGACACTGTTGAAGACGAATTCGAGGACCACGCCGTGGTCCTGGCTGTCGATGCCGAGCAGTTGCCAGTCCAGCGAGCGTACCAGGCCGTGGGCCGGCACTATCATCTGCCCGGGCTGATGCATGGCCTGCACCTGCTCCGGGTTGCGCCGCAGGTCGCCGAACCAGGGCCAGCACACCGGCACCCCGCCGCGCACGCCCTGGCCCTGCTTGAATTCGGCCTGCTCGCTGAGCCAGATCAGCGGTTGCTCGCCATCGCGTTGGTAGCTGAGTATCTGCGCGCCCTGTTGCGCGACCAGCAGTTCGGCGTTGGCGCTGCGCACGCGCCAGCAGGCCAGTTGGTTGATTTCCACCCGCTCGGCCTGTGGGTGTTGTTCGGTTCCGCTCATGACTGCGCTCCTCGATTGCTCTTCTTGGAGAAAGTGTGAACCGCTGTGCCGGCAAAGGCCAGGCCAGTTGATTCACTGACCTGGCGCATTGTTGCGTGGTTGCCGCTGGCCTAGTCTGACCTAGACCGAAGGGAGGCTGCGATGCGCAAGATGTTGCTGGCTGTACTGCTGTTGCTGGGCGTGGCGGCGGCGTTCTGGTGGTGGAGTCGACCGCAGCCGCTGCCGGTGCGCCTGGTCGTGGTGGAGCGCGGGCCGGTCGAGGCCCTGGTGGCCAATACCCGCGCCGGTACGCTCAAGGCCTGTCGGCGTACCCAGCTGTCGTTCAACCTGGGTGCCCAGGTCAGCCAGCGCCTGGTCGAGGAGGGCCAGCGGGTGGCGGCCGGTCAGGTGTTGATGCGCCTGCGCCAGGACGAACTGCAGGCCCGCGTGCGTGAGGTCGAGGCGCGCCTGGATGAGTTGGGCAACCAGCGCCAGCAGCGCTGCCTGCAGGCCGACCTGGAGCGCCGCGACCATGAGCGTCTGGCACGCCTGCAGGCGCGTCAGTTGGTGGCCGCGGACCGGGTCGATCAGAGCGCCACCCGCGCGCGGCTGTCGGCGTTGGCCTGCAGCGCCGCTGCCATGACGATCCGCGAGACCGAGGCGAACCTGGCCCTGCAGCGCGCGCTGCTCGATCAGGCCACGCTGCGCGCGCCCTTCGCCGGGATCATCGCCGAGATCAACGGTGAAGTCGGCGAGTTCGTCACCCCCTCGCCGCCGGGTATTCCGACGCCGCCGGCGGTGGATCTGATCGATGACAGCTGCCTGTATGTCGAGGCGCCGATCGACGAGGTGGATGCGGCGCGGGTCAAGCCGGGCATGCCGGTACGCATCGGCCTGGACGCCTTTCGCGGCGAACATTTCCAGGGCCGGGTCAGCCGTATCGCGCCCTTCGTGCGCGACCTCGAACGCCAGGCGCGTACCGTCGATGTCGAGGCGCGCTTCGACCCGGTGCCGCTGGATGTGGCGCTGCTGACCGGTTACAGCGCCGACGTGGAAGTCATTATCGAGCAGCGCCCGCAGACCCTGCGCATTCCGACCGAAAGCCTGCTGGAAGGGCGTCGGGTGCTGCGTTATGACGCCGCGGCCGGGGTGCTGCGCGAGGTGCGCCTGACTACCGGGCTGAGCAACTGGCGCTGGACCGAGGTGCTCGATGGGCTGAGCGAAGGCGAGCGGATTCTCGCCAGCCTGGAGCAGGACGGCCTGGCCGATGGCGTGGCGGTGAGTGCCGAGGATGAGGGCGCGCCATGATCCGCCTGAGCGGGGTCAGCCGTTGCTTCATCCTCGGCGACCAGCAGGTCAAGGGCCTCGATCGGGTCGATCTGCAGGTCGATCCCGGCGAGTATCTGGCGGTGATGGGGCCGTCCGGCTCGGGCAAGTCGACCCTGCTGAATATCCTCGGCCTGCTCGATGCGCCGGACAGCGGCGAGTACTGGTTGAACGGCGAGGCCACCGCGGCGCTCGACGAGAATCGCCGCGCCGAACTGCGCAGCCGGCATATCGGCTTCGTCTTTCAGTCCTATCATTTGATCCCGCGCCTGACCGCCCTGGAGAACATCGAGCTGCCGATGCTCCTGGCCGGCCTCGAGCCGGCCGAGCGCCACCGGCGCAGCGCGCGCCTGGTCGAGCGGCTGAACCTCGGCGACCGGGTCAGGCATCGCCCGGCCGAGCTGTCCGGCGGCCAGCGCCAGCGGGTGGCCATTGCCCGCGCCATGGTCATGCAGCCGGCGCTGCTGCTGGCGGACGAGCCCACCGGCAACCTCGACAGCCATTCCGGCGCCGAGGTGGTGGCGCTGCTCGAGGAACTCAACGGCGAGGGCCTGACCCTGCTGGTGGTGACCCACGATCCTGCCATCGGCGGGCGGGCGCGACGGCGCCTGAGCATGCGCGACGGCCAGATCATCGACGACATCCGCCAGGAGCCCGGCGATGCGCGCGGCTGATGGCCTGGGGCTGATGCTCGGCGCGCTGGGCGGGCACCGCTCGCGCAGCCTGATGCTGCTGTTGGCCATGGCCATCGGCGTGGTCGCGGTGAACCTGCTCACCGGTTTGGCCGAGGGCGCGCGGCAGTTCGTCATCGGCGAATTCTCCCTGCTCGGGCGCAACACCCTGATCGTGCTGCCGGGACGCAAGGAAACCACCGGCGGCATGCCGCCGATCACCGGGCTGGCGACCCGCGACCTGACCCTCGGCGACACTGAGGCCATCGGCCGTCTGCCCAGCGTGCGCCGGGTCGCACCGCTGCAGGCCGGGCAGGTCGAGGTCAGCGTCGGCAACCGGGTGCGCGAGGCCTTCACCCTGGGCACCAGCCACGAATTCTTCGCCATCCGCCAGCTCGATGTGGCCCAGGGGCAGATCCTGCCGGCGCTGGCGCTGGATCAGGCCGAGGCGGTCTGTGTGATCGGCCTCAGCCTCAGGCGCGAGTTGTTCGGCGCGCGTCCGGCCCTGGGCCAGTGGCTGCGTGCCGGCGACCGGCGCTTCCGGGTGGTGGGCATTCTCGGCGAGCGCGGCGAATCGCTGGGCATGGACTTCGGCGAGATGCTGATCATCCCGGTGGCCAGCGCCCAAGTGCTGTTCAACCGCGAGGGGCTGTTCCGGGTGTTCGCCGAACTGCGCGGGCCGCATTTTCTCGCCAGCGGCAAGCGGCAGATCCTCGAGACCATCAAGGCCCGCCACGAGGGCAAGGAGGACGTCACCCTGATCAGCCAGGATTCGATGCTGGCGGCGTTCGACGGCATTCTCGATGTGCTCAGCCTGGCGTTGGCCGGGATCGCCGCGATCAGCCTGCTGGTGGCCGGCATCCTGATCATGAACGTGACCTGGATCGCGGTGAACCAGCGCACCGCCGAGATCGGCCTGCTCAAGGCCCTGGGCGCGCGGCCGGCGCAGGTGCGCGCGTTGTTTGTCGGCGAGGCGGCGCTGCTGGCCCTGGCCGGCGGCCTGATCGGCCTGGGCCTGAGCGAGGCGCTGCTCTGGTTCGGCCGCCAGTTGTGGGAAATTCCCCTGCAGACGCCGGTGTGGGCCCGCGCCGGCTCGCTGCTGCTGGCCCTGCTCGCCGCCTTGCTGTTCGCCTGGCTGCCGGCCAACCAGGCGGCGCGCATGGAGCCGCTGGCGGCGCTGCGCCCGCCGGGGGCACGGGCGTGAACAGGAGATGCCATGGTGCGCACGGCGCACCCTACCCCGAACCGCACACCAACCCCGTAGGGTGTCGCGGGACCGCCCAGGCCGTGCGCACCAATCATCCGTGTATAAGGGCGCGACCATGATGCGCTGGCAGGACGGCCTCCACCTCACCGCCACGACCCTGATCAGCCGGCCGTTGCGCAGCCTGTTGACCCTGCTCGGGGTGGCGATCGGCATCGCCGCGGTGGCGTTGCTCACGGCCATCGGCGAAGGCCTGCGGGTCTATGTGCTGGATAACTTCGCGCAGTTCGGCACGCGGATCATCGCCGTGCACCCGGGCAAGACCCAGACCGGCGGCATCGGCGGCATCCTCAGCAGCGTGCGCCCGTTGAGCCTGAGCGATGCCGACGCCCTGGGGCGTCTGGCCCATGTCGAGGCGGTGGTGCCGATCATCCAGGGCAGTGGCGACATCCAGTACGGGGTGATGAGTCGCAACAGCGACATCATCGGCGGCGGCCATCAGCTGGCCGAGGCCTGGCGTTTTCGTCTGGCCCTCGGCCAGTTCCTGCCGCCGGCCCGCGACGGCCGCTCGCCACCCTATGCGGTGCTCGGGCACAAGCTGCGCCAGGAGCTGTTCGGCGAGGTCAGCCCGCTGGGCGAGGCGATCCGGGTCGGCGGCATACGCTTTCGGGTGATCGGGGTGATCGAGGAGAAGGGCCAGTTGCTCGGCTTCGACCTCGACGACATCGCCTACATTCCGGTGGACTGGGCGCAGAGCCTGTTCAACCGCGACGGCCTGATGGAGATCAACGTGATGTTCAATGCCGGCATCGGTTCGCAGGCGCTGAGTGAGCGGATCCGCCAGCTGTTGATCGAGCGCCACGGCCGCGAGGATTTCAGCCTGACCACCCAGGACGACATGCTCGCCAGCCTCGACCGCATCCTCGGTACCCTGACCATCGCCGTCGCCGCCCTCGGCGGCATCTCGCTGTTGGTGGGGGCGGTGGGTATTCTCACCATCATGACCACCACGGTCGGCGAACGCACCGCCGAGATCGGCTTGCTGCGCGCCATTGGCGCCACGCCGCGGCAGGTGCTGGGGTTGTTTCTCGCCGAGGCGGCGCTGCTGTCGTTGGCCGGCGGGGTGCTCGGCCTGCTGCTGATGGCGCTGCTGCTGGCGGTTGTGCACCTGAGCCTGCCCGGCCTGCCGCTGCAGCTGGCGCCCGGCTTCCTGCTGCTGGCGCTGCTGCTGTCGGCGCTTATCGGCTTGTTCGCCGGCATCGCTCCGGCCCGTCGTGCGGCGCGCCTGCATCCGGTGGATGCACTGCGCAGCGAGTAGCGCCAGGGCTGGCGTAGGGTGCGCACGGCGCACCCTACGGGAGCAAGCGGTCGCCGCTCTACTTGCCGTACACCTGTTCCGGCAGCCAGGTAATCAGGCCGGGGAAGATATAGGCAACCACCAGCAACAACAGCTGGATCAGGATGAACGGCAGCACGCCCTTGTAGATGGTGCTGGTTGGCACCGACGGCGGGGTGACGCCGCGCAGGTAGAACAGGGCGAAGCCGAACGGCGGGGTGAGGAAGGAGGTCTGCAGGTTCAGCGCGATCATCACGCCGAGCCAGACCGGGTCCAGGCCCATGGCCAGCAATACCGGGCCGACGATCGGCACCACCACGAAGGTGATCTCGATGAAATCGAGGATAAAGCCGAGCAGGAAGACCACCACCATCACCAGGAAGAAGGCGCCGAGCACCCCGCCGGGCAGTTGGGCGAAGATGTCCTCGATCATGGCCTCGCCGCCGAAGCCGCGGAACACCAGGGAGAACAGCGAGGCGCCAATCAGGATCAGGAATACCATGGCGCTGATTTCGGTGGTGCCGTAGGCCACTTGGCGCAGCTGGCCGAAGTTCAGCTTGCCTTTATAGAAAGCCAGCGCCATGGCGCCGAGCGCCCCCAGGGCGGCCGCTTCGGTGGGGGTGGCGTATCCGGCGAGGATCGAGCCGAGCACCGCGCCGATCAGCAGCAGCGGCGGCACCAGGGCGTTGATCAGCTTGGCCCATTCGATCGGGCCGAGTTCTTCCTGCGGCAGGGCCGGCAGCTTCTTCGGCTGGAAGATCGCCACGCCGATGATGTAGGCGATGTACAGGCCGACCAGCAGCAGACCGGGCAGCAGCGCGCCGACGAACAGGTCGCCGACCGACACGGTTTTCGGCGAGAAGATACCCATCTTCAACTGCGCCTGCTGATAGGCGCTGGACATGACGTCACCGAGCAGGACCAGCACGATCGACGGTGGAATGATCTGCCCCAGGGTGCCGGTGGCGGCCAGGGTGCCGGTGGCGATAGCCGGGTCATAACCGCGCCGGAGCATGGTCGGCAAGGCCAGCAGGCCCATGGTCACCACGGTGGCGCCGACGATGCCGGTACTGGCGGCGAGCAGCGCGCCGACCACACACACGGAAATCGCCAGGCCGCCGCGCAGGGTGCCGAACAGCCGCGACATGGATTCCAGCAGGTCTTCGGCGACCCGTGATTTTTCCAGCATCACCCCCATGAACACGAACAGCGGCACCGCCAGCATGGTCTGGTTGTTCATGATGCCGAACAGGCGGTTGGGCAGGGCGTTGAGGTAGCCGCCATCGAAGGTGCCGGTGAGCATGCCGATACCGGCGAACAGCAGGGACACGCCGCCGAGGGTGAAGGCCACCGGATAGCCGGCCATCAAGGCCGCGCAGATGCAGATGAACAGCAGGATCGCCATTAACTCAACCATGCTTCACCTCCGGTGCAGGCAGGCGACCGGCGAGGATGTAGGCGGATTTGATCAAGTTGGAGATTCCTTGCAGTACCAGGCAGAACACCAGCACCAGGATGATGCTCTTCTGCAGATAGACGAACTTCAGGCCGCCCGATTCGCTCGATCCTTCCAGGGTCGCCCAGGAGTTGCCCACGTAATCCCAGCTGCTCCAGCCGAGGAACAGACACACCGGCAGGAGGAACAGCAGGTTGCCGAGGATTTCCACCAGCGCCTGGCGGCGGCCGCTGAACTTCTGGTAGAAAATATCCACGCGCACATGGCCGTCGCACTGCAGCACCCAGGCTGCGGCGCCCATGAACACTAGGGCGTGGGCATAGAGCACGGCTTCCTGCAGCGCGGTGGCGCCAATGCCGAAGCCATAGCGCAACACCACCACGGTCGCGGTGCCGATGACCAGAAACAGGGTGAGCCAGGCGCAGGCCTTGCCAAAGCCGGCATTGATGGCGTCGAGCAGGCGCGCTAAGCCGAGCAAGGGAGGGGGACGATTCGACATGGCAGATCCTTATTGTTATGGCCAGGAAACCCGGGGATTCTAGGCGGCAGGGTAAGAGCGTCGCAACCGGCAGTACTACGTACGTAGTCGTTACGCTTGAGAGGTGGAGAGCCCTGTGATACTCAACATATAGCTGAATACCGGCGATCCCGGTGCTCGGATCATTAGTACAACAACAAGGAGTTATTACATGAAGCGTCGTCAAATTCTCGCAGCTGCGGGTGTAGGTCTTGCAGCAACCGCCTTGGCCGGCTGCAACAAAGAGGCTGAAACTACCGCCAAGCCCCAAGAAGGCGCGAGTAGCGAGACTTTCAACTGGAAGATGGTTACGTCCTGGCCGAAGAATTTTCCTGGCGTAGGCGTGGGTGCCGAACGCTTCGCCACGCTGGTCGAGCAAATGAGTAACGGCCGCCTGAAGGTCAAGGTGTATGCCGCTGGTGAGCTGGTGCCGGCACTGGAAGTGTTCGATGCGGTGTCCCGCGGCACCGCCGAGATGGGCCATGGTGCGCCTTATTACTGGAAAGGCAAGGTGCCTGCCGCGCAGTTCTTCTGCGCCTTGCCGTTCGGCCCCAATGCCCAGGAAATGAACGCCTGGCTGCACAAGGGCGGCGGTATCGAGCTGTGGGAAGAGGTCTACAAGCCGTTCGGCGTACTGCCCATGGCCTGCGGCAGCACGGGCGTGCAGACCGCCGGCTGGTTCAACAAGGAAATCAACGGCGTCGCCGACTTCCAGGGGTTGAAGATGCGCACCCCGGGCCTGGGCGGCGAAGTGCTGACCAAGATGGGCGGCACGGTGGTCAATATGCCGGCCGGCGAGATCTTCACCGCCATGCAGACCGGCGCCATCGACGCCACCGAGTGGATCGGCCCGTACAACGACCAGGCCCTGGGCCTGCACAAGGCGGCCAAGTACTACTACACCCCGGGCTGGCAGGAGCCGAGCGTACTGTTCGAGCTGGACATCAACATCAAGGCCTGGGAAACCCTGCCGGCCGACCTGCAGGCCATCGTCCGCGCTGCGGCGCGCGATGTGAACGGCGACATGCTCGACGATTACAACGCCAAGAACATGGAAGCCCTGGAGCAACTCAAGGGCGAAGGCGTGGACGTGCGTCGCCTGCCGGACGACGTGCTGACCAAGCTCAAGGAAGTGGCGGCCGAAGTGGTCGATGCCTCCGCCGCTACCGATCCGGTGGCGAGCAAGGTGTGGGCGCAGCAGAAGGCTTATCTGCAGCGCCTGTACGACTACGCCGAACTCAACGAGAAGGACATCTACAACATCCGCGGCTGATTTCTGGCCACTAAAAACGCCGGCCTCGCGCCGGCGTTTGCGTATCTGGGATTCAGCCATAGTGCGCTGTGCGCCCCATCGCCACGCTCAGCGATGTATGGGAATTCGCGATCTGGGGCAAATCCGACAAGTCCATGGCCATCGCGAACGCCTTCCCGGATTGCGCTGGCGCTTATGTGGGCTGCGCCATTGAATGACTGGCGATGCGTATGACTGGCGATGGGTATCGCTGCGTTCATCCTGCGCGGCTCGCATCCTGCGGTTAGCAATCCGCAGGAGGGATCGAGTTGTTGCTTCAGCGCCGCGCCGGTACCGGGCGGGTGCGGCCGCTGCCGTCGATGGCGACGAAGACGAACACCGCCTCGGTGACCTTGCGCCATTCGCTGGACAGCGGGTCGTCGCTCCACACCTCGACCAGCATCTGGATCGAGCTGCGGCCGATCTCGAGGGCCTGGGTGTAGAAGGACAGTTGCGCACCAACGGCGACCGGCACCAGAAAGGCCATGCGATCGATCGCCACCGTTGCCACGCGGCCGCCTGCGACCTTGCTGGCCATGGCGGTACCGGCCAAGTCCATTTGCGATACCAGCCAGCCACCGTAGATGTCGCCGAAACCATTGGTTTCGCGTGGTAGCGCGGTGATCTGCAGTGCCAGATCGCCCTGGGGAATCGGGTCATCCTGTTCGAAGTCGTTGTTCATCTCGAGTACGGCTCGCGGCGCGGTTGTTGTTGTTGTTGATGCGGGCCCGCAAGGATGCGGGTTTGGCGAGTATACCGACTGAATGGTCAGCGAGCGACCATGGCGCTATGCCTTCGATGCAGGCGGTCAGTGGCCCGCTAACAGGCCGTTGAAAAACTACCTGCGTTGCCATCGCGGCGTTAAAAACAGGCTCGGGCGCGAGTCCGATCAACATGCTCATTTACAGCTGTAAACTCCGCTTTTTCGCCTGTTTTTGCCTTGCGCTGACTGCCTCGCCTACGTTTTTCAACGGCCTGCTAAAGTCGGGTGCGTTCATCTAACTGTCACATTGTTTTCATAGATTGGTCACAGGGGCTGCAGATACTTGGGCTCGTTCAATCCAACACTAAATTCTGCTAGGAGCAAGGCATGAAACTTAAGCGTTTGATGGCGGCCATGACTTTCGTCGCCGCTGGCGTCGCCACCGCCACTGCGGTCGCTGCTATCGACCCGGCTCTGCCGACCTATGAAAAGACCTCCGGTGTGTCGGGCAACCTGTCCAGCGTCGGTTCCGACTCGCTGGCCAACCTGATGACCCTGTGGGCGGAAGAGTTCAAGAAGAACTACCCGAACGTCAACATCCAGATCCAGGCCGCCGGTTCCTCCACCGCGCCACCGGCGATGACCGAAGGCACCGCCAACATGGGCCCGATGAGCCGCGCCATGAAGGACAGCGAGATCCAGGCCTTCGAGCAGAAGTATGGCTACAAGCCGACTGCCGTTCCGGTGGCCATCGATGCCCTGGCGGTATTCGTGCACAAGGACAACCCGATCAAGAGCCTGTCGATCGAGCAGGTCGACGCGATCTTCTCCAGCACCCGCCTGTGCGGTGGCGCCAGCGACATCAAGACCTGGGGCGATGTTGGTATGACCGGCGAGTGGGCGGCCAAGCCGATCCAGCTGTTCGGTCGCAACTCGGTATCCGGCACCTACGGCTACTTCAAGGAAGAAGCCCTGTGCAAAGGCGATTTCAAGGCTAACGTCAACGAGCAGCCGGGTTCGGCTTCCGTGGTGCAGTCGATCTCCAGCACCCTGAATGCCATCGGTTACTCGGGCATTGGCTACAAGACTTCCAGCGTCAAGGCTGTAGCGCTGTCGAAGAAAGGCGGCGAAGCCTTCGAAGCCAACGAAGAAAACGCCCTGGCTGGCAAGTTCCCGCTGGCGCGCTTCTTCTATGTGTATGTCAACAAGGCGCCGAACAAGGCCCTGAGCCCGCTGGACGCCGAGTTCGTCAAGCTGGTGTTGTCCAAGCAAGGTCAGGAAGTCGTGGTCAAGGATGGCTACATCCCGCTGCCGAGCAAAGTGGTCGAGAAGACCATGAAGGAACTGGGTCTCTAAGCACCCGGCTCTACTGGCAGGGACGCCAGCTTTGTAGCGACGCCCGCCTCTCGAAAGAGAGGTGGGCGTCGCTTTGTCAGTCTGCTGTAACTTTTCTGTCACACAAGCTGGCTAGATTAATCGGCCTGTGCCACGAATGAAATTACGGCGCGCTCATGGCCGCGCAGAGATGCCCATACTATGAATGACCTGTCTCGTGAAACCGTGACCGCCTCGCCCAAATCCCTGAGGCTGGACTTCGATACCCCGGCCTTGCTGCGCAAGCGGCGCATGCGTGCGTTCAAGGATCACCTGGCCCGCTGGTGCGTATCGATCGGCGGCATGGCAGTGCTGGGCGCCATCACCCTGATTTTCTTCTACCTGGCCTACATCGTCTTGCCGATGTTCCAGGGCGTTGATCTCGAAGCGCGCAAGCCGCTGCAGCCGGCCTGGTTGGCGGATGCCGGCAAACCCTTGTTGATGGCGGTGGAAGAACAGAACCAGGTGGCCATGCGCCTCGACGAGCGTGGCCAGGTGCAGTTTTTCGATGCCAAGAGCATGGCCTTGCTGAGCGCGGAAACCCTGCCGCTGCCGGCCAATAGCCAGGTCGTCTCGGTTGCCCAGGATCAACCGGGCAGCAATCGCGTGGCCCTGGGTCTGTCCAGCGGCCAGGTGCTGGTGTTCGAGCATGCCTACCCGGTCAGTTACCCGAACGACGTGAAAACCATTACGCCGCGGATCAACTACCCGTTCGGCGAAGCCGCGATCAGTCTCGACGCGCAAGGCCGCGCCCTGGATCACGTCGGTGTCAGCCTGAACGGCGGCACCCTGCTGCTGGCGGCCTCCACTTCCAGCGATCTGCATGTGCTGAGCCTCGGTCGCGAAGAAAACCTGATGACCGGCGAGGTGACCCTCAGCGAGGACCGCATCGTCCTGGCGCAGATCGCCGAACCGATCAAGGCGCTGATCATCGATCCGCGCCATCAGTGGCTGTACGTGATCAACGGCCGCGCCACGGCGGACGTCTTCAGCCTGCGTACCAAGGAACTGAATGGCCGCTACAAGCTGCTCAGCGATGGCGCCACCGACGTCACCAACGCGACTGCGCTGCTCGGCGGTATCTCGCTGATGATCGGCGACAGCAAGGGCGCCATCCAGCAGTGGTTCATGGTCCGCGACGAGGACGGCAAGCAGTACCTGAAGTCGATCCGCAGCTTCCAGATGGGCGACAGCGCCATCACCCAGATTCTCCCGGAAGAGCGGCGCAAGGGTTTCATGGCCCTGGATGCCGAAGGCAATCTGGGCATCTTCCACAGCACCGCGCACCGCACCCTGCTGGTCGAGCCGCTGACCGCAGGCGCCGCCCTGGCCGGCTTGTCGCCGCGCGCCGACCGTGTGCTGGTCGAGGCGCAGGGGCAACTGCAGCGTCTGCTGATCGACAACCCGCACCCGGAAGTGTCCTGGAGTTCGTTGTGGGGCAAGGTCTGGTACGAAAACTACGACGAGGCCGACTATGTATGGCAGTCGACCTCCGCCAGCACCGACAACGAGCCCAAACTGAGCCTCGCGCCACTGGCGTTCGGCACCCTCAAAGCCGCGTTCTACGCGATGTTGCTCGCCGCGCCGCTGGCGATTGCCGCGGCCATCTACACCGCCTATTTCATGGCCCCGGCCATGCGCGGCAAGATCAAGCCGGTGATCGAGCTGATGGAGGCGCTGCCGACGGTGATCCTCGGTTTCTTCGCCGGCCTGTTCCTCGCGCCCTATGTCGAGGGCCATCTGCCGGGGATATTCAGCCTGCTGATCTTTACCCCGGTCGGCATCCTGCTGGCCGGCTTCGCCTGGAGCCGCCTGCCCGAGTCGGTCCGCCTGCTGGTGCCGGATGGCTGGGAAGCGGCGCTGCTGGTCCCGGTGATCCTGCTGGTCGGCATCGTCTCGCTGAGCATGAGCGGCCATCTGGAAGTCTGGCTGTTCGACGGCAACATGCGCAGCTGGCTGAGCAATGATCTGGGCATCGCGTTCGACCAGCGCAACGCCCTGGTGGTCGGCCTGGCCATGGGCTTCGCGGTGATCCCGACGATCTACTCGATTGCCGAAGACGCCGTGTTCAGCGTGCCGAAGAGCCTGACCTTCGGTTCCCTGGCCCTCGGCGCGACGCCTTGGCAGACCCTGACCCGGGTGGTCATTCTCACCGCCAGCCCGGGTATCTTCTCGGCAATAATGATCGGCATGGGCCGCGCGGTCGGCGAAACCATGATCGTGCTGATGGCCACCGGCAACACCGCGATCATGGACATGAACATCTTCGAGGGCCTGCGCACCCTGGCCGCCAACGTGGCGGTGGAAATGCCCGAATCGGCGGTGGGCGGCACGCATTACCGGGTGCTGTTCCTCTCGGCGCTGGTGCTGCTGTCCTTCACCTTCGTCATGAATACGCTCGCGGAACTGGTGCGCCAGCGTCTGCGCGTCAAGTACGCGTCGCTCTAGGGCTTTGGAAGGTATATGTCGGTGAAAAAGAATTCCGTAAAAGCCTGGGTCAAAAGCGGTTCGCCGTGGATCTGGATGAACGCCGGTGCGGTGTCCATCGCCGTGATCATGACCCTGGGTCTGCTCGCCGTGATCGCCACCCGTGGCCTCGGCCACTTCTGGCCGGCCGATATCGTCGAGGCCGACTATCAGGTGCCTGGCCAGGAAATCAAGGTGATGGCCGGCGAGATCACCCAGATCGAAGAGATCCCGCGCGCGCGTCTGGCCGCGTCCGGCTTGCCGGTGGCAGCCGAAGGCGGCGAGTTCATGACTCGCGAACTGTTCAAGGTGGGTAACCGTGACCTCTACGGCGCCGACTTCAGCTGGGTGGTAGGCGAGTGGCTGAGCAATCAGCGCACCCCGGAAGGCCTCACGGCATTCGAGCGCCGCGAATGGGGCAACCTCTACGGCTACCTGGTCAACGTCAAGGAAAACGGCCAACTGGTCGCCGAAGGCGATGCGGCCTGGGACGTCCTGCAGGAGCGTCTGGCCCGGGTCGAGGAGCTGCATGCCCAGGTGGTGCGCCTGGAGAAGAAAGACATCGGCCGGATCAACGCCGGGCTCGAGCGCATTCGCCTGCAAACCCGCAAGCTGGAGCTGGAGGGCAAGCTGGATGCACAGGCCCAGGCCGATCTGGAGATGGAGCGGGCGCAATGGGACGCCGAGTACAAGGTGCTGGAAACCCAGTTGGTGGCACTCTACGCGGCCTTCAACCGCGACAGCGCCACGGTACGCACCGCCGATGGTCGCGAGGTCGAGCTGAGCCTGGGCAAGGTGGTGCGCGCCTATCAGCCGAACGCCATGTCGCCCCTCGGCAAGCTGCAGTTCTACGGCGCCAAGCTGTGGGAGTTCGTCAGCGCCGATCCGCGCGAGGCCAACACCGAAGGCGGCATCTTCCCGGCGATCTTTGGCACCGTGATGATGACCCTGATCATGGCAGTGATCGTCACCCCGTTCGGCGTGGTGGCGGCCATCTACCTGCGCGAGTACGCCAAGCAGGGACCGATGACCCGGGTAATCCGCATTGCGGTGAACAACCTGGCCGGCGTACCGGCCATCGTCTACGGGGTGTTCGGCCTGGGCTTCTTCGTCTATGTATTGGGTGGCTCGATCGACCGCTTGTTCTTCCCCGAGGCCGCGCCGGCGCCGACCTTCGGTACGCCGGGGCTGTTGTGGGCCTCGCTGACCCTGGCGCTGCTCGCCGTGCCGGTGGTGATCGTCGCCACCGAAGAAGGCCTGGCGCGGATTCCGCGGGCGCTGCGTGAAGGTTCCCTGGCCCTCGGCGCGACCAAGATCGAAACGCTCTGGCGCGTGGTGCTGCCGATGGCCAGCCCGGCGATGATGACCGGCCTGATCCTCGCCGTGGCGCGTGCCGCCGGTGAAGTGGCGCCGCTGATGCTGGTCGGCGTGGTCAAGCTGGCGCCCTCGCTGCCCGTGGACGGCAACTACCCGTACCTGCACCTGGACCAGAAGATCATGCACCTGGGTTTCCATATCTACGACGTCGGCTTCCAGAGCCCCAACGTCGAGGCCGCGCGGCCGCTGGTCTACGCCACGGCACTGCTGCTGGTGCTGGTGATCGCGGTGCTGAACCTCACGGCGGTGTACATGCGTAACCGCCTGCGTGAGAAGTACAAGGCGCTGGATCACTAAAGACTTTTGTCCTCTGCCGCAGGCGGGGGATGATCAACGAATTGTTAGCGTAGGGAGCATCCCATGCAGCACCAAGCACACACCCACGGCATCGACATCACGGCCCTGGGCCGGGACAAGCAGAGCCTCGACCTGGCCGGGGAAACCGTGGCGATTCAGGTGCCGGGTCTGAATCTGTACTACGGCGACAAGCAGGCGCTGTTCGACGTCAAGCTGAACATCCCCAAGCAGCGCGTCACCGCCTTTATCGGTCCGTCCGGTTGCGGCAAGTCGACCCTGCTGCGCACCTTCAACCGGATGAACGATCTGGTCGACGGTTGCCGCGTCGAGGGTGAAATCAACCTCGACGGGCGCAATATCTACCGCAAGGGCGAAGACGTCGCCGAGCTGCGTCGCCGGGTCGGCATGGTGTTCCAGAAGCCCAACCCCTTCCCCAAGAGTATCTACGAGAACGTGGTCTATGGCCTGCGCATCCAGGGCATCAACCAGAAGCGCGTGCTCGACGAAGCGGTGGAGTGGGGCCTGAAAAGCGCGGCTTTGTGGGACGAGGTCAAGGACCGTCTGCACGAGTCGGCCCTCGGCCTGTCCGGCGGCCAGCAGCAGCGCCTGGTGATCGCCCGGACCGTGGCGGTGCAGCCGGAAGTGCTGCTGCTCGACGAACCCTGCTCGGCGCTGGATCCGATCTCCACCCTCAAGGTCGAAGAACTGATCTACGAACTGAAATCCAAGTACACCATTGTCATCGTCACCCACAACATGCAGCAGGCGGCGCGGGTCTCGGATTACACCGCCTTCATGTACATGGGCAAGCTGATCGAGTTCGGGGACACCGACACCCTGTTCACCAACCCGGCGATGAAGCAGACGGAAGACTACATCACCGGGCGCTATGGTTGAGTTGACCCCGTAGGGTGCGCTGCGCGCACCAGCTGCAGCTGCCCTGTGGTGCGCACGGCGCACCCTACCCGGATTTTCGCGGAGCGAACCAATGATCAACAAAGACAACCTCACCCAGCACATCTCCCAGCAGTTCAACGCCGAGCTGGAGGAGGTGCGCAGCCACCTGCTGGCCATGGGCGGGCTGGTCGAGAAGCAGGTCAACGACGCGGTCACCGCGCTGATCGACGCCGACTCCGGTCTGGCCCAGCAAGTGCGCGAGATCGACGACCAGATCAACCAGATGGAGCGCAACATCGACGAGGAATGCGTGCGCATCCTCGCCCGCCGTCAGCCGGCGGCTTCCGACCTGCGCCTGATCATCAGCATCTCCAAGTCGGTGATCGACCTCGAGCGCATCGGCGACGAAGCGACCAAGATCGCCAAGCGCGCGATTCTCCTGTGCGAGGAAGGCGAGGCGCCGCGCGGCTACGTCGAAGTGCGGCATATCGGCGACCAGGTGCGCAAGATGGTGCAGGAGGCGCTGGACGCCTTCGCCCGCTTCGACGCCGACCTGGCCCTGTCGGTGGCGCAGTACGACAAGACCGTCGACCGCGAATACAAGACCGCCCTGCGCGAGCTGGTCACCTACATGATGGAAGACCCGCGTTCGATCTCGCGGGTGCTCAACATCATCTGGGCCCTGCGCTCGCTGGAGCGCATCGGCGACCACGCGCGCAACATTGCCGAACTGGTGATCTACCTGGTGCGCGGCACCGACGTCAAACACATGGGCCTGACCCGGATGAAGGAAGAAGTAGAAGGCATCGGCAAGGACCGCTGAGTGCCGCGCCTGCGAGCCTGATGCAGCAGAACCCTGGCGCCCTGGGGCTGTAAGGCGGATGGTCCAACCTAAAAATGGCCAACCGCCACTTTAGGGTTGGCCTTTGGCCATTCGCCGCGCTTATGCTTGGGGCCATTCGAACAGGAGTGGCCGATGAGCAAAGTCAGCGTACTGGTGGTGGACGATGCAACCTTTATCCGTGACCTGGTGAAGAAAGGCCTGCGCGATCACTTTCCCGGCGTGCAGATAGTCGAAGCCATCAACGGGCGCAAGGCCCAGCAACTGCTCGGCCGGCAAAGCATCGACCTGATTCTCTGCGATTGGGAAATGCCCGAACTGTCGGGCCTCGAACTGCTCAGTTGGTGCCGCGAGCAGGACAACCTGAAAACCGTGCCCTTCATCATGGTCACCAGCCGCGGCGACAAGGACAACGTGATCCAGGCGATCCAGGCCGGTGTATCCGACTTCATCGGCAAGCCCTTTTCCAACGAGCAGCTGGTGACCAAGGTCAAGAAGGCCCTGAGCCGTGCCGGCAAGCTGCAAGCCCTGATGGCCAGCGCGCCGCCGAAAATGCTCAGCAGTGGCGGCTTTGCCAATGACTCCCTGGCGGCGCTGACCGGCGGTCAGGCTCAGGTGATCAAGCCGGCGGCGCTTGCTCCGGCTGCTCCGGTGCCGCAGGAGGCTCCAGCAGCAACGCCGATGGCTTCGGCCAAATCGGCCGGGCAGGCTCCGGGCGGACGCGGTCAGGGACAGTTGCGTCTGGCCAGCGGCACCATGAACTGCGTGATCAAGGCGCTCAGCCTCAAGGACGCGCAATTGGTGGTCAAGCGCACCGAGCTGCCGCCGCAAGTGCTGGAGAGCGCAGTACTCGACCTCGAGCAGGGAGAAGGCGGCGAGGTGGCGCGGCTAAACGGCTACCTGCATGCAGTGGCGGCGCTGGAACCCAGGCCGGATAGCGAATGGCTGCTGCTGACGTTCAAGTTCGTCGATCAGGACCCGCAGAAGCTCGACTACCTGTCGCGCCTGATCGCCCGCGGGACGGCGCAGAAGCACTTCGTCCCCGGCGCCTGATTCCTGATCGATCCTCAACGGCTGTGAACCTATCGCGCGCCGTCAGCGTTCCGCTACGGCGCGTAGGTCGCCACTGCACGGCGGAGGCCGCAGTCGGCGAGCGTTTTTTCACAGCCTCGCAAGGGCTGCTCAGCCCAGGCGTTGCAGCAGCAGGAAGGAAATCAGCAGCAGCGTATTGATCGCCCAGGCGGCGGTCAGGACGCGGGCGATATCACCATGGGTTGGATTTTCCACGTTGCCACTGCAATGCCAGATCTCGGCGATGATCCAGGCGGTATAGGCGAGCAGTACGGCGAACATGAGCACCACTGTGGCCAGCGCGGCGCCGCTGAAATACACCGCCAGTGATACGGCCCAGAGAATATTGCTGGGTATCACGCCGTAGAACCAGAAAACCTCCCGCAGCGGTTTGTCGATCAGCATGTTGTTGAGCATCGATATTCTCATGGCGCTTAATCCTCATGGTGACGGCTCGTGCCGCGTTTGGCTGCCCGCTTCGCGTCGAGCTACCGGGCATGGCTAATTTTGAGGTTAGCCGGTGCGGGCGCTGCGTCAAACTGTCGCACGAACTCTGGATGGCGTTGGCTGTGCAGGGTCACATTTCGGCTATTTCGGGCTCGCGTGCCTGCAGCGGCGCTGCTAGTCTCCAGTGCTCTGGAGAATCACAGCAGTCCGTGAGCCCATGCCCTTTCGCCTGATCGTTTTTTGCGCCCTGCTGCTGGTTGCCAGTCAGGCCGCCGCCCTGACCATCTACAAATACACCGACGCCAACGGTGTGGTGACCTATACCGATAAAGCGACAGCGGGTGCTCAGGTGTTCGTCTTCCGCGACCGCATGGTCGAGCGCCTGGACAATCAGGTGAAGCTGGAAACCCAGAAGCATGCGGCCGGCGATACCCTGCTGGTGCGCAACGACTTGTATGCGCCGGTGCAGATCGAGTTGAAGCTGGAGCAGGTCGACAACGCCATCGGCGCCCCGGATAAACCCATCACCTGGGTGTTGCCGCCGCGCAGCAAGATCCGCCTCGCCACCCTGACCGCGCGCGATGCCGGCAAGCCGCTGCGCTATACGCCGAAACTGCGTTATGCCCTCGGCGACCCGCGCCTGCTGCCGACGCAGCAGAGCTACCCGCTACCCTGGCGCGGCGGTCCCTTCCGCCTGACCCAGGGCGCCAATGGTAAATACAGCCACTTCACCGCCAAAGGGCGTTACGCCATGGACATCGCCATGCCCGAGGGCACGCCGATAGTCGCGGCGCGCGGCGGCGTGGTGGTCAAGACCGAGAACCAGCAGAGCGGGCGCGGCAACAACCCCTCCGGCAACTATGTGCGCATCCTCCACGACGACGGCACCATGGGCGTCTACCTGCACCTGATGCAGGGCTCGGTCAGCGTGCGCGAAGGCCAGCGGATCAACAGCAGTAGCCTCATCGCCCGCTCAGGCAACACCGGCAACAGCACCGGCCCGCACCTGCACTTCGTGGTGCAGCGCAACGTCGGCCTGGCCCTGGAATCCATCCCCTTCGACTTCGCCCAGCCGGTCAACAGCCTGCCGAATTTCGCCGTGGGTGGTGAGTGAGCCGGCGTAGGGCGGACCGGGCGAAGCCTTGTCAACCGCGGCTGGATGATGCGCCAAGGCTTCGCGGCTAAAGCGGAGTGCCGCCCAGCCCCTCCCACAAGCGCTTCAATCCAGCCTGAGCACCTTGGCCAGGACGATCTTCGGTCCCTTCATCTTCTTGACGATGATGCGCAGGCCGTCGACCTCCAGCACTTCTTCCTCCTCGGGCATGCGCTTGAGGGTTTCGTAGACCAGCCCGGCCAGGGTTTCCGCCTCGACGTGGTCGAGGTTGACCCCCAGCAGGCGCTCGACCTTGAACAGCGGGGTGTCGCCGCGTACCAGCAGCTTGCCCGGCTGGTAGGCGAGGATGCCGCGCTCGGTCTTGTGGTGCTCGTCCTGGATGTCGCCGACCAGGGCTTCCAGCACGTCTTCCATGGTCAGGTAGCCGATCACCTTGCCGTCGGCCTCCTCGACCAGGGCGAAGTGCGAGCCGCCCTGGCGGAACTGCTCGAGCAGGTTGGACAGCGGCATGTGCCGACCGACCCGTTCGATCGGGTGCATCAGCTCGGCCAGTTTCAGGGCCGAGGGCAGCATCTCCAGCAAGGACAGGTGCAGCAGCAGATCCTTGATGTGCAGCACGCCGACGAATTCGCCGCTGGCTTCGTCGAGGATCGGGTAGCGGCTGTACTTGTGCCGGCGGAACACGCTGAACACCTCGTCCAGCGGTGCGTTCAGCGCCAGGTAGACCAGATCCTCGCGCGAGTTGGCCCAGTCCACCACCTCCAGCTCGCCAAGCTCCACGGCAGAGGCCAGCACGCGCATGTCCTGGTCGCTGGGATTGCTGGCGCGGCTGGAATGCAGGATCAGCTTGAGTTCGTCGCGGCTGTAATGGTGCTCATGGTGCGGCCCCGGTTCGCCCTGACCGGCGATGCGCAGGATGGCATTGGCGCTGGCATTGAGCAGGAAGATCGCCGGGTACATGGCCCAGTAGAACAGGTACAGCGGCGCGGCCGTCCACAGCGACAGCAGTTCGGGTTTGCGGATGGCCCAGGATTTCGGTGCCAGCTCGCCGACCACGATGTGCAGGTAGGAAATGATCGAGAAGGCGGTGAAGAAGGCGATGCCGTGCACCAGCTTGGCCGACTCGATGCCGATGGCGCCGAGTAGCGGGGTGAGCAGTTCGGCGAAGGCCGGCTCGCCGACCCAGCCCAGGCCCAGCGAGGCCAGGGTGATGCCCAGTTGGCAGGCCGAGAGGTAAGCATCCATCTGGCTGTGTACGGTACGCAGGATATGCCCGCGCCAGCCGTTCTGGTTGGCCAGGGCCTCGACCTTGGTGGCGCGCAGGCGGACGATGGCGAACTCGGCGGCGACGAAAAAGCCGTTGAGCAGCACCAGCAACAGGGCGAAGAGAACGAGGCCGAAATCGGCGAAAAAAGTGGCGGCGGAGAGACTCGTGGAGGGGTCCATACAGGGTTCGGTTGGCCAATGACCGCTAAAGGGTGGGGCCAAGCCAGCGGCTTTGCAAGCTGCGCGTACGCCGCGGCCTGTTAGCGGCTGCGGCGCACCACCTGAGTGCCGGCAAAGTGGCAGCTGAAGGTGCTGCCCTGGCCCAGGCTGCTGTCGATCTCCAGGCGCGCGCGGTGGCGCAGCAGCACGTGTTTGACGATGGCCAGGCCCAGGCCGGTGCCGCCGGTATTGCTGGCGCGACTGGAGTCGACCCGGTAGAAGCGTTCGGTCAGGCGTGGCAGGTGCTTGGCCTCGATGCCCGGGCCGCAGTCCTGCACCGAGAGGTGCGCGCCCTGTTCGTCGCCCCACCAGCGGATATGGATCTCGCCTTCGTTGGGGCTGTATTTGACCGCGTTGAACACCAGGTTGGAGAAGGCGCTGCGCAATTCCGCCTCGCTGCCCTTGAGCTTGATGTGCGGGTCGGCTTCCAGGCTGATGCGGTGCATGCGTTCGCCGGACAGCGCCTGGGCGTCGCTCTTGATCGACAACAGCAGCAGGTCGACCGCCACCGGCTGGTTGTCCGAGGGGTAGTCGGTGGCCTCCAGCTTGGCCAGCAACAGCAGGTCATTGAGCAGGTTCTGCATGCGCCCGCCTTGCTGCTGCATCTGTTGCAGCGCGCGTAGCCAGCGCGGGTTGACCTCTTCGACGTTATCCAGCAGGGTTTCCAGGTAACCAGCGATCACCGTCAGCGGCGTGCGCAGTTCGTGGGAGACGTTGGCGACGAAGTCCTTGCGCATCTGCTCGAGCTGATACAAACGGGTGATGTCGCGCACCAGCATCAGGTGCTCGCGGTTGCCGTAGCGGGTGATATGGAACTGCAGGCGCCGGCGGTCGTTGACTGGCGAGGGCAGTTCCAGCGGTTCGAGGTAGCTGCCGCGCTCGAAGTAGTCGATGAAGCGCGGGTCGCGCAGCAGGTTGGTGATCGACTGGCCGCTGTCCTGCGGGGTTTTCAGGCCGAGCAGGGTCTCCGCGGCGCGGTTCCACCATTCCAGGTTGCCCTGGCTGTCGAGCATGATCACCGCGTCGTTCAGTGCGGCGGTGGATTCCTGCACCCGATCGATCACCGCCTGCAGGCGGCCGCGGGCGCGCTGGTTGCGCCGTTGCAGGTGGTAGATGCTGTCGAACACCTCGCCCCACAGGCCGTAGCCATCCGGTGGCGGCTCGTCTGGCTGGTGCTCTTTCAACCATTTGTGCAGGCGCAGCAACTGGCTCAGGGTCCAGCCCAGGTGGATGGCCAGGCCGGTCGCCAGCGCCCAGGCATACTCGCCGGTGAGCAGGCCGAGCAGCAGGCAGGCACCGATTAACAACAGCAGGCGGCGCGTCACTGCGCCACGCCAGTTTTGCTTCACTTGGGAGTCATCCGCCAATCGATCCATTGAGCCGCTGAGGCAAGCCGGCAATCCTAACCCACGCCGTCATCGGCTGGGGATGCCGCTAGCTTTTGCTGGAGAAACGATAGCCCGTGCCGCGCACGGTCTGCACCAGGTTCTCGTAGGCCTCGCCGAGTGCCTTGCGCAGGCGGCGGATATGCACATCGACCGTGCGCTCTTCGACATAGACATTGCCACCCCAGACCTGGTCGAGCAACTGACCGCGGGTGTAGGCGCGCTCCTGATGGGTCATGAAGAATTGCAGCAGACGGTATTCGGTCGGACCGATCTCGGCCGGTTTGCCGTCGATGGTCACCCGATGGCTGATCGGGTCGAGCAGCAGGCCGCCGACTTCGATCGGTGCTTCGCTGTCGCTGGGGCCGGCACGGCGCAGCACGGCCTTCAGTCGGGCGACCAGTTCGCGCGGCGAGAATGGCTTGGTGATGTAGTCGTCGGCGCCGACTTCCAGGCCTTGGATCTTGTTGTCCTCTTCGCCCTTGGCGGTGAGCATGATGATCGGGATGTCCGCGGTCAGCTCGTCACGCTTGAGCCGCCGGGCCAGCTCGATGCCGCTGGTGCCGGGGAGCATCCAGTCGAGCAGGATCAGGTCGGGTTTGCGGTCGACGATGATGGCGTGGGCCTGCTGGGTGTTCTCCGCTTCCAGGCACTCGTAACCGGCCATCTCCAGGGCCACCGCGATCATCTCGCGGATCGGTGCTTCGTCATCGACGATCAGGATGTTCTTGCCAACCATGGATCCAGCCTCGGCTCGTTGAACTGTCATGCGTGGCATTAGATAACGGAATTATTGCAGGCATGTGACAGCTGGGCTGCCGCGGCGGCCTTTCACCGAGTCAGGCCAGCTGCGATGTTCTCGATGATTACCTCGGCCAGGTCGCCCGGCTCCGGCAGGTTGTCGCCATCGTGCCGGGTGGTACGACGCTCCAGACCTTGGCGGCGATGGCGTGGGTGTCGTTGCTCACAACGAAGTGTCCTGCTGATTCAGATGCGCCTGCCCGGCGGGCGTGAGGCGGTATTTTTGCAGCCGGCTATTGGGTTTGTCCGGCAAACTGTATTCGATCAGGCCTGCGCCCAGCAGCTGGCGCACCACCTGGTTGAGTGGCCCGGAGATGCTTTTTTGCCCAAGGGCGCTGGAAAGTGCCGCCTTGCTCAGTTCGCCAGCCAGTAGGCAACGCAACACCCTGGTCTCCAGCGACTCTGGCTGTGACTCTGGCTGTGACTCTGGCTGTGACTCTGGCTGCGACTCTGGCTGTGACTCTGGCTGCGAAAGAGTTGCGGCCAATGTCAGTGCCGGCAAAGCTCCGCTGACCAGCGCCAATTGCGGCAGCATCACGGTCACGCGGAAGATCGACTCCTCGCTGAGAATTGGGTCCTGGCCGCCGAAGGCGCGGGCGTACTTGAACAGGTTGCGCACCCCGGAACCCAGCTCCTCGGCCCACTGCATCTCGCGGAATACCCGGGCGATGGCCGGATTTTTCGGCGATGGGGCGAAGTCGTCCGGGCGCAGCAGGCCGATGCCGTGGGGTTGTTGCTGTTCTCCGTGGTCACCCGGTCGCGCTGGATGATCAGCTTGGCCGGGAACGGATTGAGGTATTCGCGGTGGATCAGCAGGTTGGCCACCACCTCACGGAAGATCCGCTCGCGCAGGCTGACGCGTTGGTCGCCCTCCAGATAGAAGGGGTCGACGATATGCTTGCCGACAAAGGCCATCAGCCGGTCGTAGCTTTCCAGCAGGTTGCTGCGGATATCGGCGCGGTCGTCGTAACGGTCCAGGTCGTGCACGCGCAATATGGCGTCGGTGCGGTGGTGCGGCACCACGCCCAGCACCACCTCGTCGCGGCCGAACAGCAGGGCGCCGGCCAGGGAGATGCCTTCCTGTCCGGTCTGGTAGTCGCGCTGATACAGCCGCGCGCTCTTCAGCAGCTCCAGATCCTCCAGCTCGGCCCAGGGGTGAGCGCTGCGTTGCAGGCGCACGTTATGCCGCACCCGCTCGATCAGGTCGCTGCGCAGGTCGTCCAGGCGGATAAACGGGAAGATGCGGTTTTCGCTGTAGCTCACCTGCTTGCGCAGATACAACTCACCCAGTAGCTGGCTGTGGCCGGTGATATCGAAGTCGCCATCTTCGTTGCGGCTGAAGATCCGGTTATTGCAGCTGTGCACCTGGGAGCTTTCCGGCACGTTCAGCAGCAACAGTGTCTGTCCGTTCAACTCCAGCTGTTCGGGCACCAGCGGCATCGGCGGGTTGATCTTCTGCGGGTTGTGCAGGGTATTGGCCAGGTCCTTGCGCATCTGCACCACGGCCTCGGGCGCGATGCCGGTGACGCTGCCATCGTCTGCCACGCCCAGCACCAAGATGCCACCGCGCTGGTTGAGAAAGGCGCAGATGGTTTCGTAGACATCGCGATTGAGCGCCTCGCGGGCGCACTTGAACTCGACCGTCAGCCCCTCGCCATCACACAGCAGGCGCGCCAAGCGCTCGGGAGTCATGGCGCGGCCTCGACGCCTGCGCATGTTCTCTGTTCGCAGGGCTGGTCCAGCGGTGGGCTCAGGATCATGGGCTGCCTTGTCTCGCATAACTGGGCGGGCGAGCCTGGATAGTAGCCCGCCGAACGCCCAAGGCAAAACGCCTGCCTACGCCCGCAGGGCGTAATCCAGCACCAGACCGACAAAGATCGCCAGCCCGGCCCAGTGGTTGTGCAGGAAGGCGTTGAAGCAGGCCATCGGCTTGCGGTTGCGCGTCTGTTGGTATTCCCAGGCGAAGCAGGCTGCCGCCACCAGCAGGCCGAGGTGGAAAGACAGGCCCAGTTCGAAGCGTGCGCCGGCCAGTAACAGGCACAGCAGGGCCAGACCCTGGAGGATGGCGATGATCAGGCGGTCGGCGTCGCCGAACAGGATGGCGGTGGATTTGACCCCGATCTTCAGGTCGTCGTCGCGGTCGGCCATGGCGTAGTAGGTGTCATAGGCCACCGTCCACAGCAGGTTGGCGATGTACAGCAGCCAGGCTTCCGGCGGTACGCTGCCGGTCTCGGCGGTGAAGGCCATGGGCATGCCCCAGGAGAAGGCCGCGCCCAGCACCACCTGGGGGTAGAAGGTGTAGCGCTTCATGAACGGGTAGCAGGCGGCCAGGGCCAGGCCGCCGAAGGACAGCCAGATGGTCGCGGCGTTGGTCAGCAGCACCAGGCCGAAGGCCAGCGCCACCAGCCCGGCGAACAGGATCAGCGCCTCGCGTGGCGTGACCTTGCCGCTGGCCAGCGGGCGCGCCTGGGTGCGTTTGACGTGGCCGTCGAAGTTGCGGTCGGCGTAGTCGTTGATCACGCAGCCGGCGGCGCGCATCAGGATCACGCCGAAGACGAAGATAAACAGGTTCTTCGCGCTCGGCACGCCTTCGGCCGCGACCCACAGGGCCCACAGCGTCGGCCATAGCAGCAGGTAGATGCCGATGGGTTTTTCCAGGCGCATCAGCTGGACGAAGTCCCAGGCGCGTGGGTGCAGACTATTCAGCGATTTGAGCAGGTGGGTGTACATCGGGCGCGTCTCCGTGCGGGGTGCGCGGATTATACGGGCGTGCGCGGGTAGGGTGGGCTTCAGCCCACCACATGGTGCATTTCGACTGGTGGGTTGAAGCGGATCGCCGCCCGGCCCGCCCTACGCCTCGATCCCGGTGGCCGGCCAGAATTCGGGCAGAAACACTTCGGCCACCAGCACCCCGAGGGCGCCGCGGCTGAAGCAGGAGCGGCGCCCCCACAGGCGTTCGGTGCGCACCTCGCCGGGCAGCCAGGGCGCCGGGTAACGGCAGACTTGCAGGGCGCCGCGGTCGAAGGCGCGGTCGCTGAACAGCAGTTCGCCGAGCGAGCGGCTGCCGAGTTGTTCCAGGGCCAGGCCGGAGCCTTCCAGGGCGCTGCGGGCGGCCACGCTACGGGCGAATACCCAGGGCTGGCCGTGGCCGCGCAAGTACACTTCGCGCACCCAGCCCTGACTGCCGGCGGCGACGTTGAGGGCGCTGCATTCGTCGCTGCGCAGACGCTGCCAGCCCTCGACCAGCGGGGTGACGCTGAAGCCGTCTTGCGACAGCGCGGTCAGTCGGCGGGTCAGCGAGTCTTGATTGAACAGCCAGTCGCGCACGCCGGCAGCGGGGACCGGGTGCAGTTGGCTGGCGGTCAGCCAGCGTGGCGGGTGGGCGAGGGCGGCGTGGGGCACGGCAGAATCACCACGAATCGGAAGCGCGCGAGTCTAGCACGGACGTTCACCGCCGCCAGACAGGTAGCCGGATGCAATCCGGGGCTGATGCGCCTGCGCCCTCCCCGATCGCATCCGGGCTGTACTGCTACGCCCAACCCTCCAGGCGCATGGTCGCGCGCACCAGGCGCTGTTCCTCCTGCTCGATCTCCTTGAGGTTGTCGCGGATGCTGAGGATATGCTCGCGCGCCGCGCGTTGCGCCTGTTCCGGCAGGCGCTCGAGCACCGCGTGGTACAGGCGTGCATGCTGGCGGTCGATCTGGCGTTTCTGCAGCGGCCGGTGATAGAGGTTGTTCACCGAGGCGAATACCGAGTTGAGCATCAGGTCGGTCAGCGATTGCAGGGTGTGCAGCAGCACCGGGTTGTGCGCCGCCTCGCAGATGGCCAGGTGGAAGGCATGGTCGAGGCGCGCATGTTCGCGCGGTTCGACCTCGCTCGGCGGCTCGTGGTGGGCGGCGAGCATTTCCTCGTAGCGCCGGGTCAGCAGGACGAAATCCGCGTCGGTGCCGCGCAGGGCGGCCAGGCGCGCCGACTCGGCCTCGAGTAGGGCGCGCACTTCGAGCAGGTCGAACAGGGTGCGTGGCTGCGAGCTGAACAGGTGCATCAGCGGGCTGGCGTCGCGCGGCCCGCTGAGGCTGGCGACCCGCGAATCGCGGCCCTGGGCGGTCTCGATGATGCCGCGCCCGCGCAGCACCTTGAGCCCTTCGCGCAGGGCCGAGCGGGAGATGCCCAGCTTCTCGCACAGGCGCCGTTCCGAGGGCAGGGCCTGGCCGGCCTTGAGCACGCCGTCGACGATCAGTCGCTCGATTTTCTCGGCCACCACATCGCTGACCTGGCGACGTATTGCGGGCTGTGCTGCATCCATAGTGGCGCGCTCGCTGACTGGTAGGACCAGTTATTGTTTGTTGAAATTATGCTGGCCAATATAGACGTATCAGCCAGGCTGGACAAAGCCTGAGTCGATAAGTGGCGGCGTGCGGGTCGAAAAAAACTGGTCATACCAGTGTGGTTGATGATGGACGTCAAGGTTGCCGGGGGCTAAAGATGCTGCACAACCCGCGCAGCGCTGCCCGGCTGCGCCATAACGAGTACACCCGCTACACCACCCGAGTGAGCCTGCCATGAGCATTCTGTACGACGAGCGCGTCGATGGCCCGCTGCCCAGCGTCGATAAGCCAGCCCTGCTGGCCGCATTGCGCGAGCAGCTGCCCGACCTGGAGGTACTGCACAGCCAGGAAGACCTCAAGCCCTACGAATGCGATGGCCTCTCGGCCTACCGCGCCACGCCGATGCTGGTGGTGCTGCCCGAGCGCATCGAACAGGTCGAGCGTCTGCTCAAGCTCTGCTACCAGCGCGGCGTGCCGGTGGTGGCGCGCGGTGCCGGCACCGGCTTGTCCGGCGGCGCCTTGCCGCTGGAACAGGGCATCCTGCTGGTGCTGGCGCGCTTCAACAAGATCCTCGAGGTCAACCCGGCCGGGCGCTTCGCCCGGGTCCAGCCTGGTGTGCGCAACCTGGCGATTTCCCAGGCCGCCGCGCCCCATGGACTGTATTACGCGCCGGATCCGTCCTCGCAGATCGCCTGTTCGATCGGCGGCAACGTGGCCGAGAACGCCGGCGGCGTGCACTGCCTGAAATACGGCCTGACCGTGCACAACCTGCTCAAGGTGGAGGTCCTCACGGTCGAGGGCGAGCATATGACCCTGGGCAGCGATGCCCTGGATGCGCCGGGTTTTGACCTGCTCGCGCTGTTCACCGGTTCGGAAGGCATGCTCGGCATCATCACCGAGGTCACGGTCAAGCTGCTACCCAAGCCGCAGGAAGCCAAGGTGCTGCTGGCCAGTTTCGACTCGGTGGAAAAAGCCGGGCGCGCGGTCGGCGCCATCATCGCCGCCGGCATCATCCCCGGCGGCCTGGAGATGATGGACAACCTGGCGATCCGCGCCGCCGAAGACTTCATCCATGCCGGCTACCCGGTCGAGGCCGAGGCCATTCTGCTGTGTGAACTGGACGGTGTCGAAGCCGACGTGCAGGACGACTGCGAGCGGGTGCGCGCGGTACTGGAAGAGGCCGGCGCCAGCGAAGTGCGCCTGGCCCGCGACGAGGCCGAACGGGTCAGGTTCTGGGCCGGGCGCAAGAACGCCTTCCCGGCGGTCGGGCGCATCTCGCCGGACTACTACTGCATGGACGGCACCATTCCGCGCCGCGAGTTGCCGGGCGTGCTCAGGGGGATCGCCGAGCTGTCCGCCGAGTACGGCCTGCGCGTGGCCAACGTGTTCCACGCCGGCGACGGCAACATGCACCCGCTGATCCTGTTCGATGCCAACCAGCCCGGCGAGCTGGAGCGCGCCGAAGCCGTCGGCGGCAAGATCCTCGAGCTCTGCGTGAAAGTCGGCGGCAGCATCACCGGCGAGCACGGCGTCGGCCGCGAGAAGATCAATCAGATGTGCGCCCAGTTCAACAGCGACGAGTTGACCCTGTTCCACGCGGTGAAAGCGGCCTTCGATCCCAAGGGCCTGCTCAACCCCGGCAAGAACATTCCGACCCTGCACCGCTGCGCCGAATTCGGCGCCATGCATGTGCACCACGGCCAGCTGCCCTTTCCCGACCTGGAGCGTTTCTGATGCACATGCCGCATGATTTCGATGCCAGCACGGCGCTGCTGGAACAGGTCAATCACGCCCTCAACCATGCGCTGCCGCTGCGCATTCAGGGCGGCAACAGCAAGGCCTTTCTCGGCCGCAAGGTCGCGGGCGAAGTGATCGACAGCCGCGCCCATCGCGGCATCGTCAGCTACGACCCGACCGAACTGGTGATCACCGCCCGTGCCGGCACCCCGCTGGCCGAATTGCAGGCGGCGCTGGACGAGGCCGGGCAGATGCTCAGCTGCGAGGCGCCGAGCTTCGGCGGCGACGCCACCGTCGGCGGCATGGTCGCCACGGGCCTGTCCGGCCCGCGCCGGCCCTGGGCCGGGTCGGTGCGTGACATGGTCCTGGGCACGCGCCTGATCAGCGGTCACGGCAAGCACCTGCGTTTCGGCGGCGAAGTGATGAAGAACGTTGCCGGCTATGACCTGTCGCGCCTGCTGGTGGGCAGTTTCGGCTGCCTGGGCCTGATCACCGAGGTGTCGCTCAAGGTGCTGCCCAAGCCCCGCCAGTGCCTCAGTCTGCGCCTGGAGATGGATGTCGAGAGCGCGTTGCGCCAGCTCGCCGAGTGGGGCCAGCAGCCGCTCCCGCTGAGCGCCGCCAGCCATGACGGTCACGCCCTGCACCTGCGCCTGGAAGGCGGCGAAGGTTCGGTGGCCGCGGCCCGCGAGCACCTTGGCGGCGAGCCGCTCGACCCGACCTACTGGCAGCAGCTGAACGAGCAGCGCCTGACCTTCTTCGCCGATCCGCGGCCGTTGTGGCGCCTGTCGCTGCCCAACAACACCCCGCTGCTGGCGCTGCCCGGCGAGCAGTTGATCGACTGGGGCGGCGCCCAGCGCTGGCTGAAATCGGCGGCCGAGGCGGCGCAGATCCGCAGTATCGCCAGCGCCGCCGGTGGGCATGCCAGCTGCTTCAGCGCCGGCGTCTGCGACAGCCCGTTCCAGCCCCTGTCCGCGCCTTTGCTGCGCTATCACCGCCAGCTAAAAGCCCAGCTCGACCCGCAGGGGATCTTCAACGCTGGCCGCATGTACGCCGAGGTGTGAACCGTGCAGACCAATTTAACTGATCAAGCCAAGCGTCTGCCGCGGGGCGAAGAAGCCGAAAGCATCCTGCGCAGCTGCGTGCATTGCGGCTTCTGCAACGCCACCTGCCCGACCTACCAGCTGCTCGGCGACGAGCTGGACGGCCCGCGTGGGCGCATCTACCTGATCAAGCAGGTGCTGGAGGGCAACCAGGTCACTGCCAAGACCCAGTTGCACCTGGATCGCTGCCTGACCTGCCGCAACTGCGAAACCACCTGCCCGTCCGGGGTCGACTACCACAACCTGCTGGACATCGGCCGCGCCGTGGTCGACCAGGCCGTGCCGCGTCCGCTGGGCCAGCGCGTGCTGCGCGAAAGCCTGCGCGCCCTGGTGCCGCGGCCGGCCCTGTTCAAGGCCTTGGTCCAGGCCGGTGAGGCCTTCCGTCCGCTGCTGCCGGCCGTGCTCAAGGCCAAGCTGCCGCGGCAGATCCGCCCGGCCAAGCCGCGCCCGCCGGCGCAGCACGGCCGCCGCGTACTGATCCTCGAAGGCTGCGTGCAGGCCGGCCTGTCGCCCAACACCAACGCGGCCACGGCGCGGGTGCTCGATCGCCTCGGCATCAGCATTACCAGCGTGCGTGAAGCCGGCTGTTGCGGCGCTGTGGATTACCACCTCGACGCCCAGGAACAGGGCCTGCAGCGTGCCCGGCGCAATATCGACGCCTGGTGGCCGGCGATCGAGGTCGGCGTCGAAGCCATCGTGCAGACCGCCAGCGGCTGCGGCGCCTTCGTCAAGGATTATGGCCACCTGCTCGAACAGGACCCGGCCTACGCGGCGAAAGCCAAGCGGGTCAGCGAGTTGGCCAAGGATCTGGTCGAAGTGCTGCGCGGCGAGCCGCTGGAAGCGCTCGGCGTGCGCGGCGACCAGCGCCTGGCCTTCCATTGCCCGTGCACCCTGCAGCATGCGCAGAAACTCGGCGGCGCCGTCGAGGGCGTGCTCGCCCGCCTGGGCTTCCAGCTCACCGCGGTGGCCGATGGGCACCTGTGCTGCGGTTCGGCCGGTACCTACTCGATCACTCAGCCGGAGCTGTCCAGGCAGTTGCGCGACAACAAGATGGACGCCCTGGAAAGCGGCAAGCCGCAGGTGATCGTCACCGCCAACATCGGCTGCCAGACCCACCTCGACGGCGCTGGCCGCACCCCGGTGCGCCACTGGATCGAAGTGGTGGAAGAGGCCATGGGCTGAGAGTCTCGGCCCGCGAATTCGCGCATCACGCGCCAATCAATCATGAGGAAAGAACATGCAAAGCAAAGCCGTACTGGGTCAAGCCGAAGTCGCCCGCATCATCAAAGCTGCGCGCGCCGAGGCGCAGCAGCACAACTGGGCCGTCAGCATTGCCGTGGTCGATGACGGCGGTCATCCGCTGGCCCTCGAACGCCTCGACGGCTGCGCGCCGATCGGCGCCTATATCGCCGGCGAAAAGGCGCGCAGTGCGGCGATCGGCCGGCGCGAGACCAAGGGTTACGAGGACATGGTCAACGGCGGTCGCAGCGCCTTCCTGTCCGCACCGCTGTTGACCTCCCTCGAAGGCGGTGTGCCGCTGATCGTCGACGGCCAGGTGATTGGCGCGGTCGGCGTGTCCGGGGTCAAGGCCGAGCAGGACGCCCAGGTCGCCAAGGCCGGTGTCGCCGCCCTGGCCTGAACGCAAAGCACCGAACAAAGCCTGACCCCCGCCGCTGTTGCCGCGGGGCAGGTGAAGACTGAATTGGAGAACCGAAGATGACCGATCGCGTGAACTGCCAGCGCCTGCAAGTGGCCGCCAACCTGCAACGTTTCGTCGATGAAGAAGTGCTGCCGGGCACCGGGCTCGCGCGCGAGGCCTTCTGGGCCGGCTTCGACGCCCTGGTGCACGACCTGGCGCCGCACAACCGTGCGCTGCTGGCCGAGCGCGAGCGCCTGCAGGGCGAACTGGACACCTGGCACCGCGCCCATCCGGGGCCGGTGACGGATATGCCGGCCTACCGCGCCTTCCTCGCAGCCATCGGTTACCTGCTGCCGCCACCGGCCAGCGTGCAGGCCAGTACAGCCCAGGTCGACAGCGAGATCAGCCGCCAGGCCGGCCCGCAGCTGGTGGTGCCGGTGATGAATGCGCGCTACGCGCTGAACGCCGCTAATGCGCGCTGGGGCTCGCTGTATGACGCGCTCTACGGCACCGACGCGATCGGCGAAGAGGGCGGGGCGCAGAGGGGCCCCGACTACAACCAGGTGCGCGGGGCCAGGGTGATCGCCTTCGCCCGGGCCTTCCTCGACCAGGCCGCGCCTTTGGCCAGCGGTTCGCATGCCGACGCCGTCAGTTACCGGGTGGTCGCCGGCCAGTTACAGGTCGGCCTGGCCAATGGCACGCACAGCGGCCTGCGCCAGCCGGAAAAATTCCGCGGCCACCAGGGCGAGGCGGCGCAGCCCAGCGCCATCCTGCTGCAGAACAACGGCCTGCATGTGGAGATCCAGATCGACCCGAGCAGCCTGATCGGCCAGACCGATGCCGCCGGGGTCAAGGACCTGCTGATGGAAGCGGCGCTGTCGACCATTCTCGATTGCGAAGACTCGGTCGCCGCGGTCGATGCCGACGACAAGGTGCTGATCTACCGCAACTGGTTGGGCCTGATGAAGGGCGACCTGAGCGAGGAGCTGGACAAGGGCGGCAAGCGCATCACCCGCCGCCTCAACCCGGACCGCGAGTACCGCGGCACCGACGGCAGTAACCTGACCCTGCACGGCCGTTCGCTGCTGTTCGTGCGCAACGTCGGTCACCTGATGAGCAACCCGGCGATCCTCGACGGCGAAGGTCGCGAGATCCCCGAAGGCATTCTCGACGGGGTGATGACCAGCCTGATCGCCCTGCACGACCTCAAGCGCCGGGGCAATTCGCGCAGCGGCAGCGTGTATATCGTCAAGCCGAAGATGCACGGCCCGTTCGAAGTGGCCTTCGCCGACCAGCTGTTCGGCCGTATCGAAGACCTCCTGGAGCTGCCGCGCAACACCCTGAAGATGGGCATCATGGACGAGGAGCGGCGCACCAGCGTCAACCTCGAGGCCTGCATCGGCGCCGCCAGCGCGCGGGTGGCCTTCATCAACACCGGCTTCCTCGACCGCACCGGTGACGAGATGCACACGGCCATGGAAGCCGGGCCGATGCTGCGCAAGGGCGACATGAAGAGCACGCCGTGGATTCAGGCCTACGAGCGCAACAACGTGCTGGTCGGTCTCAGCTGCGGCCTGCGCGGCCGCGCGCAGATCGGCAAGGGCATGTGGGCCATGCCGGATCTGATGGCCGCCATGCTCGAACAAAAAATTGCCCACCCCAAGGCCGGTGCCAACACCGCCTGGGTGCCGTCGCCGACCGCCGCCGTGCTGCATGCCTTGCATTACCACCAGGTCGACGTGCAGGCGGTGCAGCGCGAACTGGAAAGCATCGACTTCAACGCCGAGCGCGAGCGCCTGCTCGACGACCTGCTGACGGTTCCCGTGGCCCTCGAGCGCAGCTGGAGCGAGGCGGATATCCAGGAGGAACTGGACAACAACTGCCAGGGCATCCTCGGTTACGTGGTGCGCTGGGTCGAACAGGGCGTCGGCTGCTCCAAGGTGCCGGACATCCACAACGTCGGCCTGATGGAAGACCGCGCCACCTTGCGCATCTCCAGCCAGCACATCGCCAACTGGCTGCACCACGGCGTGGTCGAGCGGGCGCAGGTCGAGGAGACCCTGCAGCGCATGGCCAGGGTGGTCGATGGGCAGAATGCCGGCGATCCGCTGTATCGGCCGATGGCGGCGGACTTCGAGCGCTCGCATGCCTTCCGCGCCGCCAGTGACCTGGTGTTCAAGGGCCGCGAACAGCCCAGCGGCTATACCGAGCCGCTGCTGCACGCCTGGCGCTTGCGCTTCAAGCAGGAGGCGTAACGCGCCTGGCGAACTGAATTCAGCCCCGTGTGCGCATGCGTCCGGGGCTTTTGAGCATGAATGCCGCAGGAGCGGTGTTCGCGGGCCTGACCGGCTCCGATGCGTGATACCGGGTCATTCCGGGCAACAGTGGTTCACAACAAATAAAAAGGACCCAACTCATGAATCAAACGCTACTGTCCATCCTTGCCTTCGTGCCGCTGGTGCTGGCAGGCGTGCTGCTGATCGGCTTTCGCTGGCCGGCCAAGTACGCCATGCCGGTGGTCTTCCTGCTCACCGCTCTGATCGGCCTGACCGCCTGGGACATGTCCCTCAACCGGGTCGTGGCTTCCAGCTTGCAAGGGCTGATCCTCACCGCCGCGATCCTCTGGATCATCTTCGGTGCGATTCTGCTGCTCAACACCCTCAAACACTCCGGTGGTATCAGTGCGATCCGCCGCGGCTTTGCCAATATCACCCCGGATCGGCGGGTGCAGGCCCTGATCGTCGCCTGGCTGTTCGGCTGCTTCATCGAGGGTGCCTCCGGTTTCGGCACCCCGGCCGCGGTGGCGGCGCCACTGCTGGTCGCCCTGGGCTTTCCGGCCTTGGCCGCAGTGGTCTTGGGGATGATGGTGCAATCCACCCCGGTGTCCTTCGGTGCGGTCGGCACGCCGATACTGGTGGGAGTGGCTGGCGGCCTGGACAAGGTCGGCATGAGTGAGCAATTGCTCGCCCTGAACAGTAACTGGGAGGTGTTCTTCCACCTGATCTACTCGCGGGTGGCGATTGTCCACGGCCTGATCGGCCTGCTGATGCCGCTGATCATGGTGATGATCATGACCCGCTTCTTCGGCAAGAATAAATCGTGGAAGGAAGGCCTGGCGGTGGCGCCATTCGCCATCTTCACCGCGATCTGCTTCTCCGTGCCGTACATGGCCGCCGGGGTGTTCCTCGGTCCGGAATTTCCGTCGATGATCGGCGCCATGGTCGGTCTGGCCATCGTCGTGCCGGCTGCCAAGGCGGGCTTCCTGCTGCCGAAGCAGACCTGGGACTTCGCCGAAGCGAAAGACTGGCCGTCCGAGTGGATGGGCAAGATCGAGATGAAGATCGAGGATGTCGCGGGCAAGACCCCGGTGTCCGTCCCCATGGCCTGGGCCCCATACCTGTTGCTGGCGATCTTCCTGGTGCTGTCGCGGATCTTCCCCGAGCTCAAGGCGGCGCTGATCTCGGTCAGCTTCGGCTGGAAGGACATCCTCGGCGAAACCGGCGTCTCCGGAACCCTGGAGCCGCTGTACCTGCCGGGCGGCATCCTGTGCATGGTGGTGATCGTGACCTGCTTCCTGCACCGCATGCGCTTCAGTGAGCTGAAGGCCGCGGTCAGCGAGTCGAGCCGCACCCTGCTGGGTGCCGGTTTCGTGTTGATCTTCACCATTCCGATGGTGCGTATCCTGATCAACTCCGGGGTCAACGCTTCCGACCTGATGTCGATGCCGGTGGCCATGGCGCAACTGGTGGCCGACAGCGTGGGCGGCGTGTACCCGTTCTTCGCCCCGGCCGTGGGCGCACTGGGCGCCTTTATCGCCGGCTCCAACACCGTGTCCAACCTGATGCTCTCGCAGTTCCAGTTCAACACCGCCGGGCTGCTCGGCGTGTCCGGGGCGATGATGGTAGCGGCGCAGTCGGTCGGTGCGGCCGCTGGCAACATGATCGCGATCCACAACGTGGTCGCGGCCTCGGCCACCGTGGGCCTGCTAGGGCGCGAAGGCATCACCCTGCGCAAGACCATGCTGCCGACCCTGTACTACCTCCTGGCCGCCGGTAGCCTGACCCTGATCGCCATGTATGCCATGGCCATCAGCGATCCGCTGCTCATCGCGCGCTGATCGCGGCCTGCCGCCGGGCGCAATTGCCCGGCCGGCGGCTTGGCGCACCGGTGGATTTCCGGTAGCGTGCCTGCATGCACTACCCGAGAGGCACCCGAGGACGTTATGAAGAAGTGGCAATGTGTGGTCTGTGGATTGATTTACGACGAAAGCCAGGGCTGGCCCGACGAAGGCATCGCCGCGGGTACGCCGTGGCAAGACGTACCGCAAGACTGGCTGTGCCCGGACTGCGGCGTGGGCAAACTGGATTTCGAGATGATCGAAATCGGCTGATCACAAGCCATAAACAACGGCGACCCCAGGGTCGCCGTTTTTTATGGGCGGGCAATTGCCGGCCGCCCCGTCGTTGGCGCGGCTCGGGCTTGGCGCGTGGTGGGCAAGTGCGCTAGGGTCGGGGAAATTCCCAGCGCGCGGAGGTCGCCATGCGCAAGTGGCAATGCATCGTCTGCGGCTTTATCTACGATGAAGCCGCAGGTCTGCCCGAAGAAGGCCTGGCGCCGGGTACCCCCTGGGAAGACATCCCAGCGGACTGGCTGTGTCCGGACTGCGGCACCGGCAAGCAGGATTTCGAGATGATCGAGATCAGCTGAGCCCCCTGAATATTCCATGGAAGTGGCGACGGCCTGAGCCGTGGCGCTGTTTTGCCGAGTGAGGAAGTGAATATGAGTGCAGCTGTGGCGCCGCCTGTGGTTATCGTCGGGACCGGCCTGGCCGGCTACAACCTGGCCCGGGAATTTCGCAAGCTGGACGGCGACACCCCGTTGCTGCTGATCAGCGCCGATGACGGACGCTTCTACTCCAAGCCGATGCTGTCCACCGGCTTCGGCAAGCACAAGGACGCCGATGGCTTGAGCATGGCCGAACCTGGCGCCATGGCCGAACAGCTCAAGGCCGAGATTTACACCCATACGCGCATCACCGGCATCGACCCGGTGCATAAGCGCCTGTGGATCGGCGAGGAGGCGCTGGCCTACCGCGACCTGGTGCTGGCCTGGGGCGCCGAGCCGATCCGGGTGCCGGTCGCGGGCGACGCCCAGGACGCGATCCTGTCGATCAACGACCTGGAGGACTACGCCCGCTTTCGCGCCGCCGCGGCCGGGAAGAAGCGTGTGCTGCTGCTCGGCGCCGGCCTGATCGGCTGCGAGTTCGCCAACGACCTCAGCCTCGGCGGCTATCAGGTCGAGCTGGTGGCGCCCTGCGAGCAGGTCATGCCCGGCCTGCTGCATCCAGCGGCGGCTGCGGCGGTGCAGGCGGGCCTGGAAAGCCTAGGGGCGCGCTTCCACCTCGGTCCGGTGCTGGCCAGCCTCGAGCGCGCCGGCACGGGCCTGCAAGGACGGCTGTCCGACGGCACGCCGATCGCCTGCGATCTGGTGCTCTCGGCGGTCGGCTTGCGTCCGCGTACCGAGCTGGCCGCGGCCGCCGGCCTGGCGGTCAACCGCGGGGTGGTGGTCGACCGCGAGCTGCGCAGCTCCCACGCCCACATCTATGCGCTGGGCGATTGCGCCGAGGTCGATGGCCTCAACCTGCAGTACGTCATGCCGTTGATGGCCTGTGCCCGCGCCCTGGCCCAGACCCTGGCCGGCAAGCCGACGGCGGTTCGTTACGGACCCATGCCGGTGACGGTGAAGACTCCGGTGTGCCCGTTGGTGGTGTCACCGCCGCCGCGCGGCCTGCAGGGCGAATGGACGGTCGAGGGCAGCGGCAGCGATATCAAGGCGCTGTGCCACGATGCCGCCGGCAGCCTGCTCGGCTACGCCTTGACCGGCACGGCCGTGCAGGAAAAGCTCGCGCTGAATAAGCAGTTGCCGGCGCTGCTGGCGTGAATGTCAGTCGTTCTGGCGTAAACACCCTTAAATTGTCCGGTTAAACTGCCGGGCAAGACTGGCGCAGGCCCGCATCCCATGCCATTCTCCCTGAGGTCTGCCGCAGAGTAGAGCTGTTGCGGCGCCTTGGGCGCTGTTCTGGATGAGCAGCACGGACACAACAACAACAAACCGTCAAAGGGGCATTTATGCGTAAACCGGAACTCGCCGCCGCCATCGCCGAAAAGGCAGATCTGAGCAAAGATCAGGCAAATCGTGTACTCAACACCGTACTGGAAGAAATCACCGGTGCACTGAACCGCAAGGACAGTGTGACCCTGGTGGGCTTCGGTACTTTCGTGCAGCGTCACCGCGGTGCTCGCACCGGCAAAAACCCGCAAACCGGTCAGCCGGTCACGATCAAGGCCAGCAACACCGTCGCCTTCAAACCGGGCAAGTCCCTGAAAGACGCGGTCAACTGAGCCTCGCCAGCCCGGAGCCGCCTGGCTCCGGGCTATCGGCCTGACGACAGGGTCGCAACTCGACCGCCTGTTCTGCTTCTGCCGGCCTCGACAGCGGACTGTAGTCCTGTGTAAAAAACACTACAATGCGCCGCCAATTCCCTTCTCCGATCGAGGCCGTGCGCATGAAATTCCGTTTTCTCCTGTGGATGCTGGGACGCCTGATGGCCAAGGCCAGCCGTGACAACCCGGCTTTCCAGCAGCAGTTGGTCGACCGTGACATGCAGTTCCAATTGCACACCCTGGATGGCAAGGTGGCCCGCCACTTTATCGTCAAGGACCAGCGCATCAGCAGCAAGCGCGGCCCGGCCAGCCAACCGGCCTTCGCCCTGGGTTTCAAGGATGCGGCCTACGGCTTCGCCACCATGAACGCGAAGAACAAGCAGCTGGCCTTCATGCAGGGCATCCAGAACAAGGACATCCAGATCCAAGGCAACCCGGCCCTGGTGATCTGGTTCCAGGGCCTGACCAAGTACCTGGTGCCGAAAAAGAAAACCAGCGAGAAACAAGCCGCCTGATAGCCCGCGTCGCTGGCCGGCTGCCGCGTACAACTTCCCCGGATTCGCAGCCTGCAGCGCAACCCGGGGGCGAAGCCGCCCGACCCGCCCTGCGTGACGCGATGCCGCTGTCGATCTGCGATGGCTAGCGCTGCGCTCAAGCGCATCCTGCAAAAAACGCCGCAACCGCGCAATGCTGTTCACTCAAGTGACCTTCTCAGGGCGCTTGTCGTAAGCCAGGCGTCGCCGCGCCAGCTGCGGGGCGCCGGCGATTGATGCCCATCGTAGGAGTTGCCGAGACTTCCCCGGATTTCATCCGGGCTGCAGGGTGGCGCTGCGCTTCAGCGAGGTAGGGTGAATGACGCTTTTTTCATCCACCAGCGCAGTTGCTGGATGGCTGACGCGTCAGCTACGTGCCCCGATCCACCCGAGGTCGCAGGTCTTGTAAATAAACACAGGGTCTACGAAAAATGCTGCTCACTTGGCTTGAGTGAACAGCATCGTCTGCAATCCCGGGGGCCAGCGGCTTCAATGCGGTGGATGAAACTGGCTCGCCAGTTCGCGTAGCGCCACTTCTGCGGCGAGAACCTTGTTCACCGCGTCCTCGGCCTTGTCGCGGCTCAGCTCCAGGGCATCGAACAGGCTCTGCGGAATCTCGCTGGCCGGGCCGGCACCGATGCCGCGGTTGCGCAGCAGGTTGACCGCCAGGCACACCAGGTTCGGGTAGGCCGCATGGGGGCCGGCATACTCGGGGTCGTGCTGGAAGCGCAGAGCGCTGGCCAGTTCTTCGGGCATGTCCCAGTAACGCATCAGCCAGGCGCCGATCTGCTCGCGGCTGATGCCCAGCAGGTGCTGTTCGACATGGCTGTGCGACAGGTGCGGGTTGACCTCCAGGTGCCGGCAGATCAGCGAGAAGTGCGGCGGAAAGACATGGGCCAGGACCAGGTAGCCGAAGTTGTGCAGCAGCCCGGCGAGGTAAGTCAGCCCCGCTTCCGGGCGCTGGGCGCGGGGCATGGCCCGGGTCAGGCCCTCGATCACCGCGGCGGTGTAGATCGCCTGTTGCCAATAGGGCGTGGCCTGTTGCGGCTGGTCTTTGGGCAGGCTGAGGGTCTTGCCCAAAGCCAGGCCGAGGGCCAGGTTGATTACCAGATCGAAGCCCAGCACGCGGACGATGGCGTCTTCCACCGAGCGGATCTTGCCGGGCGCGGCGTAGTAGGGCGAGGCCGCCCAACTGACCACCTGGGCGGCCAGCGCCGGGTCGGTTTCGACCACCCCGGTGATGTCGTCCACCGTGGCATCCGGATCGACCCGCAGCTTGATGATCTTCTGCGCGGTTTCCGCCAGTGGCGGGATCTCGATGGTTTCTTCCAGGCGTTGCTGGATGCGCCGCGCAGTGAAGGCCTGCACCGCCTGGGTGATCTCGGCGCGGTCGTCGTCGGGGCGGTCGAGGTTGGGCCGGATATTGCTCAGCGGTTCGCCGATACGGGCGGCGCTGGCCTTGCTCAGCAGGCTCTTGAAGGCGTCGCGGGCTATTTCCAGGAGCACGCCGGGTTGGCCGGATTCGATGTACAGACTCGGCACCTGGAGCAGGCGCTCGTCGTACAGGCAGGGCGAGCTGGTCAACTGTGGCAGGCCGGGCAATACGCCGAGGGCATGCCTGGCGAGCATGCGTTGCAGGCGCTCGGGTTTCACCGCCACCAGTTTGCGCCCGGTCAGTTCGGCCAGGCGATCGAGGGCAAGCAGTTGATTCTGTGGATAGAGCACCAGCAAGGCGCCCACCGCATCCTCCAGCAGCACCGCCTGTATGCGTTGCGCGGCGGGTAAGCCGCAATGCTCGCGGTGTACCCGATAGGCCAGGCCGAGTTTATCCAGCAATTGCACGATTACCGGCGGCGGGGGCGCTGCGGTATCTGGGGCGAGGGCTACATCACTCATAACGGCATCCGGTTCGAGGGGCGCAAATGCCCGAAGTATAAACAGCAGGCCAGTGGATCGCGGGGGCAGGTGACGGATGCCCCGTGAACTGGTTCACACTTGTCCGTATTGCTGGCCATGGCGCAGCCAGCGTTCGAGCAGTGGGCTGACATGCTGCGGCCAGTGTTCCAGCAGGGCTTGCGCGGCGTCGCGCACGGCCGGCAGCAGGTCGGCGTCACGCATCAGGTCGGCGACCTTGAATTGCAACAGACCGGTTTGCCGGGTGCCGAGCATTTCTCCCGGGCCGCGCAGCTCCAGGTCTTTTTCGGCGATGACGAAACCATCGCAGGTCTCGCGCATGATGCCCAGGCGTTCGCGGCCCAATTGCGACAGCGGCGGGTGGTAGAGCAGCAGGCAATGGCTGGCGGCACTGCCGCGGCCGACTCGCCCACGTAACTGGTGCAACTGGGCCAGGCCCAGGCGTTCGGGGTTCTCGATGATCATCAGGCTGGCATTGGGGACGTCGACGCCGACCTCGATCACGGTGGTGGCGACCAGCAGCTGCAACTGGCCCTGCTTGAACTGCTCCATCACCGCGGCCTTTTCCGCCGGCTTCATGCGCCCGTGGATCAGCCCGACATTGAGCCCGCCAAGTGCGGCGACCAGATCCTCGAAGGTGGTCTCCGCCGCCTGACAGGTCAGCTCCTCGGACTCCTCGATCAGGGTGCACACCCAGTAGGCCTGGCGCCCTTCGTTGCAGGCCGAGCGCACCCGCTCGATCACCTCCGGGCGGCGGCTGTCGGCGATCACCAGGGTGTTCACCGGGGTGCGGCCGGGCGGCAGCTCATCGAGGATCGAGGTGTCGAGGTCGGCATAGGCGCTCATCGCCAGGGTCCGCGGGATAGGCGTGGCGGTCATGATCAGCTGGTGCGGGCACATGCGTCCGCCGACGCCTTTCTGCCGTAGCGCCAGGCGTTGTTGCACGCCGAAGCGGTGCTGCTCGTCGATGATCACCAGGGCCAGGCGGGCGAATCTGACCTCGTCCTGAAACAGCGCATGGGTGCCGACCACCATGGCCGCGCCGCCGGCGATCCGTTCCAGCGCCGCGGCGCGGGCCTTGCCCTTGAGCTTGCCGGCCAGCCAGGCGACCTCGATGCCGAGCGGCGCCAGCCATTTGCTGAAATTGAGGAAGTGCTGCTCGGCGAGGATTTCGGTGGGGGCCATCAGCGCCACCTGGTAGCCGGCCTCCAGCGCCTGCAGGGCGGCGAAGGCGGCGACCACGGTCTTGCCGGCGCCGACGTCGCCCTGGATCAGGCGCAGCATGGGCGCGTCCTGGCTGAGGTCGTAGGCGATCTCGGCGCCGACCCGCTGTTGCGCGCCGGTGGGGGCGAAACCCAGGTTGGCGAGGTACTGCTGCGGCAGGCGTGAGGCCGGCGGCAGTGGCGGCGCCTGCTGGGCGCGCACGCTTTCGCGCAGGCGTTGCAGGGACAGCTGGTGGGTCAGCAGTTCCTCGAAGGCCAGGCGGTGTTGCGCCCAGTGCCGGCCCTCGGCGAGTTCGGCCTGGTCGGCGTCCGGCGGTGGCCGGTGCAGGTAGCGAATGGCCTGATCCAGCGGGCTGAGCCGGTAGTCGCGGGCCAGTTCGCCCGGCAGCCAGTCCGGCAGGCTGTGCGGGCCGAGGCGGGCCAGGGCCTGTTCGCTCAAGGCGCGCAGGCGCTGCTGGGTCAGGCCTTCGGTGCTCGGGTAGATCGGCGTCAGGCACTGTTCCACGGCAATCGGCTCGCTGGCCGAGAGCGCGCGGTATTCCGGGTGGTAGATCTCCAGGCCGGAAGAACCGGGGCGCACCTCGCCGTAGCAACGCACCTGGGTGCCGCGCTTGAGGCCTTCCTTCTGCGCCTGGCTGAAGTGGTAGAAGCGCAGGGACAGGCTGCCGCTGCCGTCCTGCAGGCGCACCAGCAGGCTGCGCCGGCGGCCCATGACCACATCGGCGCCGACCACCGTGCCTTCGACCACGGCATCCTGGCCGGGGCGCAGTTCGCCGATCGGCACGATGCGGGTGCGATCCTGGTAACGCAGGGGCAGATGGAACAGCACATCCTGCAGGGTTTCCAGGCCGACCCGGGCGAGTTTCTCGGCCAGGGCGGCGCCGACACCTTTCAGCGCGGTGACGGAAACCGCAGCGAGCTCGGTCATGGGGCGCGCCTCAGGCGGTTTTTGCTTGCGGCTGGGCCACCGAGCACAGGCGAATCGAGTCGGCGAGGATTTCGATGGCTTTCGGCCGCGGGAAGCTGGCGCGCCAGGCGATGGCCACGGTGCGGAACGGCGCCGGGGCACTGAGCGGACGCACTTCGATGATCCCGGGGGCATAGTGGTGGCTGTCCACCGCCGAGAGCGGCAGGATCGACACGCCGAGGCCGGAGGCGACCATGTGGCGGATGGTTTCCAGCGAGCTGGATTCCACGGTGGTGTGCTGGGCGTGTTCTTCGCCGCCCTTGCGCAGGCTCGGGCAGGCCTCCAGCACCTGGTCGCGGAAGCAGTGACCTTCGCCGAGCAGCAGCAGGCTCTTGTCGTTGAGCAGTTTGCTGTCGATGGTCTTCAGCGCCGCCCAGGGGTGGCCGGCCGGCAGCAGCGCGTAGAAGGGTTCGTCGTAGAGCGGCAGGGTCAGCACGTCGGCTTCCTGGAACGGCAGGGCGATGATGATCGCGTCCAGCTCGCCGGTGCGCAGCTTGTCGCGCAGCACATGGGTGAAGTTCTCTTCGATATACAGCGGCATCTGCGCCGCCACCCGGTGCAACTGCGGGATCAGGTGGGGGAACAGGTAGGGGCCGACGGTGTAGATGGCGCCGATCTTCAGCGGCGCGGTCAGCTGGTTCTTGCCGGCCTGGGCCAGCTCGCGAATGCCCTGGGCCTGCTCCAGCACCTTCTGCGCCTGGGTGACGATGCCTTCGCCGACGGGGGTCAGGCGCACCGCGCTCTTGCTGCGCTCGAAGATCAACACGCCGAGTTCGTCCTCGAGCTTCTTCACCCCCACCGACAGGGTCGGCTGGCTGACATGGCAGCGCTCGGCGGCACGGCCGAAGTGCTGTTCCTGGGCGAGGGTGACGATGTAGCGCAGCTCGGTGAGGGTCATAGTGTTTATCCATTAAGTTGCTGCCAAGCATAGCCTTTGCATTGCAATCAACCAACCGGGCTAGACTGTCTGCCTGTGAATTACTGTTGCCAGCGAGTGGAGGGAGGGTTTCATGTCGACTTGCCCGAGTCTGTTGATTGCCGGTTGCGGCGATGTCGGCACGCGCCTCGGCCTGCGTTTGGCGGCGGCGGGCTGGACGGTGCATGGTCTGCGCCGTGCAGTCGAGAAGCTGCCCGCGCCAATCCTGCCGGTTGCCGGCGATCTGCAGGCCGATGATTGTCCGCCGGCCTGGCCGGCGGGCGGGCTGGATTACCTGGTGTACTGCGCGGCGGCGAGCGTAGCCGACGAGGCCGGTTACCGCGCCGCCTACGTCGACGGCCTGCGCCGGGTGCTCGGCTGGCTGACGCAGCATGGGCAGGCACCCAGGCGCCTGCTGTTCGTCTCCAGCAGCAGTGTCTATGGCCAGCAGGGCGGCGAGTGGATCGACGAGACTTCGCCGGCCGAGGCCAGCGGCTTTTCCGGGCGCATCATGCGCGAAGCCGAGCAACTGGCTCTGCACAGCGGCATTGCCGCCAGCCTGGTGCGCCTGACCGGCCTCTACGGGCCGGGCCGGGAGTGGCTGCTCAATCAGGTGCGCCAGGGCTACCGGGTGGCGAGCGAGCCGCCGCTGTACGGCAATCGGATCCATGTCGACGATGCCGCCGGCTTGCTGGCCTGCCTGCTGCAAGCCGATGCCCGCGGGCTGAGGCTGGCGGACTGTTATATCGGCGTCGACGATGAGCCGGCGCCGCTGCACGAAGTGGTGGCCTGGCTGCGCGGGCAGTTGGGCGTCAGCCACTGGGCCGAGCAGGCGACGGTGCGCCGCGCCGGCAGCAAACGCTGCAGCAACGCCCGGGCCCGGGCCCTGGGCTGGGCGCCGCAATACCCGAGCTATCGCGAAGGCTACGCGGCGGTGCTGGCGCAGCCTTGAGGTCGGCGTGGAGGTGATCCGGGGGGCAGGCCATGCATGCGCCGGATTGCCGCCGGGCTAGCGGCTGGTGCGCTCAAGCCGCCAGTGCAGTTCGCCCTTGTGGTAATCGGGCATTTCATCGCTCTGCGCGCGGTTGAGTGCGGCGAAGATGCTCAGGTAGTGGTCGTTGCGTTCGAACAGCCAGGCCTGGCCCTGTTCGCCGAGTTGCAGCCAGACGCTGTCGAATTCGCCGCTCATCGCGGCGCAGTCGCCGGCCAGGCACAGGGCATAGCGTTCGGTGCCGGGCAGGCCTTCGACGCGGCCGTCAGGCTGGAACAGCACCAGACCACCTGCGCCCAGGCCTTGCCTGATCGTCCAGCTGCCGCCCAGGTAGGCGCTGTAGAGCGCTTGCTCGAAGCTCCTGCCCAGCGGGGCATCCACCGCTGCAGGCGTTGTCGGACGGGCAAAGCGTTGCTCCGGCCAGGTGTCGCTGGCGGCCTGCAGCAGGGTATCGCCGCTGAGGCTGAGCGATTCGTGATAGTCGGCGTAAAAATCGACCCGCCAGCGGTCTTCGTCCTCGTCGAGCAATTGGCCTTCGCCCTGCTCGAAACCGTTGCTGTAAGCGGCGAGCCGGCGTTGCGGCTGGATATGCCACTCCAGGTTGGGGCCATAGGCGAGCAGTGCTTCGCGCAGGTTGCCACCTTCGCTAGCGGCATCGATCGCCGCCTGGTTGATCCAGGTGCCGCTCGGGTCGCCAGGCTTGCCGGCACAGCCGCCGAGCAGCGAGGCGCCGAGTAACACCGCGAGAAGGGGGCGCATGGGCCATTCCTTGTGCAAGAAGAATGGCGGGGCAGCGCGCCCCGCCGGAGACTTATTCGAGGACCAGGATCGCGTCCATTTCCACTTGGGCGCCCTTCGGCAGCGCTGCTACGCCGATGGCGGCGCGGGCCGGATAGGGTTGCTGGAAGTAGCGGCCCATGACTTCGTTGACGGTGGCGAAATGCGCCAGGTCGGTGAGGAAGATGTTCAGCTTGACCACGTCCTTGAACGAGCCGCCAGCGGCTTCCATGACCGCCTTGAGGTTCTCGAAGACCTGCACGGTCTGGGCTTCGAAGCCTTCGACCAGTTCCATGGTCTGCGGGTCCAGCGGGATCTGCCCGGACATATAGACGGTGTTGCCGGCCTTGATCGCCTGGGAATAGGTGCCGATGGCTGCCGGGGCTTTTTCGCTGTTGATGACGCTCTTGCTCATGGGGACTCCTTGGAAGAAGCAGCTTCAAGCGGCAAGGCGGATGGCCGCCCCCTCAAGCTGCAAGTAAAAACGGGTATCAGGCTACAGGCTGCAAGCCAGGGGCTGCAAGGGGCGGGGGCTGTTGCTTGTGGCTGCGGGGCGGTCATCCGCTTTGGTACTGCCGTCAGGCTCTTACCCGGGTGATGCGCATCACGCCCTTGAGCGCGCGCAGCTTCTTGATCACCCGGGCCAGGTGGATGCGGTCATGCACGCTGACCACCAGTTGCACGACGCTGATACGGCCGTCGCGCTCGTCCATGCTGATCTTCTCGATATTGCCGTCGGCGGCGTTGACGCTGCCGGCCAGCAGGGCGATCAGGCCGCGCTGATGCTCCAGCTCGATGCGTAGTTCGACGTTGAATTCGCCGACCACGTCCTTGGCCCAGGACAGCTGGATGCACTTTTCCGGGTTGTGGCGGATCTCGCCGATGTTCCTGCAGCTGTCCAGGTGCACCACCATGCCCTTGCCGGCGGAAAGGTGGCCGACGATCGGGTCGCCGGGAATCGGCGTGCAGCACTTGGCGTAGCTCAGCACCAAGCCTTCGGTGCCGCGGATCGCCAGCGGCCCTTCGGCGCTCGGCAGCTGCTCGCCGTCGCTGGCCAGCAGGCGGCGCGCCACCACGTAGGCCATGCGGTTGCCCAGGCCGATGTCTTCCAGCAGATCCTCGATCACTTCCAGGCGATATTCGCCAAGCACCGCCTGCACGCGCTCGGGAACCAGCTTGTCCAGGTGGCTATCGAAGCCGGTCAGGACCTTGTTCAGCAGGCGCTCGCCGAGGCTGATCGACTCCGAGCGGCGCTGCAGTTTGAGGGCGTGGCGAATGTGCGTGCGCGCCTTGCCGGTGACCACGAAATTCAGCCAGGCCGGGTTCGGCCGTGCGCCGGGGGCGCTGACGATCTCCACGGTGGCGCCGCTTTGCAGCGGTTCGGAGAGCGGCGCCAGGCGGCGGTTGATGCGGCAGGCGATGCAGGTATTGCCGACATCGGTGTGCACCGCGTAGGCGAAATCGACCGCAGTCGAGCCCTTGGGCAGCTCCATGATGCGGCCCTTGGGCGTGAACACATAGACCTCGTCGGGGAACAGGTCGATCTTCACGCTCTCGATGAATTCCAGCGAGTTGCCGGCGCGCTGCTGCATCTCCAGCACGCCCTTGACCCACTGGCGGGCGCGGGCGTGGGTGCCTTTGGGCTGGTCTTCTTCGTTGGATTTGTACAGCCAGTGCGCGGCGATGCCGTTATTGGCCATTTCTTCCATCTCGCGGGTGCGGATCTGGATCTCGATGGGCACGCCGTGCATGCCGAACAGCGTGGTATGCAGCGACTGGTAGCCGTTGGCCTTGGGTATCGCGATGTAGTCCTTGAAGCGTCCGGGCAGCGGCTTGTACAGGTTGTGCACGGCGCCGAGCACGCGGTAGCAGGTGTCGACCTTGTCGACCACGATGCGAAAAGCGTAGACGTCCATGATTTCGTTGAACGCCCGACGTTTGCCGCGCATCTTCTGATAGATGCCGTAGAGGTGCTTTTCGCGGCCGAGTACCTCGCCCTCCAGGCCTTCGCGGGCCAGGCAGTGGGTCAGCGACTCCTCGATCTTGTTGACGATTTCCTTGCGGTTGCCACGGGCGCGGCGCACCGCCGCGCGGATGCGTTCGGAGCGCATCGGGTGCATTGCCTTGAAACCCAGGTCCTCGAATTCCACGCGCATGCTGTGCATGCCCAGGCGGTTGGCGATGGGGGCGTAGATTTCCAGGGTTTCCTTGGCGATGCGCCGGCGCTTCTCGCCGGACAGCACTTCCAGGGTGCGCATGTTGTGCAGGCGGTCGGCCAGCTTGACCAGGATCACGCGGATGTCGCGGGCCATGGCCATGGCCATCTTCTGGAAGTTCTCGGCCTGCGCCTCGGCCTTGGTTTCGAAGTTCATCTGGGTCAGCTTGCTGACCCCGTCGACCAGTTCGGCCACGGTCTCGCCGAACTGCGCATTGAGCGCTTCCTTGGCGATGCCGGTGTCTTCGATCACGTCATGCAGCATGGCCGCCATCAGGCTCTGATGGTCCATGTGCATGTCGGCCAGGATATTCGCCACCGCCAGCGGATGGGTGACGTAGGCTTCGCCGCTGCGCCGACGCTGGCCGTCGTGGGCCTGTTCGGCGTAGAAGTAGGCGCGACGAACCAGATTGACCTGGTCGTTATCCAGGTAGCTCGACAGTCGATCGGCGAAGGCGTCTATGCTCGGCATGGATGACCTCCCAGCCGACTCTTGTGACCCTGCGCCGTATGACGTCGACCAGGCATAGGCTTACAGAGGCTCGTTGGCCTCATCCTCGAAGGCCGCGAACAGCGGCTCTTCTTCGATGATTTCGTCCTGGGCGATGACGTCGTAGCTCATCATGCCCGCGGCGATTTCACGCAGAGCGACCACGGTGGGCTTGTCATTTTCCCACGCCAGCTTCGGCTCTTTGCCGCCGGTGGCGAGCTGGCGCGAACGCTTGGTGGCGAGCATGACCAGTTCAAAACGGTTCTCAACGTGTTCCAGGCAATCTTCGACGGTAACGCGAGCCATGGTCTTCCTCGTAGCGAATGCAAAATAAGGCCGGCCCAGAGGGGCGAGCGGACTGAGTAGTTTAGTTACGCCCACGGGGCAGCCGCAAGCTTTAAGCTACAGGCGGCAAGAAAATACCCAAACACCGCCGCTCCTGCAGCTTACAGCCTGCAGCTGCCACTAAGCCAGTAACTCGCTGAGCAGACCGCGGTGGCGTTGTTGTTGCGGGCTTTGCAGCAGCTGGTTGGCGCGGAAGATGGCCTTCAGGTCGCTGAGCGCGTGAGCGAAATCGTCGTTGATCAGCAGGTAATCGTATTCGACGTAGTGGCTCATCTCGCTGACCGCCTCGCGCATGCGCTGCTCGATGATCTCGCCGCTGTCCTGGCCGCGGTTGGTCAGGCGGTGGCGCAGCGCCTCCTGGGTCGGCGGCAGGATGAAGATGGACCTGGACTGGGGCATCAGGCGGCGTACTTGCTGGGCGCCCTGCCAGTCGATTTCCAGAATCAGGTCGAAGCCGTCGCGAAGCGTCTGCTCGACCCAGGCTTGCGAGGTGCCGTAGAGGTTGCCGAAGACTTCGGCGTGCTCGAGCAGTTCGCTGTTGTCGATCATCGCGTGAAACTGCTCGCGGCCGACGAAGTGGTAATTCACCCCTTCCACCTCGCCAGGGCGCATGGCGCGCGTAGTGTGGGAGACCGACACGCGAATCTGCGACTCGCTGTCGATCAGCGCCTTGACCAGGCTGGTCTTGCCGGCGCCGGACGGGGCGGAAATGATATAGAGGGTGCCGGTGGTGATGGCCATAAGGGTTTCCCGGGACTGGCTGTTTTTCAATGAAGTCTTTAAAAACGTAGCGAGCTGGCGCAGTAGTTTTTACTCGATGTTCTGCACTTGTTCGCGCATCTGCTCGATCAGTACCTTGAGGTTGACCGCCGCCTGGGTGCTGCGGGTGTCGAAGGCCTTGGAGCCGAGGGTGTTGGCTTCGCGGTTGAGTTCCTGCATCAGGAAGTCCAGGCGCCGGCCGGCTGCGCCACCGCTCTTGAGTACGCGGCGCACTTCGCTGACGTGGGTGCTCAGGCGATCCAGCTCTTCGGCGACATCGCTTTTCTGCGCGAGCATCACCAGTTCCTGCTCCAGGCGCTGTGGGTCGAGTTCGGCCTGCAGCTCGGCGCTGCGGTCGAGGATTTTCTGCCGTTGCGTGGCGAGCATCTGCGGCACCAGTTCGCGCAGGGCCGCGACTTCGCCGTCAATGCTGTCCAGGCGCTCGTTGAGCAGTTTGGCCAGCTCGATGCCTTCGCGCGAGCGGCTTTGCTTGAGCTCGTCCAGTGCTTGCTTGAACAGGCCCAGGGCGGTTTTGTTGAGTGCTTGCGGGTCGGCGGCGTCGGCGACCAATACCCCTGGCCAGCTCAGGACTTCCAGCGGATTGAGTGGCGCCGGGTGCTTGATCAGGCTGGCGACGCTCTCGGCGGCGGCGACCAGTTGGGCGGCGCGTTCGTGATCCACCTGCAGCGGTTTGCCGGCGCTGTCTTCGGCGAAGCGCAGGGTGCATTCGACTTTGCCGCGCGACAGACCATTGCGCAGCGCCTCGCGCACCGCGCCTTCGAGGTCGCGGAAGCTTTCCGGCAGACGCAGGTGCGGCTCCAGATAGCGGTGATTGACCGAGCGCAGTTCCCAGCTCAGGGTGCCATTGGTTCCGGCCTGCTCGGCGCGGGCGAAGGCAGTCATGCTGTGGATCATGGGCGAACCTCGCGGAAAGTCGGTACGAAAGGCGCGAGATTGTAGCGCAGTGCGTCGGCCGCTCCCAATTCGGCATGTCGTTGCTGGCGTGCGGCCCCTATAATGGCCCGCAGATTTCTATTCAGAGCAGGTATTCCTCGATGAAACGTCCCAGTGGCCGCAGCGCCGATCAGTTGCGCTCGATCCGTATCACCCGCAACTACACCAAGCATGCCGAAGGCTCGGTGCTGGTGGAATTCGGCGACACCAAGGTGATCTGCACGGTCAGCGTCGAGTCGGGCGTGCCGCGCTTCCTCAAGGGCCAGGGCCAGGGCTGGTTGACCGCCGAGTACGGCATGCTGCCACGCGCCACCGGCGAGCGTAACCAGCGCGAGGCCAGCCGCGGCAAGCAGGGCGGACGCACCCTGGAAATCCAGCGCCTGATCGGCCGCTCGCTGCGCGCCGCGCTGGATATGAGCAAGCTGGGCGAAAACACCCTGTACGTCGACTGCGACGTGATCCAGGCCGATGGTGGTACCCGTACGGCATCGATCACCGGCGCCATGGTGGCGCTGAACGACGCGCTGAAAGCGATCAAGAAACGTGGCGGCCTGAAGGGCGGCGATCCGCTCAAGCAGATGATCGCCGCGGTGTCGGTCGGCATGTACCAGGGCGAGCCGGTGCTTGACCTGGATTACCTGGAAGACTCCGCCGCGGAAACCGACCTGAACGTGGTGATGACCAGTGCCGGCGGTTTCATCGAGGTGCAGGGCACCGCCGAAGGCGCGCCGTTCCAGCCGCAGGAGTTGAATGCGATGCTGGCATTGGCGCAAAAAGGCGTGAATGAACTGTTCGAGTTGCAGCTGGCGGCATTGGCCGACTAGAACTGATTGGCCGTTGAGCACCGGCGCGAGCGCCGACCGGGCGGAGCCGTCCGGTTGGGGTGGAATCGACTATAACGTCACATGGGCATAATGGTTTTGCAGCGATCTGCTAAGGAGGGTAACGATGGACGAAAACATGCAAACCCCGGTGCCGACACCCGGTCAGGAGGCCCGTCAGTGGGCGATGTTCTGTCACTTCGCCGCGTTCCTGGGGCTGGCGTTCCCCTTCGGTAATCTGCTCGGGCCGTTGATTATCTGGCAGATCAAGAAGGATCTCGACCCTTTCGTCGACCAGCAGGGCAAGGAAGCATTGAATTTCCAGATCAGCGTGTCATTGGCGGTGGTGCTGTGCTTCCTGCTGATGGTGGTAGTGATCGGCTTCCCGCTGCTGGTGCTGGTGGGGGTGGGCGCTCTGGTGCTGACCATTATCGCCGGGATCAAGGCCAACGAAGGCCAGGCGTATCGCTACCCCTTCAGCTGGCGCCTGGTGAAGTAAGCCTCGCAGCAGAAACAACAAAGCCGGCGGATGCCGGCTTTATTGTTTCTGCTGGTCGCGTTAGACGCTGAGAATCCAGTCGTAATCGACGATCAGCGGCGCATGCTGGGAGAAGCGTGGCTGCCGCGGCAGGCGCGCGGTGCGCACGCTGCGGCGCATGCCGGGGGTGAGCAGGTGGTAGTCGAAGCGATAGCCCAGGTTGAGCAGTTCGGCCTGCTCGCTGTCCGCCCACCAACTGAACTGGTCGCCCTCACGGCTGACTTCGCGCAGGGCATCGACGTAGCCCATGCTGCCGATCACTTCATCCATCCAGGCCCGCTCCGGAGCGAGGAAACCCGGTGATTGCTGGCAGTCGCGCCAGTTCTTCACATCGAGCTTCTGGTGCGCCACGTACAGCGAGCCGCAATAGATGTACTCGCGACGCTTGCGCCGTTGCTTGTCCAGGTAATGGGTGAAGTCGTCCATGAACTTGAATTTCTGATTCAAGCTCTCGTCGCCGCCCTGCCCGGATGGCAGCAGCAGGGTGGCGATACTCACCTTGTCGAAATCGGCCTGCAGGTAGCGCCCGTAGCGATCGGCCATTTCAAAGCCGAGACCGCTGATTACCGCCTTGGGTTGCAACCGCGAATACAGTGCCACGCCACCTTGGCTTGGTACTTCGGCATCGCAGGCATAGAGGAAATAGCCATCCAGTTGGAAGGCCTGGTCGTCCAGTTCGAAGGCGGAGGCGCGGGTGTCCTGCAGGCAGATGACGTCGGCATTCTGTGCTTGCAGCCAACTGAGCAAACCGCGCTCGACTGCAGCATGAATACCATTCACGTTCACACTGATGATCCGCATAAATGGCCCCTAAAAACACGTGCGTGTATGATACCCGAGCTCGTCTCCAATAAGCTAAATTCCTAGCTAAATCCGTGCCGTCCGGGACTTTTCATGCAAGCGTACCAGCGCGACTTCATTCGTTTTGCCATTGAGCGCGGGGTTCTGCGCTTCGGTCAGTTCACCCTCAAGTCGGGGCGTATCAGCCCGTACTTCTTCAATGCCGGGCTGTTCGACAGCGGTCTGGCGCTGGCCCGGCTGGGGCGCTTTTACGCCGCCGCGGTGGTCGACAGCGGTATTCCCTTCGATGTGTTGTTCGGCCCGGCCTACAAGGGTATCCCGTTGGCGGCGACCACCGCGGTGGCGCTGGCCGAGCATCATCAGCGCGATGTGCCCTGGTGTTTCAACCGCAAGGAGGCCAAGGACCACGGCGAAGGCGGCAGCCTGGTCGGTGCGACGCTGGCTGGCAAGGTGCTGATCGTCGACGACGTGATCACTGCCGGCACGGCGATCCGCGAGGTGATGCAGATCATCCAGGCCCAGGGCGCGCAAGCCGCGGGCGTGCTGATTGCGTTGAATCGTCAGGAACGTGGTCAGGGCGAGTTGTCGGCGATCCAGGAGGTCGAGCGCGATTTCGGCATGCCGGTGGTGAGCATCGTGTCGCTCGAGCTGGTGCTGGAATACCTGGCAGACGATGCCGAACTCAAGCAGTATCTGCCGGCGGTGCAAGCCTACCGCGCCGAATATGGAATCTGACTCCTCGACTTAGGGTGCTGTCTCGATGCGCAAGCCGACTCTGCTCCGCTGTTCGCTGTTGTTCGGTTTGCTGCTGCCGATTGTTGCGGGCGCCACTGAGTTGTATCGCTATACCGATGATCAGGGCGTTACCGTGCTCGGTCGTCAGGGCGTGCCGCCGGAGTTCATCGGCAAGGGCTATGAGGTACTCAATGATCAGGGGCGGGTGATCAAGGTCATTCCGCCGGCCCCGAGCGCCGAGGAGATGCAGCGCTTGCTGGCTGACAAGGCCCGTGCCAACTCCGATGCCCAGTTATTGCGCCTGTACAGCACACCCGAAGACATCGATCGGGCCCGTGATCGCAAGCTGGCCGAGCTGGATGGGTTGATCGGCGTGGCGCGCAGCAATCTGCAATCGGCGCGCATGCAGCAGGGCAACCTGCAGAGCCAGGCGGCGGATCATGAGCGTGCCGGGCGCGCCGTACCGGAGCATCTGCTGGCGCAGATCGACAATCAGAAGGATGAACAGCTGCGCCAGTACAAGGACATTGCCCGCTACCAGGAAGCGCGCAAACAGGCCCAGGACAGCTTTGCCGCCGATCGCCAGCGTCTCGCCGAACTGCTGGGCAGGCGGCGCTAGGAGGCTGTCCGAGCCGGCAGATTCTCTGCAGCGTCGTAGCTGGATAAGCCTGGGCGCAATCCGGGAAACCCTCTCCCGGACTACCCTGGAGCCCGCTCCATGAATATAGGCAGGCCGTGGTCTGTGCGAGCGGATGCGCTCAGTGGCGCTTGCGGTTGCAGATCTGCGTACCGACACCGCTGTCGGTGAAGATTTCCAGCAGCACCGCGTTGGGCACCCGGCCGTCGATGATGTGTGCGCTGGTCACGCCGCCCTGCACCGCTTCGAGGGCGCAGCGGATCTTCGGCAGCATGCCGCCGTAGATGGTGCCATCGGCGATCAGGCCGTCGACCTGTTCGGTGGTCAGGCCGGTGAGCACCTCGCCCTGCTTGTCCAGCAGGCCGGCGATGTTGGTCAGCAGCATCAGTTTCTCGGCCTTCAAGGCCTCGGCCACCTTGCCGGCGACCAGGTCGGCATTGATGTTGTAGGATTCGCCCTCCGCGCCGACCCCGATCGGCGCGATCACCGGGATGAAGTCACCCTTGACCAGCATGTTGAGCAGCTCGGTATTGACCCCGGTGACTTCGCCGACGTGGCCGATGTCGATGATTTCCGGCTGGGTCATCTCGGGCGTCTGGCGGGTCACGGTGAGCTTCTTGGCGCGGATCAGCTCGGCGTCCTTGCCGGTCAGACCGATGGCGCTGCCGCCGTGGCGGTTGATCAGGTTGACGATGTCCTTGTTGACCTGGCCGCCGAGGACCATCTCCACCACGTCCATGGTCTGCGCATCGGTCACGCGCATGCCGTCGATGAAGTGGCTCTCGATCGACAGGCGCTTGAGCAGGTCGCCGATCTGCGGGCCGCCGCCATGCACCACCACCGGGTTGATGCCGACCGCCTTCATCAGCACGATGTCGCGGGCGAAGTTGGTTTTCAGCTCGTCGCTTTCCATGGCGTTGCCGCCGTACTTGACCACCAGGGTCTTGCCGACGAAGCGGCGGATGTACGGCAGCGCTTCGGACAGAACTTTGGCGACGTTACTGGCGGCATCACGTTCGAGGGTCATGCGGGTCTCCATGGCTAATCTCAATCAAAACGGCAAGGTGATATCGGGTGCAGCGCTGTATAGCTGGGCGCGAAAGACGCCCTTGATGCGTTCGAGTTCTTCGTCACTGTCGGCCTCGAAACGCAGCACCAGCATCGGCGTGGTGTTGGAGGCGCGCACCAGACCCCAGCCCTTGGGGTAGTCGACGCGCACACCATCCAGGGTGGTGAGGTTGGCCTCGCCCCAATGGCCGTCGCGTTGCAGGCTGTCGATGATGCCGAACTTGTTCTGTTCGGTAACCTGGATATTGATTTCCGGGGTGGCAATATCGTTGGGGAAGGCACTGAACACCAGTTCCGCATCGCGCTTGTCCTGGCTGAGGATTTCCAGCAGGCGGGCGGCGCTGTAGATACCGTCGTCGAAGCCGAACCAGCGCTCCTTGAAGAAGATATGCCCACTCATCTCGCCGGCCAGCAGGGCGCCGGTTTCCTTCATCTTTTTCTTGATCAGCGAGTGACCGGTTTTCCACATCACCGGGCGACCGCCGTAGCCGCTGATCAACGGGGTCAGGCGGCGGGTGCATTTGACGTCGAAGATGATGTCGGCACCGGGATTGCGCGACACCACATCCTTGGCGAACAGCATCAGCAGGCGGTCCGGGTAGATAATGGTGCCTTTGTTGGTCACCACACCGACCCGGTCGCCGTCGCCGTCGAATGCCAGGCCGAGGTCGGCCTGCTCTTCTTTGACCTTGGCGATCAGATCGACCAGGTTTTCCGGCTTGCCCGGGTCCGGGTGATGGTTGGGGAAGTTGCCGTCGACCTCGCAGAACAGCGGGATCACCGTGCAGCCCAGGGCTTCGATCAGTTGCGGGGCGATCACCCCAGCGGCGCCGTTGCCACAGTCGACCACCACCTTCATGGGTTTGGCCATGGCGATGTCGTCGCGAATATGATTGAAGTAGCGCTCCAGCACATCGACCTGCTCGACAGTGCCGACGCCGCTGGCCAGGTCGTTGCTGTCGATACGCGCCTTGAGGGCTTGAATCTGTTCGTTGGCCAGGGTGTCGCCGGCGATGACGATCTTGAAGCCATTGTAATCCGGCGGGTTGTGGCTGCCGGTGAGCATCACCGCGGATTTGCCTGCGAGGATATGGCCGGCGTAGTAGACCACCGGGGTCGGCACCATGCCGACATCGCTGACGTTGCAGCCGCAGTCGAGCAGGCCCTGAATCAGTTGCTGCAGCAGTTCCGGACCGGATAGGCGGCCATCGCGGCCCACCGCGACGTTCGGCTCGCCCTGCGCCAGGCTCTGCGAGCCGATCGCGCGGCCGACCCAGTAAGCGGTTTCTGCGGTCAGGCTGCTGCCGACCACGCCGCGAATGTCGTAGGCGCGGAAGATGTCGGCGGGTAGTTTTGGCGCGATTTGCTGGGTACTCATGACGGGGGGGGGCTCCAATCCCAGGAGATCCTGGTCTTCGTCGAGAATGTCGATATCGAGGATATCGGTGTCTTGAAACAGCGGATCGATCAGCCCGGCGGTCTGGTCAGGCTCCGCTGCGGGCGAAGCGTTGCTGGTGCTCTCGTGGGTTTGCGCTGGCGGACTGGCGCGGTGCGGCAGGCGGGCCAGGGATTGTGCCAGGTTATCGAGCGCCGGCAGGCTCAGGCTGAATGCTTTGACGACTTTACCGGCTGAGAGTTCTTTCACCAGTTGATCAAGTTGCGAGACATCCTTGTCCAGGCGGCGTTGCTGGCCGCTGTACACCAGGTAGAGGCCGAGCAGGGCGCCCGCCAGTGCGAGCAGCGTCGCCAGGCCGGGCAGTGCGGGCGAGAAGGGCGATGCGCTCAGGTGCGGGCCCGGGGTAAAGCCAAGCTGCCAGTTAGGGTTGCCGCTATCGAAGCGTTGCGCGTCGCCCTGGGCCTGGCCGCGCTGCGCCAGCAACTGGCCGGCGGAACTGCCGAATTGCTGGATCAGTTGCAGCTGGCCGACCTCGGCGGGTAGTGGCGGCAAACTGGCCAGCAGGCGGTTCAGCTCGACCGCCAGCAGCAGGGTGCCCTGTGCCGGTTGATCATCGCTCTGGCGCACGGGCGCGGCGCTGTAGACCAGCCAGCGTTGGTCGATCTTGTAGGCCTCGGCAGCGGGCGTCTGGCCGTTTTCCACGCGGCGCAGCATGTCCAGTGCGGCGAAGTTCATCGGCGCGTCCCGGCCCATGTCCTGGACGGCTTCGCCGCGGGCATTGAGATGGGCGTCGATCACCCCATCCCAGTAGCGCAGATTGCCTTCGGCCGCCCGCTGCTGTTGGTTGTCCCCGCTTTGCACGGCCTGCAGCAGCTCGGGGTTGCGCGCCGCGGCGCGGGTGTCGGCGGCCAGCTGGCGCAATGCCTGTTGCAGCGCGGCGGCCTGCGCGCCGCCCCAGGCTTGGGCGAGTTGCTCCTGTTGTTGTTGCTGCACGCTGTTGAACAGGCCGAACCAGAGCAGCGCACCGGCCACAATCAGCCCGCCGATGGCGGCCAGCAGGCCGGGGAACAGGGCGCTGGCGGTCTGTTTGCCGGTGCTGGCGGCGTTGGCATCCTTGGCAGTGCGCTTGAAGCCTTTCATCGAACGTCTCCCTGGCGGTTCATCCTGCTGGCGGTTTCAGTGACTGCCGGAATGGCCAAAGCCGCCGCTGCCGCGCGAGCTCTCGTCGAACTGTTCGACCAGCTCGAAGTGCGCCTGCACCACCGGCACCAGGATCAGCTGGGCGATGCGCTCGCCGATGGCCATGCTGAAGGCGCTTTGCCCACGGTTCCAGCAGGACACCATCAGCTCGCCCTGGTAGTCCGAGTCGATCAGGCCGACCAGGTTGCCGAGGACGATGCCGTGTTTGTGGCCGAGGCCTGAGCGCGGCAGGATCAGCGCCGCCAGGCCGGGGTCGCCGATATAGATCGACAGGCCGGTGGGAATCAGCACGGTTTGTCCGGGTTCGAGGATCAGTTCCTGCTTGAGCATGGCGCGCAGGTCGAGGCCGGCGGAGCCAGGGGTGGCGTACTGCGGCAGGGGGAATTCGCTGCCCAGGCGCGGGTCGAGGATTTTGGCTTGTAAGGCGTGCATGTCAGGCTCTGCGGTCGGTGAATGAGGGCATCAGGCGCGGTGCAAGCGGTCGGCGATAAAGGCCACCAGTTGGCGGGCGATCTTGCCTTTGCTGGTCTGGGCGAAGCTGCTTTGCTGGAGGTCGCGATCGATGATGGTGATGGCGTTTTCCTCGCTGTTGAAGCCGATGCTGGGGTTGGCCACGTCGTTGGCGACGATCAGGTCGAGGTTCTTGTCCTGCAGCTTGCGCGAGGCATAGCCCAGCAGGTTCTCGGTCTCGGCCGCGAAACCGACGCTGAACGGTCGGTCGGCGCGCCCTGCCAGCGTGGCGAGGATATCCGGGTTGCGCACCATTTGCAGGAGCAGGCCGTCGCCGCTGCTGGGGTCTTTCTTCAATTTGTGCTGTGCGACCACTTCCGGGCGGTAATCGGCGACGGCGGCAGCGGCGATCAGCAGGTCGCAGGGCATGGCGGCTTCGCAGGCGGCGAGCATGTCGCGGGCGCTGACCACGTCGATGCGGCTGACCCGGTCCGGGGTCGGCAGATGCACCGGGCCGCTGATCAGGGTCACTTTGGCGCCGGCTTCGGCGGCGGCTTCGGCGAGGGCGAAGCCCATCTTGCCGGAGCTGTGGTTGGTGATGTAACGCACCGGGTCGATATTTTCCTGAGTCGGCCCCGCGGTGATCAGCACGTGCTTGCCGGTCAGGGCCTGGTTCTGGAAGCAATCGGCGGCGCATTGCGCCAGCTCGTCGGCTTCGAGCATGCGGCCGAGGCCGACATCGCCGCAGGCCTGGCTGCCTGCCGCCGGGCCGAACAGGCGCAGGCCGCGTTCGCCGAGCAGTCGGGCGTTGGCCTGGGTGGCCGGGTCGCGCCACATCGCCTGGTTCATCGCCGGCGCCAGAGCGACCGGGGCGTCGGTGGCCAGGACCAGGGTGGTCAGCAGGTCGTCGGCGACACCCTGAGCCAGGCGCGCCATCAGGTCGGCGGTGGCCGGGGCGATCAGCACCAGGTCGGCCCAGCGCGCCAGTTCGATATGACCCATGGCGGCTTCGGCAGCGGGGTCGAGCAGATCCAGGTGAACCGGATGGCCTGACAGTGCCTGCAGGGTCAATGGGGTGATGAATTCGCGACCGCCGCGGGTCATGACCACATGCACGTCTGCACCCTGGTCGCGCAGGCGGCGAACCAGCTCTGCGCTCTTGTAGGCGGCAATGCCGCCGCCCACGCCGACAACGATGCGTTTTCGATATAGCCGCTGCATAGGCCTGCCTTGTCTTAGGTGGATGTGCGCCGCGGCGGTGACGCCTCCCCAGGCCAGTCGCCGCGCAAAAGGATGGGCTAAGATAGCACAGCAGCCGCAGCGGAAAAGCGGCACTGGGAGCTTGTCAGGCCCGGCCCGTAAGGGCTGTTTCAGGCTCGGCAGGCTCAGGGCTCGACATGGAGGTGCTATGAGCATTCGCGATTGGCCTGCGGCGGAACGCCCGCGGGAGAAACTTCTGGCCCAAGGGGCCGCTACCCTGACCGACGCCGAATTGCTGGCGATCTTCCTGCGCACCGGTGTGGCCGGGCAGAGCGCGGTGGATCTGGCGCGTCATCTGCTCGCTGACTTCGGTGGGCTGCGCGCTCTGCTGCAGGCGGATTTGCCGTCTTTCAGCCAGCGTCTGGGGCTGGGGCCGGCCAAGTTCGCCCAGTTGCAGGCGGTGCTGGAGATGGCCCGCCGCCATCTGGCCGAGCAGTTGCGCCGCGATTCGGCGCTGGAGAGTCCGCAGGCGGTGCGCGACTACCTCAAGGCCCTGTTGCGGCACGAGCCCCATGAGGTGTTCGGCTGCCTGTTTCTCGATGCCAAGCATCGAGTGCTGGCCTTCGAGGCGCTGTTCCACGGCTCCATCGACAGCGCCAGCGTCTATCCCCGTCAGGTGGTCAAGCGTGCCCTGGCGCACAATGCCGCGGCGCTGATCCTGACCCATAACCATCCCTCGGGCGTGGCCGAGCCGAGCCAGGCGGACCGGGTGCTGACCAAGCGCCTGAAGGAAGCCCTGGAGCTGGTCGATGTGCGGGTACTCGACCACTTCATCGTCGGCGATGGCGAGCCGCTGTCGATGGCCGAGTACGGCTGGCTGTAGCCGGGGCGCCGACATCTACACCACGGGACTGAACGCCGCGAAGCTCGGCATCGCGGCTCGGCAGCTTGGCGACCGTCAGGGCGCCAGGCGCACCTTGGCGAAATCCTGGCGGCCGAAGGGGCTGACCTGATAGCCCTCGACTTCCTTGCGCAGCAGGGCGTAGGCGGTCGGGTGGGCCAGGGGCAGCCAGAGCGCCTGTTGCTGAATGATCCGCTGCGCTTCCTTATACAGGTGGCTGCGCTGCGCCTGGTCGCCGGCGGTTTTGCCGGCGGCGATCAACTGATCCAGTTGCGGGTCGCAGTAGCGGGCGAAGTTCAGTCCCGACTCGAGCGAGGCGCAGGCGAATTGCGGGGTGAGGAAGTTGTCCGGGTCGCCGTTGTCGCCGGCCCAGCCCATGAACAGCAGGTCGTGTTCGCCGGCCTTGGCGCGGCGGATCAGTTCGCCCCATTCGATCACACGGATCTCGGCCTGAATGCCGACTTTGCCCAGGTCGGCCTGCAACAGCTGGGCGCCGAGGCTCGGGTTGGGGTTGAGCAGGCTGCCGCTGGGGCGGGTCCAGATGCTGGTCTTGAAGCCGTCGGGTAAGCCGGCCTCGGCCAGCAGGGCGCGGGCCTTGGCCGGGTCGTGGGCATAACCGGGCAATTCTGCGGCATAGCTCCAGGTGTTGGGCGGATAGGGGCCGTTGGCCGCCTCGGCGCTGTTTTCGAACACCGCCTGCAGGTAGCTGGCTTTGTCGAAGGCCAGGTTGATCGCCTGGCGTACGGCGGCCTTGTCCAGCGGCGCATGCTGGCTGTTGATGCCGACGAAGGCGGTCATGAAGGCCGCCGTGTGCACGTTCTTCAATTCGGCGTCGGCGGTGCTGGCCCGCACGTCCTGCGGCTTGGGCGAGAGGGCGATATGGCATTCGCCGCGGCGCAGCTTCTGCAGGCGCACGTTGGCGTCCGGGGTGATGGCGAACACCAGGCGGTCCACCGCCGGCGTGCCGGCAAAATACTCGGGGTTGGCGTCATAGCGCACCACCGCGTCCTTCTGGAAGCGCTTGAAGACGAAGGGGCCACTGCCGATCGGCTGGCTGTTGAGCCGCTCCGGAGTGCCGGCGGCGAGCAACTGGTCGGCGTATTCGGCGGAGTAGATCGAGGCGAAGCCCATGCTCAGGGTGGCGAGGAAGGTGGCGTCGGGGCGGCTCAGGGTAAAGCGTACGGCGTGTTCGCCGAGCTTGTCGATGCGCGTGATCAGGCTGGGCAGTTGCATCGACTGGGCGTGTGGATAGCCGCTGGGCGCAACCTTGTGCCAGGGGTGGGTCGGCTCGAGCATGCGCTGGAAGCTGAACAAGACGTCGTCGGCGGTCAGCGGGCGGCTGGGGCTGAAGTAGTCGGTTTCGTGGAAGGCGACATCCTCGCGCAGGACAAAGCTGTAGCTCAGGCCGTCCTCGCTGACGTCCCAGCTTTGCGCCAGGCTGGGCAGCAACTGGCCGCTGCCTGCATCGAACTCCACCAGGCGGTTCATCAATACATCGGCCGAGGCATTGGTGGTGGTCAGCGAGTTGTATTGCACCACGTCGAAGCCATCCGGGCTGGCTTCGGTGCAGACGCTGAGCGTGGCCGCCTGCGCCAATAGCGGGCTGAGCAGGCTGGTCAATAGAAATGTTTGGGTGACGAGGCGCATGGCTCACTCCTTGATAGTGCGGTGCGTGCCCATGGGCGCGCTGGTAAAGGGTTTACCCTAGAGCATAACGCGCGGCTGGAACAGCGGACTTGGCGACGAGCGGTAGACTGCCGCCGGCACCTGCGCCTGTGGCCTGGAGGCCGATGTTGCGCCGCCTGCGTGCGAGTTGAAAGTGTGTTTAGCCTTGTTGCTCGCCGGGCTTTCTGGTATAAAGCAGCGCTCTTTTGTAGGGGCCCGGTTCTTGCGCTTTGCTGTGCGGCTGGTAAGACCCTCGAGATACGCGGCGCCGAGCGCCAATGATATTGAGTTTAAGCGGCCAACCCATGCCGGGTTGGGCATGTGGTTTTAGAGGGCTGAGGCATGTCGAGAGTCTGTCAAGTTACCGGTAAGGGTCCGGTAACCGGGAATAACATTTCCCACGCAAACAACAAAACCCGTCGTCGTTTCCTGCCGAACCTGCAGCATCACCGCTTCTGGGTCGAGTCTGAGAACCGTTTCGTGCGTCTGCGCGTTTCCGCCAAGGGCATGCGTTGCATCGACAAGCGTGGTATTGACGTCGTTCTGTCCGAGCTGCGTGCTCGCGGCGAAAAGGTTTAAGGAGTAAGTCATGCGCGAATTGATCCGTTTGATCTCGAGTGCCGGTACTGGTCATTTCTACACTACCGACAAAAACAAGCGCACCATGCCGGACAAAATCGAAATTAAAAAATTCGATCCGGTTGTACGCAAGCACGTGATCTACAAGGAAGGCAAGATCAAGTAATTGATCCTGGCTCTTGTCGAAAAAGCCCGCCGTATGGCGGGCTTTTTCATGCCGGCGATTTATCGCCAGGCGGCTGGGCGGGCTGCGGCCACGCTGTCGAGCGCGCCCCGGGCGGCAAGCCGGGGTCTTCCATCCGAGGTGCGCCCGTGCATGCCCGGTGCGACCTGGCCGCCTGTCTGGGCGAAAAAAAGCCCGCACAGGGCGGGCTAAAGGGTGACGCATGAATAGAGTCGGTCAGCGCGCGGCCTGCTCGAAGATCACGTAGACCTTGCGGCAGGGCTCGAGCACTTCCCAGGTGCCTGCGAACCCGGCGGGGATGACGAAGCGGTCGCCGGCGCGCAGGGTCTTGGCGTTGCCGTCCTGATCGCGCAACACGGACACGCCCTGGAGGATTTCGCAGTATTCGTGTTCGCTGTAGTCAACCGTCCACTGGCCGACCGCGCCCTCCCAGATGCCGGCGTTGAACTGGCCGCAGGGGCTGCCATAGTGGTTGCGCACACTTTGCTCGGGGTCGCCCTTGAGGATTTTTTCCGGCGCCGGGCGGTAGTGCTCGGGTACGGTGTTGGCTTGGGCGAAGTCGAGGATCTGGTCGATGTTCATGGGGGCTTCCGTGGCTGGCGGTTAGTGGGCGGTGCGGATCGCGTCGGCGAGCTTCTCGACCAGGCTGTCGATCTGGGCCTTCTCGACGATCAGGGGCGGCGACATGGCCAGGGTATCGCCGGTCACCCGCACCATCAGGTCATTGTGGAAGCACTGCTCGAACACCTGGTAGCCGCGTTTGCCGACGCCGTGGCTGCTCGGCGCCAGTTGCACGCCGCCGACCAGGCCGATGGCGCGGATGTCGATCACGCCCGGCAGGTCGCGCAGGCTGTGCAGGGCGTCCTGCCAGTAGTCTTCCAGCTCGATGGCGCGATCGAACAGCTTGTCGCGCCGGTAGATGTCCAGGGTCGCCAGGGCTGCGGCGCAGGCGACCGGATGGCCGGAGTAGGTGTAGCCGTGGAACAGTTCGATGCCGTCCGGGCCCTGCATGAAGGCGTCGTGGATCTGCTCGTCGACCAATACCGCGCCCATCGGGATGGCGCCGTTGGTCAGGCCCTTGGCGGTGGTGATGAGGTCCGGGGTGACGCCCCAGCGCTGGGCGGCGAAGGCCTGGCCGACGCGGCCGAAGCCGCTGATGACCTCGTCGAAGATCAGCAGGATGCCGTGCTTGCGGGTGATCTCGCGCAGGCGCTGCAGATAACCCACCGGCGGCAGTATCACCCCGGCCGAGCCGGACATCGGTTCGACGATGACCGCGGCGATGTTCTCGGCGCCGTGCAGGCTGACCAGACGCTCCAGTTCGTCGGCCTTGTCGAGGCCGAACTCCGGCAGGCCGCGGCTGAAGGCGTTGCGGGCGATGTCCAGGCAGTGCGGCAGGTGGTCGACGCCGGGCAGTTGCAGGGGGAAGGCGCGGCGGTTGTTGAGCATGCCGCCGACCGAGATGCCGCCGAAGCCGACGCCGTGGTAGCCCAGCTCGCGGCCGATCAGGCGGGTGCGCGTGCCCTGGCCGATGGCGCGCTGGTAGGCCAGGGCGATCTTCAGCGCGGTGTCGACCGACTCGGAGCCGGAGTTGGTGAAGAACACCTTGTTCAGTCCTGCCGGGGCGATCTCGGCCAGGCGGCTGGCCAGCTCGAACGGCAGCGGGTGGCCCATCTGGAAGGTCGGGGCGAAGTCCAGCTTGGCGATCTGCCGGCTCACCGCCTCGGTGATTTCCCGACGACCGTGGCCGGCGTTGCAGCACCAAAGCCCGGCGGTGCCGTCCAATACTTTACGGCCGTCGTCGCTGGTGAAATACATGCCGTCGGCGCTGTCCAGCAGGCGCGGTTTGGCCTTGAATTGACGATTGGCGGTGAAGGGCATCCAGAAGTCGTCGAAGCTGTGGTTTTTATCGTTCACGTGCGGGCTGTGGTCGAGGGCCATGCTGGTTATCCAATCGCGTTGAAAGAGGGAGGCTGGGAAGCGATTTCGCGCAGTCTATGTTTAATAAAACGAACATGACAAGGGGGTTTGTCGGGCTTTGTAAAAAATATTGAAAAGGTGCGGCCCTCTGGTTTAGTGTTGCCAGCAGGATTTGGCCCTAACAGGCCTTGCAGAATTATTGACAGTGCGCGCGCCGAAGCCGCGGCACTTTTTACTGATAGAGGATGCTCGAATGACTAGCCTGACTCGTGCCGACTGGGAACAGCGCGCCAAGACCCTGAAGATCGAAGGCCGTGCCTTTATTCATGGCGAATACCGTGCGGCGGTTTCCGGGGCGACCTTCGCCTGCATCAGCCCGGTGGACGGGCGCATGCTGGCAGAAGTCGCCAGTTGCGACCTGGCCGATGCCGAGCTGGCGGTGCAGGACGCCCGCAAAACCTTCGATTCCGGCATCTGGTCGCGTCTGGCGCCGGTCAAGCGCAAGGCCGTGATGATCCGTTTCGCCGACCTGATCGAGCAGCACGGCGAAGAGCTGGCGCTGCTGGAAACCCTCGACATGGGCAAGCCGATCAGCGATGCCCTGGGCATCGACGTTTCCAGCGCCGCGCGCTCGATCCGCTGGAGCGGCGAGGCCATCGACAAGATCTACGACGAGGTGGCCGCCACCCCGCACAACGAACTGGGCCTGGTCACCCGCGAGCCGATCGGCGTGGTCGCCGCCATAGTGCCCTGGAACTTCCCGTTGCTGATGAGCTGCTGGAAGCTCGGCCCGGCCCTGTCCAGCGGCAACTCGGTGATCTTGAAACCGTCCGAGAAGTCGCCGCTGACCGGCATCCGCATCGCCCAACTGGCCATCGAGGCCGGCATTCCGGCGGGCGTGTTCAACGTCCTGCCGGGCTTCGGCCACACCGTCGGCAAGGCCCTGGCCCTGCATATGGACGTCGACACCCTGGTGTTCACCGGCTCGACCAAGATCGCCAAGCAGCTGATGGTCTACGCCGGCGAGTCGAACATGAAACGCGTCTGGCTGGAAGCCGGCGGCAAGAGCCCGAACATCGTCTTCGCCGACGCCCCTGACCTGCAGGCCGCCGCCGAAGCCGCGGCCGGCGCCATCGCCTTCAATCAGGGCGAAGTCTGCACCGCCGGTTCGCGCCTGCTGGTGGAGAACTCGATCAAGGAGCGCTTCGTACCCATGGTGGTCGAGGCGATCAAGGCTTGGAAGCCCGGTAACCCGCTGGACCCGGCAACCAACGTCGGTGCGCTGGTCGACACCACCCAGATGAACAACGTGCTGAGCTACATCCAGGCCGGCCATGACGACGGCGCCAAACTGGTGGCCGGTGGCAAGCGGGTGATGGAGGAGAGCGGCGGCACCTATGTCGAGCCGACCATCTTCGACGGGGTGAACAACGCCATGCGCATCGCCCAGGAAGAAATCTTCGGCCCGGTGCTCTCGGTGATCGGCTTCGACAATGCCGAGGAGGCGGTGGCCATCGCCAACGACACGCCCTACGGCCTGGCCGCGGCGGTCTGGACCAGCAACCTGTCCAGGGCTCACCTGACCGCCAAGGCCCTGCGCGCCGGCAGCGTCTGGGTCAACCAGTACGACGGCGGCGACATGACCGCACCGTTCGGCGGCTTCAAGCAGTCGGGCAACGGCCGCGACAAGTCGCTGCACGCCTTCGACAAGTACACCGAATTGAAAGCGACGTGGATCAAACTCTGATCCCGGGCGGATAATCGCCCTAAAAGGTCCGCTCTCCGCGAGGAGGGCCGGCTCGAATGAGCCACACCTGCGGCCGGGTTTCCTTGGGAAGCCCGGCCGTTTTGTTTTGTACCGGGCCACGACATAAAGGAGTCTGGCAATGCGTTGGGGTACCTATTTCGCGGTCTGTGCGGCGGTGATCAGCATCGGTCTGGCCCTCGGGGTGACCATGCCGTTGGTGTCGCTGCGCCTGGAGGGCTGGGGTTACGATTCCTTTGCCATCGGCGTGATGGCGGCGACCCCGGCGGTGGGCGTGCTGCTCGGCGCGTCCCTGGCGGGTCGGTTGGCGGCGTACTTCGGCACCACCCGGCTGATGCAGCTGTGCCTGCTGGTCGGCGCCCTGTCCGTGGGGCTGCTGGCGCTGATGCAGAGCTATGCGGTATGGCTGCTGTTGCGCCTGCTGATCGGCGTGGCGTTGACCGTGGTGTTCATCCTCGGCGAGAGCTGGATCAACCAGCTGGCGGTGGAAAAGTGGCGCGGCCGCCTGGTCGCCCTGTATGGCACCGGTTATGCGTTGAGCCAACTGTGTGGGCCGCTGCTGCTCACCGCCCTGGGCACCGGTACCGACCTGGGTTTCTGGGCCGGCGTAGGCCTGCTGATCGGCGGTTCGCTGATCCTGTTGGGGCGCACGGGCGCGCCGCGGGTGGACGCACACAGCGCCTCGGGCCGCGGCCTGCCGGCGTTCTGCCGCAAGTTGCCGGCCATCGCCTGGGCGGTGATGCTGTTCGCCGGCTTCGAGGCGATGATGCTGACCCTGTTGCCGATCTACGGCCTGCGCCAGGGTTTCACCCAGGAAGTGGCGCTGCTGATGGTCAGCGTGGTGGTGGTCGGCGACGCCGCCCTGCAGCTGCCGATCGGTTTGCTGGCCGACCGCATGTCGCGGCGCAGCCTGTTCCGCGGCTGTGGGGTGATTCTGCTGGGATCCAGTCTGGCGATTCCGCTGCTGCTGCATACGCCGTTGATCTGGCCGCTGCTGGTGCTGTTCGGCGCCAGCGCCGGCGGCTTGTTCACCCTGTCGCTGATCCTGATCGGCGAGCGCTACCGTGACGACGAGCTGGTGCGCGCCAATGCCCATGTCGCGCAGCTGTGGGGCATCGGTTGTCTGCTCGGGCCGCTGGCCACCGGTGCGGCCAGTCAGTGGGTCAGCGGCCATGCGTTGCCGCTGCTGATGGCGCTGGGCGCCGCCGTGTTCGTGGTGCTGGCCTGGCGTGGTCAGGGTGTCGATGACCAGTTCGGCACGGCCGAACCGGCGCGCGGCGACTAGCCCAGCTCCGCCAGCAGTTCGGCGACGCTTTCGCCGACCCGGCGCACGGCTTGCTCGATCTCTGCGCTGGGTTTTGCGGCGTAGTTGATGCGCAGGCAGTTGCGGTATTTGCCGGCGGCGGAAAAGATGCTGCCCGGGGCGATTTGCACCTTGTGCGGTTGCAGTTCACGGTTCAGCCGTTGGCTGTCGAAGCCCGGATCCAGCTCGACCCAGAGCATGAAGCTGCCCTGCGGCCGGCTGACCCGCGTGCCGGGCGGAAAATAACGGCTGACCCAGTCGATCATCTGCTCCAGGCCCCGGGCGTACTGGCTGCGCATGCGCCGCAGATGCGGCTGGTAGTGGCCGGCCTCGAGGTATTCCGCCAGGGCCAGTTGCGGCAGTTGCGCGGTGGTGCCGGTGCCCATGTATTTCATGTGCAGTACGCGATCGAAGTAGCGGCCGGGGGCGATCCAGCCGATGCGCAGGCCGGGCGCCAGGGTCTTGGAAAAGGAGCTGCAGAGCAGCACGCGGCCGTCTTCGTCATAGGACTTGATGCTGCGCGGACGCGGGTAGCTGTAGGCCAGTTCGCCGTAGACGTCGTCCTCGATGATCGCCACGTCGTAGCGTTGCGCCAGGGCGAGCAGGGCCCGCTTGTTGGCGTCCGGCATGATGTAGCCGAGCGGGTTGTTGCAGGTCGGCGTCAACTGGATGGCCTTGATCGGCCATTGTTCGAGAGCCAACTCCAGGGCCTCCAGGCTGATCCCGGTGAGCGGGTCGGTGGGCAATTCCAGCGCCTTCATGCCGAAGCCTTTCAGCGCCTGCATGACGCCGTGGAAGCTCGGCGAATCGACCGCAACTATGTCGCCGGGTTGGCAAGTCGCGCGGATCGCGGCGGACAGCGCTTCGTGGCAACCGGTGGTGATGACGATGTCCTGATAGGGAATCTGGCAGCCCGAGTCGAGCAGCAGTCGCGAGATCTGCTCGCGCAGGCCCTGGTCGCCATAAATGCAGCCGTAGGTGAGGCTGTTCAGGTCCTGCCTGCGGCCCAGGCGGGAAAGCGAACGCAGCAGGGGTTTGAGCGTCGGGCTGCTGACATCAGGGCGGCCACGGCCCAGTTGGATCATGTCGCTGCGGCTGGGCGACAGGCTGATCAGTTCGAGCACCTGATCCCATTGCGACACGTCCACCGGCCGTTGCGCGGCGCGACTGACCATCGGCAGTGCCGGCTTTGCGCGAGTGAGCGGCACGAAATAGCCGGACTTCGGCCGCGGCGTAGCCAGGCCCCGGTCTTCCAGTTGGCGGTAGGCCTGTTGCACCGTGCTCAGGCTGACGCCGTGTTCGAGGCTGAGGGCGCGCACCGAGGGCAGGCGCTCGCCCGGGCGGTACAGGCCTTGCTCGATGCGGGCGCCGAGTTGCTCGGCCAGGTTGATGTAGAGGTTCATTACAGTTGCCCTGATTGTCCACTGTTCATTGAGTAAGCAATACAGATTCCGCATGAATTGATGATTCAGAGGCTTTGAAGCGCCATCTGTATGTAGTTAATAAGAGATTTTTGAGTCTGTCATGCTTTTTTCCGGCCGTTCATCATTGGCTCCAATGCGCGTTCAGGCAGGAGGACGAGATGAATGGGCTCAGTGATACAAGGCTGACGTTGCGTCAGCGGGAACTCTTGATTGACGGTCAACCGCGGCTGGTCGACGCCCGCCCGCAGGCCAGCGCGCCAGAAGCGTCGCGCTGGCAGCGCTGGTGGCGGCGCCTGAGCACGCGGCGGGCGTTGCTCGAACTGGATGCCGCACAACTCAAGGATGTCGGCATTACCCGCGAGCAGGCGCTTGCGGAGGTGTTGCGGCCGTTCTGGAAGCTCTGAAGGCCGCTGACGGCTGTTAGATCAGCTCCTTGAGCCGGTGCCAGAGCATGCCCAGGGCCAGCAATGGCGAGCGCAGGTGCTGACCGCCGGGGAAGGTCATGTGCGGCACCTGGGCGAACAGGTCGAAGCCGTGGCTGGCCTGGCCGGCGATGGCCTCGGCCAGCAGCTTGCCGGCCAGGTGGGTGGCGTTGACGCCGTGGCCGGAATAGGCCTGGGCATAGTAGACGTTGGCCTGATCCTTGAGCCGGCCGATCTGCGGCAGGCGGTTGGCACCGATGCCGATCATGCCGCCCCACTGGTAATCGATCTTCACACCCTTCAGATGGGGGAACACGGCCAGCATTTTCGGCCGCATGTAACCGGCGATGTCCGCCGGATCGCGCCCCGAATAGTGGCAGGCGCCGCCGAATAGCAGGCGTCGATCGGCGGACAGGCGGTAGTAGTCGAGGGCCACCCGCTGGTCGCACAGCGCCATGTTCTGCGGGATCAGTGCCCGGGCTTGGGCCTCGGACAGCGGTTCTGTGGCGATCACATAGCTGCCGGCGGGCAGCACTTTGCCACCCAGGTTAGTGTTCAGGCCATTCAGGTAGGCGTTGCAGCCGAGCACCAGATGAGCCGCGCGCACCACGCCCTGGGCGCTGTGCACCTTGACCGTGGTGCCATAGTCGATGTGCGTCACCGCCGAATCTTCGAACAACTGCACGCCCAGTGACTGGGCGGCCGCCGCTTCGCCCAGGGCCAGGTTGAGCGGGTGCAGGTGGCCGGAGCCCATGTCGATCAGGCCGCCGACGTAGCGCTCGGAGCCCACCACCTCATGCATCTGCTCGGGTTGCAGCAGACGCAGTTGGTGCCGGTAGCCGAGAGCCTTGAGCTCGGCCATGTCCTCGGCGAAGCCCTCCAGGTGGCTGGGCTTGTTCGCCAGGTCGCAGTAGCCCCAGGTCAGGTCGCAGTCGATAGCGAACTGCGCGACCCGCTGGCGGACGATTTCCACGGCTTCCAGGCCCATCAGCTTGAGTTCGCGCACGCCGCCTGCGCCGATGATCGACTCGAACTGCTCGACACCATGACCGACCCCGCGGATCAACTGGCCGCCGTTGCGCCCGCTGGCGCCCCAGCCGATCTTGTGCGCCTCCAGCAGCGCCACCGAGAAGCCTTTCTGCGCCAGTTCGATGGCCGTGTTCAGCCCGGAAAAGCCGCCGCCGACGATGCACACGTCGACGCTGAGCTCGCCGCGCAGGGGCGGGTAGGCCAGTTGCCGGTTGATGCTGGCGGCGTAATAGGAGGCGGGGTGCTGGGCGCTGTGGATCGGTTGGTGAACGCGGGCGTTCATGTGTTAAATCCTGATTATTATGTGTGGAAATTTTTACGCAGGATAAGCGCGGGCTCTGCCTGTCGCCAAGGGGGAGGCGCAAAAAAGTGGATTCCCGTCGGCTGGTCAGGCCGTTCTGCCGCGATTGGCCGCAGGCGGGGTTAAGATGGGCGGGACTTCCACAGGACGCTAGCGATGAGTTGTACCAGCCGCAAGATCGATCAGCTGCGTTTGCAGATTCCGCGCTTCGACTGCGTGCCCGGCTGTCACGACTGTTGCGGGCCGGTCACCGCCTCGTCCGAGGAGATGGCTCGCCTGCCGGTGAAAAGCGACGCCGCGCATGATGCCGCGCTGGCCGAGCTGAATTGTGTGCACCTCGGGCCGCAGGGCTGTGAGGTGTATGACCAGCGACCGTTGATCTGTCGCCTGTTCGGCACCAGCAAAAGCCTGCCCTGTCCCCATGGCCGCGGGCCGGAGACGCCGGTCGAGGCGCAGGTCGAGCACCAGGTGCACCGGCTGATAGCCACGACCCGCCAGGTGTTGGTGTAGGGCAGTGGCAAGCCATAAGCCATAAGCTGCAAGTAAGAGCGGAAAAGCCCCCCGACGGGGCCCATCCTGATTCGCTTGCAGCTCGCGTCACTCCGCAATCGGCAGGCTCAGGCTCTCCTTGACCTCTTCCATGACGATATAGCTCTTCGACTCGCGCACGTGCGGCAGCTTGAGCAGGATGTCGCCGAGCAGCTTGCGGTAGCTGGCCATCTCGTTGATCCGCGCCTTGACCAGATAGTCGAAGTCGCCGGAGACCAGGTGGCACTCCAGTACATGCGGCAGCTTGAGCACGGCGCGGCGGAATTCCTCGAAGGTGTCGCCGGACTTGTAGTCCAGGCTGATCTCGACGAATACCAGCAGGCTGGCCTTGAGGTACTGCGGGTTGAGGCGGGCGTGGTAGCCCATGATGATGCCCTCGCGCTCCAGGCGCCGCACCCGCTCGGTGCAGGGGGTGGTCGACAGGCCGACCCGCTCGCCCAGTTCGGTGAAGGAGATGCGCCCGTCCTCCTGCAGCAGGCGCAGGATGTTGCGGTCGATCTTGTCCAGTTCGCGGCGGCTCTGATGCTGGGTACGCATGGGGGATGCCCCTCCGTAGAGGCGGTTTTTGCCAAGAATTCTCGCCAAATATAGTCCTATATATAGTGAAAGGCACTGGCTAATGCTCCATATACTGCGCGCATCAACGCTCAAGATAAAAAGCGCCAGCGCATAGTCGCGGCGAGGAGATGACGATGCGGGTTCTGGTATTGGGTAGTGGTGTAGTGGGTGTGGCCAGTGCGTACTACCTGGCGCGTCAGGGTTTCGAGGTGGTGGTGGTCGACCGTCAGGACGGCCCTGCCATGGAAACCAGTTTCGCCAACGCCGGTCAGGTCTCCCCGGGCTACGCTTCGCCCTGGGCGGCGCCGGGTGTGCCGTTGAAAGCCATCAAGTGGTTGCTGCAGAAGCACGCGCCGCTGGCGATCAAGGCCACTGCCGATATCGACCAATACCTGTGGATGGCGCAGATGCTGCGCAACTGCACCGCCAGCCGTTACGCGGTGAACAAGGAGCGCATGGTCCGCCTGTCCGAGTACAGCCGTGACTGCCTCGACGAACTGCGCAGCGAGACCGGCATCGGTTACGAAGGCCGCAGCCTGGGCACCACCCAGCTGTTCCGCACCCAGGCGCAGGTCGACAACGCGGCCAAGGACATCGCCGTGCTCAAGCAGTCCGGCGTGCCCTTCGAATTGCTCGACCGTGACGGCATTGCCCGCGTCGAACCGGCCCTGGCGGCAGTCAAGCACAAGCTGGCCGGCGCTCTGCGCCTGCCCAACGACCAGACCGGCGACTGCCAGATGTTCACCCTCAAGCTGGCCGAGATGGCCAGGCAGCTGGGTGTCGAATTCCGTTTCGGCCAGACCATCGAGCGTCTCGACAGTGCCGGCGACCGGATCAACGGCGTGTGGATCGATGGCAAGCTGGAAACCGCCGACCGCTACGTGCTGGCGCTGGGCAGTTACAGCCCGCAGTTGCTCAAGCCACTGGGCATTCGCGCGCCGATCTACCCGCTCAAGGGTTATTCGCTGACCGTGCCGATCAGCAACGGTGACATGGCGCCGACTTCGACCATTCTCGATGAAACCTACAAGGTCGCCATCACCCGCTTCGACAACCGCATCCGTGTGGGCGGCATGGCGGAAATCGCCGGTTTCGACCTGAGCCTGAATCCGCGTCGCCGCGAGACCCTGGAGATGATCACCGCCGACCTCTATCCGCAAGGCGGCGACCTCGGGCAGGCCGAGTTCTGGACCGGTTTGCGTCCAGCCACGCCTGACGGCACGCCTATCGTCGGCGCTACCGCTTTCAGCAATTTGTTCCTGAACACCGGTCACGGCACACTGGGCTGGACCATGGCCTGCGGCTCTGGCCGTTTCCTCGCCGACCTGATCAGCAAGAAACGCCCGCAGATCAGCGCCGAAGGTCTGGATATCTTCCGTTACAGCCGTTCCCAGGAGACCCCGAAACATGCCAATCCAGCGCCTGCGCACTGAAACCCGGTACAGCGAAATCAATATCCACAATGGCACGGTCTACCTGGCCGGGCAGTTGGCGGATGATCACGGTGGCGACATCGTGCAGCAGACCCGCGAGACCCTGGCCAGCATCGACGCGCTGCTGGCCGAGGCCGGCAGCGACAAGTCGCGCATCCTCTCGGTGACCATCTACCTCAAGGACATGGCGCGCGATTACGCCGGCCTCAACCAGGTCTGGGATGCCTGGGTCGCCGAAGGCCACGCGCCGGCCCGCGCCTGCGTCGAGGCGAAGATGTACCGGCCCGAGGTGCTGGTGGAGATGACCGTGGTGGCGGCGCAGTAGGCGTCTGGCCTGATAGTGTGTTGGCTTTCGCCCGGCTGTCCCGCCGGGCTTTTTTTGCAACCATGGGGGCAGGCGTGCCCTGTACCCGCGATTAAACGACAAGAAGTGTCTAGCCATGCGTCCTGCCCGTGCCCTGATCGACCTGCAAGCCCTGCGTCACAACTACCGACTGGCCCGTGAAGTGGCGGGCGCCAAGGCGCTCGCGGTGGTCAAGGCCGATGCCTACGGGCATGGTGCGGTGCGCTGTGCCCAGGCCCTGGAAGGCGAGGCCGACGGTTTCGCCGTGGCCTGCATCGAAGAGGCGCTGCAGCTGCGCGAGGCCGGCATCCGCGCGCCCATCCTGTTGCTGGAAGGCTTCTTCGAGGCCGACGAACTGGCGCTGATCGAGCAGCATGAGCTGTGGTGCGTGGTGCATGCGCTCTGGCAGGTCGAGGCCATCGAGCGCTCGGCCGTGCGCAAGCCGCTGACGGTGTGGCTGAAGCTGGATTCGGGCATGCACCGGGTCGGTTTGCACCCGGCCGAGTACCAGGCCGCCTACCGGCGCCTGTTGGCCTGCGGCAGGGTGGCGAAGATCGTCCTGATGAGCCATTTCGCCCGCGCCGACGAGCTGGACTGCTCGCGCAGCGAGGAGCAGTTGGCGGTGTTCGAGCAGGCCCGCCAGGGTCTGGCGGCGGAGATCAGCCTGCGCAACTCGCCGGCCGTGCTCGGCTGGCCCGGCATCCCCAGTGACTGGGTGCGCCCCGGCATCATGCTCTACGGCGCCACCCCGTTCGAGCAGGAGCAGGCCCTGGCGGCGCGCCTGCAGCCGGTGATGACCCTGGAGTCGAAGGTCATCAGCGTGCGCGAACTGCCGGCCGGCGAGCCGGTCGGCTATGGCGCGCGCTTCGTCACCGAACGGCCGACCCGGGTCGGCGTGGTTGCCATGGGCTATGCCGACGGCTATCCGCGGCATGCGCCGAGCGGCACGCCGGTGGCGATCGATGGCCAGCTCAGCCGGCTGATCGGCCGGGTGTCGATGGACATGCTCTGCGTCGATCTCAGCGATCTGCCGCAAACCGGCCTCGGCAGCCGGGTCGAACTCTGGGGCAAACAGGTCCTCGCCAGCGACGTGGCGGTTTGTGCGGGCACCATTCCTTATCAGATTTTCTGCAATTTGCGCCGGGTACCGCTGCTCTATTGCGAAGCCTGAGAGGCTGCTGGGCAGAATTTACGACCAGGGTGTTGTAAATACCGAACGCTGTTGCCATGATACGGACACTTTTCCGTATCTTCCCTAGGGGGCTCCAGTATTGGACGTCGGCGTTCGACTGCAATCCATTCGCAAACTCAAAGGCTTGTCCCAGCGTGAACTCGCCAAGCGGGCCGGCGTCACCAACAGCACCATCTCGATGATCGAGAAGAACAGCGTGAGTCCCTCGATCAGTTCGCTGAAAAAGGTGTTGGCGGGCATCCCCATGTCGTTGGTGGAGTTCTTCTCCCTGGATGCGGAGCAGGACAATCATACCCAGGTGGTGTACCGGGCAGCCGAGCTCACGGATATCCACAGTGGCGCGATCAGCATGAAACTGGTGGGCAAGACTCACCCGAATCGGGCGATTACCCTGCTCGACGAAACCTATCCGGCCGGCTCCGATACCGGTGACGATATGTACACCCATGACGGTGAGGAGACCGGTCTGCTGGTGGAAGGGCGTCTCGAGCTGACCGTCGGTGAGGAGGTGTTCATCCTCGAGCCGGGCGACAGTTACTATTTCGAGAGCAGCAAACCTCACCGCTTTCGCAATCCGTTCGACCAGCCGGCGCGGTTGATCAGCGCCACTACACCGGCGAATTTCTAGGAACGCAGCTGCAAGCCGCAAGCTTCAAGCTGCAAGTAAAAGCACGACTGCGGGCCGCTTATAGCTTGTGGCTTGAAGCTTGCCGCTGCCGCACTGCGACAATCAGGGTTGTTTCAGCCCGGCAGGCTTCCCGTTATACTGTCGCCCGCTCGCGAAACCGTGGCCGCGGGCGTGACTAGCCACGATGAGGGTGTACCGTGAATCTGATTAAGAAAATGCTGGTAGCGCCGGCTGCCGTCTTGGCCCTGTGGGCAGTGACTGCTCAGGCCACGACCGATGAGGCCATTGCCGAGCGCCTGAAACCGGTGGGTGAAGTCTGCATCATGGGCGAAGAGTGCAAGGGCGTCGGCGCGGTGGCGGTTGCCGCTGGCGGGGCCGCACGTACTGCCGATGACATCATTGCTGCGCACTGCGGCGCGTGCCATACCCCGGGTATCCTCGATGCACCGAAGGTTGGTGATACCGCCGCCTGGCAGGCTCGCGCCACCAATGGCATCGACGGTCTGTTGGCGAATGCCATCTCCGGCCTCAACTCCATGCCGCCGAAAGGCACCTGCAATGACTGCTCGGATGACGAGCTGCGTGCTGCCATCGAGAAGATGTCCGGCCTGTAAGGCGACATCGACACAAAGAAACCGCCTGAGGGCGGTTTTTTTGTGTGCGCAGGCCTGCCTCATGCGTCGCAAGCGGTGGCCTGCCGTGGCGCTCCCTGCGGGACGGGCGCGCGCCCGATCCGGTTCAGTCGAGAAAGCTGATCTGGCCGTTTTTCAGGGAGCTGATGCGCGCCAGCGACTCGACCCGGTAGCCCTGGCCGTCCAGCTCGGCGCGACCGCTCTGGAAGGACTTTTCGATCACCACGCCGATCCCGGCGATGCTCGCCCCGGCTTGCTGGATCAGGTCGATCAGGGCCTGGGCGGCATGGCCGTTGGCGAGGAAGTCGTCGATCAGCAGCACATGGTCGCTGGCCGTCAGGTGCTTGGCGGAGATGGCGATGGTGCTTTCGGTCTGCTTGGTGAAAGAGAACACCTTGGAGATATACAGGTCATCCTTGAGCGTCAGCGACTGGTACTTGCGGGCGAAGATCACCGGCACGCCCAGTTCCAGGCCGGCCATGATCGCCGGGGCGATGCCCGAGGCCTCGATGGTGACGATCTTGCTGATGCCCTGGCCGGCGAAACGCCGGGCGAACTCGTGGCCGATCTGCTGCATCAGCGCCGGATCGATCTGGTGGTTGAGAAAGGCGTCGACCTTGAGCACCTGCTCGGAGAGCACGATGCCGTCCTGGCGAATCTTCTGTTTCAGCGCTTCCACACGGCAATCCTCGTTATGAACATCGGTTTTATTTCTTCAGCATCGCCCGCATTGCCGCCAAGGCATCGTTGCCGCGGGCGGCCTTGACCTCCACCGGGGCGTCGTCCTGGCCTTCCCAGCGCAGATCCTCGGGCGGCAGCTCGTCGAGGAAACGGCTCGGCGCGCAGTCGATGATCTCGCCGTACTGCTTGCGCTTGGCGGCGAAGGTCATGGTCAGGTTGCGCTTGGCGCGGGTGATGCCGACATAGGCCAGGCGCCGTTCTTCCTCGACGGTGTCGGCCTCGATGCTGGAACGGTGCGGGAGGATTTCCTCCTCCACGCCGAGGATATACACCGAGGGATACTCCAGGCCCTTGGAGGCGTGCAGGGTCATCATCTGCACGCCTTCGGCGCCTTCCTCTTCCTCCTGCTGGCGTTCCAGCATGTCGCGCAGCACCAGCTTGCCGATGGCGTCCTCGATGGTCATCTCGCCGTCTTCGTCGCGCTCCAGGGTGTTCTTCAGCGCCTCGACCAGGAACCAGACGTTGCCCATGCGCGCATCGGCGACCTTGTCGTTGGAGGCGTTCTGGCGCAGCCAGTTCTCGTAGTCGATATCCATCACCATGCTGCGAATGGCGGCGATCGGATCGTTCTGCGCGCACTGCTGGCGCACTCCGTCCATCCACCTGGTGAAACGTGCCAGACGTTCGGTATAGCGCGCATCCAGCTGCTCGCCCAGGCCCATCTCGCCGGCGGCGGCGTACATGCTGATCTTGCGCGAGGTGGCGTAGTTGCCGAGCTTCTCCAGGGTGGTGGAGCCGATCTCGCGGCGCGGCACGTTGATCACCCGGAGGAAGGCGTTGTCGTCGTCCGGGTTGACCAGCAGGCGGAAGTAGCTCATCAGGTCCTTCACCTCCTGGCGGGCGAAGAAGCTGGTGCCGCCGCTCAGGCGATAGGGAATCTGGTGGTGCTGCAGCTTCAGCTCCATCAGCTTGGCCTGGTAGTTGCCGCGATAGAGGATGGCGTAGTCGCTGTAGGGGCGTTGGGTGCGCAGGTGCTCGGTAAGGATTTCCAGGGCCACCCGCTCGCATTCGGCGTCCTCGTTCTTGCAGCGGATCACGCGGATCTCGTCGCCCATGCCCATCTCGCTCCACAGCTGCTTCTCGAAAGCGTGGGGGTTGTTGGCGATGAGGATGTTGGCGCACTTGAGGATGCGGCTGGTGGAGCGGTAGTTCTGCTCCAGCATCACCACCTTCAGCGAGGGGTAATCCTCCTTCAGCAGCATCAGGTTTTCCGGGCGGGCGCCGCGCCAGGCATAAATCGACTGGTCGTCGTCGCCGACCACGGTGAACTGGTTGCGCATGCCCACCAGCAGCTTGACCAGCAAATACTGGCTGGCGTTGGTGTCCTGGTATTCGTCGACCAGCAGGTAGCGGATGCGGTTCTGCCATTTTTCCAGGATGTCCGGGTGCTCCTGGAACAGCTTCACCGGCATCAGGATCAGGTCGTCGAAGTCCACCGCGTTGTAGGCCTTGAGCGTGCGCTGGTAGTGCAGGTAGACGATCGCCGCGGTCTGTTCCTTGGGGTTGCGCGATTCGGCCAGGGCCTGCTCGGGCAGGATCAGTTCGTTCTTCCAGTTGCCGATGTAGTTCTTGACCTCGTCGGCGCCGTCGTCCCCGGAATATTCCTTCTGCATGATGTCCGACAGCAGCGCCTTGATGTCGCCCTCGTCGAAGATCGAGAAGCCGGGCTTGTAGCCCAGGCGCGCGTATTCCTTGCGGATGATGTTCATGCCCAGGTTGTGGAAGGTCGAGACGGTCAGGCCGCGGCCTTCGGCGCCCTTGAGCAGGGTGCTGGCGCGCTCCTTCATCTCCCGCGCGGCCTTGTTGGTGAAGGTCATGGCGACTATATGTCGCGCCTGGATGCCGCAGTTCTGCACCAGATGGGCGATCTTGCGCGTGATCACGCTGGTCTTGCCGGAGCCTGCGCCGGCGAGCACCAAAAGTGGGCCGCCGACATAGTTCACGGCTTCCTGCTGCCGGGGGTTCAGTCGGGACATCGGATCAATCGCCAGGGGGGAGTGGGCGCGCATTTTAGCAGGCTCTGCGATTTGTGCCTGAATCCTCTGGCGTTGTGCGATGGAGTACATGCTGGCAGTACGCCACGCTTGGTTATTCTGTGTAATCCAGTACTCTGCTGCCACTTGTCGGTTTTTTGTCTTTATCGCAGGATGCACGGCAACAACACTCGGATGTGCATGATTAGACGCCAGTTACGACGCACAAGGGCGCTATGCCGCCGACTATCTTTGAGGCCTGGGGAGGTTGATTGTCCGCGCTCGACGAACCCTTGCGGTTGGTTCTGCTGGCTGAAACGCCAGAATGGCCCGAGCTATTGCGCGAGCGGCTAGGCGCCTTGGGCAGTATCTTCCCGCTGATTACCGCGCCCACCTGGGCGGCGGCCAGCAGCCTGTTCGATAGCCGGGTCAATGGTCTGCTGCTGACCACCGAGGCGCGCCGGCCAGCGCCGGGGATCTGTCCTCTGCCGATTATCTTGCTGCTTGAAGAAGAACCTGCCGAAGCGCCGGCTGGGGTCTGCGACTGGCTGGTGCGTGACGGCCTGAGCGTCGATGTGCTGCGCCGCTGCCTGCGCTATGTGCGCGAGCAGGGCCGCCTGCAGGAAACCCTGCAGTGCCTGGCCGAGCAGGATGCGCTGACCGGCATCGCCAATCGACAGGGCTTCCAGACCCTGCTTGCCGCGCGCCTGGCCGAATGCCAGGGCCGCGGCCTGGCGCTCGCCCATCTCGATCTGGACAATTTCCGCCACGCCAACGATGCCCTCGGCCACCAGGCCGGCGATCAGCTGATCCGGCAAGTGGTGACGCGACTCAAGGCGCAACTGCAGTCCGGGGATCAGATCGCCCGCCTGGGTGGCGACGAGTTTGCCCTGCTCCTCGATGTGCGCAGCGACCCGCAGCGTCTGCCGCGCCTGGCCGAGCGCCTTAGCGAAGTCCTGGCCGAGCCCTACTGGGTCGACGGCGAAAGCCTGTTGATCGGTTGCAGCATCGGCCTGGCCTACGCCCGTGCCGATGGCGGCGCCGACCCGCTGATGTGGCATGCGCACATCGCCATGCAGCAGGCCAAGAGCCAGCAAGGCTGTACCTTCCACGTCTTCGACGAACGGATCAATCGCGGCGCGCGCAGCCAGGCCGAGCTGGAAAGCGAGCTGCGCAGGGCCCTGCGCCGCGACGAGCTGGAGCTGCATTATCAGCCGCGCCTGTGTCTGCAGACGGGGCGCATTGTCGGCCTGGAAGCGCTGGTGCGTTGGCGCCACCGCGAGCGCGGTCTGCTGGCGCCGAACGAATTCGTGCCGCTGGCCGAGGAAAGCGGGCTGATCGTGCCCCTCGGCTACTGGGTGATTTCCCGTGCCCTGCGTGATATGCAATGGCTGCTAGGCCGCGGTCTGCCGGCGTTGCACATGGCGGTCAACCTGTCGTTCCGCCAGTTCCAGGACAGCCAGCTGTTGCCGACCCTCAGCCGCCTGATCGCGGAGCGCGGCGTCGATGCGCGCTGGCTTGAGTTCGAGTTGACCGAGACCGCGGTGATGCGCCGCAGCGATCAGGTGCAGCAGACCATGCTGGCGCTCGGTCGACTGGGGGTGCGCTTTTCCCTGGACGACTTCGGCACGGGTTTCTCCTCCTTCGTCCACCTCAGCAGCCTGCCGATCGCCCTGCTGAAGATCGACAAGAGTTTCGTCGGCGACATGCACGAGCGCCCGGAGAGTCGTCAGCTGGTCCGCGCGATGATCAATCTGGCCCACAACCTCAATCTGCAGGTGGTCGGCGAAGGCGTGGAAAACGCCGAGCAACTGGCGCTGCTGCGCGAGTTCGGCTGCGACCAGGCGCAGGGTTACCTGATCAGCAAGGCCCTGCCGTTGAGCGAGTTGGCGCGCTTCCTGGTGTTCGGCATGCGCCAGCCGCTGCTCGGCTTGCTCCAGCCCTGATGGGGCGCTCTGGTAGATTCTATGACCTCGTAGGGTGGAGGTAATCCGGGTGGGGTAATCCCGGATTGCACCGAGGTTTATCCGGGCTGCGAGGCTGTCGGGATTGCTCAATCCCTGATCCTGTCATGCTGTGCGCGCCGCCGGACGCAGCTGCGTAGGGTGCGCTGCGCGCACCAGTTCCAGCCTCGGTGCGAAACGCTCCGGTGCGCACAGCCTAGGCGGCCCCGCGCGCCCTACGAGAGGCAGGCCTCTCCTGTCAGTCGCGTCGGTCGCAGCAAGCGAGCGCACTTCCACTCGAAACCCAGGCTCAGGCCTATGGCTGCGCACGCCAGACCGCTGGCCAGGCCCCACCACACCCCTCGCGCCCCCCAGTCCAGCGCAAAGGCCAGGGTCCAGGCCAGCGGCGCACCGATCAGCCAGTAGCAGCCGAGGCCGACGAAGAAGGTGGTCTTGGCGTCCCTGAGGCCACGAATCGCGCCCATGGCGATGGTCTGGATGCCGTCGAAGAACTCGAACCAGGCGGCAATCGCCAGTAGCGCGACAGCCAGGGCCGTCACCTCGGCGTAGGCCGGGTCGAGACGGTCGAGAAACAGGCCCACCACCCACTGCGGCGCCAGCCAGAACAAGGCGGCGAAACCGAGCATGCAGGCCGCGCCGAGGCCGATGCCCAGGCGCCCGGCACGCTGCGCGTCGCGCAAACGACCGGCGCCGAAGTGCTGGCCGATGCGGAAGGTCACCGCGTAGGACAGCCCCACCGGCACCATGAAGGCCACGTACACCGACATGATCGCAATCTGATGAGCAGCCAGTTGCAGGCTGCCGAGCGCGCCCATGCACAGGGCGGCGAAGGCGAACAGGCCGGCCTCCACCGCATAGGTGCCGCCAATCGGCAGGCCCAGGCGCAGCAGTTCTTTCAACTCGCTCCAGGCCGGGCGCAGCAGGCCGCGCCCCAGCGGGTAGCCGGCATAGGCGCTGTGGCGCAGCACGTGCCAGGCCAGCAACAGGGCCATGAGGTTCATCACCAGCGCGGTGACCAGGCCGATGCCGGCCAGGCCCAGGTGCGGCAGGCCGAACCAGCCCTCGATCAGTGCGTAGTTGAGGACCAGGTTGGCCAGTGCGCCACCGATGCTGATCGCCATCACCGGGCCGGGCCGGCCGATCGCGGCGGTAAAACCGCGCAGCGCCATAAAGCTCATATAGCCGGGCAGGGCGAAGACCAGGGGGGCGAGAAACTGCATGGCGGCCGTGACGTTTTCCGGCAACTGGCCGAAATACAAGAGCGCCGGTTCAAGGTGCCACAGGCTCACTCCGGCCAGTAACGCCAACCCCCAGCCCAGCCACAGGCCATTCTGGGTCAGGCGGGTGACGCCGGCCGCATCGCTGGCGCCGTGACGGATGGCCACCAGATTGCCGACCGCGGCGATCACGCCGACGCAGAAGATCGACACGAAGGCATAGCTGGCCGCGCCCAGGCCGCCGCCGGCCAAGGCCTGCGGGCCGAGCAGGCCCATCATCACGGTGTCGGTAAAGACCATTAGGACGTGCGCCAGCTGGGCGGCGATCAGGGGGCCGGCCAGGCGCAGGATAGCGCCGAGTTCGTCGCGAAAAGCGTGCAGCATCATGAGTATGGCTCAGTGAGAAGGCTTGCCCGGGTTGTCCGGGTGGGCGGAGAATGACGCTATTCTCTTGAGTCTTCAGCGCTCGCACAAAAGGAAAAAAATGATCTCAGGCATGATTAATACTCATGGATAAGCACCGTCGTCTGGCGCCGCTGTATGCCCTGCGCGCCTTCGAAGCGGCGGCCCGGCACAGTTCCTTCACCCGCGCCGGCGAGGAGTTGGCGATCACCCAGAGCGCGGTGAGCCGGCATGTGCGCACCCTGGAAGAGCATTTCGCCTGCCGCCTGTTCGAGCGCCGCGGGCGCAGCCTGCAACTGACCGAGCCGGCGCGCATGCTGCTGCCCGGCCTGCGCGAGGGCTTCGATGCCTTGGAGCGGGCCTGCATCAGCCTGCGCGCCGACGATGCGATCCTGCGCCTGAAGGCGCCCTCGACCCTGACCATGCGTTGGCTGCTGGCACGCTTGTCGCGCTTTCGCTTGCACAACAGCGACATCGAGGTGCAGTTGACCAGTGCCTGGATGGACGTGGACAGGGTCGACTTCCTGCACGAGCCGTTCGATTGCGCGGTGTTGCTGGGCAACGGTGAGTTTCCGGATGAGTGGGGCAGCACGCTGCTGTTCGCCGAATGGCTGATCCCGGTCTGCGCCCCCGAGGCGGCTCAGGGCGGTCCCTGGGATCTGGCTCGGCTGCAGGGCGCCGAGCTGCTGCATCCGACCCCGGACCGCCGCGACTGGCGTCAATGGCTGCAAGCCATGGGCCTGGCCGAGCGGGTGCCGCTCAAGGGCGGCCAGGTGTTCGATACCCTGGAACTGGGCATGGTCGCCGCCGCCCGCGGCTACGGGGTGTCGATTGGAGATCTGGTGTTGGTCGCCGAAGACGTCGCCCAGGGCCGCCTCGGCCTGCCCTGGCCCAGCGCGGTGCCCAGCGGCTGCAGCTACTACCTGGTCTGGCCCAGGGCGCGGCGCGGCCAGGAGCGTTTCCAGCGCTTGCGCGATTACCTGGTCGCCGAGGTGGCGGCGATGCAGTTGCCGCAGGTGCAGCGCGTCTGCTGACGGCATGCGTCTTCAGGATTGCCAGGCATCGGCGTACTCAGGCGGTAGCTGTTCTTGCCTTGCTGCTTGGCCTGGTACACCGCCTGGTCGGCCTGATTCAGGTTCGTAGGGTGCGCCGCGCGCACCAGGCACCGGTTACCAGCGGTGCGCACAGCGCACCCTACACAGGTCCACCGCAGTTGCTTGAGCAATGGATTATGGCGAGACAGCACCCTGGCGAAAGGGCTATGCCCCGGTTGGAGCGGTGCATGCCGCAATCCTTTACAGAGCCAGGAAATGCCAAGTCCTTGTCGGCGATCCGGGTTTGAGCCAGGAGGGTGTTCAGCTCTGCGGACTCCCGCGGTATTGCAGCGCCTCGGCCAGGTGGCTGCGGGCGATCTGCTCGACCTGCTCGAGATCGGCCAGGGTGCGCGCCACCTTGAGCACCCGATGCGCCGCGCGCAGGGACAGGCCGAGGCGTTCGCAGGCGCTTTCCAGCCAGCCCTGATCGGCGGCGTGCAGGGCGCAGTGCTGGCGCAGGCCGGGCAGGTCGAGAAAGGCATTGGCCACGCCCTGGCGCCGTATCTGCCGCTGCCGGGCGTCGGCCACCAGGGCCGCGCCGCTGGCCGTGTCGGCGCCGTCGCTGGGCGGCACATGCAGGGCGGTGGCCTCCCGCGCCACTGTCACGTGCAGGTCGATGCGGTCGAGCAGGGGGCCCGAGAGCTTGCCGCGGTAGCGCTGGATCTGCTCCGCGCCGCAGCGACAGCGGCCGCTGGGATCACCGAGAAAACCGCAGGGGCAGGGGTTCATCGCCGCGACCAGCTGGAAGCGCGCGGGGAAGCGCACCTTGTCGCGGGCCCGGGCGATGATGATCTGCCCGCTTTCCAGGGGCTCGCGCAGCACCTCCAGGACTTTCCTGTCGAATTCCGGCAGCTCATCCAGAAACAGCACGCCCTGATGGGCTAGGGTGATTTCCCCGGGTTGCGGACGGCTGCCACCACCGACCAGGGCCGGGCCGGAGGCGCTGTGATGGGGGTTGCGAAAGGGCCGCTGCGGCCAGGCATCCAGCGGGGTGTGGCTGGCCACCGAATGAATCGCCGCGACTTCCAGGGCCTCCTGCTCGTCCAGGGGTGGCAGCAGGCCGGGCAGGCGGCTGGCCAGCAGGGTCTTGCCGGTGCCCGGAGGCCCGGTCAACAGCAGATTGTGCGAGCCGGCCGCGGCGACCAGCAGGGCACGCTTGGCGGCGACCTGGCCCTGCACCTCGGCCAGGTCGGGGTAGGGCAGGCTGCGGCGCAGCAGGCCCTGGGCCTGATAGGGGGCGATCGGGGTCTGGCCGTTGAGGTGGGCGGCCAGCTCGAGCAAATGCTCGACGGCGATGACCGCCAGCCCGGAGGCCAGGCTGGCCTCTTCGGCGTTGGCCTTCGGCACCACTAAGGTGCGTCCGGCGGCGCGGGCCGCCAGTGCCGCGGGCAATACGCCCCGCACTGGGCGCACGGCGCCGGACAAGGCCAGTTCGCCCAGGCACTCGAGCTGTTCCAGGGCGGTGGCCGGCACCTGGCCGCTGGCGGCGAGAATCCCCAAGGCAATCGCCAGGTCGAAGCGCCCGCCGTCCTTGGGCAGGTCGGCCGGGGCCAGGTTGAGGGTGATGCGGCGTGGCGGGAAGTCGAAGGCGGAATTGAGGATGGCGCTGCGCACCCGGTCCTTGCTTTCCTTGACCGCGGTCTCGGGCAGGCCGACCAGCGCCAGCGACGGCAGGCCATTGGCCAGGTGCGCCTCGACGGTGACGGCGGGCGCTTCGACGCCGACTTGGGCGCGGCTGTGGACTATGGCCAGGGACATCGATCGCTCCTTGATCGTCAGCCGTCCGAGCGGATTACTCGGTGGGCGGCGTAGCGCCTTGTGCGGTGCATGCTTCCAGTTCGGCGACCTTGGCTTCCAGTGCTTCCAGGCGGGCACGGGTGCGGGCGAGGACGGCCATCTGGCTATCGAACTCTTCCCGACTGACCAGATCGAGTTTGCTGAAGCCGCTCTGCAACAGGGCTTTGAACTGGGCTTCGAATTCGCTGCGGGGCAGCGGCGTTTCGCCGTTGAACAGGCGTGAGGCGTGAGAACTGAGTGCGTCGAGCAGGGCTTTGGGCGGCAACATGACAGGGTTCCAGTGACAGACGGGGCAGTGTAGCACGCAGCCAGGTTCGGGGCCGGTGCCGCCAGCACTGCACACTTTTTGCGCATGGTTGGTCCTGTGGGCGCACCGTTATCGTGCGTCCTTCGCCTGCAGGGGTCATACAGAGAGCCTGTTTTTTATAGTAACTATTTGAAAAAAAACAGATTTATACGATATGGCAAGCTTTCTGCTTAATCGTTTGTGACGAATGCACCGATGCAGTTCCGGTGCGTTAGGCGAAGCGGGAAGTGTTTCGTCAGGAGCGGTTGGTGGGTATCGGTGTTGTCCCCTGGGGCGACCGATGCATTACAAAAGCCAGACACAGCGCTTAGACTTGAGCCGGGTTCGTAATTCCTGGGGCAAGTCCACCTTACACGGGAGAAAGATTCATGAAGCTAGTCACTGCCATCATCAAGCCGTTCAAGCTGGACGACGTCCGCGAGTCACTGTCGGAAATCGGCGTGCAGGGCATCACCGTCACCGAGGTCAAAGGCTTCGGTCGGCAAAAAGGTCACACCGAGTTGTACCGCGGTGCCGAATATGTGGTCGATTTTCTACCCAAGGTAAAGATTGACGTGGCCATCGCTGACGACCAACTGGATCGCGTCATCGAAGCCATCACCAAGGCTGCCAACACCGGCAAGATCGGCGACGGCAAGATTTTCGTCGTCAACCTGGAACAGGCGATCCGCATCCGTACCGGCGAAACCGATACCGACGCGATCTAAAAGCCCCTCGAGCCCCTCGAACCCCACGCCCCAGGAGTAACCTCACATGACTCTGCGAAAAATCGCAGGGCTCGGAGCCCTTTTGTCTCTGGTTCCTGGCTTTGCCATGGCCGACGAGGCAGTCTTGAACGGCGGTGACACGGCTTGGATGCTGGTCGCGACCGTGCTCGTGCTGTTCATGACCATTCCGGGCCTGGCGTTGTTCTATGCCGGCATGGTGCGTTCGAAGAACGTGTTGTCGGTGTTGATGCAATGCTTCGCCATCACCGGCCTGATCAGTGTGCTCTGGGTTATCTACGGGTACAGCATGGCCTTTGACACCACCGGCATGGAGCAGGGTGTGGTCAATCTCAACTCCTTCGTCGGTGGCTTTTCCAAGGCCTTTCTCAGCGGTCTGAGTCTGGACAGCCTGGTGGCCGGCATTCCGGAAAGCGTGTTCATCACCTTCCAGATGACCTTCGCCATCATCACGCCCGCCCTGATCGTCGGCGCCTTCGCCGAACGCATGAAATTCTCGGCCATGCTGATCTTCATGGCGGTCTGGTTCACCCTCGTCTACGCCCCGATCGCGCACATGGTGTGGAGCGGCGACGGTGCGCTGATGTGGGACTGGGGCGTGCTCGACTTCGCCGGCGGCACCGTGGTGCACATCAATGCCGGGATCGCCGGTCTGGTGACCTGCCTGGTCCTGGGCAAGCGCAAGGGCTTCCCGACCACCGCGATGCCGCCACACAACCTCGGTTACACCCTGATCGGCGCGAGCATGCTCTGGGTCGGCTGGTTCGGCTTCAACGCCGGCTCGGCCCTGGCGGCCAACGGTAGCGCCGGCATGGCCATGCTGGTGACCCAGATCGCTACGGCGACGGCGGCGCTGAGCTGGATGTTCGCCGAGTGGGTCACCCACCGCAAACCCAGCGTGCTGGGCATCGCTTCCGGTGCGGTGGCGGGCCTGGTGGCCATCACTCCGGCGTCCGGCACCGCGGGGCCTATGGGCGCGCTGGTCATCGGTCTGGCGGCGGGGGTGATCTGCTTCTTCTGCGCCACCAGCCTGAAACGCAAGTTCGGCTATGACGACTCCCTGGATGTCTTCGGTGTGCATGCCGTGGGCGGCATTGTCGGCGCCATTCTCACCGGGGCGTTCGCCGCGCCGGCGTTGGGTGGCTTCGGCGCAGTGGAGAACATCCCCGCGCAACTGTGGGTGCAGTTCGAGGGCGTGGCCTTCACGGTGGTCTACACCGCGGTGTTGACCTTCGCGATTCTGAAAGTGATCGACTTGGTAATGGGCTTGCGTGTCAGCGACGAGGAAGAGACGGTCGGTCTCGATCTCGCCCTGCACAACGAGCGTGGCTACAACCTGTAAGCACACGGAGTGCGCCCGGAGCCAACCCGGGCGCCTTAACCGAACAGCGCTACAAAAGCGCGCCGGCAAGAGGTGAACCATGGATAACACAGCATTGACTGCACTGCAGTACGGCTTCGATACCTTCTACTTTTTGATTTGCGGTGCTCTGGTGATGTGGATGGCAGCGGGTTTTGCCATGCTCGAAGCCGGCCTGGTACGGGCGAAGAACACCACCGAAATCCTCACCAAGAACATCGCCCTGTACGCGGTCGCCAGCGTCATGTACCTGGTGATCGGTTACCACATCATGTACTCCAGCCCGGAGGGCGGCATCCTGCCGAGCCTGGGCTTCCTGCTCGGCGAAGAGAACAGCGTCGAGTCGGTTCTCGCCGGTGGCGACGACGCGCCCTACTACTCGGCGCGCTCGGACTTCTTCTTCCAGGTGGTGTTCGCCGCGACCTGCATGTCGATCGTCTCCGGTGCCGTGGCCGAGCGCATGAAGCTGTGGGCCTTTCTCGCCTTCGCCGTAGTCATGACCGGTTTCATCTACCCGGTACAGGGCTTCTGGAAATGGGGCTCGGGCTTCCTCAACGAAGCGGGCTTCCTCGATTTCGCCGGTTCCGGCGTGGTCCACATGGCCGGTGCCACCGCCGCTCTGGCCGGTGTCCTGCTGCTCGGTGCGCGCAAGGGCAAGTACGGCGCCAACGGCCAGGTCAACGCCATTCCCGGTGCCAACCTGCCGATGGCAACCCTGGGCGCCTTCATCCTGTGGATGGGCTGGTTCGGTTTCAACGGTGGCTCGCAGCTGAAGATGAGCACCATCGAAGATGCCAACGCCGTGGCCAACGTCTTCGTCAACACCAACATGGCCGCCGCTGGCGGTCTGATCGCGGCCATGATAGTGGCGCGCATCCTGTTCGGCAAAAGCGACCTGACCATGGCCCTCAACGGCGCTCTGGCCGGCCTGGTGGCGATCACCGCCGAGCCGCTGACCCCGGGCGCCCTGCAGGCGACCCTGATCGGTGGCGTCGGTGGCGTGCTGGTGGTGTTCTCCATCCTGGCCATGGACAAGCTCAGGATCGACGATCCGGTCGGTGCCATTTCCGTGCACGGCGTGGCCGGTATCTGGGGCCTGTTGGCGGTGGTGCTGACCAACCCGGATGCCACCCTGGGCGCCCAGTTGCTCGGTCTGGCCTGTATCTTCGCCTGGGTCTTCACCGCCAGCCTGATCGTCTGGTCGATCATCAAGCTGGTGATCGGTCTGCGCGTCACCGAGGAAGAAGAATACGAGGGCGTGGACATCGCCGAGTGCGGTATGGAAGCCTATCCGGAATTCACCAAAAGCTGATTGCCGGTGATTTACAACGAGGGCGCCCAAAGGCGCCCTTTGTTTTTTCTGGCAGCACGCTAGAATGCGCGCCGATAAGCATCGTTATGTGACGCGGCGGTGCTTGTCCGGGCCAGCGCGAGAAACGGCTGGGGGCTTTGCCAGGCAAGGTCGTTTGAATTTTTTCCGGCGACGTACGAAAGATTACGTGGCTGGGCTATAACTAACCTGCTTTTCGCAAGTCATGAGGTTGAACATGAGCGACGAAGATCTGGAACAAGACGAGCTCGAAGGGGCTGACGAAGACAGCGGCGAGGAAATGGCTGCCGCCGATGACGTCGATAGCGGTGACGACGACGGCGACGAAGTCGTCAGTACGGGCAAGAGCAAGGCCAAGGCCAAAGCGGCGATCAATGTCGAAGAGCTGCCGAGCATCGAAGCCAAGCAGAAGGATCGTGACGCCCTGGCCCGTGCCATGGAAGAGTACCTGGCGCGCGGCGGCAAGGTGCAGGAGGTCGAGCCCAACGTGGTTTCCGATCCACCGAAGAAGCCCGACAGCAAGTACGGCAGCCGGCCTATCTAAGTGCCCTGGCGAGGCAGGTCGTTTTTCAACGGTCTGCCAAGGGTTTTGCTGTCCGACAGGCTCCTAGACCCAGCTATGCAGCAGCGCCGGCAATTCGGCCAGGCTGCGGATTTCGCCATCGGCACGCTTGTCGCCTTCCCAGGCATTGCCCTGCGGGTTGAACCAGATCGCCCGCAGGCCGGCAGCCTGGGCGCCGGCGATGTCGTCGCTGGGGTGGTCGCCGACATGCACGGCGTACGGCGCGGCAACCCCGGCACGCCTGAGGGCTTCCTGAAAGGGCTTGGGATCGGGTTTGCCGACCCCGAGCTCTTCCGCGCACAGGGCGAACTGGAAATAGTCGGCCAGGCCCAGGCGGCGTACATCGGCATTGCCATTGGTAATCACCCCGAGCTGGAAGCGATTGGCCAGGGTCTCCAGGGTCGGATGCACTTCGGCGAACAGCTCGACCTGATGGCGGGCGGCGAGAAACACCTGAAAACCACCCTCGGCCAGCGCCGCGGCCTCGTCGGGCGGATAGCCGGCACCGGCCAGGGCGCCCAGCAGGATGCGCCGGCGCAGTTCGCTGAGGCGATGCTTGAGCGAGGGTTCGCCCTGCAGCAACTGCGCGCGAATCGTCCACAGGTGTTCGACCGGCACCGCGCCCAGGCGTGGCGCGTGCATGGCCAGCCAGTTGCGCAGCGTCGCTTCGGCGTCCTGCATCACCGGGGTCACGTCCCACAGGGTGTCGTCGAGGTCGAAGGTGATCAGTTGAATGCTCATTCGTTGCTGCCTTTGCGTTTGGCCCGTGGATGGGCGCGGTCATACACCGTGGCCAGGTGCTGGAAATCCAGGTGGGTGTAGACCTGGGTGGTGGCGATGTCGGCATGGCCGAGCAGCTCCTGCACCGCGCGCAAGTCCTGTGACGACTCCAGCATATGACTGGCGAAGCTGTGACGCAGCATGTGCGGATGCAGATTCTGCCCGAGTTCGCGCACCCCGGCCTGGCGCACGCGCAGCTGCACGGCGCGCGGGCCGAGCCGGCGACCCTGCTGGCTGATGAATACCGCGCCATCCGCCGGGTTGGCCAGGGCGCGCAAGGGCAGCCACTGTTCCAGGGCCTGGCGCGCCATGCGTCCGACCGGCAACACGCGGGTCTTGTTGCCCTTGCCCAGCACGCGCACCAAGCCGTCGCCCAGGTCCAGGTTGTCGAGGTTGAGGCCGACCAGTTCGGCCAGGCGCAGGCCGGAGGAGTAGAACAGCTCGAGCATGGCCTGATCGCGGCGGGCGATGAAGTCGTCCTCGATCGCGCCGTCGAGCAGTTGAGCGGTGCGGTCGGCGTCCAGGGTTTTCGGCAGGCGCCGTTCGCCTTTCGGCGGCGTCAGGCCGCTGGCCGGGTCGTTCTGGCAGTGGCCTTCGCGGATCAGGTAGCGATAGAGGCCGCGTGTGGCCGAGAGCAGGCGGGCCAGGCTGCGGCTGGACTGGCCCTGGAGGTTCAGGTGGGCGATCAACCGGCGCAGGCGCGCGCTGTCCAGCGCGGCCCATGCCGCGATCTGCTCGCGTTCGCAGAAGGCGAGGAGCTTGGCCAGATCGCGGCTGTAGCCGTCGAGGGTATGCAGCGATACCTGGCGCTCGCTGCGCAGGTGTTCGAGGTAGGCTTCAAGAGCAGCTTCAAGCTTCAAGCGGCAAGCTCCGTAGGATGGGTTAGCGGCGCATGGTGCAAGATTTACGCGCTAGGTATTAATTGTGCGTCGCGTAACCCATCGGGCGATCGGTCGAGCGATGATGGGTATCGCTCTGCTCAACCCATCCTACAGGCTCGGGCCGCTAACCCATCCTACGTTTAGCGCACTGACCGCAGCGGCGTGGCGAAGCGCGGCAGCACACGGGCCAGGACTTCGGCGATATAACCGAGGAACAGGGTACCCAGGGAACTCCTGTAGTGCTGCGGGTCACTGCTGCCGATCGCCAGCACGCCATGCAGGCCCTGGTAAGACAGCGCGACCACCGCCGCCGAGCCGACCTGCTTGGCTGCGCTTTCGCCGAACAGGAAGTTCAGTTCATGCTCGCGCAGCAGGCCGCAGATGGTCTTGCCGCCGGCCAGCAGGCCGCCGATGGCCTGATGCGCTTCGGCGCTGCTGACCGAGCGACCGACCGCGAGCGGCGTATCGCTGAACAGGATCAGGCTGACGAAGGGCACCTGGAATTGGTGGCGCAGGCTGTCCTCCACGGTGCTGACCACCTCTTCGAGGCTGGCGGCATCGAGCAGATCGAGCACCAGGTGGCGGGTCTTGTCGAACAGGCGGTCGTTGTCGCGGGCCACATCCATCAACTGCGAGAGGCGGTGGCGCATCTCGATATTGCGTTCGCGCAACAGCTTCACCTGGCGTTCGACCAGGGAGATGGTGTCACCGCGTTGGTGCGGGATGCGCAACTCGGGAAGCAATTCGTCGTGTTCGACGAAGAATTCCGGGTGCAGGCGCAGGTAGTCGGCAACCGCCGCCGCGTCGAACTCGAGTGGTTGGGGCGAATCCTGCTGGTCGGTCATAGGCGAACCTGTCCTTCGTACACGCGCATCGCGGGTCCGGTCATCATAACCGGCTGGCCCGGGCCTGCCCACTCGATGGACAGCTTGCCGCCGGGCAGTTCGATCTGCAGCGGCGAGTCCATCCAGCCCTGGCTGATCGCCGCCACCGCCGCCGCGCAGGCGCCGGTGCCGCAGGCCTGGGTCTCGCCCGCGCCGCGTTCCCAGACGCGCAGCTTGGCATGCTGGCGGTCGATGATCTGCAGGAAGCCGACGTTGACCCGCTGCGGAAAGCGCGGATGCAACTCCAGTTTCGGCCCCAGCTCATGCACCGGTGCGCTGTCGACGTCGTCGACGCGCAGCACGGCATGCGGATTGCCCATGGACACCGCGGCCAGTTCGACCGTCTGGCCGTCGACCTCGACGGGGTAACTCAAGGCTTGCCGTTCGGCCTGGAAGGGGATTTGCGCTGGCTCCAGGCGTGGTGCGCCCATATTCACGCGGACCTGGCCGTCGGCGCGCACGTCGAGCTCGATGATGCCGGCCTTGGTTTCCACGCGGATCTGCTTCTTCATCGTCAGCCGCTTGTCCAGCACGAAGCGGGCGAAGCAGCGCGCGCCATTGCCGCACTGTTCAACTTCCGAGCCGTCGGCGTTGAAGATGCGGTAGCGGAAGTCGACGTCCGGGTTGCTCGGCGGTTCCACCAGCAGCAGTTGATCGAAGCCGACGCCGGTGTGGCGATCGCCCCACTGCTTGGCGTTCTTGGGCTGGATATGCGCGTGCTGGCTGACCAGGTCGAGGACCATGAAGTCGTTGCCGAGGCCGTGCATTTTGGTAAAGCGCAATAGCATCAGGGTGCCCTTATGGTGCTGGCGGCAGCTGGCTTTCGCCCGCAAAGAGTTCGCTGAGGGTCTCGCGCCGCCGCACCTCGAAGGCCTGGTCGCCATCTACCAGCACCTCGGCGGCGCGGCCGCGGGTGTTGTAGTTGGAGCTCATGACGAAGCCGTAGGCGCCGGCCGAACACACGGCCAGCAGGTCGCCTTCGGCCAGCGCCAGCTGGCGATCCTTGGCCAGGAAGTCGCCGGTTTCGCAGATCGGGCCGACGATGTCGTAGTTGCGCGTCGCGCCATCGCGCGGCTGCACCGCCACCACGTCCATCCAGGCCTGGTACAGCGCCGGACGGATCAGGTCGTTCATCGCCGCGTCGACGATGGCGAAATCCTTGTGCTCGGTGTGCTTGAGGTACTCGACCCGGGTCAGCAGCACGCCGGCATTGGCGACGATCGAGCGGCCCGGCTCGAACACCAGGGCCAGGTCGCGCCCGGCCATGCGCTGGCGCACCGCCCGGATATAGTCACCGGCCAGTGGCGGCTGCTCGTCGCGGTATTGCACGCCGAGGCCGCCGCCCAGGTCCAGGTGCTTGATGCGGATGCCGCGCGCGGCCAGGCGGTCGATCAGCACCAGCAGACGATCCAGGGCATCGAGGAACGGCGGCAGGCTGGTCAGCTGTGAGCCGATATGGCAGTCGACGCCGAGCACCTCCAGGTTGGTCAGTTCGGCGGCGCGGGCGTAGACCGCCTCGGCCTGTTCGATGCCGATGCCGAACTTGTTCTCTTTCAGACCGGTGGAAATATACGGGTGGGTGCCGGCATCCACATCCGGGTTGACCCGCAGCGACACCGGCGCCTGCACGCCCAGCTCGGCGGCGACCTGTTGCAGGCGTTCCAGTTCGTCGGTGGATTCGACGTTGAAGCAGTGCACGCCGATCTGCAGCGCCCGGCGCATGTCGTCGCGGCTCTTGCCGACGCCGGAGAAGACGATCTTGCCAGGCTCGCCACCGGCGGCCAGGACGCGTTCCAGTTCGCCGCGCGAGACGATGTCGAAGCCGGCGCCGAGACGTGCCAGCACGTTCAACACGCCCAGGTTGGAGTTGGCCTTGACGGCGAAGCAGACCAGGTGCGGCATGCCCTGCAGGGCATCGGCGTAGGCGTGGTACTGCGCCTCGATGTGGGCGCGCGAGTAGATGTAGGTCGGCGTGCCGAAGCGTTGGGCGATGGCGGACATGGCCACGCCTTCCGCGAACAGTTGACCGTCGCGGTGGATAAAGGCTTGCATGGAACCCCCTTAGAGAAAGATGTCTCTGTCGCGTTCTTGTGCCGTTTTTCCGTCATCCGGCAGGTACAGCGGGCCTTTCTGGCCACAACCTGTGAGCAGGGACGTGATGGCGACGAGCGCGATAAGGGCAGTCAACAGCCGCTTCATGGTGAAGTCCTTGTAATAAAGCATGATTGCGCCGGAGTATACCGACCCCCCGACGCCTTGCCTATGCGCCGGGATTCCCGCCCGGCGGGGCTTTGCCCGCGTCCGGGAGAGGTGCGGATCATGTGCGTCGAGCGCTGTATACTGCGCTCGATGCTTGTTCGACGTGTCCTGTCGGTCGTGCTGAACAAGCGTTTAGCTCCGCGCTCAGGCGCTCCGCTCTGACTAGCGCGCGACCGTTGCCCCAGAGAGCCTGGCACTTTTCTGCAACACCTGAATTTTTCGAGGACATCCGCAATGAGTTTGACCGAAGCCCGCTTCCACGATCTGGTCGACACCGTGCAGCAAGCGGTGGAAGACATTTTCGATGACAGCGACCTGGATCTCGACCTGGAAAACTCGGCGGGTGTGCTGACCGTGCGTTTCGAGAATGGCACGCAGCTGATTTTCAGCCGCCAGGAGCCGATCCGGCAGTTGTGGCTGGCCGCCCGTTCCGGTGGTTTTCATTTCGATTTCGACGAGGCCAGCGAGCGCTGGATTTGCGACAGCAGCGATGAGCTGCTGGGGGAAATGCTCGCGCGCATCACCCTGGAGCAATCTGGAGCCAGTCTTGAGTTCGAAGAGCTCTGATTCGGCGCCCGAGCGGGTTGGGGCGGTGCTCGCTTCGCCGTGCGTTCGCCGGTGCTGCCTGGACGACGGCGATATGTGCCTGGGCTGCGGTCGTTTGCTCGGCGAGATTCTCGAGTGGAGCGATGCCGATGACGCGCGGCGGCGCATCATTTGCCACTGTGCCCGGATACGCTTGCAGCAGTATCGAAGCTGAGTCGCGGGCCTTGTGTATTTGAGCGGCTGTGATAGGGTCGAAACGACTAGCGCAAAACCCCGTCTCCAGCAGACGGGGTTTTGCTTTTTATGCATCCAGTAAAGGAGCGTTGAGCTGACCATGACCAGTGCACCGGCAATCACCATTACCCGTCTCGATTTACAGCGTCTGGAGCGTTTGCTCGACAGCCTGGAAGACTTCGGCCCGGGAGCTGTCGCCCTGCAGGCCGAGCTGGATCGGGCCGACGTCGTCGCCCATGACCAGGTGCCGGCCGGGGTGGTGACCATGAATTCGCGGGTGCATTGCCGCGAAGAAAGCAGCGGCAAGGACTATCACCTGACCCTGGTGTACCCGCAGGACGCCGGTGGCGAAGGTTGTGTGTCGGTACTTGCGCCGGTCGGCACGGCCCTGCTGGGGCTGTCCGTGGGCCAGCATATCGACTGGACCGCACCCGGCGGCAAGGTGCTCAAGCTGACCCTGCTGGCGGTGGAATATCAGCCGGAAGCGGCCGGCGAATACAGCCGCTGAGTTGGCTGCCGGTCCGCCGCCTCAGGCTTTTTCCAGTGCCGCATTGAGTGCCGCTTCCAGGCGGGCCTTGTAGCGCAGGTAGTGAATGGTCTGGGCCTGGCCTTCGCCGAGCACGGCGGACAGGTCGAGGTCGGTGATGTAGCAGGGGTAGCGCTCGCCGTCGCGGCGTTGGGCGAGGATGTGCCGGGCCACGGCGGCGAACAGGTCGCCGGCATACTCCAGTTCGGAAAATTCACGGTGGTTGCAATACAGGGTCACGTGGGCGCGCTTGCCGTCGACCGGCTCGACGATCGCCTGCACGTCGTAGAAGGGGTGGCTCACCGGCGCTTGCGGTGGCGGGCGCAGTTCCACCTGGCGGGCGCGCTGCGGCGCCGCCGGGAGTACCTCGTAATAGAGCACCTCCAGCGTACTCAAGAGTGCCTGGTTGTCCAGCGGCAGCAAGGCATTGCGCCGGTACAGCAGCGATTGCAGGAAGCGCTGCAGCGGCGTCAGCAGGCTTTGCTCGTCGCGAAACGGCACGTTCTGCCGCCACAGCGCGTTGTGTTCGTCGAGCAGGGTCAGTTCGGCCAGGCCATTGTTTTCGTGACGGCGGTAGAACACCTGGATGCACTCGGGGCGGCCGAGCGGCAGGATCAGGGCCAGGTCGTCGCCTTCCAGGGCATTGCGGTCGAGGTGCAGCCGGCTGTAGCCCGGGCGCTCCTTGCCGAGATGCTCGAGCAGCGCCGGCATGCCCGTCAGCGCCGTGTGGCTGACCTGCCCCGGCGTCAGTTCGAGCAGGTGGTAGTGCTGCTTGATTTGCACCAGGTAGCGGTTGCGCGGTGTGCCCACAAAATTATCGAGGGTGTCGCGAAACAGCTCCTCGACCCGCTCGGCGATGGTCGTGGCGCGGTTGCGGCAGAAACAGCGCACCCGCAGCTTGGGTTTGCCGCCGCCGGCCGGCAGGCTGTTGAGGAAGTCGCGCAGGCAGTCGAGCAGGGCGTGGGGGCCGTCATAGCGGCTGACCAGCAGTTCGTTCCAGCTGTTCAGGCTGACCTGGTCGATGGTCAGAATCAGGTTCTCGCGCACCCCGGAATAACCCAGGGCATCGATCCGCTCGGTGGTCATGTGGACATTCATCTGGCTGTGCTGCTTGAGCGGGTCGAGGCCGACATTGACCAGCAACAGCACTTCGCCGGGCACGCTGGCGCGCAGCAGCGCGCTTTCCTCGATCGCCGGCAGCGGCAGCGGCACGGTCTGTTGCAGGCTGGCGAGCAGGTTGGACAGTTCGAACTCGCTCAGGTCGCTGTCGCCAGGATGCAGCGACAGTCGCGTGCTGCTGTCGATCACGCCATTGCGGTGGCACCAGGCAAGCAGCTCGACCAGTTCGCGGGCGCGCTTGAGCGGGGCGAAATCCGCCCACTCCTGAGGGCCGAGGCTGCCGCCGTACAGGGCCCACTGGTTCTCGTCGCTGGCTGCGGTTCTGGGGCTCTGCACCAGGGTCAGGGTGTCTTCGCCCAGGTCCGGGGCAATGCCGGGATTGATGAATTCGATCTTGCCGGCCTTGCGCTCGAAGGCGGCGTACAGGCGCCGGCCGAGCACGCCGAGATCGCGGCTGTTGAGCGAGCTGCCGACCTGGGCGTTGCGGGCGAACTGGGAGAGGAAGCGGTAGCTGTAGGTCAGTTCGTTGACCAGGGCGCGGCGTTCGGCGCTGACCTGGCGCACCTTCCACTGGCTGCGGCTGTCGAGCATCGTCAGTTGCCGGTTGTCCCAGTTCCAGTCGCCGGTCAGACGCTCGAGCAGCAGGCGTTGCCAGCTCTTGCGCCGGTCGCGCGGTGGCCGGCTGAGTTTCTTGTTGACCTTCAGGTACAGGCAGCGGCGGATCAGCTCCAGGCGCTCGGTTTCGCCGCGCTCGCCCAGGTACTCCTCCAGGCGGCGGTAGACCACGATGTAAGGGTCGAGCTCGTCGAGATCGAGGCGATTACAGAAGACCGCTTGCTTGAAGCGCAGCGACAGGCATTGCACCTGGGGATGTTCGCTGGCGTAGACCTCGGTGAGCAGCAGCTTGAGTACCGACTTGTACGGCGACTCGATGCCCTTGAACAGCTGCCACATGCCCGCGCCGATGAATTCGCTCGGTGGAATCTGTGCCAGGTGGCCGAGGTCGAGCACTTCATCGGCGCGGATGAAACGCTTGTTCAGCAGGATGCCGATGTACTCGTGGTAGCGCTGCTCCTCGTACACCGGCACCAGCCACCAGAGCGGGGTACGCCCGGCCAGCCAGATCGCCGTGCGGTAGAACTCGTCGAGCAACAGGTAGTGCTGGGTGGTGCCGCAGTCGTCCGAGGTCAGCTGCGCCTCGCGGTCGCCGACGCTAAAGCGTGCCGGGTCGATCAGGAAGAAATGCGCCTCGGCGCCCTGGGTCGCCGCCCAGGCTTCGAGCTGATCGCACTTCTTGCGCAGTTCGGCGATGTCCCGGGGGCTGAGGTCGGGCGCGTGACAGACCCACAGGTCCATGTCGCTTTGCTCGGCCTGGGCCAGCGTGCCCAGGCTGCCCATCAGGAACAAGCCATGGAGCGGCAGCGGGGAGTTGCCGCGGTGCGCCTTGTAAACGAAGGAACGGGTCAGGCGCTGCGCTTCGGCGAGCAGCTCGGCGTCCGGCTCGAAGCCGCTCAGTCCGGCCGGCGTCAGCCCGGACACATAGCCCGGCAGCAACGGGTGATTGACGTGAAACAGCAGCGGCAACAGCCTGAGGACCAGTTGCTGACGGGTCGACAGCGCCTGCATGGCACGCTGCAGGCGGCCGTCATTGACCTTGAGAAAGCGCGCGCGCAACTGGACCAGCACCTTGCGGTCGATGCCTTCGTCGATATCCGGGCGAATTTCCTGGCTACGGCTCATGCTGGGGCTCGGCAGGGCAGTGCGGCAAGACTATCAGCCAGCCGTGAAGTGTGCGGGGGGTAACGCCAGCGCGCCTGCAGCGAGTGCAACTGCGCTCGGAGCGGGCGCGATGGCGGTGGGTCAGGCCGTTTCAGTCACATTGAGAATGGTCAGCAGGACCTGCGCATGTTCGGCCGCGTCCAGTCCCAGGCTGGTCAGGTAACCGCCATCCTCCTGGGTGAGCAGGCCTTTGGCGTGCAGGCGTTTGGCCGCAGCAATCGCTTGCGGGGCGGCAGTATGGTGAATCTTGAGGCCTTCCTGGGTGTTGCCCAGGTTGAACAGGGCGAGAAGATCGAGTTCAGCAACCAGCTCAGGGGTAAAAGACATAAGTGCTCCAGGCTCTGGTAAACAGGGGCCGGGCAGCGCTTGTGCCCGACTGGTTGGGTCCCGCGTGGATGAAGCGAGGCGCGGGTGTGTGCAGTGTAGCGAGACGCGCGGCTGCGCGCGCGGGCCAAGTGACTGGCGTCAGGAGGTTTCTTCCGGCAACTCCGGCAGGGCGCGCAGGGCCTGCTCGTAGGCCGCGCCATCGAATGGCCGATCCTCGGCGAGCATGGCCTTGATTTCATGGGCCAGCACCATCGCCATCAGCTGCAGGATTTCGCCACGCTCGTAGCCGACCAGGCTCAGCTTGTTCAGGGTGGCCAGGGCAGCCGGCGGCTGCGCGGCTTCGATCTGGTTCTCGATGGCCTGGACCAGGGTGTCTTCGGCAAAGGCCTCGTCTTCGTGCTCGTCGTGTTCGCTCATGCTCGGCTTATCCGGGGGCTAGGCATGCAGTGTGCCAGTGCCGAGCCGGCTGCGCCATGCGTCGCTTGGACGTAGCCACCGATCTTGTCGCGTGTGGGCGCAGGGCGCCGCAGGCAGCGGGGCGCGATCACTCCGTTCGGCCGGCTTGTGTCGGGCGCTCAGAACCTTCCAGGCCCGGTTCGGTTTGCTCTGCGCAATGGCAAACCGGGCGGTAACGCTGTTCGTGACGGGAGGCGAAGTATTGATCGGTGTCAATCTGCCACTACGTGGCGTGCGGTATTAGTAAGCCTGCTAGCCCACCTAATTAGGCTTTATTGCTATGGCCTGTTCCCTTGTGGCCTGAAAGACCGTGACAAAGTCATCGAATACGGCGACCGTCCCCAGGTGCCCGCGGCTGACGTTGCGCCCTGTCAAAAATGAGGCCACTTGCTTGACTGTCTTCCAGCGATTTTGTGTAGCCCCCGTTCGCAACCGTTGGGCGCCTTCTGCGGCGAGACGCAAAAACGGAGAACCGTTGATCCTGAAATCAGACTGTTTTTATGGAGGGGGTCGCCATGTCGACTGAAGTGGCCGAGGTCCGTACGAAACGGGCACCGAAGAGCCGCTGGCCACTCATTAACGTCAACCAGAAAATGGTGATCAATTTTCTGGTGATATTGCTGGTCGCCGTCGCCAACGTGACCGTGGTGCAAACGATGCTGCGCGACCTCAATGGGGTGGCGGAGACGGTTGGCCAGGCCGGCAAGTTACGCGTGTTGAGTCAGCAAATAGCCTTCGAGACCAGCCTGGTACTACGCCTGGAAGGGCACAGGACAGAACAGGTCGTCGCCACCGTGGACGCCTTCGAAATGCATTTGAGTGGTCTGGAGCGGGGTGACAACGTATTCGGCCATAACGCCATGACCTTATCGACACAGATAACCCCGCTGGTGGCGTCGATCCGGCCGAAGTGGCACTCCTATCGCAGTCACATCGAATTCCTTCTCGAAATGCGCACCCCCGCTGAGGAGGTGACCGCCGAGTTGGGGCGCATCCACGCCGAGGCGGGGCAACTGCTGGGAATTGCAGAGGCGATTGTTCAGGCGTTGACCGTTGAGGCGCAGCAAGCACAAGAGCGCGGTCTGCAGAAAGTCTATGCGCTGTTGGTGGTGGATCTATTGGTGCTGTTTGGCATTTTCCTGCTTGCCCGCAAGCAGATTGTCCACCCACTGCGCGACTTGGCCCGGTACAGCCGGATGCTCGGTGCGGGGGATTACAGCGTGCGCTCGAGTTTTCGCGGCACTGACGAAATAGGTGAGTTGGCCGCCGCCTTCAATTTTGGTGCGCGGCAGATCGAAGAGTTGATTACCAGCATCGACCTCGATCGGCAACGATTACGGCGGGCAGAGTCCATCTTCCGGGGCCTTGCGGAAAACTCGGTGGTGGGGGTGTACATCGTCCAGGACCACAGGTTCCATTATGTCAATCTGAAAATGGCGGAAATGTTTTCCTATGCGCAGAGCGAGATGATTGCGGCGCTGGATGTGTCCGACATTGTCAGCGAGGCCGACCGCGATCGGGTTAATGCCACTATTCAGCAACGCCTGCTCGGCGAAACCCGCGCGGTTAACTACGAAATGCAAGGCCGGAAAAAGGATGGCTCAACATTTGATGTAGAAGTGTTTGGCTCGAAGATGGACGTCGACGGCAAGACCGCCACGATCGGCATCATGCTCGACATTACCGAGCGCAAGCGGGACGAGCGCGCGTTGAAGGTGTTAAGCGCTTGCAATCAGGCGCTGATTCGCGCCACCGAGGAGTCTGCGCTGCTTACCGAAATTTGCGGCATTGTGCAGCAGCTGAGTGGGCATCCCTTTGTCTGGGTCGGTTATGCGGAGGACGAGACGAGCAAGCTGGTGCAGCCGGCGGCCAAAAGGGAGGCGGTGGACGGGGCGCTGCCCTTCACGGCCGGCGAGTTGAGTTGGGATGATTCGGCGCGTGGCAGTGGCGTTACCGGAACCGCCATCAGAACGGGGCGCACCGCCGTCGTAAAATATGTGCAGGGCAATATGCAGTACCCGCCGTGGCGTGATTTTTTGATCGAGCATGGCATCCAGTCGGGCATGGCGTTGCCACTCATAGCAGAGCGTAAAGTTATTGGTGCGCTGACCATCTATGCGCAGGACGCCGCGGCCTTTACCGCCAGTGAAATCAGGATAGTGGAGGAGCTGGCCGGCAGTCTGGCTTACGGCATTACCGCGTTGCGGGCTAATTGCGCACGCCAGCACTATGCGCAACAACTCATGCATCAGGCCAATCATGACGTGCTGACCGGCTTGGCCAACAGAAGTTTGCTGAGTGACCGTATCAAGCAGGCGATCGCCTCGGCAGAGCGTAGCGGGCGAGTGGCCGCCTTGTTGTTGCTCGACCTCGACTGCTTCAAAGTGATTAACGACAGCCTGGGCCACCCGGTCGGTGATGCACTGTTGCAGGCAGTCGCCGAGCGGCTATGTGCCCTGGTGCGCAAAGCCGACACGGTGGCGCGTTTGGGCGGCGACGAGTTTGTCATCGTACTTCCCGGTCTGCTGAAAGTGGCGGATGCCAGTCTTGTCGCGGGCAAGGTGCTGAGTGCGCTTGCCCAGCCCTTTGTGATCGACCAGCAGGAGTTACATATCGGGGTCAGCATCGGCATCAGCCTCTATCCTCAGGACGGTACGCACGAGGAGGTGTTGCTTAAAAATGTCGACCTGGCCATGTACCGGGCCAAGTTTGAAGGGCGCAACAAGTTCCACTTCTATACGGAAGAATTAAATATCCATGGCCGGGAACGGCTGGCGCTGGCGTCCGACCTGCGTGGCGCTCTGGAGCGTGATGAACTGCGGCTGCATTACCAGCCGCAAGTGGATCTGCGCAGTGGTGAGGTCGTGGGCGTCGAGGCCCTGTTGCGCTGGCAACACCCCGCGCGGGGGATGCTTTCACCCGTGCAGTTCATTCCCATCGCCGAGGAGACCGGGCTCATTATTCCGATTGGTGCCTGGGTGATTAAGGCCGCCTGCGCCCAACAGCGGGCCTGGCGGGAGGCAGGATTACCCCCGGTCAGGGTCGCGGTGAATATCTCCGCGCATCAGTTCCGTCGCCACGATCTGCTCGCCGTTGTGGCAGAGGCGTTGCGGGAAACCGCTATGGAAGCCCGTTATCTGGAGTTGGAACTCACCGAAACCGCGATCATGCAGGAGCCGGAAAAGGCCATCCCCGTTCTGTTGGAATTAAAGGCGCTGGGTTTGCATCTCGCGCTGGATGATTTCGGCATGGGTTATTCCTCGCTCAACTACCTGCGCCAGTTTCCGCTGGATAATTTGAAAATCGATCGATCGTTTGTCAGCGATCTGACGTCGGGCACGCACGGTGTGAGCATTGTCAAAACCATTATTTCATTGGCCCACAGTCTTGATTTAAAAGTCATTGCCGAAGGCGTGGAGAGCATGGCGCAGTTGGATCTGTTGAATACCTACGGCTGCGACGAGGTGCAGGGTTTCTATTTCAGCAAGCCGGTAGCGGCCGATGAGCTGGCGTGCTTGCTTGGTAAGTGGCGCGTATTTGAAGTCGGACCGGCGGGGAACGACTCAATAACTAGAAAAAATGGAGCGGCACATGAGGGCACTTAATAACCTCAGCATCAAGACTCGTCTTATTGCCTTGATCAGTCTCTTGGCGCTGTTGATGGTGGTGATGGGCGTGCTGGGACTCAAGGGCATGTCCAACTCCAATACGTCACTCAATGCCGTCTACCGTGATCAACTGGTTTCCACGGGCAGGATTGGTCAGATCATGAGTTTGCTGCGCGATAACCGTATCCAGGTGCTCCTCGCCCTGCAGCATGATCCGCGCAGTGGCTATAAGTCGCTGCATCAGCACCCGGTCGACCTGCATGTCGATATGATCGACGCCAATATCGAGAAAATCAGCGCTATCTGGCAAGCCTATATGGCCGACTCCAGAGGCAGTGAGGAGCAAGGGCTGGCACAGGACTTCGCCAGCAAGCGTGCGATCTTCGTCAGCGATGGTCTGCGCGCGGCCATTGCGGCTGTCACCGGCGGCCAGTTTGAGACAGCCGGCAACCTCACATTGAACCGCCTCGAGTCGACCTTCTCCGCGGCGGCCGCCTCTGCGGAGGCGCTTCTGCAGCTGCAACTGGATTTGGCCAAGGCGGAGTTTACCGCGGCTGAAAGCGAGTACCGCCTGATCCGCAATAGCATGCTTGTCCTGCTTGCTCTGGCCATCGGCCTCGGTATCGCCCTGGCCTGGGGCATCATTGCCGCCATCGGCAGCGCCGTTGCCGAACTCGAGCGGGTCAGCGGGCAGATGGCCGAGGGCGATCTTACTGTTCGGGCGAACTACCAGGGCAACGACGAACTGGGCCGAATTGCGCATGCCTTCAACCGTATGCGCGAACGTTTTCACGGCATGCTGCTGCAGCTTTCCAGCGCCACCACTCAGCTGGCAGCCGCAGCGGAGGAGACTTCCACGGTGAACCAGCAAGCCGGCGTGGGTATTCGTCAGCAACAATCCGAGATCGAGCAGGTGGCAACGGCCATGCATGAGATGGCGGCCACCGTTCAGGAGGTGGCGCGCAGCGCTGCCGGGGCTGCCCAGGCGGCACAACAGGCGGATCTGGAAGCCGCAGATGGGCGGCAGGAGGTCAGTCGAACCATCGATGCCATCGATCTCCTCGCCGCTGAGGTGGAGCAAGCGGCGTCTGTCATTCTGCAGTTGGAGCAAGACACCGACAAGATAGGTGGCGTGCTGGAGGTGATCCGCGGTATTGCCGAGCAGATCAATCTGTTGGCCCTCAACGCCGCCATCGAGGCCGCGCGCGCGGGAGAGCAGGGCCGTGGTTTTGCCGTGGTGGCTGACGAGGTGCGTACCCTGGCTTCGCGTACGCAGCAATCGACCAGCGAAATCCAGGAGATGATCGAACATCTACAAATGGGTTCCGCCAATGCGGTGAAGGTCATGGGCGCTAGCCGCAATCGGGCCCAGGAGGGGGTAACACAGGTGGCTCGAGCCGGCACCACCCTGGACTCCATCACCCGCGCCGTTGCTACCATCAGCGACATGAACGGTCAGATCGCCTCCGCCGCCGAGGAGCAGAGCTCGGTTGCCGAGGAAATCAACCGGAATGTCGTCACCGTCAGCCTGGTCGCCGAACAGACCAGCGAGGGGGCACAGCACACCGCGGCCACCAGCGAAGAACTGGCACGTTTGGCCGAGCAATTACAGGCATTGGTTGGCCAGTTCCGTATTTGAGGACGGGACAGCGACGCGGACCCGCCGAGTCGCTGGCGATGGCCCAAGCCAAGGCCGGGAATAACGCTCGCGCCGGCGTTCGATTCGTTCACGACCGCTGCAGGACGCCGTCGTTGTCCAGACGTCAGCGTCATGCGCCCAAGCTCCGGACTCAGAAGCGGTAATTGAGACCCACGCCGAGGCTGCGGCCATTGCCGGAGAGGAAGGTCGGCTGGCTGGCGTTGGCGCGGTTGCGGATCACGAAACTGCTGGCGTAGACCTCGTCGCTGAGGTTCTCACCCTGCAGATAGAGGCTCAGCTGCTCATCGACCCGGTAATCGACCTTGAAGCCCCACAGGGCGTAGGCGTCCTGATAGTTGTCGGCCGTGTTGGCATGGTCGGTCGGCGTGTCCCGGGGGATCCAGCGCAGGTTGGGGCCGGCGCTCCAGGCGCCGCTGCGGTAGAGCAGTTCGCCGCCGAGCACCTGCAGCGGCACGCCGGCGATGCGGTTGCCGGCGAACTCGCCGCCGCGGAAGCGGAAATCGCTCAGGGTCCAGGCCAGACGATAGGCGAACTCGCCGGGCGCGGCCGCCAGGCTCAGCCCCGGCAGGGTGCCGTTGAGGCCGAGCTCGATGCCCTGGTGGCGGGTGCGGTTGGCGTAGTTGTAGGTGCCCACCTTGACCCCCAGGCTGTCGCTGGTGGAGATCAGCTCATCGTCGACCTCGCTGCGGTACAGCGCCAGGCTCCAGGCGCTGGCGCCGATGCGGCCCTGGCCACCGAGCTCGACGGTGCTGGCGCGCTGTACATCGAGCTGCACCAGTTCGGCGCGGGCCATGGCCGGATTGGCCGGCGATACCGTGCCGCTGACGATTTCCCAGAAGGTCGGCGCCTCGTGGCTGCGGCTGATATTGGCGTACCAGCGCTGGTCCGGGGTCGGCGTCCAGTTCAGCCCGAGCTTGGGGGTGAAGTAGTTCCAGTCCTGATCCAGTCGGGGACCCGCATTGGCCGAGCGCGCATCGCGGCGCACGTCGCTCCACTTGGTCTCGGCGACCAGGGTCCAGGCGCTCGCCAGGTGCCAGTCGAGCCCGGCGAGCAGGTCGAAGTTCTCCGCAACCAGGTCGAAATCGCCGTAGCGCTGCAGGCGCCGGCCATCCTGCGGGCTGTTGGCGTACAGCTCGCGGGCCATGTCGCTGTGCGACCAGCCGAGGCCCAGGCGGTAGTCCAGCGCCTGCCAGTTGCCGTCGAGTTGCCACTGTGCGCCCAGGGTATCGCTGGCAGTCAGGGTGTGGCTGAGCGGGTCGGTGAAGTCGTCGTCGGTGTGCTGGGCGTAGACGCCGAGCTCCTGGCGCAGGCGTTCACCGCTCCATTGCGTGCGGTTGGCAATGCGCAGCTGCTGGGTGTCGCGGTGCGGGTTGCGCCGGTAGATGTTGAGCAGGCGGTCCTGCGGCGTGTTGCCGTCGCCCAGGACGCTGCGCGGATCGTCCTCCATGCGTGCCTTGGGGATGACGTTGGGGATCTCGAAGGTCAGGTCGCTCCAGGACAGGTAGCTGCGGTTCTCGATGCCATCGGCCAGGCGCAGGCCGAAGTTGCTCTGCACGATGCTGCGATGCGAGGCGGAGTGGTGGCGGTAGCCATCGTATTGATCCTGGCTGACGCTGACCCGCCCATCCAGGTCGCCCTGCTGCATGCCGGCCGCGGCCTGCAGGCCATAACGGCCGAAGCTGCCGGCGTCCAGGCGCAGGCGGGCGCTTTCGTCGGCGCCGGTCAGCGACTGCAGGTCCAGCTCGCCGCCCAGGGTGGTGGCGCCGGGGCTGGTCGCGTTGGCGCCGCGGCGGGTACTGATCAGGGCGCTGTTGCGCGGCTCCAGCAGGCCGATGACGAAGGAGCCGTCGGCCTCGTTGAGCGGCAGGCCGTCCTGCAGCAACAGCACGCCACGGTTGACCGGGTTGCTCTGGATGCCCGAACCGCGGATGTTCAGGCGCGGCTGGTCGGTGGCGCCGAAGAAGTCCTGGATGACGATGCCCGGCTGGTAGTCCAGCGCATCGCGCAGGGTGGCCAGGCGGGTTTCCCGCTGCGGCTCGGCCAGGTTGGTGGCGCCCGGCACTCGCGCCAGACGCCGCTGCTCCCGTTCGAGCGAGGCGCCGAGCGGCGCCGTCTGACGCTGGCCGCTGACGGTCAGGGCATCCAGCACCGTGACATCGGCGGCCAGGGCAAGGCACGGCAGCGCCATGGACAAGGCCAGGCTGAGCGCGGTTCTGGGCAGAGCGGGATGGGACATGGGGGACTCCAGAAGGTGACGGAAAGGGAAATCACCAGCTCAGGTAGAACATGCCCTTGGCCAGCAGGACGATGCCGACCATGTGGCTGAACACGCTGAGGTGGATGCGGCGGAAGTAGCGCGAATTCATGCGCCCGCTCCACAGCAGGAACTTGGCGCCGAAGAAGTGCCCGAGCACGCTGGTGGCGAGGACGATCTTCAGGGTCAACAGGGTGGCGAAGGACGACTCCAGCGGCGCGCTCAACGCCGGCCAGTAGCGCAGCCAGACCATGCCCAGGCCGGCGCAGAACAGCACCAGCAGGACCCAGGGCATCAGCCGTCGGGCGCGCCGGCCGATGCCCTGCTCGACCAGCCGCATCAGCTCGGCCGGCACGTGCTTGCGCACGCTTTCCAGAATCAGCACCTCGAAGAACACCGTGCCGATGAACATCAGTGCGGCGAACAGGTGCAGGGTGTGCAGGATCGGATAACTCATGACGGGCTCGACTCCAGGTTCATCAGGACGCTTTGCAGGCTGTTGGCGGTAGCGCGGCGCGCCTCGGCATCGCCGGGCGCGGCGATGCCGAAGCAGCGCCCCCGGCCGCTGTCGAGGAGCACGCAGCGATCCACCAGTTCGATCAGTTCGTGGGGGTGATGGCTGACGCACAGCAGCGTCGCACCGGTGTGTTCCAGGCCCTCGCGGCACAATTGGGTCAGCGCGCCGCGCAACGCCGGGTCGAGGGCGCTGAACGGCTCGTCGAGAAGCAGCAGATCCGGCTGCACGGCGAAGGCCCGGGCCAGCGCCACGCGCTGCGCCATGCCGCCCGACAGCTGGCCCGGCCAGGCCTGGGCGTACTGCTCCAGGCCGACCCGCTGCAGCCAGTCGAGGGCCAAGCGACGCGCCGCCGCGGCGCCGTGACCGATCGCGCGCAGAGGGATCTCCAGGTTCTCGCCGACCCGGCACCAGGGCAGCAGGCGCGGTTCCTGGAACACCAGCACGGCATGGCGGAAGTCGCTGCGGCACTGCCCGCCCTGGGCCGGCAGCAGCCCGGCGATCAGCTTCAGCAGGCTGCTCTTGCCGGCGCCGCTGGGGCCGAGGATGCCGACCCGCTCGCCGGCCTCCAGGCGCAGGTCGAAACCGTCCAGCACCGGCCGGCCGCCCAGTTGCAGCTGCACGTCGCGATAATCAAGCATGGGCCGCCACCTGCCAGCGGCTCAGGTAACGCTGCAAGGGCTGCAGCAGGCTGAACTCCAGCCCGGCCACCAGCAGCAGGAGCAGCAGAGTCCAGGCGTACAGCCCGGCGCTGTCGAAGGTGCTGCGGGCGTTGGCCAGGGCGAAGCCGGCGCCGCTGTCGGCGCCCAGCACCTCGGCCATCACCACCAGGCGCACCCCGCCGCAGGCGGCGATCAACAGGGCCGCGGTCAGGGGCGCGGCCAGCGCCGGCACATACAGATAGCGCAGCCGCTGCCAGGGGCCGAGACGATAGACATGGGCCATCTCGATCAACCCCCGGTCCACCAGCAGCATGCCCTTGACCGTGTTCACGTACATCCCCGGCGCCAGCATCAGCACGCTGATGAACACCACCATCGCCGAGCCCAGGCCGAACCAGAGCATCGCCAGCACCACCACGACCACCGGCGGGATCGCCATCAGCAGCCAGCGCAACGGCTCCAGCAGGCCGCGCAGACGCGCATCCAGACCGGCCAGCACGCCGAGGCAGGAACCCAGGGTGCAGCCCAGGCCGACGCCCAGGCCGATGCGCCCCAGAGTGACCAGCCCATGCTGGTGAAATTCCTCGCTGCCAAGCAGTTGCACCAGCGCCTGCAGGGTCTGCCAGGGCGTGGCCATCAGCAGCGAACCGAGGCGTTGCGCGGCGATCTGCCAGGCGAGCAGCAATAGCAGCACGCCGAGTGCCGCCCAGTAGCGCGAGGTGGGACCTTGGATCTGCAGTTTCATGGCCCGTAGAACTCCACCTCGGGCAGGCGGCCGCCGATGGCCTGCGGGTTGTGCTCGCCGAGCAAGCGATAGAGGGCTTCCAGCTGCGCCCGCACTGCATGGGCCGGACGGCTGTCCAGGCGGGTGGCGCGGATCGAGGCGTCGATGGCGGCTACCGGCAGGTGCGGCAAATGCCGATGCACCAGTTCGGCGCAGGCCCGCGGATCGTCCGCGCACCAGCGCGCCGAATGGGCATAGGCACGCTCCACCGCCCGGCTCAGTTCGCGCTTGCGCGCGGCACTGGCGCTGGCCATCAGGCCCGCCTGGGGCAGTTCGGGCTGCCCGGGAAACGCCTGGTCCCAGGCCGCCTCCAGGCTCTGCGCGCGGTACAGCGGCGCGCCGCCCTGCTGCTGATTGCGCCACAGCAGCAGCGACACCGCCGGCTCGACCAGCAGCACGTTATCGACCTGCCCGGCCAGCAGCAGCGCCTGCGCATCCTGGCTGTCGCGCACATGGCGCAGGCGCAGGTCGCGACCGGCCTGCAGGCCATGGGCGCGCAGCAGCTCGTTGACCAGCAGTGCCGGCAGGTCGCGCTGATAGGGCAGCAGCAATTCCTTGCCGGCCAGGTCGGCGAAGCCCTTGACCTGCGGGTCGCGGCTGACCAGCCAGAGGATGCCCCACACCGAAATGCTCAACAGGCGCACCGGCTGGCCGCGGTTGGCCAGCAGCGCCGGCAGGTTGCTCGGCGCCGCGGTGAAATCGATCGCCTCGTTGGCCAGCAGCACGCGCAGCTGATCCGGGTTCTGCCAGAGGCGGAATTCGACGCGCTCGGCATGTTCAGCCAGCGCCCCGCTGTCGAGCATGTGCAGCAAGGGGAAGCTCACCACGGCGGCGGGACCGGCCAGGCGCACGACTTCTTCGCGCGGCGGTGCGGCGTTGCCGTGCAGGCTGAGGGACAGGAGCATCAGCCCGGTCGCGCTGAGGCTCAGGCGGCGAATGCAGTTGATACTAATGCGAACTAGACTTATCTTCATTTGCAGATATTCGCAGCCGTCACGGGATTCGCACATGACAAATATCAAGTCACCGGCCAATCGGCTCGATGCCGTGCAGCTGTTGCGTGCCGATGTGCTATTCGCCGACCTGCCCGAATCGCTGTTCGCCCCGCTGCTCAGCCCGCGCGGCAGGCAAGAGGCCGCGGCCGGTGAACTGCTGTTCCGCGAGGGCGATCGAGCCGGGCACTTCCTGCTGGTGCAACAGGGCTGCATCGAGATGTTCAGGTTCACCGCCGATGGCGAGGAGCGGGTGTTCCACCTGTTCGGCAGCGGGCAACTGGTCGGCGACGCCGCGATGTTCATGGCCCACGGCCGCTACCCGATGAACGCCAGGGCGCAATGCACCACAGTGGCCTACCGCTTGAGCCGCACGGCCTTGCACCGTGCCTGCGAGCAGCATCCGCCGCTGGCCATGCGCCTGCTGGCAAGCCTCAGCCAGCGCCTCTATCGCCACGTCAACGAAGTCGACTGGCTCACCTCCAGTTCGGCCGCACAACGGCTGGCAGCCTACCTGCTGAATCTGCAGCGCCAGCAGGGCGACGCCCTCTACCTGCCGATCAACCAGCGCCAGTTGGCCACTCACTTGGGCATACGCGCCGAGTCGCTGAGCCGGCTGTTCTCCGAATGGCAACAGCGCGGCCTGGTGCGGGGACGCCAGCGTGCCTGGGAGCTGTGCGACCTCGGCTACCTGCAGCAATTGGCGCAGGCCGCCACGCGCACCTTCTGAGGCCGTGCTGGCTGGAGCCGCGTCAACCATGAAATGTCGGTTCAGTATCGAGCGGGGTAACCGAAGGCTATCGGCGCTGCCTGCTGTGATTCCTGGTGTCGCGGCACCCCCAACGTCCGTTCAACCATCAAAAGCAACGCGCCGGGGCGGCCCTTCTACAAAAGCAGCAGATACCGCATTCCCCTGAAGGAGGCGCGACCTCGCGGCGATAGCGGACAACGTTCGCTCCCACGGAAAGCGACAGACGATCCGTTTCTCAACGCTCCGTCGAGCTGTGGCGCGGGCTGGCGGGATGGGCATCGCGGCTCTGCCAGAGCAGCACCGCCAGCGCCAGGTAGGCCAGCGCCCAGCAAGTCGCGGCGAACAGCAACCAGCCCTGCTGCTCCAGGCCCAGCAGTGGCGGCAGCACCCGGGCCAGTGCGGCCAGGCTGATCAGCAGAACCAGCGGATGGATCCAGCGCCGGGCATTGGCGTCGCGGAAGCGATAGATCAGCCGCGTGCGCGCCATTACCGCGAAGGTCAGGCTGCCCAGCGCGCCGATGCTCAGGGCGTGCAGCGTTGCCGTCACCGGCAGCGCTGGCAGCAGCCTGCTCAGTCCGAACAGCAGCAGACCGATGGCCAGCCAGGCGTAACCGAGCAGCAGCACCAGCAGGTCCGCGCGTTTGCCGCAATGCCAGGGCTGCCAGCGCAGCAGGCGGATCGCCGCGAGTACGCTGGCGGCGACCAGCAGCCCGCCAACCAGAGGTTCGAGCGGTGGCCAGGGCGGCAGATTGAACAGCAGGGCGAGCAACAGCAGGATCAAGCCGGCGCCTTCGAGCTGCGGTTGTACGCGTGCTGCCAACTGACGTCCCTCGCTCTGCGCATGCCCGGCCAGCGCCGGAGCGATGATTCGCCCGCCCATGAAGAACAGCAGCACGGCGATCAGCAGCAGGGCTTCACTCAGCAGGGGCAGGGCGAGGGGCTGGCTGAAGGCGCTGCTGGCGACGGCGCTGAGCAGACTCAGGGCGGCGACGACCGGGGCGACGATCTGGTTGCGCCATTTCTTCGCGGCGCCGAGAAAGCGCGGCACCACCTTCCAGGCCAGCCCGGCGCCGAACAGCGCGGCGCTCAGCAGGGTCAGCCAGGACCCCGGCCAGAACAGGAAGCCGAGGCGCGCCAGTAGCCAGCAGCCGAGCAGGGCGAGGGTCAGGCGCAATGGCTGCGGACCGAGCAGGTAGCCGGCAATTACCGCCAGGGCGAAACCGAAGAGCATTTCATGGGCATGTCCGGCCGGGGTGGCCAGTCCGGGCAGCACGGGGGCCAGGCCGAGCATGGTCAACACCGACCAGGGCAGCAGCAGCGCCGCATAGAGTGCGGCCGCGGGAAAGAACCAGGCGTTGGCGAAGGGCAGGCGCGGTTTGTGCGGGTGCATTGCGCACCTCCGGGAGGAAGCGGGACGGGGCCAGCGCCCCGTCACCGAACGGCAGCGGTCAGCGGCCGGCGAGCAGCTCGCGACCGCGTTGGGCTGCGGCGCGCACCTGGTTTGGCGCGGTGCCGCCGATATGGTCGCGGGCGCCCACCGAGCCTTCCAGGGTCAGTACGGCGAACACGTCCTGTTCGATCTGGGTGCTGAACTGGCGCAGTTCGTCCAGGCTCATTTCGGCCAGATCCTTGCCGTTGTCGACGCCGTATTTCACCGCGTGGCCGACGATTTCGTGGCAGTCACGGAACGGCAGGCCCTTGCGCACCAGATAGTCGGCCAGGTCCGTGGCGGTGGAGAAGCCGCGCAGCGCCGCTTCGCGCATGATCGCGTGCTTGGGCTTGAGCGCCGGGATCATGTCGGCGAAGGCGCGCAGCGAGTCGCGCAGGGTGTCGGCGGCGTCGAACAGCGGTTCCTTGTCTTCCTGGTTGTCCTTGTTGTAGGCCAGCGGCTGGCCCTTCATCAGGCACAGCAGGCCGGTCAGGGCGCCGAACACCCGGCCGGTCTTGCCGCGCACCAGTTCGGGTACATCGGGGTTCTTTTTCTGCGGCATGATCGAACTGCCGGTGCAGAAGCGGTCCGGCAGGTCGATGAACTGGAACTGCGCGCTGGTCCACAGCACCAGCTCTTCGGAGAAGCGCGACAGGTGCATCATGGCGATGGAGGCGGCGGCGCAGAACTCGATGGCGAAGTCGCGATCCGACACGCCATCGAGTGAGTTGCCGCCCACGGCGTCGAAGCCGAGCAGCTGGGCGGTGATTTCGCGCTGGATCGGGTAGGTGGTGCCGGCCAGCGCGGCGCTGCCGAGCGGCATGCGGTTGGTGCGCTTGCGGCAGTCGAGCAGGCGCTCGTAGTCGCGGCTGAGCATTTCGAACCAGGCCAGCAGGTGATGGCCGAAGGTCACCGGCTGGGCGGTCTGCAGGTGGGTGAAGCCGGGCATGATGGTCGCGGCTTCACGCTCGGCCTGTTCCAGCAGACCCTGCTGCAGGCGGGTGATCTCGGCGAGGATCAGGTCGATCTCGTCGCGCAGCCACAGGCGGATGTCGGTGGCGACTTGGTCGTTACGGCTACGGCCGGTGTGCAGTTTCTTGCCGGTGACGCCGATACGGTCGGTCAGGCGCGCCTCGATGTTCATGTGCACGTCTTCCAGGTCGACGCGCCAGTCGAACTGGCCGGCTTCGATCTCGCTCTGGATCTGCTTCAGGCCATCGATGATGGCGTCGCGCTCGGCGTCGGTCAGCACGCCGACCTTGGCCAGCATGGTCGCATGGGCGATCGAGCCCATGATGTCGTGGCGGTACAGGCGCTTGTCGAATTCGACGGAGGCGGTGAAGCGGGCGACGAAGGCGTCGACCGGCTCGCTGAAGCGGCCGCCCCAGGATTGATTGGTTTTTTCGGTGCTCATGGGCTTCGCTCGGCTGGTGCGCTAAAAAACAGGCGGGCCGCAGGTGGCGGCCAGCGTGGCGGAAAAAGTCCGCCGATAATAACAGGCTGGCGGGCAAAATCGCCGGGTCGGTTTGTCGGCCGTTGCCTCGGACGCAGCGCGGGCAGTGTTGCGTGGCTCACAGTTTGCCGAGGCCGGCCGTATTTTCGCGTTTTATTTTGCCCGACTGCAGCCGGCTCGCTTGCCGCCCGGCCGGGCCACAGGGAAACTGCGCCGATGCATACTCAATGGTTGAACACTAAAAATCAGTCGGCGCCCATCGACGACTTCTTCGTCCCGGAGCTGTGCGAGCCGGAAGCGCTGCTGAGCATGGTCTTGCTGGCCGAACTGCTGGTGCTGGTGCTGGTGCTGGCCGAGCCGATGCTGCCCGGCTTCGACTGGGTGCGCCTGGCGCTGACCTCGCTGTTCGTGCAGTGGATCCTGCTGCTGTCGGCAGCCCTGCTGTGCCGGTTGCGACCACTGCTGGCGCGCTGGCGTGCGGCGCTGGCCGGGGTGCTGTGCTGCCTGATCGTGGTCGGGCTGACGCTCGCCTGCACCGCGGTGGCCGATTATTACGACCTCGGCGGGCCGCTGCCACATGCTGGCGAGGTCAATCTTTACCTGCGCCATGCCCTGATCAGCATGATCATGTCCGCGCTGCTGCTACGCTATTTCTATCTGCAGAGCCAATGGCGCCGGCAGGAGCAGGCCGAGCTGCGTGCGCGCATCGAATCCTTGCAGGCGCGGATCCGTCCGCACTTCCTGTTCAACAGCCTGAACAGTATCGCCAGCCTGGTGGTGGTCGATCCGTTCAAGGCCGAGCAGGCGGTGCTGGACCTGTCCGACCTGTTTCGCGCCAGCCTGGCCAAACCCGGCAGCCTGGTGCCCTGGAGCGAGGAGTTGGAACTGGCCAAACGATATTTGTCGATTGAGCACTATCGCCTTGGCGAACGACTACAGTTGCAATGGGAGGTGGTCGATGTGCCGAACGATTTACCGATTCCGCAGCTGACGCTGCAACCGCTGCTGGAGAACGCCTTGATCTACGGGATCCAGCCGCGCATCGAGGGTGGCTTGGTGCGTGTCGACGCGAGTTATGCCGATGGGGTGTTCCAGTTGTGCGTCAGCAACCCTTATGAAGAGCCAAGCGAGCAGCCGTCTTCGCGTGGGACGCGCCAGGCGCTGGGTAATATCGATGCGCGTCTTGCGGCACTTTTCGGGCCGCGGGCCAGTCTCAGCGTGGAGCGCCGTGACGGCCGCCACTTCACCTGTCTACGCTATCCTTGTGCGAGACTCACGCAGGAAGCCCGTGTCCTATGAATGTCCTGATCGTCGATGATGAACCCCTGGCCCGTGAGCGCCTCAGCCGCATGGTCGGCGAACTCGATGGCTACCGTGTCCTCGAGCCGTCCGCGAGCAATGGCGAGGAGGCCCTGACCCTGATCGACAGCCTGAAACCGGATGTCGTGTTGCTGGATATCCGCATGCCGGGCCTGGATGGTCTGCAGGTCGCCGCCAAACTCTGCGAACGCGAAGCGCCGCCAGCGGTGATCTTCTGTACGGCCCATGACGAATTCGCCCTGGAGGCGTTCAAGGTCAGTGCGGTGGGCTATCTGGTCAAGCCAGTGCGCGCCGAACACCTCAGCGAGGCGCTGAAAAAGGCCGAGCGACCCAACCGGGTGCAGCTCGCCGCCCTGACGCGTCCGGCGGCGGAAAGCGGGGTCGGTCCGCGCAGCCACATCAGTGCGCGCACGCGCAAAGGCATCGAGCTGATTCCGCTCGATCAGGTGATCTTCTTCATCGCCGACCATAAATACGTGACCCTGCGCCATGCTGGCGGCGAAGTGCTGCTGGACGAGCCGCTGAAGGCGCTGGAAGACGAGTTCGGCGACCGTTTCGTGCGTATCCACCGCAACGCCCTGGTCGCCCGCGAACGCATTGAGCGCTTGCAGCGCACCCCGCTCGGGCACTTCCAGCTATTCCTCAAGGGCCTCAACGGCGATGCCCTGATCGTCAGCCGCCGGCATGTGGCCGGGGTGCGCAAGTTGATGCATAACCTTTAGCCGCGCGCGCAAGCCTGTGCTGATTTGCCCCGGCCTCTGGGGTGAGGCTTGAGGCGGGTCAGCCTGTTATCATCCCTGGCAGTTCGTTTTCTGGAATTGCCCATGATCCGCGAAATCCGTATTGCCACCCGTAAAAGCGCCCTGGCCCTGTGGCAGGCCGAACACGTCAAGGCCCGCTTGGAGCAGGCTCATCCGGGTCTGGCCGTCAGCCTGGTGCCGATGGTCAGCCGCGGCGACAAGCTGCTCGATGCGCCGCTGGCGAAAATCGGCGGCAAGGGCTTGTTCGTCAAGGAGCTGGAAACCGCCTTGCTCGAGAACGAGGCCGACATCGCCGTGCACTCGATGAAGGATGTGCCCATGGACTTCCCCGAAGGCCTGGGCCTGTACTGCATCTGCGAACGCGAGGATCCGCGCGACGCCTTCGTTTCCAACACTTTCGACAACCTGGATGCACTGCCCGCCGGCAGCGTGGTCGGCACCTCCAGTTTGCGCCGCCAGGCGCAGTTGCTGGCCCGCCGCCCCGACCTGAAAATCCAGTTCCTGCGCGGCAACGTCAATACCCGCCTGGCCAAGCTGGATGCGGGCGAGTACGACGCCATCATCCTCGCGGCCGCCGGCCTGATTCGCCTGGGCTTTGCCGCGCGTATCCGCTCCTCCATCAGTGTCGATGACAGCCTGCCGGCGGGCGGGCAGGGTGCGGTCGGTATCGAATGCCGCAGCGCCGATGCGCAGATCCATGACTTGCTGGCAGCGTTGAACCATCACCAGACCGCCTTGCGCGTCAGCGCCGAACGGGCGCTGAACAAGCGGCTCAATGGCGGCTGTCAGGTGCCGATCGCCTGCTATGCGCTGCTCGAAGGCGAGCAATTGTGGTTGCGTGGCCTGGTTGGCCAGCCCGATGGTGGTTTGCTGCTGCGCGCGGAGGGTCGTGCTCCGGCGGCGCAGGCCGAGCAACTCGGCGTGCAGGTCGCCGAGGCGCTGCTGGCCCAGGGCGCAGCGGATATCCTGCAAGCCGTCTACGGTGAGGCCGATCCCGAGTGAGCGACTGGCGCCTGCTGCTGACCCGCCCGGCCGAGGAGTGTGCGGCCCTGGCCGCGACCCTGGCCGAGCAGGGGATCTACGGCAGCAGTCTGCCATTGCTGGCGATCGAGGCCCTGGCCGAGACGCCGGAGCAGCGCGCAACCATTCTCGAGCTTGATCGCTACTGCGCGGTGATCGCGGTGAGCAAACCGGCCGCGCGGCTGGGCCTGGACTTGCTCGAGCGCTATTGGCCGCAGCCGCCGGCCGTGCCGCTCTGGTTCAGTGTCGGCGCGGCCACCGCCGAGATCCTCGGCGACTATGGCCTGCCCGTGCATTATCCCGCGCAGGGTGACGACAGCGAGGCCTTGCTGGCGCTGCCGCAACTGCGGCAAGTGCTGGCGGCGGCGTGCCCGCCGCGGGTGCTGATTCTGCGTGGCGAGGGTGGCCGCGAACTCCTCGCCGAGCGCTTGCGCGACCAGGGCGTGGAAGTCGACTATCTGTCGCTGTACCGCCGGCTGTTGCCGCACTACCCGCCAGCGGCACTTGTCGAGCGGGTGCAGGCGGAACGCCTGAATGGCCTGGTGGTCAGCAGTGGCCAGGGTTTCAGCCATCTGCTCGAGCTGGCCGGCGAGCACTGGCCGTCGCTGGCTCGGCTACCCTTGTTCGTACCCAGCCCGCGTGTGGCTGAACAGGCGCGGGCTGCTGGCGCCAAAAATATTGTGGATTGCCGCGGTGCGAGTGCCGCGGCGTTGCTGGCGGCGTTGCAGGCGCAACCTGCCCCCGACCTCTGATGCAAAGGATGGATACGTGAGCGAAGCGACTACCCCGAAAGAACAACAGCCGCCGGTAGCGGAGGCGCCTCCTGCCGCCGCGTCCGCCCCCGTGGCCAAGCCGGCGTCGCGTGGCAATCGCCTGGTCGTGCTGGCCCTGTTACTGGGCGCTGCAGGCGTGGCGGCAGCGGGCTGGGGCCTGTGGCAGTTGCGCAGTCTGGAGCTGCGCGACCAGCAGCAGCTCAGTCAACTGGAGGCGGCGCGCAGTCAAACTGAAGCCTTGGCCCAGCGTACCCAGGGACTGGATGCCCGCCTGCAGCAATTGCCCGGCGCCGATGAGCTGGACGCTCGCCGCCGCCTGGTCGCGCAGTTGCAGGGCGATCAGCAGTTGCTCAACCAGCGTCTGGAAACTGTCCTCGGCGCCAGTCGTCAGGATTGGCGCCTGGCCGAGGCCGAGCATCTGTTGCGTCTGGCCAGCCTGCGCCTGTCGGCCCTGCAGGACATCAACAGCGCCACTGCCCTGGTGCAGGGCGCCGACGAGATTCTTCGCGGGCAGGATGATCCCGCCGCTTTCGCCGCGCGTGAGCAACTGGCCAAGAGCCTCGAGGCGTTGCGCGCTACCGTCAATCCCGATCGCACCGGGCTGTTCCTGCAGTTGGCGGCATTGCGTGAGCAGGTGGCGCAGTTGCATGCGCTGAATCCGGCCTTCGTCGGTTCCGGTGGGGTGCTCAGTGACCTGGCCGCCGAGGGTGATGGCAGCAGTTGGTGGGCCGAGTGGCTCGAGATCCTGTCACAGTATTTCCGTATCGACTTCAGTGCCGACGAGAATATTCGCCCGTTGCTCGCCGGGCAGAGCCTGACCCAGGTGCGCCTGGCCCTCAGTCTGGCCCTGGAGCAGGCGCAGTGGGCGGCGCTGCACGGCCAGACCCCGGTCTATCGGCAGTCGCTGGTGCAGGCGCGCGAGGTACTGGATGCACATTTCGACCTGGACAACCCCAATAGCCGTGCCTTGCGTGCGCGCATCGGGGAGTTGCTCGAGCAGCCGATCGAGGTGGCCGCACCGGATCTGAGTGGTTCGCTCAACGCGGTGCAGGCCTATATCCAGCGCAAGCAGTCGGCCCGCCAGCAGGTCGAGCGTGACCCGGCGGCAGACGCCCTGCCGAGTGTGGAGGAGGCTCGCCCATGAAGCGCGTCTATCTGCTGCTCGTCGTATTGGCGGTCGCCGCGGGGCTGGCGTTGCTCGCCCTGGCGGTAGCCGAGCACAAGGGCTACGTGTTGTTCGCCTACCAGGGCTTTCGCTACGAATCGAGCTTGTGGGCTTTCCTGGCGTTGCTCGCGGTGGTCTGGCTGGCGTTCTATCTGCTGCGGCTGTTGCTGCGCCTGCTCGTTACCTCGGGAGGACTGGTCAATCCCTGGTCGCGTCTGCATGGTCGTCGGCGCGTGCGCCTGGCCCGCGAGCAGGGCTTTCTCGATCTGGCTGAAGGTCGCTGGGCGCATGCCTTGCGTCATTTGCGCCGAGCCGCCGAAGGCGAGGAGCAACCCTTGGCCTATTACCTGGGGGCCGCTCGCGCTGCGCAGCAACTGGGGCAGGAGCAAGACAGCGAGCAGTTGCTGGAGCAGGCGCTCACGCGCCAGCCGCAAGCCGAGCTGGCCATCGCCCTGACCCATGCCGAGTTGCAAGTGGCGCGGGGGCAGACCGAGGCGGCGCTGGAGACCTTGCAGGCGATGAACGAGCGTCATCCCCACCACGCACTGGTATTGCGTCAGTTACAGCAGCTGTATGTGCAACGCGGCGATTGGTCGGCGCTGCTCGGCTTGTTGCCGGAATTGCGCAAGAGCAAGGTGCTCGCCGATGCCCAGTTGGCCGAGCTGGAGCGGCAGGCCTGGTGTGGCCGGCTGGCGGATGCCAGTCGGGCTGACGAAGACGGCGGGCAGGATGCGTTGGCGGCGCTGGCGCAAGCCTGGCAACAGCTGTCGGCGGCGCACCGTCAGGAGCCGGAGCTGTTGGCGGTCTATGCCGAGCGCTTACGTGTGCTGGGTGCGGAGCCCGAAGCCGAAGAATTACTGCATGCGGCGCTCAAGCGCAGCTATGACAGCCGCCTGGTACGCCTCTATGGCTTGCTGCGTGGGCGCGACCCCGCGCGCCAGTTGCAAGCGGCCGAGGGTTGGCTGAAGCAGCACCCGAGTGATCCGGGCCTGTTGCTGACGCTGGGGCGGCTGTGTTTGCAGTGCCAGCTGTGGGGCAAGGCCAAGGAATATTTCGAGACTAGCCTGGTGTTTCAGCGCCATCCGGAAACCTGTGCGGAATTGGCGCGTCTGCTGGCTCGGTTGGGCGAGACCGAGCAGAGCAATCGTTTGTTTCAGGAAGGGTTGGGGCTACTCGATCAGCGTTTGAACAACCTGCCTTTGCCTGCTCCAGGCATCAGCCGATAGGCGGATGCCTGCATGGTGCTGCAGGCGGTTTCCCTGAGCTTGCCGGGCGGCAGGTGGCGCTGTGCGGCCGAAATTGTGTCGATCCGTTTGATGTCGATCATGGGATGGGGCTGATTGATCAACCCATGCTGTGCAAGTTGGTCTGCATATGTTGTAGTGCAGGCACGCGTCGAGTGGCGTCTGGTTGAGTTTCTGCAAGCCAGACGCTGTGCGGGTCGCTGATTAAACGCTCGTATGAAGTTTTCTCGACCGAGCGCCTTGAAGGCGCAGGTTCGCGGGCATAATCTGGCTCGCAAGCGCCGCCGGAAAGTTGCCGTTTCGTAGGTTTTTTTCTGGACCATGTGCCGATTGACAAAAAACCGTCTCGGATCGGACGTATAACAGAAATACCGATAAGGGAAGTGAGGCCATCATGCTCGATAGTTGTCAGAACGCCCAGGAACGTTGGGGTGGTGTTCACCTGCTGATCGACCGCTGGTTGCAGGAGCGTCAGGATCTGGTGGGGGCCTATACGGCCATCAGTAGCTCACCTCAGGCACCGATTACCAATGCGCAAGCCTTGCAGAGGTTCTGCGAAATTCTGGTCGACTACGTATCCGCCGGGCATTTCGAGGTCTATGAACAGTTGACCAATGAAGCCAAGGCTTTTGGCGATCAGCGCGGTCTCGACTTGGCCACGCAGATCTATCCGCGCATCGAAGTGATCACCGAGGTTGCGCTGGCGTTCAACGATCGCTGCGATAACGGCGATTGTCGCGACAGCGTGTCCCTGGGTGAAGAGCTCCAGCGTCTGGGGCAACTGCTGCATGAGCGTTTCGAGCTGGAAGACTGCTTGATCGAAGTGCTGCACAACGCGCATCAGCAGCAGGTACAGGCTCCGGTTTCGGTGCTCTAGCCGGCGGTTTTAATGGTCCTGCCCGGGTTCGCTCTTGTGCAGGGACTCAGCCTCCCAGGGGGGGCTGAAGCCGGCCGGCGTTCAGCCCAGGCATCGCCCATCGACAGATGAGGGCTAGACCGGCTTGTGCGACCCATTCCCTCGATCTCAATGCAGTCGCTAGCGACTGGCGAGTCAGGCGTCTAGTATGACTCGCATCTACATCCGCCTGGAGGCGCGCCATGTCGGCCACAAAGAATACCAAGAAGAAATCGGTCAGTACCCCGCTGCACTTGCTCCATCAACTCTCCGGCAGCTTGCTCGAGCATCTTGAGGATGCCTGTTCGCGAGCGCTGATCGATGCTGAAAAGCTGCTCGGCAAGTTGGAGAAGCAGCGCGGCAAGGCCCAGGAAAAACTGCATAACGCCCGCGTCAAATTGCAGGATGCCGCGGTGGCGGGCAAAACCAAGGCGCAGGCCAAAGCCAAGGATGCGGTGGCCGAACTGGAAGAGTTGCTCGATACCCTCAAGGGCCGGCAGAGCGAGACCCGCGACTATATCGTCGGGCTCAAGCGCGATGCCCAGGAAAGCCTGAAGCTCGCCCAGGGTGTGGGCAAGGTCAAGGAGGCCGCCAGCAAGGCGCTGGGCCGCCGTGAAGCCAAGCCCGCCGTCGCCAAGCCTGTCGCGGCCAAAGCTCCGGCAGCCAAGGCCGCGGCCAAACCGGCGGCGAGCAAGGCGCCCACCAAGGTCACCAGCCCATCTGCCGCCAAGCCCGCGGCCAAGCCCGCGGCTAAGCCTGCAGCAAAACCTGCGGTCAAGGCCGCTGCCAAGCCGGCAGCCAGTAAAGCTGCCGCCAAGCCGGCCAACAAGGCACCGCTCAAGCCTGCTGTCAAACCAGCCGCCACTACTGCGGTAGCCGCCAAGCCGGTTGCCAGGGCAGCCGCCAAGCCGGCGGCGAAGAGCAGTGGCAAGCCTGCGCTAGCCAAGCCAGCGCCTGCCAAGGCGCCTGTAGCGGCCAAAGCGGCGAGCAAGCCAGCGGCGAAACCTGCGGCTAAAGCTGCCGCCAAACTCGCGGCGCCAACCGCGGTTGCCAGCTCGCCGGCCGTGCCTGTCGCGGCCACTGCCGTACCAGCAGGCGGCACCCCGCCGACAGCGTCCTAAACCTGTCGGGCTGCGGCGTGCAGTAGATGCAGTGCGTCGCGGTCGGCTGCCGTGTTTACGCTGGCCAGCCTGTGCAGCCAGCCGTGCACGTCCTCGCTCGCAGCGTCTGGCCAGGCGTGGCAGCATGACGCCAGACGTTGCAACTGTTCGCGTTCGGCTTGCAGTTCAAGCTGTTTGATCTGCTCGCGCAGCGCCGCCAGGGCGCTGTCGTGGTGAGCGGCTGCGCGCCATCGTTGGCGAACGTGCCTGAGGGGGCTGACCACCTCGCGCTGCCAGGGCTGCGCTAGGGCGCGCAGGCAGTCGGCTCGGACGGCGCTGCAGGCCACGCCGCGACGGCCGAGCCAGGCAGCGCAGAGCAGCAGGCAGATATCGTTACCCCGGGCCTGCAGGTGCAGGCAGGCGGTCTCGACGCCGGGGCGGCGATAGAGGTCTTCGGCGAAACGCCACAGGTCAGGATGCATGGTGCTTTCCGGGTGTGCGGCGGGCGACTCTGGTAGACTCCGCCGCCATTATGATCCGACTCCAGAACCTCACTTTACAGCGTGGTCCCCAGCGTCTGCTAGAAGACGCCGAAATGACCCTGCACCCCGGCCACAAAGCCGGCCTGATCGGCGCCAACGGCGCCGGCAAATCCAGCCTGTTCGCCTTGCTGCGCGGCGAACTCAGCGCGGACGCGGGCGACTGCCTGATCCCTGCCGACTGGCGCATTGCCCATATGCGCCAGGAGATCGACGCCGTCGAGCGCCAGGCGGTGGACTATGTGCTCGATGGCGATCTGCAGCTGCGCAAGGTGCAAGCCGAGCTGGCCGTTGCCGAGGCCGCCCATGACGGCGCGGCCATCGCCCGTTTGCACACCGAGCTGGATAACCTCGATGGTTACAGCGCCGATGCCCGTGCGCGCAAATTGCTCGCCGGTTTGGGCTTCGACAGTGCGCAGATGGATAGACGCGTCGGCGACTTTTCCGGCGGTTGGCGCATGCGTCTGAACCTGGCCCAGGCGCTGATGTGCCCGTCCGACCTGCTGCTGCTCGACGAGCCGACCAACCACCTGGATCTGGATGCGATCCTCTGGCTGGAGGGCTGGCTGCAGAGTTACCCCGGCACCCTGTTGCTGATTTCCCACGACCGCGATTTTCTCGATGCGGTGGTCGATCACGTCGCCCATGTCGAACAGCGCAAGCTGACTCTCTATCGCGGCGGCTATTCGGCCTTCGAACGCACCCGCGCCGAGCGCCTGGCCCAGCAACAGCAGGCGTACGAGAAGCAACAGGCGCAGCGCGCGCACATGGAAAAGTACATCGCCCGCTTCAAGGCCCAGGCGACCAAGGCGCGCCAGGCGCAGAGCCGGATCAAGGCGCTGGAGCGTATGGAAGAACTGTCGGCGGCGCATGTCGACTCACCGTTCGACTTCAGCTTCCGCGAGTCCGACAAGATCTCCAGCCCGCTGCTGGACCTGAGCGAAGGCCGTCTCGGCTATGCCGACAAGGTGGTGCTGGACCAGGTCAAGCTGCAGCTGACGCCCGGTGCGCGCCTGGGTTTGCTCGGCCCTAACGGCGCCGGCAAGTCGACCCTGATCAAGAACCTGGCGGGCGAGCTGCAGCCCATCAGTGGCCGTCTGCAGCGTGGCGAGAACCTGGTGGTCGGCTATTTTGCCCAGCACCAGCTCGACGCCCTCGACGACAAGGCCAGTCCGCTCCTGCATTTCCAGCGTCTGGCGCCGAGCGAGCGCGAGCAGACCCTGCGCGACTTCCTCGGCGGTTTCGATTTCCGCGGTCCGCGCTGCGACGAACCGGTGCTGAATTTTTCCGGCGGCGAAAAGGCCCGTCTGGCCCTGGCCCTGATCGCCTGGGGCAAGCCCAACCTGTTGCTGCTCGATGAACCGACCAACCACCTCGATCTGGAGATGCGTCTGGCTTTGACCATGGCCCTGCAGGAGTTCTCCGGCGCGGTGGTGGTGGTCTCCCACGATCGCCATCTGCTCAAGAGCACCACCGATGAGTTCCTGCTGGTCGCCGATGGTCGGGTGCAGCCGTTCGACGGTGATCTCGAGGACTATGCGCGCTGGTTGAACGACTACCGGGTGCGCCAGGCGCCGGTCAGCAATAGCGAAGGCAACCCGGATAAAACCGACAAGCGCGCCCAGCGCCAGGCCGCGGCTGCGCTGCGCCAGCAGCTGGCGCCGCTCAAGCGTGAAGCCGACAAGCTGGAAAAGGAACTCGGCCAACTGCATCAGAACCTGGCTGCCGTGGAAGCCCGCCTTGGCGACAGTACGATCTACGAGGCGGCGAGCAAGAATCAGCTGCGCGATGCGCTGGCCGAACAAGCCACGCTGAAAAGCCGCGAAGCCGACCTGGAAGAGCGCTGGCTGCATGCGCTGGAAACCCTCGAGGCCTTGCAGGCCGAGCTGGAGACGGCCAGTTGAGCGAGCCCGCTCGGGCCGTGCCGATTGTACTGCCGGTGTGGGTGCGCCGATCTGCGGATCGGCGATTGCGTCGAGGTGATCGAGAGTGCCGCCAAGCCCGATGTCGGCGGCCGGGGCCCGGAGATCAGCCTGTTCTACACCATCCCGGGTGCGCCGGGCACCGGGGTACAGGGCCCAGCAGCCCGTTCTTTCAGAAAGCCGTGCGCCGTTGGCGCAATGGCGAACGTCCCTCCACCCGCAAGCTCGAGATTTAATCCCTATGGAATGGCTGGCCAGCCCTGAACTCTGGGTCGCGTTTCTGACCCTGACCGCCCTGGAAATCGTCCTCGGCATCGACAACATCATCTTTATCTCGATCCTGGTCAGCCGCCTGCCCAAGGCCCAGCAACCCAAGGCGCGCTTCTTCGGCCTGGCCCTGGCCATGGGCACGCGGATCCTGCTGCTGCTGTCGATCAGCTGGGTGATGCGCCTGACCACCGACCTGTTCCAGGTCTTCGGTGAAGGCTTTTCCGGACGCGACCTGATCCTGTTCTTCGGCGGCCTGTTCCTGCTGTTCAAGAGCACGGCGGAGATCTACCACAGCCTGGAAGGCGAAGAGGAGGCGCAGGGTACGGGCGGCAAGGCCTATGGCTTCATGGGCATCATCGTGCAGATCGCCATCATCGACATCGTCTTCTCGCTGGATTCGGTGATCACCGCGGTCGGCCTGGTCGACAATGTGCCGGTGATGGTTGCGGCCATTGTCATCTCGGTGATCGTGATGATGCTCTCGGCTGGCACCATCAGCGACTTTATCGACAAGCACCCGAGCCTGAAGATGCTCGCCCTGTCGTTCCTGATCGTGGTCGGCACCGTGTTGATCGCCGAAGCCTTCGACGTGCATGTGCCCAAGGGCTACGTCTACTTCGCCATGGCCTTCTCGCTGGCGGTGGAAGCGGTCAATATCCGCCTGCGCACGGCCCGCGCCCGGGCGCGCAAGGAAGAGCTGGAGTCGGTGCACCTGCGCAAGGGTTCGCCGGACTGAGTTAGCCGGCTGGGCGTGCAACGCAACAAGGGGTAGGCTAGAGCGCCTGCTTCTGTCCGCAGGCAGCCCTTCATCATTCTGTTCGAGGTATCGCCATGGCACTGGAAACCTGGCTTGCGTTCTTCGCCGCCTGTTGGGTCATCAGCCTGTCGCCGGGAGCCGGGGCCATTGCCTCGATGTCCGCCGGGCTGCAATACGGCTTCTGCCGCGGCTACTGGAATGCCCTGGGTCTGCAGTTGGGCCTGGCCCTGCAGATCGTCATAGTCGCCGCCGGGGTCGGGGCGATTCTCGCCGCATCGGAAGTGGCGTTCAGCCTGATCAAGTGGTTCGGCGTGGTCTATCTGGTGTACCTCGGCTATCGCCAGTGGCAGGCCTTGCCCAGCGCCATGACGGCGCCGGCCGAGCGTCCGATCGGTCGGCCGTTGACCCTGGTCCTGCGCGGCTTTCTGGTGAATTTCAGCAACCCCAAGGCCATCGTTTTCATCCTGGCGGTGCTGCCGCAGTTTCTCGATCCGCAGGCGCCGTTGCTGGTGCAGCACCTGCTGATGGGCGTGACCATGATCGGCGTCGACCTGGTCGTCATGGCCGGCTACACCGGGTTGGCGGCACGGGCGCTGCGCGCCTTGCGTGCGCCGCGTCAACAGCGGGTGATGAACCGGACATTCGCCGTGCTGTTCGTCGGTGCCGCCGCGCTGTTGGCCACGGTACGCCGCGCACCGGCCTGAGCGGGAGTCGTTGGTCTTGAATGAGCAAAGCGCCCGGATACGTGTCTGGATAGATGCCGACGCCTGCCCCAAGGCGGCCAAGGATCAAGTGGTCAAGTTCGCCCTCAAGCGGCACTTCGAGGTGTTGCTGGTGGCCGGTCAGGCACAGGTCAAGCCGGCCTACGCCTGCGTGCGGCTGATCGTGGTGCCCAGCGGCCTGGATGCGGCGGATGACTATCTGGTCGAGCATGCCGTGTCTGGCGAGTTGGTGATCTGCAGCGATGTGCCCCTGGCCGATCGCCTGGTGAAGAAGGGGGTTGCCGCGCTCGATCCACGCGGCAAGGAGTTCGACGAGGGCAACATGGGTGAGCGCCTGGCGGTGCGCAATCTGTTTACCGAGTTGCGCGAGCAGGGCCAGGTCGGCGGTGGCCAGGGGCCCTATGGTGAACGCGACAAGCAGGCCTTCGCCAATGCCCTGGATCGTATTCTCACGCGCTTGTTGCGCAGCTGAAGCCCGGCCGCGCCGACTTCAGCCGCCCCAGGGCGTAGGATGGGTATCGCTGTGCTCTCCGCCCCATTCTTGTCCCTCGACTGCCGCCCAAAGAGACGATAGTTCCCGGCAGATCATTGGGGGAGGATCAGGAATAAGGGGCTAACCGCACAGGTAGGTGCCGGTGCCGACCGCCACCAGGGTGCCGTCATCGCTGTGCAGTTCGCTGCGCACCACCGCAACCTTGTTGCCGGAGCGTAGCAGCACGGCGCTGGCAGTGAAGTGCTGGCCGCGACCGGGGCGCAGGTAGTCGATGCGCAGGTCGATGGTGCCCAGCTTGGACAGCCGCGCCATGCGCTCCTGGCTGGACAGGTGGCGGTGCTTGTCGAAAGCGCCGATCAGCGCCATGGCGCCGCCGACGACATCCAGCAGCGAGGCGATCACCCCGCCATGCAGGATGCCGTGGACGAAGTTGCCGATCAGTCCGTCCTGCATCGGCAGGTGCATGGTCACCCGCTGCGAACTCAGTTCACCAAGCTGGATGCCCAGCATCTGGTTGAACGGGATGCGCTGAAAAAAGCCGCTCACGGCCTTCTGCAGTTCCTCGGTGAGTTCGATAGGTGGAGTGGTCATGGCGCCTGCCTTTACGAGGGGTTGCTCACGCTGCAGCAGGCTGGTCTGCTTGGCCAGAGGCGCGGCCGGTGTGCCGCGCGCATTGGCGGGTTTGACCTAGACGTGGGTCAGTTCGAGTACCCGGTCGACCAGCTTGTTGATGCCCGAGGCCGCTTCACTGATCGATTGGGCGAGCATGTAGGCGGGCGTGGTGACCAGCTTGTTGGGGTGATCCTCGATAATTTCGCTGACTTCGCATTCGTGATGGATGGCGCCCATCTGGGTCAGGGCGGCGGCGGTGTCATGGTCGTTGCCGATGGTGCAAACCACGCCGCGGCCGAAGATCCTTGCCGCCAGAGCCGGAGCGATGCACATCAGGCCGACCGGTTTGCCGGCCTTGACGAAGGCCTGGGTGGCGTTCAGCACGTCGGCCTGCACCGTGCAGTTGGCGCCACTGAGGACGAAGTCCGAGAGGTTCTTGGCCACGCCAAAGCCGCCGGGCATGATCAGGGCGTCGAAATCGTCCACATGCAGCTCGCGTACGTCCTTGATCTTGCCGCGCGCGATGCGGGCGGCCTCCACCAGGACGTTGCGCGTCTCGTCCATTTCATCGCCGCTGTAATGATCGACCACATGCAGTTGCTGCACGTTCGGTGCAAAGCACTGCACCTCGGCGCCGCGCTGGTCGAGGCGCAGCAGGGTGATAACACTCTCGTGGATCTCGGCGCCGTCGTAAACGCCGCAACCGGACAGAATCACCGCTACTTTTTTGTTCATTGAGAACTCCTGGTCACTGGGCTGAGTCAGGGTGGCTATGCAGGCCATGACGGGGCTGCAGCCGATCCTCGACGAGTTGGGCGTGATGGCGGGGGTGCACATCATCCGCCTGGTCAAGATTCTTCTGCTAATCCTAGCTTCTGGGCTTCGATGGCGATATGGGCTTGAGTTGAATTACAGCCTGCTAGGCGATATCGATGTGGGGCGGAGTGCCCGGGGTGTTTCGCCCGCTCGGCCTGCTCTCTCGCTGCGCTCGGGAAAACGCTGCGTCGCTCGACGACGCTGGGCATGCTGGGCACAATGATGCGGCAGGCCGGCGCGCCGCGTTGGCGGCGTTTCGCCTGCGACCGTCATCATTTGGTCATAATGGTGGCTTATAACTGTCACGCTCGCCCGTTCGTGCGGGCTATGGAGTCTGCTGTGAGCTTTACCCCTGCCAATCGCCTGTTTCCTGCCACGCGCCTGCGGCGCAACCGTCGCGATGAGTTTTCCCGGCGCCTGGTGCGCGAGCATCGGTTGAGCGTCGACGACCTGATTCTGCCGGTGTTCGTCCTCGACGGCGACAACCGCCGCGAGGCGATCGCCTCGATGCCGGGTGTCGAACGGCTGTCCATCGACCTGCTGCTGCAGGAGGCGGAGAAGTGGGTGGCCCTGGGCATCCCGGCGCTGGCGCTGTTTCCGGTGACGCCGCTGGAGAAAAAGTCGCTGGACGCTAGCGAGGCATGGAACCCCGAGGGCATCGCCCAGCGCGCGATTCGCGCCCTGCGTGCCCGTTTTCCGGAGCTGGGCATCATCAGCGACGTGGCCCTGGATCCCTTCACCACCCACGGCCAGGACGGCATCCTCGACGAACACGGCTACGTGCAGAACGACGTCACCGTCGACGCCCTGGTCAAGCAGGCGTTGTCGCATGCCGAGGCCGGTGCCCAGGTGGTCGCGCCCTCGGACATGATGGACGGTCGGGTGCAGGCTATCCGCGAGACCCTGGAACTGGCCGATTTCCCCAATGTGCGGATCATGGCCTACTCGGCCAAGTACGCCAGCGCCTACTACGGCCCGTTCCGCGATGCGGTGGGTTCGGCAGCCAATCTGGGCAAGGCCAACAAGGCCAGCTATCAGATGGATCCGGCCAACGGCGACGAGGCGCTGCACGAAGTGGCCGCCGACCTGGCCGAAGGCGCCGATATGGTGATGGTCAAGCCGGGCATGGCCTATCTGGACATTCTCTGGCGGGTCAAGCAGGAATTCCGCGTGCCAACCTTTGTCTATCAAGTCAGTGGCGAGTACGCCATGCATATGGCCGCGATCCAGAATGGCTGGTTGAGCGAGGCGGTGATCCTCGAATCGCTGACCGCGTTCAAGCGGGCCGGTGCCGATGGCATCCTTACTTATTTCGCCGTGCGTGCGGCAGAACTGTTACAGCCGGGGCGCTAGTCCCGCCAGGACGATCCAATGACTACCGAAGGACTCACCCCGAGCGAATTGCAGGCTGCCGAAGCAGTCGTCGCCGAACTGCCGGCGGAAATTCTGCTGCCGATCGAAACGCCGGTGCTCGCACCCACGCCGGCTCCGCCCATGGTGGTGCCGAACCTGGACGACAGCAGCCTGTATATCCACCGCGAGTTGTCGCAGCTGCAATTCAATATCCGTGTGCTGGAGCAGGCACTGGATGAGTCCTATCCGTTGCTGGAACGGCTGAAGTTTCTGCTGATTTTCTCCAGCAACCTGGACGAGTTCTTCGAGATCCGTGTCGCCGGCTTGAAGAAGCAGATCAACTTCGCCCGCGAGCAGGCCGGCGCCGATGGCTTGCAGCCGCATCAGGCGCTGGCGCGGATTTCCGAGCTGGCGCACGAACAGGTCGAGCGCCAGTATGCAATTCTCAACGACGTGCTGTTCCCGGCGCTGGCGAAGCACAATGTCAACTTCATCCGCCGCCGTCACTGGAACGCCAAGCTGAAGGTCTGGGTGCGCCGCTACTTCCGCGACGAAATCGCGCCGATCATCACGCCGATCGGCCTGGATCCGACCCATCCGTTCCCCTTGCTGGTGAACAAGAGCCTGAACTTCATCGTCGAGCTGGAGGGCATCGACGCCTTCGGCCGCGATTCGGGTCTGGCGATCATCCCGGCGCCGCGCCTGCTGCCGCGGATCATCAAGGTGCCGGAGGAGGTCGGCGGTCCCGGCGACAACTACGTGTTCCTCTCCTCGATGATCCACGCCCATGCCGACGACCTGTTCCAGGGCATGAAGGTCAAGGGCTGCTACCAGTTCCGCCTGACCCGCAACGCCGACCTGTCGGTGGACACCGAGGACGTCGAGGACCTGGCCCGTGCCTTGCGCGGCGAGTTGTTCTCGCGGCGTTACGGCGATGCGGTGCGTCTGGAGGTGGTCGACACCTGCCCGCGGCCGCTGCTGGATTATCTGCTCAAGCAGTTCAGTCTGGGCGAGAGCGAGCTGTACCGGGTCAGCGGGCCGGTCAACCTGACCCGCCTGTTCAGCATCACCGGCCTGGCCAGTCACCCGGAACTGCAGTACCCGCCGTTCACCCCGGTGATCCCCAAGCTGCTGCAGAACAGCGACAACATCTTCAGCGTGATCAGCAAGCAGGACATCCTCCTGCTGCACCCGTTCGAGTCCTTCACCCCGGTGGTCGATCTGCTCCGTCAGGCGGCGAAAGATCCGCATGTACTGGCGATTAAGCAGACCCTGTACCGCAGCGGCGCCAACTCGGAAATCGTCGATGCGCTGGTCGAGGCCGCGCGCAACGGCAAGGAAGTCACCGCGGTGATCGAGCTGCGCGCACGCTTCGACGAGGAGTCCAACCTGGCCTTGGCCAGTCGCTTGCAGGCGGCCGGTGCGGTGGTGATCTACGGCGTGGTCGGTTTCAAGACCCACGCCAAGATGATGCTGATTTTGCGCCGCGAAAGCGGCGAGATCGTCCGTTACGCGCACCTGGGCACCGGCAACTACCATGCCGGCAATGCCAGGCTGTACACCGACTACAGCCTGCTCACCGCCGATGTGGCCCTCGGCGAGGACGTGGCGAAGATGTTCAGCCAGCTGATCGGCATGGGCAAGACCCTGCGCATGAAGAAGCTGCTGCATGCGCCCTTCACCCTGAAGAAAACCCTGCTCGACCTGATCGCCAAGGAAACCGCCGCCGCGGCCGAAGGCAAACCGGCACAGATCATCGCCAAGTTCAACTCGTTGACCGATCCGAAGATCATCCGCGCGCTGTACAAGGCCAGTCAGACCGGGGTGCGCATCGACCTGGTGGTACGCGGCATGTGCTGCCTGCGTCCCGGAATTGCCGGGGTGTCGCACAATATCCAGGTGCGTTCGATCATCGGCCGCTTCCTCGAGCACACGCGGGTGTTCTACTTCCTCAATGGCGGCGAGGAGAAGATCTACCTGTCCAGCGCCGACTGGATGGAGCGTAACCTGGACAAGCGCGTCGAAACCTGTTTTCCGGTGGAAGGCAAGAAGCTGATCCTGCGGGTGAAGAAGGAGCTGGAGGCCTACCTGACCGACAACACCCAGAGCTGGGTGCTGCAGCCGGACGGTCGCTACCTGCGCAGCAGCCCGACCGGCAACCAGAACCCGCGCAGCGCCCAGGCCGGGCTGCTGGAGAAGCTGACGGTGCCGCTGGTCAGCGCACGCTGAGCTCGATGCCGATGCGCTTGAGCCACTCGGCTTCCTGAGTGAAATCCGCCTGGGTCAGCGGGTTGGCCGCCAGCCAGTCTTCGGGGAAGACGATTTCCAGGCTCTGCGCGCTGGCCTGCAACTGCACCTTGGGCATCGCCTGGGTGCTGCGGATGTGATGAAACAGGATGGCGAAGCGCAGCAGTACGCACAGACGGATCAGCTTGATGCCTTCTTCGCCGAATTCGCCGAGCTTGTCCTTGGGTATGTTGCGCCGGTGGCCGCGCACCAGCAGGGCGAGCATCTGCTGATCCATGCGTGAGAAGCCGGCCAGGTCGGAGTGCTCGATCAGGTAGGCGCCGTGCTTGTGGTACTGGTAGTGGGCGATGTCCAGACCCAGTTCATGCACCCGCGCGGCCCAGATCAGCAATTCGCGATGCCATTCGTCGCCCAGTCCCCAGCTGCCAGCCACCTGCTCGAGGGCTTCCAGGGCCTTGTGCTCGACCCGCGCGGCCTGCTCCAGGTCGACGTGGTAGCGCTCCATCAGTGCGCTCAGGGTGCGCTCGCGTACGTCTTCGTGGTGATGGCGGCCAAGCAGGTCGTAGAGTACGCCTTCGCGCAGGGCGCCTTCGGAGTGCGACATGCGCTCGATCTCGCAGGCATCGAAAATCGCCTCGAGAATGGCCAGGCCGGCGGGGAATATCCCGCGGCGATCCGGCTTGATGCCGTCGATGTCGAGCTTGTCCACGTCGCCGAGCTTGAAGATCTTGCGTTTGAGCCAGGCCAGGCCTTCCGGGTTGATCTCGCCAGTGCCCAGCCCGGCGGCCTGGATCGCCAGGCCGATGGCCTTGATGGTGCCGGATGCACCCACCGCATCCTGCCAGCCGAGCCGGCGCAGGGCATGCTCGATGCCCATGATTTCCAGGCGCGCCGCGGTATAGGCCTGGGCATAGCGGGCCGGGGTGATCTTGCCGTCCTTGAAGTAGCGCTGGGTGTAGCTCACACAGCCCATCTGCAGGCTCTCGCGCAGCAACGGCTCGAAGCGCTGGCCGATGATGAACTCGGTACTGCCGCCGCCGATATCGGCAACCAGGCGCTTGCCCGGCGTGTCGGCGATGCTGTGGGACACGCCGAGGTAGATCAAGCGTGCTTCTTCGCGACCGGAGATGACTTCGACCGGGTGACCGAGGATCTCCTCGGCGCGGCGGATGAATTCGCCGCGGTTGTGCGCCTCGCGCAGGGCATTGGTGCCGACGATACGCACCGCCCCCTCCGGCAGGCTGGCGGTCAGTTGGGCGAAGCGTCGCAGGCAGTCGATACCGCGCTGCATGGCGGCCTCGTCGAGCAGGCGCAGCTCGTCGATACCGGCGGCCAGTTGCACCTTGTCGCCCAGGCGCTCGAGGATACGCAGTTCACCGTGATCGGCCTTGGCCAACACCATGTGGAAGCTGTTGGAGCCCAGGTCGATGGCTGCAATCAAGGGAAATGACTCTGCAGGGGTATGCGGCATGATGGGGCTTTCTCGATACGGAACGCCGACATCCTGCCACGATAGGTGGAGCGCGCCAACGCATACCGATGTCGCAGGTCGACGGCCTGCCCTTGGCCGCCCGGCGCTTGGCCGCTCCAGGCGTGGGCCCGCTGAGCCCGTCGCCGGCGGGCAAAGGCCGTTGCAGAGGCGGTCTGGGCGCCTTGTGCGGTCCAGCTCCGGTGCGTTTCTGGCTGGAGTTGCGCAGACCTTTGCCAGGGCCTATAGATAAGCTCAATGGCGCCCGCCTTCCTGTGTCGGGAAAGCCGGGCTATGATGTCGCCCATCTTTTGCTTCCGAACACGGGGACTTTCCATGAGCGAATTCATCACCAATGTCAGCGATGCCAGCTTCGACCAGGACGTCATCCAGGCCGAAGGTCCGGTTCTGGTCGATTACTGGGCTGAGTGGTGCGGTCCGTGCAAGATGATCGCGCCGGTACTCGATGAGATCGCCAGGGACTATCAAGGCAAGCTGAAAATCTGCAAGCTGAATATCGATGAGAACCAGGGAACCCCGCCGAAATACGGCGTGCGTGGCATCCCGACCCTGATGTTGTTCAAGAACGGCAACGTTGAGGCCACCAAGGTTGGCGCGCTATCCAAGTCGCAACTGATGGCCTTCCTCGACAGCAACATCTAAGCTGGGTCGAGTCGCAGAAGCCCTGCCTGGTGCGGGGCTTTTTTCTGCGCGAACGCTGGACGTGCCGACAAAGCCGGTGTTACATTCGGCCTCGCTGTATTTCCTATACAGCCCTCTGCAAGCCGTCGCCGACGGATTCCTATTCGAATACCTTCGATACACAAGCGGGCGATCCAGTCGTCTTCTCAGTGGCGCGGCCTCCCAAGCTAAATAGCTTATTTCCCCTCCTTCATGATTACGTCATTCCTATGAATCTGACCGAACTCAAGCAAAAGCCGATCACCGAACTGCTGGAACTCGCCGAACAGATGGGCCTGGAAAGCATGGCTCGTTCGCGCAAGCAGGACGTGATTTTCTCGCTGTTGAAAAAACACGCTAAAAGCGGTGAGGAAATCTCCGGTGATGGCGTGCTGGAGATTCTCCAGGACGGTTTCGGCTTCCTCCGCTCCGCGGACGCTTCCTACCTGGCCGGCCCCGATGACATTTACGTCTCGCCGAGCCAGATCCGCCGCTTCAACCTGCGTACCGGCGACACCATCGTCGGCAAGATCCGCCCGCCGAAAGAAGGCGAGCGTTACTTCGCCCTGCTCAAGGTCGACACGATCAACTTCGACCGTCCGGAGAACGCCAAGAACAAGATTCTGTTCGAGAACCTGACGCCGCTGTTCCCCACCAAGCGCCTGGTCATGGAGGCCGGCAACGGCTCCACCGAGGACATCACCGGCCGCGTGATCGACCTCTGCGCGCCGATCGGCAAGGGCCAGCGTGGCCTGATCGTGGCGCCGCCGAAAGCCGGCAAGACCATCATGCTGCAGAACATCGCCGCCAACATCGCGCGCAACAACCCGGAATGCCACCTGATCGTTCTGCTGATCGACGAGCGCCCAGAGGAAGTGACCGAAATGCAGCGCACCGTGCGCGGCGAAGTGGTCGCCTCGACCTTCGACGAGCCGCCGACCCGCCACGTGCAGGTCGCCGAGATGGTGATCGAGAAGGCCAAGCGCCTGGTCGAGCACAAGAAGGACGTGGTCATCCTGCTCGACTCCATCACCCGTCTGGCGCGGGCCTACAACACCGTGATTCCGAGCTCCGGCAAGGTGCTCACCGGTGGTGTCGATGCCCATGCCCTGGAAAAGCCGAAGCGCTTCTTCGGCGCCGCGCGCAACATCGAGGAAGGCGGTTCGCTGACCATCATCGCCACCGCGTTGGTGGAAACCGGCTCGAAGATGGATGAAGTAATCTACGAAGAGTTCAAAGGCACCGGCAACATGGAGCTGCCGCTGGACCGTCGCATCGCCGAGAAGCGCGTATTCCCGGCCATCAACATCAACCGCGCCGGCACCCGTCGCGAAGAGTTGCTGACCGCCGAAGACGAGCTGCAGCGCATGTGGATCCTGCGCAAACTGCTGCACCCGATGGACGAAATCGCCGCCATCGAGTTTCTTATCGACAAGCTGAAAGCGACCAAGACCAACGAAGAATTCTTCATGTCGATGCGACGTAAATAAGAAAGCCGCAAGCTGCAAGCGACAAGCCGCAAGCGGTTGCCAGGTCGCTTTGAGCTTGTAGCTTGCCGCTCGAGGCTTGTAGCTCACTATGCAATATCGCGACCTGCGCGACTTTATCCGCGGCCTGGAACAGCGCGGTGAACTCAAGCGCATCCAGGCACCGATCTCCCCGGTGCTGGAAATGACCGAAATCTGCGACCGCACCTTGCGCAAGGGCGGTCCTGCGTTGCTGTTCGAAAATCCCACGGGCTTCGGCATGCCGGTGCTCGGCAACCTGTTCGGCACGCCCAAACGGGTGGCGCTGGGCATGGGGGCGGAAGAGGTCGGCGAACTGCGCGAGATCGGCAAGCTGCTGGCGTTTCTCAAGGAGCCGGAGCCGCCCAAGGGGCTGAAGGACGCCTGGTCGAAGCTGCCGATCTTCAAGAAAGTCCTGTCGATGGCGCCCAAGGTGCTGAAAGACGCACCCTGCCAGGAAGTGATCGAGGAAGGCGAGGACGTCGACCTCGGCAAGCTGCCGGTGCAGACCTGCTGGCCGGGCGATGTCGGTCCGCTGATCACCTGGGGCCTGACCATCACCAAGGGCCCGAACAAGGAGCGGCAGAACCTCGGCATCTACCGCCAGCAGGTGATTGGCCGCAACAAGGTCATCATGCGCTGGCTCAGCCACCGCGGCGGCGCCCTGGACTTCCGTGACTGGTGCGAGAAATATCCGGATCGACCCTACCCGGTGGCCGTGGCCCTGGGCGCCGATCCGGCGACCATTCTCGGTGCGGTCACCCCGGTGCCCGACAGTCTGTCCGAGTACGCCTTCGCCGGTCTGTTGCGCGGCCATCGCACCGAACTGGTGAAATGCCGCGGCAGCGAACTGCAGGTGCCGGCCAGCGCCGAGATCGTCCTCGAGGGGGTCATCCACCCCGGCGAGATGGCCGACGAGGGGCCCTACGGCGACCATACCGGCTACTACAACGAGGTCGACCGTTTCCCGGTGTTCACCGTCGAGCGCATCACCCGCCGGCAGCAGCCGATCTACCACAGCACCTACACCGGGCGGCCGCCGGACGAGCCGGCGATCCTCGGGGTGGCCTTGAATGAAGTCTTCGTGCCGATCCTGCAGAAGCAGTTCCCGGAAATCACCGACTTCTACCTGCCGCCCGAAGGTTGCTCGTACCGCATGGCGGTGGTGACCATCAAGAAGCAGTACCCCGGCCACGCCAAGCGGGTGATGCTCGGTGTCTGGTCGTTTTTGCGCCAGTTCATGTACACCAAGTTCGTCATAGTCACCGACGACGACATCGATGCGCGCGACTGGAACGACGTGATCTGGGCCATCACCACCCGCATGGATCCCAAGCGCGACACGGTGCTGATCGACAACACGCCTATCGATTACCTTGATTTCGCCTCGCCGATCTCTGGATTGGGTAGCAAGATGGGCCTGGACGCTACCCATAAATGGCCGGGCGAGACCAGCCGGGAGTGGGGCCGTGCGATCGTTCAGGATGAGGCGGTCAAGCGTCGGGTCGACGATCTCTGGGCGCAGTTGGGGATCGACTGATACTGCATGGCTGGATAGATGAGCGACTTCGCTCGTGCTTACTGCAATACGTGCGGTGCCCTGAGCGGGCCGCTGGTTTGCGCCTTGGATTGAAAACGCTATGAAAGTAACCCTGCAACCCTCAGGTGCCGTGCTCGACGTCGAGCGAGGCGAGCGCATCCTCGATGCCGCACGCCGTCTCGGTTACGACTGCCCGCAGAGCTGTCGCAACGGCAACTGCCATATATGCGCATCCCTGCTGGTCAACGGCCGGGTGCGTCAGGCCGGCCAGATCCATGATCATGGCGAGGTGTTCGCTTGTCTGGCCGAACCCGAAGAGGAGTGCGTGCTCCTCTGGGACGGCGTGCTGGCCCCTGGCGAGCTGCCGATGCGCGAGTTGAACTGCCAGCTGATCGCGTGCGACGAGGTGGGTGGCAATGTGTTTCGTGTCCGTCTGCGTGCACCGGCTGGCAAGCTGCCGCGCTATTACGCGGGTCAGTATCTGTTGTTGCGGCGCGCCGAAGGTGAGTACTCGGCGTTCTCCCTGGCCTCGGCGCCACAATCGGGACGCGAGCTGGAGCTGCATATCCTGGCGCGCGACCCGTCCAGTGTCGCGGTCATCGAGCACCTGCGCGGGCAGGGCTTCGCCCAGGTGCAGATGCCGTTTGGCGACACCCATCTGGCCGAGTTGCCGGACGGCCCGCTGGTGCTGATCGCCGCCGGTACCGGCATGGCGCAGATGCGCAGCCTGATCGAGCACTGCCGCGCTGCCGGCTTTCCCCACCCCGTGCATCTGTACTGGGGCGCGCGCCGGCCGGAAGATTTTTATGAGTTGCCCTGCTGGGCCGAGTGGCAGTCGTTGCCCAACCTGTTCCTGCATCGGGTGGTCAGCGACCAGTGCGGCTGGCAGGGCCGTTGCGGTCTGTTGCACGAGGCGGTGTGCGAAGACTTTGCCAACCTCAAGCCGTTGCATGTGTATGCCAGCGGCTCGCCGGTCATGGTCTACGCGACCCTGGACGCCCTGGTCGAGGCGGGCATGGATGCGCGGCAGATGCGCGCCGACGTATTTGCCTACGCTCCCAGGGGCTGATTGACGCCCATGAAAAAGTCCGCCCGAGGGCGGCTTTTTCGTAGGGTGCGCTGCGCGCACCGATATTCCTGGGTGGGCCGAAGGTGCGCATGGCGCACCCTACCGGCTAATGGCTCAGCGAACCTGCACCACCACCTTGCCCACGGCCTTGCGCTGACCGAGGGTGTCGATCGCCGCTGCCGCCTGCTCCAGCGGAAAGGTCTGCGACACCAACGGCTGGAGTTTGCCTTCGGCATGCCAGGCGAACAGCTGCCGGAAGTTGGCGGCATTGTCCTGCGGCTGACGCTGGGCGAACGAGCCCCAGAATACCCCGACCACGGCGGCGCCCTTGAGCAGGGCCAGGTTGGCCGGCAACTCGGGGATGCGTCCGCTGGCGAAACCCACCACCAGCAGGCGGCCATTCCAGGCGATGCTGCGGATGGCCTGATCGAACAGGTCGCCGCCTACGGGGTCGTAGATCACGTCGGCGCCCTGGCCGCCGGTCAGGCGTTTGATTTCATCTTTCAGGTCGCTGTCGCTGTAGTTGATCAGTTCGTCGGCACCGGCGGCCTTGGCCACGGCCAGCTTCTCCGCGCTGCTCGCCGCGGCGATCACCCTGGCGCCCATGGCCTTGCCGATTTCCACTGCCGCCAGGCCGACGCCGCCGGAGGCGCCGAGCACCAGCAGGGTTTCACCGGGCTGCAGGTTGGCGCGCTGCTTGAGCGCGTGCATCGAGGTGCCGTAGGTCATGCCGAAGGCGGCGGCAGTGGTGAAGTCCATGCTCGACGGGATCGGTATGACGTTGTCGCCCGCCACCGCCACCTGTTCGGCAAAGCTGCCCCAGCCGGTCAGGGCCATCACCCGGTCACCGACCTTCAGGTGGCTGACCTTTTCCCCCAGCGCCGCCACCACGCCTGCTGCCTCGCCACCGGGGGAGAAGGGGAAGGGCGGCTTGAACTGGTACTTGCCCCCGATGATCAGGGTGTCGGGGAAGTTGACCCCGGCCGCATGCACCTCGAGCAGGATCTCGTTGCGCTTCGCTTCGGGGCTGGCGATTTCTTCCAGTACCAGGGTTTCGGCGGGGCCGAAGGCTTTGCACAGCACGGCTTTCATCGGGCTTCTCCTCTGCGGATGATGGGCTGGGGTCTGCTGACGTTTGGTGGCGAGCCGCGCCGCAACCAAGCGTCAGCAGACCCTTGCAGTGTTGGAGGCGAAGGGCTCTCGGTCAACGAGCATGGTCGCGTCTGATGGCGCTGCATAAGCCTGGGCGTTTTTTCACGCACGCCGGGGCTTGGGCTGCGGTCCGGCTATGGCTATGCTAGGCGCCCGATGTGGAGGAAGACCCCCTGTGAAAGTCTGGATCGCACTGTTGTTGGCCCTGTCCCTGCCCGTGATGGCATTCGCCGAGGACGCGGAGAAAGAACCGCAAGAGGATGCGCCGCCGACGGTTGCCTATGTCAGCCTGGTGCCCGCGCTGGTGGGCAATTTCGGTTCAGGGCCCAAGCTCAAGTTCTACAAGGCGGATATCGCCCTGCGGGTCAGCGGTACTGCAACCGAGGGCAAGGTCAAGCACCACGAACCGTTGATCCGCAATCAGTTGGTGATGCTGTTTTCCCAGCAGACCGAGGAGAGCATCGGAGCGGCCGGCGCCAAGGAGGCGCTGCGCCAGGAAGCGCTCAAGCAGGTGCAGGACATCCTGACTCAGGAAGAAGGCCGGCCGCTGGTGGACGACCTGTTGTTCAACAATCTGATCATTCAGTGATGCCCGCGATAAGAGCGCTGTAGGTTCGCGGCTGAAGGGGGATGAGGTCGTGTCGGTTGCGTGGGCCTGCACATTCCCCCATCTCCCATCAGGCCTGGTCCCGCCAGACACAGATGCGGTTGCGGCCCTCGTGCTTGGCGCGGTAAAGCGCCTGGTCGCAGTGCGCTACCAGCAGGTCCGGCGACTCGCCGCCGTCGGGTTCGGCAACGGCCAGGCCGATGCTCAGGGTCAGGTGACCCAGCGGGCTGGCCGGATGGGCGAGGTTGAGCGCTTCGAGTCGTTGCTGGACCCGGGAGGCGACATGCATGCCGCCCTCCAGGCCGGTATCGGCGAGGATGATCGCGAATTCCTCGCCGCCATAGCGGCAGGCGCTGTCGCCTTCGCGCTGCAGGCTGGTGCGCAAGACGTCCGAGACCTGGCGTAGCGCATCGTCGCCGGCCAGATGACCGAGCCGGTCGTTGTAGCGCTTGAAGTAATCGATATCCAGCATCAGCAGGGCCAGCGAGGCGCCCTGGCGGCGCAAGCGGCGCCACTCGCTGTTGAGCTGGCTGTCGAAAAAGCGCCGGTTGTACAGGCCGGTCAAGCCGTCCTGTTGCGACAGGCGTTGCAGCTGCGCTTCGAGCTGCAGGCGTTGGCTGTTGTCGCGCGATACCCCGATCAGGTATTCGTGGTCGTTGAGCCGAACCAGCTGGGCGCTGATTTCCGCGGCTTGTTCGCTGCCGTCGCGACGGCGCATCTTCTGTTGGAAGATGGTCGACAGCTTGTCTTGCTGGGCCTGGCGGACGCCCTCCAGCCAGTCGCGGTAACCCGGCAGTAACTGTTCCGGATCCTGCTTGAGCAGTTCGCGGAAGGCCTCTGCGCTGTAACCCAGGCTGTTGTGGGTGGCCTGGTTCATGTGCAGGATGTCGCGGTTCTGCGGGTCGATGATGAACAGGCCGTCGTGACTGGAATCGGTCAGGTCGAGTACCAGTTGCAGGCGCTCACGGCTGTCGCGCAGCACTTGCTCGATCTTTGCGCGTTGCTCGAGTTCTTCGCTCAGACGCCGGTTGCCGGCTTGCAGGGCGCTGGCGCGCCGCGCGTTGCCCAGCGCCAGGCCAATGGCTGCGACCAGCAACAGGCTGATGGTCAGGCTGGCGCCGAGGACGACCTGCGGTAGAGGCGTGGCCAGTCGTTGTACCAGCTGCTCGGTTGGTTTGAGGCGCAGGGTAAAGCTCTGGTTGTTCAAAAGATCCAGCGGCACCTCCTGCTGCAGGGCGTCAAGGGCATCGGGTCGTTCGTGGCTGTAGATCGGCCGGCCCGCTTCCAGCAGGTAGACGCTGAAGTCGTGGCTATCGGCGTGGCTGAGCAGTTCATTCATCAGCCCTTCGACGCGAAACACCCCTTGCAGGAAACCATCGAAGACCCGTTCGTTGTGCTCATCGTGGATATACAGCGGGGTGTAGAGAATAAAGCCGCGGCCACCCTGGAGCAGGACGAAGCTGTTGGAGAAGCGCGGTTCGCCCGAGGCCTTGGCCCGTATCGCCAGGTTGAAGTTGGGGTGGGCCGGGGTCAGGCGGAATTGCCGGGCCGCTTCATTGCCCAGCAGGGGTTCGATCCAGCGCATACTGAGGTCGGCATCGAGCCATTGGATGGCCTGGTAGCCCTTGAAACGTTCGAGCGCGAAGCGGCTGTCGAGCAGCCATTCGTCCATCGGGATGCGCCCGCGGTGACTCCATTGCAGGGCGATGCGGCGCAGGCCGGCGACCTGATCATGCAGGCTGGCTTCCAGTTGCCGGGCCAGGCTGCGCGCCTGGTAGCCGACGCGTTCGGCGACACGCTCCTGCTGTGCGATCAGCAGTCGCTGCCAGAGTAGCAGGCTGATCAGGCACAGGCCCAGCAGCAAGGCCGCAAGCGCCAGGCGAGCTGGCCAGGGGGACTGAGAGCGCAGCGGCATGAGTGAGGTCCGTGGGCGGTTCACTTACCTCTTAGCACAGTGCCGGTGCCCAGTGCCAGAGCTGGCTCAGCGCAGTGCGAAGATTGCCGCCCATTGTTCGGCGCTGACCGGCATCACCGACAGGCGACTGCCTTTGTGCACCAGAGGCAGTTCCAGCAGGGCGCTTTGCGCCTTCAGTGTGGCCAGCGGGATGACTCGCTCGAAGGCTTCGACAAAGGTCACGTCGACCGCGCTCCAGGGGTTTTTCTCGGTGCTGGCCCTGGCGTCGAAGTAAGGGCTGTGCGGGTCCAGCGCCGTCGGGTCGGCGTAGGCGGGGCTGCTGATGCAGGCGATACCGGCGATGCCCGGCTCGGGGCAGCTGGAGTGGTAAAAGAACAGCTGTTCGCCGACCTGCATGCTGCGCAAGAAATTGCGCGCCTGGTAGTTGCGTACCCCGTCCCAGCGGGCTTGGCCGAGGCGCTGCAGGTCGTGGATGGAGAACTCGTCGGGTTCCGATTTCATCAGCCAGTTGGGCATGAACTTTGCTCCGTGAAGTCGGCCTTTGCTGCGGGCTGATGGCCGTAGGTGTAGCTGACGACCGTTTGGCGCCAGAAATTGCCTGGTTGTAAGCGCTGGCGGACAATGCCGGCCTTTGCGCCAGACAGTTTGTACGGCCGATAACAATAACTAACAATAACCGCCGCCGGCCCACCGTGCGCAGCATGCCTTGAAGGGGGAGGCATCCGATGAAACGCAAACCAGATCTATTGTGGGTATTAGTCATCCTGTTCGGCCTGGGCGTGGTTACTACGGGTTACACCCAGAGCCAATGGGAGCGCCAGGGCGATATGCCGGTTAACCATTCCGCACAACCTTGACCCGCTTGCTCGATCCGCCATGTGCCGCAGGGATCGCGGTACCACCAACGCAGTTCAGTACCACGCCCTGTCCGTCACCGTCGCCTTGAGCGGTACATCCCAGCTGGCCAGTGCCAGTCGATCCACCTGCTGACATTCATGCGCCAGACCCAATAAGGTCGGGTTGTGCCATTTTTTGCGCACCCCGCGATAGGCCAGGCTGCGATCGTAAAAGCCACCGCCCATGCCGATGCGTCCGCCATGACGGTCGAAGCCGACCAGCGGCAACAACACCAGATCCAGTGCCCATACCTTGCGTTGCCGGGCGCGGTTATGGCGCGGCTCGGGGATGCGGAAGCGGTTGGGTTGCATGGTTTCGTGGGGGCGCACGCGCTGAAACACCATCTTGCTGCGCGGCCAGGCGTTGAGTACCGGCAGATAGGTGGCTTTGCCGCGGCGTTGAGCGGCGCGTAACAGCAACCGGGGGTCGATTTCGCCATCGTTGGGCAGGTACAGGGCGATGTGCCTGGCGCGCCGGAACAGCGGGTGTTGCGCCAGTTGCCGATACAGCTGGTGGGCGGCCCGGCGTTGCGCCTGCTTGCTCAGGGCGCGGCGCTCCTGTCGCAGCAGGCGGCGTAATTGCGGGCGGGGCAGGTCAGTAGCGTCGAGCATGGTCAGGCGCAGAACCTGTTGCCGGCAGCGGGCAACAGGTATGTAAAAGAGACTCCCCGACGTGCCGCTGTCGGCTTAGCCCTTGAACCCGAAAGTTCAAGGTGGAGGTTGCAGGAGGCGTTAAGGCTTTCCGTCAGGCGGACATGCACACCGGCCCCAACATGCAACCCCCGGGTTTGTGCGTATCGGCTCAGGGACATCACCAACTGGCGCACACCCCAGGGAGTGGCGGCCAGTATACCCGAAACCGCTGCGGCGCAATCAGTGAGCTTGAGCATCGTCATCGTTGGCCAGGGCATGGTCGACGCGTTCGAGCAGGTCGCGCACCTGGTCGCGGGTCGAGGTCGTTTGTTGATCGAGATTGTGCTGTTTGTGCAGCAGGTCATGGGTGATATTCAGCGCGGCCATCACCGCTATACGGTCGGCGCCGATGACTTTGCCGCTGCTGCGGATCTCGCGCATCTTGCCGTCCAGGTAGCGCGCGGCGCCTTCCAGATTGTTGCGTTCGTCCGGCGGACAGGCGATGCAATATTCTTTGTCGAGGATGTGCACGGTAACGGTATTCGACTGGGTCATGAGTCCTGCTCCAGGGCTTTGAGGCGCGAAATCATGGATTCGACCTTGTGCCGGGCCATTTCGTTCTTTTCGATCAGATGGGCACGCTCCTCGCGCCAGGCCTGCTCATTGGCCAGGAGAACCCGGTTGCGGGCCTTGAGCTGCTCGACGCGCTGGATCAGCAGGTCCAGCTTGGTCGTAAGGGCGTGCAGGTCGGCGTCTTCCATGGACTCTCGCTAAAGCTGGGCTTGACCGGACTGTATAGGCGCGTCCTCGTGCGGGGTCAAACCCGCCGATGGTTTTGCCGCGCCCGCCGGTGCTAGGATACGAGGCCTTCATTCTAGTGATTGCGCCGCTTGGCGCCTAGTGATCTATGCCGACTTCTCCTTATACCGCTTTCGCCGCGCTGCTCGCCAGCAGCGGTCATCCCGTTTCCCCTGCCGAGCTGCATGGTCTGCTGCTGGGCCGCAGCTGTGCCGGCGCCGGCTTCGATATCGACGCCTGGCTGGTGGATGCCGCCGAGTTGCTCGGCGCTGCGCCGCAAGACAACGTGCGCCAGGCCCTGATTGGCTTGCAGGAGATGGTCAAGGGCGAGTTGTGCGGCGACGAGGTCGCTGTGGTGCTGCTGTTGCCGTCCGATGACGCGCCGCTGCGCGAGCGTGCGGCTGCCCTGGGCCAGTGGTGCCAGGGTTTTCTCGGCGGCTTCGGCCTGACCGGCCGTGACAGCGCCTTGAGCGCCGAGGCCATGGAAGTGCTGCAGGACCTCTCGGCCATCGCCCAGGTGCAGAATGCCCTGGAAGAGTCGGAAGATGGCGAGAACGACTACATGGAAGTGATGGAATACCTGCGGGTAGCCCCGCTGCTGCTGTTCAGCGAGTGTGCCAAACCTGTGGCGGCGGCCGCCAAGCCGTCGCTGCATTGATTTATTTCGCGATAGAAGTGGACCCAGCCTGCCCATGATCAGCATCCCCAAGTCGGAATACGCCCGTCGGCGCAAGGCGCTGATGGCGCAGATGGAACCCAACAGTATCGCCATCCTGCCGGCGGCGCCGGTGTACATCCGTAATCGCGACGTCGAGCATGTCTACCGTCAGGACAGCGACTTCCAGTACCTCTCCGGCTTCCCCGAGCCAGAGGCGGTGATCGCGCTGATTCCCGGTCGCGAACATGGCGAGTACGTGCTGTTCTGCCGCGAACGTGATCCCGAACGCGAGCTGTGGGATGGCCTGCGCGCCGGTCAGGACGGCGCGATCAGCCAGTACGGCGCCGACGATGCTTTCCCCATCGGCGATATCGACGACATCCTCCCCGGTCTGATCGAAGGCCGCGAGCGGGTCTATTACGCCATGGGTACCAACCAGGAGTTCGATCGCCACCTGATGGAGTGGATCAACCTGATCCGCTCCAAGGCGCGCCAGGGTGCGCAGCCGCCCAACGAATTCGTCGCCCTCGATCACCTGCTGCACGACATGCGCCTGTACAAGTCGGCCGCCGAGGTCAAGGTGATGAGGGAGGCCGCGCAGATTTCCGCACGCGCCCATATCCGTGCCATGCAGGCCAGCCGCGCCGGGCTGCACGAGTTTCATCTGGAAGCCGAACTGGACTACGAGTTCCGCAAGGGCGGGGCGAAGATGCCGGCCTACGGCTCGATAGTCGCGGCCGGCAAAAATGCCTGCATCCTGCATTACCGCGAGAACGATGCGCTGCTCAGGGACGGCGATCTGGTGCTGATCGACGCCGGCTGCGAGATCGACTGCTACGCCAGCGACATCACCCGCTGCTTTCCGGTCAACGGCAGGTTCTCGCCCGAACAGAAGGCCATTTACGAACTGGTGCTGGCGGCCAACGAGGAAGCCTTCAAGCACATCGCGCCCGGCAAGCACTGGAACGAAGCCCACGAGGCGACGGTGCGAGTGATCACCGCCGGGCTGGTCGAGCTGGGTCTGCTGCAGGGCGAGGTCGACGAACTGATCGCCGCCGAGGCCTACAAGCCGTTCTACATGCACCGCGCCGGCCACTGGCTGGGCATGGACGTGCACGATGTCGGCGACTACAAGGTCGGTGGCGAGTGGCGGGAGCTGGAAGCCGGCATGGCCATGACCGTCGAGCCGGGCATCTACATCGCCGTGAACAACACCAGTGTGGCGAAGAAATGGCGCGGTATCGGCGTGCGCATCGAAGACGACGTGGTGGTGACCAGGAACGGTTGCGAGGTGCTCACCCTTGGCGTGCCGAAAACCGTCGGCGAGATCGAGGCGCTGATGGCCGCCGCGCCGACAGTGGCGGTCTGAACCCATGCCGCGAGTCGATCTGGCAATCATTGGCGGCGGTCTGGTCGGCGCCAGTCTGGCTCTGGCCCTGCAGGGCGAGGCCCGGGCGCGCGGCTGGCGGATCAGCCTGATCGAACCTTTCGCCCCGGGCGAAGGCTATCAGCCGAGCTACGATGCGCGCTCCACCGCACTGTCCTACGGCACGCGGCTGATCTACCAGCGTTTTGGTCTGTGGCCGGTCATCGCTGAGCGGGCCGAGCCGATTCGGCAGATTCACGTCTCCGACCGCGGTCGCTTTGCCGCGGCGCGCCTGAGCGCCAAGGATGAGGGTGTGCCGGCGCTGGGCTATGTGGTGGAGAACGCCTGGTTGGGCCAGTGCCTGTGGCAGGCTCTGGATCAGCAGGTGGTCAGTTGGCGCAGCCCGGCGCAGGTGACGCGCCTGGACGCGCAGGAGAGCGGTTACCGGCTGACCCTGGACGATGAGTCCAGCCTGGAGTGCGGCCTGGCGATTCTGGCCGATGGCGGCCGCTCCGGCTTGCGCGAGCAGTTGGCTATCGGCGTCAGCCACAGGCCCTACGGTCAGAGTGCGCTGATTGCCAATATCAGCCCGCAGGACGATCACCAGGGGTTGGCCTTCGAGCGCTTTACCGAAGACGGACCTATGGCCATGCTGCCGTTGGCGGACAAGCGCTGTGCGCTGGTCTGGACCCGCCCAACGGCTGATGCCGAACGCTTGCTGCGGCTGGACGAGGCAAGCTTTCTCAATGAATTGCAGCAGGCCTTCGGCTACCGTCTCGGCGCCTTGTGTCAGGTCGGTGCGCGGCACCTGTACCCGCTGGCGCTGACCGCGGCCGAAGAGCAGGTGCGCGCCCATCTGGTGGTACTCGGCAATGCCGCGCACAGCCTGCATCCGATTGCCGGGCAGGGCTACAACCTGTCCCTGCGCGACACCCTGGCGTTGGCCGAGACGCTGCTAAGCAGCAGTGCGCCGCTGGGCGATCTGGCGACCTTGCAGGGGTATCTGCAGCGGCAGCGGGTCGACCAGCAATTGACCGTGGGCTTTTCCGATCGGGTCACCCGCCTGTTCAGCAGTGGCCAGCCGCTGCTCGCCGCCGGGCGCGGCCTGGGCCTGCTGGGCCTGGACCTGCTGCCACCGGCCAAGCACTGGTTCGCCCGCCAGGCCATGGGCCTGGGGACCCGCAGCCTGTGAGCGCACGCCGCCGCAAAGCGTTGTCGCTACCCGGGGCGCTGGGCACGCCGGGCGCCGGGGCCGGTGGATCCGACGGACAGCGATCCGTAGGGTGCGCCGTGCGCACCATCTCCTCTTCCTGGTGCGCGCGGCGCACCCTACCTGCGAGCCGCCGGGCCAGGCAGCTGCCTCGGCAGCGCCGGTCACCATTCAATTCGCGCTGATTCAATAAGGAATGACTATGCAAGCGGATCTGATCATCGTCGGTGCCGGTATGGTCGGCAGCGCCCTGGCTTTGGCTCTGCAAGAGCAGGGGTTGGACATTCTGCTGATCGACGGCGGGTCGCTCAGCGTCACGCCGTTCGACCCCGCCGCGCCCTTCGAACCGCGGGTCAGCGCGCTGTCGATCGCCAGTCAACGGGTGCTCGAGCGGCTGGGCGTGTGGCCGGGCGTCGCCGCTCGGCGCAGCAGCCCCTATGCCGAGATGCGGGTGTGGGACGGCTGCGGGACCGGGCAGATTCATTTCAGCGCGGCCAGTGTGCATGCCGAGGCGCTCGGCCATATCGTCGAGAACCGGGTGGTCCAGGACGCCCTGCTCGAGCGCCTGCACGACGGCCCCGTAGGCCTGCTGAACCATGCCCGTCTGGAGCAGTTGCGCCGTTCCGGCGACGACTGGCTGCTGACCCTGACTGATGGCCGCCAGTTGCGTACCCCCTTGCTGATCGCCGCCGACGGCGCCAACTCGGCGGTGCGCCGCCTGGCCGGTTGCGCCACCCGCGAGTGGGACTACCTGCACCATGCCATCGTCACCAGCGTGCGCTGCAGCGAGGCGCACCAGGCCACGGCCTGGCAGCGCTTCACCGACGACGGCCCGCTGGCCTTCCTGCCGCTGGCCGGGCCCGCCGGCGAACACTGGTGTTCGATCGTCTGGTCGGCCACCCCCGGCGAAGCCGAGCGCCTGATGGCGCTGGATGACGCCGGTTTCTGCGTCGAGCTGGGCAAGGCCTTCGAACACCGACTGGGCCAGGTGCTGCATGCCGATCCGCGGCTGCGCATCCCGTTGCGCCAGCGCCACGCCAAGCGCTATGTCGAAGCAGGACTGGCGCTGATCGGCGATGCCGCGCACAGCATCCATCCGCTGGCCGGGCAAGGCGTCAACCTGGGTTTCCTCGACGCCGCGGTGCTGGCCGAGGTGCTGCTGCATGCCCAGGCGCGGGGTGAGCGCCTGGCCGATGAGCGTGTGCTGAGCCGCTACGAGCGCCGGCGCATGCCGCACAACCTGGCGATGATGGCGGCGATGGAGGGTTTCGAGCGCTTGTTCCAGGCCGATCCGCTGCCCCTGCGCTGGTTGCGCAACGCCGGTCTCGACTGGGTCGACGAGCTGCCCGAGGCCAAGGCGCTGTTCGTCCGTCAGGCGCTGGGGCTTAGCGGCGATTTGCCGGAGCTGGCGCGCGCCTGAATCCGCGGGCATGCCGTCAGGCTGTCCCGTTGGCGCGCGGTAGTCGCCCATGCCTGCAGCAGGCATCGCTGGCATGGGCTAGGCGCCCCCGCCGTTCCTACGGACTGGACATTCCCCCTGTGGAAGCCCGTTGCGTGCGGATACACCTGTCGAAGATTGATCTGGGTCATGGCGGATAGTGGTTGTGCAGTGAAGAATGGTTGAGAAACTAAATGACATTCACTACTATTTTGTCTTTCGACTCACCTTCGCTCAAGAGGCAGTATCCATGCAGGTAAGCAAGCGTTTGTTCGCCGCTCTCACCCTCAGTGCTCTGGCTGGCGCCGTCCAGGCTGCCGATGAAGTGGTGGTCTACTCCGCCCGTATCGATGAGCTGATCAAGCCGGTCTTCGATGCCTACACCGCCAAGACCGGTGTCGAGGTGAAGTTCATCTCCGACAAGGAAGCGCCGCTGCTGGCCCGTCTGAAGGCCGAAGGCGAGAACACTCCGGCCGACATGCTGATCACCGTGGATGCCGGCAACCTCTGGCAGGCCGAGCAGGAAGGTGTGCTGAAGAAGCTGGACTCCAAGGTCATCGAGAGCAACATTCCCGCTCAGTATCGCTCCAGCACCGGCGCCTGGACCGGCCTGTCGCTGCGTGCGCGGACCATCGTCTACTCCACCGAGCGGGTCAAGCCTGCGGAACTGTCGACCTACGAAGCCCTGGCCGACAAGAATTGGGAAGGCCGCCTGTGCCTGCGTACCAGCAAGAAGGTCTATAACCAGTCGCTGACCGCCACCCTGATCGAGACCCACGGCGCCGAAAAAGCCGAGACGCTGATCAAGGGTTGGATCGCCAATCTGGCCACCGATGTATTCCCGGACGATACCGCGCTGATCCAGGCGATCGATGCCGGCCAGTGCGATGTCGGCATGGTCAACACCTACTACTTCGGTCGCCTGCACAAGCAGCAGCCGGATCTGAAAGCCAAGCTGTTCTGGCCGAACCAGGCCGACCGTGGCGTGCATGTCAACCTGTCCGGCGCCGGTGTCACCGCGCACGCGCCGCATGCCGAGGCCGCCCAGAAGCTGCTGGAGTGGATGACCACCGAGGAAGCCCAGGGCCTGTTCGCCAGCCTGAACCAGGAATTCCCGGCCAACCCGCAGATCGCGCCGTCCGCCGAAGTGGCCGCCTGGGGCAGCTTCAAGGCCGACAGCATTCCGTTGGAAGTGGCCGGCAAGCGTCAGGCCGAAGCGACCATGCTGATGGATCGCGCCGGCTGGAATTGAGGCGGGCGGAGCCCGCCAGCGGCAAGTGGAAAGCCACAAGCTGCAAGTAAGAGCGAAAGGCTTGATGGTAGGAGGTCACCCCTCACACTGATTCGCTTGCAGCTTGCAGGGGGGAGGCCACCCGCCTTGCAGCTTGCAGTTATACTCCACGCCCCGGCTTAGTCCGGGGCGTTGTGTTTCTGCCGTCGAGAAAATAGTTTCGAGGATTCTGCGTGGCCCATCCTGCCCAGCGTCGCTGGTATCCCATCGCCTTTGCCGTTGCCCTGCTGGTGTTGCTGCCGCTCAGCGTGCTGTTGTTCAGCTGGCATGAGGTGGATCGACAGATCTGGGCGCACCTGTGGCAAACCCAGTTGCCGCGCCTGATCGGCAATACCCTGGTGCTGGTAATCGGGGTCGGGGTCGGGGTCACCGCGCTCGGCGTCAGCCTGGCCTGGCTGACCAGCCTCTGCGAGTTTCCCGGGCGCCGCTGGCTGGATTGGGCGCTGATGCTGCCCTTCGCCATTCCGGCCTATGTGCTGGCCTTCGTCTTCGTCGGCCTGCTGGATTTCGCCGGGCCGGTGCAAACCCTGCTGCGCGACTGGTTTGGCGCCGGCTTGCGGTTGCCGCGGGTGCGTTCCACCGGCGGGGTGATCATCGTCCTGGTGCTGGTGTTCTACCCCTATGTCTACCTGCTGGCGCGCAATGCCTTCCTGGCCCAGGGCAAGGGTCTGATGGAGGCGGCGCGGGTGCTCGGGCAGAGCCCCTGGCAGGCGTTCTGGCGGGTGGCCCTGCCGATGGCGCGGCCGGCCATCGGTGCCGGCCTGGCGCTGGCGATCATGGAGACCCTGGCCGATTTCGGTGCGGTCTCGGTGTTCAATTTCGACACCTTCACCACCGCCATCTACAAGACCTGGTACGGCTTCTACAGTCTGACCAGCGCCACCCAGCTGGCCAGCCTGCTGTTGCTCGCGGTGATGCTGGTGCTCTATGGCGAGCGGCGTGCCCGCGGTGCGGTGCGTCCGGCCAACGAACGGCCGCGGGTCAAGGCGCTCTATCACCTCAAGGGTGGCCAGGCACTGGCCGCCAGCACCTGGTGCGGCCTGGTGTTCGCCTGTGGTTTCGTGATTCCCGTGCTGCAGTTGCTGGTGTGGTTCTGGCAGCGCGGCCGTTTCGATCTGGACGAGCGCTACACCGCCCTGATTCTGCACACCGTCTACCTCGGCGGCATGGCCGCGCTGATCACCGTCTGCGTGGCCTTGCTGCTGGCCTTCGCCCGCCGCCAAACGCCGACCCGGTTGATGCGCGGGGCGGTCAGCCTGGCCAATCTCGGCTATGCCTTGCCGGGCTCGATGCTGGCGGTGGCAATCATGCTGGCCTTCAGCGTGCTCGACCGCGAACTGGTGATGCCGCTGTCCGGTTGGCTCGGCGGCGCGGGCAAGCCGATCCTGCTCGGCAGTCTGTCGGCCTTGCTCCTAGCCTACCTGATTCGCTTCATGGCGGTGGCCTACGGGCCGCTGGAGAACAGCCTGGCGCGGATCCGCCCGTCGTTGCCGGAAGCCTCGCGCAGCCTGGGGGTCGGCGGCATCGGCCTGTTCTTGCGGGTCTACCTGCCGCTGCTGGTGCCGGGAGCGCTGTCGGCGGCGCTGCTGGTGTTCGTCGATGTGCTCAAGGAAATGCCGGCAACCCTGCTGATGCGTCCCTTCGGCTGGGGCACCCTGTCGGTGCGGGTGTTCGAGTTGACCAGCGAGGGCGAGTGGGCGCGCGCCGCGTTGCCGGCCCTGACCCTGGTGCTGGTCGGGTTGTTACCGGTGATCCTGCTGATCCGCCGTTCGGCGCGCAGGATCGGCTAGGAAGTGAGGGCAGTGGGGTTGCAGGGGTGAGGAATGGGGTTGTGCTGGCCCAGCGGGCCGGGCACGCTCCTCCATCTCCATCTCCATCTCCATCTCCATCTCCATCTCCATCTCCATCCCCCTGGGCGAAAGGCTATGGCTGATGGTCGGGATGACCCGCCGCGGTCTTGCGGCTACAATGCGCGCCATTCGCTGCGGCGCGTCATTTCGACGGCCCGTGCCAGTGCCCTGATGCAACGGGTCCAGCCGGGTTCAGCTACTTGCCCGCAGCTCTGCCAAGCCCGGAAGGAGATACCCATGGGACAGCGCACCCCTCTCTATGACCTGCACCTCGCCCTGGGCGCCAAGATGGTCGACTTCGGTGGCTGGGACATGCCGCTGCACTATGGCTCGCAAGTCGAGGAGCACCACCAGGTGCGTCGCGACTGCGGGGTCTTCGACGTTTCCCACATGTGCGTGGTCGATGTTGGCGGCAGTCAGGCCAAGGCCTACCTGCAGCACCTGCTGGCCAATGACGTGGAGCGTCTGCATGTTTCCGGCAAGGCCCTATACAGCGCCATGCTCAACGAGCAGGGTGGGGTGATCGACGACCTGATCGTCTACCTCACCGACTTTGCCGAGGGGCGGAGCGGCTATCGCCTGGTGGTCAATGCCGCCAACCGGGACAAGGATCTGGCCTGGATGCGTCAACAGAGCGGCGCCTTTGCCGTCGAGCTGAATGAGCGCAGCGAACTGGCCATGCTCGCGATCCAGGGGCCGCATGCCCGCGCCAAGACCTGCGAATTGGTGACCCAGGCCCGCGCGGCCCTGATCCATGAGCTCAAGCCGTTCCAGGGGCTGGCGGAAGGCGACTGGTTTGTCGCCCGCACCGGCTACACCGGCGAGGATGGCCTGGAAATCGTGTTGCCGGCCGATCAGGCCGTCGAATTCTTCAATGACCTGGTTGGCGCCGGCATCTCGCCGATTGGCCTAGGTGCGCGCGATACCTTGCGTCTGGAGGCCGGGATGAATCTGTATGGCCAGGACATGGACGAGCAGGTCACGCCGCTGGCGGCCAACATGGCCTGGAGCATCGCCTGGGCCCCGGCCGCTCGTCAGTTTGTCGGGCGCAGGGTGCTCGAAGAGCTGAAGAGCGCTGGTATCCAGTCCAAGCTGGTCGGTCTGGTGCTGGAGGAACGTGGTGTGCTGCGCGCCCATCAGGTGGTGCGGGTCGACGGTGTGGGCGAGGGTGAGATCACCAGCGGCAGCTTCTCCCCGACCCTGGGCAAGTCCATCGCTCTGGCGCGTGTGCCGACAGCCACTGGCGAACGCGCTGAGGTGGAAATCCGTGGCAAATGGTACCCGGTCAGGGTGGTCAAACCGATGTTCGTCCGCCACGGCAAGGCCCTGATCTGAGCCCCGGCTGCAGGCTGTGCGGCCGCTGCCGCGCCAAGCCTGCAACCCGGATGGACCCGGGGGCGTACCGAGATGTTTTCAACGACTGTCTGTCGCTATGGCCAACCCCTGCTAAATTCTCCTGACGGCGCGGTCGCCGTCATGTCTTACGAGGAACGACACATGAGCACTATCCCCGCCGATCTGCGTTACGCCACCAGCCACGAATGGGCCCGCCTGGAAGCCGATGGCACGGTCACCGTCGGTATTTCCGATCACGCCCAGGAAGCCCTGGGCGACGTGGTCTTCATCGAGCTGCCGGAAGTCGGCAAGACCCTGGCGGCCGGTCAGGAGGCCGGGGTCGTGGAATCGGTCAAGGCAGCATCCGATATCTACACGCCGGTGGGCGGCGAAGTGATCGCGATCAACCAGGATCTGGCCGACAGCCCCGAGAGCGTCAACAGCGACCCCTACGGCAGCTGGTTCTTCAAGCTCAAGCCAAGCGATGCCAGCGAACTGGACAAGCTGCTCGATGCGGCCGCCTATGAGGCGACTGCCGACGCCGACGCCTGATCGGACCGTGCCAGACTGGTCTCGCCTGGCCGGTTTGGCGCGCAGGGGCTGTGTTTGCCCAGCGGACAGAGCCTCGCGGTGTCGAGGTTTTGTCATGTATGCCCATGCCCATCCAGCCCGTGCCTGTTCACCGCCATGGTGAACGGGAGAGGCGCGGTTCCTGCTAAGGTAGATACCCGCCCTTCTCCCTGTCTGACCGATTGATTGCCCATGCCCGAACTGCCCGAAGTCGAAACCACCCGCCGCGGCATCGCGCCCTTTCTCGAAGGTCAGCGGGTTAGCCAGGTGATAGTGCGCGAGCGTCGTCTGCGCTGGCCGATTCCCGAGGATCTGGATGTGCGCCTGTCCGGCCAGCGCATCGAGTGTGTCGAGCGGCGCGCCAAGTACCTGCTGATCAAGGCCGAGACCGGCAGCCTGATCAGTCACCTGGGCATGTCCGGCAGCCTGCGTCTGGTCGAGTGCGGCCTGCCGGCGGCCAAGCACGAGCATGTGGATATCGAGCTGGAATCCGGCCTGGCCCTGCGCTACACCGACCCGCGGCGTTTCGGCGCGCTGCTCTGGTGCGCCGACCCCTTGCAGCATGTGCTGCTCAGCAAGCTCGGTCCCGAACCTTTGACCGAGTCGTTCGACGGCGAGCGTCTGTACCGGCAGTCGCGTGGCCGCTCGATGGCGGTCAAGCCCTTCATCATGGACAATGCCGTGGTGGTCGGGGTCGGCAATATCTATGCGAGCGAAGCGCTGTTCGCCGCCGGCATCGACCCGCGCCGCGAAGCCGGTTCGATTTCCCGGGCGCGCTACATGACCCTGGCCGAGCAGATCAAACGCATCCTCGCCTATGCCATCGAGCGCGGCGGCACCACCCTGCGTGACTTCGTCGGCGGTGACGGCCAGCCGGGCTATTTCCAGCAGGAGCTGTTCGTCTACGGGCGCGGCGGCGAGTTCTGCAAGAACTGCGGCAGCACCCTGCGCGAGCTCAAGCTGGGGCAGCGCGCCAGTGTCTATTGCCCGCGCTGCCAGCGCTGATCGAGGTCGGCAAATTCCCGCGCACCTGCGGTGCCTCTAGCCCGAAAAACTCGAGCACGCTTTTCATGGCGATTGATGGGCGTCACGCTGACAATTTCAAGAGCGCTGTTATAGTTACTGGCACCGCCTCCTAATCGTTGAAGGATCGCCCGATGAAACTGTTTCGCTCGACCGCTGTTGTCCTGGCGCTGACCACTGGCTTGCTGGCGCTGCCGGCACAGGCGCAAGTGGTGCAAAACTCCAGTGGCGATCCGTTGTACACCGCCAATGCGCCCAAGGCGTTTTCGATGGTCGGCGACCTGGTGATCGCCCGGCCGTTGCTGATTGGCGCTACCGCCATCGGTGCTGTGGCCTTTGTGGTCAGTCTGCCGTTCACCGCTTTGGGCGGGAATGTCGGTGAGGCGGCTCAGGCGTTGGTGGTCGAACCGGGCAAGGCGGCCTTCGTGCGCTGCCTGGGTTGTACGACCAGCGGCTACAACAAAGACTGACCTAGCTGTATGCCTGACCCTGGCCGCAATCTTCGGCATCGATTGCGATCGCTCAGCTGGATATTCCTGTTTGTCCTGTTGGCCCTGAGCTTCTGGTTCAGTGCCGGCTGGCTGGGCCTGTGCGCAGGCCTGGCGCTGTTCCTGTTCGGCATGCAGTGCCTGGAGGAAGGCTTGCGCCAACTGGCCGGCGGCAAGCTGGAACGCCTGCTGGCGCTGAGCACCGCCACGCCCTTCAAAAGCCTGATGTTCGGCGTGAGCGCCACCATGCTGGTGCAGTCCAGTTCGCTGGTGTCGCTGCTGACCATCGCCTTCCTCAGTACCGGCCTGATCCAACTGGCGGCGGGGATCGCCATCCTGTTTGGCGCCAACCTGGGCACCACCAGCGGTATCTGGCTGCTGGCCCTGGCCGGGCAGAACGTCAGTCTCGGCCCTCTGGCGTTGCCCCTGCTGGTGTTTGGCGTGCTCGGCGGTTTCATCGGCCCGCGCGGGCCGGCTGTCGGTCGCGTGGTGCTCGGCGTGGCGTTCCTGTTTCTTGGCATCGAGCAGATGAAGGCCGGCTTCTCCAGTGTGGCCGGCGACTTCGATCCCCTGCACTACCAGATGCCCGGCATTGCCGGCCATCTGCTGTTTACCGGCGTCGGCTTGCTGATCACGGTCCTGCTGCAGTCCAGCCATGCCACCCTGATGCTCACCCTGACTGCTCTGGCTGGCGGCCAACTGGCCCTGGAGCAGGGCTTGGCGATCGCCATCGGCTCGAATATGGGCAGCACGGTAACGGCGGTGATCGGCGCCCTGGGCGGAGCCCGCGCCGGGCAACGCCTGGCCCTGGCCCATGTGTTGTTCAATCTGACCACCGGTGTTCTGGCCCTCGCTTTGTTGACGCCGTTGGCTCTGCTGGTGCAGTGGCTGGCGACGCCGCTGGGGCTGGGCGGCAACCTGCTGATTCAGTTGGCACTGTTCCATACGCTGTTCAATGCCATGGGCGTGAGCCTGTTCTGGCCGATGCAGGGTTGGCTGGCGGCTTTGCTGCAACGCTGGCTACCCGAGCGCGAAGAACCCCGGGTGCTGATCACCGAGGTGGCCGCGCCTGCGACTGAGCCGACCCGCGCCCGTTACCTGGACGACAGCGCCCTGGCCAGTGCCGATAGCGCGGCCCAGGCGGTGGTGCTGGAGTTGCAGCACCTGGCTCGTCTCAGTCTGGAGGTGATCTGCCACGCCCTCTATGTGCCGGTGGATCAGCTCGAGCACAGCCGTCAGGACGAGCGCCTGCTGAGCGCCCGCCCCGATTCGCGGGCACTGGATGCGGAGCAGCTCTACCAGCGGCATATCAAAGGCGTGTACAGCGACTTGCTGAGTTTCATGAGTCGCCTGGAAGTCAGCCTCGATGAGGCGCATCAGCACTTCTGGGTCAGCTGCCAGCTGGCGGCGTTGCAACTGGTGGACGCGGTGAAAGATGCCAAGCATCTGCAGAAGAATCTCGGGCGCTACCTGCGTCAGGACGACAGCGGCGCCCGCCAGACCTATGTCGAGCTGCGCCGCCACCTGCTTGGCGTGCTCCACGAGGTGCGCGAACTGGGCCGGCTCGAGCTGCCCGATACGCTCTGGGACGAGCGCCTGCGGCAGTTCGACGAGGGGGCGGCAGCCTTCGACAGTGCCTTCCGCGAGCGTCTGTTCGCCGCCGTGCGCGAGCGCCGTCTGGATGGCCAGCAGGCCAGCTCGTTGATGAATGACCTGGGCTATGTCAGCCGCATCACCCAGAGCCTGCGCAACGTGCTGCTGCTCGGTCAGGGTGACGGTAACGAGCTGTTCCGGCCGCTGCGCCAGCTGGTGGCCGAGGACGGCCCGCTGATCCAGCTGGATTGAGCTTGCGGCATTATCGGCGGCTCATGCCGGCTTCCTGTCGGCGTGCGCGGCTAATCTTTGCGGGGCGATCCGGCATGCGTGCTGCGCTCCTGTTGGCCCGGCGTAACCACCGCGCTGGTGCCGACGCCGCGGGGGTCGCTGGCGGCCTCGACCCGGTTGTCCGACTTGTCCCAGAACAGCACCTGCTGGTTGCCGTAACTGCGCTGCAGGGCTTTGAGTCGATGGCCGCGGGCTTGCAAGGCAGCGATTTGCGCCGGGCTGAAGGTGTCCGGTTCGTGTTCGATCAGGTCCGGGCGGTATTGGTGGTGATAGCGGGCGACGCTCGGCCAGCGGGCAATCGGTTGACCATCGAGGTATTCGAGCATCGCCAGCAGCACCATGCTCGGGATGCGGCTGCCGCCGGGTGTGCCGAAGCTGGCGAATTGCTCGGCACTTTCGATAAAGCTCGGACTCATGCTCGACAACGGGCGCTTGCCGGCGGCGATGGCATTGGCCTGACTGCCGGCCAGGCCGTAGGCGTTGGCACCCCGGACATCGGCGGCGAAGTCGTCCATCTCGTCGTTGAGCAGCACGCCGGTGCCGGGCACGGTGAAGGCGGCGCCGAACGGCAGGTTGATCGACAAGGTGGCGGCCACCGCATTGCCGTCGGCATCGAGCACCGAGAAGTGGGTGGTGTGATCGCCTTCGTGCCAGCCGCCGGCGGGTGGCAGGCTGGCACTGGGCGTGGCTTGGTCCGGGTCGATGCTGGCGGCCAGTTGCTTGATGTAGGCGGGTGCGAGCAGCTTGTTCAGCGGGTTGGCGACGAAGTCCGGGTCGCCGAGCAGGCCGCGGTCGCGGTAGGCGCGGCGCAGCGTTTCGACGACCAGGTGGGTGCGTTGCACCGGCCCGGCCTGGCGCCAGGGCAGTTGCTGCAAGATCAGCAGGCTCTGCGCCAGGGCCAGACCGCCAGCCGAGGGCGGCGGCGCGCCGATCAGCTCGCGACCCTCGGCCAGGGGCACGCGCACGGGTTGCCGTTCGACGATGCGGTACTCGGCCAGATCGCGCAGGGTCCAGATGCCGCCGGCGGCACGCACGCCAGCGACCAGCTTGTCGGCGATCTCGCCGGCGTAGAAGCCGGCATGGCCACCGCGGGCCAGGTGTTCCAGGGTGTTGGCCAGTTCCGGCTGGCGCAGCAGGTCGAACTCTGCGGGGATTTCGCCGTCTTCATCGAGGAAAATTCGCGCGCTTTGCGGGTCGTCGCGCAGAGCGGCCAAACGCCAGTTGGCCCGCTCGCGGTAGACCCGGTCGATGCCGACGCCGTCGCGGGCCAGGCGAATCGCCGGGGCCAGGGAGTCGCGCAGCGGCAACCGGCCGAAGCGTTCGGCCAGCAGCACCAGGGCGGCGGGCAGGCCGGGGATGGCGGCGGCCAGCGGCCCGTTCAGCGACAGCGGCGGCTGTACCTCGCCGTCGCGCCGGTAGAGGTCGACGTGAGCCGCCAGGGGCGCCCGCTCGCGGGCGTCGAGAAAGCGGTAGGTCGGTTGCTCGCCGGCCTCGCGCAGGAGGAAGAAACCGCCGCCGCCCAGGCCCGAGCTGTAAGGCTCGGCCACCGCCAGGGCGGCGCTGATGGCGACCGCCGCATCGAAGGCGTTGCCGCCCATGGCCAGGGTTTCCTGGCCGGCGACGGTGGCGGCGGGGTGGGCGCTGGCGATGGCGGCCTGGTTGGGCGCTGCGTGGGCCAGCAGGCTGCAGCCCAGCAGCAGGATGATGGGGAGGGCGAGTCTCTGCAACATGGGGCGATCTGTACCGTGCTTCGGGGAAGCCGAAGCTTAGCAGCGATTGGCCGGTCGGTCCGTGAAAGGCGCCTTTCAGGCCTTGCCGGTGATGATCAGGTACTTCTCCATCAGCTCGTCCTTGCTCTCGACATGGTTCGCGTCGAGCGGAATGCAATCCACGGGGCAGACTTGCTGGCACTGCGGCTCGTCGTAGTGGCCGACGCACTCGGTGCACAGGTTGGGGTCGATCACGTAGATCTCTTCACCCTGGGAGATCGCGCCGTTCGGGCACTCGGGTTCGCAGACGTCGCAGTTGATGCAGTCGTCGGTGATGATCAGGGACATGGGCTAAACGCTCCTGTCGCAGCCTTCGGCAACGACATTCTCAGACAACAATGGCAGACAGCGATGGGCGAATTGTGCCGGATTGTTGAGACGGGCGCCATGTGTGGGCGGCTGTAGGAGCAGGCCATGCCTGCGAACCGGCGCTGCTCGCGATACCGATCGCACGCATGGGCTAGGCGCCCCCGCGGCTCCCACAGGGGGCGCTCAGCGCTTGAAGCGCTCGTTCAGGGCGTCGGCCACGGCAGGGTGGACGAATTTGCAGATATCGCCGCCGAGCGCGGCGATCTCGCGCACCAGGGTCGAGGAGATATAGGAGTATTTTTCCGACGGAGTGAGAAACAGGCTTTCCACGTTCGGCGCCAGTTGGCGGTTCATGTTGGCCAGCTGGAACTCGTATTCAAAGTCCGAGACCGCGCGCAGGCCGCGCAAGAACACATTAGCGCCTTGCTCCTTGGCGAAGTGCGCGAGCAGGGTGGAGAAACCCATCACCTCGACATTCGGCAGGTGCTTGGTCACCTCGCGGGCCAGTGCGACCCGTTGCTCGAGGGGGAACAGCGGGTTCTTCTTCGGACTGGCGGCCACCGCGATGATGACGCTGTCGAACAGACGCGCGGCGCGTTCGACCAGATCGCCATGGCCCTTGGTGATGGGGTCGAAGGTGCCCGGGTATAACACTCGATTCATCGTGACGTCCTGGCGAGTCCGTTGGGGAAGCGGATGGTAGCGCAGCGCCGCACCTCGGCCAAGTCAGGCGTTGCAACGGCGGGCTTTCCGGCGCCCGTCAAGGCGCCGCTATCAGGCGTTCTTGAGGCGTTCGGCCAGCTTGGTAGCCAGCTTCGCGGTCAGGCCGTAGATCGACAATTGCGGGTTGGCACCGATGCTGGTGGGGAACAGCGAGCCGTCGTGAATCGACAGGTTCTCCAGCTGGTGGTGGCGGCCGAGGCTGTCGCAGACCGCCTGGCGCGGGTCTTCGCCCATGGCGCAGCCGCCCATCACGTGGGCGCTGCCCAGGCGGGTGCGATAGATTTCCAGGCCGAGGCCGTCGATCAGGCGCCTGGCCTCGCCCAGGGTTTTCACGTAACCGGCGTCGGCATGCAGCGGCAACACCGCCTTGGCCCCGGCGGCGAACTGGATCTCGGCCATGCTGTGGAAGGCCCGGCGCACACCGTCCCAGGTGTAATCGGTCATTTGGTAGTCGAGCACCGGACTGCCGTCGCCACGCAGTTCGACCTTGCCCTCGGCGCTGTGCGGGTGGAAGCCGTCGCGCAGCAGGGCCAGCATCACGTTGGTATGCGGCAGCTGCTCCATGCGCAGGGCGTTATCGATGCCGAAGCGGCCGAGCAGGGTGGCGGTCAGGGCCGGCTGCAGCGGCGGCACTTCCAGCTTGTAGGACAGGCGCCCGGTGGTGCCGTCGTCCCACTGGAAATGATCGGAGTAGATCGACTGCGGCGCGCCGTAGAAGGGGTTGATCACCTGCTCGAACTGCGCGGCGGAGAAGTTCACCAGGTGCAGGTAAGTGCGCTTGCCGCTGCGCCGGTGCGGATCGGGGGCGTTCGAGCGCAGCAGCAGGCCAGGGGTGTTGATGCCGCCGCCCGCCAATACATAGTGCTTGGCCTTGACCCGGATCTTGCGCCCGTTGGGCGCCACGCTGCGTTCGTCCATACCCAGGCATTCGATGCCGCTGACCCGCTCGCCGTCGATCAGCAGACGCTCGGCGCGTGCCAGATACAGCAGCTCGCCGCCTTTTTCCAGGGTCGCCGGAATGGTCGTGACCAGCATCGACTGCTTGGCGTTGGTCGGGCAGCCCAGGCCGCAATAGCCGAGGTTCCAGCAGCCGCGCACGTTGCGCGGGATCACCTTGGAGCTGTAGCCGAGCTTGTCGCAGCCGCTGCGGATCACCTGGTTGTTGGCGTTGGGCGGCACGGCCCAGGGCGCGACGCCCAGGCGCTGCTCCATGCGCTCGAACCAGGGCGCCATGTCTTCGGGGCTGTGGCCGATGACGCCGTGCTCGCTGGCCCAGTGCTGCAGGGTCTGCTCGGGGGTACGGAAGCTCGAGGTCCAGTTGATCAGGGTGGTGCCGCCCACCGCGCGGCCCTGCATGATGGTGATGGCGCCGTCCTTGCTTATGCGGCCGATGCCTTCCTGATAGAGACTGGCGTAGGACTCGGCCTCGAGCATCTTGAAGTCGTCGCTGGTCTTCAGCGGGCCTTCCTCGATCAGCAGCACCTTGAAACCGGCGGCGCTGAGGATCTCCGCCGTGGTGCCGCCGCCCGCGCCGCTGCCGACGATGGCGACATCGGCTTGCAGGGTCAGGTCGTGGTCCAGGCGCGAGCCGTCATGGGTTTTCCAGCCGCGGGCCAGGCCTTGCTTGAACATGTCGGGTACGGGCATTGCGGGCTCTCTTTCTTGTTCTGGCCGGCTTGGCGGCTGGGTAATGGGTAGCGCTGCACTTAACCCATCGGTTCCTTGTAACGGTGTCCCCATGGCCTGTTGGGTTCGGCTATCGCCACTGAGGGTGGAATGGGCTGTGCCCGTAGGGTGCGCCGTGCGCACCAGAATTACCCTCAGTCGGTGCGCGCGGCGCACCCTACGCATGGCGGTCCTGGCACCGGCCGACGCGCAGCCAGCCGTCAGACCGTTGGTGGCCCGGGGTAACCGCAGTGGGCCCATGACTCCGCGCGGCCGTACCAGCTCATCATCACCAGTTGCAGCAGCGAGGCATGGCCCATCTGCAACAGGCCGATGGAGCTGTTCTGCCAGCGTTCGAGAAAGGCCCGCACATCGGCCGCCGAGGCGTGCTGCCAGCTGCTCCAGATGCCGGTCAACGGCCCGCGGGTGAGCGGCAGGGCCAGTACATCGAACAGCTGTACGGTGAGCCCCCGCATTTCCGGCGAGACATGATTAAGGCTGTAGTCCAGGCTTTCCAGGGTGCCGTGAACCGCCCCGGCCATCTGCGCAGGCTGTACCGCGCCTGCGAGCATGACCGGGATCAATGCCCGCAGGAAGGGTAGGTCGGACTCGCGCAGCACGGCAAAGCCGGCTTTTGGGCTGCTGGCCGAGCAGCCGCTGAGGCTGGCGGCCAGCCCGGCGCCGGCGAGCAGGGCCGAGCCGAACAGGCCGACCTTGAGCAGGCCACGGCGTGACAGTTGTGACGAATCAAGCGTGGTGTTGTGCATTTATCGTTATCACCAAGACAGGGATGTTTAGCGCACGAACAGCTTGTAGACCAGCTTGTGCAGGGTCTTGCCATAGGGCGGGTAGATCAGCTTGGCGGCGTTGAAGCGCTGCTTGATCAGCACGCCCTTGGCCTTGCTGAAGGTCAGGAAACCCTCGTGGCCGTGATAATGGCCCATGCCGGACGGGCCGATGCCGCCGAACGGCAGGTCGTCCTGGGCCACGTGCAGCAGAGTGTCGTTGAGGCACACACCGCCGGAGTGGGTTTCATCCAGCACGCGCTGCTGCTCGCGTTTGTCGTAACCGAAGTAGTACAGCGCCAGCGGCCGGGCGCGCCGGTTGATATAGGCGAAGGCATCTTCCAGCTTGTCGTAGGGCACGATCGGCAGCAGCGGGCCGAAGATCTCATCCTGCATGACCGTCATCTCGTCCGCGACATTCAGCAGCACAGCGTGCGGCATGCGCCGACCCTGGGCCTCGGGGTACAGCGCGATGATGGTCGCGCCCTTGCTCTCGGCGTCCTGCAGGTAGCCGTTGAGGCGCTGCTGCTGGCGCTCGTTGATGATCGCGGTGTAGTCGGGGTTGTCCGCCAGTTGCGGGTAGAAGTTCAGCACGGCCTGGCGGTAGGCCTCGACGAAACCCTCCACGCGGTCTTTCGGCACCAGCACGTAGTCCGGCGCCACGCAGGTCTGCCCGGCATTCATGGTCTTGCCGAAGGCGATGCGCTCGGCGGCATCGCTCAGCGGCACATCGGCGGAGACGATGGCCGGCGACTTGCCGCCCAATTCCAGGGTTACCGGGGTCAGGTTCTCGGCGGCGGCGCGCATCACCTGTTTGCCGATGCTGGTGGCGCCGGTGAACAGCAGGTGGTCGAACGGCAGCCTGGAGAAGGCCATGCCGACTTCCGCTTCGCCCAGCACCACGGCCACCAGATCCTCGGGGAACACCTTGGCCAGCAGCTCCTTGAGCAGCTGCGAGGTGGCCGGGGTGGATTCGCTCATCTTGATCATCACCCGGTTGCCGGCCGCCAGCGCGCCGACCAGCGGGCCGATGGCGAGGAACAGCGGGTAGTTCCACGGCACTATGACCCCGACTACGCCCAGCGGCTGGTAGATCACCTTGGCCGAGGCGGGCATGAACTGCAGGCCGACGTTGCGCCGCGAGGGCTTCATCCACTGCTTCAGGCGTTTGGCCGCGTAATGGATGCCGTGCAGGCTGGGCATCAGTTCGGCGATCAGGGTTTCGTCGGCTGAGCGGTTGCTGAAGTCCCGGGAAATCGCCTGGATCAGCGCTTCGCGCTCGGCGCTCAGCAGCTCGCTCAGGACCTTGAGCCACTGCAGGCGTTGCTCAGCGGGCGGCATGGGGTTGGCCTGGAAGGCCGCGCGCTGCAGGGCGAAGCTGGTTTCCAGCTGGCTGATTTGGTCCTGGCCGTGTTGCAGGCTCTGCTCCAGGTGGGCGGTGTCGGCGGGCATGGCGATTTCCTCGATGTTCCAGCGTTGCAGTCCTGCCCGTGCGGTGCGGGTGCTGCGAAAAGGTGTGCTGGATTTTTAGAGCAATTACTCTAATATGTCAAATGAGATGAGGATTGAAGGCTTGGCGTGCGGCCATGCGGCTAGCGCCGCAGGCGCTTCAGCCTGTACCTTTGCCGGGCTTTTGAGTCGAGATCGAGCAGTCATGGCCATTCCACCGAAAACCCGCGAGCGCATCATCCAGGCCAGCCTCGAGCTGTTCAACGCCCAGGGCGAGCGCAGCGTCACCACCAACCACATCGCCGCGCACCTGGGCATTTCGCCGGGCAACCTCTACTACCACTTCCGCAACAAGCAGGCGATCATCGCCGAGCTGTTCGGCCAGTACGAAGGCCATGTCGACGGCTTCCTGCGCCTGCCGCCCGAGCGGCCGCTGACCATAGACGACAAGACCTTCTACCTGGAGGCGCTGCTCGCGGCCATGTGGCACTACCGCTTCCTGCACCGAGACCTGGAGCACCTGCTCGACAGCGATGCCGAGCTGGCCGGGCGTTACCGGCTGTTCGCCCGGCGCTGCCTGCAGGGTGCGCAAGACATCTACCAGGGCTTCGTCGAGGCCGGCATCCTGTTGATGAACCCGGCGCAGATCGAGGCGCTGACGCTCAATGCCTGGATCATCATGACCTCCTGGGTGCGCTTCCTCTGTACGACCAGCGGCCAGCCCGGCGAGCTCAGCGAAGCGATGTTGCGCCGCGGCATCTACCAGGTGCTGGTGCTGGAGGGTGGCTATATCGCGCCGCCGGCGCGCGAGGCGGTGGAGGCCTTGTATTGGAAACTACATGTGCCGCTGGAGCAGGTGATCTGAAGCGTAATGGCCGAGTGGTGGAAACCGCGAAGCGTTTTCCACCACTCGGCAGCTGGATCGGGTAGGTGATGAGTCATTACACCCCCTGCTAATGGTGGGCAGCTGCGCGTTGTCCATCCTACGGATTGCCTGCGTCAGCCGGCGTCTGCGCTGCCAGCCACTGCGGAATCCGCCGTTCCAGGTAATAGCCGGGCTGGCGCAGCGAGCCGTCGATGAAGCCGACATGGCCGCCGTGGGTGTGCAGCTCGAACTCGATGTGCGGTGACAGTTCGGCGGGTTCCGGCAGGCTGTGGCGGAACACGAAGGGGTCGTCGGCGGCCTGGATGATCAGGGTCGGGGTCGCGATGCGGCCGAGGAAATAGCGGCTGGAGGAGCGCTTGTAGTAGTCCTGGGCATCGCTGAAACCGTGCAGCGGCGCGGTGAAGCGGCCGTCGAAGTCCCAGAAGGTGCGCATGCCTTCCAGCGGTCCGAGGTTTTCCAGGGTGGCCAGGCGGTCGGCCATGCCTTTATGGGCGAACAGGCGCTGCTTGGTCTTCACGTAGGCGACCATCTGGTTCATGAAATGCGCCTGATAGATCCGCGAGAAGCCCAGGCCGAGACGATCCGCGCTCTGGTCCAGGCGAAACGGTACCGACACCGCCGCGGCGCCCTGTATCTGGCTGTCGCCGCCGGTTTCGCCGAGGTACTTGAGCAGCACGTTGCCGCCCAGGGAATAGCCGACGACATACAGCGGGGTCAGCGGCCGTTGTGCGCGCAGGTGGCGCACCGTCTCGGCCAGGTCGTCGCTGGCGCCGGAGTGGTAGCCGCGCGCCAGCAGGTTGGGTTCGCCCGAGCAGCCGCGCCAGTTCAACGCCACGCTGGCCCAGCCGCGTGTGGCCAGGGCCTGCTGCAGGCCGAGCACATAGTGCGAGTCGGACGAACCGGTCAGGCCGTGCAGCACCAGCACCAGGGACGCCTCGGCATCATGCGGGCCGTGCCAGTCGAGGTCGAGAAAGTCGCCGTCCGCAAGCCACAGGCGCTCGCGTCGGCGCTGCAGTTGCGGCGGCTTGCGGCACAGCGAAGTCCACAGGGTCTGCAGGTGCGGGCCGGGCAACCACCAGGCGGGTTTGAAGGGCGGGGTCATAGATGTATTCAAGACCAATCGCCGCCGTTTTCATCCACCCGGCTGGCCGGATGGATGAATGGGCGGTGCCTCAGCCGGTCTGCGCGCTGCGCTGCCACAGCGCGTAATACACCTGGCCGGCCTTCTGTTCGCGGTGCAGGCGCCAGTTGCCGGGCAGGCCGAGGCCTGAGGGCGGGTTTTCGCTTTCCGTGTAGACCCAGGCATCCGCGGCCAGCCAGCCGTGTTGCTCCAGCAGGTTGCAGGCCGGCAGGAGCAGATTCTGGCTGAACGGCGGGTCGAGAAACACCAGGTCGAACGGTGTGGCGGCCTGGCTCTGCAGGTAGACCAGAGCATCGCTTTGCAGCAACTGGCCGTTGTCGCAGTGCAGGGTCAGCAGGTGGCTGCGCAGGCTGGCGATGGCGCCGGGGTTGAGGTCCAGGGCCAGGGCGCTGCCGGCGCCGCGCGACAGCGCCTCGAGGAACAGCGCGCCGCTGCCGGCGAACAGGTCGAGTACCCTGGCGCCCTCGACGTAGGGCGCCAGCCAGTTGAACAGGGTCTCGCGCACGCGGTTGGGCGTGGGGCGCAGGCCGGCGGCCATGGGGAAGTTGAACTGGCGCGAACGCCATTGCCCGCCGATGATCCGCAGTTGGCCGTCGCCGCCGTGGGCCGTTGCCGCTTTGTTGGGCTTGCGCATCAGTGCTCCGGTACGGCAGAAGGTTGTTCGACGGGTTTGTCGCTGGGCGGCGGCAGCTCCTGCTGCGCCACCGTCGGCCCGGCGCTGACGATGACCAGGGCCTCCGGGTCGAGGTGCTTGGCCATGGCGGCCTTGACCTGCTCGACGCCGAGGGCCTGCACCTCGCGCATGAAGTCTTCCAGGTGGCTCAGGGGCAGGTCGTAGAAGCCCATGGAGCCGAGCTGGCCGACGATCGCGGCGTTGCTCGCGGTGGACAGCGGGAAGCTGCCGGCCAGCTCGCGCTTGGCATTGTCCAGTTCCTCCTGGGTCGGGCCGCTGGCCAGGTAGTCGCGCAGCAGGTCCTTGATCAGTTGCAGGGTGCCGGCGCTGAGTTCGGCGCGGGTCTGCAGGTTGATCATGAACGGGCCGCGCACCTGCATGGCGCTGAAGCCGGAGTAGACGCCGTAGGTCAGGCCGCGCTTTTCGCGCACCTCGCTCATCAGGCGGGTGCCGAAGCCGCCGCCGCCGAAGATCTGATTGCCCAGAAAGAGGGCGGCGTAGTCCGGATCGCGCCTGTCGATGCCGAGCTGGGCGATCATCAGGTGGGTCTGGTTGGACGGGAACTCGATATGGCTGGCGCCGGCCTGCGGCACGTCGGGCTGGGCGATGATGGGCAGGGCCGGGCCTGCTGGCAGTGCGGCGGAAACCTCTGCCGTGAGTGCTTCGGCTTCGGCCCGCGAGAGGTCGCCGACCAGCGCGATCACCGCGTTGCCGGCGGCGTAGGCCTTGGCATGGAAGGCTTGCAGCTGCTCGCGGCTAATTGTCGGGACGGAGCCTTCATTGCCTTCACTGGGGTGGGCGTAGGGGTGCTCGCCATAGAGCCGCTCGAACAGTTGCAGGCTGGCCAGTTTGCCGGGGTTCTGCTTCTGGTATTCGAAGCCGGCCAGCAGCTGGTTCTTGATCCGTGCCAGGGCGTCTTCGGGAAAAGTCGGCTGGCCGATCACCTGGTTGAACAGCTGCAGGGCCGGCTCGCGTTTATCCGCTGCACTGAGGCTGCGCAGGCTGGCCACCGCCATGTCGCGGTAGGCGCCATTGCCGAACTCGGCGCCCAGGCTTTCGAAACCGGCGGCGATGGCGCCGACGTCCTTGCCCGGCACACCTTCGTTGAGCATGGCGTTGGTCAGCATGGCCAGCCCTTGTACGCCGTCATCCTGGCTGCTGCCGGCAGCGAACGTCAGGCGCAGGTCGAGCATTGGCAACTCGCGTGCCTCGACGAACAGCACCTTGGCGCCCTCGGCGGTTTGCCAGGTCTGGATCTCCAGATTGCGCCGGCTCGGCGCCTGGCCGTTGATTTCGGTGAGCGACTCGATCTTCGCGCTGTCCGCCGGCACAGCTTGTGTGGCGGGGGCGTCCGGGCGCCTGACCACCAGCAGCAGCAGCGCCAGCAATATCAGTACCGCCAGGCCGAGCAGGCCGTAGCGCAAACCATTGCGCTCACTCATCATGCTTCTCCTCGGGTAGGACATGGGCGACGCTCAGGCGGTCGCGGGTAAAGAAGGTTTTCGCTGCGCTCTGGATATCGGCCGGGGTGACCGCTTCCAGCTCGGCCAGCTCCTGGTCCATCAGCGTCCAGGACAGGCCGACGGTCTCCAGTTGGCCGATGGCGGTGGCCTGGCTGGTGATCGAGTCGCGCTCATAGACCAGGCCGGCGATGACCTGGGCGCGTACCCGGGCCAGCTCCTCGGCAGAGGGCGGGTTCTGCTGCAGGTCCTGCAGCTCGCGCCACAGGCCGGCTTCGGCTTGCGCCAGGGTCTTGCCGGTTTGCACATTGGGCGTGGCGGACAGCACGAACAGGCTGTCGCCGCGCGGGTGGGCGTCGTACCAGGCGGAAGCTCCGGAGACCAGTTCCTCGCCACGCTCCAGGCGCGTCGGCAGGCGGGCGCTGTAGCCGCCATCGAGCAGGGTGGCGATCAGGCGCAAGGCATGCACCTGGCGCGGCTGCTCGGCGGTGGCCAGGCCCGGTACGTTGAAGCCCAGCATCAGGCTCGGCAGCTGGGTTTTCAGGTGCAGGGTGATCCGCCGTTCGCCCGGTGCAGCCAGTTCGCGCGGGGCTTTCGTCGGTGGTACGGCGCGCTTGGGGATGTCGCCAAAATAGCGTTCGGCCAGTACCTTGACCTCGCTGGCGCTGACATCGCCGACCACCACCAGGGTGGCGTTGTTCGGCGCGTACCAGGCTTGATACCAGGCGCGCAGTTCCTCGACGGTCATGCGCTCGAGGTCGGCCATCCAGCCGATGGTCGGGGTGTGGTAACCGCTGGCGGGGAAGGCCATGGCCTTGAAGCGTTCGTAGGCCAGGTTCGCGGGTTTGTCGTCGGTGCGCAGGCGCCGCTCTTCCTTGATCACCTCGATCTCGCGGGCGAATTCCTCGGCCGGCAGCTTGAGGCTGGCCAGGCGATCAGCTTCCAGCTCCAGGGCCACGGCCAGGCGGTCGCGGGCCAGCACCTGGTAATAGGCGGTGTAGTCGTCGCTGGTGAAGGCGTTCTCCTCGGCGCCCAGCTCGCGCAGGATGCGCGAGGCTTCACCGGGGCCGAGCTTGCGGCTGCCCTTGAACATCATGTGCTCGAGGGCGTGGGACAGGCCGGTCTGGCCGGGCGTCTCGTAGCTGGAGCCGACCCTGTACCAGAGTTGGGAGACCACCACCGGCGCGCGGTGATCCTCGCGGACGATGACCTTGAGGCCGTTGTCCAGGCTGAATTCATGGGTCGGCTGGGGCTCCGCGGCCGTAGCCAGCAGCGGCAGGCCGATGGTGGCGAGCAACAGGATTGCGGCGCGTAGAAGGATCATGTGCATGGGAATGAGGTCACCGTGATGGGCTGCGTGCGTCGCCGGGTATGTCGCTGACAAGCTGCAGGAGAACCTTGGGCTTGGAGTAGTCGAGGGATTCTAGCGGCAAGCGGCTATTAACAGAACCTTGAGACTCCGCAGGCCTGCCGTCGTTCCTTGCTCCGGGAGCGCGCATCTATGGCGAAATCTGTCGTTCGGGGCTCGCTTCCAGGCCAAAGCCACAGCTGGCACAGAAAGCCGCCAGGTAGTCGATAAGGGCCTGCACCTTGCGCGTGGCCCGGCGATGGCTGGGGTAGACGGCGAGGATCAGCGGGCCGAAGGCGTCCGGGTCGAAGTCGTAGTCGGCCATCACCCGGAGCAATTGGCCGGTCTCCAGGTAGGGTTTGACGCTCCACAACGGGCAGGCGTGCAGGCCTGCACCGAGCAGGGTGTTGGCCAGCAGCAGGTCGTAGTTGTCGCTCTCCAGGCGCGCCTGCGGCCTGGCCATGCGCAGGCGTACGCCGTTGTGCGCCAGCCACCAGTAGCTCTGATCCAGTGCCGGGTGGTGGTAGATCAGCCACTGGTGGCGCGCGAAGGTCGTCGGGCTGACCGGCGTCGGGTTGGCCGCCAGGTAGGCCGGACTGGCGCACAGCACGATCTGGTTGCGCCCCAGCGGTTTGGCGATCAGCCCCGGCAGGTCGCTGCGGCCCTCGCGCAAAGCCAGGTCATAGCCGCCCTCGGCCAGGTCGATGAAGGCGTCGCACAGGTCCACACGCAGGCGGATCTGTGGATGTTCGGCGAGAAAACCGGCGCAGGCTTCATCGAGAAACGCCCGGCCAAATGCCAGTGGCGCGGTCAGCCTGAGGTTGCCGTGCAGGCCGTGCTTGAGCTGGCCGATCTCCTCGCCGGCGTCATGCAGGCGCTGCAGCACCTGGCGGGCGGTGTCCAGATACAGCCGGCCGGCCTCGGTCAGCGCGGTGCGCCGGGTGCTGCGCTCGAATAGTTGCGCGCCCAGTTCAGCTTCCAGATGGCTGACCGCCTTGGTCAGGGCCGAAGGCGTCTTGCCCAGCTGTTCGGCCGCCCGGCTGAAGCTGCCGTGCTCGGCGGTGGCGACAAACATGCTCAGGGCGCTGAGTTTGTCCATGGGTTTTTCCTGTGTGGCAAAAATGTTTTGCTCGATAGCGGTGTTCTGCCGCTGTATATCCGCCGCTAGTCTCGTGGCCAGACCAATAAAAACCAGAGGCTGCTGCGATGCAACGATTAATTCCAAGCCTGTTGGCCGGGGTGCTGACTTTTTCCTCGATGGAAGCCATGGCCGCCGCCGATCTGCTGTTGTTCAACGGCAAGGTGTTCACCGCCGAACCCGGCCAGCCCCTGGTTCAGGCGGTGGCGGTGGCCAATGGCAAGATCCTCAGAGTCGGCAGTGATGCCGAGGTGAAGGCCCTGGCCGACGCCGATACGCAACTGATCGACCTGGCCGGCAAGGTGCTGATGCCGGGCATGATCGACAGCCACAGCCACCCGATCATGGGCGCCATGGCCAGCCTGCGGGCCAACCTGTATGACGAGGTGCTGGCGCTGGACGCGCTGGAGCAGTGGATCCTCGAACAGGATCGGGCCGGCACCGCGCGCATGGGCGACCTGATCGTGATTTCCGGGGTCAGTTCGGCTTACTGGGAGCAGAGCGCCGGGCTGGGCAAGATCTTCAACCAGGGCCGTTGGCTCGAGCTGCCACTGGTGCTGGACGGCATCGACGGCCACACCGGCTGGGCCAACGCGGCCATGCTCAGGCGCCTGAACATCGATGCCGAGCTGGTGCGTGGCCTGTCGGACAAGGAGCGCGGCTTTATCGCTCACGATGGCGACTTCAACCCCACCGGCTATCTGGCGGAAAGCGGTTGGGACCGGGTGCGCAGTCAGTATCCCGCCCCCAGCGAAGCCGAGATGCTCGACGCCGCCCGCGAGGCGGTGAAGGTCAACAACCGGGTCGGGGTTACCGCCTGGATGGATGCGGCGGCCAATGCCGGTGACGGTGACAGCCTGTTCGAACTGCGCCCCACCGAGCAGAGCCTGGGCGTGCTGCCGCTGTACCGCGCACTGGCCGAGCAGGGTGAACTCAGCGCCCACGTCGCCGCGCTGCTGGTCACTCACCCGCAAAGCCGGCCGGCCGACCTGCAGGTACTGGACAAGGTCATGCGCCAGTTCCAGGGCGTGCCCAACCTGAGCTTCCCGGGGATCAAGATCTTCGCCGATGGGGTGATGGAGTTTCCCGGCCAGACCGCTGCGGTGCTCGACCCGTTCACCAACAGCCTCAAGCGCGGCGAGCTGCTGATCGACCCGGCCAGCTTCGGCGAGCTGGTGGCGGCGGCCGAACGGCGTGACTGGATCGTGCATGTGCATGCGGTGGGCGACCGCGCGGTGCGTGAAGCGCTGAACGGCTTCGAGGCGGCGCGCCAGCTCGAGCCGACGCCGGTGCCGCACAGCATCAGCCACCTGCAGATGGTCAATCCCAAGGAATTCCCGCGCTTCCGGCAGCTCGGCGTGATTGCCTCCATGCAACTGCTCTGGGCCACCGCCGAGAGCTATACCGAAGAGCTGGTCAAACCCTACGTCAGCGCCGCCGCCTACCACTACCAGTACCCGGCGCGCTCGCTGCACCAGGCGGGGGCGACCATCGCCGGCGCCAGCGACTGGCCGGTGTCCAGTCCCAATCCGTGGAATGCCATCGCCCAGGCCAGCACCCGCAAGGGGCCGCTCGGGGTGCTCAACGCCAAGGAAAGCATCGACCGGCAGACCATGTTCCAGGCCTACACCCTCAATGCGGCCAAGGCCCTGCGCCTGGACGGCCGGATCGGTTCCCTGGCACCGGGCAAGCAGGCCGATCTGATCGTGCTGGACCGCGACGTGTTCGAGGTCAGCGACGAGCAACTGTTCGACACCCGGGTGCTGCAGGCCTTCTTCGCCGGCCAGTTGGTGTACAGCGCCGAGCCGGGCAAGACGGTCGCGCAGGCGCAATAAGCCTCCCCCCGAGCAACCTTGCTGCCCCGTCCAGCCGTAGCTGCTCCCCGTTGCGGCTGGGGCCGGGCGCAGCCTTAAGCGTCACCCTATAACAACAAGGAAATTCCATGCGCCCTTCAGCCGCGTTCTTTCTGGCCAGCCTGGCCCTGGCTCCGTTCGGCAATCTGCAGGCCATCGAACTGAGCGAGCAGTTCTCCTTGGCGATCACCCCGCAAGTGCTCAGCGACTACCGCTCCAGCGGCATCTCGCAAACCCTGGGCGACCCCGCTGCGCAGCTGGACCTGATGCTGACCCATGCCAGCGGCCTGTACGCCGGCGTCTGGACCAGCAACGTCGACTACGGCCATGACTGGGAAAAGGACGACCACTACGGCACCCGTCAGGAAGTCGACTACTACGCCGGCTACTACTGGCAGATCAGCGACGCCGTCAGTCTGGATGCCTACTACAACAGGTACAGCTACCCGGGCGAGAGTCAGTTCAACGGTGCCGACGTCTACCTGACCCTGGATGCCTACGGCTTCTTCGTCGGCGGCAAGCACTCCGATGACACCGACGAGAGCAGCGCCAGCCTGTACGCCGGCTACCGCACCCTGTTGCCGCTGGATATCGGCCTGGAGCTGAGGTTCGAGAACGTCGACTACAAGGACAAGGTGTTCTTCAACAAGGACTGGAGCCACGGCGAGGAGGACTACAACAACTGGAGCCTCGGCCTGCAGCGGGACATGCTCGGCGTGACCTGGGGCCTGAGCTATGTCGATACCGACCTGTCGGATGCCGAGTGCCTGAGTTTCAGCGGTTACGACGACCTCTGCGCCGCCACCCTGGTCGCCAGCGCGAAAAAGACCTTCTGATACCCGCACGCAAGGACAGAATCATGAACGCCATGAAATTCCCTGCTCTGTTCACCGCAGTCGGTCTGCTGCTGGCGGACCAGGCGGCGGCGCAAGACGTCGTCAATATCTACAACTGGACCGATTACATCGCCGAGGACACCCTCGCCGAGTTCCAGCAGGCCAGCGGCATCAAGCCGGTCTACGACGTGTTCGATTCCAACGAAACCCTCGAGGGCAAGCTGTTGGCCGGCAATTCCGGCTACGACGTGGTGGTGCCGAGCAACCACTTCCTCGGCCGGCAGATCAGGGCCGGGGTGTTCCAGAAGCTGGACCGGGCGCGCCTGCCGCACTGGAACAACCTCGACCCGCAGCTGCTCGAGCGCCTGCAGGCCAACGACCCGGGCAACCAGTACGCCGTGCCCTACCTGTGGGGCACCAACGGCATCGGCTACAACGTGGCGAAGGTCCGCGAGGTGCTGGGTATCGAGCGGATCGAGTCGTGGGGCGTGCTGTTCGAGCCGGAGAACCTGGCGAAGTTGCAGGCATGCGGCGTCTCCTTCATGGACTCGGCCGACGAAATCTACCCGGCCATGCTCAACTACCTGGGGCTGGATCCCAACAGTACGCGGATCAAGGACTACAAGGATGCCGAGCGCAAGTTGCAGGCATTGCGCCCGCACATCACCTACTTCCACTCATCGCGCTACATCTCCGACCTGGCCAACGGCAATATCTGCATCGCCTTCGGCTATTCGGGGGATGTGTTCCAGGCCATCAGCCGTGCCGAAGAGGCGGGCAACGGCATCGAGCTGGCGTACGTGGTGCCCCGTGAGGGCGGCAACCTCTGGTTCGACATGCTGACCATCCCGAGCGACGCGAAGAACGTCGAACAGGCCCATGTCTTTATCGACTACCTGCTGCAACCGCAGGTGATCGCCGACGTCAGCGAGTATGTCGGCTACGCCAACGCCAATGCCCAGGCCGATGCGCTGATGGATGAGGCGATCCGGCAGAACCCCTCGGTCTACCCGTCCGCTGCCGTCCAGCAACGGCTGTATGTCTCCTCGGAGCAACCGCCTGAAATCATGCGCTGGATCACCCGCTCCTGGAACAAGCTCAAGTCCGGCCGCTGATTCGCGCCGCGGCGTGACGGTGCACAGCCTGGCGCTCGCGCTGCTATCGGCCGCAAGCGACAGATAGACCTGCTCCACGGCGGCTGATAGTGGTAAAGTCGCGCGCAATTCCCGTGTGTTGCCGGCCGGCAAGACTGGCCTGATGCAGGCTTGGGTCAAAGCCGCACGCACGGTTCTTGGGAGTTCTCGATCAGGAGTGATCTGAGGCCACCCGACTTTACCGGCGGCCACGTCTGGTAGCTGGTCTGAATTTTACTGTGCGCTTCCTTCAGCTTTATATTTTGCTGCGCAGCCAATGTTCCAGACCCGCCCACTGGCGCGTCGCACCTTTGAGATAGCCGTCCTCCATGTTTGGTTCCAACGACGACAAGCAGACCCCCGCACCCGGCGCCACGCCCGTTGTGCCGCCATCCGCCGAGAAAGCCGCGGAGAAGAAAGACCTGTTCGGCTGGTTGCGCAAGAAGCCGCAGGAGCCGGCCAGTAGCCCGGCTCCTGAAGCGCCGCCCGCGCAAACCGTCGAGGCTCCGGCAGTGGTGGTCGAGCAGGTGGCGCCACCGGCCGAGCCCGCAGCACCGGCGCCCGCGTCTGCGCCCGAGCCGCAGCAGGCGCCGCGGCCTTCGCGCTTTCGCATCAATGCCGGCAGTGAAGTGCTGCATCCCGTCATACATGTACCTGAGCCCGAACCGCCTGTGCCGGCCGCGCCGATTGTGGTCGAGACCCCGGTGGCTGAAGTGCAGGTCGAGCAGAACAAGCCGGGGGATAACCAGGGCGGCTGGTTCGCCCGCCTCAAGCTGGGCCTGTCGAAGACCAGCGCCAGCCTGGGCGAGGGCATGGCCAGCCTGTTCCTCGGCAAGAAGGCGATCGACGACGACCTGCTCGAGGAAATCGAGACCCGCCTGCTCACCGCCGACGTCGGCGTCGAGGCCACCAACCTGATCATCCGGAGCCTGACCCAGAAGGTCGCGCGCAAGCAGCTGACCGACAGCGGCGCGCTGTACCAGGCGTTGCAGGACGAACTGACCGCGCTGCTCAAGCCGGTCGAGCAGCCGCTACGTGTGGATTCGACCAAGCAGCCCTATGTGATTCTGGTGGTCGGCGTGAACGGCGCCGGCAAGACCACCACCATCGGCAAGCTGGCGAAAAAGCTGGAGCAGGACGGCAAGAAGGTCATGCTGGCCGCCGGCGACACCTTCCGCGCCGCCGCCGTCGAGCAGTTGCAGGTGTGGGGCGAGCGCAACCGGATACCGGTAATCGCCCAGCACACCGGCGCCGACTCGGCGTCGGTGATCTTCGATGCGGTACAGGCGGCCAGGGCCCGCGGCATGGATGTGCTGATCGCCGACACGGCCGGGCGTCTGCACACCAAAGACAACCTGATGGAAGAGCTGAAGAAGGTCCGCCGGGTCATCGGCAAGCTGGACGACAGCGCGCCCCACGAGGTGCTGCTGGTGCTGGATGCCGGCACCGGGCAGAACGCGATCAACCAGGCCAAGCAGTTCAACCAGACGGTGAACTTGACCGGGCTGGTCCTGACCAAGCTGGACGGTACCGCCAAGGGCGGGGTGATCTTCGCCCTGGCCAAGCAGTTCGGCCTGCCGATCCGCTATATCGGCGTCGGCGAAGGCATCGACGATCTGCGCACCTTCGAGGCCAACGCCTTTGTCCAGGCGCTGTTCCAGTCCAGGGAGGCGTAATGATCAAGTTCGAGCAGGTCGGTAAACGTTACCCCAACGGGCACGTCGGGCTGCACGAGTTGAGCTTTCGCGTGCGCCGCGGCGAGTTTCTGTTCGTTACCGGCCACTCCGGCGCCGGCAAGAGCACCCTGTTGCGCCTGCTGCTGGCGATGGAGCGGCCGACCAGCGGCAAGCTGCTGCTGGCCGGCCAGGACCTGGGGCAGATCAGCAATGCGCAGATTCCTTTTCTGCGTCGGCAGATCGGCGTGGTGTTCCAGAACCACCAGCTGCTGTTCGACCGCAGCGTGTTCGACAACGTCGCCCTGCCGCTGCAGATCCTCGGCCTGTCCAAGGTGGAGATCGGCAAGCGCGTCGGCGCCGCTCTCGAGCGGGTGTCGCTGGCGGACAAGGCCGAGCAATTCCCCAGTGAACTGTCCACCGGCCAGCAGCAGCGCGTCGGCATCGCCCGCGCGGTGGTGCACCGCCCGGCCCTGCTGCTCGCCGATGAGCCGACCGGCAACCTCGATCCGCGCCTGGCCGCGGAGATCATGGGGGTGTTCGAGGACATCAACCGCCTCGGCACCAGCGTGCTGATCGCCAGTCACGACCTGGCGCTGATCGCGCGCATGCGCCACCGCATGCTGACCCTGCAACGCGGCCGCCTGATCGGCGACGGGGAGGCGGTCTGATGAGTGCGACCCGGATTCCGCCACCGCAACCGGCGCAACGCGTCGGCGCCGCGCCGAAAAAACACGAAGCAAAAACCCCGAGCGAAGAACCGGACTTCCGCAGCCAGCTCGACGCCTGGCTGGAGAGCCACCGCGCCAGCCTGGTCGACAGCCTGCGCCGCCTGGCCAAGCAGCCGATCGGCAGCTTCTTCACCTGCCTGGTGATGGCCGTGGCCCTGAGCTTGCCGATGGGCCTGGCCCTGCTGCTGGACAACGTCGAGCGTCTCGGCGGTTCCTGGCAGCGCGCCGCGCAGATCTCCCTGTTCCTCCAGATCGACGCCAGCGAGGCCGAAGGCCAGGCGTTGCGCGAGCAGATCGGCGCGATGGACGAGGTCGCCGAGGCCGAATGGATCAGCCGCGAACAGGCCCTGGACGAGTTTCAGCAACAGTCGGGACTGGGCGAGGCGCTCAAGGAGCTGCCGGACAATCCCTTGCCGGGCGTGGTGCTGGTGACACCCAGGGAAATCGACAAGGTCACCCTGGAGGCCCTGCGCCTGCGGCTGGCCGAGTTGCCCAAGGTGCAGCAGGCACAGCTCGACCTGCTCTGGGTCGAGCGGCTGACGGCGATTCTCAACCTGGGCGACCGTTTCGTCTTCGGCCTGAGCCTGCTGCTGGTGATGGCCCTGCTGCTGGTGATCGGCAATACCATCCGCCTGCACATCGAGAACCGGCGTACCGAGATCGAGGTGATCAAGCTGGTCGGCGGCACCGACAGCTATGTGCGCCGGCCCTTCCTCTATATGGGCGCGCTCTATGGCTTGGGCGCCGGGCTGCTGGCCTGGCTGCTGCTGGCCTATGGCCTGGGCTGGCTGAACGCCGCGGTGATCCGCCTGGCCGGGCTCTACGGCAGCGACTTCGCCCTGGCCGGCGTGCCGGCAGGCGACGGCCTGTCCTTGCTGCTCGGCGCGGTGCTGCTAGGCTATATCGGCGCCTGGCTGGCGGTGGCCCGGCACCTCAACGAATTACAGCCTAGATAGCTAAGTTATTGTTTTTATTGATATTGACTATGTGTAAGGGAACTTGTAGAAGCGTTCCTAGTCGTATTGCTCAGTGTTACACTGCGCTCGATTCGTGAGTCGGAGGAATCCAATGTCCACTTCTTTGCAACCTGTTCATGCTTTAGTCCCGGGCGCCAACCTGGAGGCTTACGTGCATGCGGTCAACTGCATTCCGCTGTTGACCCCCGAGCAGGAACGCGAGCTGGCCGAGAGTCTCTATTACCAGCAGGACCTCGAAGCCGCTCGGCAAATGGTGCTCGCCCATCTGCGCTTTGTCGTGCATATAGCCCGCAGCTATTCCGGTTATGGCCTGGCCCAGGCCGACCTGATCCAGGAAGGCAATGTCGGCCTGATGAAGGCGGTCAAGCGTTTCAACCCGGAAATGGGTGTGCGCCTGGTGTCCTTCGCCGTGCACTGGATCCGGGCCGAGATCCACGAGTTCATCCTGCGCAACTGGCGCATCGTCAAGGTCGCCACCACCAAGGCGCAGCGCAAACTGTTCTTCAACCTGCGCAGCCAGAAGAAGCGTCTGGCCTGGCTGAACAACGAGGAAGTGCACGCCGTGGCGGAAAGCCTGGGCGTCGAGCCGCGCGAAGTGCGCGAGATGGAAAGCCGTCTGACCGGCCATGACATGGCCTTCGATCCGGCCAACGATGCCGATGACGACAGCGCCTTCCAGTCGCCCGCCCAGTACCTGGAAGATCACCGTTACGACCCGGCGCGTCAGCTCGAGGCCTCGGACTGGAGCGACAGCTCCGCCGCCAACCTGCATGAGGCCCTGGACGGACTCGACGAGCGCAGTCGCGACATCCTCTACCAGCGCTGGCTGGCCGAGGAAAAAGCCACGCTGCACGAGCTGGCCGCCAAGTACAACGTCTCCGCCGAGCGCATCCGCCAGCTGGAGAAAAGCGCGATGAACAAGCTCAAGGGCTCGATCGCCGCGTAGTTAACCCCCTGCCCGAACAAGCCGCACCCAGGTGCGGCTTTTTTTTGGTGCGCCAGGCATGGCGCGTTGTGCGTAAGCGCAACCAGTTTGGCTGTGGTGGCCACGCTGGTGACTTGGAGGTGAAAGTCCTCTACACACCCGGCAAGGGGAAGTGTTAGCTGAACGGCAAGGGTGTCGTGGGTGACTGCGAATCTGAAGGAAGCCGAAGGCAAAATGTTGGCCTGACGAACAGGAAGCGGATAGAGGCGGCGCAGCGGGGTAAGAAGGCCAGTATCTTCAAAGCCCGATACTTGCACGGAACGCTGCGACGTAGATCCGACAGGCATAAGCAGGAAGGTCGCGCGAATTACCTTGGGAGATCTGTGCACCTGCCATTGGCTACCGGCATCGCAAGATGGCGGGATGGGTGAGCAGAAGTC
>NZ_FOWX01000067.1 GCF_900115555.1 Pseudomonas borbori
TCGTAAACACACACGAGCAGAGCTGGAGGGCGCACTTGATCGAATCCAGGCGGGATTTGGCAAGGATTACAACCTGACTTTTTGTTGAGCACTTACAAGGGGCTGCCGGTGTGACTTACGTCCCCCCACCACCAGACCTGTGCCGCGAATTGATGGAACACCTCATGCAGTTTGCGAATGAGGCCCCCACCCAAATCGACCCACTGGTCGCAGCTGGAATCATCTCCTTCGGTTTCGTATTCCTCCACCCTTTCATGGATGGGAACGGGCGATTATCCCGATTCCTGATTCATCAGGCGCTTTGCCGCGCTGGCGCACTGGAGAATGGCTTGCTACTGCCGATGTCGGTGGCAATGAAACGTGAGGAGCGCCAATACCTGGAGTCCCTACAGGGATACTCACGCCCAGCCCGAGAATTCTGGGAAGTGCAGTGGATCGACTTTGGAAAGTTGACCTTCGACTTCCGGGGCGATGCGGCGATCTACCGCTACTGGGACGCAACTGCTTGCGTCATCTTCACCATGGAAATGGCTCAGCACGCCCTGGAGGTCGAACTGCGGGAAGAAGCTGCTTTCCTGGAATGCTACGACGCAGTCTACAAAGCGGTGGATGAGCAATTCGACATCCGTGGCAGCGACTTGGCCAACTTGGTGATGATGTGCCTAACCAATGACGGTTTTGTTTCCAAACACCGTCGTAAGCAATATCAATACTCAGTGCCTACTGAAGTCTTCGACTACATCGAGCAGGCTACTCAGCAGGTCCTTGCCGAGCAGCGCACGACTCGAGAGGATCGCTCATGATTGAAGTCGCCCCACAGTTCCGCCTGCTAAAATCAGGTAAATAAAGTTATACTTTAAATTCGGGTTAACCATATAAAAGGAAATACACAGCATGTCAAAACTTGCCGAATTTCGTGCTCTTGAACAGCAACTTGCCGCTCAACTGGCAGAACTGGAAGCACTCAAGAACGATGATGGCCTTAAAAAAGAAATGGAGTTTGAGGAAAAGCTCCGTTCCCTGATGTCGAAATACAACAAGGGTCTGCGCGACATCATTGCCATCCTTGACCCGCAAACCAAAGTCGGCAAGCTCACCAAACAGGACTCTGGGCTGCGCCGTCCTCGTCAAATGAAACGCTACAAGAACCCCAAGACCGGCGAGGTTGTTGAGACCAAAGGCGGCAACCACAAAATTCTGAAAGCCTGGAAAGAAGAATTCGGCGCCGACGTCGTTGAAGGCTGGCTGCAGTAACGACCAACCGAGCTAGGGGCGCCGTACCACCGACGGCGCCAATACCCTCCAAGACTCGCCCTCTCCTCCACGCCCGCCTGCGACATAGTTGGTTTGCCATCACACGTGGCCCCCATAGATTGATCCCACTGGAAAATAGTGCGATGGCATGGAGCAATAATGAAGACACTTTTTTTACTGATGGCACAGTACGACGGGCAGGCGATAATCCCGCTTGATCGGGTTTGTCAGGACTACTTTTCACATCTCAGCCCCGAGATGTTCCAGCGCAAGGCACTGAGCGGCGCGCTAAAGATCCCCATTGTACGCATCGAGCCGAGCCAGAAATCCGCCAAGGGAATTCACCTCGAGGATCTAGCTGCTTATCTCGATATCCAACGCGCGGAAGCGATCAGGGAGCGAGATCAGCTCATCGGCGACCTCCGCGCCGGGAGAGGCCGTTGATAGTACGGTCTCCATATTTCACGCCCGACGCCAATAACTTCGGGAGCCACCTCCATCCCACATATGGGTCGCCGCGCCCGTTCAAATGGGTGTAACGCCGCAACGAGTTCCAATCCCTGTGACCGGAAACGCTTGCCACCCGGGGAATATCCCACCCCATTTCGAATAACCGACTAACACCGTCGTGGCGAAGGTCATGGAAGTGCATATCCACGACGCCTGCGCGCTCGCAGACTCGACTCCACGCCGTGGACACTGACTCACTGTTGTATGGAAAGATCTCGTCGCAGGTACGCGGCATGCTTTTCAGGATCGCCCAGGCTTCATCTGGCAGATGGCACCACACGTTGTTGCCGATCTTATCTCCCGGATTCTTCATATCCCGGACCATGACCATCTGCCGTGACTCGTCCAGATCATCCCAGCGGATACGGCAGATCTCATCCTGTCGGCGCGTTGAGAAAATAGCGAAGCCTGAAACCTTCAACATATTGATGGAGGTAGGTCGGCTCGCCAGGACGTTCTCGAACTCGGCGAAAATCAGGTCGAGTTCCTTAAGCGAAGGCCGGCGGTCGCGCTCACGACTTTTCAATTTATATCCCAGCTTGGCCAGCACCTTTCGCGCATCTGCCATCGCGTGCGGATCGATGTCACAGCCCCAAGCAGGGCGCGCGACGGAGAGCACGGCGCCGAGATGAGCAAGATCATTTCCAGCCGTCTGAGGCTGAACCCCTCCGCCCTCAGGACTCATACGCCATAGCGCGTAATCAACCAGTACTTGAGCAGTAACGCGGCGATCTTCGCATTCGCCCAGATAGCTCTTGGCAATGGCCTCAAGCGTTGCCTTCTTGGTCTTACCTATCGGACGCGCTTTGCCGTACTCATCGAGGTAAGTCTCAATCATGGAGGCAACGGTTGTACTGGAGCGATTCGCCCGCTCAATAGCACCTGGCTCGTCCAGCTCGGTCTCGCGACGCTTGGCCCAGGCCTGAGCGGCCTGCTTGCGGGCGAAAGTCTGGCTCTCTTGGTAGACTTGTGCTCCGTTCTTCTTGATCCGGATTTGTACGGTGTAGCGGAGCGAGCCGTCCGCGCTCTTTCTAGCTCGAATGGTTGCCACGGCAATCTGCCCTCCTGGCTGGTGGTACAAGAAGTTTTCTCGGTGGTACATTTTACCACCGACTTGAGAAACATGCCCGGAAACCCCCGAAAACACGTTGAGAACGCGACAGAAGAAATGCCTCTAGAATCAGCATCAAACCCAGCAACCACGCGCCCTGCACTGTCCCGCCGCTTCTCCGTGGCGCCGATGATGGATTGGACGGATCGGCACTGCCGTTTTTTCCTACGTCAGCTGTCGCGGCATGCGCTGCTGTATACCGAGATGGTTACCACGGGCGCGCTGCTGCATGGCGATAGCGCGCGCTTTCTGCGCCATAGCGCAGCAGAATACCCGCTGGCGCTGCAGCTGGGTGGCAGCGTGCCGGCCGAGCTGGCGGCCTGCGCCAAGCTGGCTGAAGCGGCGGGCTACGACGAGGTCAACCTGAATGTCGGCTGCCCCAGCGACCGGGTGCAGAACAATATGATCGGCGCCTGCCTGATGGCCCACCCGGCACTGGTCGCCGACTGCGTCAAGGCGATGCGCGATGCGGTGAGCATTGCGGTGACGGTCAAGCACCGTATCGGCATCGACGGGCGCGACAGCTACGCCGAGTTGTGCGATTTCATCGGCCAGGTGCGCGATGCCGGCTGCCAGAGTTTCACCGTGCATGCGCGTATCGCCATCCTTTCCGGCCTGTCGCCCAAGGAAAACCGCGAAGTGCCGCCGCTGCGCTACGACCTGGCGGCGCTGGTCAAACGCGACTTCCCGGCGCTTGAGATCATCCTCAACGGCGGCATCAAGACCCTGGAGGAATGCCAGACGCACCTGCAGACTTTCGATGGCGTGATGCTCGGCCGCGAGGCGTATCACAACCCTTATCTGCTGGCGCAGGTCGATCGGCAGCTGTTCGGTTCGACGGCGCCGGCACTCGGCCGCTTCGAGGCGATGCAATCGATGCGCGGCTATATTGCCGAGCACCTGGCCGAGGGCGGCAGCATGCACCACATCACCCGCCACATGCTCGGCCTGGCCCAGGGATTCAACGGTGCCCGGCGCTTCCGCCAGCTGTTGTCGGTGGATATTCACAAGACCGCCGAGCCCCTGGCCCTGTTCGACCAGGCGGCGCAATTGCTGCAAGGGCGCTGACTCGGGTAAGGTCAGGACATCAGTAACTACAAGGCAGTGCCATGACTTCCAAGCTGGACCAACTCAAGCAATTCACCACCGTGGTCGCCGACACCGGCGACTTCGACGCCATCGCCCGCATGCAACCGGTCGACGCCACCACCAATCCGTCACTGCTGCTCAAGGCCGCCGCCATGCCGCGCTACGCGCAGTTGCTGAACAATGCAGTCAGCACCAGCCAAGGCGATCTGGGCCTGGCCTGCGACCGCTTCGGCGTGACGGTCGGCCAGGAAATTCTCAAGATCATTCCGGGGCGTATTTCCACCGAAGTCGATGCGCGCCTGTCCTTCGATACTCAGGCCACCCTGCGCCGCGCCGAACGCCTGATCGACCTGTACGAGCAAGCTGGCGTCGGCCGCGAACGGGTCCTGATCAAGATCGCCTCGACCTGGGAAGGCATCCGCGCCGCCGAGCAACTGGAAAAAGCCGGCATCCAGTGCAACCTCACCCTGCTGTTCTCCTTCGCCCAGGCCCAGGCCTGCGCCGATGCCGGGGTGTTCCTGATCTCGCCGTTCGTGGGCAGGATCTACGACTGGTACAAGAAGGCCGAAGGGCGTGATTTCGTCGGTGCAGAGGATCCGGGCGTGCAGTCGGTGACGCGCATCTACAACTACTACAAGGCCAATGGCTACGCGACCGTAGTGATGGGCGCCAGCTTCCGCAACATTGGCCAGATCGAGCAGTTGGCCGGTTGCGACCGCCTGACCATCAGCCCGGAACTGCTGCAGCAACTGGCCGATGACCAGTCCCCGCTCGAACGCAAGCTGAGCAGCGGTCAGCCCGCCGAAGCGCGGCAAAGCCTCGAGCAAAGTCAGTTCCGTTGGGCGATGAACGAGGATCCCATGGCCACGGAGAAACTTGCCGAAGGTATTCGTCAATTCGCTCGCGACCAGGAAAAACTGGAAAAGCTGCTCGCCGACATCGCCTGAATGCAACGCGGGGCGCCGACTTTCATCGCGCACCCCGCACTTGTTGAAAACGGCGATCTAGCGCTGATGCTCTAGCGCGTTGACCAGATCGTGGAAGGCTTCGCGATTGGAGTCGTTCAGATCCATCAAAATACGGTGCGCCTCCAGCACTTTGGCCCGCACCACTGCTTCCGATTGATCCTGCGACGGCAGATCGTCCAGGCACTCCGGGCAGGGAATCGGCGTATCGACGATGTTGAACACCTGATCGAAGCCCATCGACTGCAACAGCCGCGTGATGTCCGGATGGGTGGTCACCACAGTCGGCAGCAGACCGATCTTCTGCCGCGAGAGAATCGACAACTTGGCCAGCAAGCCCAGGGTGGTGCTGTCGATGCTGCGCGTCTCGGTCAGGTCGATGACGATGGCGGAGAAATTCAGCGCGGTAAAAATCTTTTCGATGGTGGAATCCAGCGCCGAACACAGGGTCAGGCGCACTTCACCGACAAATTTCAGTACGAAGGTACCGTCTTGTTCGGCGAACTGGATTCTACCGGGGTTCATCCCAGGATTCATGCAAGGTTCCTGCTTAACACCAGCAAGGCAATATCATCCGGCATATCCGCCAGATTGGCCAGCCCAAACACTTGGCGCAATCCATCCAGGGTTCCGCCCGCCGAGCTGACCAGACGGGGCAGCGCGAGTTCTTTTTCCTGCAAGGTATCGCCTGGCAGCAGATCGAGAATACCGTCGGAGAGCAGCGTCAAGCTGAACGATTCCGGCAATTTCAACACATGATCGCTGTATTCGGCTTCATCGAACAAACCAACCGGCAAACCACGTCCAGTCAGGTAATGCGCTTCGCCTTCGCTGTAAAGCACTGGCAGCGGCAGATGGCCACCGATGCTGTAAGTCAGCTGGCCCTGCTGCTCATCGATGACGCCACCGAGCATGGTCACGTGCTTGCCCAGCTTGCAATTGATCAGGCCGCGATTGATATGGCCGAGGACTTCCGAAGGCTTGAACTCGGGAAAACTGCCATTGCGCCGCAATTCATAGAGCAAACGGGTGGTCATGAACTTCAGCAGCACGGTGACGAATGCCGAAGATGCGCCATGCCCGGACACGTCCGCGAGGTAAAAGGCAATGCGCCGCTCATCGACACGGAAGTAGTCGACGAAATCCCCGGACAGATAGAGCGACGGAATGATCTGGTGAGCGAATTGCAGCCCATCGGCGTGCCAAGGCGTAACCGGCAGCATATTCATCTGCACCTGGCGACCGGCGTTCTGATCTTCCTGCAGCAGATGCAGGCTGGCTTGCAGCTCGCGGTTGGCCGCCTCCAGTTGTTCCCGATAGCGCTGGTTCTCCAGGCGCAGATGCGCGCGATCCAGTGCACGACGCACCGAATGCTCGAGTACCGCGAGGTCTTCCAGGGGTTTGATCAGATAATCGGCGGCACCCAGGCGCAAGGCTTCGACCGCGTCATTCATCACGCCGGCGCCCGACACCACGATAACCGGGGTTTCCACCTGCAGCTCGTTGATCCGTCGGATCAGCTCGAGGCCATCGACCTGCGGCATGCGCAGATCGCAGATCACTACATCCGGCTGTTCGCGCCGGAAGACATCGAAGCCTTCCAGGCCATTACAGGCTTGCAGAACGGTGAAGCCGCTGTCTTCCAAGTAGGCCGCGAGACTCGCACGCACCACTTCGTCATCATCGATAATCAGCAGCGTGGCACTGGTTGTGTGCATTGGGTATCCAGGCAAACTGCGCCGGGGCAAGGCTAGGTGTAAGCACCAGGCCATCAGCCTGCGCGCGCGTACTCGGTTCGTCTCAAGGCGCTGACGGTACTCCCATACGCACCTCGGTTCAAGCATGCGCCTATCATCATTACGCGACTTTACACCGCAAATCGGCGAAGGTTATAAGGGCCACAGGAGAACCCTACAACAGAGAGGATAGCGTCCATGAGCCAAAGTAATCACGATTACAGTGAGAAACGCGATTACATCCGCATGCGACTGGAAGCACCGGTCACCCTGCAGCATGCGGGAAAGGAAATTCCCGCACTGTGCCTGGACCTGTCGAGCACCGGCATGCAGCTCGAGGTCGAGTGTGCGCTGAAGATGGGCGACATGGTCAAGGTGCATATCGCCTCCGACCATAACCAGCTCAAAGGGCTGATGGTCGAGGGCGAAGTGGTCCGCGTCAGCGACATGGACAATGGCCGCCAGACTCTGGGCCTGGCGATTCTGTCGATGAATTGAAACCTCCAGATTCAATACGCAACAAGGCGGCCCGATATGGCCGCCTTGTTGTAGGTAACGCTTGAATGTAGTGGTCTACTGATTCCGGACACCCATTTAGGCGAGAATGCTCGCCAGATCGAGGTGTCAGATGACCAAACAACGCCGTTCCTTTTCTGCTG
>NZ_FOWX01000016.1 GCF_900115555.1 Pseudomonas borbori
CCAGGCTGTGTAAAAACTCCCACTCAACTCTGCGGATCGCGTTGCTACGCGAATTCTGGAGAAGTTTTCGCATCGAGCTTGCGTGGAATTTACGAGAGATCGTCAGATTCGATCATTGATTGATCAGCTCTCGGTGCTCAATACGTTTTTACACAGCCTGGGCCGGTTGCTGCCTGTCGTCAATGCCAGCTCCTGACCGCTCGCCGTCAGTCGCCACCAGCCGTTTCGCGTCGGTTTTGCCTGTTGTGCCCCGCCACCTCCCCTTGCTTGCGGCCGGTCACTGATCAGGTTCTGGGCAAAATACTGGTCTGCCGGCGAGGAGGCTGTCTCGCGATAATCATCGCTCAAGCGGTTGCGCCTGGCCTGTGCAGGGCGCACGGGGCCGCCTAGGCTGCGCGCACCACTGATAACCCCTGGTGCGCACGGCGCACCCTACGAGCTGGTGTCATCGAACAATCGGGAACAAGGTGTTGATGCTGCTGACCGTCCGCTTCTAACCGGTTTCTGCCGGTTCCCCACCGGCAGCCGGCCATGAATGGCCGGTCTACCCTTATAAATAAATTCGCCCCCTTTTTCGAAAGAGCCAGACTGTATGTAAATAACAAATCTCATGGCTTTTTAACCAGCGTCTGCAACACGGCAGTACCACTTGTTCTCGCAGCCAGCAACGCTGCAAATCCCGCGGTTGAGCAGGCCCCGCCTACCCTCGCCGCCCCCGCGCCAAACTAAACATCCGCTGCTCGACCCGCTCGATCAGCTTGCGGCTCTCCGCCGGTTCGAGCACGCCTTCGTCGGCCAGGTGTTGCACCGCTTCGCGCTGGCGGTTGAGCAGCAGGCGCAGGGCCGTATAGGTTTCCAGCTGGGCGACGGCGGCGCCGTGTTCGGCGCGCAGTTGTTCTAGGTGTTGCTGGGCCTGGTGCAGGTTGGCGGCAATCTGCTGGCGGGCGGCTTCGGCCATGGTCGGGTCCGGGGCGAGGTCGGCGGCCAGGGCCAGCAGCGCCTGCTGGGCCTGGCGGTAGCCGCGCAGGGTGCCGTAGACGGCGGTCAGGTGGCGAAAGCGCGCGGGCTCCAGCCAGCCCCAGTGGGCCAGACGTTGCAGCCAGACCGGGCCGGACCACAGCGCCTGCAACCGGGGCCGCGGGCCGAGGTCGGGGATGCCGTCCAGCGCGGCCTCCACCGCCTCCACCAGGTGCGCCGCCGCGCCCTGGTCGAGCAGCCCCAGGCTGAACTGGTTCCAGTAGTTCTGCCGCTCGCTCTCCAGCAGCTGGCGCTTGTAGAAGATCGCCAGATCCTCCTGCGGGCCGGGCGCGCTCGGCTCGAACTCGGCGCTGAGTCGCAGGTCGTTCAGGCTGCGCTCGATGCCGGGCCAGTCGGCGTGGGCGAGCAACTCGTCGCGGCTCAGGGCGTCGAGCAGATCGGCCACTTCCTTGTGGATCAGGCCCTCGGCCTTGCGCACGGTGGCGCGCTTGGCCGGCGGCAGCTGGGCCAAGCCGAGCCACTGCAGCAGGGCGCTGATGCTGGCGCCGTTGATCACGATGGTCAGCACCACCAGGCCGGCGGTGAGGAACAGCACCTGCTCGCGGATGGCCGCATCGATCTGCCCCTGCTGCGCCACCGACAGCGCCAGGGCCAGCGCCACCGCGCCGCGCAGGCCGCCCCAGGTGAGGACGATCGCCTTGTCGCGGGTCAGGCCGATGCCCAGGCGCGCCAGCAGCGGCGAAAGCATGGCGATGGTAGCGCCGCGGATCAGGTTCACCCCGAGGTAGAGCAGCAGCAGGCTCAGCCACATCTGCAGCGACGGCAGCGCCACCTGGCGAGCGATGATGATGCCGACCAGGAGGAAGATCAGGGTGTTGAAGATGTAGGCGAGCATTTCCCAGAAGTGATGCAGGTAGTGCATCACCTCCGGGCTGAAGCGGGTGCGGCCGACCCCGGCGAGCAGCACCGCGGTGGTCACCACCGCCACCACGCCGGAGGAATGGAAACCGTGCTCGGCAACGATGAAGCCCAGGTAGGCGGCGGCGATGGTCACCACGGTTTCCAGCACCGCGTCGTTGAACACCTTGCCGACCCAGAACACCACCACCGCCGCTACCGCCAGCCCGACCAGGGCGCCGACGCAGACCACGCGGAGGAACTCCTGGCTGACGTAGCCGACCCCGACCTCCGCCGCGCCCCCCAGCAGCATGCTGTAGAAGAGCACGAAGAAGACGATGGCGGTGCCGTCGTTGAGCAGCGACTCGCCCTCGATCAGGGTCTCCAGGCGCTTGCGCGAACTCTGCTCCTTGAGCAGGGACACCACCGCCACCGGGTCGGTGGCGCTGACCAGGGCGCCGAACATCAGCGCCACCGGCCAGCTCCACTCCAGCGGCAGGGCCAGGCGCACCAGCAGCGCGGTGAGCAGGGTCGCGATGATCAGCCCCGGCACCGCCAGCAGGGCGATCTGCGTCAGCATGCGGCGGAACAGGTGCACCTCCAGGGCGAAGGCGGATTCGAAGATCAGCGCGGGCAGGAACAGGAACAGGATCAGCTGCGGCTCGATGCCGGCCACGTAGTCGACGCTGGCGGCGAACTCCTCGGCCCAGGGCGGCAGCCAGGCCTGCTGCGCCAGCACGCCGAGCAGCAGGCCGAGCAGGAGCAGCGCCACCGAGTAGGGCACCTTGCCGCCGTGCAGCAGGAAGCGCAGCAGGGCGCCGCTGAGCAGCGCGAAGACGGCAAACAGCAGAATCGCCAGACCCTGGGTCATGGCTCACCTCCCGCGTTCGGGCAGGCACAGGCAGGTGGCGGACTGGCTCGCACACCGGGCACGAGCGGGACGCCTCTGATCAAGCATAGGCAACCGGCCTGGGTAGGGTGCGCCGTGCGCACCATCGGCGGCCGTATGCCTGGTGCCTGGTGCCTGGCGCCTGGTGCGCACAGCGCACCCTACGAGCCGCGCTCGTCGCAACAATCATTCTGCGACAGCACCTATCAGGGCGTTAACGGGCATGCCGCGAGAGGCACCCGAACGATGAAAGTCTTCGCGGCATGCCCGCCTCCCTCATCCGGCGCTTCGCGCCACCTTGACCCACAGGGATGTGGCGAATGCGGTACTCCCGCCGGGAGCGGGAGCCGCCTCCCGGCGGGAGAAGGACAAGAGGAGGCCATCGCTACGCGACTTTCACGCTAAAAGCGTCCGGCTAAAGGTCAGCCTCCTCCACCACCCGCACCATCCCCGCCTCCAGTGCATAGGCCGCATCGGCCAGCTCGTTGCTGACCTGCTCCACCTGCAAGGTGCCGCTGACCCAGAGCGGGGCATAGATGTCTTCAAGTTCGATGCCTTCGGGGTAGCGCACCAGCACTAACTGGTTGGGCGGCGGTGGCGGCACGTGGATGCAGGCGCCTGGATAGGGGACGAGGAAGAACAGGGTGCTGCGGCCCTCGGCGTCGCTTTCCAGGGGCACGGGGTAGCCGCCCAGGCGGATGGCTTTGCCGTCCAGCGCCGCCACGGTCTTGGCCGAGTACATCACTGCCGGCAGGCTGTTGTCCTGCTGCCTGAGGCCACTGGGGTTGTAGAAGGCGCCGTCCTGCTCGGGGCCGTCGTGACTGATTTCCGGCATGGCTTCGAGGGCCTGGCGGTCTTCCGCCGGCATCAGCTCCAGCCAGTCGGTTTCCGCCAGCTCGGCATGCACCAGGCTAGCCGGCAGCAGGCTGCTCAGGAGCAGGAGGGACAACAGCAGATGACGCATGGGCAGACTCACGGGTAGCTAGAAAGCGAAGGGCCGCTCAGCCTTTCTTGATTGCGCCGTAGAGTATCAGCAGAACCACGGCGCCGATCACTGCGCCGACGAAACCGGCGCCCTGGCCAGCCTGGTAGATGCCCAGGGCCTGGCCGCCGTAGGTCGCGGCGATGGCGCCGCCGATGCCGAGCAGGATGGTCATGATCCAGCCCATGCTGTCGTCGCCCGGCTTGAGGAAGCGTGCAATCAGGCCGACGATCAGGCCGATGAAGATGGTGCCGATAATGCCCATGGCGTGGTCTCCGAATAGCTGAGTGCGCCAGGGCCGAAATAGCCGTGGCATTAGGCTATCAGATGGATGGGAGCCGCAGAGGTTCCATCGGAAGTGTCTGGCGCCGGGAAATGCCGGCGCCAGACACGACCTCAGCCCTTGCCGATCAGCGCCTCGACCGCGGCGATCTGCCGCTCCAGGGTGGCGCGGTCGGCACAGCGCAGGGTGGCGTGGCCGACCTTGCGGCCGACCTTGAAGGCCTTGCCGTAGTGGTGCAGGTGGCAGTCGTCGATGGCGATTACCTTATCCACCGCCGGCACTTCGCCGATGAAGTTGAGCATGGCGCTCTCGCCGACCTTGGCGGTCGAGCCCAGCGGCAGGCCGGCGACGGCACGCAGGTGGTTCTCGAACTGGCTGCACTCGCTGCCTTCGATGGTCCAGTGCCCGGAGTTGTGCACGCGCGGGGCGATCTCGTTGGCCTTGAGACCGCCGTCGACCTCGAAGAACTCGAAGGCCATGACGCCGACGTAGTTGAGTTTCTGCAGCACGCGGCCGACGTAGTCTTCGGCCAGGGCCTGCAGCGGATGGTCCGTGCTGGCGACCGACAGGGCGAGGATGCCGCTGTCGTGGCGGTTGTGCACCAGCGGGTAGAAGCGCGTCTCGCCGTCACGGCCGCGCACGGCGACCAGCGAGACCTCGCCGGTGAAGGGCACGAAGCCTTCGAGGATGCAGGGCACGCTGCCCAGCTCGGCGAAGGCGTCCTGCACGTCTTGCGCCTGGCGCAGGACCTTCTGACCCTTGCCGTCGTAGCCCAGGGTGCGGGTCTTGAGCACCGCCGGCAGACCGATAGCGGCGGCCGCGGCGTCGAGGTCGGCCTGCGAGTGGATGTCGGCGAACGCCGGGGTGGGAATGCCCAGCTCCTTGAACATCGACTTCTCGAACCAGCGGTCGCGGGCGATGCGCAGCGATTCGGCGCACGGGTAGACCGGCACGAACTGCGAGAGGAAGGCCACGGTCTCGGCCGGCACGCTCTCGAACTCGAAGGTCACCAGGTCGACTTCGTCGGCCAGCTGGCGCAGGTGGTCCTGGTCGCCGTAGTCGGCGCGGATATGCTCGCCAAGCGCCTGGGCACAGGCGTCCGGCGCCGGGTCGAGAAAGGCGAAGTTCATCCCCAGGGGAGTGCCGGCCAAAGCCAGCATGCGACCCAGTTGGCCGCCACCGATTACACCGATTTTCATGCGTCTACCTCTTTCAATGCCGCACGCGCCCCTGTGGGAGCGGACTTGCCCGCGAAGCTTCTACTGACCCACGAGCCGCCCTCAGGCCTGACGCGGGTCCGGATTGTCCAGCACGGTATCGGTCTGCTCCTGGCGGAACTTCTTCAGCGCCGCATGGAACTGCGGGTGCTGGTGACCGAGGATGCTCGCCGCCAGCAGCGCCGCGTTGACCGCACCGGCCTTGCCGATGGCCAGGGTGGCAACCGGAATGCCGGCCGGCATCTGCACGATCGACAGCAGCGAATCGACGCCCGAGAGCATCGCCGACTGCACCGGCACGCCCAGCACCGGCAGGTGGGTCTTGGCCGCGCACATGCCCGGCAGGTGGGCGGCGCCGCCGGCACCGGCGATGATCACCTGGATGCCGCGGCCTTCGGCCTGCTCGGCGTACTGGAACAGCAGGTCCGGGGTGCGGTGGGCGGACACCACCTTGACCTCATAGGGGATGCCCAGCTTGTCCAGCATCTCGGCGGTGTGGCTAAGGGTGGACCAATCGGACTTGGAGCCCATGATCACGCCAACCAGTGCGCTCATCGTCGTGCCTCTTCATCAAGCGCCTCACGGCGCGTCAAAAACCAACAAGCCACGCAAAGAGCGTGGCTTGTCATGTTCGGAGCAAACCCGCGGCCGGCGGGTTTGAAGGCGGCGCAGTATAGCCTAACGACACAAAGAGCGCCCCCCCTGCATGACCGTCCGTCGCCGGTCCTGGCACCAAGCTTCGCGGACCTCCTTCCTTTATAGGGCGATGCGGGTCTGCCGGCTATTGCGCCTATGGCTATCCGGGAGCAACAGGCGGTCGCGCTGGAGACGGTGGTTAGCCACCGCGCCCGCACAGCCCCGTATGTGCGGCATTGGCGCATACGGCTCCTGCCTCTGGCTCTGACGTGAAAACGTTCTCACTGCCCGGAGCGGCCGTTCGGTTTTCCGAATGAGTAAACCGCACTTGTTCGCCAAGGCGAACGCCAGGGTTCGCCTGCGGAACCGGCACAAAACTTTAATCCTTTATTTTCAATCAGTTATAAAAAAGCAGCGCCCAAAAAAAGCCTGGCACGTTCCCTGCTCTAACCCACTGCAGGAAGGCCGCGCGCCTTCCCCGCCGCCGGGCCGGCCCGGTCGGCCAGCCGATAACAACAACAGTGAGGATCAGCATGACCACCAGCACTCTTTCCCGCGCCGTCGCCGTCGCCCTGGCCGCCACCCTGCTCAGCGCCCCGACGCTGGCCGAAGAGCTGACCGGCACCCTGAAGAAGATCAAGCAAACCGGCACCATCGTCCTCGGCCACCGCGACGCCTCCATCCCCTTCTCCTATTTCGGCGACAGCCCGCAGCAGCCGGTGGGTTTCTCCCATGACCTGCAGCTCAAGGCAGTCGAGGCGATCAAGCAGAAGCTGGCGATGCCCGAGCTGAAGGTGCGCTACAACCTGGTGACCTCGCAGACCCGCATCCCGCTGGTGCAGAACGGCACCGTCGACCTGGAGTGCGGCTCCACCACCAACAACGTCGAGCGCCAGCAGCAGGTGGACTTCTCCGTGGGCATCTTCGAGGTGGGCACCCGCCTGCTGACCAAGAAGACCTCGGGCGTCGCCGACTTCGCCGACCTCAAGGGCAAGAACGTGGTGACCACCGCCGGCACCACCTCCGAGCGCCTGCTCAAGAGCATGAACGCCGACAAGCAGATGGGCATGAACATCATCTCGGCCAAGGACCACGGCGAGTCCTTCCTGATGCTCGAGTCCGGCCGCGCGCTGGCCTTCATGATGGACGACGCCCTGCTGTTCGGCGAAATGGCCAAGGCCAAGCAGCCGGCCGACTGGGCGGTGGTCGGCACCCCGCAGTCGTTCGAGATCTACGGTTGCATGCTGCGCAAGGGCGACCCGGCGTTCAAGCAGGTGGTCGACGGCGCCATCGCCGCGGCCTACCAGTCCGGCGAAGTCACGGCGATCTACGACAAGTGGTTCATGCAGCCGATCCCGCCGAAGGGCCTGAACCTCAACTTCCCCATGAGCGCCGAGCTGAAGAAGCTCATCGCCAACCCCACCGACAAGGCTGCCGAGCAGCTCTGACGGTGACGCCGACGTGCCCTCACGAGGGGCGCGCCGGCGGGGACCCGGGAGCCTGGCTCCCACCTTCCACCCGAATGGATCAGGGGCACGTGCGCCACTAGCGCGCGGGGCCGGCATCTGCCTGCCCGGCCCCGTCCAACCCACAGTGACACCCGAGGGGAAACCCGCATGAATTACAACTGGGACTGGGGCATCTTCTTCAAGTCCACCGGCATCGGCAGCGAGATCTACCTGGACTGGTTCGTCACCGGCCTGGGCTGGACCATCGCCATCGCCCTGGCCGGCTGGGTCATCGCCCTGCTGCTCGGCACCCTGCTCGGCGTGCTGCGCACCGTGCCGAACCGTTGGCTGGCCGGCCTGGCCAGCGCCTACGTGGAAATCTTCCGTAACGTGCCGCTGCTGGTGCAGCTGTTCCTCTGGTACTTCCTGGTGCCGGACCTGCTGCCCGAGCCACTGGAAATCTGGTTCAAGCAGGACCTGGCACCGGCCACCTCGGCCTACCTGAGCGTGGTGCTGTGCCTGGGCCTGTTCACCGCCGCGCGGGTCTGCGAGCAGGTGCGCACCGGCATCCAGGCGCTGCCCAGCGGGCAGATCGCCGCCGGCTACGCCATGGGCTTTCGCCTGCCGCAGATCTACCGCGAGGTGCTGCTGCCGCAGGCGCTGCGCATCGTCATCCCGCCGCTGACCAGCGAGTTCCTCAACATCTTCAAGAACTCCTCGGTGGCGTCCTTGATCGGCCTGATGGAGCTGCTGGCGCAGACCAAGCAGACCGCCGAATTCAGCGCCAACCTGTTCGAGGCCTTCACCCTGGCCACGCTGATCTACTTCACCCTGAACATGGGCCTGATGCTGCTGATGCGCGCGGTGGAGAAGCAGGTCGCGGTGCCCGGGCTGATCGCCGTAGGAGGCAAGTGATGGACTTTTCCGCAATCATTCCGGCGCTGCCGGGGCTGGCCGACGGCCTGTGGATGACCCTCAAGCTGATGGCGCTGGGCGTGCTCGGCGGCGTCGTGCTGGGCACCCTGCTGGCGCTGCTGCGGCTGTCGCCGAACCGGCTGCTGGCCAGCTTCGCCGCCACCTACGTCAACTACTTCCGCTCGATCCCGCTGCTGCTGGTGATCACCTGGTTCTACTTCGCGGTGCCCTTCATCCTGCGCTGGATCACCGGCGAGGACACCCCGGTGGGCGCCTTCGCCTCCTGCCTGGTGGCCTTCGTGATGTTCGAGGCGGCGTACTTCTGCGAGATCGTCCGCGCCGGCATCCAGGCCATCCCCCGGGGTCAGATGGGCGCCGCCTCGGCGCTCGGCATGAGCTACGCGCAGAGCATGCGCCTGATCATCCTGCCCCAGGCGTTCCGCAAGATGACCCCGCTGCTGCTGCAGCAGAGCATCATCCTGTTCCAGGACACCTCGCTGGTCTACACCGTCGGCCTGATGGACTTCCTCAACGCCGCCCGCTCGCGCGGCGACATCATCGGCCAGGCCCATGAGTTCCTGATCTTCGCCGGCCTGGTCTACTTCACCCTCAGCTTCGCCGCCTCGCAGCTGGTCAAGCATCTGCAAAAAAGGTTAGCCGTATGATCTCTATCCAGAACGTCAACAAGTGGTACGGGGACTTCCAGGTGCTGAGCGACTGCAGCACCGAAGTGAAGAAGGGCGAAGTGGTGGTGGTGTGCGGTCCATCCGGCTCGGGCAAGTCGACCCTGATCAAGTGCGTCAACGCCCTGGAGCCGTTCCAGCAGGGCGACATCCTGGTCGATGCCACCTCGATCGCCGACAAGAAGACCGACCTGCCCAAGCTGCGCTCGCGGGTCGGCATGGTGTTCCAGCACTTCGAGCTGTTCCCGCACCTCTCCATCACCGAGAACCTGTGCATCGCCCAGGTCAAGGTACTCGGCCGCAGCAAGGCCGAAGCCCGTGAGAAGGGCCTGGCCCTGCTCGAGCGGGTCGGCCTGGCCGCCCATGCGCACAAACACCCCGGTCAGTTGTCCGGCGGCCAGCAGCAACGGGTAGCGATCGCCCGCGCCCTGGCCATGGACCCGGTGGTGATGCTGTTCGACGAGCCGACCTCGGCGCTCGACCCGGAGATGGTCAACGAGGTGCTGGATGTGATGGTGCAGCTGGCCAACGAGGGCATGACCATGATGTGCGTGACCCACGAGATGGGCTTCGCGCGCAAGGTCGCCGACCGGGTGATCTTCATGGACGCCGGCAAGATAGTCGAGGACTGCCCCAAGGAAGCCTTCTTCGGCGATCTCTCGGCCCGCTCCGAGCGCGCCCAGCAGTTCCTCGCCAAGATCCTCCAGCACTGACCGCAACCGCAACCCCGTAGGATGGGTTGAGCCTGCGATACCCATCAGCCAATCGATGGGTATCGCCGGATTGATGGGTATCGCTTCGCTCAACCCATCCTACGCACTGACCACAACCTCGTGTAGGGCGGGTGCAGATCCGTAGGGTGCGCCGTGCGCACCAAACAACCGTCGCCAGCGGTGCGCACAGCGCACCCTACGGAATGAGGCGCCCAGCGGAACTGGCCAGCACTGGAGGACTGTGATGCAATGCCCCACCGCCCGCCTCTGCGCAGTGCCGCCTGCCCTGACCGTGAAACCGCGCCTGTTCCGCCACCTGCTGCTGTCCCTGCTGCTGCTCGCCCTGGTGCTCGGCTGCGGCTATGCCGGCTATCGGCTCAGCGAACGGGCGGGCATCCGCGCCCTGGCCGAGGACGGCGAGCGCCAGCTGGAGCTGAACGCCCGCGCGGTGGAAAGCGAGATCACCAAGTACAACTACCTGCCCAGCCTGCTGGAGCTCAACGAAGACGTGCGGCGCCTGCTGCAGACCCCCAGCAACTACCGGCGGCAGCGGGTCAACGATTACCTCGAGGGCCTTAACGGCCGCAGCGGCAGCCTGGCCACCTACGTGCTGGACACCTCTGGGCGGGTGCTGGCCACCAGCAACTGGCGCGAGCCGAGCAGCTTCCTCGGTGAAGACCTGTCGTTCCGCGCCTATTTCCAGGACGCCGTGCAGGGCAAGCCGGGGCGCTTCTACGGCATCGGCAGCACCACCGGCGAGCCCGGCTACTACCTGGCCCACGGCCTCAAGCAGGGCGAGCGGATCATCGGCGTGGCGGTGGTCAAGGTGCGCCTGGACGCCCTCGAGCAGCGCTGGCAACGGGCGCGGTTGGAAGCCTACGTCAGCGACGAGAACGGCGTCATCATCCTGTCCAGCGACCCGGCGCGGCGGCTCAAGGCGGTGCAGGCGCTGGGGCCGAACACCCGCGAGCGCCTGGCGCGCAGCCTGCAATACCACTGGTGGGCGCTGGAGGAACTGCAGCCGCTGGCGCGCACGCCGCTGGGCGACGGCATCGAGCAGGTCAGCTACGCCAGCGCCACGCCGGGCGGACGGGCGCCGGGGCGGATCAACTACCTGGAGCAGAGCCGGCCGCTGGCCGACACGCCCTGGCGCCTGACCCTGCTCAGCCCGCTGCAGGACCAGCGCCGCGCGGCCATCGGCAATGCCCTGCTGGCCGCCGGCGCCTGCGCGTTACTGATCTTCTTCGGCCTGGCGCTGAACCAGCGGCGCAAGGTGATCGCCACCCGTCTGGCCGCGCGCGAGGCGCTGCAACGGGCCAACGACGAGCTGGAGCGGCGCATCGCCGAACGCACCGCCGACCTCTCGGCCAGCAACGAGCGGCTCAAGGCCGAGATCCGCGAGCGCCGGCAGACCGAGGCGCACCTGCGCCAGACCCAGGACGAGCTGGTCCAGGCCGGCAAGCTGGCGGTGATCGGGCAGATGTCCACCAGCATCGCCCACGAACTCAACCAGCCGCTGGCGGCGCTGCGCACCCTGTCCGGCAACACCGTGCGCTTCCTCCAGCGCGGCGCCCTGGAGGTGGCAGGCAGCAACCTGCAGACCATCGGCGAGCTGGTCGACCGCATGGGCAAGATCACCGCCAGCCTGCGCGCCTTCGCCCGCCGCTCCGATGACCACGGCCAGGCCAGCCTGGGCCAGGCGGTGGACGCCGCGCTGATGCTGCTGCAGCCGCGCCTGCAGCGCAGCCCGGTGCAGATCGAACACGCCTACGCCGGCGCTACCCGCCTGGGCATCGACCAGACCCGCCTGGAACAGATCCTGGTCAACCTGATCGGCAACGCCCTGGACGCCATGGGCGCGCAGGCCGAGCGCCACCTCTGGCTCAGCGGCGCGGCCGACGGCGCCAGCTACCGCCTGGAGGTGCGCGACAACGGCCCGGGCATCGCCCCGGAACTGCGCGGCCACCTGTTCGAACCCTTCTTCACCACCAAGCCCGGCGAGCAGGGCCTAGGCCTCGGCCTGACCCTGTCGGCCAGCCTGGCCGCCGCCGCCGGCGGCAATCTCGGCGTGCGTCACCCGGAAGCCGGTGGCACCGCCTTCGTCCTCAGCCTGGCGCTGCTCGCCGGCGCGCCCGCCCCGGAGCCGTCCCATGAATGAAGCGCTGTGCGTCCTGATCGTCGAAGACGACCCCCATGTGCTGCTCGGCTGCCAGCAGGCGCTGGCCCTGGAGGACATCGACAGCATCGGCCTGGGCAGCGCCGAGGAGGCCCTGGCCCAGGTCGACGCGGATTTTCCCGGCATCGTCGTCAGCGACATCCGCCTGCCGGGCATGGACGGCCTGCGCCTGCTGAACGAACTCAAGCGCCGCGACCCGAGCCTGCCGGTGGTGCTGATCACCGGCCACGGCGACATCGGCATGGCGGTCGGCGCCATGCGCGACGGCGCCTACGACTTCATCGAGAAGCCCTTCTCCCCCGAGCGTCTGGTCGAGGTGGTGCGCCGCGCCCTCGAGCAGCGCGGCCTGGCCCGCGAGGTGTCGGCGCTGCGCCGCCAGCTGGCCGGGCGCCAGGCCCTGGAACAGCGCCTGATCGGCCGCTCGCCGGCCATGCAGCGGCTGCGCGAACTGATCGCCAACGTCGCCGACACCGGCGCCAACGTGCTGATCGAGGGCGAGACCGGCACCGGCAAGGAACTGGTCGCGCGCTGCCTGCACGACTTCAGCCGGCGCCAGAGCAAGCAGTTCGTCGCGCTGAACTGTGGCGGCCTGCCGGAGAGCCTGTTCGAGAGCGAGATCTTCGGCCACGAGGCCCACGCCTTCACCGGTGCCGGCAAGCGGCGGATCGGCAAGATCGAACACGCCCACGGCGGCAGCCTGTTCCTCGACGAGATCGAGAGCATGCCGCTGAACCTGCAGATCAAACTGCTGCGGGTGCTGCAGGAACACAGCCTGGAACGCCTCGGCTCGAACCAGCCGATCGCCGTCGACTGCCGGGTGATCGCCGCGACCAAGGCCGACCTCGACCAGCTTGGCCGCGCCGGCCAGTTCCGCAGCGACCTCTACTACCGGCTCAACGTGGTCAGCCTGGAACTGCCGCCGCTGCGCGAGCGACGCGAGGACATCGGCCTGCTGTTCGAGCACTTCCTGCAGCTCGCCGCCCTGCGCTTCGACCGCCCGCCACCCGCGCTCGACCACCCCACCCTGGCCGCACTGCTGGCCCACGACTGGCCGGGCAACGTGCGCGAGCTGCGCAACGTCGCCGAGCGCTTCGCCCTCGGCCTGCCGGCCTTCAAGCACAGCGGCCTGGCCGACGGCGGCAGCGGCCCGGGCTTCGCCGAGGCGGTGGAGGCCTTCGAGCGCAACCTGCTGGGCGACGCCCTGGCCCGCCACGCCGGCAACCTCAGCCAGGCCGCCCAAGCCCTGGGCATGGCCAAGACCACGCTGTTCGACAAGGTGAAGAAGTACGGGCTGTAGGGGGACCGTTCGCCGCCGCACCAGGCTCCTTCTGCAACAGGCGCTGCTGCAGACGGTATGCTTCTTGCTGTCTATCGCTCACCCAAGGCCCGCGGAAATCGCCGATGCTGCATGCCCACCTGACCACCCTGCACGTGGTCGCGCTGATCCTCGAACTGTTCGCCGACCAGCCCGAACTGACCGAGCCATTGCTGGCCGGCAGCGGCATCCAGGCCGGCGACCTGGCGAGCGGCGAGCGGCGCATCACCCGCACCCAGGAATTGCAGGTGTGCGCCAACGCCCTGGCCCTGCGCGCCGACCTCGGCCTGCAGTTGGGCCGGCGCCTGCATGTGTCGTCTTACGGCCTGCTCGGTTACGCCGCGCTCTCCAGTGCCACCTTTGGTGACGCCTGGCGCCTGCTGTTGCAGTACCCGGCCCTGCTCGGCACCTACTTCAAGCTGGACCTGACGGTGGAGGACGAGCTGGCCTGGGTCGGCGCCGCCGAGTACCGCCACGCGCTGGCGCTGGAGCGGTTCAACGTGGAGATGTGTCTGGCCTCGCTCAAGCTGATCTGCGACGAACTGCTCGGCCAGCCGCTGCCGCTGGCCGCGGCGCAGTTCGCCTATCCACAGCCGGCCTACGTCGCACGCTACGCCAGCAGCTTCGCCTGCCCGCTGCAGTTCGACGCCGCGCGCAATGCCTTCGCCTTCCCCGCCGAGTGGCTGCAGCGGCGCCTGCCGCTGGCCGACCCGGTCACCCACCTGGAGATGCTCGAGCGCTGCCGCAAGCAGAACGCCGAGTTCACCACCCGCCAGGCCTGGCTGCAGCGAGTGCGCGCGGAACTGGCCAGCCACCTGGTCGAACCGCCCGGGCTGGAGGCGCTGGCCCAGCAGATGCACTGCTCGCCGCACACCCTGCGCCGCCACCTGCAGGAGCTCGGCACCCACTACCAGGAGCTGCTCGACGAGCTGCGCTTCGAACGGGCCAAGACCCTGCTCGGCCAGGACGACTGGCCGATCTGCCGGATCGCCGAGGAACTCGGCTTCAGCGAGAGCGCCAGCTTCCGCCACGCCTTCCAGCGCTGGAGCGGGGTGGCGCCGAGCCGGTTTCGCGCCTGATCATCCAGGCCCCGCCAATACTGACCTGCCCTGGTGCGCACGGCGCACCCTACGACATGGCTTCAGCGAGAGCGCCAGCTTCCGCCACGCCTTCCAGCGCTGGAGCGGGGTCGCGCCGAGCCGGTTTCGCGCCTGATCATCCGGGCCCCGTCAATATTGACCTGCCCGTAGGGTGCGCCACGCGCACCAGCCGTTTGCACACCGGCCCTGGTGCGCGCGGCGCACCCTACGACATGGCTTCAGCGAGAGCGCCAGCTTCCGCCACGCCTTCCAGCGCTGGAGCGAGGCCGCGCCGAGCCGGTTTCGCGCCTGATCATCCGGGCCCCGCCAATGCCGACCTGCCCGTAGGGTGCGCCACGCGCACCAGCCGTTTGCGCACCTGCCCCTGGTGCGCGCGGCGCACCCTACGACTGGGCACTGCGGCCGTGAAATTTGGCCACTTCGATCCCCTATCAATAAATGGGGTCAGACCGCGATTTACGCTGCAACTCTCTACAGAGAAATCTGTGACCCCGAATATTCGGCTGTACGGCGCAGCCGAACCGGCAGCCGGCCCGGCGTCTGCTGGCCAGGTGGCTGCGCTGAGCGCGGCTGGTATGGGGGGGGAGACGATTCATTTGTCGGCGCCATGAATCAGGCCCAGCCCCAGCTAAGAGACAAACGTTAGCTGGGCTTGCGTCGCCCGCATAGTGATACTGTAGTATCACTATTTGGCCGGTTTTGGAGGACACCCATGAAAGTCGAGCTTGTTACCAACCTCAAGCGGCAGGCGACAAAAATCCTGGCGGATCTCCACGCGTCGAAAGAACCGGTGTTGATTACCGAGCATGGTCAGCCATCGGCGTATCTCGTCGATGTTCAGGACTACGAATTCATGCAGCGCCGACTTGAGTTGCTGGAAGGCCTCTCACGGGGAGAGCGGGCTGTACTCGAAGGAAGGACGTACAGCCAAACAGAGGCCAGGGAGAAGATGGGTAAATGGCCGAAGTAGTCTGGACGGACGGAACCAGCGCTTCAGCAACTGGATGCCATTGCCGAGTACATAGCGCTGGATAATCCCGTTGCCGCAAGCAACTTGGTCGAGCGCGTTTTCGCCAAAACGGATCGACTGGCAGATTTCCCCCAATCCGGGCGCGTTCCTCCAGAGCTGCCCAATGCCATATACAGAGAAGTGCTGGTGCCGCCTTGCCGCATTTTTTACCGGGAAGATGGGGATCTGGTGCTTTTGCTATACGTCATGAGAGAGGAACGGCAGCTGCGTGCTTTCATGCTGGAGACCAGTTAACCAAGCGCGGCGCACGGATGTCTTTGACTGAGAAACTGTGCTCAGCACCAACCAAGCAAAGCCCCCGCACTCATCCCCCCAGCTCGCCGCTTTCCAGCTTGCGCCACAACAGCCTGACCGCCGCCTTGCGCACCAGGGCGCAGCGGTGCAGGCGGATTTCCAGCGGCACTTGCCACTGTTCGTCGCCGCACACCACCAGCTCGCCGCGGGCCAGCTCCATGGTGACCGACAGGCGTGGCACCCAGGCCACGCCCATGCCCTGCAGGGCCATGCTCTTCAGGCTGTCGGCCATCGCCGTTTCGTACACCGTGGTCGAGCGCAGCGCGCGCTGGCGCAGCAGCAGGTTGACCGAGCGGCCGAGGAAGGCGCCGGCGCTGTAGGCCAGCAGCGGCACGCTCTGGCCGCCGTCGAGGTCAAACAGCGGCGCACCGCCCTCGTCCACCGCGCACACCGGCAGCATCGAGGTCACGCCCAGGTGCAGCGAGGGGAAGATTTCCGGGTCCATCTGCAGCGCGGCATCCGGGTCGTAGTAGGCGAGGATCAGGTCGCAGCCGCCCTCGCGCAGCGAGTGCACCGCCTCGCCGACGTTGGTCGCCACCAGCCGGGTATTCAACGGCAGGCCTTCACGGCGCAGGCGGGCGATCCATTCGGGGAAGAAGCCCAGGGTCAACGAGTGCGCGGCGGCGATCTGCAGCACCTCGCCCTGCTTGCCTTCGAGGTTGTGCAGGTGACGCACCACCTCGCCGAGCTGCTCGACCAGGCTGCGTGCGGTGACCAGAAACAGCTGGCCGGACTCGGTCAGCTCGACCGGGGTGCAGGCGCGGTTGACCAGGGTCAGGCCGAGCATCTGCTCCAGCGCCTTGATCCGCCGGCTGAAGGCCGGCTGGGTGACGAAGCGCTTCTGCGCGGCCTGGGAGAAGCTGCGGGTGGCGGCCAGGGCGACGAAGTCTTCCAGCCATTTGGTTTCCAGGTTCATCGATTGCGTGGCTTCCCTCGTAACGGACCTGCAGCGGTGCACCGGCCGCTCGCTGCCTACCGGCTCATCCTGCCCTATGCGCTTGCCGCGCACCATAGCCTGGCGGCTCCCCCCCTCGCACACCACAGCCGCTACAATGCCGCCCTAACAACAAGAAATACCTCAAGGAGCTGAAATCATGGAGAAGTTGCGCCGCACCATCCTGCTGATTGGCTTGGTTCTGGGGATCACCGCTACGGCGCACGCCGAGCTGCCCGACGACTACCGGATCATCCTGCAGACCGAAAATTTCCCGCCGTTCAGCATCTCCCCGGCGAACAAACGATTCGCCCGCGGCGATGACATCCAGGGCATCGGCGCCGACACCGTGCGTGACCTGTTCGAGCGCGCCGGCATCGCGTACAGCATGACCCTGCGCTCGCCGTGGAGCCGAATCTACGGCGACACCCTGAAGTCGCCGAACCACGGACTGTTCTCGGTCGTGCGCAGCGAACAGAACCGCACGCTGTTCAAGTGGGTCGGCCCGCTCGCCCATTACGAAAGCGTGCTGCTCAGCGCGGCGGACAACCAACTGCGGCTCAACAGCCTGGAGCAGGCCAAGGCCTACCGAATCGGGGTGTACCGCAACGGCGCACTGAATGCCTACCTGGAAAGCCAGGGGCTGAACGTCGACAGCGCCCTGAACGAGCAAGACAACGTGCAGCGCCTGCTCAAGGGCGACATCGAACTGTGGGCCACCGCGGAACCTGCATGGCGCTACTACACCAAGCAGTTGGGCGTGACCGGGCTGAAGACCGCACTGACCTTCCACACCGCCGAGCTGTACCTGGCGCTGCACAAGGACACCCCCGACGAGGTGGTCGGGCGCCTGCAGCAGGCGATGAACGAGATCATCGCCGAGGGTTATAGCGGCTGCAGCAAGACCCCCGAGTTCTGTTACCTGATCCGCAACCGGGCGATCCCCAGCGGTTCCTAGTCGCGCCCGCGGCCGATTCGGGCAGAGCGGAAGCTGCGGCTGGGTCGCGCCGCAGCGGGGTAATCCGCCCTACGATCTTGCCCACCCCGGAGTTTGGCAACGACCGAAGCAAAATCACAGGTTCTTCGACGGGGGCGCGGGGCCGCCCAGGTGTGCGCTCCAACTGCCTGTGGTTCGTGGTGCGCGCGGCGCACCTTACGGGTTCAGGCGCGCAGCCTGATGTTGCGGGTTCTGCCGCCAAGGCAGGCGGCCAAGCCGCGCCACACGTCCGAACGACTTGGGGCGTCACGCCGACATTATGCCGATTGTGCATAGCCCAGCGCTTAACAGCATTGGCCAGGTTTCGGCCGCAGCCCTTAGTCTACGGGACATCGCGGCGTTAGCCGTATTCCCTAGAGATACCCCCATCATGTCCGCTGCCGCATCATTCCGTATCGAAAAAGATCTGCTTGGCACCCTCGAAGTTCCCGCCGAGGCCTATTACGGCATCCAGACCTTGCGTGCCGTGCACAACTTCCGCCTGTCCGGCGTGCCGCTGGCGCACTACCCGAAGTTCGTCACCGCGCTGGCCATGGTCAAGCAGGCGGCCGCCGATGCCAACCGCGAACTGGGCCACCTGAGTGCGGCCAAGCACGCGGCGATCAGCGAAGCCTGTGCGCGCATCGTGCGCGGCGACTTCCACGAAGAGTTCGTGGTCGACATGATCCAGGGCGGCGCCGGCACCTCGACCAACATGAATGCCAACGAGGTGATCGCCAACATCGCCCTGGAGGCCATGGGCCACGCCAAGGGCGAGTACAAATACCTGCACCCGAACAACGACGTGAACATGGCGCAGTCGACCAACGACGCCTACCCGACCGCCATCCGCCTCGGCCTGCTGCTCGGCCACGATGCCCTGCTGGCCAGCCTCGACAGCCTGATCGGCGCCTTCGCGGCCAAGGGCGAGGAGTTCGCCCACGTATTGAAGATGGGCCGCACCCAGTTGCAGGACGCCGTGCCGATGACCCTCGGCCAGGAGTTCCGCGCCTTCGCCACCACCCTCGGCGAAGACCTGGCGCGCCTGCGCAGCCTGGCCCCGGAACTGCTCACCGAGGTCAACCTGGGCGGCACCGCGATCGGCACCGGGATCAACGCCGACCCGCGCTACCAGCAGCTGGCGGTCGACCGCCTGGCCGCGATCAGTGGCCAGCCGCTGGTGCCGGCCGCCGACCTGATCGAGGCGACCTCGGACATGGGCGCCTTCGTGCTGTTCTCCGGCATGCTCAAGCGCACCGCAGTCAAGCTGTCGAAGATCTGCAACGACCTGCGCCTGCTGTCCAGCGGCCCGCGCACCGGGATCAACGAGATCAACCTGCCGGCGCGCCAGCCGGGCAGCTCGATCATGCCCGGCAAGGTCAACCCGGTGATCCCCGAGGCGGTCAATCAGGTGGCCTTCGAGATCATCGGCAACGACCTGGCCCTGACCATCGCCGCCGAGGGCGGCCAGCTGCAACTGAACGTCATGGAGCCGCTGATCGCCTACAAGATCTTCGACTCGATCCGCCTGCTGCAGCGCGCCATGGACATGCTGCGCGAGCATTGCATCAATGGCATCACCGCCAACGAGGCGCATTGCCGGGCGCTGATGGAGAACTCCATCGGCCTGATCACCGCGCTCAACCCCTACATCGGCTACGAGAACGCCACCCGCATCGCCAAGCTGGCCCTGGACAGCGGCCGCGGCGTGCTGGAACTGGTGCGCGAAGAAAACCTGCTGGACGACGCCACCCTGGCCGACATCCTCAGCCCGGAAAACATGATCGCCCCGCGCCTGGTGCCCTTGAAGGCGTAAGCCACGGCCTAGGCTCGCCCCTTCCTACGCATGTCCACGCGCCGCACGCCCCCGTGCGGCGCACCCTCCCGCCCCGATCCTGACGGGCAGTAGCACTCAAGGCCGCAACAGACGGCCCTCAAACAACAACTATTCGGGTGATAACCATGAGTCAGAGCACTACCCTTCCCTTGCGTTTCTGGAGCCGCCTGCCGCTGTGGCAGCAAATCCTCATCGGCCTGACCCTCGGCGTCGCCACCGGCATCGCCTTCGAGCAGGATGCCCTGATCCTGGCCCCCGTCGGCGCGCTGTTCCTCAACGCGATCAAGATGCTCATCGTGCCGCTGGTGTTCGTCTCCCTGGTGGCCGGCATCACCTCCATGCAGGACAGCGCCAAGCTCGGCCGTATCAGCGTCAAGACCATCGCCATCTACCTGGTCACCACCGCCTTCGCGGTAAGCATCGGCCTGCTGTTCGGCACCCTGTTCACGCCCGGCGAAGGCATGCACATGGTCGCCAGCGCTGGCAGCGAAGCCAAGCAGGCGCCCTCGCTGGTGCAGATCCTGGTCGGCCTGGTGCCGAGCAACCCGGTCACCGCCTTCGCCGAAGGCAACATCCTGCAGATCATCGTGTTCGCCATCGCCCTGGGCGTGAGCCTGAACCTGGTCGGCGCCAAGGCCGCGCCGGCGATCAAGCTGTTCGACAGCCTGGCCGAGGCCTTCTACAAGCTCACCGACCTGATCATGCGCTGCGCCCCCTACGGCGTGTTCGCCCTGATCGCCGGCGTGGTCGGCAGCCACGGCGCCGAGGTGCTGCTGCCGCTGGCGGGGGTGATCGGGGTGATCTACCTGGCCAGCCTGGCCCATGTGCTGCTGGTCTACGGCGGCCTGCTCGGCGGCCTGGCGCGGCTCAGCCCGCTGCGTTTCTTCCAGGGCATCGCCCCGGCCCTGGCGGTGGCCTTCAGCACCTCGAGCAGCGCCGGCACCCTGCCGGTGTCGATCGAATGCGCGCGCAAGAACCTCGGTGTGTCCGAGGGCGTGGCCGGCTTCGTGCTGCCGGTCGGCGCCACCATCAACATGGACGGCACCGCCATCTACCAGGGCGTGCTGGCGCTGTTCATCGCCCAGGCCTTCGGCGTCGACCTCAGCGGCGGCCAGTACCTGATGATCATCCTCACCGCCACCCTGGCCTCGATCGGCACCGCCGGCATCCCCGGCGCCGGGCTGATCATGCTCGGCCTGGTGCTGACCTCGGTCGGCCTGCCGCTGGAAGGCGTGGCGCTGATCGCCGGCATCGACCGCATCCTCGACATGGCCCGCACCACGGTCAACGTCGCTGGCGACCTGATGACCACCACCCTGGTCGGCCACAGCGAGAACGAGCTGGACCGCGAGGTCTACAACAGCGCGAACAAGGAATAGGCCGCCGCACCGCAACATCGTTGATTCACCGCCGCCGCCGGCTCCAGCCGCCGGCATCCGTTGCGAACCAGGCCCCGCCCGGACATCCGTCGGGCGCGGGGCGTTCGCTTGTAGGAGTGATCGACCATGCGCCGTTATATCCCGCTGCACCTGTTGCTTGGCCTGCTGTTCAGCCACTTCGCTCACGCCGAATTGCCGGCGGATTACCGGGTGGTGCTGCTGACCGAGAATTTCCCGCCGTTCAACCTGGCGGCGAACGGCAAGAACTTCGCCCGCGACCCGAATATCCACGGCCTCAGCGCCGATATCGTGCGCGAGATGTTCAGGCGCGCCGGCATCGGCTACAGCCTGACCCTGCGCTTCCCCTGGGCACGGATCTATAAGCAGACCCTGGAAACGCCCAATCACGGGCTGTTTTCCACCTCGCTGAGCGAGGCGCGGCGACCGCTGTTCAAGTGGGTCGGGCCGATCGCCCAGTATGAGAGCGTGCTGGTCGGCCGCGAGGACGGCGGCCCGCGCCCGGCCAACCTGGAGCAGGCCAGGGCCTACCGCATCGGCGCCTACCGCAGCGCAGCGGTCAGCCAGCACCTCGAGCGCCTCGGCTTCACCCCGCACAACGCCCTGCGCGACCAGGAAAACCTGCGCAAGCTGCAGCGCGGGCAGATCGACCTGTGGGCCACCTCCGATCCGGTCTGGCGTCACTACGCCAGGGAGCAGGGCGTCAGCGGCCTGAGCACGGTCCTGAGCTTCGAGACTTCACAGCTGTACCTGGCGCTGAACAAGGACACCCCGGATGAAGTGGTGGAACGCCTGCAGGCGGCACTCGAGCAGATGCGCGACGAAGGCTATGGCAGCTGCGCGAAGAACCCACAGTTGTGCTGAGCGCGAAGAGCTGCCGCGCCCGCCAGGTGGGCCGACTGCTACTCGATCTCGAACAGCCCGTCGCGGATATGCGCTCCGGCCAGGCGCTGACGGATGTCGGGGTCGATGCGCGGATCGTCCGGCTCGTAGAGCATCACCTGGCGATAGGCATTGACCCGGTTGATCTCCGTGCCGAGGAACTCCCAGACCACCCGGGTGCAGGCCGGGGTGCGCAGGTCGCCGCTGGAGACCCCGGTCTTCAGGCCGTTGAGGCGGGCGATGCGGCTCTTGAAGCTGGGGATCAGGATGGTCTGGCTCATCTCGTTGCCGGTCAGCGACTCGTAGTCGATCAGGAACAATCGATCCTGCAGGTAGAAGGCCGCGCCCAGGTAGCGACAACGCACCCAGTCCTCGGCCTTGGCGCTGGCGGCGCGCGACGGTTCCTGGCGCTCCTGGCGTTCGAACAGGTAATTACCACGCTCCTCGCGCAGCTGCACCAGCGACAGCAAGATCTGCCCCGGCACCGACATGCAGTTGGCGTACTCGAAGTAATAGCCGCAGTAGCGCGCCAGGCTGCTGGCATGCTCGCGCAGCGGCTGCAGCAACTCCAACAGCGGATCGCCGCCGGCTGGCTGCTCCAGGCCGCTGCCGCGCGCGCCGATCAGACGGGCGAACTGCTCGCCCGGCAAGCTCAGTTCATAGGCCTCGACGCCGAAGAAATCGCAGATGCGCTTGAGGTTGTGCGCGGTCGGTTGGCTCTGCCCGCTGAGGTATTTGTTGAACTGGGCGCGGTTGATCGCCAGCTTGCGGCAGACCTCGGCGATCGAGCGGTAGTGGCTGCACAGCAGCTTGAGATTGGCTCCCAGGTATTCCGACATGCTGCAGCTCCTCTTGGCGCGATCGGCGCGATTGTAGCATCAACTCGCATCAGGTCGCCGCCACCCGCGAAATTGCATGACGAGCGCGTCTGGCCAACCATTCCCGGGCCCCAAGCTGACGCTGCATTTTTCCCCAACAACAAGAGAGAGACCCTCCCGCCATGCTCGATATTCTCAACGACCTTATCTGGAGCAAGCTGCTGATCGTGATGCTGATCGGCCTCGGGCTGTACTTCACCATCGCCTCACGCTTCGTCCAGTTTCGCTACTTCGGCAACATGTTCCGCATCTTCAGCGAAGCCTTTCAACACCATCCGGGCCAGCTCAGCTCGTTCCAGGCGCTGATGCTCAGCGTCGCCGGCCGCGTCGGCGCCGGCAACATCGCCGGGGTCTCGGTGGCCATCATGCTCGGCGGCCCGGGCGCAGTGTTCTGGATGTGGATGGTCGCCCTGGTCGGCATGGCCACCAGCTATTTCGAGTGCTCCCTGGCCCAGCTGTACAAGCGCCGCGAAGCCGACGGCAGCTACCGCGGTGGCCCGGCCTTCTACATCCAGCACGGTCTTGGCCAGCGCTGGCTGGGCATCGTTGTGTCGATCCTGCTGCTGGTGACCTTCGGCTTCGGCTTCAACGCCGTGCAGTCCTACACCGTGGCCAGCTCGATGCACGATACCTTCGGCCTACCCACCCATATCAGCGGCCTGATCCTTGTCGCCGTAATGGGCCTGATCATCTTCGGTGGCATCCAGCGCATCGCCAAATTCGCCGACGTGCTGGTACCGGTGATGGCCTTCTCCTACATCGCCATGGCCCTGGTGGTGATCGGCCTGAACATCGAGGCGGTCCCGGCGACCCTGGCACTGATCGTCAAGAGCGCCTTCGGCCTGGAACCGGCCTTCGCCGGCGGCATCGGCGCGGCCATCATCATGGGCGTCAAGCGCGGCCTGTTCTCCAACGAGGCAGGCCTGGGCAGTGCGCCCAACGTCGCCGCCGTGGCCGAGGTCAAGCACCCGGTCGCCCAGGGCATCGTGCAATCGCTCAGCGTGTTCATCGACACCATCATCCTGTGCAGCTGCACCGCGCTGATCATCCTGCTCTCGGGCGTCTACCAGCCGGGCATGGAAGTCTCCGGGGTGATCCTGACCCAGACCGCCATGGCCAGCGTGGTCGGCGAGTGGGGCCGGGTGTTCATCAGCATCGCCCTGCTGCTGTTCGTCTTCACCACCCTGATCTACAACTACTACCTCGGCGAGAACGCCCTGGGCTTCTTCAGCGAAAAGCGCTGGCTGGTACAGGCCTACCGCGTGCTGGTGATCGGCCTGGTACTCTGGGGCTCGCTGCAGGACCTGGGCACGGTGTTCGCCTTCGCCGACGTAACCATGGGCCTGCTGGCCATCGCCAACCTGATCGCCCTGGCCCTGCTGTTCAAGGTCGGCCTGCGCCTGATGCGCGACTACGACAAGCAGATCAAGGCGGGTGTAGCGTCGCCGGTCTTCGACCCGAAAGCCTTCGCCGACCTGGATCTCGATCCGGCAGCCTGGCCGGCCAAGCCGTCGCCAGCACCGCAGACCCTGAGCGCCGAGATCGGCCACAGCGTGCACCAGCGCTGAGCCGCTAACGACGTGATAAACAGGGGGCCATGGCCCCCTGTTTTTTTATATGCGAGGCTGTGACACAACTCCCGCCTACTGCGGTGGTTTCGCGACGGCGCTCGATATTTTCACAACCTCTGAGGAGAGCCGTCATGGCTATAACAAAACTCCTGGTGCTCTACACCGGCGGCACCATCGGCATGCAGATGGGCGCGGACGGCCTGGCGCCCGCCTCCGGCTTCGAGGCGCGGCTGCGCGCCCGGCAAGCGCAGGAACAAGAGCGGCAATTGCCGGCCTGGATCTTCCGCGAACTGCTGCCACCGATCGACAGCGCCAACATGAGCCAGGCCAACTGGCTGGCGATGGTCGCGGCGATCCGCGCAGGCGTCGAGCAGGACGGCTGCGACGCCGTGCTGGTGCTGCACGGCACCGACACCCTGGCCTACAGCGCCGCGGCCCTGAGTTTCCTGCTGCTCGGCCTGGCGCTGCCGGTGCTGCTGACCGGCTCGATGCAGCCGGCCGGCGTGCCGGGCAGCGATGCCTGGGCCAATCTGTTCGGCGCCATGCAGGCGCTGCAGCAGGGCGTTGCGCCCGGCGTGCAGCTGTACTTCGACGGCAAACTGCTGCACGGCGCGCGGGTCAGCAAGCTGGCCAGCGCCACCTTCGGCGCCTTCGCCGAACTGCCGCGCCAGCGCCGCGGCGAACGCGCCGCGCAGATTCCCACCGCCCTCGACTACCGTCAGCCGCGCCAGCCGGTGAACCTCGCCGTGTTGCCGCTGTTCCCCGGCATCCAGGCCGCGCATGTCCGCGCCCTGCTCGATAGCGGTGTACGCGGCCTGCTGCTGGAGTGCTACGGCAGCGGCACCGGCCCCTCGGACGACGGCGAACTGCTCGCCGCACTCGCGGCGGCCCATGCGCGCGGCGTGGTGCTGGCGGCGATCAGCCAGTGCGCCCATGGCCACGTCGAGTTCGGCGTCTATGCGGCAGGCAGCAAACTGGCCAGCGCCGGCCTGGTCTCCGGCGGCGGCATGACCCGCGAGGCGGCCCTGGGCAAGCTGTTCGCCCTGCTCGGCGCCGGCCTGGATCAGGCCGAAACGGAACACTGGTTCGCCCTCGACCTGTGCGGCGAGCGTGCCGATTGACAGGCCCTATTGGGCAGGCGTCGGTTCTTATCGAACAAGAAATAAATAATTGTTTTATATAGAAATTGAATCAGCACCAAGACCTGTAGGAGCGGCCCATGGCCGCGATGCGTTTCGCGGGCATGGCCCGCTCCTACAGGTACCATCGCAGTTGGTGGATGGTGAAACCTCAGCTACGCGCCCAGATCCACACTACGAGGCTGAGCCAGGCCGAGACGGAACACTGGTTCCCCCCGACCTGTGCGACGAGCGCGCAGACTAGTCGGGCTCCTACACTTGCAGCCAGACCTTAACCGTTTCAGGATGATCAATCATACCGACAGGAGGTTGCCCGATGGCCGTTCGCATTCCCGCCGAGATCCGTCCCGTCAGCGCCGCCGAGCATGCGGCCTGGCTGCCGCTGTGGCAGGGCTATCAGCGCTTCTACATGACCGAGATCCCCGCCGCCGCCAGCGACGTCACCTGGCAGCGCTTTCTCGACCCGGCCGAACCCATGCACGCCGCCCTGGCCTGGCACGAAGGCCAGGCCATCGGCCTGGCGCACTGGGTCTACCACCGCTCGACCTGGACCACTGGCGACTACTGCTACCTGCAGGACCTGTTCATCGCCAAGGATGTGCGCAGCAGCGGGGTCGGCCGCCAGCTGATCGAATACGTCTACGCCCAGGCCCGCCAGGCCGGCTGCGCGCGGGTGTACTGGCTGACCCACGAAACCAACAGCCGCGCCATGCTGCTGTACGAGCGGGTCGCCGAACGCTCGGGCTTCGTGCAGTTCCGCAAGCTGCTCTAGCAGGCCGTTGAAAAACGTAGGCGAGGCAGGCAAGACAAGGCAAAAACAGCCGAAGAAGCGGAGTTTACGAGATGTAAATGAGCATTCCGAGCCCGTTTTTAACGCAGTATTGCCAACGCAGGTAGTTTTTCAACGGCCTGCTAGGGCGGATGTCGCGCCTCTCCCTGGTGGATCGATAAAGCGCAGGCGCCCTATAGCCAGCCTGCTAGAACACCGACCAGCCGATCCGCTCGCTGAGCAGCTCCAGCGCCTTGATCCCGGCCAGGGAGTTGCCGGCCGCGTTCAGCTCCGGCGACCACACGCAGACGCTGAACTGCCCGGGCACCACCGCGACTATGCCGCCGCCGACCCCGCTCTTGCCCGGCAGGCCGACCCGGTAGGCGAAGTTGCCGGCCTCGTCGTACAGCCCGCTGGTGGCCATGATCGCGTTGACCTGCTTGGTCTGTCGCGGCGTGAGGATCTGCGCACCGCTGTGCAGGCAGAAGCCGCCGTTGGCCAGGAAGCAGAAGGCGCGGGCCAGGTCGACGCAGCTCATGCGCAACGCGCAGCAACTGAAGTAGCTGCGCAGCACCGCTTCCACTTCGTTATGAAAATTGCCGAAAGACTGCATCAGGTAGGCCGCCGCCGCGTTGCGCGCGCGGTGCTGGTATTCCGAATCGGCCACCCGGTTATCCACCGCCACCTGCGGGTTGCCGGCCAGACGCCGAACGAAATCGCGCATCGACACCACCGGCGCGGCGAAGCGCGACTGGTTGATGTCGCAGATCACCAGGGCGCCGGCGTTGATGAACGGATTGCGCGGCCGGCCGCGCTCGAACTCCAGCTGCACCAGCGAGTTGAACGGCTGCCCGGACGGCTCGTGGCCCAGGCGCTGCCAGATGTCCTCGCCGGAGTGCCCGATGGCCTGGACCAGGCTGAACACCTTGGAGATGCTCTGCACGGAAAACGCCGTAGCCGCATCGCCAGCGCAGAACAGCTCACCCGCGTTGCTGTACACCGCGATGCCCAGCTGATTGGCCGGCACATCGGCCAGCGCCGGGATGTAATCGGCCACCTTGCCCTGGCCGATCAGCGGGCGGACTTCGTCGAGGATTTCATTCAACAGCGCTTGCATGTTCGGGCTCGTAGCAGTGCCCGAGCGAACCTCGGGCGATGGCTGGTAGACGCCTGCCAGCCGGCGCTGATCACACAAGAAACTGCTCCCGGCGGCTCCCTCAACGCCAGGCCCGACGCAGCTTATCGAGTGCCTGGGCGATCTGCGCCTCGTCGACCCCGGCAAAGCCCAGCACCAACCCGGCACGCGGCGGCTGTATCGGCTCGTCCAGGCAGTAGCCGCTCAGCGCACTGAGCTCGACGCCGACGCCTGCCGCCTGGTCGATCAGCTCACGCTCACGCGCCAGGCTGGGCAACGGCACGCAGACGTGCAGCCCGGCCTGCACCTCCGGCAGCGCCACGCCGGCTTCGGCGGCGGGCCAGTCGCGCAACAGGGCATCGCGACGCGAGCGAGCGGCGCGGCGCATGCGGCGGATATGCCGCTGGAAGTGGCCACGGGCGATGAACTCGGCGAGCACCGCCTGGCTGCCGATTTCCGAATGGCGCATGTTCAGGGTGCGCAACTGCGCCAGGGGCTCGACCAGCGCCGGCGGCACCACCAGATAACCGAGGCGCAGCGCCGGGAACAGCACCTTGGAGAAGGTGCCAACATAGAGCACCCGGCCCTGGCGATCCAGAGAGGCGAGCGGCGCCAGCGGCGTGCCGCTGTAGCGGTACTCGCCGTCGTAGTCGTCCTCGACGATCCAGGCCTGTTCGCGTTCGGCCCATTCCAGCAGTTCCAGGCGCCGCGCCAGGGACAGGGTGACGCCGCTGGGGTACTGGTGCGACGGCGTGACGTAGGCCAGCCGGCAATCGCCGAGGCCCGCCAACTGACCGGTGTCCAGACCGTCCTGGTCCACCGCGATGCCGTGCAGGCGCGCCCCGGCGACGGCGAAGGTCTGCGCGGCGGAGCGGTAGCAGGGATTCTCCAGCGCCACGCCGTCGCCGGCCTGCAGCAGCTGGGCGCAGAGGCTGATGGCCTGCTGCGCGCCGCTGGTGATCAGCACCTGCTCGGGCGTGCAGCGCAGGCCGCGGCCGTTGCGCAGGTAGGCGGCGATCATTTCCCGCAGGCGCGGATCGCCGGCCGCAGCGCCATAGCCCAGGCATTCCAGTGCCGGCGCACGCCAGAACTGCGCCTGCAAACGCGCCCAGACCTCGAAGGGGAACAGGTCGAGGGCCGGCAAGCCGAGGCGGAACGCCCGCGGCGGCCCCTCGCGCGGCGCGCCCGGCCCGTGGGCCTGCAAGCGCGCCCGCAGCGGCTGCGCAATCTGCGCCTGCGCCGCCGGCGGCATGGCGGCCGGCACGCCGTCACCCAGTTCGGCGACATAGGTGCCGTCGCCGATGCGCCCGTCGATATAGCCCTCCGCATACAGCTGGTCGTAGGCGCGCACCACGGTATTGCGCGACACGCCGAGCGCCTCGGCCAGTTCGCGGCTGGCCGGCAAACGCATGCGACTGGCCATGCGGCCGTCGAGAATGCGTTCGCGCAGGGCCTGATACAGCTGGCGCGCCAGGCCCTGACGCGGGTCGAGGCGGAAGCCCGCGGGGTCGAGGGGCAAGGGCGGTTTGCTGGACATGGGCGGCGGCCTGGGCAGGAGAATGCACAGAGTAAATTGGACCTATCGAAAAGACCATTAATGGCTCTTACAAAGGACCAATAGCCCGCCTAGCATGGCGCCATCGCTCAGGAGAACCGCCATGTACTCACCCGCCGCCTTCCGCATCGACGACCTCGCCGAACTGCACGCACAGATCGAGCGCACACCCCTGGCGATCCTGGTGACCCAGGCCGAGCAGGGCCTGCAGGCCAGCCATCTGCCACTGCTGCTCGACCCCGACGCAGGTGAAAACGGCACGCTGCTCGGCCACTTCGCCCGCGCCAACCCGCAGTGGCGCGACCTGGCCGCGGGTGCCGAAGCGCTGGTGATCTTTCCCGGCGCTTCGGCCTACGTCAGCCCCGGCTACTACCCGAGCAAGGCGCGCGACCACAAGGCGGTGCCGACCTGGAACTACCAGACCGTGCACGTCTGGGGCCACGCCGCGGTGTTCGACGAGCCGGCGCGCCTGCGCGAACTGGTCGGCCGCCTCAGCGCCCATCACGAAAGCGGCCAGGCGCAGCCCTGGTCGCTGGACGAGGCGCCCGCCGACTACCTCGACGCCATGCTGCGCGCCATCGTCGGCTTCGAACTGCCGATCGCCCGCATCGCCGGCAAACGTAAGCTGAGCCAGAACCAGCCGGCGGACAACCGCGCCGGCGTGCGCGCTGCCCTGGCGACCCGCGCGACGCCGAACGAACAGGAAGTAGCGCGGCTGATGGATAGCCTGCGCTGAAGACCCCCTCTCCCAGCGAAGGAATACCCCGATGTCGACTCTCGAAATCCGCCCCGTCAGTGCCGCCGACCACGCCGCCTGGCTACCGCTGTGGCAAGGCTATCTGCGCTTCTACGCAAGCGAGCTGCCAGACGAAACCAGCGCCAGCACCTGGCAGCGCTTTCTCGACCCGGCCGAGCCGACCCATGCCGCGCTGGCCTGGCGCGACGGCCATGCCGTCGGCCTGGTGCAGTGGATTTACCATCGCTCCAACTGGTTGGTGGCCCACAGCTGTTATCTGCAGGATCTGTTCGTCAGCCCCGAGGTGCGCGGCAGCGGCGTTGGCCGCCAGCTGATCGAACACGTCTACGCCCAGGCCCGCAGCGCCGGCAGTGCGCGGGTGCACTGGCTGACCCGGGAAAGCAACCACAGCGCCATGCAGCTCTACGATCACATCGCCGAGCGTTCCGGCTTCGTGCAATACACCCACGGCCTGTAGCCCGAGGACGATGACATGACCCAGCCAGCCCTGCCCGATTGGCGCCCCGCCAACCCGCCGCCACGGCGTCCGCTCGACGGCCGTTATGTGCGTCTGGAACCGCTCGATCCCGCGCGCCACGGTGATGACCTGTGGCCGTGCCTGCAGGGGCCGGACGCCGATCCGGCGCTGTGGGATTACCTGCCTTATGGACCCTTCGCATCCCGCGCGGCATTCGACGCCTGGCTGGCCGGCAATGCCGCCGGCAGCGACCCGCTGTTCTTCGCCGTGCGCGAGCGCGCCAACGGCCAGGCCCAGGGCCTGCTCAGCTACCTGAACATAGTGCCGGCCCATGGCTGCATCGAGATCGGCCACATTGCCTTCGGCCGCGCCATGCAGCGCACGCCGCGGGCCACTGAGGCGGTATTCCTGCTCGCCGAACTGGCCTTCGCCCTCGGCAACCGCCGCCTGGAATGGAAGTGCAATGATCTGAACGCCCGCTCCAAGCGCGCCGCCGAGCGCTTCGGCTTCAGCTTCGAAGGGTTGTTCCGCCAGCATCTGGTGATCAAGGGGCGCAACCGCGATAGCGCCTGGTTCTCCCTGCTCGACCACGAGTGGCCGGCGCAACGGCAAGCGTTCGAGCGCTGGCTGGCCCTGGACAACTTCGATGAGCAGGGCCGCCAGCGCAGCAGCCTCGCCGAGCTGCGCAACCGGAGCCGCCCGGAACGCTGAGCGCCAGCCTTACCCCGTGCGCCGCGGCCAGGCGAAGCTGAGCAGGAACAGGCTGGCCGCCGAGACCACGATCGATGGCCCGGCCGGAGTGTCCTGGAACCACGACAGGCTGAGGCCGCCGCATACCGCGACTATGCCCAGCAGGCTGGCGCCCAGGGCCATCTGCTCCGGGGTACGCGCGTGGCGCTGGGCGGCGGCGGCGGGAATGATCAGCAGTGAGGTGATCAGCAGCACGCCGACGATCTTCATCGCCACGGCGATCACCACGGCGATCAGCAGCATCAGGCTCAGACGGATCGCCGCCACCGGCAGGCCTTCGACCCGGGCCAGCTCCTCGTGCACGGTGATTGCCAGCAAGGGTCGCCAGAGCAGGCTCAGCAGCACCAGCACCAGGGCGCTGCCGCCGAGAATCCAGGCCAGGTCGCCGGGGCCGACGGCGAGCAGGTCGCCGAACAGGTAACCCATCAGGTCGATGCGCACGTCCTGCATGAAACTCAGCACCACCAGCCCCAGGGACAGGGTGCTGTGGGCGAGGATGCCGAGCAGGGTATCCGAGGCCAGCGGCTGGCGGCTCTGCAGGGTCACCAGCAGTACCGCCAGCAGCACGCAGCCGACCGTCACCGCCAGGGTCGGGCTGACGTCGAGCATCAGGCCGAGGGCCACGCCGAGCAGCGCGGCATGCGACAGGGTGTCGCCGAAATAGGCCATGCGCCGCCAGACCACGAAGGAGCCGAGCGGGCCGGCGACCAGGGCCAGGGCCAGGCCGGCGAGCAGGGCGTTAAGCAGAAAATCAGCCATGCTTGCAGCCATCTCCGTGAACGTGTGGTTGGACCGGACCCTGGATGCTCAGGCCGGCGCTCGCTTCGTTGACCACCGCGCCATGCAGGTCGTGCTCATGGTCGTGGCGGTGGTGATAGATCGCCAGGCTCTTGGCGTCCTGGCCGAACAGCTCGACGAACGCCGGATCGCCGCTGACCTGCTCGGGATGGCCGGAACAGCAGACATGCCGGTTGAGGCAGACCACCTGGTCGGTGGTGCTCATCACCAGGTGCAGGTCGTGGGAGACCATCAGCACGCCGCAACCATGGCGGTCGCGCAACTGGGTGATCAGGCGGTACAGCTCGGCCTGGCCGCTGACGTCGACGCCCTGCACCGGCTCGTCGAGCACCAGCAACTGCGGCTCGCGCAGCAGGGCGCGGGCCAGCAGCACGCGCTGCAGTTCGCCGCCGGAAATGCTCTGCAAGGGGCTGTCGAGCACCTGGCCGGCGCCGACTTCGGCCAGCGCCGCCTGGGCGCGGGCGCGATCGACGCCGGGCACCAGGCGCAGGAAGCGCAGCACGCTGAGCGGCAGGGTGGCATCGACATGCAGTTTCTGCGGCATATAGCCGATGCGCAGCTTCGGCTTGCGCCAGACGCTGCCGCTGTCGGGCTTGAGCAGGCCGAGCACGGCACGCACCAGGGTGGTCTTGCCGGCCCCGTTGGGGCCGATCAGGGTGACGATTTCGCCGGGTTTGACGCTCAGTTGCACGTCCTGCAGCACGCTCTGGCCGCGGAAGCTGACGCCAATCCCGGCGAGGCGAATCAGCGCATCGCTCATGCGGCCTCCTGACAGCCCGCACAGAGGCCGAGCACTTCCACGGTCTGCCCTTCGACCACGAAACCGACGCTCTGCGCGCCACTGACGATCGCTGCGCTGATCGCCGCGTGCTCCAGTTCGATGGCCGCATGACAACTGCGGCAGATGAGGAACTGGCCCTGGTGGGCATGCGCCGGGTGACTGCAGCCGACGAAGGCGTTGAGCGAGGCGATGCGGTGCACCAGGCCGTTGTCCAGGAGAAAATCCAGCGCCCGGTACACGGTCGGCGGCGCGGCGCGGCGGCCATCCTGCTCGCTCAACACGGCGAGGATGTCGTAGGCGCCGAGCGGCTTGTGGCTCTGCCAGACCAGCTCCAGCACACGCTTGCGCAGGGCGGTCAGGCGCAGGCCCTGGCGCGTGCAAATGCTTTCCGCCTCGGCCAGGGCATGGCTGACGCAGCGGGAATGGTCGTGGGGACGTGAGGCGAGCGGTGGCTGAGTCATGGGCGGGGACGGCAGAGGCGAGAGACGTTATTATATTACCCGTTCCTTCCAGCCCGAGTGTCCTCCGTGTTGCGTCTTTTTTCTGCTGTCAGCCTGCTCTGCGCCGTTTTCCTCACCAGCCCCACCGCCCTCGCCGAGGTGCGCGTGCTGACCAGCATCAAGCCCTTGCAGCTGATCGCCGCGGCCGTGCAGGACGGTGTTGGCAGCCCCGAAGTGCTGCTGCCGCCCGGTGCCTCGCCGCACCACTACGCGCTGCGTCCCTCCGATGTGCGGCGGGTGAGCGAGGTGGCGCTGCTGTACTGGGTCGGCCCGGACCTGGAAAGCTTCCTGCCGCGGGTGCTGGCCGCGCGCAGCCAGCCGAGCGTCGCCGTGCAGGACCTGCCCGGCATGCACCTGCGCCACTTCGGCGACAGCCATGCCGGTCACGATGACCACGGCCAGGCCCACGATGAGCACGACGAACACGAGCAAGAGCCCGCCGAGCAGCACGATCACGCCCACCGCCCCGGCAGCCTGGATGCGCACCTGTGGTTGCTGCCGGCCAACGCCCGGGTCATAGCCGCGAAGATGGCCGCCGACCTGAGTGCCGCCGACCCGGCCAACGCTGCGCGCTACCAGGCCAATGCCAAAGCCTTCGGCGCCCGCCTGGAGGCCCTCGACCAGCGCCTGCAAAGCCGCCTGAGCGGTCTGGCCGGCAAGCCCTACTTCGTCTTTCACGAGGCCTACGACTACTTCGAGGCCGCCTACGGCCTCAAGCATGCCGGAGTATTCAGCGTGGCCAGCGAAGTGCAGCCCGGTGCGCGGCATGTCGCCGCCATGCGCACCCGCCTGCAGCAGGCCGGCCCGGCCTGCGTGTTCAGCGAGCCGCCGCTGCGCCCACGCCTGGCCGAGACCCTGACCGCCGGCCTGCCGGTGACCCTGGCCGAACTGGACACCATGGGCGGCGCGCTGTCGGTGGATGGCAACGGCTACGAGGCCCTGCTGGATAACCTGGCCAATGGCCTGGTCGAGTGCCTGGGCGCCCTGTAAGGCCTCGGCTTATCGATCAATCGTCGACGGCGTTTTTTGATCGGCATCAAATCCTTGGCGCAATAGTTGATTAAAATGCTCAACTATATTGTTGAGCGAATCACTCAACTACTCGCCAGGGAGCCGCCATGTTCTTCCCCAAGCTGAAACAGTCGCTGATCCGCGCCGACAGCGAAAATTCGCGCCTGCAGCGCGAGAACGCCGACCTCCAGGCGCGCGTCGCCCTGCTCGAAGCCGAGCGCGCCAGCCTGCATGAGGAGGCCGCCCTGCTGCGCCGCGAACGGTCCAACCTGAACGGCGTCTTCACCAGCCTCGGCAGCTTCGGCGATTCGCTGAGCGGCGTGCGCCAGTCCTTCTTCGGCCTCGCCACCACGCTCAACCAGGAGAAGGCTTCGGCGCTCGAGGCGGCGGCGCAGTCCGACAGCAACCGCATCGCTTTCGAGCAGATCGCCAGCAACCTGCGCGCCATGTTCGCGCGCATGAGCGAGGCTTCGCGCAACGTCGACGGACTCAACCAGCGCGCCGGCGAAATCGGCGGCATCGTGCGCCTGATCAAGGAGATCGCCGACCAGACCAATCTGCTCGCGCTCAATGCGGCGATCGAGGCGGCGCGTGCCGGCGAGGCCGGGCGCGGCTTCGCCGTGGTGGCCGACGAGGTACGCAAGCTGGCCGAGCGCACGGCCAAGGCCACGACCGAGATTTCCGGCCTGGTTGGCAACATCCAGGAGGAGACCCGCACCGCCAAGGCGGTGATGGAGGTCGGTGCCGAGGACGCCAGCCGCTACTCGGCCGAGAGCGAGGTCGCCATGCACAGCATGCAACGCCTGCTCGAACTGGCGCGGCGTATGGAAAATGCCGTCGCCTCGTCGGCGCTGCTGGCCAACGTCGAGCTGGCCAACATCGAGGAGCTGACGCTCAAACTGGAGGTGTACAAGGTCTTCCTCGGCATCTCGCGGCCCCACCCGGACGACCTGCCGGACGAGAAGCACTGCCGCCTCGGCCAGTGGTACTACGACGGCGAGGGGCGCGAGCGCTTCGCCGGCCTGCCCGGCTACGCGGAACTGGAGACGCCGCACCGCGCCGTGCACGTGCACGCCCGGCAGGCCGTCACGCTCTACTACGAAGGCCGGCTGGAGCCTGCGCTGGCCGAGCTGCAAGCGATGGAGAACGCCAACCTGACGGTGATGGCCGGCATGAGCCGCATGCTCGGCAAGGCGGTCGGACGCTGAACGGCGAATCGCCGGCGCAACGGGCGGCAAACCGGCCCCCGGCAGCCGGCACAGGCCGAACGGGCAACCGGCTACCCCCCAATCGCGGTAACTCGAGCAGGGGAATTGATGGAGGTCATGGCATTGTGAGTCCGTTGGTTTAAGCTTTACTGCTTTTATTTCTTACCATCGACACGAGGGTGCGCAGGGCATGGCGAAGACGGGCGGAACCATCGCGGCAGGTATAGACAACGCTTCCGGCATTGCTTTGCAGGCGGCCTCCGAGGATATCTGGGCACAGAAATATCGCCTCAGCCGCAAGGACGGCACGCCGGTCGATGACAGCGTCGACGCCACCTGGCAGCGTGTCGCCCGGGCGCTCGCCGACGTCGAGACGGAGGACAAGCGCGAGCTCTGGTATCAGAACTTCCTCTGGGCGCTGCGCAACGGTGCCATCCCTGCCGGGCGGATCATCTCCAACGCCGGCGCGCAGGATTACAAACCGGCCACCTCGACCATCAACTGCACCGTTTCCGGCACCATCACCGACTCGATGGACGACATTCTCGGCAAGGTCCACGAGGCCGGGCTGACGCTCAAGGCCGGCTGCGGCATCGGTTACGAGTTCAGCACCCTGCGTCCGCGTGGCTCCTTCGTTTCCGGCGCCGGCGCGCACACCAGCGGCCCGCTGTCGTTCATGGATATCTTCGACAAGATGTGCTTCACCGTCAGCTCCGCCGGCGGTCGCCGCGGCGCACAGATGGGCACCTTCGACGTCGGCCATCCGGATGTGCGCGAATTCATCCGCGCCAAGCGCGAGGACGGCCGGCTGCGTCAGTTCAACCTCAGCCTGCTGATCACCGACGAGTTCATGCAGGCGGTGGAGAACGACGGCGAGTGGCCGCTGATTTTCCCGCTGCACCACAAGGAAAAAGCCGATCTGGATCTGGACGACCCGGAGCAGGTGCTCTGGCGCGAATGGCCGGTGCACGAGGGCTATATCGTCCGCGAGGACGGCCTGGTGGCCTGCCGTATCTATGGCCGGATCAAGGCGCGGCATCTGTGGGACATGATCATGGTCTCCACCTACGATTACGCCGAGCCGGGTTTCATCCTCATCGACCGGGTCAATCAGTTGAACAACAACTGGTGGTGCGAAGCGATCCGCGCCACCAACCCCTGCGGCGAGCAGCCGCTGCCGCCTTATGGCTCGTGCCTGCTGGGTTCGATCAACCTGACCTGCTTCGTGCTCGACCCCTTCGGCGCCGACGCGCGTTTCGACTGGGACAAGTACCGCGAAGTGGTGCGTATTTTCACCCGCATGCTGGACAACGTGGTGGAGATCAATGGCCTGCCGCTGGAGCAGCAGCGTCACGAGATCGAACACAAGCGGCGGCATGGCATGGGTTTCCTCGGCCTCGGCTCGACCCTGACCCTGCTCAAGCTGCGCTACGGCAGCCCGGAATCCTGTGTTTTCACCGAGGAAGTCGCCCGCGAAATGGCGCTGGTGGGCTGGGAAGAGGCGCTCACCCTGTCCAGGGAAAAAGGCCCGGCACCGTTGCTGATGGAGAGCGTCGAGGTCACCGCCGAGATGCTGCGCAAGCGCCCGGAGATGAAGAAGGATGGCTACCAGGTTGGCGAGCAGATTCCCGGCCGGGTGCTGCACGCCAAGTATTCGCGCTACATGCAGAAGATCGCCGAATACGCGCCCGAGCTGATCGAGGCGCTGGCCGAGCAGGGTGCGCGCTTCACCCACCACAGCTCGATCGCGCCCACCGGCACCATCAGCCTGAGCCTGGCCAACAACGCCTCCAATGGCATCGAGCCGAGCTTCGCCCATCATTACTCGCGCAACCTGATCCGCCCCGGGCGCAAGGCCAAGGAGAAGATCGAGGTCTTCAGCTACGAGCTGCTGGCCTATCGCACGCTGGTCAACACCCGGGCCAAGCCGGGCTCCGACGAGCCGGGCGAGAAGCTGCCGGATTACTTCATCACCGCCGATGACGTCAGCCCGACCCAGCACGTGGATATCCAGGCGGCCGCGCAGAAATGGATCGACTCGTCGATCTCCAAAACCGCCAACGTACCGACCGACTACCCGTTCGAGGCGTTCAAGGACATTTACCGCTACGCCTGGCGCCAGGGCCTCAAGGGCTGCACCACCTTCCGCTTCAATCCGGCGGCCTTCCAGGGTGTGCTGGTCAAGGAAGCCGATCTGGAGAAGACCCTCTACCGCTTCATCCTCGAAGACGGCAGCGCGGTAGAGCTCAAGGGTAACGAGGAGGTCGAATACGATGGCGAGGTGAACTCCGCCGCCAACCTGTTCGACGCACTCAAAGAAGGCTACTACGGCAAGTACTGAGCCGGCCGCCGCCACCGTTCAAGCCTCGGGCCGCCGCCGTCGCCGCCCGACAGGAGAGACTGCACCATGACCGTCAAGATCAACCAGCGCATCAAGGGTTTCAAAGTGGTCGACGAGACCCTTGAGCGCTCTGCCGCCACCACCGCCTCCGACAAGGCCAGCAAGGTCAACGTGGTGGAGATGGACGAAAGCCTGCAACGCCCGGAAACCCTGATCGGCATGACCTACAAGATCAAATCGCCGCTGTTCGAACACGCGCTCTACGTCACCGTCAACGACATAGTGCTCAATGCCGGCACGCCCCACGAGCAGCGCCGCCCGTTCGAGATCTTCATCAACTCGAAGAACATGGACCATTTCCAATGGATAGTCGCGCTCACCCGGATCATGTCCGCGGTGTTCCGCAAGGGCGGGGACTGCACCTTCCTGGTCGAGGAGCTGAAGGCGGTATTCGACCCGCGCGGCGGTTACCTGAAGAAGGGCGGGGTGTACATGCCTTCCATCGTCGCCGAGATCGGCGTGGTGCTGGAACGCCACCTGATCGCCATCGGCATGCTCGAAGGCCAGGCGCTGGATGAAACCCAGCGCCAGTACCTGGCCGAGAAGCGCGCCGCCTACGAGGCCAGCCAGGGTGCCGTGACGCTGGAGCCGGGCGACGGCTTCCCGGCCGGCGCGCAGCTGTGTGGCAAGTGCAACACCCAGGCGGTAGTGCAGATGGACGGCTGCGCCACCTGCCTCAACTGCGGCTACTCCAAATGCGGGTAGTCGCCAGCTAACGGCAGCGCCCGCACCCGGGCGCCGCCGTTACAGGGCAAAGGGCAGCGCCACCTCGACCCGCTGGCGATGCAGCAGGCGATGCTGGAATTCGCCCGGATCGTGGATCAGTACGTGCTGACCGGCAAAGGTGTCGGCGGCGATCAACCGCGACAGCCAGAAGCGCACGCAGGCGATGCGCAGCATGGCCGGCCACAGTTCGGCCTCGGCCGGGGTAAAGGGACGCAGTGCGGCGTAGGCGCCGAGCAAGGCCTGGGCGCGGTGCGGATCGAGACTGCCATCGGCTTCCGAGCACCAGTCATTCAGGGCGATCGCCAGGTCGTAGAGCATCGGGCCGGCACAGGCGTTGTAGAAGTCGATCACGCCGGCCAGGTGATTGCCGTCGAACAGCACATTGTCGCGGAACAGGTCGGCATGCAGGTTGGCCCGCGGCAAGGCGAGGATGCGCGGCTTGACTGTGTGGATTTCCGCCAGGGCATCGCGCAGCAGCGGCAGTTGCGAGCCCGGCAGTTTCAGCGCCAGGCTCGGCCCCTCTTCGAGCATCCAGTCCAGGCCGCGATCGCTCTGGCGTTCCAGCATTTGCCCGCGGGTGGCCAGGTGAATGCGCGCCAGCAGGTTGCCGACTTCCTGGCAATGGTGCGGGTTGGCCAGGCTGACGTGCTTGCCCGGCAGGCGCGGCTGCAACAGCGCCGGCTTCTCCGCCAGGCTGCGCAGCGCTTCGCCGCTCTCGGTGCGCAGGGCATAGGGCACCGGCAGGCCGGCCTCATGCAGGACATCGAGCAGTTCGATGAAGAACGACAGGTCGGCGCTGGGGCCGCGCTCGATCAGGGTCAGGACGAACTCGCCCTGCTCCAGGCTGACGAAGAAGTTGCTGTTCTCGCTGCCCGCGGCTATGCCCTGGAAGTCGCGCAAGCGACCCAGGCCATAAGGCGCGAGAAAGGCTTCCAGCTCGTGACGCTCCAGGGGGGTGAATACCGACATATCAGAACCGCCGACTTAACATGTGCTGTCTTACCATTTAAAAATCTCCCAGGCCGGAATCAGCATGTCCGGATAGTCCGAGCGAACGAAGTTGCCGTCACTGCCGTCGGCGCGCACCAGGAAGTAGGGCTTGCCGGTCTTGGGGGTGACTTTGATTGCATAGAGGAAGCCATTGACCCGGAATTCCTCGATGGTCTTGTCGCCTTCCTGGCGGATGGTCACATCCGGCTCGGCGGACGGCGCATCATCGGCATAGGCCGCGAACGGAACGACAGCCAGCAGGCTGACCAGCAACAGGCGATTGAGTGTGCGCATGGTAACCTTGTCCCTTTATCGTCAATGGTCGGCTCAGTTTAACCCCGGCCCTCAGGAAAAGGTTGATCCTGCGCATGTCAAACGCTCCTCTCGTGCTGGTCGACGGCTCGTCTTACCTCTACCGCGCCTTCCATGCCCTGCCGCCGCTGACCACCTCCAAGGGCTTGCCCACCGGTGCGGTGAAGGGCGTGCTGAACATGCTCAAGAGCCTGCGCAAGCAGTATCCCGACAGCCCCTTCGCGGTGGTCTTCGACGCCAAGGGCGGCACCTTCCGCGATGCGCTGTTCGCCGAGTACAAGGCCAACCGGCCGTCGATGCCCGACGATCTGCGCGTGCAGGTCGAACCGCTGCACGCCAGCGTCAGGGCGCTGGGCTTTCCGCTGCTGTGCGTCGACAACGTCGAAGCCGATGACGTGATCGGCACCCTGGCCCGCCAATGCGCCGGCGAGGGCCGCGACGTGGTGATTTCCACCGGCGACAAGGACATGGCCCAGCTGGTCTGCCCGCACGTTACCCTGGTCAACACCATGACCGGTAGCGTCTATGACATCGATGGCGTGAAAGAGAAATTCGGTGTCGGTCCTGAGCTGATCATCGACTACCTGGCGCTGATGGGCGACAAGGTCGACAACATTCCGGGGGTGCCGGGGGTCGGCGAGAAAACTGCGCTGGGCCTGCTGGTCGGCCTCGGTGGCGGCCTCGACGTGATCTACGCCAACCTCGACCAGGTGGCCGGGCTGCCGATCCGCGGGGCCAAGACCCTGGCGGCCAAGCTCAGCGAGCACCGCGACATGGCCTACCTGTCCCATGAGCTGGCGACCATCAAGCTGGACGTGCCCTTGAACCTGGAAATCGACGCGTTGCATCCCGGCGCCGCCGATGTGCCGACCCTGATCGAGCTGTACGGCGAGCTGGAGTTCAAGAGCTGGCGCGATGAACTGTTGCGCCAGAACCAGGGCCAGGCTGCCAAGGCCGGCAAAGTCGCCAGCGCCGAGCCGCCTGCCGCCGACCTGTTCAGCCTGACCGCCAGCGCTGCGCCGCCAGCGCAGCCGGCCAGCGTCGCCCCGGCCGCGGCCCCGTCTGGCTATCTGACGATTCTCGAGCAGGCCCAGTTCGACAGCTGGCTGGCGAAGCTCGAAGGCGCCGAGCTGATCGCCTTCGACAGCGAAACCACCGGCCTAGACGCGCAGCAGGCGCAGCTGGTGGGCCTGTCCTTTGCGGTCACGGCTGGCGAAGCCGCCTATATTCCGCTGGCCCACTCCTACATGGGCGTGCCGGCGCAGCTCGATCGCGACCAGGTGCTGGCGGCGCTCAAGCCGATTCTCGAAGACCCGCGCAAGGCCAAGGTCGGCCAGCACGCCAAGTACGACATCAATATCCTAGCCAATGCCTCGACGCCGATCCAGGTGCAGGGCGTGGCCTTCGACACCATGCTCGAGTCCTACGTGCTCGACTCCACGGCGACCCGCCACGACATGGACAGCCTGGCGCTGAAATACCTCGACCACAGCACCATCCGCTTCGAGGACATCGCCGGCAAGGGAGCCAAGCAGCTGACCTTCGACCAGATCGCCCTGGAACTGGCCGGGCCTTACGCGGCGGAAGACGCCGATGTGACTCTGCGTCTGCACCAGTGCCTGTGGGCCAAGCTCGAAGCCGAACCGAGCCTGGCCAAGGTCCTGCGCGAGATCGAGATGCCGCTGGTGCCGGTGCTGGCGCGCATCGAGCGCCAGGGCGCGCTGGTCGATGCCAAGTTGCTCGGCCAGCACAGCGTCGAGCTGGGCGACAAGCTGGTGGCCCTGGAGCGCCAAGCCTTCGACATCGCCGGCGAGGAGTTCAACCTGTCGTCACCCAAGCAGCTCGGGGTGATCCTCTACGACAAACTCGGTCTGCCGATCATCAGCAAGACCGCCAAGGGCCAGGCCTCCACCGCCGAAGCGGTGCTCGCCGAACTGGCCGAGCAGGACTTCGAGCTGCCCAAGGTGCTGATGCAGTACCGCACCCTGAGCAAGCTCAAGAGCACCTACACCGACCGCCTGCCGGAGCAGATCAACCCGCGCACTGGGCGTATCCACACTTCTTATCACCAGGCGGTGGCGGCCACCGGGCGCTTGTCGTCCTCGGACCCGAACCTGCAGAACATCCCAATCCGTACTGCCGAGGGCCGGCGCATTCGCCAGGCCTTCGTCGCCCCCGCCGGCTACAAATTGCTGGCCGCGGACTATTCGCAGATCGAGCTGCGCATCATGGCCCACCTGGCCCATGACGAAGGCCTGCTGGATGCCTTCCGCCATGGCCGCGATGTGCACAAGGCCACCGCTGCCGAAGTGTTCGGCGTGCCTCTGGACGAAGTCAGCAGCGATCAGCGGCGCAGCGCCAAGGCGATCAACTTCGGCCTGATCTACGGCATGAGCGCCTTCGGCCTGGCCAAGCAGATCGGCTGCGAGCGCAAGCAGGCGCAGGCCTATATCGACGTTTATTTCGCCCGCTATCCGGGGGTGCTCGCCTATATGGAGCGCACCCGCGAGCAGGCCGCCGAGCAGGGCTATGTCGAGACCCTGTTCGGTCGCCGGCTGTACCTGCCGGAGATCCGTTCGAGCAACCAGGGCCTGCGCAAAGGCGCCGAACGCACCGCGATCAACGCGCCCATGCAGGGCACCGCCGCGGACATCATCAAGCGTGCGATGATCGCGGTGGACAACTGGCTGAGCGAGTCCGGGCTGGATGCCAAGGTGATCCTGCAGGTGCACGATGAACTGGTATTGGAGGTGCGCGAAGACCTGGTCGAGCAGGTACGCGAGCGGATCAAGCAGCTGATGAGCGGTGCGGCCGAACTGGCTGTGCCGCTGCTGGTGGAAGTGGGCGTGGGCGATAACTGGGACGAGGCGCACTGAGACGGCGGCGTGCAGCCGGTAGCGGGAAAGCTTGGCAGCAGGCTTTCCCGCTGGTTTTAAAACCGTAAGACATCAAGCAAAAGTGTTTTATGACCAATTGAATCTAAGAAGTGGCTGAACTTTGCGTTTGTGCCAATAGTCAGAACCTACGAATGGCCCAGAAAGCCTTTCGATGCTCCTTGTTGTGTTAAGTGTTGGCAGATATCTGAACCCCGCCCTAGCGGTTCAGACCCTTAGACCCCGAGCCTCTCTCTCCCCATATGAGTCTCGGGGTTTTTTTTATGGCCTGCCATCCCTGGCGGCGCGGCGGTAAAGACTCCGCCTGGGAATTTGTAGTCCACCCCCCCGAATCAGGCCTCGGCCGCCTCATCGTCCGGCAGCGCGAACTCACCCAATTGCAGCCACTCGGCCAGCACCGCCTGGGCTTCTTCGATGCCCTGGCGCTTGGGCGCGGAAAATAGCTGGATGCTGACCCGGTCGCCCCAGCGCTTGCGAATGTCCTGCTGCACCTTGAGCAGCGCGGTCTTGGCGGCGCCAAAGGCCAGCTTGTCGGCCTTGGTCAGGAGGATGTGCATGGGCATCTCGCTGGCCGTCGACCAATCCAGCATCAAGATGTCGAATTCGGTCAGCGGGTGACGGATGTCCATCATCAGCATCAGCCCGCGCAGGCTCTCGCGGCTGCCCAGATAGGCTTCCAGGTGTTTTTGCCAGTGCAGCTTCAGCGGGATCGGCACTTTGGCATAGCCGTAACCGGGCAGGTCGACCAGGCGCCGCTCATCGTCCAGGCGGAAGAAGTTGAGCAACTGGGTGCGTCCCGGGGTTTTCGAGGTGCGCGCCAGGCTGGCGTGGGTCAGGGTATTCAGCGCGCTGGACTTGCCGGCGTTGGAGCGGCCGGCGAAGGCGACTTCGTGACCCAGGTCGTCCGGACATTGGTCGACCTTGGCGGCGCTGATCTGGAAGGTGGCTTGTTGGCACAGGCCGATAATGGGGTTCTTGGCTTGCATCGGGGTATCCGGTGAGGGCGGGCATAAGGGAAAGTGCAGGTGCGCAGCCCTTGCGACATTTGCGCACATCCTGCCGGGCGCTACGCAGCGCGGCAAGCGGCGTCGTTTCCGTTTCGGTGACGCCAGTATATAATGCCGCAGATTTTGTGTGCGCTTTGTCCCACTCGCAGGATAAGTGTTCATGGGAACGATGGAGTACCGCTGCCCTTAGAAGCAGGACGTTCCCCTCCCTGATGAGGCAGATCTGATGAAAAAAATGCTGCTTGGCGCTGGCATGTTGATGCTGTCAATCAACAGCCATGCTGCCCAGGATCCCGAGGCTGTCTATGCTCGTGCCTGTGCCGCGTGCCATAACGGGCAGTTGCCGATAGCGCCGCAAAAAGGCGACAAGGCGGCTTGGGAACCCCGTTTGGCCAAAGGCATGGACGTGCTGGTGCAGAGCGTCACCAATGGTTTGAATGCCATGCCACCACGTGGTTTATGCATGGACTGCACCGCCGAGGATTACCAAGCCGTCATACAGTGGATGACCGAGTAAATCCGGCCCATAACTCTTTCTCTCTTAGCCGTAGTTGGATTAGTTGATGAACAAAATACTCGTGAGTCTGCTGTTGACCCTGGGCATCACCGGTTTGGCCCAGGCCGCTGGTGATTCTGTCGCTGGTCAGGGCAAGGTCGTTATGTGTGGCGCTTGCCACGGTGCCGATGGCAACAGTGCTGCACCGAATTTTCCGAAACTGGCCGGTCAGGGCGAGCGTTACCTGCTCAAGCAACTGAACGACATCAAGTCGGGCGCTCGTCAGGTCGTGGAAATGACCGGCCTGCTGAATCACCTCAGCGATCAGGATCTGGCCGATATTTCCGCCTATTACGCCAGCCAGAGCATGAGCGTGGGCGCCGCCGACCCGAAACTGGTCGAACGTGGTGAAGCGCTGTTCCGTGGCGGCAAACTGAACGAAGGCATGCCGGCCTGTACCGGTTGCCATTCGCCCGATGGCGCAGGGCTCGCGGCAGCGAGCTACCCACGACTCGGCGGCCAGCATGCCGGCTATGTGGCCAAGCAGCTGACCGATTTCCGCGAAGGTAATCGGACCAACGACGGCGACAGCATGATCATGCGCGGTATCGCCGCCAAGCTGAGCAACAAGGATATCGAAGCGGTATCCAGCTTCATTCAGGGCCTGCATTGATAGCTTGCGAACAAAGGCTCGCCTACTGCGGGTGATGTAAGAACCTGCAAAGAAAAGGGTGGCTGCGGCCACCCTTTTTCGTTTGTCAGCCCGCTACAATGGCCGGAACCTGGCCCGCAGCGACGAGTCTGATTTCCGACTCGTCGCTGGGCGACGCTTAGGTCATGGAAAGAAATAACTGCTACGTATTGCGCCGGTTTTTCGTTTGCCTTCAAGGCACGGCGAGGCGCGCATAGTCGTTCTATGCAAGCTTTGCCGTAACGCCGAAGGCGGACGAAAAGACCAGCAAGACGTCGTAGTTATTTATTGACAGGCCCTTAACATCCAAGCAAGGAGTACCCCATGCGTAAACTGATCCTCGGCGCCGCCCTGGCCATCAGCAGCCTGTTCGCCCTGGCTGTTCAGGCGGAACCCATAGCCGGCAAGAACTACGTCGAACTCGCCAGTCCCGTGCCGGTATCCAAGCCTGGGCAGATCGAGGTGGTCGAGTTGTTCTGGTACGGCTGCGGGCATTGCTATCAGTTCGAGTCGACCATCAATCCGTGGATCGAGCAGTTGCCGGAAGACGTCAACTTCGTGCGCATCCCGGCCTTGTTCGGCGGCCTGTGGAATGTGCAGGGCCAGGGCTTCATTACCCTGGAAGCGCTGAAGGTGGAGCCTGCGGTGCATGCCGCGGTATTCGACGCCATTCACAAGCAAGGCAAGAAGCTGGCGACAGCAGAAGAGATGGCCGAATTTCTCGCCACCCTGGGCGTCGACAAGGATGCCTTTCTCAAGACCTACAACTCCTTCGGCGTGAAGAGCCAGATGGAAAAGGCCAAGAAACTGGCCATGGCCTACCAGATCAACGGGGTGCCGGTGATGATCGTCAACGGCAAGTACCGCTTCGACATCGGCAGTTCGGGTGGCCCGGAGCAAGCCCTGCAGGTGGCCGACTACCTGATCGAAAAAGAGCGCGCCGCGCAGTAGGCGGCCGCCAGGAGTGCCGGGCATGCTGCGTCGCTGGTCGAGCGCTCGCCAGGCTGGCCTGTGTGATCCGCAGGTCAACCCGCAGTGCACTGCGGCCGACGACTGGCCCTGCGGCGGACGCCTGCGTCTGCTCAGCTTCAATATCCAGGTCGGCATCAATACCCAGCGTTACCATCATTACCTGACGCGTAGCTGGCAGCACCTGTTGCCCCACTACGGGCGCGCCGGCAACTTGCAGCGCATCGGCAATCTGCTCGCCGACTACGACCTGGTCGCCCTGCAGGAAGCCGATGGCGGCAGCCTGCGTTCCGGCTATGTCAACCAGGTCGAACACCTGGCCCACCTCGGCGCCTTCCCTTACTGGTACCAACAGCTCAATCGCAATCTTGGCCATCTGGCCCAGCACAGCAATGGCGTGCTCAGCCGGCTGCGTCCCAGCCTGCTGGAGGATCACCCGCTACCGGGCCCCCGCGGCCGCGGCGCGATGCTGCTGCGCATCGGCGAAGGCGAGGACGCCATAGTGGTGGTGATGATGCACCTGGCGCTCGGAACCCGTACCCGCACCCGCCAGTTGGCCTATATCCGCGAATTGATCGGCGGCTACCGGCATCAGATCCTGATGGGCGACATGAACACCCATGCCAGCGACCTGCTGCTGGGCTCGCCACTGCGCGACCTCGGCCTGGTGGCGCCGCAGCTCGAGGCGACCTTTCCCAGCTGGCGGCCGCAGCGCTGCCTCGACCACATCCTGCTCAGCCCCGGCCTGCTGCTGGAACGGTTCGAGGTGCTGGCCCTGCCGATCTCCGATCACCTGCCGGTGGCCGTGGAAATTCGCCTGCCCCAGACGCTGCGCGGCCCGCAGACGCCCGAACCGAACCTGCCAGCCCGCGAAAAACCGCAATGAACAACGACGCCCAGCGCTGGAAAGACAAGTACCTGGCCGGCCTCGAACAGCAGGAAGTCCTCGAACGGCGTTGGGGCGCCCGGGTCGACCTGCTGCGCCGGGGTCTGGTGCGCAGCAGCCTGGCGGCCGAGGGTGCCGATAAGGCGGTCGATCAGTGCATGCAGGAGCTGCGCGAGATCCTGCGCCGCGACGACATGGATGGCGGACTCGCGGCGCTGATTCCGCGCCTGGAAAAGGCCGTGCTGGACTCCGAGCAGCGGCGCCAGCAGCGGGTCGGCCAGGTATCCACTGCGTTGCTGGCGCTGGTTGACCAGCTGCTCGACCTGAACCTGCCGCGGGAAGTGCGCAAGCCGCTGAAAAGCTACGCCAAGCAGCTCGATAGGCGTGCCGAGCAGGTGCGTGAGTTGCCGCTGCTGCTGGCCGAATTGAGTACCCTGCAGCAACAGGCCCTGGCCGTGCTGGGGCACGAACAGGTTGAGCGTCCGGGCCTGTTCCAGCGCCTGTTCGCCAGCAGCACCCCGGCCATCCCTGCGCCGCAACCTGTACCACAGCCGCTGCAGCCGGCGATGGTGCCATTGGCGGTCGACCGCCCCATGGCCGAAGCGACGGCGCTTGCCGCCCGTCCGATCACGCCGAACGCTGTTCGCGCAGCAGCCCCGGTACCGACGGCGAACCTGCTCGACAGCCTGCCGCTGCCTGCCGGTCTGTTAACGCCGACGGCGCCTGACTGCCCTGAAGCGGCGGTCGACGAGTACGCCCTGCCATCGCCGCCTGAGCCGGGTTACAGCGCCATCGCCACGCATGTCGAGACAACCCTGCTTGGCCTGTTGGATGAGCTGGCGTTGCCGCAGCACCACCAGGATCAAGCCGATCTGCTGCGCGAGCGGATTCTGGCCGGGCTGAACATGTACGAACTGGTGCCGGTGCTGGACGATCTGGCCGTGCTGATGCTGGCCCTCGCCGATGCCGGCCAGCACGAATTCGAGGGCTATCTCAAGCAGCTCAACGAACGCCTGGCGACTTTCCAGGGCGGTTTGCAGGACGCCCACGATGGCTACACCGACTCGGTCAGCGCCGCGCGCGAACTGGATAGCGAACTGCGCCAGCAGGTCGACGGTCTGCACAACAGCGTGCAGCAGGCAACCGATCTGCCAAGCCTCAAGGAACTGGTGGAAACCCGCCTGAATGGTCTGCTCGGCACCATGGAGCAATACCAGCGCCAGCGTGACGAGCGCGAGCAGCTGGTGGCCGGGCGCCTGCAAACCCTGGTCGAGCGCGTGGCGAACATGGAGCGGGAAGCCAAGGGCTTTCGCCAGCACCTGGAAGAACAACGGCAGAAAGCCTTGCTCGACCCACTCACCGCTCTGCCCAATCGCGCGGCCTGGAACGAACGCCTGGATCTGGAAGTGGCGCGCTGGCAGCGCTACGGCGGCGAACTGCTGCTGGCGGTGGTCGACATCGACCACTTCAAGCGGGTCAACGACGAGTACGGCCACCTGGCCGGCGACAAGGTGCTGAAGATCATCGCCGGCGAACTGCACAAGCGCCTGCGCAAGACCGACTTCATCGCCCGCTTCGGCGGCGAGGAGTTCGCCCTGCTGATTCCCGCAACCCCCCTGGCCGGTGGCTTGCAGCTGCTGGAAACCCTGCGCGCCGGCATCGCAGCCTGCCCGTTCCACTTCAGGGGCGAGCGGGTGACCATTACCCTGTCGGCCGGGATCAGTGCCTTCGCCAGCGCCGAGCGCGGCGAACAGGTCTTCGAGCGCGCCGACCAGGCGCTGTACCGGGCCAAGCGCGACGGCCGCAACCGCGTCGAGGCGGACTGAGCCATCAGGCTAGGCGCCGCCCCGCTTCTGCAGAAAACGTTCAATCCATAAAATCAATGACATACGGGCTGACAAGAGTGCCTGGCCGCTCCCAGGAGGGCGTTCCCCTCATTCCCCATTCCCCGCGCCCCAGAATTCGGGCCTCAGGCCGCCCTGGGCAGGTAGGGCCGCCAGGCCTCGGGAATCTGTTCCAGGCGCGGGTAGTCGAGCACGTCCAGTTGCCGTTGCGAGAGAAGGAACGGCGTGTGGCGCAAATGCTGCGGCAGATGACGCAGCTCCGGCAGCCAGAGGCTGACGTAACTGGCATCCGGATCGTATTGGCGGGCCTGGCGCAGGGCGTTGAACGTGCGCTGGCGTTGTGGGTCGCAAGCGACCCCGACCAGGTAGGCCCAATTGCCCCAGTTACTCGCCGGGTCGTAGTCGATCAGGTGTTCCTCGAACCAGGCGGCGCCGTAGCGCCAATCCTGCAGCAGATCGCCGACCAGGTAACTGGCGACGACTTGCCGGCCACGGCTGGAGATGAAGCCGGTGGCGGCCAGTTCGCGCATACTGGCGTCCACCAGCGGCATGCCGGTGCGGCCCTGGCACCAGCGTTCGAAGCCTTGATCGAGTCGTTGCGGGGCGTGCTCCGTGGCTTTCAGGCCGCCGGCCTTGAACAGCGCGCTGCCGTGGCGAACCAGAGTCCCGCGCAAGAAATCACGCCAGAGCAGCGCCAGCCACAAGCCATAGGTTGAGTCGTTGCGCCCGTACTGCCCCTCATGGCGACGCAACTCGGCCATCACCCGCCGCGCCGAGAGACTGCCGTTGGCCAGCCAGGGCGAGAATTTCGACGAATATTCGCTGCCGATCAGGCCATTGCGCGTCTCCTTGTAGTGGCGTACAGCCTGACTGCTCCACAGGTAGTCGCGCAGGCGCGCCTGGGCCGCGGTTTCGCCGCCGGAGAAGGGGAAGGCGCTGGCCGGCATGCTGAGCGGATCGCCCAGGCCCAGTTGGGACAGGCTCGGCAGGGGCTGCAGCAGCGCCGCCGCGCCATCCGGCAGGGCCGGCAGGCGATCCGGCGGCGGACGCGGTTGAAATACCTGCACACGCTCCTCGACCAGGTTTTTAAACCGGCTAAAGACTTGCGGCATCCGGGCGATCTGGTCGGGCAACTCCTCGGCGCGCAACAGGCTGTTGCCCGGCGCTTGCTGCAGCGTCACGCTGGCGAGTCTGTGCTGCACCCGGGCGAGTTGCGCGCGTTCGTCCGGGGCGATCTCTTCCAGGGTCAGCACCCTGTCCAGCGCGAACTGGCTAACCAGTTGGGGGATCACCCGCTCTGGCGCGCCCGGCACAACCAGCAAATGCGAACCACGCTGGCGCAGGGCGCCATCCAGCGCGGTCAGGCTCTCCAGGAGAAAGCGCGCACGGTGCACGCCGAGCCGGCGAGTGCCGAACGCGCAGAGCCGCAACTGCTCAGGATCGAAGACGAACACCGGCAGCAGGCACTCGGCACCGAGTCCGGCCTGCAGGGCCGGGTGATCGTCGAGGCGCAGATCCTGTTTCAACCATAGCAGTGCGCGCATGAGAACTTGCTCGAGTGGCGTTTGACCCAAGGAGTGGGCGGCGGTTATATGCGTTTGCCGTCGATGTGCCTGACGAAGGCGTATTACCGACAGACTGTCGCCTTCTACAACATTAGACTGTCGCGACCTGTCGAGGAGTGCTGCATGGATATTTTCGGTATTGCGGTGTTGATCTTTCTGGTGACCGATCCGTTCGGCAATATCGCCATCTATATCGCCGCGCTGAAGAATGTCGCGCCCAAGCGCCGGCTGTGGGTGGCGGGGCGCGAGTTGCTCTGTGCCCTGGCCTTGCTCCTGCTGTTCCTGACCTTTGGTGACAAAGCCCTCAACGCCCTCGGCCTGTCGCGCGAGGCAATCGCGATTGCCGGCGGTATCATCCTGTTCGTGATCGCCATGCGCATGATCTTTCCCGGCCCGCAGGGGCTGCTCGGCGATACTCCGGACGGCGAGCCCATGCTGGTGCCGCTGGCCACTCCGGCGGTGGCCGGCCCCTCGGCCCTGGCGGTGTTGATGACCCTGCGCAATACCCATGAAGGGCCACTCTGGGAACTCTACCTGGCGGTCATCCTGGCCTGGGCGGCGACCGCCTTTATCCTGTTGCAGGCCTCGTTCCTGCAGCGCTTCCTCGGCCCCCGCGGGCTGACCGCAGTGGAGCGACTGATGGGCATGCTGTTGATCATGCTCAGCGTCGACATGCTGCTGGATAACCTGCAGAGCGTGTTGCATATCCGCCCATGAGAATCCTTTGCCTGGCCCTGTCGATCACCCTGCTCGCCGGCTGTACCAGCGGTCCGCGGATCGACGACCGCTACACTGCGATCGGCCAGAACAGCCGGGTGCAGTACATCGTCCTGCACTACACCTCGACCGACCTGCCGCGCTCCTTACGCCTGCTGACCGGGGAGGAAGTCAGCAGCCATTACCTGATCGGCGATGCGCCGCCGACCATCTACCGCCTGGTCGATGAAAACCGCCGTGCCTGGCATGTCGGCGACAGCCAGTGGCAGGGGCGCACCTGGCTCAATGGCACCTCGATCGGCATCGAACTGGTCAACCAGGGCTACTACGAGGGTCCCGCCGGGCGCTACTGGCAACCCTATGCCCCGGCGCAGATCGACGCCTTGATCGAACTGCTCGAGGACATCGTGCGCCGCCACCAGCTGCCCCCCGGCAGCATCCTCGGCCACAGCGACGTGGCGCCGCAGCGCAAGGTCGATCCGGGGCCGCTGTTTCCCTGGAAGCGCCTGGCCGATGCCGGCCTGCTGCCCTGGCCGGATGCCCAGGCCGTGGCGCAGCAGCAGGCCTTGTTCGCCAAGAGCCTGCCCACGGTGGCCTGGTTTCAGCAGCAGCTGCAGCGCCAGGGCTATCGGGTGCCCGAGCATGGTGAGCTGGATGAGGCCACGCGCAACGTGCTGGCCGCCTTCCAGATGAAGTACCGCCAGGCGCGCTACGACGGCGAGCCGGATGCCGAGACGGCAGCGCTGCTGATGGTGCTGGGCGGGCCTGCCCGCTAGCTTGAGCGAAGGCCTGCGACTCAATCCGGCGTCGCCCGCTGTCCGGCGGGCCGAGGCCGCCTGGCCGTGCGCATCACTGACGAGCGGGTGCCGGTGCGCACGGCGTACGAGCCGCTGTCAGCGAAACAACAACTCCGAGACGGCCTGCTAATTACCCGTGAGCGCCCGCGATCGCGGCCTGTCGCCGGGCACCTCCTGGTGCGCCAGGAACTGCACGCGGCGCCATCGTGCAGCGATTGCCCGGGCTGCCGTGGTAATTGCGCGCAGGTACTGCTGGACAAAAATTGTATACAAAGCATAGGATATTTGCTCATGTAGTTGCCTGCATAACGCATACAAAAATAACAGCGAGAACCCCAGCATGACGACTTCACCTGTTACGTCGCCTTCTGCGCAGCGTCCGGAAGACGAAAACCTCGGTATCGGCGCCAACCTTGCTTATGGCTTGCAGCATGTGCTGACCATGTACGGCGGCATCGTCGCCGTGCCGCTGATCATCGGTCAGGCCGCCGGCTTGTCGCCGGCGGACATCGGCTTGCTGATCGCCGCCTCGCTGTTTGCCGGTGGCCTGGCGACCCTGCTGCAAACCATCGGCCTGCCGTTCTTCGGCTGTCAGTTGCCGCTGGTCCAGGGCGTGTCCTTCGCCGGCGTGGCGACCATGATCGCGATAATCGGCAGTGACGGCGCCGGGGGCATGCCTGCGGTACTCGGCGCGGTGATTGCCGCGGCCTTTATCGGCTTGCTGATCACCCCGGTGTTCTCGCGGATCACCAAGTTCTTTCCGCCACTGGTGAACGGTATCGTCATCACCACCATCGGCCTGACCCTGATGCCGGTCGCCGCGCGTTGGGCGATGGGCGGCAACAGCCAGGCAGCGGATTTCGGCAGCATGGCCAATATAGGTCTGGCGGCGCTGACCCTGGTCACCGTGTTGCTGCTGAGCAAACTCGGCAGCGCCAGCATCTCGCGCCTGTCGATTCTGCTGGCCATGGTCATCGGCACGCTGGTGGCTGTGGCGCTGGGCATGGCGGACTTCTCCAAGGTTGGCGAAGGACCGCTGCTGGCCTTCCCGACTCCGTTCCATTTCGGCATGCCGACCTTCCACATCGCGGCGATCATTTCGATGCTGATCGTGATCATCGTCACCCTGGTGGAAACCTCGGCGGACATCCTCGCGGTCGGTGACATCATCGAGACCAAGGTGGACTCCAAACGCCTGGGCAACGGCCTGCGCGCCGACATGATCTCCAGTATGTTCGCGCCGATCTTCGGCTCGTTCACCCAGAGCGCATTCGCCCAGAACGTTGGCCTGGTTGCGGTGACCGGGGTCAAGAGCCGTTACGTGGTGGCCACCGGCGGCCTGATCCTGGTGACCCTGGGCCTGCTGCCGGTGATGGGCCGTCTGGTTGCCGCGGTGCCCACCTCGGTGCTCGGCGGTGCCGGCGTGGTGCTGTTCGGCACGGTCGCGGCGAGCGGCATCCGCACCCTGTCCAAGGTCGACTACCGCAACAACATGAACCTGATCATAGTCGCCACCTCGCTCGGCTTCGGCATGATCCCCATCGCCGCGCCGACCTTCTATCACCACTTCCCGGCCTGGTTCGAAACCATCTTCCACTCCGGCATCAGCTCGGCGGCGATCATGGCGATCCTGCTGAACCTAGCGTTCAACCACGTCAGGACCGGCAACTCGGATCAGCAGTCGGTCTTCGTCGCCGCCAGCGAACGCACCTTGCGCTACCAGGATGTCGCCGCGCTGAACGATGGCGACTACTTCAAGGGCGGCAAGCTGTTCGATGCCGAGGGCAAGGAGGTACCGCTGGTGGTGGAAAGTGCCCCGGCGATGAGGTCAGCGGCAGTCGCATCGACAGCCGACAGTTAGGACCGGACATATACCTGAGACGCTGTGAAGACCTCTCGCCACGGCACTCGACACCCGCGGCCCCCTGTACGAGGCTCCGGCATCAGCCTGGACAGGCCGATGCCGGGAAAAGTTGCTCGCCGTGGCGCCAAGACTGCCACTCAGAGCGGCAGCTCCAGATAGAAGTGCGCGCCCTGTCCCGGTCGCGACTGCACGCCGATGCGCCCGCCGTGCAGTTGGGCGATCTCCTTGCACAGCGCCAGGCCGAGGCCGGCGCCGCCGGTCTTGCGGCCGACCTGGACGAACGGCTCGAATACCCGCGCCTGCTGGCTGTAGGGAATGCCCTCGCCATCATCCTCGACGGCCAGGATCACCCGCTGCCCCTGGCGCCGCGCCTGCAGACGGATCTGCCCGCCGGCATGACTGTGGCGCAGGGCGTTGCCGAGCAGGTTGTCGAGGGTTCGTTCAATCTGCAGGCGGTCCAGATCGATCTCCGGCAGCGCGCCGCCGACCTCGACACTCAGCGTGACCTGGCGCTCGCCGGCCTGGGCGGCGAAGCGCTGTTGCGCCTGCAGCAGCAATTGCTCGAGGTCGCAGGGGCGCCTGTCGAGCTGCTGCAGGCCATTCTGGTAGCGCGAGAAATTCAGCAGGTCGTTGATCAGCAGGAGCAGGCGGCGCATTTCTTCGTCGACGGTGCGCAGCAGCTTGCTCTCGCGCGCCTCGGGCGGGAAGTGCAGGCGTTCCTGCAGCAGGCCGAAGGCCATGTGCATGCCGGTCACCGGGGTGCGCAGTTCATGCGAGGCCCGCAACACGAATTCGTTGCGCACGCGTTCGAAGGCGCGCTGTTCGGTGACGTCGTGCAGCACCATCACCGCGCCGTGAACCCGTTCGTCGTTGAGACTGACCGGGGTCAGGCTGTAGGTCAGCAGCCGGATCTCGCCGTCGGCTTCGACCTGCAGGTCTTCCGGTGCCTGTTCCAGGCCTTCGCCGCGCATGACCCGTTGCAACTGCTCGTCCAATCCCGGGCGCTGCAGGGCCTGACTGATGCTCACCCCGCGCGGCTGGTCGTACCAGCCGAGCTGGCGCTGGGCTACCTGATTGAAGTGATCGAGCAGGCCGCTGCGGTCGAAAATCAGCAGGCCGTCGTCGATGCTGTCGAGTACCGCCTGCAAGCGCCGCTGCTCGGTGAGCAAGGTCTCGATATCGCTGTTCTTGAATTGCCGCAGCGACTCGGCCATCACGCCGAAACGCTGGCTCAAGGACGAGAGTTCGGCGACCGGAGTAGACGGCAGGTTGACCTGGAAATCGCCCTGACTGATCCGCTCGGCCGCCAGGGTCAGGGCCTCGAGTGGCTGGCCGAAATACTGGGCGATGCTGTGCGCGGTGACGAAACCAAGCAACAGCACAGCCACGCCGATCAGACCGAGCAGCGCGGCAATCAGGGTGGCGCGCTCCTGCGAACTCTGTTCGGCGCTTTGCAGCGCGGTGAAATAACGCATTTGCACGGCATTGATGCGCTCGCGCAGGGCCTCCAGCGACTGACCGAAAGCGGCAGAGCCGAGCAGCTCCTGGCGCTTCGGCAAGGGTTTATCCAGCAGTTCCCGATAGAGCACGTAAGCGCGCGCGATCTCGCTCAGGGCCTGGCGATCGCGGTCGTCCAGGGCGCCTGCGCGGATCTGCTCGAGCCAGTCGTTAAAACGACGGTCGGAGGCCTGCAAGGCCTGGTGGTCGCGGCTTTCCGGCAACTGCAGGATCAGCTGCTTGCCCAGCTCCAGGCGCAGGCCGAGGGTGGCGTCGATAATACTCAGGCTGTGGGTCATCGCCTGGCTTTGCGTCTTGGTCAGCTGCAACACGCTGAACATGCCCAGCAGCAGGCCGAGCAGGGCCACGGTGATCAGCGCACTGCTGTTGAGGAAGAGCCGGCTACGCAGCTTCACAGGTTGAACTGCTTGCGTTTGCGGTACAGGGTCGAGGCATCGATGCCGAGGGTTTTTGCCGCCTGGTCGAGGGTTTCGCTACTGACCAGCACGGCGCTGATATGGGCTTTCTCCAGCTCTTCCAGGCTCATCGTGCTGCCGATGCGCAGGCCGTTGCCGTTCAGCTGCTCGCCGAGACCCAGGTGGCTGACCTCGACCAGCGGCTGGGTGCAGATGATGCTGGCGCGTTCGACTACATTGCGCAGTTCGCGAATGTTGCCGGGCCAGGCATAGGCCAGTAACGCCGCGCGCGCCGCGTCACTGAAACCCCGCACCGGGCGGGCATATTCCTTGACGAAGCGGGCGAGGAAACGCTCGGCCAGCGCCAGCAGGTCTTCGCTGCGCTCGCGTAGCGGTGGCAGCTTGAGGGTGATGACGTTGAGGCGGTAGAGCAGGTCTTCACGAAACTGACCGTCCTTGACCATGTCGTCAAGCATGCGATTGGTGGCGGCGAGGATGCGTACGTCGGCCTGGCGCGTCACCGGGTCGCCGACCCGTTCGTATTGCTTGTCCTGGATGAAACGCAGCAACTTGGGTTGCAGGGTCAGCGGGAAGTCGCCGATCTCGTCGAGGAACAGGCTGCCACCGTCGGCCTGATTGACCCGGCCGCGGGTGCTTTCACTGGCGCCGGTGAAGGCGCCGCGGCTATGACCGAACAGTTCGCTTTCCATCAGTTCGGCGGTCAGCGAGGGGCAGTTGATGGTCACGCAGAATTTTTTCGCCCGCCGGCTCCAGCCATGAATGGCCTGCGCCAGTTCACCCTTGCCGGTGCCGGATTCGCCGAGAATGAGGATATTGGCGTCGGTAGCGGCGACTTGGCGCGCGGTCTCCAGGATCGCCATCATCGCCGGGTTGTTCGAATCGAGATCCTGCTTGCTGTTGCGCACCTGGCCTTCCAGCGCTTCCAGGCGCGTGGACATGTGGCGCATTTCCAGCTGCTTGGCCGCCGCCACGCGCAGTTGCTCGGGACTGCAGGGTTTGACCAGGTAATCCGCCGCCCCGGCCTGGATGGCGTCGACCGCGGTATCCACCGCCGACAGGGCGGTAACGATCACCACGTGCATCCAGGGCGCCTGCACACGCATCTGCGCCAGTACGTCGAGGCCGTTGTCCTCGCCCAGGCGCAGATCGAGGAAGCACAGGTCGAACACCTGGCGTTGCAGCAGCGTTTCAGCCTGATTGGCGCTGTTGGCCGTGGCAACCTGATGACCGGCGTCCTCCAGGCAGTAACGGAAGGTGCGCAGGATCGCCGCTTCGTCATCGACCAGCAGGATGCGCCCGCCCGGTTGTGCTGCGTCCATGTCCATCTCCAGAGGCTGACTATAAGGATTAGTCCCAGCGATTTCGTGCAAGTTGCATGACCAGTATGCGGCGATCTTGCAAAGTGCATGCTAGCGCTTTTGAATCTAGTTAATAAGCTATTGATATATAACGGTTTAATTTAAATCAATGGGCTGGCACAGGCTCTGCAAGAGTCCACTCACACATAGCTGCCGCAGGTGGCTCGTAAGTGGATTCGATAGGAGTACTGCCATGCATCAGTTGAAAACTCTGGCCCTGGCCACCGCGACCGCCAGTCTGTTCGCCTTCATGCCCTTGGCGGCCTACGCCGAGCAGGGCGACCTGAGCAGTCAGCTCACTGAAGCTCGTCAGGAAGGCTCGATCTGGACGGCATTCGCCCTCAACCGTCACCTCAGTCCGTTCAAGATCGATGTGGATGTCGAGAACGGCAGCGCGCTGCTCACCGGCAGCGTGGAAACTGCTGTCGAGCGTGATCTCGCCGAGCAGGTCGCGTTGGGCATCGACGGGGTGAACAAGGTCGATAACCAGCTGCAGATCGATCCGAAGATCGAACCTGCGGTCAGCAGCGAACCGACCCTGGCGCAGCGTTTCGACGACGCCACCCTGGTCGCCACGGTGAAATCCAAGCTGCTGTGGAATCGCAACACCGAAGGCCTGGACATCAAGGTGACCAGCGACAACGGTGTGGTGACCCTCACTGGCAGTGCCCAGTCTGCGGCGGCCAAGGAACTGGCCGGGCGTCTGGCGGCCAATACCGAGGGCGTACGCCAGGTGCATAACCAGCTCAGCGTCAGCGCCGACGAGACTACGGCGGCAAAAGCGCAGAACGTCGCGACTGATGCCGGGGCGGCAATCAGCGATGCCTGGATCACCAGCAAGGTCAAATCCAGCCTGCTCTACAGCCGCAACGTCGACGGCCTGAATATCTCGGTGGCGACCAAGGCCGGTCAGGTCACGCTCGGCGGCAGCGTGCAGAGCGAGGCCGAGAAGCAGCTGGCGATCGAGACCGCCCGCAACATCCGCGGCGTGCGGTCGGTGAAAGCCGCAGGCCTGAAAGTCACTGGTTAAACGCTTACTGCCGGGTTCCCTGCGCTGGCCGTCGTGCAAAACGACCGGCGGCCGGCAGCGGATCGTGCCGGATGCCCGTATCCGTTGCCGGATTTATTTTTATCTTGTTGATCTTAATGACTTTTTATTTTCAGTTCAGCTGGCACGACCGCTGCGCTAGTTAAGCTATCAGCCCCAGCGCCCGCATCCATGCCGGCCGGGTACCGGACAACCCAGGCAAGACTGGGAGGAGTTTCAGGATGAACCGCCGTCATTTCGATCTCGCATCAAGCGATAAGTATTTGTTGATCGGCAGCGCCTTTTTGCTGGCGCTGATCGGCTTGGTGTTGAGTCGGGATGCCGAGGTGGCAGCCTCCCCTGCGGCGATGCTTGCTCCAGCCCTGCCGATAGCCGCTACGACGGGTGGAGTGGTGATGGTTCGAGGCATGCAGCAGATCAGCCGCGATAGTCTGGCGCCAACCTGGAGCGACTCCTCGCGCAAAGTCAGTTGGGTGTTCTAGCCATGTACATGCAGCTGCAGGCGCGCAAGACGGCCCTCTGTGCGGTGGTCTTGTTGCTGGCGATTCTGCTGGCCCTGTCAGGCGTGATGTTCGGCGGCACGCTGCTGGCAGGCCAATGGCTGTGGGGCAATCATGCCGAGGAGCATGTCATGCCGTGGCAGCGATGCAACGACGGGTTAGATCGCGCCGGGAAAGTGTTTGCAATGCCCGCGCGCGGCAGCACAACTGTAAATTCGACACATATTTTGCAAGACCTCACGCACCAAGGAGCAACGCCATGTTGAGCTGGGCCATAACTTTTCTGATCATCGCCATCGTCGCAGCCGTATTGGGTTTCGGTGGTATCGCCGGCACTGCCACGGGCATTGCGAAGATCCTCTTCGTGGTGTTCCTGGTGATGTTTATCGTGTCGTTCATCATGGGCCGCCGCCCACGGGGCTAGCTGTCTGTGGCCGGATCCTGGCAGCGCCTGCCGCCCTGCTGAAGCGCTCTCGCAGGGCGCCATCTTTCGCCAGGGCCGCCTCCAGTCAGCACACAAGCTGCGCGCGGCCACCTTGAGCCACGCTATCATCCGCCCATCGATTGGGGGTGGATGATGCTGAACGGCTTGTGGCTGGGCTTTTTCGTGGTGGCGGCGCTGGCGGCATTGTCGCGCTGGTTGCTGGGTGACGATCCGGCGGTGTTCGCCGCGATGGTCGAGAGCCTGTTCGCCATGGCCAAGCTGGCGGTCGAGGTGATGGTCGTGCTGTTCGGCACCCTGACCCTGTGGCTGGGCTTTCTGCGCATCGCCGAGAAGGCCGGCCTGGTCGACCTCCTGGGCCGCGCGCTGGGGCCGTTGTTCGCGCGGCTGATGCCCGAGGTGCCGCGCGGCCATCCGGCGCTGGGCTTCATTACCCTCAACTTCGCCGCCAACGGCCTGGGCCTGGACAACGCCGCCACGCCGATCGGCCTGAAAGCCATGAAGGCCCTGCAGGAGCTGAACCCGAGCAAGCTGGTGGCGAGCAACGCGCAGATCCTCTTCCTGGTGCTCAATACCTCGTCGCTGACCCTGCTGCCGGTGTCGATCTTCATGTACCGGGTGCAACAGGGCGCCGACGACCCGACCCTGGTCTTTCTGCCGATCCTCCTGGCCACCAGCGCCTCGACCCTGGCCGGCCTGCTGGCGGTGGCCCTGGTGCAGCGCCTGCGCCTGTGGGATCCGGTGGTGCTGGCCTACCTGATTCCCGGTGCGCTGCTGCTCGGTGGCTTCATGGCGCTGCTCGCCGGTCTCTCGGCCACGGCGCTGGCGGCGCTGTCCTCGCTGCTCGGCAACCTCACCCTGTTCGGCCTGATCCTGGTGTTCCTGCTGGTCGGCGCCCTGCGCCGGGTGCCGGTCTACGAGAGCTTTATCGAAGGCGCCAAGGAAGGCTTCGAGGTGGCCAAGAACCTCTTGCCCTACCTGGTCGCCATGCTCTGCGCGATCGGCGTGCTGCGCGCCTCCGGAGCCCTGGATTTCGGCCTGGACGGCGTGCGCGCCGTGGTCCAGTGGCTGGGCTGGGACACCCGCTTCATCGACGCCCTGCCCACCGCGCTGATGAAACCGTTCTCCGGCAGCGCGGCGCGGGCCATGCTGATCGAGACCATGCAGAGCTTCGGCGTGGACAGCTTCCCCGCCCTGCTGGCGGCGACGGTACAGGGCAGTACCGAGACCACCTTCTACGTGCTGGCGGTGTATTTCGGCGCGGTCGGCATCCAGCGCGCCCGCCACGCCGTGGCCTGTGCGCTGTTCGCCGACCTGGCCGGGATCCTCGCCGCCATCGGCGTGTGCTACTGGTTCTTCGGCTGAGCGGCGCAGCCATCAGGCGTCGACCGTTGAGGGGCGCGCTCCGGTGCCGGCGAGACACTGGTGGGAGGACCGCGACGCACCAGCGCCGCTAAAGCGCCTCCCACGGTCAATTGCTGGTGGCCCAGTGTGCCGGCTATTCAACCACCTTGAAGCGCAGCACGCCGATCATCTGTCCGGCCTCGGTCATGACCTGCACCTGCCAGTTGCCGAGCGGGTCGGCGGGGAAGTTCTGCTTGTGGGTCCAGGCGCGGTAGCCTTTCTTGCGCCCGCCGTGGATGTCCAGGGCGATGCGCTCGAGCTCGCGGCCGTTATGCCGCCAGACGTGGTAGATGCGTTCGTTCAAGCCGCGCGGTGCGTTGATCGCGGTGTAGGCGAACAGGCCCTGGGCGCGCAATTGCGCGGCGCTGAGCTGCTTGAGCCTGGCGCCCGGCGCGCGGTTGCGGTCATCGAACTCGCTGGACACTGCGACCTCGGTCAGCCACAGCGTTGCCGGCGGCACCCAGGAGCGCGCCAGCCAGCCGGTCGCGCCCAGCGCCAGGGTCAAGCCGACCAGTAACATGCCGCGCCACCAGCGCTGCACGGTGATGATGCCGATCAGGCTGGGAAACGACAGGATCACCGCGGTGGCCAGGGCCAACTGGTAGCTCTGCGGGGTGGTCAGCTTGAAGATGATCGGCAGGGCGGTGAGCATGACCGCGAACAGCGCCAGGGTGTGGTAGGCGAGGAACAGCCAGCGCCGCGGCGCCAGCCACTTGTAGTACAGCGGATCGATGATCGAGACCAGCGCGGCCACCGCCAGCACGCCGCTGAACAGCGCCTGGCCGCTGTTCCAGGTGGTGGTGATGAAGAAGAACGGCAGGACGAAGAACAGGCTTTCCTGGTGGATCATCTGGGTCGCGTAGCGCAGCAGCGGCGGCGGCAGCTCGAAGCCGAACCAGCGGGCGATCTGCTCGCGCAGGATGTTTTCCAGGATCAGCCACAGCCAGCTGACCAGCATCACCGTGGCCAGCACCTGGGCCAGTTCGGCCTGACGCTCGACCAGCAGGAAGCTCGCCAGCCCCGAGGCAAAACCGAAGATCGCCACCAGCCCCGGATTGCGCTGGATCAGGGCGAACAGGCGGAGCAGCTGGTTTTTTCCGCGCGCGAGTAGGGTCAAGGGCTGGCTCATGGCAGTGGCCGAAGTCGGCGAGTAGCCGAGAATACTCCTTGTGCCCGACGCCTGTGTCCAGCGCCGTCTGCCGCGCCTCAGTGATTGCGCTTCTGCCCCCAGAAATGTTCGACCAGGGCCTGCAGGCGATCGGCCAGGGCGGCGACCCGGCTGGCGCTGCTGCGACTCTGGCAGCCGGCCGCCACGTTGCTCTCGCTGGCCAGACGGATGCCGCCGAGGCTGCGCTGGATGTCGTCGCCGACTGTACTCTGCTGCTCGACGGCGGCGGCGATCTGCAGGTTCATGTCGCTGATCTGGCTGACTCTCTGGTTGATACCTTCGAGCGCCTGGGCGGCCTGTAGCGCGTGGGCAACGCTGGCTTCGGCCTGTTGCTGGCTACGGCTCATGGCAGCCACGGCGTTGCTGGTGCCCTGCTGCAGGTTGCTAATGATGACGTGGATTTCCGCAGTGGACTGCTGGGTGCGCGAGGCCAGGCCGCGCACCTCGTCGGCGACCACGGCGAAACCGCGACCGGCCTCGCCGGCCCGCGCTGCCTCGATCGCAGCGTTGAGGGCGAGCAGGTTGGTCTGTTCGGCAATGCTCTGGATCACTTCCAGGGCGCGATTGATCTCCTGGCTGTGCAACTCCAGTTGGTGGATCACCTGGCTGCTCTGCTGTACTTCGCTGGCCAGCACGGCGATCGACTGCCGGGTGTGTTCGACCAGCTGTAGACCGCTGCCGGTTTCCAGGTCGGCGGCGCCGGCCGCGCTGGCGCTGAGCTGGGCATGCCGTGCCACCTCCTGCACGCTGCAGGTCATCTGGCCGATGGCACTGGCGACCTGATCGGTTTCGCCCTGTTGCTGCAGGGTTGCCTGGCTGCTGCTGTCGACGGCAGCGACCAGCTGTCCGGCTTCGCCACTCAACTGCCGGGCCGAGTCGGCCATCCGCCCGATCACGGCGCCGGTTTCGGCCTGCAGGCTATGCAGGGCGAAGGCGATTTGGCCGAAGCAGTCGTTACGCCCGGTGTACACCAGTTGGCTCAGCGGGTTGTCGGCAATCGCGCGGGCCTGGCGGGTCAAGTCCGTCAGCGGCCGCAGGCCAAGGTGCAGCACACCGGCCAGCAGCCCGCCGAGCAATACGCCACCACCGAGGGCAGGCAGCAGCGGCAGAGCGCCGCTGACCCCGAGCAGCGTCGCGGCGAGCAGGCCGGGTACCGCGCAGAGCAGGCCGAGGCGCTGCGCCAGGCTCAGTCGCGGCGCCCGCAACCGCAGCGGATTGCGCCCGGCGCGCAGTTCGCCATACAGATGCTCGGCACGCGCGACCCCTTGCGGCGAAGCCTGAGTGCGCACCGATTGGTATTCCACCACCTGACCATTGCGCAGCACCGGGGTGACATAGGCACTGACCCAGTAATGGTCGCCGTTGTTGCAGCGATTCTTCACCAGCCCCATCCACGAACGGCCAGCCTTGAGCGTGCGCCAGAGGCCGGCGAAGGCCTGCGCCGGCATGTCCGGGTGGCGCACGATGTTGTGGTTGCGGCCGAGCAACTCGGCTTCGCTGAAACCGCTGATGGCGACGAAGTCCGGATTGACGTAACTCAGCGTACCCTTCAGATCGGTGGTGGTGAGGATATTGGCCTGGGCGTCGACGGAGCTGGCACGGCCGCTGACGGGCAAGTTGAGCTTCATGGGGGCTCTCGCGTTTTCTTGCTATGGAAGGAAAGGGGCGGGCTGCAACAGGCAGTAGAGGCCCTCGAAGCAGTCCTCGCCGCTGAACAGACGCTCCTGCTCGACCGCCGTGCCGCTGATGAATGTCTTGTCCACCTTAAGGGTGTGCAGCGGGAGGCGGTTGCGGTAGCCGAGCGAGGAGTCGCCGGAGCCGAAGTCGTCCGGCGCCAACTGGATACCCGGGTTGGCCAGCGGGTCGCGGTGCAGCTCGAGCATGCTCGGCCAGCGCTCGGAGAGGGCTCGAGGACGCCGATGCAGGACGGCTGCAGCCCGGCTGAGCGGCTCGACATCGACCGCGTTCCAGTCGAGAAAGCGCAGACGCGGGCTGATTTCTTTGCGGTAAAGACACGACGTGTTGGAGCAGTTCCTGGAATTCTTGCTCATGTCCATGGATAGTCCCTTACATTTCGCAGCGCAAAAAAAAGCGCCGAGGCGAGTCATCTACAACAGATGACTCACCTCGGCGCTCTGTCTTGCAGGTCCATATGCCCTGCCCGGCAAAGCGGGTCTACGCCGAAGCGAAACCACTAGTGAAGAGGGGTTTTACCCGATTCTGAATTGTCCGACAAGTCCTCTAGCATGCGGCTCAGGCGTTTACGCAGTTGCCCCAGTTGCGCCGACTTGAAAGCATGCCGGGTCTGCTCCAGCACCTCGATGGCATCGCTGAGCAGAGCCTGTACGGCACCGGTCTGATGCGGCGGCAGTGCCTGCAGCCAGCGACAGCTTGCGGCCTGACTGCAGTCGTCCGGCTGGTCGAGCACTTCGCAGCCCGGCACCTGGGCCTGCAACAATTGCCGGACCCGGCTGGCGCATTGCGGTTGGGGCAGGATCACGAACAAACGGGTCTTGTGCATGGTGGCAACTCAATGGCGAATTGCCACCAAGGCTAGCGCGCCCGCTCTGCGGATCTATTGATCAGGGTCAGTGTCGCGCGGGCCTGCCCTTGGCTGGCCGATTACCGCCTAAAAGCGCATTGCACCGTGCAAATTTTGTCTGAACGGTTAGACTTTCCCGCTTCCGGCCGCATCCCATGAGGTTAGTGCGGCTTAACCACAAGCAGAAAAGGAGCTCCCCCATGAAAGGCAAATCCCTGGCATGGGTCCTGTCGGCGGCACTCGCGGGTATCACCCTGAGTGGCGCGGTACAGGCCGAAGAAAAATTCGTCACCATCGGCACCGGCGGTCAGACCGGGGTTTACTACGTGGCTGGGCAGTCGATCTGCCGCTTCGTCAACCGTGGCACCAGCGAGCACGGCATCAAGTGCAACGCCCCGGCCAGTGGCGGCGGCGTGGCCAACGTCAACGGCCTGCGCAGCGGCGAGTTCAACTTCGGCATCATGCAGTCGGACCACCAGTTCAAGGCGCTCAACGGTGTGGCGCCGTTCGAGGCCGAAGGCGCGATGGACGATATCCGTGCCTTGTTCTCCCTGCAGAGCGAAGTCTTCACCCTGCTCGCCCGCCGCGATGCCAAGATCGCCAGCCTCGACGATCTCAAGGGCAAGCGCGTCAACGTCGGCAACCCGGGCTCCGGGCAGCGCGACACCCTCGACGAAATCATGCGGGTCAAGGGCTGGGACAAGTCGGTGTTCGCCCTGTCCGCCGAGCTCAAGCCGGCCGAGCAGGCCAGCGCCCTGGGCGACAACAACATCGACGCCATGACCTACTTCGTCGGCCACCCCAATGGCGCGATCCAGGAAGCCACCACCACCACCGACGCCGTGCTGGTGCCGGTAAGCGGCGCCGAGATCGACCAGCTGCTGGCCGAGAAGAGCTACTACACCAAGGCCGAAATCCCCGGTGGCCTGTACAAGGGCAACGATGCGCCTACCACCTCGATCGGCGGCAAGGCGGTGCTCTCCACCACGGCCCAGGCCGACCCGGAAGTGGTCTACCAGCTGGTCAAGTCGGTGTTCGACAACCTCGAGCGCTTCAAGCGTCTGCACCCGGCGTTCGCCGACCTCAAGGAAACCGACATGATCAAGGCCGGCCTGACCGCACCGCTGCATGACGGCGCCGTGCGTTATTACAAGGAACGTGGCTGGATGTAAGCCCGTCCGTAGCCCGGCTTAGCGCCAGCGCAATCTGCAGCAGCACTGCCCGGATTGCGCCTGGGTTTATCCGGGCTACCGCCTAAGCTTGAAACAAGCCCGCTGGCCGCAAGGCTGCGGGCTTTGCCGTTTTCCGATTTCCCGAATGCAGGTTTCGCCCCATGCATGACAAGCGACTTTCAACCGCCGAACTGTCCACCGAAGAACTGATCGCCCAGGACGTCGGCGCGCGTATCCCCGTCGGCGCCATGGCCCAGGTGATCGCCGGCCTGGCGCTGCTCTGGTCGCTGTTCCAGCTGTGGATCGCCTCGCCGCTGCCGTTCATCTTCGGTTTCGCCGTACTCAACGACACCGAGACCCGCGCCATCCACCTGGCCTTCGCCCTGCTCCTGGCGTTTCTCGCCTTTCCGGCGTTCAAGCGCTCGCCGCGCGACCGCGTGCCGCTGCTGGATCTCGCCCTCGGGCTGGTGGCCGCGGCCAGTGCCGCCTACCTGTTCATCTTCTACCAGGAGCTGGCGCAGCGCCCCGGCAGCCTGACCACGGCCGACCTGGTCACCGCCTGCATCGGCATTCCGCTGCTGCTCGAGGCCACTCGCCGCGCGCTCGGCCCGCCGCTGGCGATCATCGCCCTGCTGTTCCTCGTCTACAGCCTGGCCGGGCCCTATATGCCGGGCCTGCTGGCGCACCGCGGGGTGAGTTTCACCGCCCTGGCCAACCACCAGTGGATCACCACCGAAGGGGTGTTCGGCATCGCCCTCGGCGTGTCCACCAGCTTCGTGTTTCTCTTCGTGCTGTTCGGTGCCCTGCTCGAACGCGCGGGCGCCGGCCATTACTTCATCCAGCTGGCGTTCAGCCTGCTCGGGCACCTGCGCGGTGGCCCGGCCAAGGCGGCGGTGGTCGCCTCCGGGCTGACCGGAATGATTTCCGGCTCATCGATCGCCAACGTAGTGACCACCGGCACCTTCACCATCCCGATGATGAAGCGCACCGGCTTCTCCGCGGAGAAGGCCGGCGCGGTGGAAGTGGCGGCCTCGGTCAACGGCCAGATCATGCCGCCGGTGATGGGCGCCGCGGCCTTCCTGATGGTCGAGTACATCGGCATGCCCTATGTCGAGATCATCAAGCACGCCTTCTTGCCTGCGGCGATCTCCTACATTGCCCTGCTCTATATCGTCCATCTGGAGGCGCTCAAGCTCGGCCTGCAGCCGATCGGCGGCCATCAGCCCAAGCCCTGGCTGCGCCGCCTGACCGGCTTCGCCTTCGGTGCGACGCTGATCAGCGGTCTGTCCCTGGCCGTCTACTATGGCCTCGGCTGGCTCAAGCCGGCGCTCGGCGACTACGCCCTGCACGGCATCGGCGCGTTGCTGGCGCTGGTCTACCTGGGCCTGCTGAAGATCGCCGCCAGCGTTGCGCCGCTGGCGCCGGAAGACCCGGACGCCCCGCTGGAATCACTGCCCGAGACCCGCGCGGTGCTGCTGTCCGGCCTGCACTTCCTGCTGCCGGTGGTGGTGCTGGTCTGGTGCCTGATGATCGAACGGCTGTCGCCCGGGCTGTCGGCGTTCTGGGGCAGCGTGATGCTGGTGATCATCCTGCTCACCCAGCGCCCGCTGCTGAGCTGGTTGCGCACCGATGGCCTGCATGAACACGGCAATTTCATCGACGGCCTGGTCGACCTGCGCGAAGGCCTGCTGGCCGGCGCGCGCAACATGATCGGCATCGGTATCGCCACCGCGGCGGCGGGGATCATCGTCGGCGCGGTGTCGCAAACCGGGGTCGGCCTGGTATTGGCCGACCTGGTCGAGCTGCTGTCGATGGGCAACCTGTTGCTGATGCTGATGCTCACCGCGGTGTTCAGCCTGGTGCTGGGCATGGGCCTGCCAACCACCGCCAACTACATCGTGGTGTCCAGTCTGCTGGCACCGGTGGTGGTCACCCTCGGCCAGCAGAATGGCCTGATCGTGCCGCTGATCGCGGTGCACCTGTTCGTCTTCTACTTCGGCATCATGGCCGACGTCACCCCGCCGGTGGGCCTGGCCTCGTTCGCCGCCGCCGCGGTGTCCAAGGGCGACCCAATCAGGACCGGGATCACCGCCTTCTACTACAGCCTGCGCACCGCGGCGCTGCCGTTCCTGTTCATCTTCAACACCGACCTGCTGCTGATCGACGTGGACTTCTGGCACGGCGTGCTGATCTTCATCGTCGCCACCGTCGCCATGCTGATCTTCGCCGCCGGCACCCAGGGCTACTTCCTGGTCAGGAGCCGCTGGTACGAAGGGCTGTTGCTGTTGCTGGTGGCCTTCACCCTGTTCCGCCCGGGCTTCTGGATGGACATGGTCCATGACCCCTACCGCGATATTCCACCGGCGCAGCTGGTGCAGGCGCTGGGCGAGGTCGAGGAAGGCAGCCAGTTGCGCCTGCGCATCAGGGGCGAGGACGCGGTCGGCGATCCCCGCGAGTTCGCCCTGCTGCTGCCGGTGCCGGCTGGCGAGACGGGCGAGCAACGCATGGAGAAACTCGGCCTGTTGACCTATGAGGAAGACGGCAAGCTGCTGATCGACAGCGTCACCTTCGGCAGCCCGGCTGCCGAGGCCGGCCTCGAGTTCGACCAGCAGATCCTCATCGTGCGCGCCCCGACCGAGCGCTGGGCCAAGGAGTTGATGTGGCTTCCGGGCTTTATGCTGTTCGCCCTGGTGGTCTGGCTGCAGCGGCGCCGACGCGAGCCGAATGAGGTGCTGCTGGGTAGCTGAGCGGAGAGGCGAATGCGCACTCCTTGGTGAACGAAAAAGGCCGCGGGTTTACTCCGACGATCGTTCCCACGTCGAACCGTCTACGTGGGAACGCCGCCCGTGACGCTCCGGGTCAGCTGCGAAGGCGGCGCCCGGCAAACCGCTCCCGGCTTGCGCCGGGCTACGGGACCGAGTCCGGCGCGAGATTTATTCCGTCGGCTTCTTCAGCTTGGGATTGGGAAAGAACTGCACCGCCTGCACCTTGGGATCGGCGGTCTTGGGTTTCAGGGCGCTGACATTGACCCGGGTCGCCAGCTCCCTGGGCACCGAGTTGCCGCGCTCGTCGAGGGTGTCGGCGTAGCCACAGGCCACGCATTCGCGGTGCGGCACGCCGTCCTCGTCCCACATCTGGATCTTGTCCAGCTCGCTGCAGGCCGGGCACACGGCACCGGCGATAAAGCGCTTCTTGCTCATCTTGGGCACGTCGCTCATGCGGCCTCCTGGCTCAGGCCCAGATGGCGCAGCAGCGGGTCGATGCTCGGCTCGCGGCCGCGGAAGTCGACGAACAGCTGCATCGGCTCCTGGGAACCGCCACGGGCCAGGATCGCCTCGCGGAAGGCGCGGCCGGTGTCGCTGTTGAACACGCCTTCTTCCTCGAAGCGCGAGAAGGCGTCCGCCGAGAGCACTTCGGCCCATTTGTAGCTGTAGTAACCGGCCGCGTAACCGCCGGCGAAGATGTGCGCAAAGCTGTTGGGGAAGCGGTTGTAGGCCGGCGGACGCAGCACCGAGACTTCGTCGCGGATGCCTTCGAGCACCTCGAGCACGCTGCGGCCGTCGCCGTGAGTGGCGTGCAGTTCGAAGTCGAACAGGGAGAATTCCAGCTGGCGCACCATCATCAGCCCGGACTGGAAGTTCTTCGCCGCCAGCATCTTGTCCAGCAGGTTCTGCGGCAGAGCCTCGCCGCTCTGGTAGTGGCCGGAGATCAGCGCCAGGCCTTGCGGCTCCCAGCACCAGTTCTCCATGAACTGGCTCGGCAGCTCGACCGCGTCCCAGGCCACGCCGTTGATGCCCGAGGCGCCGGCATGCTCGACCCGGGTCAGCAGGTGGTGCAGGCCGTGGCCGAACTCGTGGAACAGGGTGGTGACCTCGTCGTGGGTCAGCAGCGCCGGCTTGTCGCCTACCGCCGCAGTAGCGACTGGCGGAGTGAAATTGCACACCAGATTGGCCACCGGGCTGATCAGGCGGCCATCGGCGGCGCGGCGCTTGTCGCGGGCGCCATCCATCCAGGCGCCGCCGCGCTTGTTGGCGCGGGCGTAGAGGTCGAAGAAGAAACGCCCGACATGCTCGCCGTGCTCCCTGATCTCGAACAGGCGTACGTCCGGATGCCAGGCATCGAAGCCGCTCAGCTCCTCGATCTGGATGCCATAGAGCTTCTCGACGATGGCGAACAGGCCGCCCAGCACCTTGTCGATGGGGAAATAGGCCCGCAGGATTTCCTGGGAAATGCTGTAGCGCTGCTCGCGCAGCTTCTCGCTGTAGTAACCGACATCCCAGCTTTGCAGGTCGCGGCAGCCCTGTTCGGCGGCGAAGGCTTGCAGCTCGGCCAGGTCCTGGGCGGCGAACGGCTTGCTGCGCAGCGCCAGGTCACGCAGGAAGTGCAGCACCTGGTCGGTGGACTCGGCCATCTTGCTCGCCAGGCTCAGCTCGGCGTAGTTGGCGAACCCCAGCAGCCTGGCCAGCTCCTGACGCAGATCGAGGATCTGCTGCATCACCGGGCCGTTGTCGTGCTGGCCGGCGTTCGGCCCCTGATCGGAGGCGCGGGTGCAGTAGGCGGCATACACCTCTTCGCGCAGCGCGCGGTCGTCGGCGTAGGTCATCACCGCGAAGTAGCTGGGAAATTCCAGGGTGATCAGCCAGCCGTCCAGACCCTTGGCCTCGGCAGCTTGCTTCATTTGCGCCTTGGCCGAATCGGTCAGGCCGGCCAGCGCCGCCTCGTCGCCGACCTGCTTGCTCCAGGCCTGGGTGGCATCGAGCAGTTGGTTGGAGAAACGGCTGCCGAGTTCGGAGAGCTTGCTCTGGATGGCGCCGAAACGCTGCTTCTCGGCTTCCGCCAGATCGATGCCGGACAGGTGGAAGTCGCGCAGCGTGTGCTTGAGGATGGTCTGCTGGGCGACCTCGAAGGTGGCCGCCTCGGGGCTGACGGCCAGGGCGTGATAGGCCTCGTACAGCGCGCGGTTATGGCCCAGCTCGGTCGAGTACTCGGACAGCTTGGGCAGACAGGCCTCATAGGCCGCGCGCAGCTCGGCGTTGTTGCACACCGCATTGAGATGGCTGACCGGACTCCAGGCGCGGTTCAGGCGCTCGTTCAATTCGTCGAGCGCCAGCACCAGCCCATTCCAGCTCGGTGTGCCAGACTGTTGCTTGAGCAGTTCGGCAATGGCGGCGCGGTTCTCGGCGAGAAGCCTGTCCACCGCCGGCTCGACATGCTCCGGGCGGATGGCGGAATAGGGTGGCAGGTCGAAGGCTTGCAGCAACGGGTTGTTGGCGGTCACGATTGGGCACCTGTAACGAAATGGGTTTGAAGCCATGCACCTGCCCTGGGCAGGGTGGATTCGGCACATATACCCGTCATCATAATTACAATCTCGACTCACCGCAGCCCAAGAGGTTTCTATCGTGGCGATACGTACTTACCAACAGTTCACTCCATTGCTCGGCGAGCGGGCCTTCGTCGATGCCTCGGCCGTGGTCATGGGCGACGTGGAAATCGGCGCCGACAGCTCGATCTGGCCGCTGGTGGTGATCCGTGGCGACATGCACAGCATCCGCATCGGCGAGCGCACCAGCATTCAGGATGGCTGCGTGCTGCACATCACCCACGCCGGCCCCTTCAACCCGCGCGGCTATCCGCTGAATATCGGCAGCGACGTGACCATCGGCCACAACGTCACCCTGCACGGCTGCACCATCGCCGACCGGGTGCTGATCGGCATGGGCAGCATCATCATGGACGGCGTGGTGATCGACGAGGAAGTGGTGCTCGGCGCCGGCAGCCTGGTCACCCCCGGCAGCCACCTGGAGAGCGGCTACCTGTACGTCGGCAGCCCGGCGAAAAAAACCCGCGAACTGACCGAAAAGGAACGCAGCTACTTCCGCTACAGCGCCGACAACTACGTGCGCCTGAAGGATCAGCACCTGATGGAAGACTACGCCAACCAATGAGGCGCCGCGGCAGACGCCGCAGCGCAGCAGACATTCGGCCGGCACGTCTCGACGCGCCGGGGGCACTGCCGGTTCTTGCGCCTCGCGCAGGCGCATGCGGCTATTCGCCCTGGCCGACAGTCTTATCGAGTCACTCAGCCGTGGCGACACCGCGTCTCGGCAGTTCTGCGGGGTTCGGCGCTCAAGCTGACGCTGCATGGGAATTTGCGGATTGTGAGTCAGGTGTCCGGGATTTCCTGACAACACGATTCCCATCAACGGGGTCGCGGCTAAAGCCCCTCCCACGGCAGCGGCTATTTCCTGTGGGTGGGGCTTTAGCCGCGGTGCTTTGTAACCGGCTGGTTGTTCTTGAGCGCTGCACTGACCTACCAATCCAGCAGCGTTATGCTACTGAACCCAACCAGGAACGGCTGCCCATGCACTACCAGAACATCCTCTTCGACCTCGACGGCACCCTGACCGACCCGCGCGAGGGCATCACCCGCTCGGTGCAGCATGCGCTGGCGCAACTCGGCATCGACGAGCCCGATCTGCAGGCGCTGGAGCACTTCATCGGACCGCCGCTGTTGCAGTGTTTCATGCAGAGCTATGGCTTCGACGAGGCCACGGCCTGGCAGGCGGTGCATCATTACCGCGAGCGCTTTGGCGAGGTCGGGCTGTACGAGAACCGTCTGTTCGACGGCGTTGGCGCGCTGCTGGAGCTGCTGCTCATGCAGAATCGCAGCCTGTATATCGCCACCAGCAAGCCGCGAGTGTTCGCCGTGGAGATCGCCCGGCATTTCGATTTCGCCCGGCACTTCAAGGTGATCTACGGCAGCGAACTGGACGGCACGCGCACCGACAAGGTCGAGCTGATCGGCCATCTGCTGGCGCAGGAAAACCTCGCTGCAAGCAACACCCTGATGATCGGCGACCGCAAGCACGACCTGATCGGCGCGCGGCGCAACGGCCTGGCCGCCGCAGCGGTGGGTTATGGCTTCGGCAGTCGTGAGGAACTGCAGGCCGAGGCGCCGACTTATCACTTCCAGACCCTGGCCGAGCTGCACCGGGCGTTTATCGACTGATACCCACTTGCGGGGTATATCGCGGCTAAAACCGCTCCCACGGACGGTGGCGCAGAGACAGTCTCAGCCGTTCTTCTGGTAGATGATCTTCTTGGTGCCGCCGTCGCAGCTGCCGACCACCATGCTCTGATCCTGCACCTCGTCGTTGTCGACGATCTCCAGGGTGTAGCTGGAAACCCCAGCGGCCTGGATCTTCACTTCGATTTCCTGCTTCAGTTCCTCGCAGGGTTTGGGCGCCGCCCACGCAGTGCTGCCCAGCACGCAGAGCAGTATGGCCACTGTCCATCGGTTCATCGCAGATCTCCCCGGTTTGGCGAAACTCGCCAGTATTCGACTGGCGCACGGTACAGCAAGTTCTAGCTGGCTTTACGCAAGGCTTCCAGTGCCTTGGTGCGCGCCTCGAGCGGCAACTCGCCAAGGACGGCGACCCGCCGGTAGAAGCGCGGCCAATCACCGCCGGCCTCGGCGAACAAGGCGGCGAACGCCGGCACCCACTGGTCGTAGAGGCCGAACGGCAGCAGCTTGGCGTTGTTCAGTGGCGCCGCGATCCAGCCGTCGTAGCGACCGCGACCGCCCCACTCACGCTCACGCAGGGTCCGGTACTCCTGGCGCAGGCGCTCGAACTCGGCCTGTTTGGCCGCACGCATGGCATCCGCCGGCAGTTCGCTGGCATACAGCTGTTCCAGGCGCGCACGGCTGGCCAGCACCAGCGTGCTGAACTGCTCGCGCTGTTTGGCTCCGCTCGGGTCGACGGCCGGCAGGCCCTGCGCCTGTTGCCACTGGCGCAGGCCTTCGCGCTCGACGAAGGTGGCGAAGGATTCGTTGAATGCACTGTCGTCGGCCACATACAGCTGCTGATGGGCCAGTTCATGGAAGATCACCGCCACCAGACGTTCATCGTTCCAGCGCAGCATGCTGTTGAGAATCGGATCGTTGAACCAGCCCAGGGTGGAATACGCCTCGACCCCGCCGACGTAGGTGTCGAAGCGGCGCTGCTTGAGCAGTGCCGCCGCGCCACGGGCACGGCCCAGGCTGTAGTAACCGCGATAGGCCACACAGCCGGCAATGGGGAAGCAGTGCAGCTCGGGCTTGACCGAAAACTCCGCCGTGGCGAACAGGTTCCACACCACGAAGGGTCGCTGGATATCGGCATACAGGCGGTAGCTGCGGTTATCCGGCAGGCCCAGTTGTGCACTGGCGAAGTCGCGCGCCCGCTGGGCCAGGGCCAGGCGCCGACGCAGCTCGGGGTCCACCTGCGGGTCGCCGAGCAGCGCATTGATCGGCTGGCTCGCCTGCCACACCTGCACCTGCCCCCGGGCCAGGTGGCCGTAGTAATCCAGGGTGCTGCAACCGCCGAGCCACAGCAGCGCCGCCAGCAGCGGAACCCCGCGCCAACAGAAGGAGTCGATAAATGAGTGAGCAGTACGACACGCCATACCCGGCAAATTAGCGCATTTACGCGACTGTCCGCACTATCGGCGTAAGCTGATTGCAGAGGGTCAATTTCGGAGGCTGCCATGCGTTACCTAGTCCTGATTATCAGCCTGCTGCTCGGTGCCTGCGCCTCGCCATTGCCACCACGCGACCCTGGCCTGGCGTGGGTCGACCTATACACCACCGCCAGCGATCTGTTGATGGCCGAGGAGCTCGACGGCAAGCGGGTCAACGACGGTCGTTACTTCCAGATCACCCCTGGCGCCCACGAACTGATCGCGCGCTTTCAGTTCGAGGTGCACGGCGGCGGCAATCTGATGGCCGAGCCTATGCAGCGCACCTGTGAGCTGCGCGTGCGCTACGACGACTTCGCCGCCGGCCAGCGCTACCTGATCGAAGCACGGACACTGGTGATGAGTGCCCAGGGCTGGCTCTACGACGACCAGCGCAATGTGCTGGCGCGCGCCAGGGTGCTGCGCTGTGGGGTGTTCTAGCAGGCCCCGTGGGCACGCCTCGATCAACGCAACTGGGCGAGAATCTCGAAGGCGCGCAAGCGGTCGGCGAACTCGTAAAGGTCGCAGGTGAAGATCAGTTCGTCGGCGCCGGTCTGCTCCAGCAGCACTTCGAGGCGCGCACGAACTTTCTCCGGGCCGCCGATCATCGCCATGCCCAGGAAACTGGCGACTGCCTCTTTTTCGTGGGGCAGCCACAGGCCGTGCATGCTCTCGACCGGCGCTTTCTGCACCAGGCTCTGGCCGCGAATCAGGGCGAGGATGCGCTGATAAGCCGTGGTTGCCAGGAATTGCGCCTGCTCGTCGCTGTCTGCCGCCACCAACGGCACACCGAGCATCACATAGGGTTGTTCGAGCACCGTCGACGGCTTGAAATGGTTGCGGTAGACGCGGATCGCCTCATGCATCAGGCGCGGCGCAAAGTGCGAGGCGAAAGCATAGGGCAGGCCTTTCTCGCCCGCCAACCGGGCGCTGAACAGACTGGAACCGAGCAGCCAGAGCGGCACCCGGGTGTCGCTGCCCGGCATGGCGATGACTCGCTGATCCGGCGTGCGCGGGCCCAGGTAGCGCTGCAACTCCTCGACATCCGCAGGAAAGTCGTCGGCGCTACCGGAGCGCTCGCGACGCAGGGCATGGGCGGTGAACTGATCGGCGCCCGGGGCGCGGCCCAGGCCCAGATCGATGCGCCCCGGATACAGGGTGGCGAGGGTGCCGAACTGCTCGGCGATCACCAGGGGCGCGTGATTGGGCAGCATCACCCCACCGGCGCCGAGACGGATGCTCGCGGTCCCCGCAGCCAGGTAGCCCAGCAGCACCGCGGTCGCCGAACTGGCGATGCCGTCCATGTTGTGGTGCTCGGCCACCCAGAAACGGGTGAAGCCCAAACGCTCCGCCTGTTGCGCCAGGGCCAGGGAACGCTGCAGCGCTGGCGCCGGGCCGGCGTCATCGTCGCGTATCGGCGCCAGGTCGAGAATGGAAAACGGGGTGGTGGATAGCCTGCTCATACAGCCTCCTGAAGCCATACATGCTTTATGGGGGCATCGGGAGCAAAGGCAACCCCGGCTTCGGCAGCGCTCCGCCGCGCGAAGGTGGACTCTTTGCGCGGCGAATGAGCAGGCCCGGATTTCAGCTTTCGCTGAGGCGGAAACCGACCTTGAGGGTCACCTGGTAATGGCCGACCTTGCCGTTTTCGATATGCCCGCGGGTTTCCACGACTTCGAACCAGTCCAGGTTGCGAATCGACTTGGCGCATTCGCCCAGGGCATTGTTGATCGCCTCATCGATGCTGTTTTTCGACGAGCCGACAACTTCGATCTTCTTGTAGGTGTGGTGGTCAGACATGGCGTTTTCTCCACGGTGGGTAATTAAACGCTAGTCGAGCACACAGATCTTTGTGACATGTATTTGGCATATCCAGCCAAACTAAACGCGATAGTCAAACGCCACTCAGCTCGCCGCGCAGCCACTCGGCCAGGCATTGCGCGCGCTTGTCCAGCCGCCGCGCGGGCACCCACAGGGCCAGGCGGGCCGGGGTTGCGACGAAACCCCAGGGCGCGACCAGGCGCCCCGCCGCCAGATCGTCGGCGACCAGCTGCTGCGGGGCGATGGCCACGCCCAGGCCGGCGGCAGCGGCCTCCAGCAGGTAGTAGAGGTGCTCGAAGCCCTGGCCCAGCCTGAGCGCGCCGCTATCCAGACCATTGCGCGCCGCCCAGCTCGGCCAGGCCTGCGGCCGCGAGCTGGTGTGCAGCAGCGGCTCGCCCAGCAGCGCCGCTGCCGGCGCCGCGTGCAGTTCGCCGTAGCGCCCATAACGCGGGCTCAAGACCGGGCCGATGCGCTCGACCGCCAGCTCGAACACCTGCATGTCCGCCGGCCAGGGCGGCTCGGCGAACCACAGGGTGGCGTCGACCCCGGCCCGCCGCGGGTCCAGTTCACCCTCGCTGGCCGAGAGTTGCAGGCGCAACTCCGGCAGCTCGCGGTTGAGCCGATCCAGGCGCGGGATGAACCAGCGCGCCAGCAGGCTGCCGGGGCAGGCCAACACGAACGGCGCCTCGGCCTGACCCTGCTGCAGTTCGCCGCAGACCGCCCGCAGCCGCTCGAACGCCTCGCTGCTGACATCGCGCAGGCGCAGCCCGGCATCTGTGAGTTTAAGGCCACGCCCGTCCTTGACGAACAAGGCCAAGCCGAGGTGCTCCTCCAGCGCGCGGATCTGCCGGCTGACCGCACCATGGGTGACGTGCAGCTGTTCCGCCGCCTGGCTGACGCTGTGCAGGCGGGCGGCGGCCTCGAAGGCGCGCAGGGCATTGAGTGGCGGCAGGCCTTGGCTCATACGTGAGTTTTCCTGACAGGTTGCGGCGATCTTATCGCTTTTCTGTCAACCGCCACAGCCGTATCCTCAACACAGATCGTAGGAGCGGGCCATGCCCGCGATCGCGCCCATGGGGCGCTCCTACACCATTCACCCGCAGGAGAACGCCATGACCTCATACCGCAGCGGCCCAGACGCCAACGGCCTGTTCGGCTCGTTCGGCGGCCAGTACGTCGCCGAAACCCTGATGCCGCTGATCCACGACCTGGCCGCCGAATACGAGAAGGCCAAGCTCGATCCCGAGTTCGCCAAGGAGCTGGCCTACTTCCAGCGCGATTTCGTCGGCCGGCCGAGCCCGCTGTATTTCGCCGAACGCCTGAGCGAACACTGCGGCGGCGCGAAGATCTACTTCAAGCGCGAAGAGCTCAACCACACCGGCGCGCACAAGATCAACAACTGCATCGGCCAGGCCCTGCTGGCGCGGCGCATGGGCAAAAAACGCATCATCGCCGAGACCGGCGCCGGCATGCACGGCGTGGCCACCGCCACCGTCGCGGCGCGCTTCGGCATGGAATGCGTGATCTTCATGGGTACCACCGACATCGACCGGCAGCAGGCCAACGTCTTCCGCATGAAGCTGCTCGGTGCCACCGTGATTCCGGTGGTCGCCGGCACCGGCACCCTGAAAGACGCGATGAACGAGGCCCTGCGCGACTGGGTGACCAACGTCGACAACACCTTCTACATGATCGGCACCGTGGCCGGCCCGCACCCCTATCCGGCGATGGTGCGCGACTTCCAGGCGGTGATCGGCAAGGAAACCCGCGAGCAGATCCTCGCCCAGGAAGGCCGTCTGCCCGACAGCCTGGTGGCCTGCATCGGCGGCGGCTCCAACGCCATCGGCCTGTTCCACCCCTTCCTCGACGACCAGGACATCCAGATCATCGGCGTCGAAGCGGCGGGTTACGGCATCGCAACCGGCAAGCACGCGGCCAGCCTCAACGGCGGCGTACCGGGCGTACTGCACGGCAACCGCACCTTCCTGCTGCAGGACGACGATGGCCAGATCATCGACGCCCACTCGATTTCCGCCGGCCTCGATTACCCCGGCATCGGCCCCGAGCACGCCTGGCTGCATGAGATCGGCCGGGTCGAATACACCTCGGTGACCGACGACGAAGCGCTCGCAGCCTTCCACACCTGCTGCCGCCTGGAGGGCATCATCCCGGCCCTGGAAAGCGCCCACGCCCTGGCCGAAGTATTCAAGCGCGCGCCCACTTTGCCGAAGGAACACCTGATGGTGGTCAACCTGTCCGGCCGTGGCGACAAGGATATGCAAACCGTCATGCACCACATGCAAGAACAGAAGGAAACCGTCGTATGAGCCGCCTGCAGACGCGCTTTGCCGAACTGAAACAACAGAACCGCGCCGCCCTGGTGACCTTCGTCACCGCTGGCGACCCGAACTACGCCGCCTCCCTGGCGATCCTCAAGGGTCTGCCGGCGGCCGGCGCCGACGTGATCGAACTGGGCATGCCCTTCACCGACCCGATGGCCGACGGCCCGGCGATCCAGCTGGCGAATATCCGCGCCCTGGACGGCGGGCAGAACCTGGCCAAGACCCTGCAGATGGTTCGCGAATTCCGCCAAGGCGAGCAGAACACGCCGCTGGTGCTGATGGGCTATTTCAACCCGATCCACAAGTACGGCGTCGCGCGCTTTATCGCCGAGGCCAAGGAAGCCGGGGTCGACGGCCTGATCGTGGTCGACCTGCCGCCGGAACATAACGCCGACCTCTGTGATCCGGCGCAGGTAGCAGGTCTGGACTTCATCCGCCTGACCACCCCGACCACCGATGATAAGCGCCTGCCCAAGGTACTCGCCGGCAGCTCCGGCTTCGTCTACTACGTCTCGGTGGCCGGCGTCACTGGTGCCGGTGCGGCAACCCTGGAACATGTCGAACAGGCCGTGACCCGCCTGCGCCGGCACACCGACCTGCCGATCAGCATCGGTTTCGGCATCCGCACCCCGGAACACGCGGCGACCATCGCCCGCCTGGCCGACGGCGTGGTGGTCGGCTCGGCGCTGATCGACCGGATCGCCACTGCCGAAAACGACCAACAGGCGGTGGATGGCGTGCTACAGCTTTGCGCCGAACTGGCTGCAGGCGTGCGCGGGGCGCGCCAGTAACCGTCGAACGTAGGGTGAAGGGTTGGGCGTAGGGTGGGCTTCAGCCCACCGTCCGGAGGTATATCAGGGTTGCCGGGGATGCTCCGATGGGTGTTGGGCTGAAGCGGATCGCCGCCCGGCCCACCCTACGGATTAGTGGGAGCCGGCTATTACTGCGCCGCCTGCAGCTGGCGCTGCGCCATCTTCTGCTTGCGGTAGCTGAGCGCCGCGGCGGGCACCGGGGTGACCTTGCCGGTTTCCAGCCAGCGCTTGAGGCGGTTGGCGTCGGCCATGTGGGTGTATTTGCCGAAGGCATCCAGCACCACGAAGGCCACCGACTTGCCGGCCATCCGCGTGCGCATCACCAGGCAGTGACCGGCGGCATTGGTGAAGCCGGTCTTGGTCGCCTGCACGCTCCAGTTGTCCTTGCGCACCAGGGCGTTGGTATTGCGAAAGCCCAGGCTGTAGTTGGGCTTGCGGAAGGTCACGGTTTTTTCCCGGGTGGTGCTCAGTTCGCCGATCAGCGGGTAGGCTTCGCTGGCCTTGAGCAGCAGCACCAGGTCGCGGGCGGTGGAGACGTTGTGCTCCGACAAGCCGGTCGGCTCGACGAAGTGGCTGCGGCTCATGCCCAGCGCCCGGGCCTTGGCATTCATCGCCGCGACAAAGGCCACATGACCGCCCGGGTAATGGTGCGCCAGGCTGGCCGCGGCACGGTTCTCCGAGGACATCAGCGCGAGCAGGAGCATGTCGCGGCGGCTGACCTCGCTGCCGATGCGCACCCGCGAGAACACACCCTTCATCTCCGCGGTATCGCGAATGGTGATCGGCAGTTGCTGATCCAACGGCAACTGGGCGTCCAGCGCGACCATGGCGGTCATCAGCTTGGTCACCGAGGCGATTGGCACCACCATATCCGGATTGCTCGAATAGAGCACCTGATCGGTCTGCAGGTCGACCAGCAGGGCGCTGCCGGCAGCGAGCTGCTGCTGAGTGGCGGCCAGGCTGTTCGAGGTAACACCAAGGCCGCTGCAGATCAGCAACAGACCGACTATCGAATGACGGATATTCACGGGAAAATTTCACCGGGTTGGGTGGGGAAGTGCCAGAGCAGCGGCGACTGGCCGCGCAGTATACGGAACTCGGCTTTCGCTTATTAGTGTAGGCGTCCATGGCGAGGCATTGTCCCCGTTCGGCGGATTGCTTCAAGCCGTTGGGTCTTCCCGCGCCAGCTCCAGCTTGAGCCAGTCGACGAACTGCTGGGTCAGGCGCTGACGGCGCTTGCGCTCGGGCAGCACCAGGTAATAACCGAAGTCGGAGCGCACCTCGCCGGCGCACAGGCGGCACAGCAGGCCTTGATCGAGCAGCTCATCGACCAGATGACGCCAGCCGATGGCCACGCCCTGGCCGGCGATGGCCGCCTGGATCAGCAGGGTGTAGTTGTCGAAGCGCAGCATCCCCGGGCTGGGCGTCTCGGCGATAGCGAACGCGCGGAACAGGCCATTCCAGTCGAACCAGCGCGAACGAATCTCCGGACGCAGGTGCAGCAGGGGCAACTCGGCCAATGCCATCGGCGCCAGCGGCAAGGCCCGGCCCTTGAGCAACTGCGGGCTGCACACCGGGAACACCTCTTCGTGAAACAGCAGATGGGCCTCGCCGTGCTTGAAGCGGCCATCGCCGAAGGCGATGGCCACGTCGATCTCCGCGGGTAGCGCGGCCAGGTCGCGCGCACTGGTGATCAGGCTGACGTCCACCTCCGGATGCAGCTGATGGAAGCGTTGCAACCTGGGCATCAGCCAGTAGGCGGCCAAGGCGAAGTCGGTGGCCACCTGCAGCACCTCGTGCTGTTGCCCGGCAGCAACCGCAGCCAAGCCGGCATCGAGGCTGTGCAGGCCGTCCTGGACGTAGCGCAGCAGCAGCGCGCCGGCCTCGGTGAGGACGATGCCGCGGTAGACGCGGTCGAACAAGCGGACCGCCAACTGCTGTTCGAGGCGCTTGATCTGCTGGCTGATGGCCGGCTGACTGCTACCCAGTTCGGCGGCAGCGGTGGTGAAGCTCAGGTGGCGGGCTGCGGATTCGAACACCCGCAGCACATCCAGGGACAGCCCGGCGGTGCTCTTAAACATAAGCTGTTGTTATCCGAGTCATGTATTCGCCGCGGGTTTACCCGGCATTTGCTTGGCCTGATCATCAAGCCAGCAATGTCGCATAAATCTTTTATATGGAAAACCAGCGGCCTATGAAACGTCCGAATATTCTCTTCATCATGACCGACCAGATGGCTGCGCCTATCCTGCCGATTCACGATCCGGTATCGCCGATCAAGATGCCCAACCTGGTGCGCCTGGCCGAACAGGCCGTGGTGTTCGACGCCGCCTATTGCAACAGCCCGCTCTGTGGGCCCTCGCGTTTCGCCATGGTCAGCGGCCAGTTGCCGAGCAAGATCGGCGCCTACGATAACGCCGCCGACCTGCCCGCCGACGTGCCAACCTACGCCCACTACCTGCGCCGCCTCGGCTACCGCACCGCGCTGTCCGGCAAGATGCATTTCTGCGGCCCGGACCAGCTGCATGGCTACGAGGAGCGCCTGACCAGCGACATCTACCCGGCCGACTACGGCTGGGCGGTGAACTGGGATGCGCCCGAGGAACGCCTGAGCTGGTACCACAACATGTCCTCGGTGCTGCAGGCCGGCCCCTGTGTGCGCACCAACCAGTTGGATTTCGACGAGGAGGCGGTGTTCAAGGCCCAGCAATACCTGTACGACCACGTGCGCATGCACGCCGACCAGCCGTTCTGCCTGACGGTGTCGATGACCCACCCCCACGACCCCTATACGATTCCCGAAGAATTCTGGAATCTCTATCGCGACGAGGACATCCCGCTGCCGCAACAGGTCATCGACCAGGCTGAGCAGGACCCGCACTCGCAGCGCCTGCTCAAGGTCATCGACCTGTGGGACAAGCCCTTGCCCGAACACAAGGTCAGGGATGCGCGGCGCGCCTACTTCGGCGCCTGCAGTTACGTCGACACGAACATCGGCAAGCTGCTGAAGACCCTCGAGGACTGCAACCTCGCCGAAGACACCATCATCGTCTTCTCCGGCGACCACGGCGACATGCTCGGCGAACGCGGCCTCTGGTACAAGATGCACTGGTTCGAGATGTCGGCCCGGGTGCCCCTGCTGGTGCATGCGCCCAAGCGCTTCGCCGCCCGGCGCATCGGCCAGTGCGTGTCGACCCTGGACCTGCTGCCGACCCTGGTCGAGCTGGCCGGCGGCGAGGTCGAGGCCGACCTGGCGCTGGATGGTCGCTCGCTATTAGCGCACCTCGAAGGTCGCCAGGGCCACGATGAAGTCATTGGCGAATACATGGCCGAAGGCAGCAACGCCCCGCTGATGATGATCCGCCGTGGCGACTGGAAGTTCATCTACTCCGAACAGGATCCGCTGCTGCTGTTCAACCTGCGCCACGATCCGCAGGAGCGACAAAACCTCGCCGGCTCCGCCGAGCAGCAGACGCTGCTGGCCGAGTTGATTGCCGAGGCGCACACGCGCTGGGATATGCCGGCGATTCATCGGGCGACCCTGGCCAGCCAGCGCCGCCGCCGCCTGGTCGCCGAAGCGCTGACCCTGGGCCGGCTGAAAAGCTGGGATCACCAGCCGCTGGTCGACGCCAGTCAGCAGTACATGCGCAACCACATCGACCTCGACGACCTGGAGCGTCGCGCCCGCTATCCACAGGTATGACAACTACATCGGTGCAACTGAATAAAATAATTAGAAATCAGAGGACACAAGTCATGAACAAACCAACCATAGGTTTCGCCGGCGCTCTGCTACTGGCTGCCAGTACCCTCCACGCCCAGGCCGAAGAGGCCAGTTGCAGCACGGTGAAACTCGGCGATCCGGGCTGGAGCGATATCGCCGTGACCAACGGCATCGCCAGCTTCCTGCTCGAAGGCCTGGGCTACAAGGTGCAGACCCAGACCCTGGCGGTGCCGATCATCTTCGCCGGCCTGCACAAGGGCCAGGTCGATGTCTTCCTCGGCAACTGGATGCCGGCGCAGCAAGGCAACTACGACAAGTTCGTCGCCACTGGCGAGGTGGACAAGCTCAAGGAAAATCTCAGCGGAACCGAGTACACCCTGGCCGTGCCGACCTATGTCTATGAGGCCGGGGTGAAGTCCTTCGCCGACCTGGACAAGCATGCCGACCAGTTCGCCAACAAGCTCTACGGCATCGCCTCGGGCTCGCCGGCCAACGAGTCGATCCGCCGAATGATCGAGGCCGACGAGTTCGGCCTGGGCGACTGGCAACTGGTGGAGTCCAGCGAGCAGGCGATGCTGGTGCAGGTCGGCCGCGCGGTGAAACGCGAGCAGTTCGTGGTGTTCCTCGGCTGGACCCCGCACCCGATGAACGTGCAGTACGACATGCAGTACCTCGCCGGCGGCGAGAAATATTTCGGCGCCAGCGGCAGCGTCAACACCCTGGCCCGCAAGGGCTATGCCGCAGAGTGCCCGAATGTCGGCAAGCTGCTGAGCAACCTGGGCTTCACCCAGGAGATGGAGAACGCCATCATGGACCGGGTGCTGAGCAAGGAGGCGAGCAATGCCGAAGCGATCAAGACCTGGCTGCAGGCCAATCCGGCGGTGCTCGACGACTGGCTGGACGGCGTCAGCAGCCGCGACGGCGGCAACGGTCTGGCGGCGGTGAAGGCGCGCCTTTGAAGCAACCCCGTGGCGCGGCCGCCGGACTCCCATGACAAGCACAACAGCACGAGGCAACCCTGATGTCATCCATTGCCGGACAGCCCGCGGCAGGGCCCTTTCATGTCATGAGCAAGCCGATCGGCCCGCGCTGCAACCTCGCCTGTACCTATTGCTATTACCTCGAGAAGGAACGCCTCTATCCACGGGAGCAGAAGTTCCGGATGAGCGACGCCGTGCTCGAGCGCTTCATTGCCGATTACATCGCCGCGCAGGACTCCGCCGGGGTTGCCGAGATCTGGTTTGCCTGGCAGGGCGGCGAGCCAACCCTGCTGGGACTCGACTACTTCGCCCGCATCGTGGCGCTGCAAGAAAAACACCGGCCCGCGGGAAAAACGATCCGCAACTCGCTACAAACCAATGGCACCTTGCTGACCGAGCAATGGGCGGGTTTCTTGCGCCAGCATGATTTTCTGCTCGGCCTCAGCATCGACGGCCCGCCCGACCTGCATGACCAGCATCGCCGCGACCGGCGTGGGCAGCCGACCTCGGGCCGGGTCATGGCGGCGCTCGATCTGCTGCGGGCGCAGCGGGTCGAGTTCAACGTGCTGGTGACGGTCAACCACGACAACGTGAGCCGGCCGCTCGAGCTCTACCGCTTCCTGCGCGAGTGCGGCGTGACCTTCATGCAATTTATCCCGGTGGTCGAGCGCAGCAGCCCGCAGGGATGCCTCGCCGGCCCGACGGAGGGCGGACCGGAACAGCCCTCCATGCAGGTGACGCCCTGGAGCGTGCGCCCCCTGGAATACGGGGATTTCCTCTGCGCCATTTTCGACGAATGGGTCCGCCATGACGTCGGGCGGGTCTTCGTTCAGCTCTTCGACGTGCAATTGGGCCTGTGGCTGGGCGGGCCCGCGGCACTATGCATCTTCGCGGAAACCTGCGGGCGGGGCCTGGCACTCGAACACAATGGCGACCTCTATGCCTGCGACCACTATGTCTATCCCGGATACCGCCTGGGCAACATCATGCAGCAACCGCTTGGGCAGCTGGCCGCCAGCACGGCACTGCGCCGCTTCGGCGAGGACAAGCGCGCGAGCCTGCCGCGCCGTTGCCAGCAATGCGAATACCGCTTCGCGTGCAACGGCGGTTGTCCCAAGCACCGCTTCCTGGCCAGCGAGGCCAGCGCAGAGCAAGGGCTCAACTATTTCTGCGCCGCCTACCGGCGTTTCTTCACCCATGCCGGCCCCTTGCTGGACGCGATGGCGCACCTCATTCGCCACGGCAGCCCCGCGGCCGCGATCATGCCGCTGCTGGCCGCCCGCCGCAGCGATTCAGCAGCCGCGCTCAAGCGGCCCTGCCCTTGCGGCAGTGGACGACCCCGCAAGCAGTGCTGTGTCCCTGCGCCAACAGACCCTGGCAGGGGATCGGCTTTGAATTAACCGTCCGGATTGCGTAGGGTTGATCCCACCGCTGCGCACGGATCCCGACCGCAGCGGGTGCCCATGCGAGACTGTCCACGCCACCGAAGAGCGCCACTGAATGCCGCTACCCAGCCGCCAGACGCTGCTGCCCTTTCTCAGATGGTTGCCCAACACCAGCAAGCGCAGCCTCGCCAGCGATCTGCTGGTGGGTCTGAGCGGCGCCATCCTGGCCCTGCCGCAATCCATCGCCTACGCCCTGATCGCCGGGCTGCCGGCGGAATACGGCCTGTACGCGGCCATAGTGCCGGTGATCGTCGCCTGCCTGTGGGGCTCGTCCTGGCACCTGATCTGCGGGCCCACCGCGGCGATCTCCATCGTCCTGTTCACCAGCGTCAGCCCACTGGCGACGCCGGGCAGCGACGATTTCATCGCCCTGATCCTGTTGCTGAGCTTTCTCGCCGGGCTGTTCCAGTGGCTGCTCGGTCTGCTGCGCTTCGGCGCTCTGGTCAATTTCGTCTCGCACTCGGTGGTGCTCGGCTTCACCCTGGGCGCGGCCGTGGTCATCGCCCTCGGCCAGTTGCCCAACTTGCTCGGCATCGCTGTACCCAGCCAGGCCACGGCGCTGGCGACCATCCTCAATATCGGCCAGCACCTGGCGCAAACCGACTGGCGCGCCCTGGCCGTGGCCGGCTTCACCCTCGGCGTCAGCCTGCTGATCCGGCGTCTGTGGCCGCGTTTGCCGGCCCTGCTGATCGGCCTGGTCGCCGGCAGCCTGCTCGTGCTGGCCTGGCCGGCCCAGCTCGGCGGCATCGCCCTGGTCAGCGCCTTCGAGGGTCGCCTGCCGCCGTTCAGCCCGCTGCGTTTCGAGCTGGAAAGCGTCCTCGCGCTGCTGCCGGCGGCGGTGGCCTGCGGCATGCTCGGCCTGGTCACCAGCCTGTCGATCGCCCGCGCCCTGGCCGGCAGATCCCAGCAGTTTCTCGACGCCAACCAGGAAGTGCGCGCCCAGGGCCTGTCGAACCTGATCGGCCCCTGGTTCTCCGCCTCGTTGTCGGCCGGCTCCTTCACCCGTTCGGCGCTGAACCTGCAAGCCGGCGCGCGCTCGCCCCTGGCCGGGGTATTTTCCGCGTTGCTGGTGGCGCTGTTCGCCCTGCTCGGCGCCAGGCTGATCGCGCACATTCCGCTGCCGAGCATGGCCGCGGGGATCCTGCTGATCTGCTGGGGGCTGGTGGATATCGCCGGGCTGCGCGCGCTGTTCCGGGTCAGCCGCTCGGAGTTCCTGGTGATGCTGCTGACTCTGCTCGCCACCCTGCTGCTGGAGCTGCAGACGGCGATCTATGCCGGGGTGCTGGCCTCGCTGTTCTTCTACCTCAAGCGCACCTCGCAGCCGCGGGTTAAATTCTGGCAGGAGGGCGAGGAGGAACTGTTGCGCGTCGAAGGCTCGATCTTTTTCGGCGCCTGCCACTATCTGCAACAGCTCATCCAGCGCAGCAAGGGCGAGCGGGTGATCATCGACGCCCACCACGTCAACTTCATCGACTACGCCGGGGTGGAGATGCTCCATCAGGAGGCGCGCCGCCTGCACGCCCAAGGCCGCCAGCTGATCCTGCGCCGCGCCCGGCCCCAGGTGATCGAGGAAATCCTCAAACTCGAAGGCGCCGAGCTGTGCCCGGTGCGGTTCGAGGATTAGGCTTCCGGGGGCGCTGCGCTTGTACGCTTATGCCATGTGCCATGATCGGCGAGTCGTTGGTGCGCGCAGCGCACCCTAGGGGTTGCAGTCGGCTGCCGAGCTTGCGCCAGGCAATCAACCGGGGCATTCAGCCCGCTTCAGGCCGCGAGCGAGCGGCGTAACTCGGCCAATACCGGCTCGCTGTCCGGGCGCACGCCGCGCCAGAGGAAGAACGCCTCGGCGGCCTGTTCGACCAGCATGCCCAGGCCATCCAGGGTACGGCCTGCGCCCTGCTCGGCGGCCCAGCGGTTGAACGCAGTTGGCTGCCTGGCGTACATCATGTCGTAGCACAGCGTGTGATGGGGCCTGATCAGGCTCGCCGCCAGCGGTGGCAGCTCGCCGGCCAGGCTGGCCGAGGTGCCGTTGACGATCAGGTCGACCGGCGCATCGATCCGGTCGAAAGCGCAGGCCAGCACCGGGCCCAGGTCGGCGAATTCGCCGGCCAGCTGCTCGGCCTTGGCCAGCGTGCGATTAGCGATCACCAGGGCCGCCGGCTGTTGCGCCAGCAGCGGCTCGAGCACGCCGCGCACGGCCCCGCCGGCACCCAGCAGGAGGATGCGCTTGCCGCGCAGGTCGAAGGCGGCGTTGACGGTCAGGTCGCGCACCAGGCCGGCGCCGTCGGTGTTGTCGCCGAGCAGGCTGCCGTCATCCAGCTTCTTCAGGGTATTCACCGCGCCGGCGCGTCGGGCGCGGGCGGTCAGGCTGTCGGCCAGCTGAAAGGCCTGCTCTTTGAACGGCACGGTGACGTTGGCGCCCTTGCCCGCGGCGAAGAAGTGCCGGGCGAAACCGGCGAAGTTGTCCAGCGGCGCGAGCAGCGCCTCGTAGCTCAGCTGCTCGCCGGTCTGCGCGGCAAACAGCCGGTGAATCATCGGCGACTTGCTGTGCGCGATGGGGTTGCCGAATACGCCGTAGCGGTCCATGAAACACCTCGTGGGATGCGTAGGGTGGGCTTGAGCCCACCCTACCGTCTATTGTGACTCAGCCAGATTCCATCCGGGCTACGCAACTACTACGTCGCCGAGAGCCAATCGCGGTCGGTCAGAAAATACTCGGTCAGGCGCGCTTCCTCGCTGCCCGGCGCGGCTTTCCAGTCATAACCCCAGCGCACCTGGGGCGGCAGCGACATCAGGATCGACTCGGTGCGCCCGCCGGACTGCAGGCCGAACAGGGTGCCGCGGTCGTAGACCAGGTTGAACTCGACGTAACGGCCACGGCGGAAGGCCTGGAACTCGCGCTCGCGTTCGCCGTAGGGGGTCAGCTTGCGCCGTTGCACGATGGGTAGGTAGGCCGCCAGGTAGGCATCGCCGATCGCACGCATGAAGGCGAAGCTGGTGGCGAAGTCCCACTGGTTCAGATCATCGAAGAACAGGCCGCCAATCCCGCGCGGCTCGCCGCGGTGCTTGATCTGGAAGTAGCGGTCGCACCACTCCTTGAAACGCGGGTAGACCTCCGCACCGAAGGGCGCGCAGGCCTCATAGGCGACCCGGTGCCAGTGCACGCAGTCTTCCTCGTTGGCGTAATAGGGGGTCAGGTCGAAGCCGCCGCCGAACCACCAGACCGGCTTCTCGCCCTCCTTCTCGGCGCTGAAGAAGCGCACGTTGGCATGGGAGGTGGGCACGTAGGGGTTTTCCGGGTGGATCACCAGGGACACGCCGAGGGCCTCGAAGCCGCGCCCGGCCAGCTCGGGCCGATGGGCGCTGGCCGAAGGCGGCAGGCCGTCGCCGAACACGTGGGAGAAGTTGACCCCGCCCTTTTCGATCAGCGCGCCATTCTCGATCACCCGCGTGCGGCCACCGCCGCCGGCCGGGCGCTGCCAGCTGTCCTCGAAGAACTCGGCGCCGCCATCCTCGGCTTGCAGGGCGGCGCAGATACGGTCTTGCAGGTCGAGCAGATAGGCCTTCACGGCCTCGGTACGGTCACTCACGGCACCACCTTGAAAGCAGTCAGGCCAGCCGGGGAACTGCCCAGCCGGCGGAATCGAGGCCAAGCATAACATTTGCCCATGGGCCCTCGCAGTTGACGCCGCTCGAGCGACACGGTTGGATAGATGCCCGACGCGCCCCGGCCGCCATCATCGGCGGTTCGGTCGAACCCCCTGCAGCAAGGAGCCTTGTATGGCCAAGCGTATTCAATTCAGCAGCCACGGCGGCCCCGACGTCCTCGAGTACCGCGACTACCAGCCAGCCGCACCCGGCCCCCACGAGGTCCGCGTGCAGAACCAGGCGATCGGCCTGAACTTCATCGACACCTATTTCCGCAGCGGCCTGTATCCACCACCGGCCCTGCCGTCGGGCCTGGGCAACGAGGGCGCCGGCATCGTCGAGGCGGTCGGCGCCCAGGTCAGCCAGTTCCAGGTCGGCGACCGCGTAGCCTACGCCACCGGGCCACTGGGCGCCTACAGCGAGCTGCACGTGCTGCCGGCGAGCAAGCTGGTCAAGCTGCCTGACGCGATCAGCTTCGAACAGGCCGCGGCGGTGATGCTCAAGGGCCTGACGGTGCAGTACCTGTTGCGCCAGGTGTTCCCGCTCAAGGGCGGCGAAACCATCCTGTTCCATGCCGCCGCCGGTGGCGTCGGCTCCTTCGCCTGCCAGTGGGCCAAGGCGCTGGGGGTCAGGCTGATCGGCACCGTCGGTTCGGCCGAGAAAGCCGCGCGGGCCATGGCGCAGGGCGCCTGGGCGACCATCGATTACAGCCACGAGGACGTGGTCCAGCGCGTACTGGAGCTGACCGACGGGCACAAGTGTCCGGTGGTCTACGACGGGGTCGGCAAGGACACTTGGGAAATCTCCCTGGACTGCGTCGCCCCGCGCGGCCTGCTGGTCAGCTTCGGCAACGCCTCGGGCGCGGTGACCGGGGTCAACCTGGGCATCCTTGCGCAGAAGGGCTCGCTGTTCGTCACCCGGCCGACGGTGGCCGGCTACGCCGACACCCCCGAGCGCCTGCAGATGATGGCCGACGAACTGTTCGGCATGATCGAAAGCGGTCAACTCAAGGTCGATATCAGCAACCGCTATGCACTCAAGGACGCCGCCGCCGCGCAAGCCGCCCTGAGCGCCCGGCAGACCACCGGCTCGACCATTCTGTTGCCGTAAAACGTAGGGTGCGCCGTGCGCACCTGTGTTTCATGCAAGGGCGTTGCGGTGCGCGCAGCGCACCCTACGGTCAGGACGGCCTGATTACATCGCCGCTGATCAGGTCGCGGATCAGACTGGGGTTCTTGCGCCCGCCCAGGGCGCCGCCGAGCACCTTGTCCAGTTGCCGCGGGAAGTACTGTTCGACCCGCAGGCGCGAGCGGGCCGCCGGGCGCCCGGCCGGATTGGCCGAGGTCGACACCAGCGGGCCGGTGAGGGCGCAGAGTTCGCGCACCAGCGGGTGATCACTGACGCGCAGGGCGACGCTGCTGTGCTCGCCGGTGATCCATTCGGGCAGGCGCTGCTGATGCGGCACCAGCCAGGTATTGGGCCCCGGCCAGGTGCCGGCCAGGCGCTCTTGCCAGATATCCGGCAGGTCTTCGAGAAGAAAATCAAACTGCTCAATGCTGTCCGCCACCAGAATCAGGCCCTTGTTCATCGGCCGCTCTTTCAGCGCCAGGAGCCGCTCCACCGCGAGTTCATTCCACGGGTCGCAGCCCAGGCCCCACACCGCCTCGGTCGGGTAAGCGATTATTCCGCCCTGACGCACCACCCGCGCTGCCTGCTGTATCTGCCAACGGCTAACCATTCACCACTCTCCCGCCTATGCCTGCCGCGCAGTGTATCCAAGCTAGCGGGCGCGGCCCACCCAGCGTCCGGCTTCGCAGGCGATATGGCCGTCCAGCTCCAGCTCGGTGAGGGCCGCCAGCACCTGCGACAACGGCCAACCGCTGACCGCCGCCAGGGCTTCGCTGCTGTGCGGCGCCGCATGCAGCAAGTCGAGCAACGGGTGCTCGAAGCCTTGCAGCGGACTCGCCTCGCTCGCCGACGGCGGTTGCAGCTGCCAGCCGCGCAGCGCTTCGAGAATATGCGCAATGCTTTCCACCAGCACGGCGCCATCGCGGATCAACTGATGGCAACCGCGCGCCCCCGGATGGTGGATGGAGCCGGGGATGGCATAGACCTCGCGGCCTTGCTCGGCCGCCAGCCGCGCGGTGATCAGCGAGCCGCTGGACGGGCTGGCCTCGACCACCAGCACGCCGAGAGACAGGCCGCTGATGATGCGATTGCGCCGGGGGAAATTGCTCGCATGCGGCGGGCAAGCCAGCGGCAACTCGGACACCAGCGCGCCGCCGTGCTCGACTATGTCCGCGGCCAATTGCCGGTGCCGCGCCGGATACAGGCACTGCAAGCCGGTGCCGAGTACCGCGATGGTCTTGCCCGCCACATCCAAGGCGCCGCGATGGGCGGCGCCGTCAATGCCCAGGGCCAGGCCGCTGGTGATCACAAAGCCGCCGCCAGCCAGGCTGCGGGCGAAGCTGTGCGCGGTATCCAGCCCGGGACGCGAGGCGCGGCGGCTGCCGACCATGGCCAGTTGCGGCAGCTCGAGCAACCCCGGATCGCCGGCGACGAACAGCAGGGGCGGGGCATCGCCGAGCTCGGCGAGCAAGCCCGGGTAAGTGGGGTCGTCCCACATCAACAGATGATGGCGCTCGGCCTCCAGCCAGGCCAGGGCGGCCGCGGCGTGCTCACGCACCGCGCTGCTGCGCCGCGGCTCGGCGCAGGCGACCGGCAAACCCAGCGCACGCCAGGCACTGGCTGGCGCACTGAGGGCCGCGGAGGCGCTGTCGAAGGCGCTGAGCAATTTGCGAAAACGCCGCGGGCCAAGCTCCGGCAGGCTGTGCAGGCGCAGGCGGGCTTCGAGTTCGGCAGGGGAAATGCTATAGCGGGGGCATTGCGCCATGGCGATCATCCTTGATCGGTCGCGCCCGCACGCCTCGAGAGGCTGCGGGCGGCAGGTAGCGGTGCAACAGAAAAGCCAACCGCGCAAGCGGGTGGCGGGTGGCGGGGCGTTACGGGTTACGCACCTTGTCCATCAGCTCGAGAGAGCGGGTGGCGCCAAGGATCAGGCCATAGCTGAGCTTCTCGTAGGTGCGGAACACCATCAGCAAGCCGGCCCGCTCATCGGGGATCTTCACCGACTCGCCGGTGACCCGGTCGCGCACGGTTTCGCCGGTCTTGTAGATCGCCAGCACGTTGCCCTCGGCCAGGCCATCACGCGCGCCCTTGTTCAGGGTGACCACATCGAACTGGCCGATCTGGGTCACGCCACGCGGGACGTCGAGGATCAGGCCGTTGATTTCGCGGCTCGGCTCGCTGGGCATGAAGGTCGAGGTGATCGCCCGTTCTTCGGTGGCGAACAGGCGGTCGCCGAGGCGCACTTCCTGGGTCGTACGGGTCAGGTGCATGGTGCCGATATCGCCTTCCTCGGCAACGATCTCGCCGCCGCCGATGTCATCGGCGTTGATCCCGAGGAACTCCTGGGTGTCCGGATCGACATAGGTTTTACCCTGACGGAAGATGCCGTACACCGGCGCGGCTTCATCGAAAGCCCCACGCGCATAGACCCGATCCCCGGCCCCACTGACCACACGCTCGGCGTTGCCGGCGACTATATAGGGCGCGCCGGCGAACTGTTCAGGGGTATCGACGATGCGGTTGCTCAGCAGAAAGCTGTTGATCGCCCCCAGCGGGATGGTCGGAATGGCTTCGGCCATCGGCGTGCTGCGCACTTGCGGCGACAGCTTGATGGTGCCGCGCGACTCGCCGCGGTTGAGCATCAGGCGCGGCTGACCGTCGATGTAGACCAGGCTGAGCAGGTCGCCGGGATAGATCAGATGAGGGTTTTCCACCTGCGGGTTGGCGTGCCAGATTTCCGGCCATTTCCACGGTTGGCGGAGAAACCGCCCGGAAATATCCCAGAGGGTATCGCCCTTGACCACGGTATAACGGTCTGGGTGACCGTCCTTGAGTTGCACTTCGCCCTGGGTCAAGCCGCTAGCGGCAAGCAATAGCAGGGCGAGTAGTGATTTCCTCATGCGGTGAATCCCTTTATTATGTGCCTTCACGTGGAGCGCCCTAGCGCCGCGACTAAACCCAGTAGTACTGCGGCGTGAAGCCGTTTTTCAATGCTGCTCATCATCTTAGCAGCGGATTTTGACTTTATTCCACAAGTGCATCACAAACGCATATGGCGATTTTAAACATCCTCGAATTTCCCGATCCGCGTCTGCGCACCATCGCCAAGCCGGTGGATGTGGTCGACGACGCCTTGCGTCAGTTGATCGACGACATGTTCGAAACCATGTACGAAGCCCCCGGCATCGGCCTGGCTGCGACCCAGGTCAACGTACACAAGCGTCTGGTGGTGATGGATCTGTCGGAAGACAGAAGCGAGCCGCGGGTGTTCATCAACCCCGAGTTCGAGATCCTCACCGACCAGGTGGACCAGTATCAGGAAGGTTGCCTGTCGGTGCCGGGCTTCTACGAAAACGTCGACCGCCCGCAAAAAGTCGGGATCAAGGCGCTGGACCGCGATGGCCAACCCTTCGAGCTGATCGCCGAAGGCCTGCTCGCGGTGTGCATCCAGCACGAATGCGACCACCTCAACGGCAAGCTGTTCGTCGATTACCTGTCCAACCTGAAACGCGACCGCATCAAGAAGAAGCTGGAAAAGCAACATCGCCAGCAGGCTTGAACCACAGCTTGTATAGAAGGCTTGCCACGGCAAGCCTTTTTCTTTTCCGTAGTGATTAGCGAGAATCCATGTCCGAGTCTTTGCGCATCGTCTTCGCCGGCACCCCGGAGTTCGCCGCCGAACACCTCAGGGCCCTGCTCGATAGCCCTCACCAGCTCGTTGCGGTGTATAGCCAGCCGGATCGCCCGGCAGGCCGCGGGCAGAAACTCGCCGCCAGCCCGGTCAAGCAGCTCGCCGTGGCAAACGCCATCCCGGTGTACCAGCCGGCCAGCCTGCGCACTGAAGAGGCGCAAGCCGAGCTGGCCGCGCTCAAGCCCGACCTGCTGGTGGTGGTGGCCTACGGCCTGATCCTGCCCCAGGCGGTGCTGGATATCCCGCGTCTGGGCTGCATCAACAGCCACGCCTCGCTGCTGCCGCGCTGGCGCGGTGCCGCGCCGATCCAGCGCGCCATCGAAGCCGGCGACCCCGAGTCCGGGGTCACCGTGATGCAGATGGAAGCCGGCCTGGACACCGGGCCGATGCTGTTGAAAGTGCGCACGCCGATCACCGCCGACGACACCGGCGGCAGCCTGCACGACCGCCTGGCCCGCCTCGGCCCGCAGGCGGTTATCCAGGCCATCGCCGGCCTGGCCGCCGCTACGCTGCACGGCGAAGTGCAGGACGACGGCCTGGCCACCTACGCACACAAGCTGAACAAGGACGAGGCGCGCCTGGACTGGACACGCCCGGCCGTGCAGCTGGAACGCCTGATCCGCGCCTTCCAGCCCTGGCCGATCTGCCACAGCACGTTGAATGGCGAAGCCCTGAAGGTGCACGCGGCCGAGCTGGGCGAGGGCAGCGGTGCTCCCGGCACCATCCTGGCGGCCGACAAGCAGGGCCTGACCGTGGCCTGTGGCCAAGGCGCACTGCGCTTGACCCGCCTGCAATTGCCCGGCGGCAAGGCGCTTGATTTCCGTGAGCTGTACAACAGCCGCCGCGAGCAGTTCGCCGTCGGCCTGGTGCTCGGTCTATGAACCCGCGCCTGGCGGCCGCCCGCGCCCTGGCTGTGGTGCTCAATGGCAAGGCCTCGCTGGGCAGCAGCCTGCCGCCGCTGCTGGACAGGGTCGAGCAGCGCGACCGCGGCCTGGCCCAGGATCTGGCCTTCGGCACCGCGCGCTGGCAACCGCGCCTGGCCCTGATCGCCGACAAACTGCTGCAAAAGCCCTTCAAGGCGGCCGACCGTGACGTCGAGGCGCTGCTGCTGATCGGCCTGTATCAGCTGTTCTATACCCGGATTCCGGCCCACGCCGCCATCGGCGAGACGGTGGCCTGTGTCGACAAGCTGAAGAAGCCGTCGCTCAAGGGCCTGCTCAATGCCGTGCTGCGCAACGCCCAGCGCGACAGCGACAGTATCATTGCCAGCCTGGAGCGCGATCCGGTGCTGCATAGCGCCCATCCGCGCTGGCTGCAGAAGGCCCTGAAAGCCCACTGGCCCGAGCAATGGCAGGCCATCTGCGCGGCCAACAATGCCCATCCGCCACTGATCCTGCGGGTCAATCGGCGCCTGGGCAGCCGCGATGACTACCTGGCCGAACTGCGCCGGGTCGGCTTCGAGGCCGAGCCCTGCGCCTTCAGCCGCGACGGCATCCGTTTGCTCCAGGCCTGCGACGTCACCACTCTGCCGGGCTTCGCCGCAGGCTGGGTCAGCGTGCAGGACGAAGCCGCGCAACTGGCCGCCGAGCTGCTCGAACTGGCACCCGGGCAACGAGTGCTGGATGCCTGCTGCGCGCCGGGCGGCAAGACCTGTCACCTGCTCGAAGCCGAGCCGGCACTGGCCGGCGTGGTGGCAGTGGATCTGGAAGAGAAGCGCCTGGTGCGGGTGCGCGAAAACCTCAGGCGCCTCAACCTCGACGCCGAGCTGATCGCCGCCGATGGTCGTGATACCGCGGCCTGGTGGGACGGCCAGCCGTTCCAGCGGATTCTGCTCGACGCGCCGTGCTCGGCGACCGGGGTGATTCGTCGCCATCCGGACATCAAGCTAACCCGCCAGGCCGCGGATATTCCGGCGCTGGCGCAGCTGCAGGGCGAGTTGCTCGATGCCCTGTGGCCAACCCTGGAAGTCGGCGGCATCCTGCTGTACGCCACCTGCTCAGTGCTGCCGACGGAAAACAGCGATACCATCGCCGCCTTTCTCGCCCGCACGCCAAGCGCACGCGAGCTGCAGATAAGCGCCGACTTCGGTCTGCAGCCAGCCCATGGCCGCCAGCTGCTGCCACAAATCGACGGCCATGATGGTTTCTACTATGCCAAGCTGAGCAAGATCGCCACGTCTCCCCACCCAACAGGAGTGATCGCTTGAAAATCATCATTCTCGGCGCCGGTCAGGTCGGCGGCACCCTGGCGGAACACCTGGCCAGCGAGGCCAACGACATCACCGTGGTCGACACCGACGGCGACCGCCTGCGCGACCTCGGCGACCGCCTGGATATCCGCACCGTGCAGGGCCGTGGCTCCTTTCCCACGGTGCTGCGCCAGGCCGGTGCGGACGATGCCGACATGCTGATCGCGGTGACCAACAGCGACGAGGTCAACATGATCGCCTGCCAGGTCGCCTACAGCCTGTTCCACACCCCGACCAAGATCGCCCGGGTGCGCGAGGCCGCCTACCTGACCCGCTCCGGCCTGTTCTGCAACGAGTCGATCCCGGTCGACGTGCTGATCAGCCCGGAACAGGTGGTGACCAACTACATCAAGCGCCTGATCGAATACCCCGGCGCCCTGCAGGTGATCGACTTCGCCGAGGGCAAAGCCCAACTGGTGGCCGTGCGCGCCTATTACGGCGGCCCGCTGGTCGGCCAGCAACTGCGCCAGCTGCGCGAGCACATGCCCAATGTCGACACCCGGGTGGCGGCGATCTTCCGCCGCAACCGGCCGATCATTCCCCATGGCGACACCGTGATCGAGGCCGACGACGAGGTGTTCTTCATCGCCGCCAAGGGCCATATCCGTGCGGTGATGAGCGAGATGCGCCGCCTGGAAGTCAGCTACAAGAAGGTGGTGATCGCCGGCGGCGGGCATATCGGCGAGCGCCTGGCCGAGGCCATCGAGAGCCGCTACCAGGTGAAGATCATCGAGATGAACCCGGCGCGCTGCCGCTACCTCTCGGAAAACCTCGACAGCACCGTGGTCCTGCAGGGCAGCGCCTCGGACAAGGACCTGCTGGTCGAGGAGAACATCAGCGATGCCGACATCTTCCTCGCCCTGACCAACGACGACGAGGCCAACATCATGTCGTCGCTGCTGGCCAAGCGCCTCGGCGCGCGCAAGGTGATGACCCTGATCAACAACCCGGCCTACGTCGACCTGGTCCAGGGCGGCGAGATCGATATCGCCATCAGCCCGCAGCTGGCCACCATCGGCACCCTGCTGACCCACGTGCGCCGCGGCGATATCGTCAGCGTGCACTCGTTGCGCCGCGGCGCCGCCGAAGCCATCGAGGCCATCGCCCACGGCGACGCCAAGTCGAGCAAGGTGGTCGGCCGCGCCATCCAGGACATCCCGCTGCCGCCGGGCACCACCATAGGTGCGATCATCCGCGCCGAGGAAGTGCTGATCGCCCACGACGCCACGGTGATCGAATCCGGCGACCACGTGATCCTGTTCCTGGTAGACAAGAAGTACATTCGCGATGCCGAACGGCTGTTCCAGGTCGGCCTGACGTTTTTTTGAACCCCGACGTTTTTCTGAGCGTAGGAGCGGGCCATGCCCGCGAAGCTCTTGGGTTGCCCGGCTCGCGGACAAGGAACTAGGCGTTCCCCCCGCTCCTACTCGGAGGTTTTATGCTCGAATCCCTGGAAAAAATGCTGGCCAAGGGCGTGGACAACGCCCTGTTGCGCTTCGGCCTGGGCAAGGGCTATCTGGATACGGGCGAGCCGGCGCGCGCCGCCGAACACCTGCAGCGCTGCGTCGAGTTCGACCCCAAGTATTCGGCCGCCTGGAAGCTGCTGGGCAAGGCGCTGCTGGCCGCCGAGCAACCACTGGCGGCCCGCCAGGCCTGGGAGCAGGGCCTGCAAGCCGCGCGCGAGCATGGCGACAAGCAGGCGGAAAAGGAAATGACGGTATTCCTGCGCAAGCTGGACAAACACCAGCCGCAAGCCGAGTAGCTCACCAGCCGTGGATCACCCGGCTTGCGCCGCCGTCAGACTCGGGAAGACAGCGCTGCGCGCCTGGGCACGGCCCGGGCGATGGCGCTGAGCAGCATGCCGTAGAGCGGCACGAACAGCAGCAGGCTGACCGCCAGCTTGATCGCATAATCCACGCTGGCGATCTCGATCCAGTGCTCGGCCATGAACGGGTCGCTGCTGTGCCAGAAGGCGATGGAGAAGAAGGCGAAAGTATCCAGCAGGTTGCCCAGTAGCGTCGAGGCGGCTGGCGCCAGCCACCATTGGCGCAGGTTGCGCAGGCGGTCGAATACCTGGATATCCAGCAGTTGCCCGAGGACATAGGCGAGGAAGCTGGCCAGGGCGATACGGGCGACGAACAGGTTGAACTCCTGCAAGGCGGCAAGGCCGGCGAAACTGCCGCTCTGGAACAGTACGGACACCCCATAAGAGGCGATCAGCGCCGGCAGCATGACCCGGGCGATCACCTGGCGCGCCGGGCCTTTACCGAGCAGGCGCACGGTCAGGTCGGTGGCCAGGAAGATAAACGGAAAGCTGAACGCACCCCAGGTGGTCTGCCAGCCGAACAGACTCATGGGCAACTGCACCAGGTAGTTGCTGGCAATGATGATCAGCATGTGAAAGGCGATCAGGCCGGCCAGAGCCGGGCGCCAGATCGTCGCAGGGAGCGTTGGCATGACGGGTCCTTTTTCAATGAGATGGGGTTAGGGAACCCATTGCCGCGGCGGGGGAACTATCAACCGCGCGGCATTCTAGCGTTTTCTTGACCGCCAGGATAAGTTTTTATGCGCCGCGGACGGCGTGTCAGCGCTCGATGAAGCGCAGGCCGATACCCTCGGCGTCGACCCGCATCACTTCCATCTGCAGCACCGGTGCCTCGATCGGCAGGTCCTGCACCTGGCCCGTGACTAGCGTGCCCTGGGGCAGGGCCAGCAGATCCGGGTGTTTGACGTAGACACCACCATCGGAAAGGTCGCGGGTCTGCGCCACCACTTCACCGAAACTCGGGTGGCAGATCTTGATCCGGCACTTCATCGAGGTACGTGGATGCTGGCGCTGACTGGGCATAGCGGTGACCGTCCTTAGCAGGGGAGGTGCAATTAATAGCGCAACTTTCTGGAAAAACCGAGCGACAATGCGCTCAAGGCGCCGATCGGACGCCTCGCTTCAATACCACTTCTGCTCGCCCGGCGGGCGCTTCTTGAAGCGTTTCATGCTCCACATGTACTGGCTCGGGTAGGCCCGCACGTATTTCTCGATGACCTCGCTCATCGCCGCCACCGCGGTCTCCACATCTTCGCTGTACATCTGCGCCGGCGCCGCCTCGAGGATCACCTTGAAGCCGGAACCATCGGCCAGGCGCACGGCATGCAGGAACACGCCGCGGGCCTTGCCGCCAGTGAGCATGCCGGCCACGAACTTGCTGGTCAGCGCCCGGGTCGCCAGGAAGGGCACGAACACCCCCGCCGACAGGCTCGGCTCGGGGTCGGCGGGAATGCCCACGGCGCCGCCTTTGCGCACTTCCTTGATGACGCTGAGGATGCCTTCACGGGTCGAGGGCGCCACCCGGTTGCCCAACTGCACGCGCTGCTGGCGCAACAGTTCGTCGACCGCCTTGAGCTTGGGCGGCCGATAGAAAATGATCGGCTTGCACTGGGCGCAGTAGAAGTGATTGAGCACCTCCCAGTTGCCCAGATGGCTGGTGATGCCGACCACGCCCTTACCGCTGGCCAGGGCGTCCTCGAGGACCTCCAGGCCCTCGACCTCACGGATCAGGCCGATGGATTTGTGTGCCGGCCAGATCCAGGCGCAGGCGCTTTCGGTGAGGGTCTTGCCGATGTCCTTGAGGCTCTGCCCGACCAGGCGCTCGCGCTCGGCCTCGTCCAGCTCGGGAAAGCACTTGGCCAGGTTGATCCGCACCACCTCGCGCGAGCTGTTCGGCAGCTTCCACATCAGCCAGCCGATGAGATTGCCCACCGCCTGCACCGCACGCCAGGGGAGCAGGGCGAACAGGCGCAGAAAACCCACCACCAAGGCACCTTTGAGCTTTTCCACAGACGACTCCGCACGGGCAAAAGGTGCCTAGTGTAACCAAGAGTGGCCAGGGCTGAGCAATGTCAGGGATTTAGGGCGGGTGCAACCCGCCATTCACGCGGATGATCCAGGCGGGGCGCACCCCCATCCCCGCTAGGCACGGCACAGTTCGGCATAGCGGTCGCAATCGGTGGCGTGGTCCATGACCATGCCCGTGGCCTGCATATAGGCGTAGCAGATGGTCGGGCCGACGAAGGTGAAACCGGCCTTCTTCAGCGTCTTGCTCATGGCTTCGGCCTCCACGGTGACGCTCGGCATCTGGCTGCGCTCGCTGAAGTGATTGATCTTCGGCTGCCCGTCGACGAACGACCAGAGCAGCGCCACTGGATCTTCCAGCCGTAGCCAGGCCTGCGCGTTCTGCCGCGCGGCCTTGAGTTTCAGGCGGTTGCGGATGATCCCGGGGTCCTGCATCAGGCTTTCCAGGTACTCATCGCTCATCTCGGCCAGGCGCCGGGGATCGAAGCCGAACAGCACCTCGCGGTAGCGTTCGCGCTTCTTCAGCACGGTGATCCAGGACAGGCCGGCCTGGAAGCCCTCCAGCAGCAACAGCTCGAACAGCGCCTGGGGATCGCGCTGCGGCACACCCCATTCCCGATCGTGATAGGCCTGGTAGAGCGGGTCGTCGGTACACCAGAAGCAGCGGGGCATAGGGCCTTCCTGGGCGGTGGAGGCCGCGTGGATTGGGGTATACTCCCGCCCTTTCTGTCGCAGCCCCAACAGGTGAATTTTCCGTGAGCCAGACTACGCCTGCCGTGCGCACCTTCCAAGACTTGATCCTCACCCTGCAACAATACTGGGCCGAGCAAGGTTGTGTGGTGTTACAGCCTTACGATATGGAAGTGGGCGCCGGCACCTTCCACACTGCCACGTTCCTGCGCGCCGTCGGCCCGGAGACCTGGAACGCCGCCTACGTGCAGCCCTCCCGTCGCCCCACCGACGGCCGCTACGGCGAGAACCCCAACCGCCTGCAGCATTACTACCAGTTCCAGGTAGTCTTGAAGCCGAACCCGGAAAACTTCCAGGAGCTGTACCTCGGCTCGCTGCAGGCCATCGGCATCGACCCGTTGGTGCACGACGTCCGCTTCGTCGAAGACAACTGGGAATCGCCGACCCTCGGCGCCTGGGGTCTGGGCTGGGAAATCTGGCTGAACGGCATGGAAGTCACCCAGTTCACCTACTTCCAGCAGGTCGGCGGCATCGAATGCTACCCGGTAACCGGCGAGATCACCTACGGCCTGGAACGCCTGGCCATGTACATTCAGGGCGTCGACTCGGTCTACGACCTGATCTGGACCGACGGCCCGTTTGGCACCGTGACCTACGGCGATGTGTTCCACCAGAACGAGGTGGAGCAGTCGACTTACAACTTCGAGCACGCCAACGTCGACAAGCTGTTCGAGCTGTTCGATTTCTATGAGTCGGAAGCCAATCGCCTGATCGAGCTGGAACTGCCGCTGCCAACCTACGAGATGGTGCTCAAGGCCTCGCACACCTTCAACCTGCTGGATGCACGCCGGGCCATTTCGGTGACCGCGCGCCAGCAATACATCCTGCGCGTACGCGCCCTGGCCCGCGCCGTGGCGCAGAGCTACCTGCAGGCGCGGCGCAAGCTCGGCTTCCCGCTCGCCGCCCCCGACCTGCGTGATGAAGTACTAGCCAAGCTGGAGGCAGCAGAATGAGTGCGCACGATTTTCTGGTAGAACTGGGCACCGAAGAGCTGCCGCCGAAATCCCTGAACAGCCTAGGCCAGGCCTTTCTCGCCGGCATCGAAAAGGGCCTGAAGGCCGCCGGCCTGAGCTATGGCCAGGTGCGCTACTACGCCGCGCCGCGGCGCCTCGCGGTGTTGGTCGAGCAACTCGAAGAACAACAGGCCGATCGCACCCAGAACCTCGATGGCCCGCCACTGCAAGCGGCCTTCGACAAGGACGGTATGCCGACCCAGGCCGCCTTGGGCTTCGCCAAGAAGTGTGGCGTCGACCTGGCCGAGATCGACCGCAGCGGGCCGAAGCTGAGATTCAGCCAGCGCATTCCCGGCCAGGCCGCGGTCGGCCTGCTGCCGGGCATCGTCGAAACCTCGCTGAACGAGCTGCCGATTCCCAAGCGCATGCGCTGGGGTGCGCGCAAGACCGAATTCGTCCGCCCGAGCCAGTGGCTGGTGATGCTGTTCGGCGATGCGGTGATCGATTGCGAAATCCTCGCCCAGAGGTCCGGCCGGGTTTCCCGCGGTCACCGCTTCCACGCCAACCACGACGTGCGCATCAGCAGCCCGGCCAACTACGCCGAAGACCTGCGCAGCGCCTATGTGATCGCCGATTTCGCCGAGCGCCGTGGGCAGATCGCCGCGCGCATCGAGCAATTGGCCAGCGAACAGCAGGGCAGCGCGATAGTGCCGCCGGCGTTGCTCGATGAAGTCAGTGCCCTGGTCGAATGGCCGGTGCCGCTGGTCTGCTCCTTCGAGGAGCGCTTCCTCGAGGTGCCCCAGGAGGCGCTGATCATCACCATGCAGGACAACCAGAAATACTTCTGCCTGCTCGATGCCAACGGCAAGCTGCTGCCGCGCTTCATCACCGTGACCAATATCGAGAGCAAGGATCCGCAGCAGATCATTGCCGGCAACGAGAAAGTCGTGCGTCCGCGCCTGACCGACGCCGAATTCTTCTTCAAGCAGGACCAGAAGCACAAGCTCGAGACCCTCAACCAGCGCCTGGCCAATGTGGTGTTCCAGGCCCAGCTCGGCTCGGTCTACGACAAGGCCAAGCGGGTTTCCGCCCTGGCCGGCTTCATCGCCGCGCGCGTCGGCGGCGACGCGACTCGCGCCGCGCGCGCCGGCCTGCTGTGCAAGTGCGACCTGGCCAGCGAGATGGTCGGCGAATTCCCGGAAATGCAGGGCATCGCCGGTTACTACTACGCCACGCATGACGGCGAGGCGCAAGACGTCGCCCTGGCGCTCAACGAGCACTACATGCCGCGCGGTGCCGGCGCCGAACTGCCGAGCACCCTGACCGGCGCCGCGGTGGCCCTGGCCGACAAGCTCGACACCCTGGTCGGCATCTTCGGCATCGGCATGCTGCCCACCGGCAGCAAGGACCCCTATGCCCTGCGTCGTGCCGCCCTGGGCGTGCTGCGCATCCTGATCGAGAAGCAGCTGGACCTGGATCTGGTGGCGACCGTCGCCTTCGCCATCGAACAGTTCGACGGCAAGGTCAAAGCCGGCGACCTGGCGTCCCAGGTGCAGGACTTCATCTTCGACCGCCTGCGCGCGCGTTATGAAGACGAGGGCGTCGAGGTCGCCGTGTATCAGGCGGTGCGCGCGGTCAATCCGGTCTCGCCACTGGACTTCGACCAGCGCGTACAGGCCGTGCAGGTCTTCCGCAGCCTGCCCGAAGCCGCGGCCCTGGCCGCCGCCAACAAGCGCGTGTCGAATCTGCTGGGCAAGGCCGAGGGGCAGGTCGCCGCCAGCATCCAGGCCCACCACTTCGATACGCCGAGCGAGTTCACCCTCAACGCCGCCATCCAGCAGGCCGAACAGACCGTGCAGCCACTCGCCGAGGCGCGTCAGTACAGCGCCGCCCTGGCGCAACTGGCCGGCCTGCGCGAACCGGTCGACGCCTTCTTCGAGTCGGTGCTGGTCAACGCCGAGAATCCGGCGGTGCGAGCCAACCGCTATGCGTTGCTGGCCAAACTGCGTGGCCTGTTCCTCGGCGTGGCCGATATCTCGGTGCTGGGCTGAGGCCCTGCACCGAGCGGCAAGCTGCAAGCTTCAAGCGGCAAGCAGTCCGCTTTTACTTGCAGCTTGAGGCTTGGAGCTTGCAGCTATGAAACTACTCATTCTCGATCGCGACGGCGTGATCAATTACGACTCCGACGCCTATATCAAGAGCCTCGACGAGTGGATTCCGCTGCCCGGCGCCGTCGAGGCCATCGCGCGCTTGTCCCGGGCAGGCTGGACGGTCGCGGTGGCCACCAACCAGTCGGGCCTGGCCCGTGGCTATTACGATCAGACGGCGCTGGAGGCGATGCACGCGCGCCTGCGCCAACTGGTGGCCGAGCAGGGCGGCGAGCTGGGGCTGATCGTGCATTGCCCGCATGGCCCGGATGACGGTTGCGACTGCCGCAAGCCAAAGCCCGGTATGCTCCGGCAGATCGCCACACATTACGACACCAGCCTGGCCGGAGTGTGGTTCGTCGGCGACAGCGGCGGCGACCTGAAAGCCGCTCTGGCCGTCGGTTGCCAGCCGGTCCTGGTCAAGACCGGCAAAGGCCTGCTGACCCTGGCCCAGCCATTGCCGGCAGGCACCCTGGTATTCGACGATCTGGCGGCGGTCGCCAGCCAGCTTATCCACTGAAATAACGCAGGACGGTAAACGCCCCCATGTCGACAATGCAGACCCTCAGAACCTTCCTCTTCTACCTGTTGCTGTCTGTCAGCGCCTGCGTCTGGTGCATTCTCAGCGTATTCGTTGCGCCCTTCCTGCCGTTTCGGGCGCGCTACCGTTTCGTCAATCAGACCTGGTGCCGTTGCGCCGTGTGGCTGGCCAAGGTGCTGCTGGGCATCCGCTATGAAGTCAAAGGCCTGGAGAACATCCCGCAGCGACCCTGCGTGATTCTCGCCAAGCACCAGAGCACCTGGGAGACCTTCTTTCTCTCGGCGCTGTTCGAACCGCTGAGCCAGGTGCTCAAGCGCGAACTGCTCTATGTACCCTTCTTTGGCTGGGCCATGGCCATGCTCAAACCCATCGCCATCGACCGCAGCAACCCCAAAGCCGCCCTCAAGCAGCTGGCCAAACAGGGCCACGAGCGCCTGGAGCAGGGCGCCTGGGTGCTGATCTTCCCGGAAGGTACGCGGATCGCCACCGGCCAGATCGGCAAGTTCTCCCGCGGCGGCGCCGCCCTGGCGGTCAACGCCAAGCTGCCGGTATTGCCCATCGCCCATAACGCCGGCGAGTTCTGGCCCAAGCAGGGCTGGGGCAAGACCCCCGGCACCGTTCAGGTGGTGATAGGCCCGGCCATGCAGGCCGAAGGCACAGGCCCGCGGGCGATTGCCGAGCTGAACGATCGCGCCTTCGCCTGGATCAGCCAGGCACAGCGCGATATCGGCGCCCTGGCTGCCGAAGACGCCGTGTGCGACGTCCACGAAAGCGTTTAGATCAGGTTCGCCAAGTTTTTTGAAAAACTGTGGATAAGCTGTGCGCGAAATCTTGGGAATCATCCTATATCCGACATAACTAGCTGACTATTAATAGATTTTATCTAGATAGCGGGAAGCCAGGTCGCTGGGTATAAGTTCTAACCCGTTGCGCTAATCCGGGACTGGCACACGCAACGGGACAGCCAAAGCGGCTAAGCTATTCGCCACCCCAGTGCACTGAAAGGGACTTCAGGCCGATGCTGTCCATCTATCAACTCAAACCACACTTGCAGAACCTGCTGCGCCCCGGCGTAAAGCACCTCCATGCCAGCGGCGTGAGCGCCAATCAGGTGACCTTGGCGGCGGCCTCGATTTCGCTGCTGCTCGGCATCCTCCTGGCGACCTTGCATCGACACGCCTGGCTGTTCGCCCTGATCCCGCTGTGGATGATTCTGCGCATGGCGCTCAACGCGGTGGACGGCATGCTCGCCCGCGAGTTCGGCCAGCAATCCAGGCTCGGCGCCTACCTCAACGAACTCTGCGACCTGATCGCCGATAGCGCCCTGTATCTGCCTTTTGCCCTGCTGCCCGGCGTCTCGCCGCTGCTGGTGGTATTGCTGGTGCTGTTGGCCCTGATCAGCGAATACGCCGGCGTACTCGGGCCCATGATCGGTGCCTCGCGCCGCTACGATGGGCCCATGGGCAAGAGCGACCGCGCCTTCTGTTTCGGCGTGCTCGGCGCCGGGGTGGCCAGCGGCCTGTTGCCGGCCAGCTGGATCGACGGCCTGCTCGCCCTGATCCTCGCCCTGCTGCTTTACACCCTCTACAACCGTGTGCGCCAAGGCCTGGCCGAGGCGGCACAACCGACCGATTCGAAATAGGGATATCTCGATGCGCGAAGCCCAGCAACTGCGTTTCACCAGCCATGACGGCGTCGAACTGTTCTACCGCCACTGGCCTGCCGAGGTCGCCGACGCTGCCGCGCCGAGACGGGCCATCGTGATGTTCCACCGCGGCCACGAGCATGGCGGGCGCATGGCCCATCTGGTCGATGAACTGGACATGCCCGGCTTCGACTTCTTCGCCTGGGATGCCCGCGGCCATGGCCTGTCGCCGGGCGAACGCGGCGACAGCCCGAGCTTCGCCACCAGCGTGCGCGATGTGCAGACCTTTATCGAGCATATCGGCGATCAGCATGGCCTGGCCGAGGAAGATCTTGCGGTGTTGGCGCAAAGCGTCGGCGCCGTTGTGGTCGCGACCTGGGCCCATGACTACGCGCCGCAGATCCGCGCCCTGGTGCTCGCCTCACCGGCCTTCAAGGTCAAGCTCTATGTGCCCCTCGCCCGCAGCGGCCTCAAGCTGATGCGCACCTGGCGCGGCAATTTCTTCGTTAACAGCTACGTCAAAGCCAGGTTCCTCAGCCACGACCCGGCGCGTATCGCCTCCTTCGATAACGACCCGCTGATCACCCGGGCGATTTCGGTGAATATGCTGCTCGGCCTGTACGAGGCCGCCGAGCGGGTGGTGGCCGATGCCCAGGCGATCCAGATTCCCACCCAGCTGCTGATCTCCGGGGCCGACTTCGTGGTGCAGCGCAAGCCGCAGGAACAGTTCTTCGAGCGCCTCGGCAGCCTGCGCAAGGAGCAGCACATACTGCCCGGCTTCTTCCACGACACCCTCGGCGAACGCGACCGTAGCCATGCCTTGAGCCGCGCGAGACGCTTTCTTCTGCATTGTTTCGAGGAGCCGGTGCAGCACCCCTCGCTGCTGGATGCTGACCGCCTGGGCGCGACTTGCGCCGAGGCCGAGAGCCTGGCCGCGCCGCTGCCGCACAACTCGCCGCGCGACCTCTATTGGCGCGCCAGCCGCGCCAGCCTGAGGTTCGGCAGCAATCTATCCGATGGAGTCAAACTGGGCTTCGACACCGGCTTCGACTCCGGCAGCACCCTCGATTACGTCTACCGCAACCGGCCCAGCGGCAAGTCGGCACTCGGCAAGCTGATCGACCGGAACTACCTGAACTCCATCGGCTGGCGCGGCATCCGCCAACGCAAAGTGCATGCCGAGGAGTTGCTGCGCCTGGCCATGGCCAAGTTGCGCGTGCAGGGTCGTGGCGTGCGTATCGTCGATATCGCCGCCGGTCATGGCCGCTACATTCTCGAAGCCCTGGACGGGATGGAGCAGCAGCCCGACTCGATCCTGCTGCGCGATTACAGCGATGTCAACGTGCGCGACGGCGCCGCGCTGATCGAACACAGGGGCCTGTCCCATATCGCCCGCTTCGTCAAAGGCGACGCCTTCGACCGCGACGATCTGGCCGCGCTCGATCCCAAGCCGACCCTGGCGGTGGTCTCCGGTTTGTACGAGCTGTTCGGCAGCAACCAGATGGTCGGCGACTCCCTGGCCGGCTTGGCCGCGGCGGTGGAAGAGGGCGGCTATCTGGTTTACACCGGGCAGCCCTGGCACCCGCAGCTGGAACTGATCGCCCGCGCGCTGACCAGCCACCGCGGCGGCGAAGCCTGGGTCATGCGCCGACGCAGTCAGGCGGAGATGGATCAACTGGTCGAGGCCGCGGGTTTCCGCAAGCTGACCCAGCGCATCGATGAATGGGGCATCTTCAGCGTCTCCCTGGCGCAACGGCTGTCCTGATGGCAGGCGCCGCGGTTAGCCGCGAAGCGGGGCTGTGGAAACGCGGGATAGTGTGGCTGCTGTTGTTGGCGCCGCTGTTCTTCGCCAGCTACAGCTTTGCCAACTGGCTGAGCAGCCAGCGCGATGACGTCGGCAGCCTGATGTTCGCCTGGGAAAACCGGATGCCGCTATGGCCATGGACCATCGTGCCTTACTGGTCGATCGACCTGCTCTATGGTTTGTCCTTTCTGCTGCCGGCGACACGGCGGGAAATGGATCGCCACGGCCTGCGCTTGCTCAGCGTACAGCTGCTGTGCATCGCCGCCTTCCTGCTCTGGCCGCTGCGTTTCACCTTCGAGCGGCCCGAACTGGATGGCTTGTTCGGCAGCCTGTTCGATGTGCTGATGGGCTTCGATAAACCCTTCAACCAGGCGCCATCCCTGCATATCGCCCTGCTAGTGGTCATCTGGATAATGTTCGCCCGACATACCCATGGTCTATGGCTGCGCGGCCTGCTGCACGGCTGGTTTGCGCTGATCGGCGTGTCGGTGCTGACCACCTGGCAGCATCATTTCATCGACGTGCCCACCGGGGTGCTGGCCGGCTGGCTCTGCGTCTGGCTCTGGCCCCAGCAAGGTCCCAGCCCGCTGCTGGATTGGCAGTTGGCCCGCGAGCCGCAACGTTGGCGCCTGGCATTGCGCTATGGCCTGGGCGCGGCGCTGCTGAGCGCGCTGGCGGTGAATCTGGGCGGCGTCTGGTTATGGCTGTTGTGGCCAAGCTTCTCGTTGCTGCTGGTGGCGCTGAACTATGCGCTGTTCGACGCCGCAGGCTTTCAGAAGGACGCCAAAGGCCACCTCAGCAGTGCCGCCTGCTGGCTGCTCGCGCCATACCTGGCGGCTGCCTGGCTCAACTCACGCCTATGGACTCGTAAACATCCCCAGGCCGATGAGGTCAGCGAGGGCGTCTGGCTCGGGCGAATTCCCGCAGCAGGGCAGGCCGATCAGTTTCATGCCCTGCTGGATCTCTGCGCCGAACTGCCGAGGCGAGCACCGGCCAAGGCCTATCGTTCGCTGCCGGTGCTCGACCTCAGCGTACCCAACGCGCACACGCTGCAGGCCGCCGCCCAGGCAATCGAAACGCTGCGTCAGCAGGGTCCGTTGCTGGTCTATTGCGCACTAGGTTATTCACGCAGCGCCACCGCGGTAGCCGCCTGGCTGCTGCATAGCGGCCGTTGCCAGAGCGTGCCAGATGCACTCGCACGCCTGCGCCTGGCGCGTCCGCAGGTGGTGTTGAGCGAAGCCCACCAGCGCGCGCTGGTGGACATGCAGCAACTGAGCGGCGGTGCGACTCCGGTCTTGGCGGCAACCCATGGCTACTGAGATGCAGCTGTTCACCCTGGCCAGCCTGCTGCGCCGGGGCAAGGCGCTGGATCGGTTGTCCAACGCAGTCACCCTGCTCGGCTTGGCGATCGGCCTGGCACCGCTGCTCGGCGTTGCAGCTCAACCATTGGCCACCCTGTTCTGCGGGCTGTTGGTACTGCTGGGGCTGGTCGAAAAGTATTGGGCGTTGCGAGTGGCCCTGGATGCCGAACTGTTCCAGCGCCTGGCGGACGACGCCGAGCACCTGGCGCTGCATACCGCCGATCTCGATCAAGCGCTCACCCGGCTAGGCCTGCGATCGGCAAACCTGGAGGCGCGCAGCTGGGATGAACGCAGTCGCGGTGCGCTGCGCTTGTTACGCCTGCAGGCGCTCTGGCTACTCGTGCAATTGTTGCTGGCCGTGGCGATCCTGCTCGGTCTGCCTTGGCTTTCTATCACTGGATAAGGAATCGTCATGCTCGCTGCCCTGACCGCCTTTGCGATTACCTCAGCCGCGCGCCTGCTGACCGGCGCCCGCGCGCTCTGGCTCGGCTGCACCGCGCAACCGGTGCAGCGCCTGTATTACGCCAACCACAGCAGCCACGGCGACTTCGTGCTGCTCTGGGCCTCGCTACCGCCGGAGCTGCGGCGCAGCACCCGCCCGGTGGCCGGTGCCGACTACTGGCAGCGCGACAGCCTGCGCCGCTACCTGATCCATCAGGTGTTCAACGGCGTGTTGATCGATCGCGAGCGCGGCTCCGCACACAGCAACCCGCTGCAACCGATGCTCGATGCCCTGGACAACGGCGATTCGTTGATCCTGTTTCCCGAGGGCACGCGCAACCTGGAAGAGGGCTTGTTGCCGTTCAAGAGTGGCCTCTATCACTTGGCCAAGGCGCGACCGCATATCGAGCTGATCCCCGTATGGATCGCCAACCTTAGCCGCGTGATGCCCAAGGGCAGGGCGCTACCCTTGCCGCTGCTGTGCACCCTGAGCTTCGGTGCGCCGCTGCAACCGCTGGAAACCGAGAGCAAGGAAGCGTTCCTCGAACGCGCCCGTAACGCGCTGCTGGCCATGGCGCCCGAGGAGGTTTGAAATGGATAACAACACCCTGCTGCTGTTCGCCGGTATCGGCGCCCTGTTGCTGTTGGCCTCGGCCATCGGCTATTTCCTTAAATGGCGTAGCGGCGACAGCCCCAACCCGGTGATCGACAACCTCAACGCGCGGATCAACGCCTGGTGGGTGATGGTGGCCGTGATAGGCGCGGCTTTTCTGTTCGGCGATATCGGCGTGATCCTGCTGTTCTACTTCGTTTCCTTCTACGCCCTGCGCGAATTCATGACCTTGACGCCGACCCGGCGCAGCGATTATCCGGCGCTGGTGGCGGCCTTTTACTTCGCTCTGCCGATGCAATACCTGCTGATCGCCGTCGACTGGTACGGCCTGTTCTCGATCTTCATCCCGGTTTACCTGTTCCTGCTGCTGCCGATTCTCGCCTCCCTGGGCGGCGATACCACGCGCTTCCTCGAGCGTGCCTCCAAGGTGCAATGGGGGCTGATGATCGCGGTCTACTGCATCTCCGCGGTACCGGCACTGCTGACCCTGGACATCCCCGGCTATGCAGGGCGCAACCTGCTGCTGATCGCCTGGCTGATCATAGTCGTGCAGCTATCCGACGTACTGCAGTACGTCTGCGGCAAGCTGTTCGGCAAACACAAGATCGCCCCGCGCCTGTCGCCCTCTAAAACCGTGGAGGGCTTTGTCGGCGGGGTGGCCCTGGCTTGCCTGGTCGGTGCGCTGCTGTGCTGGATCACCCCGTTCAACTTCTGGCAGGCCGCGCTGATGGCCCTGACCGTCAACCTGCTGGGCTTTGCCGGCGGCCTGGTGATGTCGGCAATCAAGCGCGACCGCGGGGTGAAGGACTGGGGTCATATGATCGAAGGCCACGGCGGCATGCTCGACCGCCTCGACTCGGTGTGTTTCGCTGCCCCGATATTCTTCCACTTCGTGCGCTACTGGTGGGTGCCGGCACTGGCCTAGATCCAGTACGTCGGTCGCCAGGACAGCCCAGCAATAGAACAGCTCCAGGTCCGCTTGGGCTGTGGCTCGACATGCCGTTCAGTTCATCGGTTGTTCAGCCATTGATCGAGGCCAACGCCGGTCGATGCCGCCACAGGATGGTCGCGATAGTCGCGGCATACAGGGCAATCACCACCAGTCCCACCGACTGAATCTCGAACGGGGTGAATTTGAACAGCAGGACCAGGGCGGCCAGCACACTCACGTTGAGCATGATGAACCTCGGCCGCCCCAGTTTCTCGACCTTGATCCCCAGATTGTCGGTGTACAAGCGCACCAGCGAATCGACCGAGTTGATCACGAAGATGATCCCCACCGTGACCATCGCCAGCTTGAACAGCAGGGTGATCTCGATGGCATTGGCGAAGTAGTAGTACAGCACGGAGAACCATATCGCCAACGGAATGGAGGGGATGATCAGCAGCGCCAGCAACAGTTGATAGGTCTTCAGGCCGCCGACGAAACGCGAGACGAACTGGCCGATCATCACGCTCCAGGCAAACCACCAGAACAGGTAGAAGGCGTGGTAGTCGCTCAGCGGCAGGACGAACTCATGCAACTCGGCGAAATAGCCGGTGCCGATCGCCGCAGCCGCCTCGGCCACGTAGCCGGCGTCCGCATCCATCAACCACCACATCCCGGCAATCAGGGCGAAGAACAACCAGGTCGAGGCCACGCTCAGGATCTTCAGGTACTTGATATCGGTGCTCGAATAGACCGCCGCCAGCAGGATCAGCAAGACCACCAGGTAACCCCAGCCTTCGCCGACTTCCGGCGCATACCAGGCGATATTCACCAGGAACAGGTAGGCCGTGAAGGCGCAGGTCGAAATGATCACCAGATTGTTGATGAGCTTCACCGGTTTCAGTTCGAAGAACTTCACCCGCGGCTCGATCACACAGAAGTAGAAGGTGGTGAGGAAGTAGAACACCCAAATCAGAAAGCCCCAGAAGCCGAACTCGACAGCCAGTGGGTTGGAGAATTGATATTCCGCGTCCTTGGCGTAGACCGGGAACTCGGTCAGCGGAAAGATGATCAGGCCCATGTCCAGGCCCGAGGTAAACAGGATCGCCATGAAGGTCAGCAACCCCACCGGTTCGGAACCATGACAACGCTGGTTGCCCCAGCGCAGCAGGACAAACAGGGTGGTGAGCAACAGTGCGATGATCGCGCCGGACAAAACAAATTTCATAAGGACCCCATGCCTACTGCCGCGCCTGATGCTGTGGCCAAGGGCCAACCCTGAGGTCGGCGGCGGCGTTGTGCTTCTTGTAATTGTTTGATGGATTGCTTGCGAGGTGTCCTGCCTGGGCACCACGCCGCTGGGCCGCGGCTCACCCCTGAGCGGCGACAAGGCACCTGGCGATAGAACAGCGCAGCCAACCTTAGCTCCTTGATTGGCAGCCTCGTCAGCAGGCTCCGGTCACCGAGCTATCCTGTCGCCGGCTGCAACTTCACACATTCCCGTAGGCGACATCTTCTATCCTGTCGCCGGCCCCCCCGGTCGCGCCATGGTGCGGGCAGCCTGTGTTACGCCGCCCATCCACAGGTAACGTAACTGAGTGCTACGGGAACAGATCGGCCACGCTTCTACTTCGCAGAAAAAGCGATAACCTATCAACATATTGATTTATAACGATTTTTAAAAACTGGCACGGGCTGTGCTTTATCTAGGGTAGAACAACAACAAAAACAGCAAAAAGAAAAACATCTCGACTCTGGTAAAACAAAAACAACACGGCAGAGAAGTAGCAAACAGATTTTTTTGGAGAGGGTGCGCTGTTCCGGGATTCAGAACCGGCAACCAGTTTTAGAAGAATAAAACTACCTTGAGGTAGCTCGTTCTGGTTGGATCACTTGGTGACAATGGCACTGCCAGCAACCAAAAAAATACGTTTGCCCTTGGTCCCTTCTGGGGATCTGATGAAAAGCTTGTCGATCACCAATAAAAACAACAGATCGCTAAACAAGAAAAACAAAGCACACGTAACTTATTCGAGGGGAGCCCAGGCTCCCCTCAGTGCTTTCTGGCTTCCCCATCTTCAGAGCAGGGGTCAGCCGTTGATCATCCTCTCCTAATCCGCTCTCCGCGTTCTGCCGCGCTGTTTGGCCGAACTGACTGGCAACAATATCCGGACTTACCAAAGCCCTCCTGCGCTAGATACAGACGCTCATCACCCCGTCGTACCAAGCAACTCCATTGAGCTGGACGTATCAACGATCCGGTAGCCCATCGCCTTATAGCCAGCTTGGCGCTTATTCCACATCCGTAACAAAGCCGGGTGTCCCCCATCGATGAAGTCGATGATGCGCACATCAGCCTTGCTTGATGAAGCCGCAAGCGAGTCGCACTCGACTACCCATCACAATTTTTGAGACTGATGGGTGACGCTATTTTGATCGGCACAAATTGCCGCGAGTCTTTCACTCCAAAAATCTCGCAGATTTCTGCACTCTCAAAACGAGATTTTCCGGGATTTCTCTGTAGCTTCACTACATAAATCGCTTACTGGACACTACGAGGCTGCATCTAAAGCACTGATCCAGAAAGAAAAACCCCGGCGCTAGGCCGGGGTAGTGGCAGATTTCATCATGACAATAACTCGCACAATCATGACAATTAACCTGCCCGTCGACACCTGTCGACGGGCGACAAACCTGGCATTTGTCAGAATCATCAATCCCAATTAAATCAATGACTTACAAAAAATAATGGGCACCATTATTG
>NZ_FOWX01000093.1 GCF_900115555.1 Pseudomonas borbori
TGTCAATCAGCATCCAAAACTTTCCAGGTAACAGCGTCCAAAAGTTTCCAGTCGCTCAGGTGTTTTTCACTGCCTTTTTGCGCTGCTTGAAGCGGAACGAATCGTTGCCGGTTTCGAGGATGTCGCAGTGGTGAGTGATGCGGTCGAGCAGTGCTGTGGTCATCTTGGCGTCGCCAAAAACACTGACCCATTCGCCGAAGGACAAGTTGGTGGTGATGATCAGCGAGGTCTTTTCGTAGAGCTGGCTGATCAGGTGAAACAGCAGCGCCCCACCGGAGTCTGGGAAGGGTAAGTAGCCCAGTTCGTCGAGGATCACTGCGTCCATGTGCAGCAATTGTTTGGCCAGGTTGCCGGCCTTGCCTTGCTGCTTTTCTCGCTCCAGTTGATTGACCAGGTCCACCGCGTTGTAGAAACGAACTCGCTTGCCTTGATGGATGGCCTCGACACCCAGCGCGGTGGCCAGGTGGGTTTTGCCGGTGCCGGTGCCGCCGACCAGAATCAGGTTATGCGCGCAGTCCATGAAGGCGCTGCTGGCCAGTTGCTGGATCTGCCCGTGATCGAGCGGGGTTTCTTGCCAGTCGAAACTGCTGAGGTCGCGATGAATCGGGAAGCGGGCGGCCTTGAGTTGATAGCGCAAGCTGCGTACCTGGCGATCTGCTTGCTCGGCCTCAATCAGTCGATCCAGCCAGGCTTCTGGACGCGCGGGTTGGCGCGAGGCTTCGGCCTGTAATTCCAGCAAGGCGCTGGCCATGCCATACAGGTGCAGCGCCTTCAGATGAGCAACGCGATCAATGGACATAATGGGTGCCCCGCAGTTGTTCGTAGCGCTGGCAATCAGCGAGCGGTTCGACCCGTAGCTGTAATTGTTCGGGCAAGCTCAGTTGTGGCGGGCGTGTCGGGGCGATCAATCGGCGCAGTTCATTCATCACCAGCGAGCCGCTGACTACACCGCACTCGAGCGCTAACTCGCAGGCCACTTGCAGCGGCTCCAGGCCCACATCGCGGGCGATCAGCAGCAACTCAACGAAGGCGCGGTCACCACGTGGCTGTTTGAGCAGCCGTTCACGCACCTGCTGGATCGGCAACGGCAAATCCCACGCCACGAAGGGCGCGCCGTTGCGCAGCGCACCAGGTTTCTTCTCCAGCACCGACAGGTAATGCCAGGGGTCGCAGATCAGCTGGTCACGACCAAAGCGCCGCAGATGCTCGGCGATTACCTGGCCACCCGCGACGATGCGCACGTCTGTC
>NZ_FOWX01000088.1 GCF_900115555.1 Pseudomonas borbori
ACACAAAAAAGCCCGATTCTTGAGAAACCGGGCTAAGTCGTTGAAAAATATGGTCGGGACGGAGTGATTCGAACACTCGACCCCTAGCACCCCATCTAGTTTTTCATTAACATCAGTAGAACGAGAAACACCCAAAAATAACTCCACACGCTAGTATTTACGGGGCCTTAACCCCTCCTCTACGTCCAGCAGCGGCCAACAAAATCCATCGGTAGCTGGCGTTTTTGTGGGGGTAAATGTGGGGGTATTTTTTCGGGGGAAATCTCATGATCAAACTCACTGTCAAAGAACTGGAATCATTAGGCGCGAACGACGCAGGTCGAACCCTCAGAGAAGACGGTGGCCTCTCTGGCAAGGTGCACCTGAAGAAAAAAGGCATCACCGTCGCGTTCTATTACCAGTTCAGGTGGGGAGGAAAATTCACCGATATTTCGTGCGGGACATGGCCAGGCACATCGCTGCCGGAAATACGCAAAACACGGAACATCGCTCGCGACTTAGTGGCTACCGGCGTGAACCCCAATGACCACAAACGAGCCGAAAAAGCCCGAGTTCACGCTGAGGTCAAAGCTCAACTTATCGCCGCCGAAACTCTAAAAACGAAGGAACTGACCTTAGGTGACTTGGCGGAAGAATGGCTGCTGAATGGCGTGGCAAGAAAAGACGGTAACGCTGAACTGCGTCGTTGCTTCACCAAGGACCTATTCCCGCAGCTAAAAAGCAAGACACTGTCTTCCGTCAATGAGCACGATCTACGGAGCGTGTTGCGAACCGTCTTTGATCGTGGAGCCAATCGACAGGCCATTGGCTTGTTTGCTGAAATTACTCAGATGTTCGCATGGGCAGAAAAGCGTCAGCCCTGGCGTTCCCTGCTGATTGAAGGCAACCCCACCAACCTGATTGAGATCAATAAGCTGATCCCTGCCGACTACGAAGAGGAAAGGAACCGCATCCTTTCTCCCAACGAAATACTGGAGTTGCATAACCGCTTCCAGCAAATGACACTTGACTATAACGCCCTCCCCGCCGGTCAAAAATATGACGGCATCCGCCCCTTGAAAAAAGAAACTCAACTCGCGCTCTGGATCAGCTTGGGGACCCTGTGCCGTATTGGGGAGTTGCTTCAGGCCGAATGGAAGAACGTCGATTTGGAGAACCAAACCTGGTTCATCCCTAGCGGAAACGTCAAAGGCACCTGGCGCAAGAAACAAGACCATCATGTTTTCCTGTCACCCTTCGCTCTGCATTTCTTTCAAGAGCTCAAGACCCTGACTGGGCATTCTCAATGGTGCTTTCCAAACAAACAAAACGATGGGCATGTTGACAGCAAGGTGGTGAGTAAACAGGTGGGTGATCGTCAGTCCCGATTCAAAAACCGTAAGGCCCTTTCGAGAAGACGTCACGACGACACCCTGGTTCTCACAAACGGCCAGAACGGAGACTGGACACCCCATGACCTAAGACGTACCGGCGCCACGATGATGCAAGCCTTAGGTGTCAGCCTGGATGTTATCGATCGCTGCCAAAATCATGTGCTAGCTGGCTCCCGGGTTAGACGCCACTATCTGCATCACAATTATGCCAAGGAAAAGAAGCACGCTTGGAATTTGTTGGGTGATCGATTGAGTGAAATCTTGTCAGCGAATCACGAGTATCACCCAGTTGAAGCGCCGCCTTCTGTAGTGGTCAACTAGTCCCGGATACGACGTTAGGTTTTTCTTCAGCTAGCGCTGGTGTCAGCCCAGCGCTGAAATGATGGCGCCGCATCCAGTTGTATCGATGCATCAAATAATGGCTGATATTCCGATGTGCCGATCGCGGTAGAAATGGCGGCAGTTACCTGCCCCCCTCGCCGCACAGATCCGTACGTATGGAACTACCGGATATAGCTCCGACCTCAGGTGCGTGACGCAAAGCGCTCCTCAGCGCTATCCCCGCACGCAGGCGTGTCGATGACCGTAAGCGTCCGGCCAACACACCTACCTGACAGCGTCGTCTAAGGCGATGGTGTCCA
>NZ_FOWX01000029.1 GCF_900115555.1 Pseudomonas borbori
ACTGCTGGACGACCGCTACGGCAACCGCTCGACGCTAGTGACCAGCCAGATGCCAGTGGACAAATGGCACGCACTGATCGGCGATCCGACCTTGGGCGATGCGATCCTCGACCGGCTGGTGCACAACGCTTATCGGATCGAACTGAAGGGCGAATCGATGCGCAGACGCGCAACGAAATTGACGGCGACAGAGACTTCAGACTAACAATGCAAACCTGCGTCGCTGCGCTCCGACTGCCTGTCCAACTGGACGTGGATCAGGTGTCCAAGTGAGCATGGAACGAGTGTCCAAATGATCGTGGGCTGAGTGTCCAAGTGTCGTGGAATCCGCAATCGTGGACAAAAAACGGGCCTGTTGGCCCGTTTTTTGTCCGGAAGAGGCAAGGAAATAACTATCGAGTTGTTACGCTTCATAAATTGGTTCGCCTGCCCAAGCGGGTCTAGGCTTGTTCCATCGTCGGCCGCAGTCGATGGGTCCGACCCGATGAGGAGAAGGAGAGAACGATGTCGAACCAAGGTAAATGCCCGTTCAATCACGTGGCTGGCGGTGGCACTGGCAACAGGGACTGGTGGCCGAGCCAGTTGCGTGTGGATCTGCTGAATCAGCATTCTGAGAAATCCAACCCGCTGGGCGAGAAATTCAACTACGCCGAAGAATTCAAGAAGCTCGACTACAAGGCGCTCAAGGCGGATCTGGTCAAACTGATGACCGATAGCCAGGACTGGTGGCCGGCCGACTTCGGTCATTATGGTCCACAGATGGTCCGTATGGCCTGGCACGCCGCCGGCACCTACCGCACCACCGACGGTCGCGGTGGTGGCGGTCGCGGCCAGCAGCGTTTCGCCCCGCTGAACTCCTGGCCGGACAACGTCAATATCGATAAATCGCGCCGCCTGCTCTGGCCGATCAAGCAGAAGTACGGGCAGAAGATTTCCTGGGCCGATCTGATTATCCTCGCCGGCAACGTCGCCCTCGAGTCCATGGGGTTTCGCACCTTCGGCTTTGCCGCCGGTCGTGAGGACGTGTGGGAGCCGGACCTCGACGTGAACTGGGGCGCGGAGATTGCCTGGCTCGGCGTCGATCCGGAGCGGGTCAAGGGCGACCGCGAGCTGAGCGCACCGTTCGGCGCCACCCACATGGGCCTGATCTATGTCAATCCGGAGGGCCCGAACGCCAGCGGCGACTATATGCTCGCGGCCAAGGACATTCGCAGCACCTTCGGCCGCATGGCCATGGACGACGAGGAGACCGTTGCCCTGATCGCCGGCGGCCATACCTTCGGCAAGGCTCACGGCGCCGCACCGGAGTCGCACAAGGGGCCGGAGCCCGAAGCCGCGCCGCTCGAGGCCCTAGGCCTGGGCTGGCTCAGTGACTTCGGCAGTGGTCATGGCAAGGACACCATCTCCAGCGGCATCGAAGTCACCTGGAGCAAGACCCCGACGCTATGGAGCAACAACTTCTTCGAGAATCTGTTCAAGTACGAGTGGGAGCTGACCCAGTCGCCCGCCGGGGCCAAGCAGTGGGTGGCCAAGGATGCGCCGGAGATCATTCCGGATGCGCACATCCCGGGCAAATTCCACAAACCGACCATGCTCACCACCGACCTGACCCTGCGCTTCGATCCGGAGTTCGGCAAGATTTCCAAGCGTTTCCTGGACGATCCGCAGGCCTTTGCCGAAGCCTTCGCCCGCGCCTGGTTCAAGCTGATCCATCGCGATATGGGGCCGAAGGCCCGTTACCTGGGGCCTGAAGTGCCGAAAGAGGATCTGATCTGGCAGGACCCGCTGCCGGCGCCGACCCATAACCCCAGCGCGGCCGATATTGCCGACCTCAAGGCCAGGATCGCCGCCTGTGGGCTGTCGGTGGGCGATCTGGTCTCGCTGGCTTGGGCCTCGGCCTCGACCTTCCGTGGCGGCGACAAGCGTGGCGGCGCCAACGGAGCGCGTCTGGCCCTGGCTCCGCAGAAAGACTGGGAGGTCAACCGGCGCGCCATCCAGGCTCTACCCAAGCTGGTGGAGATCCAGAAGGCATCCGCCAAGGCCTCGCTGGCCGACCTGATAGTGCTGGCCGGCAATGTCGGCGTGGAGCTGGCTGCCCAGGCCGCCGGGGTGAGTGTCGATGTACCCTTCGCCCCGGGGCGGGTGGATGCCCGTCAGGATCAGACGGATGTCGAGTCCTTCGCCCTGCTCGAGCCCGTCGCCGACGGCTTTCGCAACTACCGCATGGGCGCGCTCGGTGTGCCGACCGAGGCCATGCTGGTCGACAAGGCCCAGTTGCTGACCCTGAGCGCACCGGAGCTGACCGCACTGGTCGGTGGCCTGCGGGTGCTGGGGGCCAACCATGACGGCAGCCAGCATGGTGTGTTCACCGACAAGGTCGGCGTGCTGAGCAACGACTTCTTCGTCAACCTGCTGGACATGGGCACCGAGTGGACGGCGGTGGATGCCGAGGCGGAAACCTTCGAGGGCAAGGATCATAAGAGTGGCCAGGTGAAATACACCGCCACCCGCAACGACCTGGTCTTCGGTTCCAACTCGGTGCTGCGTGCCTACGCCGAGGTCTACGCCAGTGCCGATGGCAAGGAAAAGCTGGTCAAGGACTTCGTCGCCGCCTGGACCAAGGTGATGAACCTGGACCGTTTCGACCTCGCTTGAGCCGTTGCCGGTGGAGCGCCCTGTGGCGCCCCGCCGGCCGGGTTCAACCGCCTCGCTGATGCAGGCGCCCTGCTTTTCGCTTGACCGTAACGAACGGCAAGCGGAGCATTCGCCCATTCCACGGATGTCGCAAGGATTCCAGGCATGAAGGGTCATATCGAAGTCATCGACTATTTGAAAATGCTGCTCAAGGGCGAACTGGCTGCGCGCGACCAGTACTTCATTCACTCGCGTCTGTACGAGGATTGGGGCTTCAATAAGCTCTACGAGCGGATCAACCACGAAATGGAAGAGGAGACTCAGCACGCCGATGCGCTGTTGCGGCGTATTCTGTTCCTCGAGGGGTTGCCGGATATGACACCCAATCCCTTCAGGTTCGGGCAGAGCGTGCCGGAGATGTTCAAGCTCGACCTGGCTCTGGAATACGAGGTGCGGGCCGCGCTGAGCAAGGGCATCGAGCTGTGCGAACGCCATCAGGATTATCCGAGCCGTGACATTCTGCAGGCTCAACTCAAGGACACCGAGGAAGATCATGCCTATTGGCTGGAGATTCAGCTTGGCCTGATCGACAAGATGGGCCTGGAGAACTATTTGCAGAGCCAGATGTAGATTTCAGCTACAAGCTACAAGCCGAGCCAGGGCGGAGGTGATCCGTCCTGGCCTTTTTCTTGCCGCTTATCGCTTGAGCGCAGCGGCAAGCCTCAAGCGCGATCCCGTTCCAGCAATGGCTTGAGGAAGTGACCGGTGTGCGATTGCGGCATCTCGGCGACTTCTTCCGGGGTGCCGCAGGCGATGATCTGGCCGCCCTTGGAGCCGCCTTCCGGGCCGAGGTCGACCAGCCAGTCGGCGGTCTTGATCACGTCCAGGTTGTGCTCGATCACCACCACGGTATTGCCGTGGTCGCGCAGGCGATGGAGCACGTCGAGCAGTTGCTGGATGTCGGCGAAGTGCAGGCCGGTGGTCGGCTCGTCGAGGATATACAGGGTCTTGCCGGTGTCGCGTTTGCTCAGCTCGCGGCTCAGCTTGACCCGCTGCGCCTCGCCGCCGGACAGGGTGGTCGCGCTCTGCCCCAGCTTGATATAGGACAGGCCGACATCCATCAGTGTCTGCAGCTTGCGCGCCAGGGCCGGCACGGCATCGAAGAACAGCCGCGCTTCCTCGATGGTCATGTCCAGCACTTCGGTGATGCTCTTGCCCTTGTACTTCACCTCCAGGGTTTCGCGGTTGTAGCGCTTGCTCTTGCACACATCGCAGGGCACGTAGATGTCCGGCAGGAAGTGCATCTCCACCTTGATCAGGCCGTCGCCCTGGCAGGCTTCGCAGCGCCCGCCCTTGACGTTGAAGGAGAAACGCCCCGGCCCATAACCGCGCGAACGCGACTCCGGCACGCCGGCGAACAGCTCGCGGATCGGGGTGAACAGGCCGGTGTAGGTCGCCGGATTGGAGCGCGGCGTGCGGCCGATTGGGCTCTGGTCGATATCCACCACCTTGTCCAGGTGCTGCAGGCCGTCGATGCTGTCGTGGGCGGCGGCCTCCAGGGTAGTGGCGCCATTCAGCGCGGTGGCGCTGAGCGGGTAGAGGGTGTTGTTGATCAGGGTCGATTTGCCCGAGCCGGACACCCCGGTGACGCAGGTGAGCAGGCCGATCGGGATCTCCAGATCGACCTTTTGCAGGTTGTTGCCGCGCGCGCCCTTGATCTTCAGCGAGAGCTTCTTGTCCTTTGGCGTGCGCTGGGCCGGTACGGCGATTTTCACCCGCCCGGAGAGGTATTTGCCGGTCAGCGAATCCGGGTGGGCCATGACCTCGGCCGCGCTGCCCTGGGCGACTATCTGGCCGCCATGCACGCCGGCGCCGGGGCCGATGTCGACCACGTAGTCGGCCATGCGGATGGCGTCTTCGTCGTGTTCGACCACGATCACCGTGTTGCCGATATCGCGCAGATGCCGCAGGGTGCCGAGCAAGCGTTCGTTGTCGCGCTGGTGCAGGCCGATCGAGGGTTCGTCGAGGATGTACATGACCCCGACCAGGCCGGCGCCGATCTGGCTGGCCAGACGGATACGCTGGGCCTCGCCACCGGACAGGGTGTCGGCGCTGCGGTCCAGGGTCAGGTAATCCAGGCCGACGTTGACCAGAAACTGCAGGCGCTCGCGGATTTCCTTGAGGATCTTCTCGGCAATCTCGCCGCGCCGGCCGGGTAGCGTCAGGTTGCCAAAGTACTCGGTGGCGTCGCCGATCGGCAGGCCGCTGACCGCCGGCAGGGTCTTCTCGCCGACCCAGACGTGCCGGGCCTCGCGGCGCAAACGGGTGCCGCGGCAATCCTGGCAGGCCTGGGTGCTGAGGAACTTGGCCAGCTCTTCGCGCACGCTGGCCGATTCGGTCTCGCGGTAGCGGCGGTCGAGGTTCGGCACTATGCCTTCGAACGGGTGGGAGCGCTTGACGATGTCGCCACGGTCGTTGAGGTACTTGAAGTCGACGTTCTGCGTGCCGCTGCCGAACAGAATGCATTTCTGATGCTCGGCGGCCAGGTCGTCGAAGGGGATTTCCAGGCTGAAACCGTAATGCCCGGCCAGCGCGCCGAGCATCTGGAAGTAGTAGACGTTGCGCCTGTCCCAGCCGCGGATCGCGCCCTCGGCCAGGGTCATCTCGCCGTTGATCAGGCGCTTGGTGTCGAAGAACTGCTTCACGCCCAGGCCGTCGCAGGTCGGGCAGGCGCCGGCCGGATTGTTGAAGGAGAACAGCTTGGGCTCCAGTTCGCTGATCGAATGGCCGCAGACCGGGCAGGCGAAACGCGCGGAGAAGATGATTTCCTCGCCGTCTTCGCCTTGCTCTTTGTCGCCTTCGGCGGGGAGGGGGGCAACCAGGGCCAGACCGTCGGCCAGCTTGAGCGCGGTCTCGAACGACTCGGCCAGGCGCTGCTGCAGGTCGCCACGGGCCTTGAAGCGATCGACCACGGCATCGATGCTGTGCTTCTTCTGCTTGTCCAGCTTGGGCAACTCGTCCAGTTCGTAAAGCTTGCCGTTGACCCGCACCCGCACGAAGCCCTGGGCGCGCAGTTCGTCGAACACCGCCAGGTGCTCGCCCTTGCGTTCACGCACTATCGGCGCCAGCAGCATCAGCTTGCTGCCTTCGGGCAGCGCCAATACCTGGTCGACCATCTGGCTGACGGTCTGCGCTTCCAGCGGCAGGTCGTGATCCGGGCAGCGTGGAATGCCGGCGCGGGCATACAGCAGGCGCAGGTAGTCGTAGATCTCGGTGATGGTGCCGACGGTGGAGCGCGGGTTGTGCGAGGTGGATTTCTGCTCGATGGAGATCGCCGGTGACAAGCCTTCGATGGTGTCGACATCGGGTTTTTCCATCATCGACAGGAACTGCCGGGCGTAGGCCGACAGCGACTCGACGTAGCGGCGCTGGCCCTCGGCGTAGAGGGTGTCGAAGGCCAGCGAGGACTTGCCGGAGCCGGACAGGCCGGTGATCACGATCAGCTTGTCGCGCGGCAGGGTGAGGTCGATGTTTTTCAGGTTATGGGTGCGGGCACCCCGGATCACAATCTTGTCCACAAACAGCGGCCTCGCATGGCGGGCGGAAAACCAGCGAGTATACGGCCCTGTGCCGCAGTGCGGCAAAGCATGACGGCTGTGCCGCGTCGAGCGGGGCTGCTAGAATCGCCGCCTATTTTATCAAGGCGTTCTCCATGCACGATTCCTACAGCGAGCGCATGAGTGGCGGTGAAACCCGTGCGGCCGCCGGGCTGGCACTGGTGTTTGCCTTCCGCATGCTCGGCATGTTCATGGTCCTGCCGGTGCTGGCGACCTACGGCATGGAGCTGCGCGGCAGTACGCCGGCATTGATTGGCCTGGCCATTGGCGCCTACGGCCTGACCCAGGCCCTGCTGCAGATCCCCTTCGGCATGCTCAGCGACCGCATCGGCCGGCGGCCGGTGATCTATGCCGGGCTGCTGATTTTCGCCGCCGGCAGCCTGCTGGCGGCCAATGCCGATTCCATCTGGGGGGTGATCGCCGGCCGTGTGCTGCAGGGCGCCGGGGCGATTTCCGCCGCGGTGATGGCGCTGCTCTCCGATCTGACCCGCGAACAGCACCGGACCAAGGCCATGGCCATGATCGGCATGAGCATCGGCTTGTCCTTCGCCGTGGCCATGGTGGTGGGTCCGTTGCTGACCCGCGCCTTTGGCTTGTCCGGGTTGTTCATGGCCACCGCCGCCATGGCCTTGCTCGGTATTCTCATCGTCGCCGGGGTGGTGCCGCGCGCGGCCGGACCGCTGCAACACCGCGAGTCCAAAGTGGCCAGTCAGGCATTGCTGCCAACCTTGCAGCATGTCGATTTGTTGCGTCTGGACTTCGGCATCCTGGCCCTGCATGCGATTCTGATGGCCAGTTTCATCGCCTTGCCGCTGGCGCTGGTGGAGCAGGGAGGGCTGCCCAAGGAAGAACACTGGTGGGTGTACCTGACCGCGCTACTGATCGGCTTCTTCGGCATGCTGCCGTTCATCATCTATGGCGAGAAACAGCGGCGCATGAAGCGTGTGTTGCTCGGGGCGGTAGCGGTGCTGCTGGCCTGTGAGCTGTACTTCTGGCAGTTCGGCAGCAGCCTGCGCGCACTGGTGCTGGGCACAGTGGTGTTTTTCACCGCGTTCAATCTGCTCGAGGCGTCGCTGCCGTCATTGGTCAGCAAGGTGGCGCCTGCCGGCGGCAAGGGCACGGCGATGGGGGTGTATTCGACCAGCCAGTTTCTCGGCGCGGCCCTGGGCGGTATCCTCGGCGGTTGGCTGTACCAGCATTACAGCCTGTCGGGGGTGTTTCTCGGTTGCGCCGCCATGGCTCTTCTCTGGCTGGTCTTTGCTGTTACTATGCGCGAACCGCCTTATGTCACCAGCCTGCGCTTGCCGCTTTCAGTCGCGGCATTGCACGAAGTGGGGTTGGCCGAGCGTTTACAGGCAGTGCCCGGAGTGGCGGATGCCGTGGTGGTGCGTGAAGAAGCCGCCATCTATATCAAAGTGGATACCCAACAATTGGATCGCATGTCCCTCGAGCGCCTGATCGAAGCGCCGCCGGCGACGTGCTGAAAGCTCTAGGAGAACGTTATGGCCCGTGGGGTTAACAAAGTCATTCTGGTCGGTACCTGCGGACAGGATCCGGAAACGCGCTATCTGCCCAGCGGCAATGCGGTCACCAACCTGAGCCTGGCCACCAGCGAGCAGTGGACCGACAAGCAGACCGGGCAGAAGGTCGAGAAGACCGAGTGGCACCGTGTCTCGCTGTTCGGCAAGGTTGCCGAAATCGCCGGCGAATACCTGCGCAAGGGTTCGCAGGTGTATATCGAAGGCAAACTGCAGACCCGCGAGTGGGAAAAGGACGGCATCAAGCGTTATACCACCGAGATCGTCGTCGACATGCAGGGTACCATGCAACTGCTCGGCGGCCGTCCGGATAACGCCGGTGGCGACTCCGCGTCGCGTCAGCAGCGCCCTGCGCCGCAACGTGAAGCGCAGCGCGAACAGCAGCAGGCACCGCGTCCGGCAGCGCCGCAGCAGACCAAGCCCGCGCAGGATTTCGACAGTTTCGACGACGACATCCCGTTCTGATTAGTTGAGTCAGCGTTCTATCATGCGTATGCGGCTGATGCTGCTGGGCGGTGGCAATGCCCTGGGGCAGGCGCTGATCCGCCTCGGCGCCGAGGAGGACATCGCCTTCCTTGCGCCGCGCCCGCCGGAAACCGGCTGGGATGCCGCCAGCCTGACCCAACTGCTGGACGACACGCGCCCCGATGCGTTGATCAACCTTGCTTACTATTTCGACTGGTTTCAGGCCGAAGAAGCGAGCGAGGCGCGGCTGGCTGCCCAGGAGCAAGCGGTCGAGCGCCTGGCCGAGCTTTGTCAGCACCATGAGATTCGTCTGCTGCAACCGTCCAGCTATCGGGTGTTCGATGGTTCGCGGGTCACCGCCTACAGCGAAAAGGAAGAGCCGGTGCCCTTGGGCATGCGTGGTCAGGCCTTGTGGCGGATCGAGCAGCGCGTACGGGCGGTGTGCCCGCGGCATGTGTTATTGCGCTTCGGCTGGTTACTGGATGAGAGTCCGGATGGCCAGCTCGGGCGTTTTCTGCGGCGTGCCGAGCGCGATGACAGCATTGCGCTGGCCGATGATCGACGCGGCAACCCGACCCCGGTCGACGATGCCGCGCGGGTGATCCTCGCGGTGCTCAAGCAGCTCGATTGTCAGGCGCCGTTATGGGGGACTTTCCACTATGGCGGCCAGGAAGCGGCGACCTCGCTGGCCTTGGGCCAGGCGGTGCTGAGCGAAGCGCGCAACTTGCGCAGCAACCTGCTGGAAGACATCACGGCGCAGGCCCATGCCGCGCGCCCGGATGCCGCCGAGGAGCCGCAACACGCGGTGCTGGCCTGCAAGAAAATCCTGCATACCTTCGGTATCAAGCCGCGCGCCTGGCGCTCGGCATTGCCGAGTCTATTGGATCGTTACTACCGTCATGTCTGATGCACCTATTCTGATCACCGGAGGAGCCGGTTTTATCGGTTCGCATCTGGTTGACGCGCTATTGGGCCAAGGCCATGCGGTGCGCGTGCTGGACAACTTATCCATGGGCAAGCGCGCCAATCTGCCGCTGGATAACCCGCGCCTGGGTTTTATCGAAGGCGATGTGGCCGATGCGCGCCTGGTCGATCAGGCCGTGGCCGGTTGTGCGGCCGTGGTGCACCTGGCAGCAGTGGCCTCGGTACAGGCCTCGGTGGATGACCCGGTGAGTACGCACCAGAGCAACTTCGTCGGCACCCTCAACGTCTGCGAGGCCATGCGTCTGCACGGGGTCAAGCGGGTGGTCTATGCATCGAGCGCGGCGGTCTATGGCAACAATGGCGAAGGTCAGGCGATTGACGAAGATACGCCCAAGGCGCCGCTGACGCCCTACGCCGCAGACAAACTGGCCAGTGAGCATTACCTGGACTTCTATCGCCGTCAGCACGGTCTGGAACCAGCGATTTTTCGCTTCTTCAATATTTTCGGTCCACGCCAGGATCCGTCCTCGCCTTATTCCGGGGTGATCAGCATCTTCACCCAGCGGGCGCAGCAAGGGCTGCCGATCAGGGTGTTCGGCGATGGCGAGCAGACCCGCGACTTCTTCTATGTCGGCGACCTGTTGGCGCTGCTGATCCAGGCGTTGGAGATGCCGCAGGTGGTGGCGGGCGCGGTGAATGTCGGCTGGAATCAGGCGGTCAGCCTCAACCAGCTGCTGGCCGAAATCGGCAGTCTGTGTGGCGGTTTGCCGGCGGTTGACTATCGGGCGGCGCGGCCCGGCGATATTCGCCATTCGCGAGCGGACAACCGGCGCTTGCAGGATTGTTACCGGCTGCCGCCTGCGACCGCCATGCGTGAGGGCTTGCGCAGGTTGCTAAACCAGGGCTGATCTGTACCCACAAAAAAAACCGGCGCTGAGCCGGTTTTTTGTGGGTGGCGGTTTGCCTTAGAACTTGTAGCCGAGGCCGACCATGTAGACCAGCGGATCGACATCCACGTCGACCTTGACCTTCTCGCCGCCAAAGGAGGTGGTGCCGGTGGTGTCGATGTCGATGTAACGCACGCTGGCGTTGAGCAGGAGGGTGTCGGTCAGCAGATAGTCCATGCCCAGTTGGGCGGCGAGGCCCCAGGAATCTTTCATGTCCAGGCCGCTGAAGCCTTTGCCTTCGGCTTCGCTGCTCAGCTTGTCGTCGAAGAACCAGGTGTAGTTGATGCCCGCTCCCGCATAGGGCTGGAAGGCGGAGGCGCTGTCGAGCGGGTAGTAGACGACGCTCAGGGTTGGCGGCAGGTGCTTGAGTTCACCCAGCTTGCCGTTCAGGCCTGCGAATACTCCAGGCATGCCTTTCACGCCGACGTCGTGGCTGAACGGCGTGGCGGCCAGCAATTCGATACCGATGTGATTGCTGATCATGTAGGTGCCGGTGAGGCCCAGCTGGGTATCGCTGTCCAGTGTGGCTTTGGTGCCGGCCACGTCGGTGTTCAGCGCGCCTACCCAGATATCGCTGCTGCTTTCATGCGGGTCGACGGTGGCTGCACCGGCGCGCAGGATGATGTCGCCTGCCTCGTAGGCCTGGGCGAGGGGTGCGGCCAATACGCTGGCCAGGATGGAGAGAGCGAGCAGGGACTTGCGCATGGAGAACTCCGGTCGAGTCATCAGTTGGTTGGGCTGAGGGCAATGTTAGGGAGCTAAGCACGTCGAGTTTTGACCCAGCTCAATGAATTGGCTTGCTGGTAGTGCGGGTATTTGTCCGGCGTCGCCTGGGCTCACCCTGTTCAGCCAGCGGCTGGCGCGGGATGCAGGAGGCTGAAGGGGTGGACGCTGCGGCATCTGGTCGCGGTGCATCGCTTGCCGTGCGCTTTGACAATGGCAGCGCGTGAGGGAGGTCTCTCCCCGACTGTTCAGAGGTGTCGGTATTCGCCACGCCCTCAGCGGGTATTTATCAGTCCGGAGTTGCCGAGTGTTCGCTCTCAGTTGATAATGCTTCTCTTTAAATTCTGGTCTTATCAAGGAATTCCCAATGCCCCTCGTGTCGACGCGCTTGCTGGCGGTTACGCTGGTTTTGGCCAGTACTCCGCTTGCGGCGACCTCCCTGGACGCAGCCCTGGATGAAAGTCAGCGCCTGGCCGCCGAAGCCAAGGCCTCGCAGGCGCGCATCGAACAGCTCGACGATGCCAGTCGCGAGATGCTTGCCGAATACCGCAATGCCTTGCAGCAGGCCGAGGCGTTGAAAGGCTATAACCAACAACTGCAAGAACTGGTCGTGGCCCAGCGCCAGGAACTGGCGGGGTACCAGGCGCAGCTGGACGGCATCGAGCGCACCCAGGAAGCGGTGACGCCACAGATGCGCCGGATGGTCGAGGTGCTCGGCGAATTCATTGCCGCCGACCTGCCGTTCCTGCCGGATGAGCGCAGCGATCGCCTGGCGCAGTTGCAGGAGCTGCTGCCGCGTGCCGATGTCAGCCTGGCGGAAAAGTACCGACGTATCCTCGAGGCCTATCAGGTCGAGAGCGACTACGGCCGCACCCTGGAGGCCTGGCGTGGCGAGCTGCCGGTCGACGGCGCGGCGTCGCGCAGCGTCGAGTTTCTCCGTCTCGGCCGGGTGATGCTGTACTACCAGACCCTCGACGGCCATGAGAGTGGCTGGTGGAACCCGCAAAAGCGCGGTTGGGAAACGCTCGATGGCAGTGCCCGGCGGCCGTTGCACCAAGCCATCGCCATCGCCCGTCAGGAACAGGCGCCGGCCCTGCTCGATCTCCCCGTGAAGACCCTGGCTCAGGAGGCCAAGCAATGAGCCGTCGTGTTATCGCCATTCTGACCCTGGGGTTGTTGCCCGCGCTGGCCAGTGCTGCCGCGCCGCTCAGCCCGGATCAACTGTTGCAGCGCATTCGCAGCGAACGTGCCGCCGAAGTCACGGCCATGCACAGTCGCGAGCAGGCATTTGTCGCCGAGCGTGGCGAGCGGGCGCAGTTGCTCGCCGCCGCACGGGCGGCCTTGCAGGCCCAGAAGGCCCAGGCCGAGAACCTGAAAGCCGAGTTCGATCGCCAGGAGGCCGAACTGGCCGAGCAGGAAAAACTCCTCGCCCAGCGCGTCGGCCATCTCGGCGAGTTGTTCGGCGTGGTGCGCCAGAGCGCCGGCGATGTCGCCGGGCAGTGGCAGGACAGCCAGCTCAATGCGCAGTATCCCGAGCGCTTGCGGCGCCTCAAGGCGCTGGCCGAGAGTCGCACCTTGCCGTCCGCCGCGGATCTCGACGGTTATTGGATGTTGCTGCTGGAAGACCTGGCCGCCAGCGGTCGGGTCGAGCAGGTGCAAGTGCCGGTGGTGGCCGCCGATGGCCACCGCAGCGAGCAGTCGGTACTGCGTGTCGGCACCTTCTCGGCCTTCAGCGAGCAGGCCTTCCTGCGTTACGACGCCGATGCCGGCGAGTTGCTGGCGCCGCAGCGGCAACCGTCCGGCCTGGGCCGGGTTGACGACTATTTGAATAGTGGCGAGGCGCTTGCCAGCCTGCCGGTCGATCCCAGTCGCGGTACCTTGCTGGCCCAGTTGCAGCGGCAGCCGACCCTGTGGGATCGCCTGCAGCAGGGCGGCCTGGTCGGCTGGGTGATAGTCGCCTTGGGCGTGGTGGGCCTGCTCCTGGCCATCTGGCGCATGCTTCATCTGGCCCGGGTCGGGCGTGGGGTGAGCGCGCAGATGCATGATCTCAGCGCGCCGCGTGGTGATAACCCGCTGGGCCGGGTGATCGGCGTGCTGGGGCCGCAGCCGCAGTTGGCCGACCTGGAAACCCTGGAGCTGAAGCTCGACGAGGCGATCCTGCAGGAAACTCCGCCCCTGGAAAAAGGCCAGGGCCTGCTCAAACTGCTCTGCGCTGTGGCGCCGCTGCTCGGCCTGCTCGGCACCGTGACCGGCATGATCGTCACCTTCCAGGCCATCACCCAGGGCGGTGGCGGTGATTCGCGGCTGATGGCCGACGGCATTTCCCAGGCCCTGGTGACTACGGTGCTGGGCCTGGTGGTGGCGATTCCGCTGCTGTTCCTGCACAGCCTGCTGGCCAGTCGCAGCAAGGGCCTGATCCAGTTGCTCGAGCAGCAAAGTGCCGGCCTGATCGCCCTGCATCTGTCCGGGGCGCCGCGTCGTGACTGATTGGCTCGGCTTATGGCTGTCTCTGGTCGACAGCAGCTACGCGCTGCTCGACTTCATGAGCGCCGGCGGCGTGGTGATGTGGGCACTGGCCGGGCTCTGCGTGGTGTTCTGGACCCTGGTGTTCGAGCGCTTCTGGTATGTGCGGCGGGTCTTCCCGCGCTGGGGGCGCGAGCGGCGCAAGGCCTGGCAGTTGCTGCAGGACGACAACGGCAACTGGCAGCGGGCGGTGCGCGCCGCCTGGCTGGCGCAGGCAAGGCAACACCTGCTCGGTCCGCTACGCCTGAGCAAGACCCTGGTGGCGATGTACCCGCTGCTCGGCTTGCTCGGCACCGTCAGCGGCATGGTCGCGGTGTTCGACGTGCTCGCCATCAACGGCACCGGCAACCCGCGCGGCATGGCCGCCGGTGTCTGGCAGGCGACCCTGCCGACCATGGCCGGCATGGTCCTGGCGATTACCGGATTGTTCAGCCTGGCACGCCTCGAACGCGATGCGCGCCGGGCCCTCGAGCGGCTGGCCGACCAGCTGCGACACGATTGAGGCTGTAAAAAATGCGAATGCGCCGACACCACCAGCAAGACGAAGACACCGGCATCGACCTGACGCCGATGCTCGACGTGGTCTTTATCATGCTGATCTTCTTTATCGTCACCAGCTCCTTTATCAAGGAGTCCGGGGTCGAAGTACAGCGTCCCCAGGCGGAAACCGCCAGCCCGCAGGACAAGGGCAATATCCTCATCGCCGTGACCGCCGACGGCCAGGTGTGGATGGACAAGAAAGTCGTCGACGTGCGCAGCGTGCGCGCGCATGTCGAGCGCATGCGCGTCGACCAGCCGGAAGGTGCGGTGGTGGTGCAGGCCGATCAGGATGCGCGTACCGGCCTGGTCGTGCAGGTGATGGATCAGGCGCGTCTGGCCGGGGTGCAGGATGTCGCCCTGGCTGCTAGCTCGGGAGCGCTTTGATGCGTGTGCCTTTGGCCTTTCTCGGCGCCTGCCTGATGGCCTTGGCGCTGTTCGCCTTGATGTTGTACATGGTCGCGCCGCCGCGTAGCCAGCCCTCGGACGCGCCGCTGACGGTGGCCAACTTCGTCCGTCTCGATGGCAATGCCAGCGACACCGCGACCCGCAGTCGTCAGCAGGCGCCGCAGCCACCCCAGCCGCAAACCCCGCAACCACCGACACCGCCCACGCCGGTCGCCGCCACCCCGAGTGCCAAGCTGCCGGCGCTGGATCTGCAGCTGCCGAGTCTGAGCAGCGGCATCGCCGTCAACAGTGCGCCGACCCCGAGCCTCAGCGGCCTCAGTGTCGGCGCTGCCGCGCCCAGCGCGCCGGCGCCAAACGAGTCCGCCGGCCAAGCTGGCGGCCCGGAAAGCGAAGTGATGCCGCTCAACGATGTCAGTCCGGACTATCCGCGCTACGCCTTGCAGCGCGGCATCGAAGGGCACGTCAAGCTGGCGTTCACCATCAACCGCGCCGGTGCGGTGGAGAATATCCGGGTGGTCGAAGCCCGCCCGCAGAATGTATTCGAGCGCGAGGCGCGGCGCGCCGCGGTGCGCTGGCGTTTTGCCCCGCGTACCGAGAGCGGCCTGGCGGTGGCCCGCGAAGCGGTGAAAACCCTGTACTTCCGCCTTGAAGGAGGTCGCTGAGATGCAGCGTTTGTTGCTGTTATGGATTCTGTGCGTGGCGGGGGCCGTGCAGGCCGCCGGGCAAAGCGTCGAGCCGGGCGTTTTCCGTGCCCTGAACGCGGCCCAGGAGGCTCAGCAGCAGGGCGACTATGCCGCGGCGAGGCGGGCGCTGGATGCGGCCAAGGCCAAGCCGGACAGCCTGGAGCAAGCCTTGCTGTGGCGCAGCCGCGGTTACCTGGCCTGGGCCGAAGGGCAGAACGCCAAGGCCATCGAATTGCTTGGCAAGGCCGTCGGGAGCGGCAAGCTGGACGCCGAGTTGCAGGCCGGCGAGCAGCTGAATCTGGCCCGGCTCAACCTGGTCGAACGGCGTTACGCTCGGGTTGTCAGCCTGCTGGCGCCGCAGCAGGCGACGGCCGGGGAAGAGGTCCTGCAGATGCTGGTGCAGGCCTACCAGGGGCTGGGCCAACCGGCCAAGGCGTTGCCGCTGGCCGAGCGCTATGTGCAGGCCAATCCGCGGGCGGCTGACAGCTGGTTGCAGTTTCTCGTCGCGGTAAATGCCGACCTCAAGCGTTATGCCGCCGCCGAGCGCTGGCAGCGCCAGCTACTCGGGCGTCAGCCCGATCATGCCCAAGGCTGGCGCCAGCTGGCCGCCTTGCAGCAACTGAGTGGTAGCCACGACAAGGCGTTGGCCACCCTGCGTACGGCACACAGCAAGGGCCTGCGCTTCAATGAGGCCGAGCTGGACAACCTGGTGCTGCTGGCCGGCGTGGCCGAGCAACCCTGGCAAGGCGCCAAGCTGCTCACCGGCCTGCTCGAACAGGGCCTGCTGCCGCGTACCACCGCCCGTGAAGAGCGCCTGGCCCTGCTCTGGTGGCAGGCCCGCGAGCGTGCTTCGGCGGCGGGTATCTACCGCCAACTGGCGGGGCGTTCGGGCAGCGCCAAGCATTGGCTGAACCTGGCCCAGCTGGAGATGGAACAGGGCCGCTGGCAGGCCGGCCTGGACGCCCTGGCCAAGGCCGAACGTGCCGGCGCCGAACGCAGCAAGGTGCGCTCCTGGCGCCGCTGGGCGGAAAGCGAACTGAATTTCGAGCGGGAAAAACGCCTGGCCAGTCGTCACTGATCGCGCCGGGCTGCCTGCTGGCGACCATCGGTGGGCAAGACTGCGCCATGCCCCCCTGGAAAAGCGCGCCTCGCAACGGGGAGGTAATCCGGGAAAGTCGGGCCAGTCCGTGCCTACGCCAACGCTCCCCGGAGCTTGAGAATCCGCGTAGTGCGGTTTTTTGCAGGGTGGGCCGGGCGGTGTCCGTTTCGGCCCAGCGAAGCCCTGCTGGTGGGCTGAAGCCCACCCTGCTACAGGTTGCGTCTCAAAGCTGGGGCGTCCAGGTCACGGCAAACAGCGCGGTGCGGCCCTCGGTGTTGTAGCCGAAACGGCCATTGGCTGTGCTGTAGGTCGCTTCGGCATAGTCCTTGTCAAAGAGGTTGGTCAGTTTCAGGTCTAAGGCCACTTCCTGGCTGGCTTGCCATTTGCCGCGCAGGCTGAACAGGCCATAGCCGCTCAGCTCCGTGTTGTTGTCGGCATCGTCATAGCGGCCACTGACTGCGCGCCAACTGGTGCCGACAGCAAATTCGCCGAACTGGCGATCCAGGTCCAGGCTCAGCGTGCGTTTGGCCCGGCGTGCGAGGGTGTGGTCAGTGTCGCGATCCCGCGGGTCGATCAAGGAGAGCGCCAGGTTGCCCTGCCAACCAAACAGCTCCTGTTTGAGTGCAGCTTCGAAGCCATTGATGCGAGCGGTCTGGACGTTCTGAGGAATGAAGTTCTGGTCGAGAACAATCGCGTCTTGCAGGTCGATGCGGTACAGCGACAGCTCCAGTGCGCCGGTTTCGCTGTAGCGGCTGCGCCATTGGGCTTCGTAGCTCTTGGACGTTTCAGGCTTGAGGTCGGGGTTGGCGCTAGGGAAGCAAAAGCCGCCGAAACAGAAGTCGGGGAAGTACAGGTCGTTGAAGGTCGGTGCGCGGAAGCCTTCGCTGTAGGACAGGATCAGGTCGTTGTCGGCGTTAAGCGGTACGGTTAGCGCGGCGTTCCAGGTGTTCTTGCTGCCGAACTGCTGGTTCTTGTCATGACGCAGGCCCAGTTCGGTGGAGAAGTGTTCAGCGTTGTAGCGGTGCTGGATAAATGCCGCCCGGTTCCAGCGCGAGTCCTCGACGAAGTCTGTGTCGCTATGCAGGCGATCCTCGTACCAGTCGGCACCCAGCAGTACCTGATGATGGTCGCTGAGGGCCAGGGTATTCACCCAGCTGGCCGAATCGCGGTAGGTGTTGAAGCTGTAGAACGAGTCGGCGCTGGCTTGTGGCTGATCGTTGCCGGTGTCGCGCTTGTCTTCACTGTGGCCGATTTCCAGGCGGCTATTCCAGGCTTCGCCGAGGTTGGCATCGATGAAACTGGACAGGCTGCTTAGCTGGAAATCGGTGGTGGGCAGCGAGGTGCTGAAGATGTCCTCGAACTCGGCCTGGCCGCGCTGGTCGAGGGCGCTGAAGCCGATCTTCAGGTCGTCATTGAAGCGGTGCGATAGGTTCAGACTCAGCGACTGATTGCGATAGGCATCGTCATCGCCGTTGGCGCCGAAGTTGTCGCGTGTCGCATCGATGCCCTGGGTTTCATCGAGTGCGGCGCCCAGGTTGAAGCGGGTCTGCGCGTCGCCGCCGGACAAGCCGAGGCTGCGCTCGAAAGTCTGGTTGCTACCCGCTCCAAGGCGAACATAGGGCTTGAGACCGTCGCCGCTGCCTTGGCGGGTGAAAATCTGCACGACCCCACCGATGGCGTCCGAGCCATAGAGCGCCGAGCGCGCGCCGCGGACTACTTCCACCCGCTCGATCTGCTCCGGGCTGAGAAATTCCAGGCTGCTGGTGCCGCTGGAGGCGGCGGCAATACGTTGGCCGTCTACCAGTACCAGGGTCTGCGCGGTCGAGGTGCCGCGCATGAACAGACCGGTCTGGCTACCCGCGCCGCCGGTACGGCTGACGCTGACGCCCGGGACGCGCTCAAGCAGTTCCGCCACGCTGCGCACTTGCAGGCGCTCGATGTCCTTGCGGGTAAACACAGTGGTTGCAGCTGTCGCCTGCTGGAGCGGTTCGGTATACCGCCCGGAGGTCACCACCAGGGGCGGTAGCGCGAGCGAGTCCTGGTAGGCGTTGGATTGCTCAGCCTGAGCAGCCAGCGGCAATAGCGTCACAGCGAGAGCGATTCGGGACAATTTCATCGGTAAATCCTCAAAAGGCAGAAAACTCTTGAGGAGGGCAGGGACAAGCACCGGGCAAGGAGGCAATAGCCAGCGCTTGACGGTGATGCCCTCCGCAACACCAGTCAGATTGCGCCGAGGCAGGTCTCCGGGCTGCCGACTGGCACTTTCCCGCCTTCCCAGGCGAACCCAGTGGCGTATCGAGAAAGCTTGCGCCCTGGCCGTGCCGGTCGGGCGCTGTCGGTTACCGTTGCGGGGGCAGCGCAGGCGTTGCGGCTGTCGAGTCGACAGCGACGCACCTGCTTCCCTTTTCACGCGGCTGGTATGGCCGCGACCTCGAACATGTAAAACGTAAAACGTCGCGCACCATATAAATGCTGCGGGATAAAAGCACAAGCAGTCCTGTACGCAGACCTGGGAACAGGTCGTTCCTATGCCTGAATCGTCCCCAGTAGCGACAGCCGTTGGCGTACTGCCGCCTCGATGCCGGCTTGGTCCAGGCCGCACTCGGCGAGCATCTGGCTCGGCTTGGCGTGCTCGACGTAATAGTCCGGCAGGCCGAGGTGGAGCATCGACTTGAGGATATTCTCGCGGGCGAGGAATTCGCTGATCGCGCTGCCGGCGCCGCCCATGATGCTGTTTTCCTCGACGCTCACCAGCAGTTCATGGCTGGCCGCCAGCTCGCGCAGCAGGGCTTCGTCCAGGGGTTTGACGAAGCGCATGTCGACCACTGTGGCATCCAGGGTTTCGCCGACTAGCAGCGCGTCGGCCAGTTGCACGCCGAATACCAGCAGGGCAACGTGCTTGCCGGCGCGGCGAATCACGCCCTTGCCGATTTCCAGGGGCTGCAGGTTGGCCTCTATGATCGCGTTCGGCCCACTGCCGCGGGGATAGCGTACCGCCGCCGGGCCGTCGAACAGGTAGCCGGTGCTGAGCATGCGGCGCAGTTCGTTCTCGTCGCTCGGGGTCATCACCAGCATGCCGGGGATGCAGCGCAGATAGGACAGGTCGAAGCTGCCGGCGTGGGTCGGGCCGTCTTCGCCGACCAGGCCGGCGCGGTCGATGGCGAACAAGACGTCGAGGTGCTGCACCGCGACGTCATGGACCAACTGGTCGTAGGCGCGCTGGAGGAAGGTCGAGTAGATCGCCACCACCGGTTTGATGCCGTCGCAGGCCATGCCGGCGGCCAGGGTCACCGCGTGCTGTTCGGCGATGGCCACGTCGAAATAGCGCTCGGGGAAGCGTTCGCTGAAGGCCACCAGGTCCGAGCCTTCCTTCATCGCCGGGGTGATGCCGACCAGGCGCGGGTCCTCGCTGGCCATGTCGCACAGCCACTGGCCGAATACGCTGGAATACTTGGGGCCGGCGGCCTGCTTCTGGCTGGCGAGGGGGGCGGCGGCCGGAGCCTTGATCGGCTCCAGTTTGGTGATCGCGTGGTAACCGATCGGGTCGGCTTCGGCCGGGGCGAAGCCCTTGCCCTTCTTGGTGATCACATGGAGGAACTGCGGGCCGTCGAGGTCGCGCATGTTGCGCAGGGTGGCGAGCAGGGTCGGCAGGTCGTGGCCGTCGATCGGGCCGATGTAGTTCCAGCCCAGCTCCTCGAACAGGGTGCCGGGGACCAGCATGCCCTTGGCATGTTCCTCGGTCTTGCGCGCGATCTCCCAGGCGCCGGGCAGACGCGAGAGGATCTTCTTGCTGCCCTCGCGCATGCTCGCGTAAGTGCGGCTGGAGAGGATCTTGGCCAGGTAGTTGGACAGGCCGCCGACATTCTGCGAGATCGACATGTCGTTGTCGTTGAGGATCACCAGCATGTTGGCGTTGACGTCGGAGGCATGATTGAGCGCCTCGAAGGCCATGCCGGCGGTCAGCGCGCCGTCGCCGATCACCGCCACTGCTTTGCGCTTGCTACCCTGCAGGCGCGCGGCAATGGCCATGCCCAGGGCGGCGCCGATGCTGGTGCTGGAGTGGCCGACGCCGAAGGTGTCGTACTCGCTCTCGCTGCGCCGCGGGAAGGCGGCGATGCCGTCCTTCTGCCGCAGGCTGCCCATGCGCTCGCGGCGCCCGGTGAGGATCTTGTGCGGATAGGCCTGGTGACCGACATCCCACACCAGGCGGTCGTCCGGGGTGTCGAAGACGTAATGCAGTGCCACGGTCAGCTCGATCACGCCGAGCCCTGCGCCGAAATGCCCACCGGTCTGGCCGACGGTGTAGAGCAGGTACTGGCGCAGTTCGTTGGCCAGGGTTTCCAGCTCGTTCTCGCCCAGCCGGCGCAGCTCATCCGGCGTGTTCGCGCGGTCGAGCAGGGGCGTCAGTGGGCGTTGGCGAGGAATCTCGTGGAAGGTCGTCGGCATCAGGCTGATCGTTATAGGGGCAAAAGATGCGGCAGTTTACCTGAAAGTAGCCATAAGCTTTAAGCAACAAGCTGCAAGCAGGGTGCTTTGGCTTGCCGCTTTAAGGCTGGGTCACCAGGTGGCGACAAATGGCCGCTACGCGCCGGCGCGTGGCATCTGGCCCGGGGATAGCTCATCAATCGTCTGAGAGGGGGGCTGTGTTCCGCTTTAGCCGCGACTGGACTGGCACAGTCGCGCGGCTAAAGTCCCTCCTGCAAAGAACGTCATGACCCATGAAATCGATTACATACAGGTTGTTTTATACGGGCGGCTGGAGGGCTACAAAAGCGTCAAGCCCGACAGGCTGCTAGTGCTTGCGCTCGACGATAAACCGGGCCAGTTCGCGTAGCGGCTCGGCGCCTTGGTCGAAGGGGCGCAGGGCGTGCAGAGCCTGGTCGCGCAGTTCCAGCGCGTAGGCCTTGGCGGCGTCGAGGCCGAGCAGCGCCGGGTAGGTCGGTTTGTGGTGGGCCTCATCCTTGCCCTGGGTCTTGCCCAGGGTGGCGGTGTCGCTTTCCACGTCGAGGATGTCGTCCTGCACCTGGAAGGCCAGGCCGATGGCCCGGGCATAGCTGTGCAGGGCTTGCAGTGCGTGCTCGTCGGCACGGCCGCTGGCCAGGGCGCCGAGGCGCACGCTGGCTTCGATCAGGGCGCCGGTCTTGTGCCGGTGCATGGTTTCCAGCGCCGCCTGATCGAGCGTGTGGCCGACCGAGCCGAGGTCGATCGCCTGGCCGCCGACCATCCCCGCGGGACCGGCAGCCCGGGTCAGGCTGACGATCATTGCCAGGCGCAGTTCGGCGCTCTGTGGGTTGTGCCGGGCATCGGCGAGAGCCTCGAAGGCCAGGCTCTGCAGGCCGTCGCCGGCGAGTATGGCGCTGGCTTCGTCGAAGGCCTTGTGGGTGGTCGGTTGGCCGCGGCGCAGGTCGTCGTCGTCCATCGCCGGCAGATCGTCATGCACCAGCGAGTAGGCGTGGATCAGTTCGACCGCGCAGGCCGCCGCATCGGCCTGGAGCGGTTCGCCGCCCAGGGCCTCGCAGGCGGCGTACACCAGCAATGGGCGCACCCGCTTGCCGCCGTTGAACATGCTGTAGCGCATGGCTTGGTAGAGGCGCGTCAATTCAGGCCGGGGTGGTTCGAGCAGGCTTTCCAGCGCCGCATCGACGCGGCGCTGGCACTGCGCCTGGTAGGTCGCGATCATGCCTGGCGATCCGCGTCGAAGGGGGCTTCCTCCAGTTCGCCGTCGCGCTCCATGAGGATTTGCACCTTCTGCTCGGCCTGAGCCAGGGCGGCCTGGCAGTCGCGGGTCAGACGGATGCCTTGTTCGAAGGCGGTCAGCGAGTCTTCCAGCGACAGTTCGCCGTTTTCCAGGCGCTCGACCAGGTTCTGCAAGTCGGTGAGGGACTGCTCGAAGTCGAGCGAGGCTTTTTTACGGGCCATGGCGGGCGTTCTCTGGCGGGGCTCGGGCGGGAGGTGCAATCGGCGCGACACTAGCAGAGCCGCGCCGCGTGGGCAAATCGACGGTCGTCGCAGATGGCGTCATCCGGCGAAATAGGTCGCCCGGAAATAATAGAGCGTCATGCTGGTGCCCACCACAACGACCAAAGCGCGCAGCAGCGCCGGCGGCAAGCGCTGACCCAGGGCGCCGCCGGCATAGCCGCCGAGAGTCGCGCCGATCAGCAGAACCGCCAGCTCGTACCAACTGACCCGCCCGGCGACGATGAAGGTGGCGGTGGCGACGCTGTAGATCACCGCCGAGATCAGATTCTTCAGGGCATTGGCGCGGCCCAGCGGGTGGCCTTCGATGGAGAATGCCGCCAGTTGCAGGATGCCCATGCCGGCGCCGAAGTAGCCGCCGTAGATCGACACGCCGATATGCGCGGCAAGCGACAGCTTGCTGTGCGGCGGTTGTGCGGCTTCGGCGCGGCGCGCCGCCAGCCAGCGGCTGAGCCAGGGGCTGGCAGCGAACAACCCAGTGGCCGTCAGCAACAGCCAGGGGATCAGGTTGGCGAAGATGTCGTCGCCACCGGCCAGCAGCAGCAGGCCGCCGAGCAGGCCGCCGCATAGCCCCGCCAGCAGCAACGGCAGCAGGTAACGGCCGAGCGGGCGCAAGGATGTCCGCGCCGCCCAGGCGCCGGCCAGGCTGGCCGGCCACAGCGCCACGGCATTGGTGGCGTTGGCGGTCACCGGCGGCAGGCCGGCGGCGAGCAGGGCCGGGAAGGAAAAGAAGGTGCCGCCACCGGCCAGGGCGTTCATGCCCCCTGCGGCGAAACCGGCGAGGACCAGCAGCAGAATGTCGGACAAGCTCATGGCGCGCTTCGCACAAAAGACCGCAGCTTACGCAGGTCGCCGTCGGCGGCCAAGCGGCTATCCGTCAGGACGATGAGCGAGGGGCATGCCCCCGCGGGCTGCTACTGCACATGGTCGGCGGATGAGCGTGCGGCGCGGTTCGTGATCGACGTCATCGACAAATTCGAACTAATCCCCATGCTGCGGCGCCTGGCCAAGCGCTTATTGCGCGGCACATGAGCGTTGAGTCTGGTTTGCCGGGCGCCGGGCGAGCCGTGACCCTTGCGCCGTCAATAAAGTCGTTGAGGAGGCATTATTCCAATGAGTGCAGATACCCCGTGGCAGGGACGGCGCTATTACCCGATCAGCCAGTATTTTCGCCGGCGCTTTGGTGAGCGGGTAGCCAAGATATCGGTGAGCATTGCCGAAACGTGCCCCAATCGCAGCCCTGACAATGCGCTAGACCCCTGCATTTTCTGTGACGAATGGGGCTCGGCTGCGTATCCCATGGAAAAGGATCGCGCTTTGCTGGAGCAGATTCGCTTCAATAAGAATCTGGTCAGCCGTCGGCTGAAGAGTCAGCGCTTCCTGGTGTACTTCCAGTCCTATACCAACACCCTGGATAAGGTGGAAATCCTCCGTCAGCGTTTTGCGACTGCGCTGTCGGAAGACTATGTCGATGGCTTGGTGGTGGGGACCCGCCCCGATTGTCTGCCGCGGCGGATATTTCCCCTGCTGGAGGAAATGAGCCAGCGCAGCTATGTCATGGTCGAGCTGGGTGCCCAGAGCTTCTTCAACGACCAGTTGGAGTTTCTCAAGCGCGGACACAGCGCGGAGAAGAACATCGAGGCGGTTTTTGCCCTGGCCCGGCACACTCATGTGGATATTGGCGTGCATCTGATTTTCGGCATGCCCGGCGAGACGCCCGCGCGGCTGATCGAGACGGCGCGGATCATCAATAATTTGCCGATTTCCAATGTGAAGTTGCACAACCTGCATGTGTTGACTAACACCGCGTTGGCGCAGATGTATCGGCGTGGCGAGTTCGTGCCCGACGAGCTCGATGCCTATGCCGACAAGGTCATCTTGTTCTTGCGCCACCTGGCGCCCACTGTTGCCGTGCAGCGCCTGGCCGCGGTCGCCAGTCGCTGGGATGAGTTGATTGCACCCAAGTGGACCGGGCAGAAGATGCAGCCCATCGATTTTATCGAAAACAGAATGCGCCACGCCGGGGTTGTTCAGGGTGACCTCTATGCGGCGGACAGAATGCCCGAACGCATATTGCTGGCCAGCGGCCAGGAGCCGAACTGCTCCGGCTGAGTGATGGGGTTAGCGCGAGCGCCAGGAGGTGGTGTGGCAGCGGCGAGCCATTCGCGTTCAGCACTTGAGGCCCGCTGCCCGCCAGCGTTCATGGGGTTTCCAGCTCCGTTGCCATTCGGCGAACCTGGCGGCGGGCATTGGCTCGGCGATGGCGTAACCCTGTGCCACCGTACAGCCAAGACCGATCAGCACCTCGCCGTGGCGCACTGTTTCCACGCCCTCGGCAATCAGGTTGTGATTGAACACCCTGGACAGGCCGATAATGGCGCGCAGAATTGAAATGTTGCCAGTATTCTGCAGTGAATCCAGGACAAAGCCCTGGTCGATTTTCAGGGTCTGTACGGGCAATTGCTTCAGGTAGGAAAGGGACGAATAGCCGGTGCCAAAATCGTCCAGGGAGAAGCTGACGCCCAGCGCCGCACATTGCAGAATGACCTCGGTGGCCTTGTCCAGGTCGCCGAGGGTAGCTGTTTCCAGGATCTCAATATCCAGCCGTTGCGCGGCGATATCGGGGAAGCGGGCGAGAATGGCCTGTAAGCGGCTGACGAATGCGGGGTGAAGCAGTTGCAGTGCGGCAATATTGACGCTCACGTTTACCCGAAGTCCCTGCTCATCCCAGCGGCGCATCTGCTGCAGCGCCGCTTCGATCACCCACTCGCCGATATCGACAATGATCAGGTGATGTTCGATCGCGGGCAGGAAGGCTCCCGGCTGGAGCAGGCCCAGTTGCGGGTGCTGCCAGCGGATCAGGGCTTCCAGACCAATCAGTTCACCGCTGCACAGGTCGACCTTGGGCTGGTAGTAAAGGCGGAACTGGTCGTTGTGCAATGCGAACTGCAGCTCTTCCAGGCGCTTCTGCCTGGATCGGTACTGGCGCTGCTCGCCCGCCTCGAGAAATAACCAACTGCCCCTGGCCTCCTGCTTGGCGCGGAACAGGGTTTGGTCTGCCTGCCGCAGCAGGGTGTCGGCATCATTGGCGCTATCGTGAAGAAACAGCACGACGCCTGCGGTGAAACTGGCCGTTACCGCTCCACCGCCCAGGTCGCAGGGTTGCCAGGCGGTCAGGCGCATTGCCTCCAACTGCGCATGCACTTGTTCGCTGTCCTGGACCAGCACCACAAATTCATCGCCACTGACCCGCGCCAGTGCTCCACCCGGGTACAGTGCATCGAGCCAGCGGCGACCGAGCAGGCCAAGATAACGGTCCGCGGCTTCTTCTCCAACGCGCGCATTCACATCGTAGAAGTTATCCAGGTCCAGCGAAATCAGGGCGGCCTCGCCCTTGGCCGGATGCTCGAGCGCGAGGGTTTTCTTCAGCTCCCGAATGATGCCGTTCCTGTTCAGCAGGCCGGTCACGGGATCATAGTAGGCAAGGAATTCCAGCTGTTGCTGGTAGTCGCTGGCCTGCTCTTCCAAGGCCTGGCGGATGTGCTGCTGTTGCACGCGGGTCAGTTCTTCTTCCGCTCTCAAGCGTGCGCTTTTTTCACGTATGAACTGGATGGCCAGGGCCGAGAGCTTGCCGTAGATGTCCAGCAGACCGGCAACCAGAATGGAGGCGGAGTTGTCAGTAAAGGCTTTAGCCTGTTCCAGAGTGGAGCCGCCCTCAACCGCTTGCGCCGTCAGGGCCATTTTGCGATCCGAATCCAGGATATGGAACGCCAACCAGCGGGTGAGGTATTTGAAAAGGGACGTCAAGATGTCCTCTTGCGACGCCTCACTGCTTTGAAATTCCCGAATTCTGGCGAAGAACAACTGATGACTGTCGAGGTGATCTTGCAGCTGCCGGCAGCCGGGGAAAACCTGGCGCCAGATCCGCTCCTCCTCCTCGAAGTGAAACGCCGCATAGTCCAGCAGTTCATCGAGTACCTGGCTGCAGACCTGCTCCGAGGTGCTGGCGGCAGAGTGCCTGGCCAGCCGGTTAAGAATCTCCACCAGGGTTCTATGTTGTTGGTCGATCGAGTCGATGCCCGTTTCGAAATTCCGGTTCCAGGGGAATATTTCAAATGCCAGATTTTCGCTGTTGTCTTCTACCATCCTGGATGCCTCGTTGGCGGTGATTATCATATGAGGCGAAGCTAGCAGCCTGTCGGCGGGGAGGTGTGGGGTGGTCGGGCGCTGCACAATTGTCGAACTGGGCTAAGCCGCATCATGCGCTCCTAATAACCGCCTGACATGGGGGCCGTCAGGTGTATTCGTCGGCGGGGCTACCCGTATATCCGGGGGGGGGGGGGGGAAGAGGTCGGGAGCCTGTTGGGCAAGAGTAGCATCCGGCTTCGGGTTGTAGCACCTGCGTTGGCGTTTCGCCTCCGACGCTAGTGGGGCAGCGGATGGCTTCGGCATTTTGCAGGCATAAAAAAACCGGCTTGTGGGCGGCATTTTTGAATATCTAATATATTGATTTTATTGGGCTTATTTTTTATACAGCTATCTGTCCCCCCACTTGTCCCCCCATGCCAGCGTTGCGTGACATTATCCGTTCTCTGGGTGCATGGACAGATGCGCTGGGTCGCTGATATCTTTGAGCTGCAGTTCCTGCGTCAAACATATCAACGCAGTGCTGCGGCCTATTGCGGGCGTCAACGAGGTAACTGTTGACCTACCCTCTGGCCAGGTCACTGTCAGAGGCGACACCGTAGCGCCCTGCTGATTGCCGCTCTGCGAGAGGCGGGTTCCCCAGCTCATTTACGCACGCCAAGCATTTCTGCTGGTCCCAACCAGTGGTTCCGGCTGCTGCTGTTCTGGGTTTCTAATATGCACATACCATCGAGGATGGCCGAGGTCGCAGCATTGCGGCTGAGAGCAGGGGCCTCAAATCGATACAGTGGCAGGAGAGTCATTTCATATTTTTGAGCTACTAAAAAGCCCCCTAACACTGCAATTACGAAGATGTAATTTTCGCTTCACTTTGATGACAGGTGCCTACGTTTATATTTTCACTACAACCTAAGTAGAGGAATTAAACGTGAACATTCTTAAAGCTGTCTTGGCGGTATCTATTCTTTCTGCATCGTCCCTGGTTATGGCCGAAGGCGGCGGTGACCGCGTCTATGGTCGAATGATTCAGGATAATGAAAGAGCGATGCAGGAATACGCTGCTGCTCGTGGCAAGACTCCGCCCGAGGTGACTCACTATCGCTACGGCATGAAGCTGGACATCGCGAAGGTTGTACATACGAGTCCTACAGGCTCTGGTTGCGAGGTAATGCCGGCTCAGATGACCTATGAGGACTCCAGCGGCGATTTGCAGACTATTGAATATCGGGCAATGGGTACAGCCTGCCGGAATCAAAACTGAGCTACATGGGAGCTTACAGGTCACTGACTTAAAAGTAATTTTCAAGTCACCCTGACGTTATTTGGCGTGTGGAAGTATGGCGTGAGCGCGCACGGGCGATGCCTGGCGCGCTACGGCAACTACTACAAGAAATCTCACCGAGATAAAACTGCCAAATAATTCAGGAGTTTCACATGAATAACCCCCTTTTTTGCTTATCGCTGATAGCTCTGAGTATCGGCACCGGACAGGCTGCAATTGCCGCCGAAGAAAAGGCCGAAGGCTTCGTCGAGGGCAGCAGCCTCACTATTCTGAATCGCAACCTCTATTTCAATCGCGACTTTCGTAAGGGTCAGTCGAGCGGCACAGGTAATGGTTACTCGGAAGAGTGGGCCCATGGAATCATCGGGCAGTTTGAGTCTGGATTCACCGAGGGTACCGTTGGCTTTGGTATCGACGCGTTTGCGATGCTGGGCCTGAAACTCGACTCTGGTGATGGGCGATCCGGCGCAGGTGGCTCCGTTGATGTGATGCCTTACAACAGTGCAGGGCAACCCGAGGATGACTACTCCAAGGTGGGAGGTGCGGTTAAAGCCAGGTTCATGGATACAGTTATCAAAGCTGGCGATGTTTTCCCTGTCAGCCCCGTCGTTCAATACGGCGACTCGCGACTCCTGCCCGAAAGCTTCCGCGGTATCACCGTGGCCAACAACAGTATTGACGGCTTGGCCCTGCAAGGTGGCCGCCTGCATTCAATGAGCGAGCCCAACTCAAGCAGCATGCGCGATGGCTTCGCAACGTTCTATGCTGGCTCCGTCGACGCCCCCTGGATTGCCTATTTTGGTGGTGATTACTCGGTCAACGACAACGTCGGCATCAGCCTCTATACCAGCCGTCTCAAAGATGCTTGGAACCAGTACTACGCTGGTACCACGTTGAGCTATCCGCTCTCCGACGATGTTGCCTTGATCGGTGGACTTAATTACTACAAAGCTGTCGATGAGGGAAAACAGCATCTGGGCAGCTTCGATAACAACATCTGGAGCGGTAAGGCTGGAGTGCAATTTGGTGCCCATACCGTCATGGTTGGCATTCAGCGCAATAACGGCGATGACGATTTCGATTACCTGCGTCAATCCGACTCGATCTATCTGGATAATTCCATCCAGTACAGCGACTTCAACTCGCCCAAGGAAAAGTCCTGGCAGGTGCGCTATGACTTGGACATGGAGCCTTTTGGTGTACCCGGCCTGAGCTTCATGACCCGCTACGCGCAGGGCTGGGATGCTGACTACACCAACGCCAACGAGGTTTACATGCGGCGCGACGATGATGGTAATCCGCTGACCGATCAGAAGCGATGGGAGCGCGACATCGAAGCCAAGTACGTCGTGCAAGCCGGATCACTGAAAGACATGTCCTTCCGCATTCGCCAGGCAACGACCCGTGCAACCGATTTCGAGTCGGACCTGGATGAGGTTCGCCTCATAGTCGAATATCCGCTCGAAGTGCTTTAACGCGTTGTCGGCGAGTGCCTGCGGGCACTCGCCTTGCTCGGCTGCTGCCTCCTCAGTGCTCCTTTGGTTTGGAGGTAGCCTTCGGCACCCTCGGGTGCCCTTTTTTGGCGCAATTGCAACGCGTTTGACCATACACTTCCACGCGACCCGAGCAGTCATTTGTATTGGGTTTGACCACTGATGGCAGAGAGTTTGGTCGACCATAAGTCGAAGCTAGGGGCTCATACCCGCCCTAATCTTCCCTGCACAGAGGGCGAACAGGGGCAAAAGCTGACATTACCGTAGTCTGCCGGAGACGGAGCTGGTTGACCGAGAGGTTGGAGCGCATTTTTCCGAACAGCGCATCTGAATGGCGAACATCTGTGGGCAATAGCGCTAGAGAGCGACCAGTTCGGCGATTTTTGCCGCGACCACTGCCATTGAGTCTTCCTCAGTGTCCAGACCACTTCGGGAGGCGAGCAAAGGGCTGACATTGCGGAGAGCTTCATACGTCGTGTTATGCACGATCGGAACGAGCTGATTACCCGCCAGGAGTGCCGAAAGCTCTTTGTCGGCGACGCTCTCTTTGGGGAGGCGGGCAAGCAGCGCAGGGGTCACCAGCACAAGCCCAATTCGCGAATTTGCTAAGCCCTTGTCGATGGCGCGCATCATCGGAACGCCGAGGCCAAGGTCCTTCTCACTGAACCAAACTTTGACACCAGCCGCCACGAGCAACTCGTGCAGCTCTTTGGCCGGCCCCTGCCGGTCGTCCCAAGCATGGCACAGGAAGACGTCACGAAGATCAGGCTGCGCCGCTGCTCGCGCCTCAACGGTTTCGCGGATTGGTGTGAGTGACTGCACCTGGGTAGGCGTGTACGACACGGACGACCCCGCTCTCGACCAGCGCGGCCTTGAACTGCTGCTGGATCTGCCACCACCACCATTGTTGCCAAAGCTACCTCCGCTGATACCCGACGAGGAGTAGGATGAGGGCGAATATGAGTTTGACCTGTAACTGCTATAGCGGCTGCTACATGCGGGGCAGTCCGCTGCCGCGCTCGCTGAGCGATGTCCTCTTGTTGGTGCTGTGCATCTAGCCATGTCGTAATTCCATTGGTCAGTCCCTTTGCAACACCCGGATGTAGGTCTGACTGAACAATAGCTTAGTGCCATGCCTAGCAGAAGAGGAAATTCGGCCACCCGTAGGCGCGAGAAATATTGGTCAACTCAGCGCAATTACCCATTTTCATATGGATATACAGCGGCTAATTGCTTGGCCAGTCGTACTTTATTTGGGTTTGAAAGAGGGCGCAGTGATGATTCCGAGCACTCACTCTTTTAAAGAGTGAGTGCTCGGTTCTAGCTGGGAATATTACTGCGCGGGGTAGTCGGCAATAACTTGGTCAGTACCCGCCTTGGTCAACCCGATAACCTGATAGGCATGCTGCGTACCACCAACTTCCATACCAGGTGAGCCTGCCGGCATGCCGGGAACGGCGATACCAGCCAGATCATCATGTTTGGATAGTTCGATGATTTGCGCTGCTGGTACGTGACCTTCGACGAATTTGCCGTCGATCACGGCGGTGTGGCAGGACGCCAGTCGTGGTGCAACACCGAGTCGTTGCTTCACCGAGGTCATATCGCCCTCGACATGGTCGATGACTTTGAAGCCGTTCGCTTCCAAGTGTGAGATCCACTTCTTGCAGCAACCACAATTTGCATCACGGTGCACGTCGATTGTCAGGGCATCTGCTGATTGAACTGCCGAGGTCATAAACAAGGCGGCCAGCATCGCCACCCGCGCTCCTTTACATTTAGCTGTCATGAAGGTGCTCTTTGCCATCGGCATGGGTGTGAGTGTTGGGAGCAGCGGCCGGGGTCTGCTCCTTTTGAGCTGGCTCTGTTTCGTGATGACCAGCAGCACCTTCCGCCGTTTGGCCATCCGTCGCATGGTGGTCTGCGCCGCTGCCTGATGGCGTCATATCTGCTGCGTGATGATCTGCACTGCTCGACGAATCACCGTGGTGATCGGCACCTGCGTTCGCCTTTGAACTATCCGAAGCATGATGATCTGTCGCAGTCTCAGGCTCGGCGTGATGATCCGCCTTGGCGCTTCCATGTTGACCTTCGTGGTTATGCATCTGGGTCTCACCGCCGCCATGATCGTGACCGCCGCTCGATGCAACTAGGGCTTGATACTGCCCGGCATCCATTTTCGGCAGTTGATCGAGGAACGCGACCATGCCCCAGATGTACTGATCACCCATGCTCTTGCCCCAGGCCGGCATGCCTGTGGCCTTGATACCGTGCTTGATCACCCAGAATGCAGCGGCTGGATTGCCATCGATGCCAACCTTGGTCAGGTTCGGCGGAGTGGGATACAGGGATTGGCTGAGCTCTGTTTCAGCAACACCCGGTGCCAAATGACAGCCGATGCACATAGAGTTGTAATTGCCAGCTCCGGCTTTTATAAGCGCGTCATCATTGAGGTTGGGTACTTCTATATCCTTGGACCGCACTTCGATAGAGCGGTCTCTGGCCATTGTCAGGAAAGCATGTACCGCCGGGAAGTGGGGGTCATCGGCACCCACGTTGACCAAGCCCAAGTAGGCACCGCCAACTAATACAGCGCTTCCGACGACACCCGCGGCCACCAAGGTTTTAATTGTTCTTTTCATGTCAGGCTCTCAAAACCACATCCGAATACCGGCAACGAAGCGTGCCTCCTCAACATCCTCACCCTCATCTCGCACCAGGTCGGCCGTGTTGCCGAAGGAGCGACTCCAGGAAACGCCGATGTAGGGTGCGAACTGGCGAATGATCTCGTAACGCAGCCGTAGACCGACCTCGGCATTGGCCAGGCCGGAGCCGATACCTCGTTCGGGATCGTTCTTGCCGTAGAAATTCACTTCAGCGGTCGGCTGAAGGATTAGGCGATTGGTCAGCAGGATGTCGTACTCGCCCTCTAAGCGCGCAGCCGTCTGGCCGTTCTCGCCGACAAAGGCAGTGGCCTCCGCCTCGAAGGCATACAGCGCCATACCCTGGATGCCGAATGCGGCCCAAGTCTGTGGCGACTCTGGCTTGAAGTCTTGGCGAACACCCGCGACCACATCCCACCAAGGGCCAATCGAGCGCCCGTACAAGGCCTGCAATTCAGCATCCTCAGTGACGCCATTGGTGCGTTCACCTTCGGAGCGAAGCCAGAGACGATTGATGTCTCCGCCAATCCAGCCGGACGCATCCCAAGCCAAGGTGCTGCCTTCATCGGCATCCTGGTATTCGAGCTGGTCGAGCAGGAAGAAGCTGTTGATGGCGCTGTCGTGAACCTTGTGGCCTGGCAAAGGCGGGAACGCTGCTTCACGATCCGCATCTGTCAGCACCGGGATAGGCGTGCGACTGGTAGTTCTCGGGGCTTCAGCGGAACCATGGTTCATCGTTGAATGATCCATACCTCCCATTTGCCCCGGCATAGCGCCGTGACCCATCTTGCTGTGGTCCATAGCCGGAGCCTTTTCTTGGCTCTGGCTATGGCCCATCTGGCTATGATCCATGCCCTCCATCGGCTCTTTGGCAGAACCGTGGTTCATTTTCCTATGGTCCATCTGCATGGAGCCGTGGCCCATTGCCGAATGATCCATTTCTTCGGCAGCGAGGGTGAGCCCGCTGCCAAGCATGCTCAGCGACACTGCCAGTGCTGTTAGGGACGGACGTAAAAACCTAGTGGTCATGGTTCGAACCTGCTTCGGCTTCGGTGCCGCCATGCTTATCCATCATGCTTTCGTGGTCCATGCCGCCATGGTTCATGTCCCCGTGATCCATCTGCTGACTAGCAGCCTTTTCCTTCGCTTGTGCGGCCTTCTTGTCAGGTACCGATTTGGGAACCTGTGTCTCAGTAGCATGTTGTTCGTGCTCACTGTGATCTTCACCGGCCAACAACACCGGAGCATGCAGGGCAGCCAAAAGGCTCAACACGGTAGCGCGGCCAACCAGGGCCTTCCGCTTCATAAAAGTGCTCATCAGATATCTCCTTTACTCATCCACACGAACTTCACGGAACATGCCCATTTCCATGTGGAGTAGTAGGTGGCAGTGGTAAGCCCAGCGCCCCAATGCATCCGCAGTTACTCGATAACTGCGTTTGGAACCTGGCGGCATGTCGATGGTGTGTTTACGAACCATGAAGTTGCCGTTTTCATCCTCCAGATCACTCCACATGCCGTGAAGGTGGATGGGGTGAGTCATCATGGTGTCGTTGACCAGCGTGATGCGGACACGCTCGCCGTACTTAAGGCGCAAAGGCTCGGCATCCGAGAACTTGATGCCGTCGAACGACCAAGAAAATTTCTCCATGTGCCCGGTGAGGTGCAGCTCAATGGTTCGGCTGGGTTCGCGGCCATCCGGGTCGGGGAAGATGCTTTTCAAGTCGGAATAGGTCAGCACGCGACGACCATTGTCGCGTAGGCCGATACCTGGATCGTCCAGCTTGTGGGTCGGAGTCATGGTTTGCATGTCGACCAGCGGGTTATTGGTTTCAGAGGCCGGATGCGATTGCATTGCTGCGCCCATACCCGCCATACCTGAATGGTCCATGCCGGCCATTTTGCTGTGGTCCATACCGGCCATATCACCTTGCATTCCGCCAGCGTCCATCCCGGCCATCTTGCTGTGATCCCTGCCGCTCATGCCGCCTTGCATGCTGCTGTGGTCCATGCCCGCCATGCTTCCGTGATCCATACCCATGTCGCCCATGGCGATCAGGGGGCGAGGATCAGTTTCTGGTACTGGCGCGCTCAAACCTTCACGCGTCGCCAGAGTGCCGCGGGCATAGCCGGTGCGATCCATGGACTGGGCGAAAATCGTGTAAGCCTCTTGGTCCGCGAGCTCGACAATTACGTCGTAGGTCTCTGCCACAGCGATGCGGAGCTCATCGACGCTGACTGGCTTGACGTGCAGCCCATCAGCCGCAACCACCGTCATCTTCAGACCCGGAATACGCACGTCGAAGTAGGTCATGGCCGAGCCGTTGATGAACCGTAAGCGGAGTTTTTCGCCCGGCTTGAAGATGCCTGTCCAGTTGCCATTTGGAGCTTGGCCATTCATCAGGTAGGTGTAGGTATAGGCGCTGACGTCGGCAAGATCGGTGGGGCTCATCTTCATCTCGGCCCACATCTTGCGGTCGGCAACCGCTGCCGACCAACCTTGCTCGCTCACGTCATCGATGAAGTCGCCAACGGTGCGCTTGTGCTGGTTGTAGTAGTCCGACTGCTTCTTGAGCTTGGCCAATAACCGGGTTGGGTCTTCATCAGTCCAATCAGTCAGCATTACCACGTAGTCACGGTCATAGCTGAACGGCTCGGGCTCTTTGGCATCGATGACCAGGGCACCGTAAACGCCGATCTGCTCCTGCAAACCAGAGTGGCTGTGGTACCAGTAGGTGCCATTCTGATTGACCTTGAATTTGTATTCGTACATGCCATCGGGCGCGATGCCGTGGAAGCTCAAGCCAGGCACACCATCCATGTTTGCGGGCAAAATGATGCCGTGCCAGTGGATCGAAGTGTCTTCGGCTAGGCGGTTTTTCACGCGCAGCGTGACGGTATCGCCTTCTCGCCAGCGCAAAATTGGTCCTGGAATGGACCCGTTAATCGCCATCGCAGTCCGGGCGGTACCGGTTATATTCACGGGCGTTTCACCAATGAATAGGTCGAAATCAGTGCCCGTTAATACGTTGGGTTGTCCGGGACTGGTCACCGCCCAAACGGGTGTGCGCCACAAGCCAAGGCCTCCGAGAATGCCGGTAGCGGCCAGGCCTTTAACGAAGGTTCGTCTTGAGGTTTTGCAGTGCATGCCGTTATGTCCAATCAGTCAGAGGAGTCAGGGCGGAACAACCATGACATTGGGTTATTTTCAGCTTCATCCTGGGAGGTTTTCCCTACCAGCCTTGCCCACTGTCGTGGCTTTTCAAATCGTTCCGACAGCGAGCTTGAGAAATTGCCATATCTCAACCGGCTAAGTGATTACATTTCTGTCAGGTTGACCGCGAATTAGCAGTTGGCGTGATCGGCTGTTTTGGCTTTAGTACCAGCTACCGGCGACTCTTTTTTCTGTTGTTGGGCCAGTTGGTAGGCTTCCATCGAGATCTTGCTGGCCTGTTCCATGCGCGCAAAAGTACGGTCAGCACCGCCTTCTGCCATTGCCAACGAAGACGCGGTAAGAGCGATAACCACGAACAGGGTTTTGATTGATTTCATCTGGAAAGTCCTCGATTTAGTTCAGTTAGCCTAGTGACCCTGAGTGGGTCGCCATCAGGCATTGAGCTTCAGGCTCGAAGTAACCTTAACCAGAGTGCCCTGTCATAAACCTGAGCTGAACATTACAGTTCTGTCAGGTTGTTACTTCTTTCTTGTGGAGGCTCTGCAGGGCTCTGTAGTGTCTGTTCATGCCCGCTAATGAAGCCTGTGCGGATTCGTTTTATGGCATGCCTGGCAGCGATGCCTAAGCTTCTTCGGGTCAGTGGCACTAAATAGTCCTGACCTCCACATAACGCTCATGAGAGATTGCCACTATGTCGACCAAAAATACCGTTGCTACCGGTGCTGCATTGGCACTCGTTGCCGCCAGCCTATTTGCCACCCTGCCTGCACAAGCGGCTCAGGATGCAAAAACTGCCGAAGTAAAATGCTTTGGTGTGAATGGCTGCAAAGGTCAAAACGATTGCATGACTGCCAAGAACGCCTGCAAAGGCCAGGGAGAATGTAAAGGTCAGGGCTTCAACTTGATGACCCAAGAAAAATGCGATGAGGCCGGCGGTAAAACCAGCGAGTAAGCCCATCCAAGGGAGTGCAAGTCACTCCCTTGACTCGGAGTCCTAATGAGTAAAAGCAACATGCTGGGCTTTGGCCTGGGCTTGCGTAGCGAGTACTACCAGCAGATTCTGGAGCAACGCCCCGCAGTCGACTGGTTCGAGATCATCTCCGAGAACTACATGGTCGGCGGGGGAAAAGCCCTCTACTTCCTCGATGCGATCAAAGAGCAATATCCGCTGGTCATGCACGGGGTTTCCCTGTCGATTGGCGGTCCTCATGAGATCGACGCTGATTACTTACGCCAATTGAAAAATCTAGCCGACCGAGTTCAGCCCCGCTGGGTAGCTGACCATCTGTGTTGGAGCCGTGGCAGTGCTCACCATCTGCATGATCTACTTCCACTGCCGTTCACCCAGGAGAGCCTACTGCATGTGGCATCAAGGGTTCGGTTGGTTCAGGATGTGTTGCAGCGGCCCTTGGTGCTTGAGAACGTATCGGCCTACGTGCAGTGGAAAACGTCCTGCATGAGCGAGTCTCAGTTTCTGGCCGAACTGAGCAGCCTTACCGGCTGCGAGCTACTGCTCGATGTGAACAACGTCTACGTCAGTTCGAAAAACCAGGGGTTCGACCCTTGGCAGTTCATCATGGAGTTGCCCCATGAGCGGATTCGCCAGATCCACCTGGCCGGCCATAGCGACTACGGTCACTACCTCATCGACACCCATGATCAGCCGATTGCCGATCCGGTTTGGGCTCTGTATAGCAAAACGTTGAGCTATCTGGGCGCTACTGCAACTCTGATTGAGCGAGATGATCATTTCCCGCCCTTTGACGAGCTATTAGCGGAGCTGTCCAAGGCGCGCTCTATCTCCGCCAATGCTCTAAGGGCTGCCGCACCATGCGCCTGAGTGCTCAGCAGAAAGCGCTGGAGCGTTACCTGGCCACAGGCGATAGCGTTATCCCTCCTGAGCTGTTGGAGCAGATTCAAGGTAGCAATACGCTGCCTGCCGCAGATGGCCTGATGATTTACCAAAATGCTTATCGCGCCAGGCTTCTTTCGGTCATGAGGGAAGACTTCCCAGCGTTGCATCGCTGGATGGGTGATGAGTCATTTGCACAGTTGGCCATGACTTATATCAGCGCGTGGCCATCGAGACATTTCAGTTTGCGCTGGTTAGGCGAGAAGCTGCCGGAGTTCATCCGCGGCTATATTGCCGAGCCGCAACGTTCCCCGATGATAGAACTCGCCACACTTGAATGGGCCTTTACCCTGGCCTTCGACGCCCCCGATGCAGTGCCACTGTCGTTGGATTTAATGAGCCGTTTTTCAGCTGATGACTGGGTCAATCTACGGGTATGCCTGACTCCCTCGGCTCGTTGGTTGCAGCTACAGCACAACACCGTGGGTATGTGGGCGGCTGCCAAGGCCGAGGCCGATATGCCTGATGCCGTTGCGCTATCCGAGCCCCTGGATTGCTTGGTTTGGCGGCGTGAGTTGGTCTGTCAGTACCGTACTCTTGAGCCGGGCGAAGCTGCGGCCTTGCGGCTGCTTATTGATGGTGGCTCGTTCGCTTCAATGTGCGAGAATCTCGTGGGTCAACACGGCGAACAGGCACCCCTGCAAGCGGCTACCTGGCTGAAGCAATGGGTCGGTGAGGGTCTGCTTCAGCGTGGATAGATAGTGCTGTGGATGTGCGGGGCGTGGTGTCATTGGCCGAGAGTTACCTCTTCCGCCAGTTGACGGAAGAGGCAAAAGCCTTAAATCACGCGTTTGACGCTCAGGTACTCGCCCTTGGTCTTCAGCGTGATGGTCACGTCGCTGTTGCTGCGATTGCGCCAGAACCAGCCGTGGGTGCCGTCGAAGATGGCGGTGAACTTACCCTTGTCGCCCTTGATCTGCTTACCCTTGCTGTAGCTGTGGTAGTAGCCCTTTGGGCCGTTGTAGGGCTCGCCGTGGGTGTCGTGGTTGACCGGAATACCATTGGTCGTCCACTCGTAACTGACAGTGGCCTTGTCCAGCATCTCCAGCTTGATTTCACTGGCCTCGCCCGGCTTCAGAGTGACGGTTACCTCATCCGACTTCAGGGCTGGCTCAGGCTCAGCTACGGGTTCGGCCACAGGTGCTGCTGCAACAGGCTCTTGAACTACCGGCTGAATAGGCGCGGGAGCTTGAGCGACTGGAGCCGCCGCTGGCTGAACCGCTGCATCCGCTGCCGCTTCTTCGGCCAGGGTTATCTTCATTTCGCCCATCTGGGTCAGGCCGAGTACGCGGCCAACGCCCGTTGGGTCGATGGCGTACTCCGAAGGCATCACCACGGTGACCAGCAAGGCAGCGGCAACACCCACAGCGATCACAGTGGAACGCAGCAATTGGCGGCTGGTAGGTAATTCGCTTTGAGTTGGAAGTTTGGTATTAAACATGCTGAGAATTCCTTACTGAGAGACGATCAAGCCGGTGAGCTGGTAACCCATTAAGAGGAAACCGGCGCTCATCATGGCGACGTTGGCGGTGTAGGCATGACGCCAGAAGCTGGCGGTGCGCCGCCAGTAGCCCATGACAATTAGGATGGCGCTCAAGGCCAGAAGCTGGCCGATTTCAACGCCGACATTGAAGGCAACTAGGTTGGCGATCAGACCGTCTGCCGATATCTCGTACTCCTGGATCTTGGTCGCCAGACCAAAGCCATGCAGCAAGCCGAAGATCAGCGTGGCAGCCTTGGTGTTCGGCTGGTGGCCGAACCAGCGCTGGAATGCGCCCAGGTTATCCAGCGCCTTGTACACCACCGAGAAACCGATGATGGCGTCGATCACGTAGGAGCTGATGTTGATTTCCGCCAATACGCCAAGCAGCAGCGTCACTGTGTGGCCCACGGCGAACAGAGTGACGTAGAGCCCCACGTCTTTCAGGCGGTAGAGAAAGAAGATCACCCCGAAGAGGAACAGCAGGTGGTCGTAGCCGGTGATCATGTGCTTTGCGCCCATGTAGATGAACGGCAACACCATCACCCCGGAGCTTTCCTGGATAAAGCCCTTGTCTCCCTCGGCGACAGCGTGGGCCAGTGCTTCAGGCATGCCGAGAAACAGCAATGCCGTGAACAGCAGCAACAGTAGTAACGAGTGATTCGGGCGCACGACAGATGCGTCCATTGCGCCCATAGATAGCGAATGCATGGTTGAGTCCTAAGTTAAAGGGGTCTTAGGCCGCACAGCGGCCTGTGTCAGAGCACGAATGTGGCGCGCGGTGGCCGCTCGATCAGGAAGATCGGGCTTGGTGGAATGGAGTAATGAGGGGCGGGTATCGGCTGCGCAAGTTCTGGCGGCGTGCTGATGCTTAGACGCGCGGTCAGATGTGGTGTTTCATGCAGATGGTCGGCGGTCAGCGGCGAGTGGCAGTGATCCCCGTACGCCGCACAGGCCAGCGTCTCGTCACCATGCGCATGCGAATGAGCACCGTTATTGTCACCCAAGGCAGGCAGGCTCGACCCCATAAACAGCGCAGAGGTATGCCCGGCCCAGGCCATCAAGATGGCGAGAGCAAGGGCAAAAATCACCTTGGTACTGATGGGATTGCTGAGCATGTTGTGGTTCTTTCGATGCCTAAGCGGGTGGCTTTTCTGGAGGGTCGGTCGGTTTGACCATATCCCCCCCAGGGGGATAGCATGCGAGCGTAATTCATCGACGCACGAGACTCAAGGCATGAGCGATCACGAACACGGCCACCAGCACCAAAGTCATGGCGACATCATCAAGAGGTTGAAGCGTGCGGAGGGTCACCTGCGCAGCATCGTCACCATGATTGAAGACAGCCGGGCCTGCGTCGACATCGCTCAGCAGCTGCATGCCGTGGAAAAAGCCGTCTGCCAGGCCAAGCGTGTGCTTATCCAAGACCATATCGACCATTGCCTGGAGCATACGGTCGAAGCACTTGCGATAGGCGAGCGCGCATCACTCGAAGACTTCAAGCAAATCACCAAGTACCTCTAGGCCCCTCCCATGTCGAGTTTCGCCGAACTACTGCAACAGGGGGCCTCGCAGGCCTGGCTGTATTTCCCCAGTGCCATCCTACTGGGTGCCTTGCACGGCCTGGAGCCGGGGCATTCGAAAACCATGATGGCGGCATTTATCGTGGCCATTCGCGGCACGGTGAAGCAGGCCGTTCTGCTGGGCCTTGCCGCAACGCTTTCGCACACCGCCGTAGTCTGGCTGGTGGCCATGGGCGGCATGTATCTAGGGCAGAATTTAGATGCCGAAACTACCGAGCCTTATTTCCAGCTCGCGTCCGCCGCCATTATTATCACCATCGCCTTGTGGATGCTCTGGCGCACCTGGCGTGGCGAGCAGATGTGGCGTTTCGAGGAGGGTGATGAGCATCCACACGATCATCACCACCACGATGAAACGCACCGTATCGACACCGGGCGCGGGCGTATTGAGCTGTCGATCTTCGAAAAAGACGCTCCTCCGCGTTGGCGACTGAAGGCCTTGAGTGGACACTCTTGGTCGGCTATTGAAGTGAGCCTGCTGACTACCCGGCCCGATGGCCGGACCGAACAGTTCTGGTTCGTAGACCGAGGAGGCTATCTGGAATCACTTGTCGAGATTCCTGAGCCCCATGACTTCACTGCACGACTTAGCCTGGGCCATGCCGGACATTCCCATGACTATGATCTGGAGTTCCGCGAGCACAGCCACGGCCATTGCCATACCGAGCGACTGGAGCTGTCCCTGGAGGGCTATCAGGATGCCCATGAACGGGCGCACGCCAATGACATTCGCAAGCGCTTCAGCAACCGCAACGTGACCACAGGCCAGATCATCATGTTCGGCCTAACGGGCGGGCTGATTCCCTGCCCAGCGGCAATCACCGTATTGCTGCTCTGCCTGCAAGTGAAGGAAGTCGCGCTGGGAGCCGTGCTGGTGTTGTGCTTCAGCATTGGTCTGGCCATCACCCTGGTCACCGTTGGCGCTGCCGCCGCTATCGGCGCTCGCCAGGCATCCAATCGCTGGCCCTGGCTTGGCGCTGTAGCGCGGCGCGCACCGTACTTCTCCAGCCTATTGATCATCGGTGTGGGGATTTATGTAGGCGTCCATGGCTGGATCGGCCTGAACGCGTAACGTGATGTGGGAATTCTCCGGCTATTTCGGTCTGTTCCTCGCCGCCTTCGTTACCTGCACAGGACTGCTGGTCCTTGGTTTTACTGGTAGTGCCCGCCTCGCTGGAGAACTTTGATTTTGTAGCCGTCGGGGTCCTGAATAAAAAAGGAGCGGGCCAACAGCTCGTCTCCTCTTCTAAATTCCTTGATGGGCGCAGGCTTTAAACCGAGGTTGCAAAGCTGTTTGAAATGCAGGCCCAGATCGTCGACGACGAACGCGACCTGACCGTAACCACTGCCGTGGCTGTATTCGGCCTGTCCGCTGTTCCAAGTGAGTTCGATTTCAGCCTCGCTCTCGAAATTGCGCAGATAAACGAGGGAGAAATCGTCAAACTCAATGCGATGGGTTTCCTTGAGTCCAAAGGCTTGCTGGTAGAACCGCAGTGAAATATTGATATCCGTCACCCGGATCTCCGTGTGAATAAGTTTCGGCATGCAGTTCCTTCCTTAACCTGTATTGGTGTTCAGTGCAGAGGCGCTTCGGGCCAAGATCAGTGCTCGGACACCAGGCGTGACTTGGTCGATATCGCCAGGTTTACTGAGTTCGCGGTGCTGGTTTCGACCGTCATAGGTGCCCGGAAGCGTTTGAGTCGGAGCGCGTTACCGAGCACGAAGACACTGGAGAAGGCCATCGCAGCAGCAGCGAAGATCGGCGAAAGCAGCGTGCCGTTTACCGGGTAGAGTGCGCCCGCCGCGACCGGAATCAGCACGGCGTTGTAGGCGAAGGCCCAGAACAGGTTTTGCTTGATGTTGCGGATCGTTGCCTGGCTGATAGCGATGGCGTTCGGCACGCCACGCAGGTCACCCGACATCAGTACTACGTCAGCTGCCTCGATCGCCACATCGGTTCCCGTCCCGATGGCCAGCCCGACGTCCGCTTCTGCGAGTGCCGGCGCGTCGTTGATACCGTCGCCCACGAAGGCGACCCGCGCCCCATTGATCCGGAACTTCTTCAGTGCTGCGACCTTGCCGTCGGGCAAGACCTCGGCAGCGACTTCATCGATGCCGAGCTGCTTGGCGATCGCTGCGGCTGTAGCTGCGTTGTCACCGGTGATCATCGCGACTTTGAGCCCGAGCGCGTGCAGCGCCTTGATCGCCGCGGGTGTCGTTTCCTTGATCGGATCGGCGACCGCGATAACCGCCGCCAAGCGGCCGTCGATCGCGGCGTAGAGCGGACTCTTGCCTTGCTCGCCAAGACGCTGGGCGGTTGGCAGGAAACTCGACACATCAAGACCGAGCTGCGTCATGAACCGGTCCGCGCCGACAGCGACGGTCCGACCGGCGACCTTTGCCGACACGCCGAAGCCTGGTGTCGCGCCGAAGCCCTCGATGGGTGCGAGCGTGAAATCCGCCTGCTTTGCGGCTGCGACGATCGCTTCGGCGATTGGATGCTCGGAGCGGGTCTCGACCGCCGCAACGAGAGCCAGCACTTCGTTGTATTCGAAACCCTCGGCGGGGACGAGGTCAGTCAGTTCTGGGCGTCCTTTAGTCAGTGTGCCGGTCTTATCGAGAGCGATCACGCTCACATCGCGCAGCGCCTGCAAGGCTTCGCCCTTGCGGAAGAGAATGCCGAACTCGGCCGCGCGGCCAGTACCGACCATGATCGAGGTCGGCGTGGCCAGCCCCATGGCACACGGGCAGGCGATGATGAGAACCGCGACCGCATTCACGAGCGCGAAGGTCAGCGCCGGGTCCGGACCGAAGATCAGCCAGACCAGGAAAGTCAGCGCGGCCGCCGCCATCACGGCCGGGACGAACCACATGGTCACCTTGTCGACCAGCGCCTGTATCGGCAGCTTGGAACCCTGCGCTTCTTCGACGAGGCGGATGATCTGCGCGAGCATCGTGTTCGCGCCGACCTTGGTTACGCGGAAACTGAAAGCGCCCGTCTTGTTGATCGTGCCACCGACGACCTCTGCCCCCGCTCCCTTTGACACGGGCACCGGCTCGCCGGTGATCATGCTCTCGTCAACATAAGAGGTGCCCTCGACGACCTCGCCGTCGACCGGAATCTTCTCGCCCGGACGAACGAGCACAACGTCACCTGTCGCCACTTGATCAAGGGCAATTTCGATCGTCTCGCCGTTGCGCTCGACGCGCGCGGTCTTGGCCTGAAGTCCGACTAGCCGCTTGATCGCCTGCGACGTTCGCCCCTTGGCGCGCGCTTCCAGCGTTCGTCCGAGCAGGATCAAGGTCACGATGACCACGGCAGCTTCGAAATAGACGTTGGCGGTACCTTGCGGGAGTACTTTGGGGATAAAGGTCGCGACCACCGAATAGCCGTAAGCAGCCGCAGTGCCGAGCGAGACCAGCGAGTTCATGTCGGGTGCAATGCGCAGCAACGCCGGTACGCCCTTGCGGAAGAAGCGCAGGCCTGGACCGAACAGGACCAGGGTGGCAAGAGCGAACTGGATATACCAGCTCGCCTGCTGACCCAGGACCCCCATCACCCAATGGTGCATGGCGGGAATGAGGTGAGAGCCCATCTCAAGGATGAAGACTGGCAGGGTGAGGATGGATGCAACAAGCAGATCGCGCCGCAGCGCCCGAGCCTCAATCTCACGACGCTCGGCGTCCTGATCGCCCGCAGTCGGCGTTTCGGCGGACACGCGGCGGGACTTGTAACCCGCCTGTTCGACCGCTGCTTCAAGGTCGGCGGTGGAGGCGACACCGGCAAGGTGGCGCACCCGCGCGCGCTCGGTCGCCAGGTTGACAGTGGCTTCAAGCACGCCAGGGACTTTTGCGAGCGCCTTCTCAACCCGGCCCACACATGATGCGCAGGTCATGTCCTCGATCGCGAGCTCGGTGGTCTCTTCGCGAACGGTGTAGCCGGCGCTCTCGATGGCGCGCACAGCGGCCTGCGAGTCGGCCAAGCCCGTGAAAGTGATGTCGGCGCGCTCGGTGGCCAAATTGACCGAGGCCATCTGCACGCCGGTGACCTCTTTCAGCGCGCGTTCGACGCGGCCGACACACGAAGCACACGTCATGCCTTCGACGGGCAGGCTCAGGCGAGTGACTGAGGACATGGATGGATTGACGTCTTGTTGGGCAACGGAAGCCATTGAAATATCCCTTGAATGTTTCTGTTGAAGAGAAGTTTCAAGCTTCCCCGTGTGGGAAGGTCAAGGCCTGTGGGCGATTTATTTCACGACGCGCCAGTTCGAACTGCCGTAGCCCGTATCCAGCCTTCGGGCAGAGCCCACGCGACGACCTTTGTGGCGACAGTTGCTTTGCTCGTGCCTGTTCCGTATTGGCCAGCAACTGTGCCTCTTTAGCCGTCGCTCCGCCGTGGCGTTCAGCGCGGCCTGGAACACCCGTAGCTCAATGAGAAATAGCCGGTTAGCCCAACCCTGGGGATAGAAGATGAACGGCTGTTGCTCATATGTCAGAAGTATAATTAAATATCTGACATTGATATGAGCCGAGCTTTCATATGCGATCGATCCCGCAAGCGATCTTGGAGCGCAGCCAATCCCAGGGCGAGGGTGGAGTTCTTGCGCCCAAGGAATTTCTTCACCTTGGTAGTCGTGCTGCGGTTGATCAGGCGTTTTGTCGCTTGGCTAAAGCCGGGCAACTGATGCGAATTGCGCGCGGTATTTACGTTGCGCCGGTGCGTGACAAAGACCAGGCCAGAGCCCCGTCGGCAGAGTCATTGGTGAAATCAATCGCCGCTCAGGGCAAGCAGTGCATCTCGCTCGATGGCGCACAGGCCGCGAAATCAATGGGGTTGACGCGAGCTGCTTCGAGTAAAGAGGTGTACCTCACCACAGGACGCAGTAAGCGGTTGGTAGTCGGCTCACGGACAATTTACTTCCAGCACGCGCCCTACTGGCTGTTCTCCTTGGGGGCGACGCCAGCTGGGGATGCGCTCAGGGCGATGGCCTGGGTGGGTGAAGATCAGGCTGAAAATTCGGCCCAGAAACTTCGGCGGCACTTGGCGAAGGTGGACTGGGAAAGCCTAGGTTCGGTCCGTGCGAGCCTTCCCAGCTGGATGGCCACGGCCCTTGGCAGGGCCGCGGTGTTAAACGAATTGCGTTGAACTCAGGCCAGACACTGATTGCTTGTGTGAATAAAAGTTGACGTATTCCAGGTCAGAAGCGGGTCTTAACGATTAAACTAACCCCTACGGGAAGGTAGATAACCATGGCTAGCGGCGAACAACTGAAAGCGCTTCTGCGCTCGCATATCAAGGGAGATGACACGCATTTCCTTGCCGTTGCTATGCAGATGGCGGCCCATGAGGCTAAGCAGGGTCACGGGAAGCTTGCAGAAGATTTGCGGGCTCTAATTGATTCGGCCAAGAAAAATCGTCTGCCTTCCGGGCAGCCGGTGCCCATCGGTCAGCCTCGCGGCGAGCTGAGTAACCTGCTTTCAGTAGCTCTTCCAAAGACCCGCTTTTCGGAAATGATTCTGGACGAGGCCACTCATGCCCGTCTTGGAAGAATCATCAATGAGCAGCGCAATTTCGAGAAGATTCGTGCACACGGCCTCTCCCCTCGCCGCAAGCTGCTTTTGGTTGGGCCACCTGGTACCGGCAAGACCATGACCGCCTCGGCGCTCGCCGGCGAGCTTGGGATTCCGCTGTACATCGTCCGCCTTGATAGCCTCATCACCAAGTACATGGGGGAGACCGCAGCCAAGCTGCGTCAGATTTTTGATGCCATTCGCGATACTCGTGGCATTTATTTCTTCGACGAATTCGATGCCATCGGTTCCCAGCGTGGTCTTGCCAACGACGTGGGCGAAATCCGCCGCGTCCTGAACAGCTTTCTGCAGATGATCGAGCAGGATCAGTCCAACAGCCTGATCATCGCTGCCACAAACCACCCGGAAATTCTTGACTACGCCTTGTTCCGACGCTTCGATGATGTTATCGAATACGGACTGCCCAATCAGGAACAGACCAAGGCTGTGCTCAAGAATCGACTAGCGAACTTTTCCAAGTCGATTCGCAGCTGGGACAAACTCTGCAAGGTCGCAGAGGGGCTCAGCCATGCAGAACTTGCGAGGGCGGCAGACGACGCGATCAAGGACACGATCATTCATGACCGTACCGAGATGGAGGTCAAGGACGTGGAAAGACACCTTGAAGAACGGAAGACTTTCCACGGGAGACGGCACTCCTAACGTAGTTGAGCATTTAGATGACGGAATCGATCAACGGACAACGGCCTCACTTTCATCTCCAGGGACAGGGACTACCCGAACGGTTCCGATCCACAGCATCAGCAACACGAGACCCTCGTTACCCCACGCCAAATCGAGGGGCTCATGGCGGAAAACTACTCGCTCAACTCCAACACGTCAGCGGTCAGATGGCCTCTGCAGTACAGTTGCAGCGCGAAGCATCTGAAAGGCAAATGCGACAAGGAGACAGGTCCGAAGGTGGGTACGGCCTGCAAATCGAATTTCGGAGCGAGCCTGGTTACGCGCTTGCATTCGAGGGCCTTGCCCGAGGCGCTCAGCGCATTGAGCTCATGAACCTGCGTCATGACCCCGCCACGAATACTGACTTCGCCACGGTATTCGTTCCAGATGGTCAGCTCAAAGCCTTTGAGAACCTCGTCAGGCAATACCTGGAGGTGGAGACCTCCAAGGGGAGTCCGCGCAACGCTCCGCTCCTGAATCCAATCCAAGAAATCCGAGTCGCAGCTTTCAACGCCCTGTGGACTGATGATCCCGCAGTGTTGCCGCCAGATGAAAACGAAACCATTTGGTGGGAATTCTGGTTGCCTATCAGGGAAGGCCGTGAAGCAGTGCTGAACCGCTTTAAGTCGGTTGCCGAAGCATGCGGCTTTCACACGTCCGAGAAAGTGCTGAAGTTTCCTGAGCGGACAGTACTCAACGTTTATGCCTCGCGAGCAGCCATCACTCGGTCACTCTTGCTGCTCAACGAGGTCGCCGAGATTCGTAGAGCCAAGGACACAGCCGAGTTTTTTGATGCCCTTGCGCCGCTAGAACAAAGAGAATGGGTCGAGAACCTGCTTGAGCGAACCACCCCCGCAGGGGACGACAGTATCCGCGTCTGCCTTCTAGATACCGGAGTCAATCGGGGCCACCCACTCTTAGCTCAGCACATTGACGCGAATGACCTTTACACCGTCAACCACAACTGGGGTGTTGCGGATACTACGGGTCATGGCACACAGCTCGCAGGCATCGCCCTTTATGGTGATCTGTTTGACCCTCTCAATGGGCAGAACCCGATTTCGATCGAGCACCGCCTTGAGTCGGTGAAATTGCTCCCCGCAGCCCAGGGAAATCAAAAGGAGCCCTACGGCGCGTTGATGATCGACGCCGTAACCCAGCCGGATACCGCCAAGCCGGAAGTGCGCAGGGTCTACAGCATGGCGATCACCAGCCTCGACGACCGAGATCGCGGCCGCCCTTCTGCATGGTCAGCTGCAGTTGATGAACTCGCATCCGACGTATTGGGAGAGAGAGCTAACCCTCGGCTGATCGTCGTGTCCGCCGGCAATGCGGACAAGAACCAGGCCACGCACTACCCGCATAACACCACCACCGACGGAATCCATGATCCGGCCCAGGCCTGGAACGCATTGTGCGTAGGCGCTTACACCCAGAAGGTCACTATCGACCCTCCCAACCCTGGATTGCGCCCGATCGCTGCCGCAGGCAGCCTCAGCCCATACAGCACGACTTCGGGGACCTGGAGCAACTCGGCTTGGCCCTTGAAACCCGATGTAGTGTTCGAAGGAGGCAACCTGGCCACAGACGGGCAACAAGCCTACACCGAGCCCTGTCTTTCCCTTGTCACCACGGCACACGAACCAGAACAACGGCTTTTGACGACGACCAGCGCCACCAGCGCAGCATCCGCGTTAGCAGCTCGCATGGCCGCACAAGTATCGACGAACTACCCACAGTTCTGGCCCGAGACTGTACGAGCTCTAATCGTACACTCAGCTGAGTGGCCTGATCGTATGAGGCAGGATTTCCTTGCTGCTGGCACCAAGGCAGGCTACGAGAATCTGGTTAAACACTGCGGCTTTGGCGTACCAGATCTGAGTCGTGCCCTGTGGAGTGCCGGCGACTCCTTGACCATGATTGTCGAGGACCATCTCAGGCCGTTCATGAGGCAGGGCACCAAGCCGCCCACCGCGCGGGATATGCATCTTCATCTGCTTCCCTGGCCGCAGGAGGAACTGCTCAACCTAGGCAACATCGAGGTGGAAATGCGAGTGACACTTTCCTACTTCGTAGAGCCAAACCCCGGCATAGCCGAGCGCGGTATCAAGGGGCGCTATCGGTACGAGTCGCACGGCTTACGCTTCGATGTCAGCCGCCCAAACGAAGATCGTGACCAGTTCCGCCAGCGCATCAACAAGCGTGCACGGGATGAAGAGGAAGGTGGTTACCAGGGCGGCGGCTCAGATCCGAACTGGCTGCTCGGAACCCAGACACGGCATCGAGGCTCTCTACACTCGGACATCTGGCGAGGCACTGCAGCTGAACTGGCAGGACGGGGAATGCTTGGTATCTATCCCGCACTGGGGTGGTGGAAAACGCTTGTTAAGCAGCAGCGATATGACGACACCGTAAGGTACAGTCTGGTGGTCTCGATCAAAACTCAGCAAACGGAAGTTGACCTCTATGCGGCAGTGGAAACTCTGATCGAGGCACAGACGGCGGTACTGGTCTGAGATCAAGGGTTTCAAATGAGGTCATGGCCCTGAAGCCATGACCTCAACGTTCGCAAAAGCTCGGATTGAGGGTGTCAAAAGGAGTCGATCACAACTCAGTCGGCTCTTACGGGCTGACCTGCGCGGTATAGCCCAGATCCTGAATCACCTTGCGGATAGATTCCGCGGGTTCTTGGCTGTCTACCAATACCTTACCGGCAGCACGGTCAATCTCCACTTTTGCGGTTTCATCTACCGCCTGAATTGCCTTTGTGATCTTGCTGACGCAACTGCCACAACCCATTCCTGATACCTGTAGAGCGAACATAAATCACCTCGTTGGTTAGGCGGCATAGATGCCGTAACCTGAGCATCGACCTTGACACGATGGCAAGGTCAAGCTTGTTTTTTAGCGCTGAGTAGATGTCCTTTCGGAGTTGATGGAGTTATTGATAGCTGCCCACTGGCTTTAGATTCACGTTCATTTCAATCGATGCGGATTTTCCGCAGCCTCAATGCGTTGAATACAACCGACGCTGAACTGACGCTCATAGCCAATGCCGCAATCATGGGCGACAGCAAGTGGCCTGTCAGGGGATAAAGCACCCCTGCTGCGAGTGGAATTCCCATGGCGTTATAGATGAAGGCAAAGGCTAGGTTCTGCCGCATGTTTTTTACCGTGGCCACGGACAATGTTCTTGCCCGTAAGATGCCCATCAGATCACCTTTGACTAAGGTCACCTGAGCACTGTTCATCGCCACATCTGTACCGGTTCCCATCGCGATACCCACATCGGCACGAGCCAGCGCAGGGGCGTCGTTGATGCCATCGCCAGCCATGGCTACTCGGCGGCCATAGCTCTGCAGATCGGCAACCAACTTTTCCTTGTCCTGAGGTTTAACCTCGCCATGGACTTCTTCGATACCCAACTCCCTGGCTACAGCCCTTGCGGTTGTAAGTCCATCGCCAGTGGCCATGATGACTTTCACATTGACCTCTTGAAGCCTGGTGACTGCTTGTTTGGAGGTTGGTTTGATCGGATCGGAGACCGCCAGAAGTCCTGCTAGAACGCCATCCACCGCCAAGAAGACAATGCTGATGCCCTCCAGACGGAGCTGCTCAGCCCGGTTACTCAGAGGTGTGGCATCTACTCCGGCGTCTGCCATCAATGCTGTATTACCCAATTGCAGCTGCCGACCTTCCACTTGGCCGCGCACACCGATGCCGGAGCCCGACTCGAAAGAGTCCGGCTTGGACAACTCAATACCCTGGGTGCGGGCGTAATCAACGATCGCATGGGCCAGCGGATGCTCACTGCCTTGATCAAGGCTTGCAGCCAATCGCAGCACCTCGTTCGGTTCGAATGGGCCGGCACCTTCTGCGCTGTGGAATACAGGCCGTCCCTCGGTCAGCGTGCCGGTTTTGTCGACGATCAGCGTATCGATCTTGCACAGGTTCTCTATGGCACTGGCATCGCGGAACAAGACACCACTGGTTGCAGCCTTGCCAGTCGAAACCATCACCGACATAGGGGTCGCCAGGCCCAGTGCACAGGGACAGGCGATGATCAGTACGGCAACCGCGTTAATCAGACCAAATACCCAGCCCGACTCCGGACCGAACAAGCCCCAGCCGAAGAACGTGAGGATCGCGATAGCGATCACGCCAAGCACGAAGTAACCCGCTACGGCATCGGCCATACGTTGCATGGGTGCCTTGGAGCGCTGTGCTCTGGCGACCATCTGCACGATCTGGGACAACATGGTATCGGCCCCCACCTTCTGCGCCTGCATTACCAGGCTACCGTGGGTATTCATGGTTGCGCCGATCAGCGTATCGCCAACGCGCTTGGTCACCGGTAGCGGTTCGCCGGTTAGCATGGCCTCGTCGACGGCGCTTTCGCCTTCGAGAACGGTGCCGTCCACTGGGACTTTCTCGCCGGGACGTACTCGCAAATGGTCGCCCAGGTGCACATGGGTCAACGGAACGTCTTCTTCCTGGCCGTCAGGTTTGATGCGTCGCGCGGTTTTGGGTGCCAGGCCCAATAGTGATTTGATAGCGGCTGAGGTTTGTGAGCGTGCCTTTAGTTCGAGTATTTGGCCCAATAACGTCAGGGAGATGATTACCGCCGCAGCCTCGAAGTAGACACCGATGCGCCCGTCCTGAAAGAAGGCTTGGGGGAACTGCTGTGGGACTAGGGTCGCAGCAACGCTGTAGAGGTAGGCAGCCACTGTACCCAGGCCAATCAGTGTCCACATATTTGGGCTGCGATGGCGGATCGAGTCGATGCCTCGGGCAAAGAATACCCAGCCACCCCACAGGGTTACAGGCGTTGCCAAGGCAAGCTCCACCCAGTTCTGCGTTGCGCCATGGAATAGCGTTAACGAGTGGCCGGCCATAGCCAATACAGTCACGATGATCGTGAGAGGGAGCGTCCACCAGAAGCGCCGGGAGAAATCCTTGAGTTCTGAATTCTCCTCTTCCTCTAATTCCGGGATCACTGCCTCCAGGGTCATGCCGCAGATGGGGCAATTGCCAGGTTGTGGCTGACGTATTTCCGGATGCATCGGGCAGGTGTACTCCGCAGATCCAGAGGCTCCAAGTGCGGTAAGCGGTGTTTCATGGTTTATATGTTCATCATGCTGGGGACGGTGCACGTAGCGGGTAGGGTCTGCGCGAAACTTCTCCTGGCATTTCGCGCTACAGAATCGGTATGTCTGGCCTTCGTGGCTTTCAGTGAATTGGCTGTCTGGCTTGACGGCCATGCCGCACACCGGATCGTGCTGACTTCCATGCTGGTCTTCCTGATGCTTGGAATGGTCATGGTCGAGATGGCACTGGGTGCTGTGCATTGGGCTTACTTCCTATTGTCGTCCTTGGGAGTATCGGTCTCGCTGCGATGGGAATGCCCACCGTGGTTGTGGCCGAACATGTGCATCAGCGGGCACAGCAGCAGAATCAAGTAAGGCAGCGCTTGGGAGATGTGGCCAAAATGCTCGCGGGCCACATAAAAAACGCCGATGACAGCCAGCATGATCAGCGCAATGCCAGTTTTGCGTTTCCAGAATGGCAATTCAGAGCCTGGGTGGTGGGAGTGGTCCATGGCTCGATCCTCGTTTGAGTTGAGGCAGTATTGGTGGGGCAGAAATGACATTAGTCTCTACTGCGCCCGAGCGATTGACGTATATCAATCCGAACTCAATGATTAGCGTACGTTCACTTTGCCGACCATTCCCGATTGATAATGGCCTGGGATGTTGCAGGCGAACTCAAGCCCCGTTGCGTTGGTAAAGGTCCATACCAGTTCTTCAGTGGCCCCCGGCTCGATCAGGACGCTGTTTGGGTCGTCGTGTTTCATACCGACCATCTTCATCCCGCCCATAGCATGATCCATGTTGCTCATGTCCTGTGCTCCAGTTGGAGAAAGCGTGCCGTTCTGAAACATTGCTGCCATTTCTTTTTGATGGGCGGCATGTGCGGCTGCCATGCCTAAGTTGAACTCATGCAGCAGCGATCCCTCATTCTTGAGTACGAAGCGGACGGTTTCTCCTGCTTTGATATCAATACTCTTCGGCTCGAAAAAGATATCGCCCATCCTGATTTCGATGGTTCGATCCGCTTTTGTGGAGCCCCCAGGCTGACCGATATCGCTTTTACTATGGCTCGGGCTAGCCATGGCTATAAAGGCGGAAAAAATCAGGGTTGTGGTAATAAACAAAGAAGCGAGTTTGGCTTTCATAATAAATCTCGAAAATGGAGTTGTTGGGAACGAGATTGATGTTAACCAGGCGGTGCTGTTAGTAGCCTTACGCGAAAACTACATATCTGAAAGATTCACTAAAGTCAGGTGCGGCCCGGCATTTGCCGGGGCACCGGCTTTTGATTCAACGCATTACGAACTCACCGACCATCCCTGCCTGATAATGTCCTGGGAGGGTGCAGGCGAAGTTGAGGTTAGCCGTGTCGTGGAAGGTCCAGACAAATTCCTTGGTAGTTCCGGGCTCAACAAGGATGGCGTTGGGATCATCATGTATCGCTTGAACGACTTCAGGAATGCCCGGTGGATTGGAGTCCCCTAAGCCTGATCGTTCACGCCAGACAATTGACGTTGCTTTGCCTGTTGGCGTCAGTGTGCCGTCTTTAAACAAAGCAGCCATTTCGCGTTGATGCTCCAGTTGCGATACGGCTTTACCGATATTGAATTCGTGCATCAGCGCTCCTTCATTTTTCAACACTAAGCGGACAGTTTCGCCAGGCTTCACATCGATAGATTTCTGGCCGTAGCTGATGTCATCCATCTTGATGAAAACGGTACGCGTAGCGGGGGTCGCTTGGGCCTGCTGGCCAATGCTGGGTGCGCTGCTGGAAGTTTGCGCAGAGGCTTGAGCTACAGCTGCGAAGAGAAGTGCTGTGACCAACAGTTGTGGACGTGAACGTTTCATGATGAGACCTCACTGAGGTGGTTGGAAACCTCATGCTATTCCCCGCATCCTGCCGGGGGGCTTACCCCAAAACTACAAATTAGTCAGCTTGAAAAAAATGCGGCACCGTCAAGGTGCCGCTAGGCCAAAGGAGCAATCATGAAGGCCTTGAAGATGGGGAATCCTATGGGTGGCACTCTTTATCAGCCATCATCAGCTTGTGCTCACGCATCATTTGCGCGAGGACGTCATCAACCAATTTGTCGTGCCGCTCCATCCACGCGAGATGTTCTTCCGTAGATATGCCGGGAGCAGGATGCTCGTTGTGAAGCTGGCTCATCATCTCGTCGAGCATTTTCATGTGCTCCTTCATATGCACATGGCGCTCGCTGGCGGGAGCCTTTTCCGCTTGAATCAGCACCGCTTCGGCTTTGTCGCGCATGCTCTCGATGCGTTCGAAGATGCGGTCGCTCCCTCCCTCTGCCAGAACAGCTGAAGAAAGCAGGAGCGAACCAGCCAGAAATAAGGGTTTAAGCAGTTTCATAGGGCAGTCTCCTCAGTTGACGCTGTGACTGGCACCTCTGGTTGTTATTCATTCGAGGGCCAAGAGCACAACCTAGTGCTCATGTCTGCACCCTAGACAAGGCACCCTGACAGAGAGCTGAGGCTAGGATTACATTTGCGTAAGCTTCTGGTTGGGAGGGGGATTTGACTGCACACTCAGGCCACTCAAAATTTGGGAACAGCCCGCATGAAACTTCTGGTCGCTGAAGACGAACCAAAAACAGGCATTTACCTGCAACAGGGTCTCACTGAGGCTGGATTCAACGTCGACCGTGTTATGACGGGAACGGATGCGCTTCAGCATGCACTGAGCGAAGCCTATGACCTGCTGATTTTGGACGTAATGATGCCGGGTCTGGATGGCTGGGAAGTGCTGCGGATGATCCGGGCCGCAGGGAAGGATGTCCCGGTGTTATTTCTGACGGCACGTGACGGTGTTGAGGACCGTGTGAAAGGTCTAGAGCTGGGGGCGGACGATTACCTAGTCAAGCCATTCGCCTTCTCTGAGCTGTTAGCCCGCGTCAGGACATTGCTCCGCCGCGGTAATAGTTCTCCCACGCAGACCACCATGAAAATAGCCGACCTTGAAGTTGATCTGCTGAAGCGACGTGCCGTACGCAGTGGCAAGCGAATTGACCTGACGGCGAAGGAGTTCGCGTTGCTCGAACTACTGCTGCGCCGGCGCGGCGAAGTCCTTCCGAAGTCGTTGATCGCTTCCCAGGTATGGGACATGAATTTCGACAGCGATACCAATGTTATCGAAGTTGCTGTCCGGCGCTTGCGGGCGAAAATTGACGATGAATTCGAGCTGAAACTGATTCATACCGCTCGTGGCATGGGTTACATGCTTGATGCTCCGGAGTCGGAATGAAGCACCTGTCACTGACCGCGCGCATGAGCTTGATGTTCATGCTTGCGGTGATTGCAGTCCTCACAGTGGCAGGCCTGAGCTTTAATGAGCTCAGTCGACATCACTTCATGATGCTCGACCAGCAGACACTGGATGAGAAGCTCGAATCAACTCAGCAGATTCTGAGTAATACACGGAGCCATGCAGACCTTGAAGGAGTGTTGCCTCAGCTGAAAGCGCTATTAGGGGCTCACCACGATCTGGCGGCAGTCATCTTTGCAAACGACGGCACTGTACTTTTTGCCGAGCCACAGGCGTTCAATGTTCCAGAAAAGTACCGCCTCAACCCTGATCACGGTATGTGGGAGTGGGAGGAGAACGGGCACATGTACAGAGGTATGACTGCGCAGGTTTCGACCCCTGATCAGCCCGCGTTCCTTACGGCCCTATTGATCCTTGACGTGACCAATCACGTGCATTTCTTTGAAACGCTGCAGCGGTGGTTCTGGCTTGGCTTGGTCATTAGCGCATTGGTCAGCGCTGCGTTGGGCTGGGTTGTTGCGCGTAGTGGTTTGAGACCCCTGCGACAGGTGACCCTGGTTGCTACGTCAATGTCGGCGAGGTCGCTGAAAGAGCGTATCCCACTGGAGCCCGTCCCCCTTGAACTTCAGCAGTTGGTTACTTCGTTTAATGCGATGCTTGCCAGGCTCGACGACGCATTTGTTCGACTCTCAAATTTCTCTGCCGATATCGCTCATGAGTTACGCACACCTCTCAGCAACCTGATGACGCACACCGAAGTGGTACTCACCCAAAAACGCAACCTCGAAGCCTATGAAGAGAACCTCTACTCGAATCTAGAAGATCTGAAACGCATGTCGCGCATGATCGATGACATGCTGTTCCTAGCTAAATCGGACAACGGTTTGATCATTCCCGAGCAGACGCGCATTGAGTTCAGCGAGGTAGTCACCAAGCTGTTTGAGTACTACCACCTAATAGCTGATGAGCATGGCATCCAGTTGGTTGTGACCGGTTCAGGCAGCGTGCTGGGTGACAAGCTGATGCTGGATCGGGCGATCTCGAATCTGTTGTCGAATGCACTGCGCTATACACCTGCCGGGAAAATTATCTCGGTAACGATCAAGTCGACTGCAAGTGCTATCACGCTCATCGTCGAGAACCCCGGCGAAACCATCAAGCCGGAGCACCTGGATAAACTGTTCGATCGTTTCTATCGAGTAGACCCGGCGCGCCGTGAAGGCAGTCCGAGCAATGCCGGGCTTGGCTTGGCCATTACTCGATCAATCGTTGAGTCCCACAAAGGAAAGATCTGGTGTACCTCCGGCAATGGCATCACCGCCTTTCACATGGAATTTCCCCAGCAACCATCATAGGGTCGTCATGACCAAAGACGAGTTAAGAGCCGAACTTGAGCGACAAGCACAAAGCTTTGTTGCTACCACAGGCGGTGAAATCGTGTTGTACGCCGCGCAGCGCAAGCCTGACCGCCAGCCATGGCGCAAGAAGCCGAGCCTGCTCGATGAGGCTTTTCAGGCCGAAATCCGCAAAATCGAACATCAGCACGACACAAAGGCCTGAGGCGCTTAAATGGCCATTCCCGAGGGTGTCTGCTGGCGTGGAAAAGCCTGGGTATCGCCAGGGCTGGGGATATTCTTGGGGCACGCCGGCAGCCATGATCGGCACAGCCATATGGCGCACCAAGTGACCATTGGCCTTAGCGGTCAAGTGACGGTGCGAGGGCCGAGTCAGGCGCTTACTGCACCGGCCATCTGCATAAAGGCCGGCACACTGCATCAGATTGAAGGTACTGAAGTGCTTTCGATATACCTTGATGCGCTGTCGGAAGAGGCTCGTGCTATGAGCTGTATATCGGCCGCCCAGTTGGTCTCGATCTCTGTCGGCAATACGTTTGCCATCGAGCAGCTACTTGAAACGCCGGAGGTATCTGCTCATCTGGTTCGTGAGGAGGTTAGGCGACTGCTGGGCCTGAAAACACCGCAGGCAGCTGATCCGCGTATGCGGGCAGTGCTTCAGGCACTGGAGGAGCGACACGATGATCGGATACGACTGGCCGAGCTTGTGCATCTGTCGCCCACCCGGTTTTCTCATTGGTTCGTTGAGCAAACTGGTCTTCCACTGCGTAGCTATCGCAAGTGGAGCCGGCTAGTCGTGGCGCTACGGTTTGTGTCTATCGGTCACAATCTGACAGAGGCTGCCTATGCTGCTGGATTTGCCGATGCCGCACATTTTTCACGCTCTTTTCGGGCGTTGTTTGGGCTCGATCCCTCTTCCGCACTCGGTCACGTGAAACTAACAAGCTGATATTCACTTCAACTGAGATGCTTCCGCCGATGCGGTTTGCGTATCTGCAGCCCAAGTGATCAGCTCCTTCGTTCAAGCGTATAGCGGCCGGACAGTTCAGAGTGAAACCTACTGCATGGAGGATTCACGATGGGCAGCACTTCGAGGTTTTTACTTCGCTGGTTTAGTTATCCAGCCATTTTCGGTGGCGTATCGGCCGGGATGATCTGGCTGCTCTATCAAGACATTCCTTACTGGCCGAGTACAGCCATATTAGCGGCCTTGGGTGTCGCCTGCGTAGCTGGCCTGGAGCGACTTCAGCCGTTTCGGCAGGACTGGCTCGACGACCATGACGATACCCTGACGGACCTGATTCACCTTGTAGTGAATTTGTCGGTCATCCAATTCACTGCCACCCTACTATCGCGCTTGGGGGACCTAGTGCCTGCGGAACTGAGCGGGTTCCCCACCGAGCTGCCTCTTTGGTTACAACTGCTCATCGTTGCAGCCATCTTGGACCTGAGTTTGTATGCCATGCACCGCCTCAGTCACCACATACCTTGGCTGTGGTATTTACACGAGCCCCACCACAGTGCGGAGCGGCTCTACTGGATGAACGGGGAGCGTCGGCATCCTCTTCATGCCGCAATCATGGCCGGCCCCGGATTGCTCGTACTTTTCGCGATGGGCACTCCATCAGAATTGGTGGCAACCTGGTTCGGGATACTGACCGTGCACTTGGCCTTCCAGCATTCAAATCTGGACTACTCGCTAGGGTGGTTGCGGCGCGTTATCGGTGTTGCTGAAACACATCGCTGGCATCACAAGCGTGACTTTGAGGATGCTCAAGTTAATTTTGGTGAGTTCCTGCTGGTGTGGGATCTGCTCTTCAAAACCTTCTACGACAGTGCCAGTCAACCAGGTAGTAATGATGTCGGCCTGCGTGATCGGCGCTACCCCACCGGATATGTAGATCAGTTAGTTGAGCCGTTCAGACCTACGCCTGCAAGGGCTGCGAGGCGGCACCGGTTACCGCCGACAAGCCGCCGCAGCTGATCGAGAAAAGCCTGGCCAGTCCCAGCGTGTTGGCCATGCTGCTGACCACCAAGTACGCCGACGGCCTGCCGCTGTATCGCTTCGAGACGGTACTGAGCCGCCATGGCATCGACATCCCCCGCCAGACCTTGGCGCGCTGGGTGGTTCAGTGCGGCGAGCACCTGCAACCCTTGCTCAACCTGATGCGCGACAAGCTACTGGACAGCCCGGTGATCCACTGCGACGAAACCCGTGTGCAGGTGCTGAAAGAGCCGGGGCGCGATCCGAGCAGCCAATCCTGGATGTGGGTGCAAACCGGCGGCCCGCCGGACAAGCCGGTGATCCTCTTCGACTACACAACCAGCCGTGCGCAGGAGGTACCACTGCGCCTGCTTGCCGGCTATCGCGGTTATTTGATGACCGACGACTACGCCGGCTACAACGCGGTGGCCGCACAATCGGGTGTTGAGCGTCTGGCCTGCTGGGCGCATGCGCGGCGCAAGTTCGTCGAAGCGCAGAAGGTGCAGCCCAAGGGCAAAACCGGGCGGGCCGACGTGGCGCTGAACTTGATCAACAAGCTGTACGGCATCGAGCGCGACCTCAAGGAAGCCAGTGCCGAGCAACGCCATCAGGGCCGTCAGCAGCACAGCCTGCCGCTGCTCGCCCAGCTCAAGGCCTGGCTGGAGAAAACCCAGCCGCAGGTCACCGCGCAGAATGCCCTGGGCAAGGCGGTGAACTACCTGGCGAGCAACTGGAGCCGGCTCGAACGCTATATCGAGGCCGGCCACCTGCCGATCGATAACAACGCCGCCGAGCGGGCCATCCGGCCCTTCGTCATCGGCCGCAAAAACTGGGTGTTCAGCGACACGCCCAAGGGCGCAACCGCCAGCGCCCAACTCTACAGCCTGGTGGAAACCGCCAAGGCCAACGGGAAAGAGCCGTATGCCTGGCTGCGCCATATCCTCGAGCGCCTGCCCCAGGCCACTACTGTCGAGGACTATGAAGCGCTACTGCCCTGGAACGTGACGGCGATTTAAAACCAAACTGCCTGAGCTGGGTAGGTGGGGTTTATGGAGCGCTTTCGTTCATCTGCCGAGTGCAGTGGAGGACTACAGGCGTCCGAGCGGGTTTTCAGTTTAGATATCAAGGTGATTTTTTATTCTGCGGCCGGGCCAATTCTTTGTTTGTACCCGAAGGCGCTTCGCAAGCACAACCTCGTTTGCATTTTCGGTAGAATAGTCGTATCCAATCAATCATGTGCCGCAGATGAAACTACTCAATATCTACGATGATCGCGATGAAGCAGAAGACGCCGAACAACGTTTGATCGGTGAAAAGCGTCTCGCAAGCGAGCGTGACGCCACGGTCGTAATCTACAATCTATTCGGTATCCCAAGCTGGGGCAACTTTCATCGGTTAGGGATGTACCGCCTGGACGAGCTTCAGGTGCTGTTGACAGGGCGAGCGAGTTGGACAGCGCACGAAAAGGTGAAGCATGGGGAAATTTTGGGTTCGTTAACAACCGTCGCTAAAAATTATGGCATAGAGATTCCAGAGCACTGGCTATAGGCCATACTTGCCTATAGCCATATCGCTTGGTTGAGGCCTAGATTATAGAAAGGATTTCGTCAAGCATTGCCGAGCTAGAGGATGCCATATCCCCTGTAATATCTAGTTTGTAATGGTAGAATTTTGCTCCGCTCGCTATTGCTCCGATGTACTCCAGCCCGGCATCTCCATTTGTTGCAGGTGATATCCATATTCCAACAGGTGAGTTTGAGGCGATAACGTGACTTATGACCTGATACCTATCACTTTCTTCAATTCTCGGTTTATATTTAACCTCGCCCAGAGCGATGATCGACTTGTCCTTTCTAAAAATCAAATCCGGCTTGATCGGAAAGCGTTTGTTGTCGATGAAAAGTGGGCGTTGGTTTTTGCCCGTATTGCCATCTAAAACTGCAATTTTTTGTGGGATCAAACAATTTCGCATGTAGTTCCGTACGTAGCTTTCAAAAATAAAATCCATCGAAAACAAAAAAGACGGCATCGTACTACCTGACGAGCTGTATGAAAACCCAACCTTTGTAAAGCCTAAAAGCACTGAGAAAACGGTAAGCGCTCCGTAATATCCGTCGCGCAACCACATTGGAAGTGTCGAAGACAGCTCCTGATCGCCTGGCTTCATGGTCCGGGGAGTTGTCATGTCTAATGCGTTCAGAGCCGATGCTAGCAAGCGCCTTTCAGACTCCCATTTTATTGAAATGGGAATAATTCTTAAAAAAGCTAGACAGGCAGACTTTAATAATCCATTTGGGTATAAATCAGTAGAGAATGTAAAAGCATCTGATGCAACATTTACTTCGTCTCCACGAGACAAAAAAGTTGAGACAGTACGGCCAAAGTTAACTTTTGGTTTGTAATGCCCTCTGCTGGTGACTTGGTAATAACCTCTGGCAACACCAGTAGTAAGAATATTTTTTAGGTAATGACAAAAGCTCTTTGCTAGTAGCTGATGAGGCGCAGACAAGTCGGAGGTTTCATAAGCCCTCAAGACGGGAAGTATCCGCTCATATTTCTCATCTGCAATTTCCAACATCGCCCATAAGTTTTTGAGTGGAAATTTGGGGGTGAGATGAAGGATTAGATTTTTCGTGAGCGGCAAGTAGCCAATGATGCCTAGCACTCTAAGTTCGACGCCCGTCGCAACATCTCTGAGATCTATAGCGGACAAGGCTCTAGTTTCAGGTAGAAGCAGTGACTGGCCAAGGATGTCATAGAGCTCAGAGCGAGGAAAAATTCTTGCCTCTCGCTCATGAAGCTCTATGACTCTGCGTGGGTTGATGGATGGCAAATACAAGTTAAACCTCTTGTTCCCTAAGAGCATCACCCTCGGCGTCGCCAGAAGTCCGCAGTAGAGCTTCTATTGAATCTGCAACTGCATTGAATTGAGGTGTGTCGTGGATAAATGCGCGTCTAAGCGGTAGACGTACACGGCCACTCCATACGGAGGAAAGATCCTCAATAGAACGGACTTTAAGAAAGTTTGAATGACCGAAGCCGTTTGGAAAACTCGCATTGAATATGTTGAAGGCTTGGGCCGTTCTATTTATGACGCCGACATCAACGCCTTGCTCCTGAAGATGCAATCGAAGTGCTGCTTCGTTTGGCTCGACCTCTATTACCCAAAAACGTCGAAGCAAAGCATCGTCTAAGTCAGTAACAGATCTATCGTAAGGGTTTGCAGTACAAATTAAAATAAGATTACTTGGCAGCTTTGCCTTGTCGCCTGAGAAAGGGAGAGTGAACTCTACATCCCGATAATCCACTTCTAGATATGTTAAAACTTCACCAAATATTCTCGCTACGTCGCCACGATTCAGCTCATCAATTACAGCGACAAATTTTTTTTCAGGATTTCTAGCGGCGTCTTGGGCAAATCTTAAAAATAAGCGGGGGGCGAGATCATAACGGATTCCTTTTCCATCGTCTGACTTGCCAGGCCGAAAGCCCTCCACAAAGTCATCATATCCAATAGCCGGGTGAAACTGCATGAATAGAGTTTGGCTTTCGTCGCCCTCTGTTAGCTTATTCGCTAACTGTCGAGCGTAACGTGTTTTGCCTGTGCCTGGAGGTCCGGTGAGAAGAAATGAATAGCTCTCCCCAGCATCAATTGCCCCAAGCACTTCGGCGAATACAGGGTCGTCAGAGCTAATTAGACTGTTAGTTACTTGAGAAGGAACTGCTTCCGTTGTGGCTCCTGCTATGAATGACACTAACTTTGGAGCCAAAGAATTTAAGAGATCTTCGTTCGATGGCCGCTCAGTGAGTAGTTCTGGCCAGTCAACTGGTTGAATGTTGATGCAAAATCGGCTCCGATAGGCTTCCTTAAATTCTTGCAGATGTAATTCATTGCTCAAGAAAAAGTCATATAAGTCTTGCCATGAAGAAATTTCATCAGGAAAGCCACGGAACGCGTAAAGCCAGATTAGGAAATATTCAAATCTAAAGCTGTCGGGTATCATCTCCTCAAATTTGTCTTGAAAGGTATCAGTCAAAATCGTCAGATTCTTCTCACCACCAATATATCCTTTAAGTCGCATCTCACGGTAGCCCCGAGATGAGAAGAGATTGCCCCACATTTTCGTATCTTGCTGGATGATGTAATCATCAGCAAAGTCGCCTCGATCCCAGGTCACTCCCTGCAACCTGGGCCGAAGCAAACTATTACCTTTTGCCAAGCGCGGCAAATCTAAAAGGTCACCGTGGAAGTAGCGATCTAAAAATTGATCGGTACCTCTTTTTTTTGACATATCCACAAGTTCTTCGGTTCCGACGTCATTGGCCGCAAAGACAAAGGCAGGCAATAACCAGTTGGCACTGTAGTGTTGGAGGTGCTCTATCGCTGCGCGAATTGTAGATATGTCAAAATATTTCACAACTTACTCCGTTTTAGGCTTTCCTGGCTTACGAAAGTTTTTCTTATTGCCTTCCCATAGCTCCCATGCTGCAGAGGGGGTTTTAACGCGTTGTAGCAAGTTTTCCCACGAAATATCTTTATGACGGTCAGCCTCTAGAGCAGACTGAATGTAGTCGACGTAATCTGGACTCATATCCACACCCACTACATTACGGTCATTCGCGATGGCCGTAAAAATTGATGTTCCGCTACCCACAAACGGATCTAGGACATGGCCCCCTGGAGGGCTACCAACTTCAATGCATCTTCTTACCAGCTCCGAGGGGAATGCCGCGTTATGTTTCGCTCTGCGGCTGCGCTCAATCGGAATGTTCCAGACGTCTTCCTCTACTAGCTTGGACCGGTCAAAGCTATAAAATCTGCTTTTGGTGAACATGAAAACATGTTCATACTGGCGATGTGGCCTATCTCGTGCAGTAGGCTCAACAAAAGCGTTGCAGCGGTTCCAAATAATAGCGCTTCTGAGTGTCCAGCCGCGCTCCTGCATCGCAAAGGCGACCTTCCAGGGAATCCCGATCATGCTCTTTTTTGGAATATCCCAACCGCTAGCATCCACGGGCCGCATTTTGGTCCGGAAAAAATTTCGAGATGAGCACTTAGGATCACTTCCGTGAGGTTGTCCATTGCCAGAGTAGTAAGTATCGCCGATGTTGAGAAAGAACATTCCCTCCGGGTGGAGAGTTCGCTTAACTTCATCGAAAACCTCCATCAGTTTATTGATGTAGGTTTCTACTGACTCTTCGTGGCCTAATTGTCCATCGTACCCATAATCACGCACCCAAAAATAAGGTGGTGAAGTTATCGCGACATTGAAAGTATCATTAGGTAGCGTTTTCAGCGCAGTGGCGGAGTCGCCATGAATGAGGCCGGCGACATGGTGGCTGTTGGTTACGAAACTTGAGCGGCCAATAATTCCAGGTGAACTAGGAGCTGTAGCTATTGCGGCATCTAGTGTTTCAGCTGATGTTGATAATAAGTCCATTACGACCTCTAATATTGAATTTAAGATACTCCGATCCGCAACTAAGCTTTGCGCACGAAATAGTTAGGATGGGCATAGGTCTACCTAACTGGACTCATGGGCTTTATCTTTTTGCTTGGAAAATAGATCTGCCTGACCGTGATAGTGCTTGTCTGTATAGGCGCGCATGAAATCTCTCAAAACATCAGATGCACAGATATTTTGGGCGCGGCACGCTTCTACGAAAGCTTCACGCAGTTCCTTCTCCAGTCTAATCCGCATTCCACAGTTTTTTAGTGACATGTGGCGTAGGCTATCACGTGGATACACATTTGTGTATCCACGCTTTGGAGAGGGCTGAGTGAATTTATCAGTCTAGCTAGCTAGGATATTGCGTGTGCCAACCCGGTTTTTGAGGTGTGAGCCCAGCCTGGAGCTGGCTTCGGCAGATCGGCGTTTTGCAAGGTAGTTGTCGCGTCAGCCGTGTCTTTAAGCTGCTATTTTCGGTGCCGGTGGCTCCCGCTCTGGGTTGAGTGTGACGGTGCCGCCAGGTTGCCAATTTCGCGTTACACCTGACCAACAATGCAGGTGAGCATGAAACCCGGGCTGAAGATCTTCGGTCTTTACTAATCAGGTAAGTGGATGACATTTGGATATTAACTGCTGCAGAGGCCCCACGCCGATGGCTACACCGACCTAGGTCAGGTGCAGACCATCGGATGGATAGCGAATGGAAGATAAGCGGCTACCTACAGGTATCCCCGTTCTGCCAGTGACACGCAGCCTTCGCTGCCAACGACGATATGGTCCAGTGTCCTGGTGCCGACCATGTTGAGTGCGTCCTTGAGTGTCGTGGTCAGCTGGCGGTCAGCGTTGCTGGGCTCCGGATCACCAGAGGGATGGTTGTGAACCAGGATCACTGCCGCTGCGTTGTGCTCCAGGGCGATCTTGACGACCTCCCGTGGATACACGCTGGCGCTGTCCAGGGTGCCCCGAAACAACTCACGAAAGCCGATTACCCGGTGCTTGTTGTCGAGCAATAGCAGGGCAAAGATTTCGTGTTCGTGGTGCTGCAGCAGTGTTTGCAGGTGGCTGAATACGTGTTGTGGATCGGCCAGCAGCCGGCCTTTGGCCAATCGCTTGCTGGCGAACTGTTGGGCCATGCGAAGAATGTCGGCTTCCGTAACCGGCGACTCCATGACATAGGTGCCGGTCGCTTCACCGGCCCTGAGCTTGTGATATTTCATCAGTAATCTCCTGAGGTTGAAGGCGTTGGGTGATGAAGATGGAGGGGTTAGTGGGGGCGGCCAGGTTGCCCGCTGCTGCCCTGTAGGGCTTTGGATTCGAGCTTTTCCGCCAGTGAGGGTTGGGCCGAGCCTGAAGGCTTGATGGTGGGTGCGGCGGTACGGGTCTCCTCTCCAGGAGCGGAGAAGAATTCTTCAACGATGGCGCTGGTATCTTCCTCGCTGTCTTCGAATGCCCCGTTGTTGAAGCCCTGTCGTGCAGCACGATCCAGTGCTTCTTGATCGAAGCCCGCGTTGCGACGGACCTCATCGGTTTTCTGTGCATCTAGCAGCGCTGCCTCCAGCGAAAGGCCGCCACGCACCGTGATGTCGACGTAGAAGATCGGTGTGCCGTGGCTCTGCCGGGTGGACTTACCGCGTAGACGCATCTCCAGGGGTAAGCACGCCAGCCGATTCCCGGAGATGGCTTGGAAGTACTGCAGACGTGCCGCCAGGGTGCGGATGCTGTTGAAGCCGGTGGTGCGGAACACGAAACTGCCGAGTGGGTCATCGTCGCCGATCACCACGTTCAGTCGCCCGTAAGGCTTGCAGGCACCCCCCTTGGCCAACGGACAGGCATCCGGCGAGGGACAGGGCATGGACTTGACCCCATCCTCACATTGCCGTTTGCAGGTTTCTCCGTTGCCGACGCACACCGGCCGTCCCGTGTTGCGATCGAACAGGGTGTAGTCGGCGCGAAAGTTGAGATCCGGCTCATTGAACAGAAAGCGAATCGGGATGCTGCGCAGCTTGTCTTCCTGCGTCTGGCGCAGCTCGTCGTTGAGAGGGTGCAGCAGCCAGCCTTCCCGACCTTGGACTTGCGAGGTGATGGTGAATTGATCGTCTTTCTCCGGCAGGCGTTTGCCGTTTTTCTCGACGACCTTGCCGATGGAGATACGCCCGAGCACCGGCGGGGTGATGACCAGACCTTTGAGCATGATGGTTTTCCTTTATCTAAAAATAGAAACGCCACCGGGTCAGCGAGCTAACCGGGTGGCTTGAGGGTGGATGGCTTGGTTCAGGCGATCAGGAAGCGGCGACTGCCATCCTTGACCTTGGGGTAGCGAGCCTGCAGGTAGGGCTTGTCCTTGAGCATGCGCTCGACGTCCAGCCCGACGCTGTCCTTGGATTTCTTCCAGCTGATGTAGCCGCTGGAGAACTCCGCGCGGGTGGCCTCGCCCATGGCCTGTTGCAGGGTTTGCTTGAGCTGGGCTTCGCGTTGTTCTTGCTGGGCAATGTTCTTGCGTACTGATTTGAGTTCCACGTAGGCAATCGACAGGGCAGGATTGGAGCTGAAGTCCATCACCTGGCCGTTGTCCTCGGGGTAAAGGCAGCGCAGGGCGGCTTCTGCTGACGCGGAGCCATCGGCAGCCGGCGGAGTGTCGGTTACCACGTACTCCCAGAACGTACGCTCCAGCTCGATCAGGCGAGCAATCATCTGCTCATCCCGCTCGATGTGATGGATCTCCAGGTGCTGACCACCCAGCAATACGGCTACATCGGCGGCTTGCTTACCGGTAACCGCCAGCTGGTGCATGACCTGCAATTGCACATATTCGGGTACGCCTTCTTTCCAGAGGCGTGCGCCGTTTATGCCCGCGGTTTTGCATTCGAGGATCTGCACATCGTCCGCACCGATCACCTCCCGGTCGATGTTGGCGAGCATCCAGGGCAACTCAGGGTCAGGGTGCTGCAGCACGGCGTTGATGCGCCGCACGCGGTTGCTGGTGCGTTTGCTGTAATGCCAGGCAACGATGGGTTCGAGGATATTGCCCCAGTACGCCGGGCTTTCCTCATCGTGCGGATCCAGCTTGGGCAGCGTGGTATCGCGGCCGGTTTTCTCCAGCCACAGCTCCAGTTGCGACTTGTAGGGATTGAGGCCGACGGCCGCTGCTGCATCGGAACTGCCGATACCTTGCTTGCGCACGGCCAGCCAGTCTTCACGCGGCAGTTCTTTGGTGTTAACCAGGCGCAGGGCCGGGCGAGGTTTTACGGTGCTGCTATTCAGGTTCTTGGCTTTCATAACGGTCACCTTGCGGGCATAAAAACGCCCGAGCAGCACTAGGCTGACCGGGCGTGATTGGGTGTGAGGAAGTAGGGGGGTTAGGCGGCGAGCTGCAGGGCGGCATCCAGCGCGCGTTGCTTGATCTGCGCACCCTGGCCGAACCAGGCCGAGTCCATGCGGTATTCGTTGCTGCGGGCGCGGCGTTCGTGGTCGACGTACTCGGTCACGGCATTGAGCAGCCCCCAGGCGGTACCGCGTGCCGACTCCAGATTGGCTCCGCGGCCTTGCCCTTCGTACAGCGCCTGCACCTTGCGCAGCGCCCGCTCGTTGGGCAGTACCTCGGGCAGTTGGCTGTTCGGGCTGACCTCGCACAGCACGTTCATGAAGAAGCCCATGGCTTCATGCCATTGCACCTTGCGTTCGGCCAGCGCCCGCATGCGGTACATGAACTCGTCCCATTGCGAGACGGCGATGCCGAGCTGCTTTTTCACCGCCTTGGGATCGAAGCGGGTGTTGTGCGGCACCTTGATCGCTCGCGTGGTGCCATCCAGGGCGATGGTCAGGGTGTTGTTGCAGACCACGCGAACGGTGGTTGGGGTGGCGGTAGTGGCCAGGGTGCCGTCACAGGATGTCGCCAACAGGAGGTAGCCGTTGACCTGATCGTTACCCTTCAATGCGGTCGATTGACCTGTACGGGCCAAGGCCCAGAACTTGCGGCCGCCCTTGAGTACACCTGCCGTTTCCAGCTCATAGCCGGAGACTTCGGTTAGGTCGCGGTAGAACTCCAGCACCTCCCCGGGTTGCACGATTTGGTAGCGGCTGGAGACTACCGACAGCGGTGCCTTGGTGTCCGAGCGGAACAGCACCTTCTGTTCCGGGAAGGAGTGAATGGTGCCCAGGTTGCCAACCGTGTCGGCTTTGAAGTGCACCGGGCTGTGCTGGATCTGCCAGTTCATACCGGCTTCACGTTGCCAGACTTCCAGCGGTTGCTTGGGTGAAAGGTGGCTGCCCAGACCGTGCCAGGGGGCTGCGCCAACGTAAGCCATTTGTTCGACGAGATGGGCCATGAAGAGTTGCTCCTGCTCAAGGGGGAAGAGCGCAACATCGTGGGGCCGATGCTGGCTGGATGGGTTAGCTGGATCAGCTGTTAACGCTGTATGTGTGTCCGCATTCCAAGCATTCGTAGTTGTTCAGTACGCGCTCATCGAGTTGCTCGCCAATTGTCGCTCCGGCTAATCCTCCCGCGGCACCGCCAAACAGCCCGCCAAGGATCGCGCCGGCAATACTCCCGAGGGCTATGCCCACGGGGCCGCCCACAACACCCAGAGCCCCTCCGATTTCTGCACCTGACAAAGCACCAGCAGCTCCGCTAGCGGCTCCACCAACAGAGCCGATGACGCCCCCGGTTGTTCGGCCGATATTTTTCGTTATGACACGTCCTGAGTTGCAGCAAGGGCATGGGGTATACATATGCAAATTCCTCTCTATTTCACGCGTAAGTGCTTAACGATCCACTCATCGCTGAGCGTTCATTCGAGTGATATAGGTTTGAATTTATTTTTAATGAGATAACAAGCAGGCGGACAGGCTGTCGATAACCGCGGAGTCTTCCAAGTTTTTAGTTCGCACTAAGTTATTGTAAATTCAGGTTAAAAATTGCGACCTGCTACGCCGCGTCGCGCGAGAGGGCGCAGCTCAAGCATTGCCGGACTGCAAATTGGCTGAGGTTTATGCGTAGTCAGGGTGAATTTGAGCTTACAGCGCCAGACTCAAACGCCCGTGAGGCGCATTCAGGCCGCAATGGATGTGCGAGGCCTGTGCTTTGCCGGCAATTGGCCGATTTTTGCCGATGACCAAAGCTTGCTACGGGGAGGTAGCGGCCATTCATAACAGGCTGCTTTCGGTCCAGAGTGTGTAAAAACGTCCCGGTAAACCCTTGCTATGATTTCCGAGAATCTCATCGCAAGGGAAACCCATGAAACGGTTTATCCAGGGTGAACACCGAGGTCAAAGCACCTTGCTTCCCGAAAGCCTCGACGACTATGTCAGCGATACCAATCCGGTACGTGTGGTCGACGTTTTCGTCGACGAACTCGACCTAGCCAAGCTGGATTTTGATGGCGTCATTCCAGCCGAAACAGGCAGACCTGCCTACCACCCTGAGATCCTGCTGAAGATCTATATCTACGGCTACCTAAACCGCATCCAATCGAGCCGACGTCTTGAGCGAGAAGCCCAGCGCAACGTCGAACTCATGTGGCTAACCGGGCGTTTGATGCCCGATTTCAAGACCATCGCCAACTTCCGAAAAGACAACAGTAAGGCCATTCGCGGCGTCTGCCGCCAGTTCGTTTTACTCTGCCAGCAGTTGGGTTTTTTTGGCGAAAACTTGGTTGCCATCGACGGCAGCAAATTCAAGGCAGTGAACAATCGTGACCGCAATTTCACCAGTGCCAAACTGAAGCGGCGCATGGAAGAAATCGAGGCGAGCATCAGCCGTTATTTGGCTGCGCTCGATGCGGCTGATCGACAGATTCCTAGCGCCTCCGCGCCAGAGGCTG
>NZ_FOWX01000030.1 GCF_900115555.1 Pseudomonas borbori
CAGATCTCCCAGGGTAATTCGCGCGACCTTCCTGCTTATGCCTGTCGGATCTACGTCGTAGCGTCCCGTGCAAGTATTGGGCTTTGGCTGTCATTGCGACCTCACCCCACTACGACGCCTCTATCCGCTTCCTGTACGTCAGGCCAGCATTTTGCCTCGGGCTTCCTTCAGATTCGCGGTCACCCGCGACACCCTTGCCTCTGGCTAACACTTCCCCTTGCCGGGTGTGTAGAGGACTTTCACCTCCAAGTCACCAGCGAGGCCACCACAGCCAAGCTGGTTGCGCTTGCGCGCAACGCGCCATGCCTGGCGCACAACGACAACGGCCCGCATATAGCGGGCCGTTGGGTCGTTGCGACCAGCGGATTAGCTGAGGGCAGCCAGCACCTTGGTAGTGATCTCGTCGACGCTACCAACGCCAGCGATGGCGCTGTATTTCGGCGTGCCGTTGGCTGCGGCGAGTTTCTGGTAAAACTCCACCAGCGGCTTGGTCTGCGAGTGGTAGACCGACAGGCGATGACGCACGGTTTCTTCCTTGTCGTCGTCGCGCTGGATCAGCTCTTCGCCGGTTTCGTCGTCAATACCTGCGACTTGTGGCGGATTGTGTTCGGTGTGGTAGACCCGCCCGGAGCCCGGATGCACGCGACGGCCGGCGATGCGGCTGACGATTTCCTCGTCTTCGACGGCGATTTCCACCACGTGGTCGATGTTCACGCCAGCATCTTTCAGCGCTTCGGCCTGGGGAATGGTGCGCGGGAAGCCATCGAAGAGGAAGCCATTGACGCAATCGGGCTGACTGATGCGCTCCTTGACCAGATTGATGATCAGGTCATCGGAAACCAGACCGCCACTGTCCATGATGCTTTTGGCTTTCAGGCCCAGCTCGGTGCCGGCCTTGACCGCGGCACGCAGCATGTCGCCGGTGGAGATTTGCGGAATAGCAAACTTCTTGGTGATGAAACCGGCCTGGGTACCTTTGCCGGCACCGGGCGCCCCTAGCAGAATCACGCGCATCGATGTGCTCCTCAAGATATTAAGAAAAAAAGCGTCGGACTCGCCTCGTGGGGCCAATCTCAGAATGGTTCGAGCAACGCTGGCAAGCTGCCAGGTGGCCAAGTGTCCAAGGGACTAGCAAGTGTCCAGGTACTAAAAGGTTGCCCAAGATACACAGCGCACCCCCACCGCACAAGCCACCAAAAGTCGGATAAACAGGGGCCTTTCAGGCGCCATCGGGCCGCGACCGAGCCCCTCCGGGGCATGCTCGATGCACCCCGGAAACGCCCGCCCCACACCCGCTAACCGGTGTTGCGCAAACCGGCGGCGATACCCGCGACGCTGACCAGCAAGGCCTGTTCCAGAGGGCTGTCGGCCTGGTTATCACGCCGTCTGGCGCGTGCCAGCAGCTCGGCCTGGAGCAGGTGCAAGGGGTCAAGGTAGGTGTTGCGCACGCTGATGAATTCCAGAGTCTCGGGGCTGTGCGCCAGCAGCTGCGACTGACCGGTCAATCCCAATACCGCAGCAACCGCCTGCGACAATAGGTCGCGCAAATGCTCGCCCAGGGGCAGCAGGGACGGCTCGACCAGACGCTCGTCGTAGAGCCGGGCAATAGCCCCATCGGCCTTGGCCAGGACCATTTCCAGCATGTCGATGCGGGTCCGGAAGAACGGCCAGCGCTCGCGCATCTGCGCCAGCAACTCGCCCTCGCCGCGTTGCAGGGCGCTGCTCAGGGCATATTCCCAGCCGAGCCAGGCCGGCAACATCAACCGGGTCTGGGTCCAGGCGAAGATCCAGGGAATCGCCCGCAGGCTCTCCACCCCGCCCTCGCGCCGCTTGGCCGGGCGGCTGCCCAGGGGCAAACGGCCGAGCTCCTGCTCCGGTGTGGCCTGACGAAAATAGTCGACGAACTGCGGGTGCTCGCGCACCACACCGCGGTAGGCGGTGACGCCATCGGCGGCCAGCTTGTCCATCAGTTCGCGCCAGGCCGGCTCCGGCGTCGGCGGTGGCAACAGGGTGGCTTCCAGCACCGCGGCCAGGTAGAGGTTGAGGTTCTGTTCGGCGATATCCGGCAGGCCGAACTTGAAGCGGATCATCTCGCCCTGTTCGGTGGTGCGAAAACGCCCCGCCACCGAGCCCGGCGGCTGCGACAGGATCGCCGCGTGGGCCGGACCGCCGCCGCGGCCGACGGTGCCGCCACGGCCGTGGAACAGGAGCAATTCGACCTGCTGCGCGGCACAGACCTGCACCAGTTGTTCCTGGGCACGGTACTGCGCCCAGGCCGCCGCGGTGGTGCCGGCATCCTTGGCTGAGTCGGAGTAGCCGATCATCACTTCCTGCGGGCCGCGCAGGCGCGCGCGGTAGCCCTTGAGGCCGAGCAGACGGTCGATCACCGGGCCGGCGTTGTCCAGATCGGCGAGGGTTTCGAACAGCGGCACCACGCGGATCGGCCGCAGCAGCCCGGACTCCTTCAACAGCAGTTGCACGGCCAGCACATCGGAAGGCGCACCGGCCATCGAGATCACATAGGAGCCCAGCGAGGCCGCCGGCGCGGCGGCCACCTCGCGGCAGGTGGCGAGGACTTCGGCGGTGTCGGCGCTGGGCTTGAAGTGGCTGGGCAACAGCGGTCGGCGGTTGTCCAGCTCGGCCAGGAGAAACTGCTGGCGCGCCTCCTCGTCCCACTCGGCGTAGCGCCCCAGGCCCAGGTAATCGGTGATTTCATCGAGCGCCGCGGCGTGCCGGCTGGAGTCCTGACGCACGTCCAGACGCACCAGGAACAGGCCGAAGGTGGCGGCGCGGCGCAGGCAATCGAGCAGCGGGCCATTGGCGATCACGCCCATGCCGCAGGCGTGCAGCGACTGGAAGCAGCACTCCAGCGGTTCGAGCAGCTCGCGGTTGTCCTGCAACACCGCCGCCGGCGCCGCGACCGGGCCGTGTAGCGCCTCCTGGGCCCAGCTGCGGGTGGCGCGCAGGCGTTCGCGCAGTTGCTTGAGCAGGCTGCGATAGGGCTCGGCGCTGTCGCCGACCTTTGCCAGCAGCTCGGGGCTGGCTTGCTGCATGGACAGCCCGGCGGCCAGTTGATCGATGTCGCGCAGGTACAGATCGGCCGCCATCCAGCGCGCCAGCAGCAGCACCTCGCGGGTCACCGCGGCGGTGACGTTGGGGTTGCCGTCGCGGTCACCGCCCATCCAGGAGGCGAAGCGAATCGGTGCGGCATCCAGTGCCAGGTGCATGCCAGTGGCTTCTTGCAGGGCATGGTCAGCCTTGCGCAGGAAGTTCGGCACCGCCTGCCACAGCGAATGCTCGATCACGGCGAAGCCCCACTTGGCCTCGTCCACCGGGCTCGGCCGGCTGCGGCGGATCTCTTCGGTATGCCAGGCCTCGGCGATCAGGCGCTGCAACTGCTCGGCAACCTGTTCGTGCTCGGCGGCGGACAGATCGCTGTGGTCGCCAGCGGCCAGTTGCGCGGCGATCGCATCGTATTTCTGGATCAGGGTACGCCGCGCCACTTCGGTCGGGTGGGCGGTCAGCACCAGTTCGATGTCCAGACGGGCGATCTGACGCGCCAGGTCATCGGCGCCGTGGCCGCTGGTCAGCAGGCGCTGCAGCAATTCGGGCAACACCCGCGACTCGAAGGGCTCGGGTTCATCCGGGCCACGGCGGCGGATGCGGTGATACTGCTCGGCGATATTGGCCAGGTTGAGAAACTGGTTGAACGCCCGCGCCACCGGCAGCAGTTCGTCGTCGGCAAGCTGCTCGAGGCCGGCGCTGAGCTGTTCGGCACCGGCGGCAGAACCGCGCCGCGCCGCCTTGGCGCCCTTGCGAATGCGCTCGATCTTGTCGAGAAAGACCGCTCCGCGCTGGGCGCTGATGGTGTTACCCAGCAGCTCGCCGAGCTGATGAACGTCCTCGCGCAGACGCGCGTCGATTTCTGCCATGACTGACTCTCCGCTCAAGCGTGAAGCTCAAGAGTGCCCAGCACGGCAACATCTTACAAGGGCGCGACGCCATGCCGACAAGAGCGCCGGGGAGGTCTAGGCTCTAAACAGGTCCACCGTAAAGGGGTGAGGCCGAGCACAATCGCATAACCACCTACCACGAGTAGGTAAAGGACGAGGCAGTCATGAAAATTCGCGAGCTTGTCCGCCATTGGGAACAGAACGCCAAGGGCCGCATCACCCGCAACCTGTATCAGATCAATCTGGATATGGAAGCGGCCGCGCGCCTGGCGGCTTTAGCCGAGATGTACCCCAAACGCAGCCCGGAAGCACTACTCGGCGAGCTGATCGGCGCGGCACTGGAAGAACTGGAAACCAGCCTGCCCTACGTCAAGGGCAGCCAGGTGGTGGCCACCGACGAGGAAGGCAATCCGCTCTATGAAGATATCGGCCCGACACCGCGCTTTCTCGCCCTGTCGCGCAAGTATCTGCACGAGCTGAGTGCGCAACAGGGCAGTACCAACCACTGAAGTCCGTACGGGGGGCTCTGGACAAAGCACACGCCCCCGGCGTTGGGGGCGTGCCTGCGCGTACGCAAAAGGACATGAGATCCTCCGCATCGGGCTATGAGAGCCTGTATGGATCGGATGGACGATACCCCATAGTGCCTATGGATTAAGCCGCCTGCCCCCGGTTTAACGCAACAGCCCCAGATCCTTGGCCCGCGCCACGGCCTGGGTACGCCGTTCGACGCCCAGCTTGCCGTTGATATGGCGGGCATGGGTCTTCACCGTGTGCAGGGAAATGAACAACTGCTCGCTGATTTCCTGATTCGAGCAGCCCTGGGCGATCAGCTGCAATACCGCTAGTTCACGCGAACTCAAGGCCTCGGTCAGTTGGCTATCGAGCCTGCTCAGCAGCCCCTCCTGAGCCTGCGGCAGATACTTGAGCAGCTCGCCGGCCACGGCGCAATCGGAACGCGCCAGCAGTTGCTCGCGCAGCCATTGCGGCTGGTGCACGAACAGCTCCTGATAAGGCAACAAGGCTCCGCCCTGAGCCGCTTCCAGGCTGCTGGTCAGCCAGCTGACGGCCTCGCGGTCGCGCCCGGAGGCCTTGAGCAGCAGGGCCAATTGCACCTGAGCGGCCACCACGAACAATTGGCCCGATGCGGATTGGGCATACTGACTGAGTGCGCGCAGACGCCGCTCGGCCACCTCCAGACGCCCCTGCAAGCGCTCGAGCGCGGCCTGTTGCAACTCGATATGCAAGACCAGTTGAGGGTGAACCTCGGGGGCCACCCCGGGCGTTTCGCCGCAATAGGTCTCGGCCAGCCGCTGCAGCCAGACTTCGGCCAATTCCAGCTGGCCCTGGGACAACCACAGCTCGCATTTGATCACCGTGATCATCGCCAGATAGTAAATCGAAGGTACGTCCCAGGCATGCATCAGGCGCTCGGCCTCGGCCAGTTGGGCGAAGGCCTCGGCGAGACGCCCCTCACGCCTCTCGACCACGGCCAGCATGCAGTAACCCATCAGCACGCTGATGTCGCGACAGGCACGCGCCTCACCGATCCCGGCCAGCAATTTGGTGCGGGCGGCCTGGGTTTGCAGCGCCACACTGAGCAGGTAGCCCTCGTACAGATTCAGTCGCGCACGCACCGAATACACGCGCTGGGCCGGGAACCCGTGCAACCGCTGCTGGCCCAGACGCACCTCGGCCAGGGCGCGCTGAACCTCGCCACGGGCATGCAGCACACGTGCCCGCTCGGCATGCGCCCGCCCCTCGAACAGGGGGTTATCGACCCGCTGCGCCAGCTCCAGGGCCTCGCGATTGAGCCCCCGCGCACGCCACAGATCGCCCTTGGTCATCGCCAGATTGGCCAGGGTGAACAGGCACATCAGGCGCGGGCCACAGCGTTTGGCACCGAGCAGGGTCAGGGCTTCGCTGCAATAGCGCTCGGCCTCGAGTACCTGACCACGGCCGCGGGCGATGATGCCGGACAGGGCCAGCCACTGGGCCAGCAGATTATCCTGCTCCTGCGCGTCGGGGGCCGGCAGAAAACGCCCCAATTGCTGGATCAGCTCATCGGCGGCATCCAGCTGGCAGGCCAGGGCTAATGCCCAGCCGTACAACACCAGCAGACGCGGCGTGCTGGCCAGCAGACTGTCGGGCAGGTCCATCTTCCAGCGCAGCAAACAGGCGACATTCTGCTCGCCGAGCAACTGTTCCTCGGACAGGTTCTGCACCAGGTTGGCCGCCACCTCCGGCTGGCCGGCACGCAGTGCCTGTTCGACCGCCTCCTCATGCAGGCCCTGGCTGCTGAACCAGCGGCAGGCGCGCAAATGCAAGGCCGCCTGGGACTGGCTGCGCTGGGCAGCAGGGCGCGAGCGCAACAGGTCGGAAAATAAATGGTGATAGCGAAACCAGTGTTCCTGCTCATCCAGGGGAACGAGAAAAACCTGATGGGTCTGCAGGTGCTGGATAATAGCCGCGCTGTCATGCTGCTCACGCAAGGCATCGCACAGCTCGGCAGAGAAACGATCGAGGCAGGCGGTGTCGAACAGAAAGCTCTGCACCTCGGCCGACTGCTGCTCGATCACCTCCTCCAGCAAGTACTCGCGGATCAACCCCTCGTCACCCTGGGGTACCCGCTCCGGGCTGTCGTCATCGGCCTGCTGCCGGGTCAACAGCCACAGACGCAGGCCGGCCACCCAACCCTCGCTGCGCTGACGCCATTCTTCCAATACCGTCCCGCTGAGCTCGGCACCCTGGCTGCCGAGTAGCGCGCGGGTCTCGTCCTCGGTCAGGCGCAAGTCCTGCTCCTGCAACTCCAGCAACTGCCGCGACAGGCGCAGACGCGCCAGGTGCCAGTCGGGGCGCTGACGGCTGGTCAGCAGAATGACCAGCCCTTCGGGCAGATGATTGAGCAGAAATTGCAGGCAGCTGTCGAGCACCGCGCCCCTGGCCAGGTGATAGTCGTCCAGCACCAGCAACAGGGGCGCCGTCGGCACGAGACGCTCGGTCAACTCGTCAAGCAGGCCGTCGAGCCACTCTTCGAAGGCGAAGGGTTGATGGCGCTGGCGCATGCGCAGCAATGCCTGAGCGTCCTCACCCAACCCCGGATAGAACTGCTGCAGGCCGGCCAGCAAGCGCTCGAGAAAACGCCCGGGATCGCTATCGCGCGGACTAAGACCCAACCACAGACTGTGCCACTGCTCGGGCAGTGCCTGGCAAAACTCACTGGCCAGCGAGCTTTTGCCGAAACCCGCAGGGGCACTGACCAGCAGCAACCGCCCGCTCAAGCCCTCGGCCAGCCGCTCGCACAGGCGCGGCCGCGGCACATGGCCGGAGGGCAGTGGCGGACGAAAAAAGCGACTGTCGCCCAGAGGGACGGTGTCGCTGACTACAGGCGCTATACGCGTCAGATCGGTCATCACCCGGCTCTTGTTAAGTCATTGCCAGTTCAGGCGCGAACTCCCAGCAGACTATCGACTTAACCGCGGGAATTGAAGCCTGGATGTGGGCACTGAAACAAATCATTACCCGCCAGGCAACCCGGGTTCAGTCCGGGCCAGTTCGTGCGAGGGACGTCAGGCGATATGGCCAGGCAAATCTGCATAGCCAAGTCATCGCCGCCAAGCGGGCGACCTGGATGGTTCGGGAACTGCCACGAACCCATCAGCGGGTCCATGGATAGAGTCGACAGGAAATGCTGGTTGGTACCACATAGCCGAATGCGATCCGGAAGCGGTCGGTAGGCGCGAGATTTCCCCGGATTGCATCCGGGCTACGAACTGCGGCGTAGCGCTAGGCCTCCGCTTGGTAACTGGCGATGCGGGCAGGTTGTTATGACCTGCTGGTCAGCGCAGCGTGCAATTGAGACCTCGCTAAAACAAGAAAGCCGGCCCAATGGGCCGGCTTTCACTGTTGCAACAACGGCTGTTAGCGAACGCCAGCCTGACGCAGGGCGGCCGGGGTGTAGTCGCTTTCTTTTGCCGGGTAGTCGAACTCGTAGGATTGCTTCTCCTCGTTCTTCATACCCAGAGCCAGGTAACGACCGGACTGCAGGTCATACAGGGTTTCTACGCTGTACCAGGGTACCTGCTTGTCGTAGTAGTACTGGGCATGGGCCTCGGCGACACGCCACAGGGTGCCGCGACCGTCGTAGTGGTCGATTTGCGCGGCTTGCCAGGTGTCTTCGTCGATGAAGAAGTCACGCTTGGCATAGATATGCCGCTCGCCCGACTTCAGGGTCGCGGTCACGTGCCATACCCGGTGCAGCTCGTAACGGGTCAGGTCCTGGTTGATATGGCCAGCCTTGATGACCTGGTCATATTTCAGCTTGGGCGAATCCAGCCGGTAGCTGTTGTACGGAATGTAGATTTCCTTCTTGCCGTTCAACTTCCACTCGTAACGGTCAGGTGCACCGTTGTACATGTCGAAGTTGTCGGACGTACGCAGACCATCGGCGGCGGTACCCGGACCGTCGTAGGAAACCTGCGGGGCGCGACGCACGCGACGCTGACCGGCGTTATACAGCCAGGCCAGGCGCGGCTCCTTCACCTGGTTGAGGGTTTCGTGCACCAGCAGGACGTTACCGGCCAGGCGCGACGGCGCGGTTACCCGCTGCTTGAAGTAGAACAGCACGTTGCTCGGCTTGCTGGTGTCGGCGTCCTTCAGCGCACCGCGGAAGGTGAACTCGTCCTGGAAATACACCATGCTGTAGGAACCGTTCGGCTGCGGAGTCGCCTGGGTCACCAGACGCTTGACGCTGCCGCCGCGGTAGCGGGTGATGTGGTTCCAGATCGCTTCCAGACCGTCCTTCGGAATCGGGAAGGGGTTGGCCTGTTCGAAGTTCTCCAGACCGTTGCCACCCTCGACCATGCGGGTGTTGACCGCATTGCGCTTGGTAGCTTCCATCACGAAATCAGGCATGCTGGCCGAACGGTGAGTCGGGAACACCGGGATCTTGTAGCTTTGCGGGTAACGCTTGAACAGGGCCTGCTGACCGGGGGTCAACTTGTCCTTGTACTGTTCGGCGTTGGCCGCGGTGATGGTGAACAACGGTTGCTCGTTAGGGAACGGATCGGACAGGAAACCGGCAGCATCGGCAGTGCCGGCATTCTTCGGCAGACCACCGGTCCAGGCCGGAATCGACCCGTCCGCATTACCGGCCATCTCGGCACCCACCGGCGTCAGCGTGGTACCCAGCTTGGCAGCCTCCTCTGGCGACACCGCTGCCATGACGCTGCAGGCCAGCAGCGAAAGGGTCAGCGCGCCGGTTTGCAACAGACTTTTTGTTGTTTTCATATACAGAGTCTTCCTCAAAATTCCTGTGCGCTTAGAAGTTCATACCGAAGCTGAGTGCAACGAAATCGCGGTCAATCGACGTGTTGTACTTGCCACCGAAGAAGTCGGTGTAAGCCAGGCTGGCGGTGTAGGTGTTCTGGTATTCGGCATCCAGAGCAAGACCGATGGCCTTGTTGCCTTCGTTGAACACGCCGTTCGGGCCGTAGCCGTCCACGTCATGCGACCAGGACACACTGGGCTTGAGGTTGATACCGGCGATGGCACTGTTGTAGTCCCAGATCGCCTTGGCGCGGTAACCCCAGGAAGTGCTGGTGACGAAGCCGTCGTTTTCACAGTACTTGCTGACGTTCTCGGCGCTGGCACTGCCCAGGGTACCGGCGTTCAAGACTTCGCAAGTACCACCTGGCAGCGGGCCAGGGCCATACACCGGATCACGACCATAACGAGCTTCGGAAGTGCTCTCCAACCCGCCAACATGACTCACGCCGACCTCGCCGACCAAGGTCAGACGCGAGGCGCCCATGACTTGATCGAAGAAATGGGTGAAGGTGGTCTGGAACTGGGTGATTTCCTTACGGCGATAGCCATGCAGATCGGTGCCCGGGGTTCCCTGCAGCACCGAAATATTCGGGTTCCCCAGCGGAGTCAGGCCGGCAAACAGGATGTCGGTAGTATTGAGCTGCACCGGCGCGTTCGGCCGGTAGCTGACCTCGCCGCTCCAGGCGGTGCCGGTAGGCAGGGTGGTGGAGAAGCTCAGGCCATACAGCTGGATATCTTCCGGATACTCGATGAAGTACTGGGAGTTACCCGCGACGGTTGCAGAAGCCAGCCCTCTTGCGGCTGTCTGGAATGCGGGGTTGGCCAGTACAGCGTCTCGTACCCCGGCGAGTACGGCAGGGTTGGCGCAGGCACCACCTAACGCGGCGCACTGAGCTGCTACCTGCGCGCCAGCGAATCCGGCGGTAGCTGCGCCGGCGGCAGCGAAAGCCGCGGCAGGAGCACCAGTGGCGCTGAACACCGGCAGACGGCTGTGGTAGTTCATGAAGTAGGCACCGAACTCGGTATCCAGCTCCTCGGCGAAATAGCGGAAAGCAGTGCCCCACTGTCCACTATCGCGTGCATCTCGATCGCCACCGCGGGGCACTATTACGCCTTCGGAGGTCGTTTGATAACCGAATCCTTGTGCGGCAGCGAATCCGGACAATGCCCCAAGAGCAGGGTTCAGCACGGCCAGGTTCTGGTCGCAGCCATCGGCAATCACATCCGGCTGGGCGAAGAAGGTACCGCAGTTGTCGACGACCGTCTGATCCCACTCGATCTGATAGAAAGCCTCCATGGACAGATTGTCGGTCAGGCTTTGAGACACATAGAACATGTTGACCGGAATCAGGCCTTCCTTGATCTCGGCGCCGGGACGGCGGAACGCGGCGGCATCCACCGGGTTGATCGAGTTGATGCTGTTCTGGATAAAGGTGCTTTCGCCCCAGCTGACCACCTGCTTGCCCAGACGCACCGAGCCCGGTTGATCGGCGATGGCGTAGTTGTGGTAGACGAAGGCGTCGAGAATTTCCGCGCCCGAGGCCTGGGCGGCCTGCTTGCGGTTGCTGTCGTCGATGTCCTTGAACAGGCGGCTCTCATCCTTCAGTTCGAAGTCGTACCAATACTTGCCGCGTACGAACACGCCCGTATCGCCGTACTTCAATTCGAGGTCGTGTACGCCCTTGAAGATCTTCGAGAAGGTCTCGCCCTTCTTGAAATTCAGGTGCGAATCGTCGGAGGTTTGCGACAGACCGTCACCACCATTGTTCCTACCTATCAGGTCTTTGTCAGCGCCTCTGACCGACCAACTGGCCCCCACGGACAGCGACGAGTCAAACTGGCCTTCGATCTCGCCGATATTGAAGTTGACCGCCAATGCCGGTGCGGCGAGGGTGGATGCGAGGCTGACGGCCAACGGCAGTTTCGCCAGGCGCCAGGTTTGCTTTGCTTTTGTCATCGACGCTACTCCATGTACTTTTTTGTTATGGATGGTGCGGACTATAGCCAGAGGGTGTGACTGCTTGATCCCTCGAAAGTGTGATTTGCAGCCCCCCAGGCACTCTGGCTTGCAGGTTTCAGCAGGTCGGCCCAATCCGCCACAGGCCAAGAATGGCTGGAAAAAAATAATTAGCAAGCCAAACGCTTGTTTGACTAAGCAGTCACTTTTGCCCGGTAGCACCACCGCACATCACAAGGTGGAGAGAAACGTACAACCGGCCGCCTGCCACTGGGCGATATCCAGGCGAATGCGTTTCTTGTCCAACTTGCCGACACTGGTCTTGGGAATTTCAGTAACAAGGGCGATCTGTGTGGGGATGGCCCACTTGTTGATATGGCCCTGCTCGACATACGGCTTGAGGTGATCCTTGAGCCCCTTGGCATCCAGCGTCTGGTCGTCGCGCAACACCAGCAAGGCGAATGGCCGCTCGCCCCACTGCGGATCCGCCACCCCGACCACCGCCACTTCACGCACGGCCGGATGACGGCTGATCAGGTCTTCCAGCTCCAATGAGGAGATCCACTCGCCACCGGTCTTGATCACGTCCTTGATGCGGTCGCGAATCTCGATGAAGCCCATGTCGTCGATGGTCGCCACGTCGCCGGTGTGCAGCCAGCCATGCTCCCAGAGTTCCTGGCCTTTCTCCGGCTCGCGGAAATAGCCCTGGGTCAGCCAGGGCGAGCGCAGCACCAGCTCGCCCTGGGACTCGCCGTCCGCCGGCAGCATGCTGCCATCGGCGCTCATGATCGCCGCCTCGACCAGCGGCACCGGCACCCCGGCCTTGATCCGGTAGGTGATCTGCTCGTCCTCGCTGCCGGCCAGCAGCTCGTCGTTGATGTGCGCGCAGGAGATCAGCGGGCAGGTTTCCGACATGCCATAGGCAGCCGTCAACTGGATACCGCGCGCCTTGGCGGTATCGTAGAGGGCACGGTTCAGCGCACTGCCGCCGATGATCATCTTCAACCCGCCGAAGTCATGCCCCTGGGCGCTCGGGGCATTGAGCATCATTTGCAGGATGGTCGGTACGCAGTGGGAGAAGCTGACCTTCTCCTCCTTGATCAGCGTGCACAGCATCTCCGGCTCGTAGCGCCCCGGATACACCTGCTTGATGCCCAGCATGGTGGCCACATAGGGCACGCCCCAGGCATGCACATGGAACATCGGGGTAATCGGCATGTAGACATCGTTGGTGCCCAGCAGGCGCACGCTGTCGAGACTACCCATCATCGAGGCCATCGCCATGGTGTGCAGCACCAGTTGCCGATGAGTGAAATACACGCCCTTGGGATTGCCGGTGGTGCCGGTGGTGTAGAAGGTGGTGGCCACCGAGTTCTCATCGAAATCGGCGAAGTCGTAGCTCGCACCGGCGGCCGCCAGCAGTTGCTCGTACTCGCCGACCAGACCCGGCAGTTCGGCGGTTTTCTCCTCGGCATCGGTCAGCAGCAGGGTCTTCTCGACCGTGGTCAGTTGCCCGGCTATGCCGTTGTAGAGGGGCACGAACTCACTGTTGACCAGGACGAACTTATCCTCGGCGTGGTTCATGGTGTAGAGAATCTGCTCAGGCGACAGGCGGATATTGATGGTGTGCAACACCGCACCAAGCATGGGAATGGCGAACATACATTCGAGGTAGCGGTGACTGTCCCAGTCCATCACCGCCACGGTGTCGCCGGCCTTGACCCCGGCCGCCGTCAGCACATTGGCCAGACGTGCAACCCGTTCGTTGAAGGTTGCATAGCTGTAGCGCAGCGTATCGCGATAGACGATTTCACGGGTTTTCTCGTAGCGCACGCCGGACAGCAACAAACGCTTGATCAGCAGCGGATATTGATGGGCGTTGGCCGCGGGCGGGATGATGCGAGTTGGCAACATGGGGAGTACCTGTCTGCAGGATATTGTTTTTTACCGTGACAGGACTCTAGAGCGCTTGGCAGGCGGGAAAATCAGTCAAAAGAATGATTTGCCAAGTGACATTTTGACGCGCCTGGTCACACCGGGAAATCGACAGCCAAAACGGGTCGCAAGCAGACCGCCGACACGCGCACCTGCGCGCGATAACGACTGCAACGCCAGGTATCGTCGCCAGCAACGGCGTCCGCTTCTCGATGGGTGGGGCCAAGATAGCCTGCCCGGCATTTCCAGCGCAGCGCTGGGTGCGACTGCGGCCCGCGAGGCTACAAAAAATGCCGTTCACATGGCGTTAGTGAACGGCATTGCCGCAGCTGCGGGGCTTCTTTTCAGATCAGCAACGCTTACCGCTCAGCGCAACTCGCTGAATGCCAGCTTGACGCCCAAGCCGATCAATACCGCACCCATCAGCCGATCGAACCAGTGGCCCAAGCGGGCGAAACCGGCGCGCACCCGCGGCTGGCTGAACAGCATCGCCACCAGGCAGAACCACAGCGCCGTCGCCAGTGCCAGGTAGAGGCCATAACCGGCCTGCACCCTCAGCGGGGTATGCGGATCGATCACCACGGTAAACAACGACAGGAAGAACAGGGTTGCCTTGGGATTCAGGCCATTGGTGACGAAGCCTGTGGCAAAGGCCGCACGCGGAGAACGCACGGCCTGCTCCAGGCTCAGCTCGGCGCGGGCCGGGTCAGCCGGCTTGGCGCGCAACGCCTTGATCCCGATGTAGAGCAGGTAAGCGGCGGCCAACCACTTCAAGGCGTTGAACAAGATAATCGACTGGGAAACGATCAGACCGATACCGAGCAGCGAATAGGCCACGTGGACGAAGATCCCGGCGCCCACACCCAGCGCGGTGAAGACCCCGGCACGCCGGCCGAAGGCCACGCTCTCGCGCACCACGATGGCAAAATCCGGCCCGGGGCTGGCCACGGCCAGCAGATGAATCAGGGCAACGGTGAAAAACTCCGTCCAGTACATAGCGGCTCCGCAACAGGCGTAGGGGTCTGATAGGCTGTCTAACTTACGCCCCGCTTCGACAGCAGAAAAGGTACAGCTGATGAGTAACAATAGCCGCGCAGCCTTTCTAGACCACAGCACGCTCGACCTGGGCGATCTCGACTTGTCGCCACTGCAGCAGCTATTCGGCGAACTGACCCTGTACCCGCTGAGCAGCCCAGAGCAGGTGATCGAGCGTCTGCAGGGTGTACAGGTGGCGATCAGCAACAAAGTCCCGCTGGACGCCCAGACTTTCGCCGCCTGCCCCGAGCTGAAACTGGTGCTGATCGCCGCCACCGGCACCAACAACATCGACCTGGCCGCCGCGCGCGAACATGGCGTGACGGTCTGCAACTGCCAGGGCTACGGCACGCCTTCGGTGGCGCAACACACCCTGATGCTGCTGCTCGCCCTGGCCACCCGCCTGCCCGACTATCAACGCGCGGTGCGCGACGGCCGCTGGCAACAGGCGCAGCAGTTCTGCCTGCTGGACTTTCCCATCGTCGAGCTGGAAGGCAAGACCCTCGGCCTGCTCGGCCACGGCGAGCTGGGCGGCGCCGTGGCCACCCTGGCCGAAGCCTTCGGCATGCGCGTGCTGCTTGGCCAGTTGCCGGGACGACCGTCCCGCCAGGATCGCCTGCCGCTGGACGAACTGCTGCCGCAGGTCGATGCCCTGACCCTGCATTGCCCGCTCAACGCCGCCACCCACAACCTGATCGGCGAATACCAGTTGAGCCTGATGAAACCCGGCGCCTTCCTGATCAATACCGCACGCGGCGGCCTGGTCGACGAACAGGCCCTGGCCGACGCCCTGCGCCGCGGCCATCTGGGCGGTGCGGCTACCGACGTGCTGACCCGGGAGCCGCCAAGCGACGGCAACCCCCTGCTCGCCGCCGACATCCCGCGGCTGATCGTCACCCCGCACAGCGCCTGGGGCAGCCGCGAAGCGCGGCAGCGCATCGTCATCCAGCTGATGGAGAACGCCCAGGCATTTTTCGACGGTGCACCGCGCCGGGTGGTGGACTAGCCGCCGGGAGCGGGGAGCGGAGAATCGTGCCCAGCCCCCGGGATCGGCACGACCTCATCCCCCATTCCCCTCAAAGCCTTGGTCAGATTTGTTATCCTCCGCGCTTTTCCCAGGAGCCCGCCCCATGGACCCGCGAAGCGAAGTGCTGCTGCGTCAGGCCGAACTGTTCGGCGGCCCGCTGCTGCTTGCCGGCCTGCCGGCCGATGACCTGCTCGGCCGTCTGCCGCAAGCCCGGGGCTGGAGCTGGCACGCCGGCGAACAGGCGCTGCTGGCAACCCGCTTTGCCGGGCGCAGCCACTTTGGCGTAACGCCTCCCGCGGAGGATTTCGCCGCCGCGGTGCTGTTCCTGCCGAAATCCCGCGAACTCACCGACTACCTGCTGAGCGCCCTGGCCGCACGGCTGGCCGGGCGCCAGCTGTTTCTGGTCGGCGAGAAGCGCGCCGGCATCGAACGCGCCGCCAAACAATTGGCCGCATTCGGCAGAACGCGCAAACTCGACAGCGCGCGGCACTGCCAGCTCTGGCAACTAACCGTGGAAAACGCCCCCGCCACCCCGGATCTCGACGCCTTGGCACGGCACTACAGCCTGCCCCTGAGTGACGGTCCGCTGAGCGTTATCAGCCTGCCCGGAGTGTTCAGTCATGGCCGCCTGGACATCGGCAGCGCCCTGCTCCTGGAGCACCTGGACCAACTGCCGGCGGGTCATCTGCTCGACTTCGGCTGCGGCGCCGGCGTGATCGGCGCGGCGCTGAAGCGCCGCTACCCCGAGAGCCAGGTGACCCTGCTGGATGTCGATGCCTTCGCCGTGGCCAGCAGCCGCCTGACCCTGGCCGCCAACGGCCTTGAGGCCAACGTCATCAGTGGCGACGGGATTGCCGCCGCCCCCCAGGGGCTGGCCGCGATTCTCAGCAACCCGCCGTTCCACCAAGGCGTGCACACCCACTACCAGGCCACGGAAAATCTGTTGCGGCATGCCGCCGAGCACCTCGAACGCCACGGTCAATTGCGCCTGGTGGCCAACAGCTTCCTCAAGTACCCACCGCTGATCGAACAGCACCTGGGCCCCTGCCATACCCTGGCCGAAGCCAAGGGCTTTCGCATCTACAGCGCGAGCAAGCCATAGCGACCCGATACAAGCGCAGGCTTGCCCAATCCGCTGCGGTTGGGCAGAATGCGCACGTCCTAGGGGAGTAGTCTCCCGCGAGCAGCAGCTCGCCCGGCACGCGTCAACATACTTGGTCCACCGACCATGGTGCGTGCGACCCACAGCCCAGCAATACGGGCTGGCGCATTGTTAACCAGCAGCCGCTGGCCGATGACACTGCGCACAGGGTTTGACAAGACCTATGACACGCACACCTTACCCGGGGCGGGAAGGCGGTACGTGTCATAGCCATGTCGACCCGCCCCCGTTAGGAAGTCTGATGCTGGAATCCCTGTTCGTCCCCACCCTGATCGTTGCCCTGGCCGAAATCGGCGACAAGACCCAATTGCTCGCCTTGCTGCTGGCCGCGCGCTTTCGCAACCCCCTGCCAATTATCCTCGGCATCGTGGTCGCCACCCTGGCCAACCATTTTCTCGCCGGTGCCGCCGGCAACTGGGTAGCCGGCCTGTTTTCCCCGCTGATCCTGAGCTGGACGCTCGCCGCCTCCTTCGTCGCCGTGGCGCTGTGGACCCTGGTTCCCGACAAGCTGGATGACGATGAAAGCTCGAGTTTCAAGCGCTACGGTCCATTCCTGACCACCCTGATCGCCTTCTTCATCGCCGAGATGGGCGACAAGACCCAGGTCGCCACGGTGATGCTGGCCGCGCAGTACCCACACTTCGTCCTGGTGGTGCTCGGCACCACTTTGGGCATGCTGATCGCCAACGTCCCCGTGGTGCTGGTCGGCAACTTTGCCGCCGAGCGTCTGCCGCTGACCCTGATTCGGCGCCTGGCCGCCTGTGCCTTCGCCGCCCTGGCGGCTTATGCGTGCTACCAGGCGCTGCAGTTCGGCGGGCAGATTTGACGCCGTTCCTCTGGCGCTCCAGCCGATATTCTGGCTACTCTGACGGCCGATAAAGCACCCAGCATCCTGCCCAACGAGCCCCGGAGTGAAACATGTCATTGGATGATCGAAAGAAGTTGGTCCGCCAGCATATCGACCTGTCGTGGAACAAAGGCTACCTGGCCCTGGTCGAGCAACTGCACAGCAAGGACTTCCTCTACAAAAGCTCGTTCGTCGGCCACCCGCTGGGCAGCGCAGCCTTCACCCAGATGATTCAGGACATCCGCCAGGCCATGCCAGACCTGCAGGTAGTGATCGAGGAGTGCATTGCCGAAGGCAGCAAAGTGGTCACCTGGAGCACCCTGATCGGCACCATCGAAAAACCGGCCCTGGGTTACCCGCCGAGCGACAAGGTGCTGAGTATCTCGGCGATGGCTTTCTGGACCCTCAGCCCGAGCAACGAAATTCAGGAAATCTGCACCGTGTTCGACATGGAGAGCTTCCGCTCGCAGTTGGGCCTGGAGACCCGCGCCTTCTCGGAAAAAGCCCTGCCGTAGACCGCCCCGCCAGCGCGACTGACAGGGCCGGGCACCCGGGACGCTGTCAGCGCCCCTTGGCCTGTTCGTAGAGCGGCATGACTTTCGGGATGGCCGCCTGCAAGGCAGCGATCCGGCTGCTCGACGACGGGTGAGTGCTCATGAACTCTGGCGGCGCACCATTGCCGGCCTGGGCCATCTTCTGCCACAGGCTGACCGCGGCGTGCGGGTTGTAGCCGCTACGGGCGGCCAACTCCAGCCCCAGCAGGTCGGCCTCGTTCTCGTTACCCCGGCTGTTGGGCAGGGTCAGGCTGTACTGCACCACGGTATCGGCCATGGCCATAGCGCCCTCGCCGAGACCGAGCAGCGCACCGGCGCCCTGCTTGGCCAACGCCACGCCGTAGGCCTTGGACATAGCTTCGCGGCTATGCTCGCGCAGGGCATGGGCCATTTCATGGCCGATGATCGCGGCGATCTCATCGTCGTTCAGTTGCAGCTTGTCGATCAGCCCGCTGTAGAAGAGGATCTTGCCGCCCGGACCGCAGCTGGCATTCAGCTCGGGGCTCTTGATCAGGTTGACCTCCCACTGCCACTGCGCGGCATCGGGGCGGAAAACCGGCGCCTGCTTGATCAGGCGATCGGCAATCACCCGCAAACGCTTGGCATTGGCACTGCTCTTGTCCAGCACACCCTTGCTCGACGCCTCGCTCAGCGTCTGCTGATAGGACGTCGCATACATCTGATTGATCTCCTGGCTCGAGAGCATGCTGAACATGTACTGCTTGCGCTCGACACCTACCGCGCTACCGCTGGTGGTGTTCACGGCCTGGCATCCTGCCAGCAGCAAGGCCGCGGCCAGCGCGGTAAAGGACAACGTCTGGTTCATGCTGAGTCTCCATTGAGTATGCAGCGTATGCTAGGCCCGCCACCCCGTGCGAGCAACCGGCGATAGGCGGCAGGACGGCCAGCCATTCGTCATCGGCGCAAGACCCTGCGCTCGATCGCAATGCACGTCGCTTTGTTAGGGGCTGGCGGCAATAAGTTCCGCACCCAACTGACGCCAGTTACGCCGGGGTCAGGCACTCGGGGGCATTCAGTTTGGGATCGTTGACCAGATTGGCCAGCACCCGCTCGCGCAACAGCGGCTGCGGCCTGGCCAGCAGCGCCTCAAGCTCGGCCCGCGGCGTGTCTGCCGCCAGCCAGAGCGCCTGGGCGGCGGCATCGAGGATCAGCGGGCGACGCTGATTGGCCGCCGGCTGGGTCACCACCGCCGCACTGAGATAGACACAACCGTCGACCGGATAGGCCTCCCACAGCGCAGCGAAGTACAGCGTACTGTCCTCGCCGGTCAGCCAATACGGTCGCTTGCGCGCCGAGCCGCGCCATTCGTAAAAACCGTTGGCCGGCAACAAGCCGCGACGCAGGCGCAAGGCATCGCGGAACATCGGCTGCTCGGCCAGGGTTTCCGCCCGCGCCTGGGCCGGGGTTTTCGACAGATCCGTGAGCCAGGGCGGGGTCAACCCCCAGCGGGCGCGAACCAGCTGGCGCTCGCCGGCGACGGCACGCAGCAACAGGATCTGGGCGCCGGGCGCGATATTCCATTGCGGCTGCTGATCCGCAGGAAAACCGGGCAAGGCCGCAAACACCGGCGACCAACGGAACAGGGCATAACGTCCACACATGGGGGCAACTCGATAATAGGCCGGTAACGGGCCAGGCAATAGCAGATGCTGGAACAGGGAACACGCGGAAGCCGGGCGTAACTGTCGTGCAGCCAGTCTGCAGGCTAAACCGTTCGCTGGCATCCGGTGCGCGGGGCCGCCTGGGCCATGCGCACCACTGACAACCGGGTGCCTGGTGCGCACGGCGCACCCTACGAGCCGGTGTCACCGAAACAATAATTCTGAGACAGCCCACTAGCAGAGCAGCACGCCCTGGAAGTTCTCTGGCTCGTCATGGGCCAGCGGTTGCGCGGCATTGTACGTGGCAATCAACTGCTGTGCGCGCTCGGCCTGAACGGTGTCGACCATCAGGCCGAGCAGGCCACAGGCCGGCAGCTCGCCAACCGCACCGAGCAGGTGCTGGCCAGTCAGGTGGGCCTCGATGCCCTCACTGGCCAGCATGCCCAGGAGCAACTCGCCTTCCAGCAAGTCTTGCGGCTCGTAGATGCGCTGCATCAGTCGTTTTCTCCGCGCACATCGAGCGTCCAGTCAATGCCGTCGGTATGCAGATCGAAGACAATGGGCCGGCAGCACACCGGGCAATCCTCGATGTACTGTTGATCGCCGGCAGACAGGTCGAGCAGAGTCTCGGCCGACTCGCCACAGTACGGGCATTGATAAACCTGACTTTCCAACATCGCGGTCTCCCCATGACTTGTAGGTATAATCGCCGCCCTACGCTGGCCCGGGCACAGGTCCAGCCTCCTCAACATCCTGTTAACCACAGCCAACCACGACAAGAGAGCATGATGGGCGAATTCGATGCCATCCGACCTTACGCCGACTCCGAAGTACCCACTGTTCTGGCGCGCTTGCTGGCAGACGACGAGTTTCTCGACATCCTCACCCAGTATCGCTTCCCACGCCTGGCCGGCGCACTGGGCTGGCTGCTTAAACCACTTATAGCCTATCGGCTGCGCCTGGAGTTCAGCCAGGTCGCCTCGGTGGCGGCGCTGCAGGAGAAAGTAGAGGGTTACGTCGACCAGAGCATCGAGCGCGCCACCGATGGCGTGACCTATACCGGGGTCGAGCAACTCAAGAGCGGCAGCGCCTACCTGTTCCTGGCCAATCACCGCGACATCGTCATGGATCCGGCCTTCGTCAATTACGCGGTGTACCACGCCGGCCTGCCGACCCCGCGCATCGCGATTGGCGACAACCTGCTGCAGAAGCCTTTCGTCAGCGACCTGATGCGCCTGAACAAGAGCTTTATCGTGCATCGTTCGCTCAGCGGACGCCGCGAGAAACTCGCGGCCTACCAATTGCTGTCGGCCTATATCAATCACTCGATCCGCAACGATTGCGAGTCGATCTGGATCGCCCAGGCCGAAGGCCGCGCCAAGGATGGCAACGACCGCACCGACTCGGCGATCCTCAAGATGTTCCACATGAGTCGCAAGAACGAGCCCTTCGCCGAGGTGATCGCTGCACTGAAACTGACCCCGGTATCGATCAGCTATGAATACGACCCCTGCGACCAGGCCAAGGCCCGTGAACTGTTCATCCGCGCCAGCAGCGGCTGCTACAGCAAAAGCCCGGGCGAAGACGACCAGAGCATCGCCCTCGGCATTACCGGCTACAAGGGTCGCGTACACGTGCACTTCAGCGCGCCGGTGAGCAGTTGCCTGGAGGACAGCAAGCAACTGGCCGCCGAAATGGACAGGCAGATTCTCAGCGGCTACCGGCTATTCCCGGTGCACTACCTGGCCTACGCCATGTGGCCCGAGCGCGATCCGGCGCTCGACGTCCCCAGCGCAGCGCAGCTGTTTCCCGCCGAGGAACTGGCTCGCGCCGAAGCCGAGTGGAACAAGCGCCTGGCTCGCTGCCCGGTCGAACAGCAGCCCTATCTGGTGCTGCAATATGCCAATCCGGTGCGCAACCAATACCGGGTGAAGGCCGGCTTGCCGTTATAAGACCAGCGGCCTGGTGTAAACAAAAACGGCAGCCCATGGGCTGCCGCTTTTGTTTGAAGCCATTGTTGCTGCGTAGCGGCAATTCAGAGCTGGGTGCTGCCCCAGGACAGCGCGAGCGACATCGCCAGACTGACAAAGCCGAAACGAAAGAAAAACCGGTTCAGCCGCTGAGTCGGCGCGTCGAACACGCACACCTCATCGGCCATGTCCTTGGCCGCACCGCCCGCGCTCAAGCGTGCCACTGCGCGCTGCTCACGCACTCGGGTGGCCAGCAACAGCCAGCTCCCGGCAAGACCGAAGAACAGGGCCAGGGCATTCAAGGATTGGGCCGGGTGGGCAAGCAAGACCGCCCAGAGCACCTGCAACGACATCAGCAGCCTCCACAGCAAATTGGTGCACCGAGTAAATCCATGCACCACGAAAGGGGAAATGCCGGCGTTATCGGACGGAATGAAGGGATTACGCTGACCGTTCAGGCAAGGGAAAACTCGATTTTCCAGAGACAGGCGCTGACTTTCACGCCTCAAGCACTTCCATCAGTCGCACTCCACACCGCAGCAACCCACCAGACAATGCGAAATACAGGGCGCAGTTTACTGGAGCGGCCCTTTTAGAAGTTTCGTTTCCGACGAACGATGGTGCTAGCCCGAAATCGTCTGAGAATCGTCACATTCCTGGCCTAAGCTTTGAATCCTCTTCGACTACGCCACCGTCATCGCAGTACGGCGACGTATCCAACCTGCCCACGGAGGAACTGCCATGCTCACCCCACAACCGCTTGACCGTGACTACCTGATCGATTCGCTCGACGAAGTGGAAGCCGTGATCAACGAACTGTCCTTCAATGTTCAGGACCACCACTGGCTGGTCTATTGCGCCCTTGGCGGCCATGAACACTATGACCTGCCGGACATCGACCAATACACCGGCTTCAGCTTGCCGGAGTTTTACGCCGAAGCGGCCTGAGCCCCAGAAAGCCGAAAGCACGACCGCAACATCACTGACTCAAGAAAAAACGCCGTTTCCCTGCTACCGGAAAACGGCGTTCTTGTGTGCGCTACAGAGCCGGGACGGGCCAGCCCGGCAAGCCTGATCGAGAGGAAATGCGCTAACGCCCCCCCATCGGGCAGCGATTACTGGCTGAGCATTTGCCCAATGGTCGGATCCTTGAACGCACGGGTCAGCGCATCGCTCAACACATCACTGACCAGCTTGGTATTGGTTTCCTGGTTCGGCGCCATGCCGAAGCGCTGGTTCAACGAGGCACCGTAGCGACCGTTATAACGGCGCGCGCTGTTCTGCACGTCGACACGAAAGGTCGCGGTGATATCGGACTCGGTGACGTACAGGCCTTCTTTGGGTGACTGGTACTTCAGCTCGGCCAGGGTCAGGGTCAACTGCGGCGCATTGTAGGCGTTCGGCGTCGGGGTGAAGCCAAGCAGGCGCACCGCCGCTTCGGCCTGAGCCTGCAGTTTGGGCAGGATGTTCTGGCCGGTGACGCTGATCGCACTGGTTTCCGGATACAAGCCGCCTCGCGTGCCGAGCACCGGCGACGGCCGACCGTCGACAACCCTCACCACCACCGGCTGGCCTTGACCAACGGCGACCAGCGGGGCATTGATCTTGGGTTGCGGGCTGAGTTGTTGCGGACTGTGGGCACAGCCGACCAGGGTCAGGCTGACGACAGCGACCAGACCAAACAACAGGCGATGCAGCATGCTCATCTCTCCATGGGTGTGGGGCACAAAATTGCCGTGCAGTATAACCAGCAGCAGCATGGGCTAACAGCGCCGCTTTTCGAGGCCAGAGGGCTGCGTAACCGCTTTGTCATGCCGTTCTGGCATAAGACTTTAGTCGTCAATCGCCTTGAGCCCACACCATGCCTTCGCTCCGTTCCTGGCTCGCCCCGCGTCGCCCCATTCGCATGTTTGCCCTGCTCGACGAGCACGGCCTGTGCCGCGCCTTTCGCCAGTCAGCCCAGGCGCCACAAGGCTCTGGCTGGATCGAGGTCAATCAGCAGCAGCTCGGCTGGTTGCATAAACCGCTGCCCGCCAGCGCGCGTAGCGCCCCATCCGCGACACATTCGGCCGCCACCGAAGCCCTGCTGGCCTGACCGGAGGAAGGAAGAAAAGTCACTTCAGGCAATCAATTTCCTCGCTTTCGTCTTATAATCGCGCCCCGATTATAAGGACGTCTCCTGATCGGGCCTCGCCGTACCGCTGATGCATTAGCCATCGGGCACGCCCCAGAGAGTCGCCCACTTCGTGCAGCCCCTTCCGGCTCGCCGCCTTTACCCTAACGCAGAATACCTTGCAGCCATGCAACGGGAGCTTTGCGCGGGGAAAAAGGCAGGCCCGGGCGCACGAGCTTTTGAGGTTCACGGCTCCAAAAGAGCGTGAAAAAAACGGTTTCAACAACTTCACAAGAGTGTGGCGAAAATGAACGATCTTGCGGCGGGCAAATGCTCCGCTACCCCCTCCTGCCTCATCCCAGGACATCTCGGCGACTGCTGATAGGCGTTGTTTCACGCTTAGGCCTCTGGCCGTCAATTGGGTGCTGTATTTTTAGGAGACGTGGTAATGGCGCATAACGATTACGAAACGGTAGATGCGGTGCTGGTTGGCGCCGGCATCATGAGCGCGACCTTGGCCGTGCTACTGAAAGAGCTAGATCCGACCCTCAAGCTGGAAGTCATCGAATTGATGGAGTCCGGGGCGATCGAAAGCTCCAATCCCTGGAACAACGCAGGTACCGGCCATGCCGGGCTGTGCGAACTGAACTACACGCCGCCAGCGGCGGATGGTTCGATCGACATCAAGAAGTCGGTGACCATCAACACCCAGTTCGAGGAGTCGAAGCAGTTCTGGGCCTATTTAGTCAAGAAAGGCACCTTCGGCTCGCCCAAGTCCTTCATCACCCCGGTGCCGCACCTGAGCTTCGTGCGCGGCCATGAAGGTATCGACTTCCTCAAGACGCGCTTCAAGGCACTCACCCAGCACCACGCCTTCGCCGACATGGAATACACCGAAGACCGCGCCACCATGGCCAAGTGGATGCCACTGATGCTGCCGGGGCGCGATCCCAACGAACCGATTGCCGCGACCCGGGTCATGGCCGGCACCGACGTCAACTTCGGCACCCTGACCAAACACCTGCTCGACCACCTGGGCACACAGCCCAACGCACGGGTCAAATGCAGCCAGAAGGTCACCGGCCTCGAGCGCAACGAGCAAGGCTGGCGCGTCAGCATCAAGGATCTGCAGAACGGCGGTCAGCGCACCATCCAGGCCAGGTTCGTCTTCCTCGGAGCCGGCGGTGCCGCCCTGCCGTTGCTGCAGATGTCCGGCATCCCGGAAGGCAAAGGTTACGGCGGTTTCCCGGTGAGCGGCCAGTGGTTGCGCTGCGACAACCCCGAAGTGGTCAAACAGCACGAAGCCAAGGTCTACAGCCAGGCCGAAGTGGGTTCGCCGCCGATGTCGGTACCGCACCTCGACACCCGCGTGGTCGACGGCAAGAAATCCCTGCTGTTCGGGCCCTACGCCGGCTTCTCGACCAAATTCCTGCGCCACGGCTCCTTGCTCGATCTGCCGCTGTCGATCCGCCCCGGCAACATCGGCCCGATGCTCGCGGTCGCACGCGACAACTTCGACCTGACGCGCTACCTGATCAAGGAAGTAATGCAGTCCGATGAAAAACGCCTGAACACCCTGCGCGGTTTCTACCCCCTGGCGAAAGCCGAGGACTGGCGCCTGGAAATGGCCGGTCAGCGCGTGCAGATCATCAAGAAAGATGCCAAGCACGGCGGCATCCTGCAATTCGGCACCGAACTGGTCGCGGCCCGGGACGGCTCCATCGCCGCCCTGCTCGGCGCATCGCCAGGCGCCTCGGTGACCGTGTCGATCATGCTTGACCTGCTGCAGCGCTGCTTCCCCAAGCAGGTTGCATCCGAGCAGTGGCGCAGCAAGCTGAACGAGATCTTCCCCGCCACGGCCGAGGTGCTCGCCAACGACGCCGAACGCTACAGCGAGGTGCAGGCGCGTTCCGACGAACTGCTGCAACTGAACGAGCCGGCAATGGCTTGATCCCGCTGCAGAACTGAAAAACCGCCTCCCGAGGCGGTTTTTTTATGGCTATGTACCAGTTAGGTGTTGCATGGGACGTTTGGGCAGCTTGCAAGGGCCGCAATAGGTCGGGTGCGCCGTGCGCACCAAGAGTCTGCAGCCAGCGCTGGCGCGCACGGCGCACCCTACGGGGTTAGATCCTTCACACTAAGCGCCGAAGCCTGAACGCAACATGTTAGTGGGACATGGCCTTTTTTTGGTGCTTCGCGGAACGTAGGGGAAGTGCCACTTTCGCCGGATGGCTGAGTGTAGCGATGCCCCTCGCAGATCGATCAGCGCCGCCCTAGGCGGAGGCCGCCAAGGGATAGAAGCTGAAATACTGACGCAACGCATCGACCATCTCGACGAACTCTGCTGGCGGCTTCACCAGAGCGAAGCCGGAGTCAAAACTGCCTGGCGTGACATCCTCGCGGCACCATTGGCAGGTAGCGGAGAAGTCGATAAAGCGCTGCGCATTCTGCCCTGGAATCTTCAAGCGCATCTCGAAGCGCGCGCCCACCAGCAACGGCAGTTGACTGATCAACATCAGGCCGTCCAACGACACATTGCCGATATAGCCCATTGGCTTATCGGTAATACGATTGAACACCTTCAGATAATAAGGCAACTGCTGACGCTCTATTCGACGCTGCGTAGGCATAATGGCAAATCGCTATGAATGGCCTTTAAGTATGGCCGCACTACTGCTCTTAAACCAGTTTCAGGAACAGCGCTCTGACACCCGGTCACGTAGCTGGCGACGAGCGGCATCGAGCTGTTCATCACTGTAGTAGGTCCGCTCGCCATTCGCCTCGGAGTGGAAATAGCGGCGCCCCTCCGGGATCTGCGCCAACCTGCTACGCAGCTCGCCGCACTCCTGCGCACGCAGGGCTTGGCGTTCGGCTGAAACAGTCGAAGCCTGCGCCTGCTCGGCGCGGCGCGCCTCATGAAAGCGCGCGGTACGCTCCTGGCGTTCACGGGTCGCCTCGTCACGCTCGATCACCTGCGGCCTGACCTCGACCTGCTCGGCTCCGGGAGCAACAGGCCGTTGCCCGAAATGCACCTGGCCATTGGCATCGACCCAACGGTAAATCTCTGCCGCTGCCAATCCAGGCAACAACAATAGACAAAGCAACAGACGCATACATTTCCTCCCTGAATGATTCGTCAGCTTACCTCTGCCATGCCACATCGCCAAACCCTGCGACCAGCGGTCAGAGTGCCGTGGAGGCGGCCTTGGCCGCTCCTGCAGGACGGTAATGACCCAACTGCCGCAAGGTCTCCAGGCGGGCGCGAGCACGGAACGCATATTCGCTGGCGGGATAACGGCTGATGATGAACTCGTAAGTCTGCGCCGCATCGACGAACAGATTTTGCCGCTCCAGGCACTGGCCACGCAGCAGGGAGATTTCCGGCTGCAGGTAGCCACGCGAACGACTTTTGCGCTCGGCCCGGGATAACTCCAGCATGACCTGCGGACAATCGCCCCGCTCGTAGGCGCGATAGGCGTTGTTCAAATGATGGTCGAGCGACCAACGGGTACAGCCGGCGGCGCCGAGCGCCAGGATCAGAATCAACAGGGTTCGCATGGGTCTCTCCTCCACTGAGCAGGGTATCGACCGATACGCAAAAATCTGCAGGACACCACCGACACCCGGCTCAGGCACCCGCGTGCAACCCAGCCGCCAGCCGCCGTGTCCACTAAGCTGATACAGATCAACGCCAGCAGCGCCCCCATGCGCTGCAATGTGCAGCTAATCCACAGCGAGGTCCAGGCCATGAATCTGCAACAGCTACTGGTTGTCATCGATCCCCAGCAGACGCCCCAGCCGGCACTCGATCGGGCAGTCTGGCTGGCACGCAAGACCCGCGCGCAACTGCACCTGCTGCTGGTCGAATACAACGCCGCCCTGGAAGCCGGCCATCTGTTCGATACGGCCATGCAAAGCCGGGGACGGGCCGCCCTGATCGAGCGGGGCACGGCATGGCTGGAGGAATTGGCTGCGCCGCTGCGGGCCGAGGGCCTGGAGGTGCATCTGGACGTGCGCTGGGGCAGGCCGCTGCACAAGCTGGTCCTGGAGAAAGTGGCCGAACTGGCGCCGGACCTTGTGCTCAAGTCCACCGTTCACGACAGCCTGCTACGCCGGCTGCTGCTGACCAACAGCTGCTGGCAGTTGATCCGCCATTGCCCGATACCGCTATGGCTGGTGCACCATGCCGAGTGGCAGGGCCACAGCCTGTGCGCGGCGCTCGATCCGCTGCACAGCGCCGACAAACCGGCGGCGCTCGACCATCAACTGATTCGCGCCGCCAGCGAGCTGAGCGGTCAATTGGGCATGCGGGCTCACTATCTGCACAGTTATTCCCCGCTACCGCGCACCCTGATGTTCGATGCCCAACTGGTCGCCAATTACGACGACTATGTCGCCCGCTGCGCCGCCCAGCACCGCGAGGCCTTCGAGCAGTTGATCGGCCACTATCCGATCGCCACGCCCGACACCCACCTGATCGAGGGTTTCGCCGAAGAAGTGCTGCCACGCTTCGTTCGCGAGCAGCATGTCGACCTGCTGCTGATGGGCGCCATCGCCCGCGGCCACCTGGATACGGCCCTGATCGGGCATACCGCGGAACGTATTCTGGAGAACCTGGACTGCGATCTATTGGTACTCAAACCTGAGCAGGCGTAGACACAACCGCCGCGTCGAAAGGTAGTGCAGAGCAACAATGACTACAGGGTTACGCCGTAGTAGCCTCGCGCTCAATCGCAACTCAGGAGTCAGCGCATGACCTTTCGCCGTACCAAAATCGTCGCCACCCTTGGTCCTTCGAGCAATTCGCCCGAGGTTCTCGAGCAGCTGATCGTTGCGGGTCTGGATGTTGCCCGCCTGAACTTCTCCCACGGCACTCCCGACGAGCACAAGGCCCGCGCCAAGCTGGTGCGCGAACTGGCCGCCAAGCACGGCCGGCATGTCGCCCTGCTCGGCGACCTGCAAGGACCGAAGATCCGCATCGCCAAGTTCGCCTGCAAGCGCATCGAACTCAAGGTCGGCGACCGCTTCACCTTTTCCACCAGCCATCCGCTGACCGAAGGCACCCAGGCAATCGTCGGCATCGACTACCCGGACCTGGTCAAGGACTGTGGCGTCGGCGACGAACTCTTGCTCGACGACGGTCGGGTGGTGATGCGCGTGGACAGCGCCGATGCCGACGCCCTGCACTGCTCGGTACTGATCGGCGGCCCACTGTCCGACCATAAAGGCATCAACCGTCGCGGCGGTGGCCTGACCGCGCCGGCGCTGACCGAAAAGGACAAGGCCGACATCATCCTCGCCGCCGAGATGGACCTGGATTACCTGGCCGTGTCCTTCCCGCGCGACGCCTCGGACATGGAGTACGCGCGCAAACTGCGCGACGAGTCGGGCGGCAGCGCCTGGCTGGTGGCCAAGATCGAACGCGCCGAAGCGGTGGCCGACGACGAAACCCTCGACGGCCTGATCCGCGCCAGCGACGCGGTCATGGTCGCCCGCGGCGACCTCGGCGTGGAGATCGGCGACGCCGAACTGTGCGGCATCCAGAAGAAGATCATTCTGCATGCGCGCCGCCACAACAAGGCGGTGATCACGGCGACGCAGATGATGGAGTCGATGATCCAGAACCCGATGCCGACCCGCGCCGAAGTCTCCGACGTAGCCAACGCCGTGCTCGACTACACCGACGCGGTGATGCTCTCGGCGGAAAGTGCCGCCGGCGCCTACCCGCTGGAAGCGGTGCAAGCCATGGCGCGGATCTGCGTCGGCGCCGAGAAGCACCCGACCAGCAAAGCCTCCAGCCATCGCATGGGCACGACCTTCGAGCGTTGCGACGAAAGCATCGCCCTGGCGGCCATGTACACGGCCAACCACTTCCCGGGCGTCAAAGCGATCATCGCCCTGACCGAAAGCGGCTACACCCCGCTGATCATGTCGCGGATTCGCTCCTCGGTGCCGATCTACGCTTTCTCCCCGCACCGCGCTACCCAGGCCCGCGCCGCCCTGTTCCGCGGCGTCTACACCGTGCCCTTCGACCCGGCGGCCCTGCCCCCGGAACAAGTCAGCCAGGCGGCCGTGGACGAACTGCTCAAACGTGGTGTGGTCAAGCCGGGCGACTGGGTGATCCTGACCAAGGGCGACAGCTACCACACCATCGGCGGCACCAACGGCATGAAGATCCTGCATGTCGGTGAAGCGCTGGTGTAGCACCTGCGCCGTAACGCCAAAAGGCCGCTCGATCGAGCGGCCTTTTCGTTTGTGCAGCGTAGGGTGCGCCACGCGCACCAAGGGCTCCATGGAAACTGCCGGTGCGCATGGCCTAGGCGGCCCCGCACACCCTACGAGCCGGCGGTCAGCCGAATTTGGAGAAATCCGGCGCGCGCCGCTGGATAAAGGCCGTCAACGCTTCGATGGCCTCCGGCGAGCGCAGGCGCTGGCCGAACAGCGCGCCCTCCTCCTCGATCACCCGGCGCAACTCGTCACGACCCGGTGCGCGCATCAGGCGCTTGCTGTCGGCTACCGCCGCGGGCGCCAGGTGCTGGAAACGCAGAGCCATCTCGCGGGCCTTGGCCAGGGTCGCGGCGCCGTCCTCCAGGGCCTGATTGGCTATGCCCCAGGCGGCCGCCTGCTCGCCACTGAAGCCTTGTCCCAGCAGCAACAGCTCGGCCGCCCGCGCATGGCCGAGCAGGCGCGGCAGGATCAGGCTGGAACCGTATTCGGGGCACAAGCCCAGGTTGACGAAGGGCATTCTCAGGCTCGCCTCGCGGCTGACGTAGACCAGGTCGCAATGCAACAGCAGGGTAGTGCCTATGCCCACCGCCGGCCCGCTGACCGCCGCCACCACCGGCTTGCTGAACTCGAACAGGGCCTGCATGAACCGGAACACTTCACTGTTCAGACCGGCCGGCGGCGCCTGGATGAAATCGGCCACATCGTTGCCGCTGGTGAAGCAATCCTCGCCGCCGGTGATCAGCACGGCGCGCACGCTGGCGTCCCGATCGGCCTGTTCGAGCACCTCGGCCATGGCGCTGTACATCGCCCGGGTCAGGGCGTTTTTCTTGTGCAACCGATTCAGGCGCAGGGTCAACAGACCCTCTTCGCGCTCGACCAACAGGTGTTCGCTCATCACTCATGCTCCGGGATCACGCCGCAGAGGTGGTTATCAGGCGTGCGGTAAAAACAGGTCGGCAAACATCTGGTTACGCGGCATGCCTGCCAGATACAGGCGCCGGGTAAAGGTTTCGACACTGTCGGGGTGGCCGCAGAGTAAGGCGAGGGTTTGCCGGGAAACAAGGCGCAGTTCGGCCAAAGCCGCCGGCAACTCGGCCGCGTCGAGCAGCTCGACCTGCAGCTGCGGATGCTCCGTCACCAGCTGCGCCAGGGGCTCGGCCAGGTAATGCCCGCTTCGCTCATGGGCCAGGTGAATGACCCGGATGCTGCCCTGGTGACCCTGGCGCAGTGCTTCGCGCAGCACCCCATACAGCGGCGCCAGCCCGGTGCCGGCCGCCAGCAGCCAGAGCGGGCGCATCTGCCAGTCGGCATCGTAGTGCAAGGCGCCGCCGCGCAGTTCACCGAGACGCAAGGCATCGCCCGGCTTGAAAGCCCGCGCCGCATCGCTGAACGCGCCGCTATGACGGCAGTCCAGGTGGAACTCCAGCCAGGGGTCTTCGTCCGGCAGGCTGGCCAGCGAATAAGGCCGGGCAATCCCCGTATCGGTCCAGAGCACCAGATGCTGGCCGGCCCGGTAACGCAGCGGTTGCTGCGGGATCAGGCGCAGGCGCAGCACATCCGGGCCGAGCCAGTCGCAGGCAGCGATCCGCGCGGGGCGGCCATCGCGCAGCGGATCGAACACCTCGACCTGCAGGTCGTCGACGATCCGGCACTGGCATGCCAGCCGCCAGCCCTGCTGGCGACGCTGCGGGTCGAGCGCCTCGGGTTTGCCATCCAGCGGTTCTCCGCGCAGGCAACGCACCAGGCAGGCATGGCAACTGCCCGAACGGCAGCTATAAGGCACGGCAACCCCACCCTGCAGCAGGGCATCGAGCAGGTTGCTGGCAGGCGCAACGGTCAGCCGTTGCTCACCCACCCGAAGCTCAGGCATCGGCATCCTCCCAGGCCGCCGCGCAACGGTTACGTCCGCTGCGCTTGGCCCGATAGAGCGCCTGATCGGCGCGTTGCAGCGCCTCATCCAGATCATCGTGCATGGTCAGCAAGGTCATTCCGATGGACAAGCTCAGAGTATCCACCTTAATGCCCACGGGTTCAGCCTGATTGAAGGCCTCGCGCAAGCGCTCGCAACAGGCGGTGAACTGATCGGACTGGGTGTTGGGCAGCAACAGCACGAACTCCTCGCCGCCGTAACGGGCGATGACGTCGCCATCGCGCAGACAGGCCTGGGCCACACCGGCGAAGGTCTGCAGCACGCGATCGCCGGCGGCGTGGCCGTGGGTATCGTTGATCCGCTTGAAGTGATCCAGATCGATCAGCGCCAGGCCGTGCTGGCGTCCCACGCGCAGGCTTTCCAGCGCGCTCTTGGCAAAGCGCAGGAAATGGCGGCGGTTGAACAGGCCGGTCAATTCGTCGGTGGCCACCAGGTCTTCGAGCTGGCGCATCATTCCGCGCAGGGTGTCCTGGTGCGCCTGCAAGGCGAAGCGGCGCTGGCGCATACGCTGACGCATGGCCTGCACATAGCTGGCGAACAGGCTCAGCCAGAGCATCACGCCACCCAGCACGCTGACCTGCAAGATGGCCAGAGCGGGATCGGCCAGCCGGTTCACAAAGGCTTCATAAAGATTCAGTCCGGCAAAGCCGAAAAAAGCGATCAGCGCGCAGCGCGCAAACACCCGGGGCGGTAACTGGAACACGCCGAACAACAGGATCACTACGTAGATTGCCAGCAAGGCGCCGCGGCCATTGGCAAACATGCCCAGCAACAGCGTCAACCAGATCAGGGCCACCAGCACCTGCGCTTCGGTCAGGCTGGGGTCACGAAAACGCAGGTTCTGCCCGGAGACAAACAGGCCGAGAAACACCAACTGGCTCAGTGTCGCCAGCCCGGTAAGCAACAGCGCAGTCGCTATCGAGGCACGAAACAGATCGTTGAATAGCGCGACCCAGCACAACAGCCCCGTCAGGGCGTAGGTCGCCGTCGCCATGCCGAATCGCTTCAGCAGCAGGCGTTGCAGGGTATGCTGAGTGACCCGCTGATGGCTTAGGCTCATGGGGACTTATGGGCTCCATCCCATACCGGCATTCAGCCAGCAACTCTACGCCTGTGCTGAGCAAATGCCCAGCATGTTCAGCGGGCGATCAGCGACCAAGGTCGACCGCCGGCGGCTGTCCGCCCAGGCACCTGCGCGTTATACTGCCGCGCCTTTTTTACTGCGCCCGCGCGTCGATTCGTGGTTCGCCGCCGAAGCTTCTGCACTACTCCCAGCTTTACAACTCCTACCTTCACAAAAGGAGCGCCAAGCATGACCGTGATCAAGCAAGACGACCTGATCCAGAGCGTCGCCGATGCCCTGCAGTTCATCTCCTACTACCACCCCGTGGATTTCATCCAGGCCATGCACGAGGCCTACCTCAAGGAAGAATCCCCGGCCGCGCGCGACTCCATGGCGCAGATCCTGATCAACTCGCGCATGTGCGCCACCGGCCACCGGCCGATCTGCCAGGACACCGGCATCGTCACCGTATTCATCCGCGTCGGCATGGACGTGCGCTGGGACGGCGCGACCATGAGCGTCGACGACATGATCAATGAAGGTGTACGACGCGCCTACAACCTGCCGGAGAACGTCCTGCGCGCCTCGATCCTGGCCGACCCGGCAGGCAGCCGCAAGAACACCAAGGACAACACCCCGGCGGTGATCCACTACTCCATCGTCCCCGGCGACAAGGTCGAAGTGGACGTCGCGGCCAAGGGCGGCGGCTCGGAGAACAAGTCGAAAATGGCCATGCTCAACCCGTCCGACTCGATCGTCGACTGGGTGCTCAAGACCGTGCCGGAAATGGGCGCCGGCTGGTGCCCGCCGGGCATGCTCGGGATCGGCATCGGCGGCACCGCCGAGAAAGCCGCGCTGATGGCCAAGGAAGTGCTGATGGAGTCCATCGACATCCATGAGCTGAAGGCCCGTGGCCCGCAGAACCGCATCGAAGAGCTGCGCCTGGAACTGTTCGACAAGGTCAACCAGTTGGGCATCGGCGCCCAGGGCCTCGGCGGCCTGACCACGGTACTCGACGTCAAGATCATGGACTACCCGACCCACGCCGCCTCCCTGCCGGTGTGCATGATCCCCAACTGCGCCGCCACCCGTCACGCCCACTTCGTCCTCGACGGCACAGGCCCGGCCGAGCTGGAGGCGCCGGATCTGGACGCCTACCCGGAAATCGTCTGGGAAGCCGGCCCGAGCGCCCGCCGGGTGAATCTCGACACCCTGACCCCGGAAGACGTGCAGAGCTGGAAGCCGGGCGAGACCGTATTGCTCAACGGCAAGATGCTCACTGGCCGCGACGCCGCGCACAAGCGCATGGTCGAAATGCTCAACAAGGGTGAACAGCTGCCGGTCGACCTGAAAGGCCGCTTCATCTACTACGTCGGCCCGGTCGATCCGGTGCGCGAAGAAGTGGTCGGCCCGGCCGGCCCGACTACGGCCACGCGGATGGACAAGTTCACCCGGCAGATCCTCGAAAGCACCGGTCTGCTCGGCATGATCGGCAAGTCCGAGCGCGGTCCGATTGCCATCGAGGCGATCAAGGACAACCAGGCCGTGTACCTGATGGCCGTCGGCGGCGCCGCCTACCTGGTGTCGCAGGCGATCAAGAAATCGCGCGTGGTGGCCTTCGCCGAACTGGGCATGGAAGCCATCTACGAGTTCGAAGTGAAAGACATGCCGGTGACCGTCGCGGTCGACACCAAGGGCGAGTCGGTGCACATTACCGGCCCGGCGATCTGGCAGAAGAAGATCCACGACAGCCTGGCCGTCGAGATCAAGTAAGCTAGCGCGCGTGCCCCGACAAACCCGGCCTGCCCTGCAGGCCGGGTTTGTCATTTTGCAAATCCCCTATTCGATCGAAACTCCGCCATGTCCCTGCCCCAGCACCATCTCGAACTGCTCAGCCCAGCCCGCAACGTCGACATCGCCAAGGAAGCCATCCTGCATGGCGCCGACGCCGTGTATATCGGCGGCCCCGGCTTCGGCGCGCGCCACAACGCCAGCAACAGCGTGGCGCAGATTGCCGAGCTGGTGCAGTTTGCCCAGCTGTTCCATGCGCGGGTGTTCGTCACCCTCAACACCATCCTGCATGACGACGAACTGGAACCGGCGCGGCAGATGATCCGGCAGCTGTACGAGGCCGGGGTCGATGCGTTGATCGTGCAGGACATGGGCGTGATGGAGCTGGATATTCCGCCCATCGAGATCCACGCCAGCACCCAGTGCGATATCCGCACCCTGGACAAGGCCCGTTTTCTCGCCGCTGCCGGCTTCTCCCAGCTGGTGCTGGCGCGCGAGCTGAACCTGGAAGAAATTCGCCGCATCAGCCAGAGCGTCGACTCGGCCATCGAGTTCTTTATCCACGGCGCGCTGTGCGTGGCGTTTTCCGGGCAGTGCAACATCTCCCATGCGCAGACCGGACGCAGCGCCAACCGTGGCGACTGCTCCCAGGCCTGCCGCCTGCCCTACACCCTCAAGGACGACCAAGGCCGCGTGGTGGCCTATGACAAGCACCTGCTGTCGATGAAGGACAACAACCAGACCGCCAACCTGGCCGACCTGGTGGATGCCGGCGTGCGCTCGTTCAAGATCGAGGGCCGCTACAAGGACATGAGTTATGTGAAAAACATCACCGCGCATTACCGCCGCGAGCTGGACGCCATACTCGACCAGCGCCCGCACCTGGCCCGCGCCTCCAGCGGCCGCACCGAGCACTTCTTCATCCCCGACCCGGACAAGACTTTCCACCGCGGCAGCACCGACTACTTCGTCAAGGATCGCCTGGTCGACATCGGTGCCTTTGACTCGCCGACCTTCACCGGTCTGGCGGTGGGCCGGGTGGAAAAGGTCAACAAGCGCGACCTGATCGCCGTCACCGACACGCCGCTGGCCAATGGCGACGGCCTCAATGTGCTGGTCAAGCGCGAAGTGGTGGGCTTTCGCGCCAACGTCGCCGAACTCAAGGGCACCTTTTATGAAGAAGGCGAGGAAGGCGGCGCGCCACGCTGGCGCTACCGCGTCGAACCCAACGAGATGCCCGAGGCCCTCGGCCGCCTGCGCCCGCTGCACCCGCTCAACCGCAACCTGGATCACAACTGGCAGCAGGCGCTGCAGAAGACCTCCGCCGAGCGCCGGGTGGCGGTCAACTGGCAACTGGCCCTGGACGGCGAGCAGTTGCGGCTGAACGTCAGTAGCGAAGAGGGCATCAGCGCCAGCGTCAGCCTGGCCGGCCCCTTCGCCGCCGCCAAGGACGCCAGGCAGGCCCGCGAGCAGTTGAGCGATACCCTGAGCAAGCTGGGCACCACGAATTACTACGTCACCGACGTACGGATCGACGCCGAGACGCTGCCCTTCATTCCCGGTTCCCAGCTCAAAGCCCTGCGCCGTGAAGCCATCGGCGCCTTGACCTCCGCCCGTCAGGCCGCCCACCCGCGCGGCGCGCGCAAGCCGGTCAGCGTACCGCCACCGGTGTATCCCGAGTCCCACCTGACCTTCCTGGCCAATGTCTATAACGCCAAGGCCCGGGCCTTCTACCAGCGCTACGGCGTGCAGCTGATCGACGCGGCCTTCGAGGCCCACGAGGAAACCGGCGAGGTGCCGGTGATGATCACCAAGCACTGCCTGCGCTTCTCCTTCAACCTCTGCCCCAAGCAGGCCAAGGGCGTCACCGGCGTACGCACCAAGGTCGCGCCCATGCAGCTGATCCACCAGAACGAAGTACTGACCCTGACATTCGACTGCAAGCCCTGCGAGATGCACATCAGCGGCAAGATCAAGGGCCACATCCTCAACCAGCCCCAGCCGGGCAGCGCCGCCAGCCAGCGCAACATCGTCGGCCAGATCACCCCGGAAGACCTGCTCAAGAGCATCAAGAAAAAACCCGGCAGCCACTGAGGAACTGCCGAAGTCCCGCGGTTCAGCCGGGCGACTCCGGGTAATTCGACAGGCGGGCGGGCGCGCCATTCTCGAGCGCCCTAGTGTCGCGACAGCGTTGAAATGTCGGTATGTGGTGCCTGCTGCTTTTGTAGACATCTGTGGGAACGGCTGGGCGGCACTCCGCCGCCCGACCGCTCCCACGAAAAGCGACAGATGATTCGTGTCGCGACACCAGGAGGCTGTCCGAGAACAGACTCAGAAGGCCACATTGACCCCGGTGTAGAAGGAACGGCCCATTCCAGGCACCGCGACGCCCCACTCGATGCCATTCATCGACATGGTCCGGCCCTGGGCGGTGTAGGCACCACCGGTGGGCTGGAAGTAGAACTTGTCCGCCAGGTTCTCCACGCCGAAGTCCAGCCGCACCTTGTCCCAGCTGTGGCTCAAGCGCAGATTGAACAGGGTGTAGCCGGCCGTCTGGATCTCGTTGCGCACGTCGGAGCCGTCGTTCTTCGACTGCACGCTAACCATCTCCAGGCTGTTGCTCCAGCCGCCGAGTTGCTGAGTCAGGGTCAGCGTGGTGTTGAGCGGCATGATGTTGTACAGCTCATCGCCGCTGTCGCGGTTCTTGCCGTTGCTGTAGTTGACCAGCCCGGTGAAACCCCACTGGCCCAGCCCATTGCTGGCCAGCGGCAGGCGCCCGGCAATGTCCACGCCATAGATGCGCGCCGACTGGTTGGCGTACTGCAACACGTTGAACTGCTCCGGGACAATCGTCTTGCCCGGCAGGCTCACGGCGTCGATGTAATCGTTGACCCGGGTGTAGAACGGCGTGACCTTGAGTTCGTGGCTGCGATCGCTGCTGTGCCAGTCGAAGGTGGCCGAGGCGATGTGCGCCGCTTCCGGCTTGAGGTCGACGTTGCCGACATAGCCATTGCCGTCGCCGACGAAGTTGTTCATGGTCGCGGCCATGGCCCAGCTGGACCAGGTGTAACGCTCATACAGGTTGGGCGAACGCACCTTGCGCGCCACGCCGAACTCGATATCCAGATTGGCGTCGTGGCTGTAATGCGCCAGAGCCGTCAGATCCCAGTTGTTGTCGTTCTGACTGCGGTCGCTGGCATTGAAGGCGGCCGCTTCGACGAGCTGGCCGCCCCCCGCGTGACCATAGCCGTGCACCTCATCGGCATCGCTGGCCACATGTTCGTAACGCACGCCCAGCAGGGTCAGCCAGCTCGGGCTGAGCTGCGCTTCCCACTCGCCGAACAGGCCGAGGCGATCGCGCTCGCCGTCGTTGATGTTGTCGAAGGTATTCGGCCACATGCCACCACCCGAGGCCGGCCAGAAATCATTGAGGCGATAGCGCTGGTAGTCACCGCCGACCCGCAGCAGGTCGCGCTCGCTCAGCTCGATGCTGGCCTTGACGCTGCCGCCGAGGGTCTTGCCTTCGCTCTCCATCGGCATGCCGGCGGCGCAGGTCGGGGAAATCGGGTTGCAGGCACGGCTGTCCGTGCTGCCGGGAACCATCGACTGCATGCCATACCAGAAGCGCTTGTCCGGGCCGAAGTCCATCTTGTGCTCGACCTTCTCGTGATAGACCAGGGTCTCCAGATCGCCCCAATCGAACAGGCTCAGGTAACGCAGGCTGATGCGCTCCTGGGTGTTGTCGGTCATGTCCATGCGCTGGTTGGGGAACAGCTCCTCTGGTACGTGCTGGTAACCGAGCTTGAGTTCCAGCAGATCCTCGCCCAGCTTGAGCGCCATGCTCAGATCATGGTTTTCCTTCTCGTAGGCGCTGGAGGCCACTTCATCCAGCGGCGAGCCGTTGCCGAGCTGGCCGGTGCTGGTGCTGTTCTTGAAGTCGTCGCCGGCCATGTAGTTGTTGGCCTTGCTGTAGCTGCCGGCATAACGAATGTTGAACACATCGTTGGCATGGGTGGCGGAGAAGTTGCCGCCACGCGCATCGTTATTGCTGCGCAAGAAGGCGCCCACCTCCCCCTTGTTGATGCTCGCCGCCCCCGGCGCGGCGAACTCTGGCGCGGTGCTCTCGGCGATGATGGTGCCACCGATGCTGTCGCCACCGACGCTGACCGGGGTGATGCCGGCAAATACCTGGAGCTTGCCCAGATTGCTCGGGTCGATATAGGACAAGGCCGGGTTCATATGGTTGGGGCAGGAAGACACCAGATCCATACCATCGACCTTGATCCGCAGACGGTCATCGGCCAGGCCGCGGATGACCGGCAGACTGGAAATCCCCCCGGCGCCGTTGAGGCTGACGCCGGGCACAGCGCGCAACAGCGAGGCCGTGTCGCTGGTCGTCGGGCTCAGGTTGCGCAGGGTTTGCGGCGAAACCGCGGTGGCACCGAGCGGCACTTGCTCGGCCGTGACCAGGGTGGGTTCAAGTTGCAGCGCTCCGGCAACGGCAGGCTGCGATGGCGCGGCGTGCTCAGCGTGCAAATCGGAATTGGCGGTTTCTACGGCCAGCGCCAACGGGCTGAACAAAACCAACAGGGCGGCGCAGGTGCGGGAATCGACACGGATACGGGACATGGGACATTTCTCTAGGCACAGGTAATGAGCAGCGCAAGACCCGCACGCGCACCCAAGGGGCGACAGCGCACGACGGCCAGGCGGCAGACAACAAGGTGGCAACCGACGGTTGCCCAGGCACTAGAAAATGGGCGGAGCGCGGGTCAGCGCACCAGGGAATACGCTGTCACGGCTTGCCGCCAGCGGCGCCGGCAGCGTACTCAGGGGGGACGGCGCCAGGCAGGGCGACGCCTGCGGCGCACTGCCGGGAACGGCCGGCGAACTCAACAGCAGGGTGCAATAGCCGCACTTCGCCCAATCCAGCCCATGGGCGACGCTTGGCGACTTCTCATGCTCACTGCTACAGGCCAGCTCGCTACGCCAGTCCGCTTCGCTGTCGCCCTGGTTCAAGCCCTGCCCCAGCAACGGCCCGACCAGCAGCAACAGCATGGCCAACAGGCCAAGCCGGCTGCAGTAGCGGGTACCTTGCGAATATGACAAGAGCTCTATCCTTGACCGGGAAACATGACGAACGGCGGCATGCTAGCGCAAAGGCGGTGCGTCCCGGGCTGGGACAGAAGGTCGCAGCGAGTCAGTGCGCCTATGCATGGCGGCCCCGGAATAAAGCCGAGCCGCTGCTCAAGTTAATGATCCGCGTCAGGATTTCCCGCAGCCGATAGCGTGATACTGGCACTCTGCCGGCTGCAGGACGCAGCCCGAGAGTTTGATACGAGAACAATCATGACATCCGCACTGGAATCTCTGATCCGCTGCCTGGCGACCCTGCTGCCCGGAGAACTGCGCCCCAGCGAACTGCCGCAACTGCTCACGCCGCGCCGGCACTCACCGCTGCTCGACCAACGTCGGGCAACCATGATCGTAAACCGCGTGCGGTTGTTCGCCTTCCTGTTTGCCGTGCTCACCCCCTTGTGGGCAGTGATCGACATCATGATTTTCGACTTCAGCCTGTGGGCCGGGCTGGCACTGTTCCGCGTCCTGGCCAGCGGCGCCTTCGTCTGCCTGCTGCTGTTCTATCGCCCCAGCGGCAACCTGTTCGAAGCCTACCGCGCCATCACCCTGCTGTTCGCCATACCCACGCTGTTCTACGTAGCCTCGCACACCCTGCTCGGCAGCCATCAGCTCACCGAATTTTCCGCGGCGGCGGCCACTGGTTATGCCTTCCTGCCCTTCGTGCTGATGGCCGGGCTGTCCATCTTCCCCCTCACCCTGAAGGAGAACCTGACCCTGGCCAGCCTGTTGCTGCTGGCTCAGGGCCTGGCTGGTTATCTGGGCTGGTCGACCCTCAACTGGCCCTCCTTCGCCGGCGGCTTCTGGCTGCTGATCCTGATTGCCGGAGTCACCGCCCTGGCCAGCATGAGCCAGCTGGCGTTCATGATCGCCCTACTGCGCCAGGCCATTCACGACCCGCTGACCGGCATGCTCTCGCGCGGCAGCGGCGAGGAGATCCTCGACCTGCACTGGGGCGGCGCGCAGCGCAACGACAGCTACCTGAGCCTGGCCTTCATCGACCTCGATCACTTCAAGGCGATCAACGACAACTTCGGCCATGATGCCGGCGACCGCATCCTCTGCGCTTTCGCCACCCACCTGCAGAACAACCTGCGCGACGCCGACAGCCTGCTGCGCTGGGGTGGCGAAGAGTTCCTCCTGATCATGCCCAACACCGACATGGCCCAGGCCGACCAGGCCCTGCAGCGCCTGATGCAGCACGGCCTGGGCAACCGCCCGGACGGCAGCCCGCTGACCGCCAGCATCGGCCTGGCCGAGCGCCGCCATGACCAGGCGCCAAGCTGCCACGAGCTACTGGAGCTGGCCGACCGGCGCATGTACCTGGCCAAACAAGGCGGCCGCAACCGGATATACGGCCACAACAGCCTCGCCACCCAGCAAGCGTAATGTTGCCAGGCTGCGACCGGCATCGCGCCCAGCCCCATCGTCCATGGCCGGCGGGGCGAGCGTGGTTTTCCCAGCCTCTCGGTGGCTGTCGGGCCACCTCACGCCAGCGGCTCATCATCGCGAATGAGGGTGTAGTGCCTGCCCTGCTGGCCCTCGTCGTAGTCATGTACATAGAACATCACCACCTCGCCCAGCCCAGCCATGCTCGCCACATAGTCGCCGATGTCGGCCACGAAGAAGCCGGCCGAACCGGGCTTGGCCTCGCACTCGATATAGGCGGTGACGAACGCCTCGGGCGCGGCATCGCCGAAGAAGTCGGCTCGCTCGAGTTCGTCCCAGTCGGCAGGTGCCTGGAACGCGCCGGTGAACAGGACTTTGGCATCGCCGAGGTCCAGTTCTTCGGCGTCGGGATCATCTTCATCCGGCCGGTAGACGGTGCAGTCCCGGGCGTCCGGATGGCCGAGAATGGTCAGGCGCTGCTGGGGGTCGATCGGGGGCATGGGAATCTCCTTGGGTCAGGATTGCAGACTACAGGAGGCAGCGGCGCCCGGGAAAATAGCGAGCGCCGTAGGCGAGCGCTTTTTCACCACCGCTCCGGCTGGCGGGCGAAGACCAGGGCTTTCAAGCCGCTGTCAGGCTGGCTGTCGGCGAACTCCGGCGGGTTGTCCAGGCGCTCGACAAAGCGCAGGCCCGGCGCTTCGAGGGCCATGCTTTGCTGTAGAAAGTCGGGGCCGATGTCCGGGTCATTCATGCAGGCCAGGACCAGGCCCTGCTCGCCGAGCAACTCGGGCAGGCGGCGCAGGACTTTCCGATAATCCTGGGTCAGGACGAAACTGCCTTTCTGGAAAGACGGCGGGTCGATGATCACCAGGTCATAGGGACCGCTCTTTTTCACCTTGCCCCAGGACTTGAACAGCTCGTGACCGAGGAAGCTCACCCGACCCAGGTCATGTCCATTCAGGCGGTGATTGTCCCGCCCGCGGCTCAGAGCCGCCCTGGCCATGTCCAGGTTCACTACATGCTCGGCGCCACCGGCGATGGCGGCCACCGAGAAGCCGCAGGTGTAGGCGAACAGATTGAGCACCCGCTTGCCGCGCGCCTGGGCCTGTACCCAGCGGCGACCGTAGCGCATGTCGAGAAACAGGCCGGTGTTCTGCTTCTTGCCCAGATCCAGCTTGAAGCGCAGGCCGTTCTCGCTGATCAGCCACTCGTCACGCTCCTCGCCCAGCAGCCACTGGGTCGCACTGTCCGGCAGATAGCGGTGCTGCAGCAACAGGCTGTGCGCCTGGCTGTCCAGCCAGGCGCTCGACCGGGTCAGCGTCATGAGCATGTGTTGCAGCGCGGCCAGCTCCGCCGGCCCCGGCTCGCGGAACAGCGCCACCAGCAGCACGCCCTGCAGCCAGTCGACCGTGACCTGCTCGAGCCCCGACCAGCGGCGCCCGCGGCCGTGGAACAGGCGGCGCGCCTCGTCGGGAGCGGGGCTTAATGCGGCGAGCAACTGCTGCTGCAGGGTGGCGATGGCATCTGGGTTCATGGGGCGCTTTATCACATGGCGGTGTGGCGCATTTTAAACGCAACGGAGCGTTTAGCGAGCCAAGGTGGGCCCGCGCTGTTACTTGACCCCCAAGCGCTTGGCCAGGCGATGCAGGTTGCCGCTGTCGATCTGCAAGTGACGGGCAGTGGCCGACCAGTTACCGCCGAAGCTCTCCAGAGCCTGGCGGATCAGTTGGCCCTGAAACTCGTCGGTAGCATCGCGCAGACCGACAGCAAGCGCTGCGGTGGCCGCCTTGGCGGGTGTCAGCGGGTTCTGGCTGTCCGCCTGGACCGAGGCTTCCAGGCTGAAGTAGGCCGGCTTGAGCAGCACTTCGCCAAGGCCTTGCTCGGCCCGCGCCAGCACCGCGGCGCGGTGGATGGCGTGCTCCAGCTCGCGCACGTTGCCCGGCCAGGGGTAGCGCTGCAATAGCGCCAGCGCGGCCTTGCTCAGGGCCAGGCTGCCCAGGCCCAGCTGGCTGCGGCAACGCTCGCAGAAGAAGCCGCTGAGCAGGGCGATGTCCTCTTGCCGCTCGCGCAGCGCCGGCACCGTGATCGGGAACACGCTGAGGCGGTGGTAGAGATCGGCGCGGAACTGCCCGGCCAACACCGCGCCCTTCAGGTCGCGGTTGGTGGCGGCGAGGATGCGCACGTTGACCTTGAGGCTGCGGTCGTCGCCGATGCGCTGCAGGTCGCCGTACTGCAGCACGCGCAGCAGCTTGGCCTGCAGGGTCAGCGACAGCTCGCCGATCTCGTCGAGGAACAGGGTGCCCTGGTCGGCCATCTCGAACTTGCCGGCGCGGTGGTGGATGGCGCCGGTGAAGGCGCCCTTGACGTGGCCGAACAGCTCGCTCTCGGCCACCGATTCGGGCAGCGCCGCGCAGTTGAGGTAGACCAGCGGATGGTCGGCGCGCGGCGAGGCCAGGTGGATGGCCTTGGCCACCAGCTCCTTGCCGACCCCGGTCTCGCCCATGATCAGCACGTTGAGGTCGGAGCCGGCGACCACGCCGATTTCCTTCTTCAGCTGCAGCATGCCGCTCGACAGGCCGACGATCTCGTCCGCGCCCGGCTTGTTCGCCAGCGGGTTGGCGATCGGCGCCACCGTCTGCTGCTCCAGGCGCTCGACCAGCAGCGCATTGCTCAGCGCCGCCGAGGCCAGCGCGCCGATCAGGCGCAGCTCCTCGTCGTTGAAATGATCGAACTGGGCAGGGTCGTAACCGTCGATGGTCAGCGCGCCGATCAGGGTCTGGTTGGCGAACAGCGGCAGGCCGATGCAGGCATGCACCTTGAGCTGCTCGCGGCTGGGCAGGATCAGGTTGTCGTAAGGATCGGGCAACTGACTGTCGGCAGGGAAACGCACCACGTCGCCGGCACGGGCGATGGCCTCCAGGCGCGGATGCTCGCCAAGACGGAAGCGCCGACCGAGCACGTCCGGGGTCAGGCCATCGATCGCCAGCGGGCGGAACAGCTGGCCCTCGTAGCGCAGCAAGGCCAGGGCATCGCACAACAGCAGCTGGCGCAGGCTGTTGATCAGTTGCTGGAAACGATCCTGATTGGAGATACCCCACTGCAGGTCGAGGGCGATGCGCGCCAGGCTGTCCATCGAAAGTGACATGTTCTGTCCTAATGACTCAGATATGTCGAACTGACAATACAGGCACCCTGTCAATTAGACAATTGCAGATTACAAAACCCTTGCATTTCAATGACTTGGTAAATGGCACGACACCTGCAATAGAGACGGGCAGGCTTATCTATCCACCTCTGCAAGGTACGCATTTGTATGACTATTCTGCTCAAAGAAAACATCCACTGGGTCGGTCAGCGCGATTGGGAGGTTCGTGACTTTCACGGCACCGAATACAAGACCCTCAAGGGCACCAGCTACAACAGCTATCTGATCCGCGAGGAGAAGACCGTGCTGATCGACACCGTCGACCATCGCTTCAGCCGCGAGTTCATCCTCAACCTGGCCAGCCAGATCGACCTGGCGAGCATCGACTACATCGTCATCAACCATGCCGAAGAGGACCATGCCGGCGCCCTGTCCGAGCTGATGGCGCGCATCCCCGGCACGCCGATCTACTGCACCGCCAACGCCATCGACTCGATCACCGGCCACCATCACCAGCCGCTGTGGAACTTCATCCCGGTGAAGACCGGCGACAGCCTGGACATCGGCAACGGCAAGCAGCTGGTGTTCATCGAGACGCCGATGCTGCACTGGCCCGACAGCATGATGACCTACCTCAGCGGCGACGCCGTGCTGTTCAGCAACGATGCCTTCGGCCAGCACTACTGCGACGAGCACCTGTTCAACGACGAAGTCGACCAGCAGGAGCTGATGGAGCAGTGCCTGCGTTACTTCGCCAACATCCTCACCCCGTTCAGCCCGCTGGTCACCGCCAAGATCAACGAGGTGCTCGGCTTCAACCTGCCGCTGTCGATGATCGCCACCGCCCACGGCGTGGTCTGGCGCACCGACCCGGCGCAGATCGTCGGCAAGTACCTGGAGTGGGCCGACCACTACCAGGAAAACCGCATCACCCTGTTCTACGACAGCATGTCGAACAACACCCGGATGATGGCCGACGCCCTGGCCCAGGGCATCCACGAGGCCGACCCGAGCGTGGCGGTGAAGATCTTCAACGTCGCCCGCCACGACAAGAACGAGATCCTCACCCAGGTGTTCCGTTCCAAGGCCATCCTGGTCGGCTCCTCGACCATGAACAACGTGATGATGCCGAAGATCGCCGGCATGCTGGAGGAGATCACCGGCCTGCGCTTTCGCAACAAGAAGGCCGCCGCCTTCGGCAGCTACGGCTGGAACGGCGGCGCCGTGGACCGCATCCAGACCCGCCTGATGGACGCCGGCTTCACCACCTCGCTGTCGCTCAAGAGCAAATGGCGCCCCGACGGCAGCGCCCTGGAGGCCTGCCGCGCCCATGGCCGGCAACTGGCGCGCGAATGGGCCCTGGCCACGCCGCCGGGATCCAGCCGAGTCGCTGCTCCGGCAGCGGCCAAACCCGCCGCCCAGACACCGGTCGCCCCGGCGGGGGATGTCGGCCCGGCCATGCAGTGCAGCGTCTGCCAGTGGGTCTACCAACCCGAACTCGGCGAACCGCTGCAGGGCGTCGCCGCCGGCACGCCCTGGAGCGAGGTGCCGGACAACTTCCTCTGCCCCGAATGCAGCCTGGGCAAGGATGTCTTCGACGTACTGCGGGAGAAGGCAGCATGAGCCGCGAAATCCTCATCATCGGCTCGGGGTTCGCCGCCTGCCAACTGGTCAAGAGCCTGCGCAAACTGGACGTGGAGGTGCCCATCCGCATGCTCACCGCCGACAGCGGCGACGAGTACAACAAGCCGGACATCAGCCATGTGTTCAGCCAGGGCCGCAGCAGCGCCGAGCTGACCCGCCTGAGCGCCGCGCGCTTCGCCGAACAGTACCAGGTCGTCATGCAGCCCTTCACCCGGGTCGAGTCGATCGACCCGCAGGCGCGCCGCGTGCATACCGCCGACGCCAGCCACGCCTACGCCCAACTGGTGCTGGCCACCGGAGCCAGTGCCCTGGTGCCGCCGGTGCCGGGCCACGAGCTGCTGCTGACGCTCAACAGCCAGGGCGAATACCAGGCGGCCGAGGCGCAGCTGCGCGATGCGCGCCGGGTGCTGGTGCTGGGCGCCGGGCTGATCGGCAGCGAGCTGGCGATGGACCTGCTCAGCAGCGGCAAGCAGGTGGTGCTGGTCGACCAGGCCAGCAGCGTGCTGGCGTCATTGATGCCGGCGGCGGTCAGCGCCCGCCTGCAGGCCTGCCTGGTCGCCAGTGGCGCGCAACTGCGCCTGGGTAGCGGCCTGCAGCGCCTGGAGCGGAGCGGCGACGGCATTCGTGCCTACCTGGACGATGGCCAATGGGTCGACTGCGACAGCGCGATCGCCGCCATCGGCCTGCGCCCCGGCGTCGACCTGGCGCGCCGCACCGGGCTCGCCGTGGGCCGCGGCATCCAGGTCGACCGCCACCTGCAGACCAGCGCCGAGCACATCTACGCCCTGGGCGACTGCGCCGAGATCGACGGCCGCGTGCTGCCGTTCCTGCAGCCGACCCAGTTGGCGGCCAGCGCCCTGGCCAAGACCCTGCTCGGCCAGCCGCAGGTGTTGCAGCTGCCGCCCATGCTGATCCGGGTGAAGACCCCGCGCCTGCCGCTGCAACTGGCCGGCGAGACCAGCGGCGAGCACCTCGACTGGCAGCTCAGCTTCGACGACCAGGGCATGCTGGCCCAGGCCTTCGATGCGCAGGCGCAGTTGCGTGGCTTCGTGGTCAGCGAGGGCCGCCTGCAGAACGCCTTCGCCCTGCTACGCCAGTTGCCCGGCTGAAACGGCCGGGTGCCGGGGCGGACGCCGACGTCCGCCCCCTCCTTCGCCCGGCCGGAGCCCGGGCCTCGGGCAAACGGGTCCGGCATCTGGTGTCACGACAGGGTTCAAATGTCGCCAACCTGTAGGAGCACGCCATGCGTGCGAATCGCCGGCATGGCCGGCTCCTACAACGCGATGGCTAACGGTGTCCACGACAAATGATCGGTGACACGCCACTGGTGTCAATGCGCGCGGACTCACCCACCAAGCACCGGTTCATGCCGCCAAGTGTGGCACCGGTTCCATCATCCGCCGCGCCGACGTATGGCTTGTCCTGAGTCAAGTTCGGTGTGGGACGTCATCTCCCGCCAAGGCAAAGGGCTCTATAGTCCACTCAAACCTGCTTGTGGCGAGCCGTATCATGCGCAAGGGTCTCCTGCTTCTGCTGTTGTACCTGCTACCGCTGACCGGCTATGCCCAACGCGAGGTACTCGCCTGGACCTATCACCTGATACCGCCGTTCATCCTCGACCGCGACAGCCGGCAAGGGCTGTCCTACGACCTGCTCGAACTGTTCAACCAGCATGCGGACAACCGCGGCCGCTTCCACTTCAAGCTGGTCTATCAGCCGCGCAAACGCCTGGACCTGAGCCTGCAACGGCGCCAGGTCGAGCTGTTGCTGTGGGTCAACCCGGTATTTCTCGACGCTGCCCATTGCGCTCGATCCACCTGGACGCCCGCCCTGCTGCAAGACCAGCAGGAGCTCCTCTCGCGGGCGGAGCAACCGTTCGACTACGACGGCCCCGCCTCCCTGCATGGCCGCACCCTCGGCGGGGTGCTCGGCCACAGGTACCAGCCTATCGAGGCGGATATCGAGCGCGGGCTGATCCAGCGCAAGGACGTACTCCAGGGCGAGCAGAACCTCAACAAGCTGCTGAGCAAACGCCTCGACCTGATCCTCATCCCGCGCACTAGCGCGCTCTTCTATAGCCGGCGGCTGGGCTTGAACCAGCGCCTGCACTTCTCCGCCAGGCCGCTGAACGGCTTCAGTCGTCACCTGCTGCTGCAACCGGACCTGGATCCGCAGGTGGCCGAGTTCGTGACCCGGGCCACCGCCTCGCTGCAGGCCAACCCCGAGTGGCAGCTGTTGCTGCGGCGCTACGGGCTCGACTGAAGGCGGCGCCGGCTCAGCCAGCCAGACGCTTGACCAGGCGCGCCTGCAGTTGCGCAAGCTCCGCCGGATCGGCGCGGTTGGCGGCGTGGATGCCCAGGTCCTGGCCGGCAACCCGCGGGATGATGTGCATATGCAGGTGGAACACCGTCTGCCCGGCCGGGGCACCGTTGAACTGGGCGACCTGTACGCCGTCCGGCTGCAGCTCGGCGACCAGCACCCGGGTCAGTTGCTGGGTCACGGCCATCAGCTTGGCCAGGCTCTGCGCGTCTATCTCCAGGATATTGCGCGCCGCCACCCGCTTGGGGATCACCAGGGTATGGCCATGGGCCTGGGGAAACAGATCGAGGAAGGCCAGCACATCGTCGTCCTCGTACAGCTTGTAGCAGGGGGCCTCGCCGCGAATGATCTGGGCAAAGATGTTCTGCGGGTCGTAATCGCCATGCAGGCTCATCGGGGTTCTCCGTTGCGGTGGGTCGAAGTGCGCACCATACCGCTTTGCCCGCGTCGCAGGAAACCATGGCCCACGCTCCATCAACCCGGTTGATGCCCATTACTGCAACTATCGATTTTCACGAAGGGGCCGATAGTGGTTTGATTCCCCCGAGCCGCGTCACGCTGCACCTGGCCCGGCCTTTTCCCACCGCATGATGACTGGAAGCGCTATGACCGACCTCTCCGCCTACCCCATCACCCGCAAATGGCCCGCCCAGCACCCCGAGCGCCTGCAGCTGTATTCGTTGCCGACGCCCAACGGGGTCAAGGTGTCGATCATGCTGGAAGAAACCGGCCTGGCCTACGAGCCGCACCTGGTCAGTTTCGAGCGCAACGAGCAACTGTCGCCCGAGTTCCTCTCGCTCAACCCGAACAACAAGATCCCCGCCATCCTCGACCCCAACGGCCCGGACGGTGAGCCGCTGGCGCTGTTCGAGTCCGGCGCCATCCTGCTCTATCTGGCCGACAAGAGCGGCCAGTTGATCGCGCAGGACGCCGCCGGCCGCTATGAAACCATCCAGTGGCTGATGTGGCAGATGGGCGGAGTCGGGCCGATGTTCGGCCAGGTCGGCTTCTTCCACAAATTCGCCGGCAAGGACTACGAGGACAAGCGCCCGCGCGAGCGCTACGTCGAGGAAGCCAAGCGCCTGCTCGGCGTGCTCGACCGACGCCTGGACGGCCGCCGCTGGATCATGGGCGACGCCTACAGCATCGCCGACATCGCCACCTTCCCCTGGGTGCGCAACCTGATCGGCTTCTACGAGGCCGGCGAACTGGTGCAGATCGAGCGCTTCACCCACGTCAGCCGCGCACTGGACGCCTTCCTCTCGCGCCCGGCGGTGATCCGCGGGCTGGCCATCCCCCAGCGCGACTGAGCGGCTCGAGGTGCGCAGATCCGCCGCAGCGGGTATCGTCTGCGCACCGCCGCCCTCCAGGACCCAGCCGCTCCATGCGTACTCCCCTTCTCCCGATCAGCCTGCTCTGCCTCGCCGTACTCTGCCCGGCGGCCAGTCAGGCCAGGGTCGAGGTCGAAGCCGCCCAGCAGCAGCGCCTCGGCCCGGTGCTGGCCGCGCGGATTTCCGAGGACATCGCCCCGGGCGACTACGAAGCCCTGCTCAAGGGTTTGCGCGCCAACCCGGGCAAATTCGCCCGCAAAGTAGTGCTGCTGAACAGCATCGGCGGCAGCGCTCCGGAAGCCATGCGCATTGGCCGCCTGCTGCGCGAGACGGGCTTCGACGTTCTGGTGCCTACTGACGGCGTCTGTCAGGGCAGCTGCATCTACCTGCTGGCCGCCGGCCATAAAAAGACCGTCAGCGGCCATGTCGGCCTGCACCGCCCCTACTTTCCCAGCGGCGATTCGGCCCAGGCGCAGGCCGCTCACCAGGGGCAGCGCTACGACCCGGCCGCCTATTTGCGCGAAATGAACATCCCCACCCGCCTGGCGGACGAGATGCAGCGCATCGCCCCGCACCGGATGCGCGTGCTCTCGGCGCAGGAACTGGCCGGCTACGGGCTCGAGTGACGCAGCCCGCCGGGATAACCCTGGCCGGGACACGCGGCGCGGCTTTCCACGAAACGCTCATCGACCCGGCACGATCTGCTCGGTTCCGCCTCGCTTCGCGACCACGGAACCAACAGCGGCCGGCGTCGCCCCTGACCGGCAAGCCTCCCAGCGAGCCATGCAGCGTCTGCCGATTGCCGCCGGCTACGCGGATAAATAGCCAGCGCGCGTTGTCGTATCGCCAGGTAGGCAAGCGATCAAGCGCAATGCCCAGCCGCTGTCTTCTGTTGCGGAGGTGGTGAGATGAGCGTGAAACCCATGCTGGCTCTGTGGCTACTGGGCGCGATGGCCACCGCCTGGCTGAGCCCGGCGGCGGCCGACCATCGCCACGATGACGACGAGTGGGAGGAGGAGTTCCGGGACGGCCCGTGCCGGGTCAAGCGCGAGTTCGACGACGGCGACTACAAGGAAGAGATCAAATGCCCGCACGGCCGCGGCGCCCACTGGCCGCGTGGCGAGTGGAAGGACGAATACCGGGAGCGCGGCTGCAGGGTCAAGATCGAAGCCAAATACGACGAGTTCAAGAAAGAGGTCAAGTGCGATGACGATGACTGATCGGTTGCTCGGCGGCTGCCGAGAGGAATCCGCTCAGGGCGCATAGGCTCATCCGCCACCAGCGGTGCGCACGGCGCACCCTACCCCACCGGGCACATGGGCACATGGGCACATGGACGATCCGCGTTAGCCTGAAACACTCCGCTGAAGGCTGGCCGAGAAGGCGGCCCCTGGCGGATTCGCAGCCATGACAAGTAGGGTGCGCCGCGCGCACCAGGCATCTTCGCCAGCGGTGCGCACGGCCTAGGCGGCCCCGCGCACCCTACCCGGTCCGAGTAGGTGCCATGCCCGTCCTCGGGTCGATAGCCCTGGTATGCGGTGCTATTCTTGGTTCTCCCTTCCTCTCGTTCGCTGCCGCCGATGCGCTGCCGCGACGGGGTGGCAATGTGGAGAGTGGCCCATGTCTCGTCCGATGGTTCAAGGACCAGCCGGCGTGGCCAGTGCCTCGCATGGCGAGGCTTCGGCCAGTGCCCGGCTCGACGCCTGGCTGAGCGACCGCAAGCAGGCAGGCGCGTTGTTTCTCGATGTCGACGGCACCCTTCTGGATATCGCCGAATCCCCCACTGCGGTCTGCGTGCCGCGCGCGCTGTGCGCGGCCCTGGCATCCCTGCATCGACGCCTCGATGGCGCACTGGCGCTGGTCAGCGGCCGCCCGCTCGACGATCTCGACCGACTCTTCGCGCCGTTGCGGCTGCCCGCCTGCGGCGTCCACGGCGCGCAGTGGCGCGTGCATGCCGACAAGCCGCTGCAGCATGAGGCGGCGGCGCTGGCCGCGCCCGTGCGTGAGCGGCTGCAGGCCCTGGCGCGTGCCCAGGCCGGCATCCTCAGCGAGGACAAGGGCAGCAGCTTCGCCCTGCATTACCGCACCGCGCCAGCTTCCGGCCCGGCGCTGGCCGCGGCCCTGCACGCCTTGCTCGGCGAACCCGAGAACGCAGGGCTGCGCCTGCTGCCCGGCAAGATGGTGTTCGAGGTCATCGCCCATGGCAGCGACAAGGCCCAGGCGATCCGGCGCTTCCTCGAAGTGGCGCCCTTCGCCGGACGGCGGCCGCTGTTCATCGGCGACGACCTCACCGATGGGCCCGCCCTGGCCCTGATGCCTGGGCTGGGCGGGCTGGCCCTGTCGGTCGGGCGCCTGTTGCCCGGCGCCAGCGCCGTCTTCGCCGATCCGGCAGAGGTACGGGCCGCCCTCATCCGTGCGGCAGGGGGATAGCGCGATGACCAACAAACACCAGGGTGCGCTGGAACTCGGCCTGATCGGCAATTGCCGCGTCGCCGCGCTGGTCAATACCCTGGGCCGCCTGGTCTGGTGGTGCTACCCGAACTTCGACGGCGATCCGGCCTTCTCGCGCCTGCTCGCCGGCGACCAGGAGAAGGGCTTCTGCGATTGCCTGCTCGACGGCCTGAGCAGCAGCCGCTCGACCTACCTGCGCAACACCGCGATCATCAGCACCACCCTCGAGGACGCGGCCGGCAACGCCGTGCGTATCACCGACTTCGCCCCGCGCTTTCTCCAGTACGGCCGCCACTTCCGCCCGGCCCAGCTGTGCCGCCTGATCGAGCCGCTGCAGGGGCTGCCGCGCATAACCCTGCGCATGCGCCCGACCCATGGCTACGGCAAACCCTGCCAGGCCGCCGCCGGCTCCAGCCACATCCGCTACCTGGGTGGCGCCGACCCCATCCGCCTGACCACCGATGCACCGCTGTCCTACATCCTCGGCGAGACCCCGTTCGCCCTGACCCGCCCGATCAGCCTGGTGATGGGCGTCGACGAGCCGCTCGACGATGCCCCGCAAGAGGTGGTCAAGAGCTTCCTCAAGCGCACCAACGCCTGCTGGCACGAATGGGTGCGCGCGCTGGCGATCCCCTTCGAATGGCAGCAGGTGGTGATCCGCGCCGCGATCACCCTCAAGCTGTGCAGCTTCGAGGAGACCGGCGCGATCATCGCCGCGGTGACCACCTCGATCCCCGAAGCCCCCGGCTCGCAACGCAACTGGGATTACCGCTACTGCTGGCTGCGTGACGCCTATTTCGTGATCCTGGCGCTCAACCGCCTCGGCGCGACCAAGACCATGGAGCGCTACGTCGATTTCATCACCACGGTGGCGGCCGGCGGTGCCGAGCTCAAACCGCTGTACGGCATAGTCCCCGACCTCGACCTCACAGAGCGAGTCGAGCCCGACCTGGCCGGCTTCCTCGGCCACGGCCCGGTGCGGGTCGGCAACCAGGCCGCCGAGCAGATCCAGCACGACGTCTTCGGCTCCGTGGTGCTGGCCGTGGCGCAGAGCTTCGTCGACGAGCGCCTGCCCAATCCGGGCGATGAGGCCATGCTGCGCCTGCTCGAGTCGCTCGCCTCGCGGGCGGCCTGCTTCGCCTTCGAACCCGATGCCGGCATCTGGGAATATCGCGGTCGCCAGCGCGTGCACACCCATTCGGCCCTGCTCTGCTGGGTCGCCTGCGACCGGGTCGGACGCATCGCCGCACGCCTCGGCCTGGCGCCCGCGGCAGCGACCTGGCGCGCGGAAGCACAGCGCCTGCGCCAACGCATCCTGCGCGACGCCTGGAGCGAGCGGCGCCAGGCCTTCACCGGCAGCTTCGGCCACGACGACCTCGACGCCAGCGTGCTGCTGATGCACGAACTGGGCATCATCGACGCCCAGGACCCGCGCTTCATCGCCACCGTGGACTGCGTGGGCCGCGAACTCAACGTCAACGGCCACCTGCTGCGCTACGCCACGGCCGACGATTTCGGCCTGCCCGAAACCGCGTTCCTGGTGGTCAAGTTCTGGTACCTGGACGCCCTGGCGGCGATCGGCCGGCGCGACGAGGCCCGCGCGCGCTACGCCGAGCTGGTCGCCGCACGCAACACCTACGGCCTGCTCGCCGAGGATCTGCACCCGCATACCGGCGAGATGTGGGGCAACATTCCGCAGACCTACTCGATGGCCGGGCTGGTCAACACCGCCATGCGCCTGTCCATCAGTTGGGAGGAAGGCCTATGTCGCGGCTCGTGGTGATCTCCAACCGGGTTGCCTTGCCCGACGAACAGGGGCGCCCGGCGCCGGGTGGCCTCGCGGTGGCGGTGGAGGCCACCCTGCAGGGCCGCGACGGGCTCTGGTTCGGCTGGAGCGGGCAAGTCGCCGACGACCCGCCGCCGCCCACGACGCTCGAGTGCGGGCACATGACGTACGTACTCACCGACGTGCGCCCGCAAGACTTCCGGGAGTACTACAACGGCTTCGCCAACCGCGTGCTGTGGCCGATCCTGCACTACCGGGTCGATCTCGCGGAGTTCTGCGAGACCGATCTCGACGGCTACCGGCGGGTCAACGCGTTCTTCGCCGAGCGCCTCAGCCCGCTGCTCGAAGCGGATGACATCCTCTGGGTGCATGACTATCACCTGATGCCGCTGGCGCTGGCCCTGCGCGCACGCGGCCATGCCAACCGCATCGGCTTCTTCCTGCACATCCCCATGCCCCCGCCCGACCTGCTGACCGCCCTGCCCCATCACGCCGAAGTGGTCGGCGCGCTCACCGAATACAACCTGATCGGCTTCCAGACCGACAACGACGCCGGCAACTTCGCCCGTTACCTGACCAGCGTGACCGGCGCGACCACCCGCGACGGGCGCCACTACCACCTGGGCCAGCAGCACTTTCGCGTCGGCGTGTTCCCGGTGGGTATCGATAGCGCGGGGTTTCGCCGCCTGGCCGAGGCCGCGACGCACAGCACCTTCGCCGAGGAACTCGACGAAAGCCTCTCCGGGCGGACCCTGATGGTCGGCGTCGACCGCCTCGACTACTCCAAGGGCATCGTCAACCGGCTCGACGGCTACGAGCGCTTCCTCGAGAAATACCCCGCCTGGCACGGCCACCTCAGCTACCTGCAGATCGCCCCCGGCAGCCGCCAGGACATCCCCGAGTACATCGAAATCGATGCCGCCGTCAGCGCCAAGGTGGGGCACATCAACGGCCGCTTCGGCGCCGCCAGCTGGGTGCCGCTGCGCTACGTCAGCCGCAACCACAGGCGCGAGGAAGTCGCCACCATCATGCGCATGGCGCGCATCGGTCTGGTCACGCCCCTGCGCGACGGCATGAACCTGGTAGCCAAGGAGTTCGTCGCCGCCCAGGACCCGGCCGACCCGGGCGTGCTGATCCTCTCGCAGTTCGCCGGCGCCGCCGCCGAACTGGACGCGGCGCTGCTCGTCAACCCCCACGACCGCGATGCCATGGCCGACGCAATCCACCGCGCCCTGGACATGCCGCTGGAGGAACGCCGCGCGCGCCACCGGGAGATGTACGCCGTGCTGGAGACCAACCACATCCGCAACTGGGGCAACAGCTTCATCGAGGCCCTGACCTGGCCGGGGCGCCCGCCCGAGTGATGGGCGGAATATCTCAACCCTGCCACGGCAACAGCTATGCGTTGCCAGGCCGCAGGCGCCCTGGCTTGGCTCGGGCGACACACTGCACTATGCTCGGCCAAACCAAGGGAATGCCAGCCAACCCCGCCCATCCGGCCAGGACCGCCGTCACTCCCTGTCTTTTTGTCATGCAGTCGCCAGCCCCGTTGTGCGCAGGGGCGGCGGTAGCGTGCCCGAGTCACAGCTAACCCAAAGGGCTCTGCACCCCGGCAAACCCCTGGCCCAGTACATGGGTATAGATCTGGGTGGTGCGCACATCGGCATGGCCCAGCAAGGTCTGCACCGTGCGGATATCGCTGCCGCGGCGCAACAGCTCGGTGGCAAAACTATGGCGCAAGGTGTGGCAGCCGGCCGGCTTATGAATGCTGGAGCGTCGCACCGCCTGTTTGACCGCCTTCTGAATGGAGCTGACATGGATGTGATGGCGCACGACAGTGCCATCTTCATCCATGCACAGTCCGGTGGAGGGAAACAGCCATTGCCACTCGAACGAGCGAGCCGCATTCGGGTATTTGCGGCGCAGCGCAAAGGGCAGGCTAACGGCGGCCTGATAGAAACTGTCCTGCTGCTTCCAGGCCGCGAACATGCGCTGCCTGCGCTCCAGCAGTGGAGTTATTAGCGAGGCCGGCAGCAACGTGGTGCGATCCTTGGCGCCCTTGCCATCGTGCACGGTGATCACCTGCCGGTCGAAATCCACATCTTTGATGCGCAGACGCGCCGCTTCCACCACCCGCAAGCCGGCGCCATACATGAGTGAGGCCAACAACTGGTAAGGCTGACCCAGCAGGCCGATGAGCGCCGTCGCCTCGGCATGTGTCAGTACGCAGGGAATGCGCGCAGAGCGCTTGGCCCGCACGACCTCGCCGACCTGGCCCAGTGGCTGTTGCAGCACCTTAGCGTAGAGAAACACCAGAGCATTGAGCGCCAGGTTCTGGGTCGCGGCTGCCACCTTGCGTTCCACTGCCAGCCAAGTGAGAAAGGCATTGACCTCTGCTGCGCCCAATTCCAGCGGATGGCGCAACTGATGGAAGCGGATAAAGTAGCGAATCCAGTACCAATAGGTCTTCTCGGTGCGGATGCTGTAGTGATGCACTCGCATCACCGCTCTGACCTGCTCACGCAGACGGGGCTTGGAGGCTGAACTGTCCATGTCGGCTCCTGTTGCTGTATTTTTATACAGTAGTAATGGTAGCGCAGAATGCGGAAGTCAAGCGAATACGGGAAAACACCTGATGCACTGGCGTAACATGTTGATCTGTAGGGATTTTCAGTTTCACAGATTCAAATTGGTGCGTGCTTATGCGGAATCCACTAGCATCGGATTAACGAAGAATTCCATCTAATCACTGTTAGGCAATCAACAAAATGGCGCATTTATGTTAAGAAATTTAGCTGCTTGGTATAACTCAAAAACCAACAGACAAGTAAATATACTCAGAATAACCGTGGTTTTATTATCGGCTATACCTATCATCGGGTGGATTTTTATTGCACCGTGGCTGATACCACTAACCCTTTTTCTAGAGTTCCACCGTCAACCCGTAGCCAAGGAACCCACCAAGCCTGAGTAAATGATGGAAGTGATAATAACAATAGCCACTCTTTTGGGTGGCTTATCTGCATTGTGGTTTTTCTGGGATAAAGTGAAATCAATATTTATACGAATATTCAGCAACAGGACTGATCCAGAAAATATCTTGGCTATTTCGGATGATGAGTTTGCAATGCTAGAAAAGATCTTAAAATCCAAAGCTAAAAAAAGCTATCTACCAATATCTGATTCAGAGCTTTCGCTTTGCAAAGCTCTGGTAAACCAAGGTTGGCTTAACCAAAAGAGCGACTTTACTTTCACACTTACACGAAAGGCGCTCAAGCATTATGCCTAACAAGTTGCTGCACTCGGACAAATTTTCCGCTGCGCTCCAAATTTGCCGGTGAGCAAGGCGTTAGCTAACCGCATTCTGCTTAATGGTTTTTTGCACCGCGTACATCCGCAACATCGCTCCACTGCTTTCGGGTTTACAGCGGTTCAAAATTTGCGTTTACTGATCGTCCGCCGCCACTATCGAGGCACGTTTAAATTGCGGTTTTTCAGTTTCATCGAAACATTAAATTTACTGCGTTGCGCCAGGCTCATCGCGCAATGCGTTACAAGCGGGAAAGCGGTGCTTTAGATTATGCGTACATCCGAGCGTCTAACAATTGGTTCAAATCGCTCGCTGCGCTCGCTGGGACGGGCTAAAGCCCGCCCTTTAACCAAACGTTAGGCGTTTCTGGGGGACAGAATGGGTGACTGGGAAGATACATTTGGTGCTGCGGGGATGTCAGCGGACTTTGCTCCTTGGGATTCACCATGCTGGAACGATGATTGGGAGCACGAGCTTCGTGCAATCGGCTATTTGACTCTTAAAGAGTGGAATGCAAGCGGGAGAGTTATCAAGGCGGGTGAAAAAGGAACGTTTTTACCTTGCGCAAAGCTTATGGTGTTCAGTGAGAGCCAAACAGAACTATCCCAAAATACTCATAATCCCAGGCAGAACGCATCGTCTTATTTTGACGACTTCAGTGAGGCATTGGATTGGGCTAAACGCAACCCAGGAAAATCAATAACAAGATCTCCTGATGGAAAGGGGTTTATCGCAAAATGAAAAGCTGGATTCATAATAAGGCATCTGTGATTTTCTGGTTCACTCTCGTGATCTACATCCTTATATGGATGACAGTTTCGTATATCGGCGTCTATGTCACATATATTGCCGGCCCAGTTTTACTAAGCTCTGGAATCATCGCGTGGTTTACATCCCCAAGCGACGGAAACGCCTAACAAATGGTTCAAATCGTTCGCTGCGCTCACTGGGACCGGCGAAGCCGGCCCCTTAACCAAACGTTAGGCGGCAATATCTGCACTATCTAATGAGGAATCAACTACAAATTGAGAACGCGATCGCAAAAGAATAAATGGTTACTAGAGAATAACCCATCAACCAAAAATATAAGACCAAAGAACCATGAATAATGAATTAAATGAAAAAATCAAACAGCACGACATAATCAAACAGCAAATCACTGTTTTTATTGAAAACATAAAAACTATATTCAATGACAGAAGTATAAACACCTTAGTCGACTCCTGCTTATCTTACTTTCCAGCAAACGACAACGATGGTTTTTTGTTTTATACGAACGACACAACACAAGATATTGCCACAACACTTGACGGGCTTGAAGGAACCTTCACTCTTCTGGCCAATAATCTAGAAACAAAGCACAATAAATATTTAATTACAGAGTCGCTAGCCTACACTCTGAAGTACTACTTCGCTACATCTGATTCAAAGGAGTCTCCATTTGCTGAGTTTTATGCGCTGAGTATGCTTCTGTATACAATCAATAGCTGGCTCGAAGCAGATCTATACTCACCAATAGACAATCTCATCAGCGACTTGAAAAATGACTGCCTAAATCAGAAACATATTTTATATGAAAGACGCCGCCAGCTGACGAAGAAGGATATATACGGATTCGTCGATTTTTCCGCATGGGAAAAAGAAAAGTTTGATTACTCTACAAAATTAATCGCAAGCCATGACATCGATTCTAACGACAACCTTGGATTTTCTATCCTCAGCCTTTTGGTAAATAACGTTGTGGACTCCTGCATAGGTGACTTGGATATTGACACCAAGAACTTCTTGGCCACTGAGCATGATCCAGAACCAACAAATCATAAAAAAGGACTTGATTACGAAACTGAATGTCTCACCCTCTTTCGAGAGAGTGGCTGGACTGCGATGGAGACCCCTAAAACAGGAGATATGGGGGCAGATATTATTGCCCAAAAGAGGGGCTTTAACGTTGTAGCACAATGCAAGAACTGGGCTGGCAAAATTGACACCTCTGCTATTCAAGAAATCAGCACAGCGAAACTTTATTACGAGGCTGACTTAGCCTTATTAATCTGCGAAACAGAGCAAACTAGGCAAGCCCAGGAAATGGCACAAAAACTTGGAATCCTCGCTATTAAAAAAGAAGATATCCCAGTAGTCGAAATATTAATAATCAAGAAACTCACTAGAAATACAATCTAGAGCAGTACCCCCCCCTACAGGGTCGGGCCTACGTAACTGACCCCAAGTGCATTCCGCCTAACTAGTGGTTCAAATCGCTCGCTCCGCTCGCTGGGACGGGCTAAAGCCCGCCCCTTAACCAAACGTTAGACGTCTACCGTTACCCCCAAGAAACGAGCCAATAGGGAGATCGCGGAAATGAAATTAGCAAATATCGTACAAAGAGGATGGGATGCTCTCGGAGCAGGCAATTTCGATACGCTTGTTCAGGATTATATAGACGACATGACATTCATTATGCCGGGACAAGATAATGTACTAAAAGGGTGCCAGCCCTTCCGGACAGCGCTTGATGGTCTCAGCAATATTCTTCCACCAGGTTTCCAGATCACGAAATTGCGCAATATAGAAGGTGATGGCGAAGTCGTTTCTATTGTTGAGTGGAAATCGGCCAAAATCGAAAATTCGCAACTGGCCGTGCTCTTCAAATTTGCAGAAGAAAAAATATACGAAGAGCGATGGTTTATTGATACAGAGCAATGGAAGAGTGCGTTCTAGAGAGCCGTCTAACAACTGGCTCAAATCGTTCGCTTCGCTCACTGGGACGGGCTAAAGCCCGCCCCTTAGCCAACAGTTAGCTGCTTAATCATGACCTCTAAAACTCTCTACGCCATAAAAGCATCAAGAAAAACTGGTGAAGAACCATTAATTGTTAACGATAAGTCCGTAGCCCTTGACTTATTGTCATTCTGGCAATGGTCATCATCTGATCTAATAAGCAACTCACTTCGTGGAGTTTTGGCAGAATACATAGTTGCCTCGACAGTAGGCTGCAATACCGGTGTTCGCACAGAATGGGACGCATATGATCTCAAAACAGAATCTGGTATTCGTATCGAGGTTAAATCCGCTGCTTACCTCCAATCATGGAGTCAGAAAAAATTATCTAATATCAGCTTTAGTGTCCGCCCTGCCCATGGCTGGGATGCAGAGTCAAATTCAAGATCAAAGATAAAAATCAGGCCCTCGCACGTTTATGTATTTTGCGTACTCAAACACAAAGAAAAATCCACAGTAAATCCATTAAACATGGATCAATGGGGTTTCTACTGCATAAACACAACCAAACTTAATAATGCACTTGGCTCACAGAAAAGCATTAGCCATTCTCGGCTTCTGAGCCTAGAACCGATAAAGTCTTCTTACCTAGATTTAGCCGAAACAATTAAATCCGTAGCGGAGTCAAGCAGCTAACAAATGGTTCAAACCGCTCGCTTCGCTCACTGGGACGGGCTAAAGCCCGCCCCTTAACCAAACGTTAGGAATAAATTTGTAGCCAGATCAAAATCAAATCTGCTCGCTGCTCACAGTAAAAATCAAAAGGAGATACCATGATTAAACACAATATAATTAAACTTACTTTTGCACTCTCTACCTTTATGGCTTCAGTTTCGTACGCAGAACCAGAAATCGAAGAGTGGTACTTATCAAAAAACGGAGAACACCTAGTAAGAGATTCAGTCAACGGCACGCTTCACGCCCAACTTGCCAACTCGAAATCAGGAAACCCTGAAGTTTATATATTTATGTTTGATTCAGACTGCGAGGGTAAAGAGAGCACCATTACCTCCCACAACCCTCTGTATGTAAATGGCACTCTGGTCAGGTATCTTCAATATTGCGAAGGCGAGCGGCGCTATTTCTTTCCAGCCACAACAGAAGGCAGAAAATATTTATTTTCAGAGTTTAAAAATAAAAGCTTTGTAGACGTAAGCACTCACAATAAATCTTTTACTGCAATTTTCTCTGCGAAGGGCTTTTCAAAATCACTTAATGAAATACAGGTAAACTCGAAAGCTATTTAGTCAGGCGCATTCCTAACAATGCACTCAAATCGCTCACTTCGTTCGCTGGGACGGGCTAAAGCCCGCCCCTTAGCTTAATCGTTAGGCCTAGAAGAAAAACAAACATGACCGAAGAAGAGTCGCTTCTCGCTGCTATCAACGAAAACGTAGAGTTGCACTCGTATGACTCATCTTGGCCACAGGTGTTTGAAGCTGAGCGAGAACGCCTCATGTCTCTATTTCAAGATGTCTTTATAGACATTCAGCACATTGGAAGCACCGCGATTCCCGGTCTTATTTCCAAGCCAATCATCGATATTATTGCTGGCGTTGAGTCCATATCAATTGCCGAACAACTTGCGTTGCCATTGTGTGAATCGGGCTATAACACTTCTGCTGAGTTCAACGAGTCATTGTCAGATCGAAAGTGGTTCATGCGTTGGGCAAGCGGGCATCGAACGCATCATCTTCATCTTGTCGTCCATGGCAGTACAATCTGGCATGAACGACTAAAATTCAGAAATACGTTACGATCTAACTCCGAGTACGCAACAAAATATGCAGAGCTGAAGACAAAAATCGCCACCATGCATTCCACAGATCGGGAGGCTTACACTAATGCAAAAGAAGAATTCGTCCTTTCCATATTGCGCGGGGCCTAACAAGTGGTTCAAATCGTTCGCTTCGCTCACTGGGACGGGCTAAATCCCGCCCCTTAGCTTAATCGTTAGAGCAATAGAGTATGAATGAGCAGATACCTCCATCCAGGCAAGCGCTGAGAGAAGCATTGGCATTGTCTGAAGACATACTAAGAAATATTGAGCTATGTGAAATGCCATTAGCCAATATTTTGTTGAAAGCATCAAGGCTGGCTCGGCTATTAAATGATTTTGATAACCAGAAAATAATGGAGTTAGAAGCCAGTGGATATCCTTCAACACCAGACGGTGTATCTCAGGATATTTATCGCTTAGCCGTTATTGCTGGGCGTGAGTCGCAACAAAAAAATGAAAAAACAGGCGAAATAAAAACCTACATATACACAACTTCGGTTGAGGAATTGGAACAGGAAGTAAAGTCTGCAGATTCCGCTCTGGCCGCAGCTCGCGATCCGGACGTTTCAGTATCATCAGCGAATCCAAACCAGATGGTTTGGAATCCAGTTGGAAATAAGTTTGAGAGGGACACTATTCGCACAAACGCGGCTCGAGCTCAGCGCCGCCTTTCATCACGGCGTTCGTTCATTTATTCGTATACCCTTAAGCGGCATCATGAGCTTAAATTTTCTGGAATTGCTGATGATATTTTTTCGAGAATTCGCGAGAGTGTGGATGGAGCGATTGGCGAAAGAGTTCCGGTTGCAGCCCAAAAACTTGTGGCAGTCTATGAAAATTTGAAATCCGAAAATCCAGAAGACTGGGCTAATGCGGTTCATAGTTGCCGAAGAATACTCCAAGATTTGGCTGACTCATTGTATCCACCGAGAGAAGATATTGAGAAAGATATCGGTGGCAAAAAACGCACAATAAAGCTTGGTCCTGACAATTACATAAACCGACTGATAGCCTTTCTCGAGGAAAATTCAAATTCCGAGCGGTTTGAGGAGATTGTTGGCAGCCACTTGGGATTCGTAGGCGACAGGTTAGATAGTGTATTCAAAGCTGCTCAGAAAGGTTCGCATGCTGGCGTTTCTAAGGACGAGGCAGATCGATATGTGGTTTATACATACTTGGTCGTTGGAGACATACTGAGCCTACTGTGAAAAATTGCTCTAACAAACCAATCAACTTCGCGCCTTCGGCGCCGGACGCAGCAAAGCTGCGCCGGTTATTGAAGCGTTATACACAAATTCAAATCCTCGCAGAGGTCGCCAATCTTGAAAGAAATTTTTGATCCAGAATTCGAGGGTATGAGGTTAAATCAGCTAACCAGTCAGTGCCTTCCAGATATGGAAATTTCTGGCGAGATATTTTTTGGGGCACTTGGTAAAGAAAATCGGCTTGATTTTGCAACATTTTTTTTCGACAAACCCAGCCAATACAAGATAGACAACTCAGGTTATAAAGATCTCCTGATAAGCCTCTTAGACTGCTTAATCATCTATCGCAGCAGTCATGAGCAAGAGTTTTCTCGGGACGGAATTGTAAAAATTAAAGACTCATTCGCCTCGATAGAGTGGATTAAAGACGGTGAAGCAGAGACTCTCGCAGACATCAAGAAGAGCGCCAGTCCACAATGACAAACAAAACAATCATCTCATCAATTGACAAAAATAATTTTTATATCGCGATTGAAAATTTATTCACCCGCTTCCCTGAGAAAATAACTTGTGTATCTGAAGAAAGCTTTCGCAGGGTATACGACTCGGAACATGCAAGAAAAGCGAAGAACATAGTCTACCTATTTCGCAGCGAGAAAAATGTTAGTCGCCTGAAAGGCGAAAGCAACATAATTTATATCGGCCAAACGAAATCTAGCTTCAATAAACGATATCATCCTCACGCAAAACGTCATGCAACATCAGAAGCAAATTCCCTAAAATTTTCGCACATAATCGAAAACTACGGCCCCATTAGCATTTCGGCATGTAACTTCTCAACGTTCGGGGAAAGCATTTTACAGGCCGAGGGACAGTTGCTGTGGTGGTACTTCCAAAACCACTGTGAGTATCCGCCCGTGAATTATACAAAAACAAAAGTAAGAAATAGTGTGGTTTGCGTATAACAATGCGCTCAAATCGCTCACTTCGTTCGCTGGGACGGGCTAAAGCCCGCCCCTTAGCTTAATCGTTATAACCAGAGAGTTCGCCATGCATCGGAGTAAAGGCTTTAACCAAGGATTACCCAAGAAGGCTCTCTTTGGCTATCCAGCTTGGCTCATCCTTGCTTTACTCTTGCCCATAGCCTCGGGCACCGACTTCCTATCTGCTCTATTAAATCAAATATCAACTATCCAAAACACAACTGAACAATGGTTTCAGCGCAGCGGATCTCTTACAACCGTAATTTGCGCAATTATCGAAGGTTTGATAATGGTTCGTTTGCACCGCCAAATGCGCGGGGAGCCTACACAGGAAACGGCGGCCGGCTTCTTAACCCTTGAGGAAGTCAAGTATTTAAATGTCCTGCAGTGGGCCGCTTTATTACTCTTAGTTTGTGGAACCATCATCTGGGGATACGGCGATGCCATTCACTCAGCTTGGTTATAACAAGTCGCTCAAGGTCACTCACTCCGTTCGCTGGACAGTCAAAAGCTGCGCTTTTGCCTGCCCCTTAGCTTAATCGTTAGGCCTATATGGAAATCATCAAACACATCGACGGATCCGAGAAAGTAGAGAAGGCGCTTGGGCTCTGGCCTTCCTTCCATGATGCTGAGGTGATTTCTTTTTCTGTATCGCGAGCATTGCCACTAGACACAAACATTTGCTTTGCCAAACTCGTTGTTCATGTACGGCAATATGCTGAGGTTGGCGTGGGCACTGCTGAATATGCGCTAGCAATCGTCAAAAGCGTATTGGTTAACTTTATTTTTAAGGGCGTTTCTGATCTTTCAGTTTCAGAGTTCAATCATCAGAACGTTATAAATTCAATTGAATTCAAGAGCACAGAAGCACTGGGGGCGCCCAGCATCTCCGGCGTTTTTCAAGGTAGTTGTCGCGTCGACCGTGTTTTTTATGCCGCCTCTTCCAGCGCGGATTGCTCCCGTTCCGGGTTGAGCATGACGGCCCCGATGGGCTCCCAGTTGCGCGTGTTACCTGACCAGCGCCTCGGGTGACGGGCACGGGCTTGCTGATACAGCGCATGCCGGCGCGCCAACACCTGATGATCCTCGCCGCGATGGCGCTCGGCCGGTGAGACGAAGCGGATACGGCTATGGCGGTGCTCATGGTTGTACCAGCGCATGAAGTCCCTGACCCAGCCCCTGGCTTCATTCAGGTCGGCAAAGCCGTCCTGCGGCCATTGCGGGCAGTAT
>NZ_FOWX01000025.1 GCF_900115555.1 Pseudomonas borbori
TTGCGCACCATGATCGCCTCGTCGGCCATGGCCGGCACATAGGCGCCGCCGGCGGTGCAGGAGCCCATGACCACGGCGATCTGCGGGATGCCCATGGCGCTCATGTTGGCCTGGTTGAAGAAGATCCGGCCGAAGTGTTCGCGGTCCGGGAACACCTCATCCTGGCGCGGCAGGTTGGCGCCGCCGGAATCGACCAGGTAGATGCACGGCAGGCGATTCTGCTGGGCGATGGCCTGGGCGCGCAGGTGTTTCTTCACGGTCAGCGGGTAGTAGCTGCCGCCTTTCACCGTGGCGTCGTTGGCCACGATCATGCATTCGACGCCTTGGACCCGGCCGATGCCGGCAATCACCCCGGCGGCGGGTACGTCTTCGCCGTAGACGCCATGGGCCGCCAGTTGGCCGATCTCGAGGAACGGCGAACCGATATCCAGCAGGCGGTTGATGCGTTCGCGCGGCAGCAGCTTGCCGCGCGAGGTATGCCGATGCTGGGCCTTCTCGCCGCCGCCCTCATGGACGCGGGCGAGCAGGGCGCGCAGGGCGCCCACCTGGGTGAGCATGGCTGCGCTGTTGGCGGCGAACTCCGGCGAGCGTGTATTGATCTGGGTGTGCAGGATGGCCATCAGTGACTCCGATACCGTAATCCGTAGGGTGGATGACGTTTTATCCATCCACCAGCTTTGGTGGAAAACGCTTCGCGGTTTTCCACCCTACGCGGGCAAGCGCCTTACTTGGTTTCGTTGAACAGCTCGCGGCCGATCAGCATGCGGCGGATCTCGCTGGTACCGGCGCCGATCTCGTAGAGCTTGGCGTCACGCCACAGACGGCCGGTGGGGTAATCGTTGATATAACCGTTACCGCCGAGGATCTGGATCGCCTCGCCGGCGAGCCAGGTGGCTTTTTCCGCGGTATAGAGGATCACCCCGGCGCAGTCCTTACGGACCTGGCGCGCATGCCCGGAGCCGATCGAATCCAGGTGCTTGCCTACAGCGTAGAGATAGGCGCGGCATGCCTGGAGGGTGGTGTACATGTCGGCGACCTTGCCCTGGATCAGTTGGAACTCGCCGATGCTCTGACCGAACTGCTTACGGTCATGGATATAGGGCACGATCACATCCATCGCCGCCTGCATCAGACCCAGCGGCCCGCCGCTGAGTACGGCGCGTTCGTAGTCGAGGCCGCTCATCAGCACCTTGACGCCTTCATCAACCTGGCCCAGTACGTTCTCCTCGGGAACCTCGACATCCTGGAACACCAACTCGCCGGTGTGCGAACCACGCATACCGAGCTTGTCGAGCTTCTGCGCGCAGCTGAAACCTGGTGTGCCTTTTTCCAGAATGAACGCGGTCATGCCCTTGGCACCGGCGCTCAGGTCGGTCTTGGCGTAGACCACTAGCACGTCACAATCGGGGCCGTTGGTGATCCACATTTTGGTGCCGTTGAGTACATATCGGTCACCTTTCTTGTCGGCGCGTAGCTTCATCGATACTACGTCGGAGCCGGCATTAGGCTCACTCATTGCCAGAGCACCGATGTGTTCGCCGCTGACCAGCTTGGGCAGGAATTTGGCCTTCTGTGCGTCGCTACCGTTGCGGTTAATCTGGTTGACGCACAGATTGGAGTGGGCTCCATAGGACAGTCCGATGCCGCCCGCAGCGCGGGAGATCTCTTCCATGGCAATCATATGAGCCAGGTAGCCCATACCCGAGCCACCATATTGTTCGGGGACGGTCATACCGAGCAGGCCCATGTCGCCGAACTTGCGCCACAGGTCCATGGGGAACTGATCGGTGCGGTCTGCGGCTTCCGCGCGCGGGGCGATTTCTTTGGCTGCAAAGCTGGCAACGGAATCGCGCAGCATGTCGATGTCTTCACCAAGGAAGAAATTCAGTCCGGGCAAATGGCTCATGGTCCAGCTCTCCTGTAATCGTTGTCGATTGCTTGATTCATACCGCAGGTTGCCGCAGTGCGGCCTGGCAGCGTTGTTCTGCTGTGTTCAATTCCAGCTGCATGTGCTGGATGTCCAAAATCTGTTGTTCGAGTTGCTCCCGGCGTCCGGCAATTTTCTCCAGAAAGCGGCTCAGTTGTTTGTGGTTGCCGCCGGCGGGGTCGTACATACCAATCAGTTCCTTACATTCAGCCAGCGAGAAGCCAATACGCTTGCCTCGCAGGATCAGCCTCAGCGTGACCCCGTCGCGTAGCGAGTAGATACGCTCCTGGCCGCGTCGCTGGGGCACAAGCAGGCCCTGTTCCTCGTAGAAGCGGATGGTGCGGGTGGTCACTTGCATCTCGCGGGCAAGCTCGGAAATGCTGTATGTCCTTGGCATGCTCACGCGCGAATTACCTTTACGTTAACGTTTGTCCGCTTCCGTCGATTCAGCCACTGGCGTATCACCAGGCGGCTAAGCGCTCGACAGCTGTGCTTACTGCGATCCGCAGATCTGCGCAGGGCCTTCGAGAAGGCCCTGCGACCGATCAAAGCTGGGCCGCTGGGATGCGTACGGGTTTGCTGGCTAGGCCGGCATCGTGGAACTGATCCCCATGGCACCATTGCTCTAGCAGCTGGGTCTTTTGCTGCTGGGCATGGGCCAGGTAGCGCTCCTTGACCGGGCCATAGCCGCGTACTGCATCTGGCAGGCTGGCCAGCTTCACGGCGGTCTCGAGTTTTTCCGGGCTGAGCTCCGTTAGCAGTTGGTCGAGGATCTGTTCATAGCTGTGCAGCCACTCGCGCTCGACTTTGCGTTCGTGGGTGTAGCCGAACGGGTCCAGCCAGGTGTTACGCAGGAATTTCATTTTGGCCAGCAGCTTGAAGCCCTTGAGCATCCACGGGCCGAAGCTGCGCTTGGCCGGCTCGACGCCTGGCGCGGCTTTGTTCAGCAGCGGTGGCGCTAGGTGGAAGCGCAGGCTGTAGTCACCCTCGAAGGTCGTTTCGATCTTCTTGAGGAACTCGCCGTTGGTGAACAGGCGCGCCACTTCGTACTCGTCCTTGATGGCCAGGACTTTGAAGTAATAGCGCGCCACCGCCTCGGTGAGCGGGCCCGGCTGGCCGCACAGGGCAGATTCCGCTGCGCTGAATTGCTCGACTCGATCCCGATAACGCTTGGCCAGGGTTGCATCCTGGTACTCGGTGAGGAAACCGGCACGCCGGGTAATGCGTTCCTCCAGGCTCTGCGCCAGTTGGCGGTCGCGGCTCTGGACCTTGCTGGCCTCGAGGTTGCGCTGTACCCGTGGCAGGTCGACGGCAGCGCGGCGGCCCCAGGCGAAGGCCGCGCGGTTGAACGCTACTGCGGTACCGTTCAGCTCGATGGCCTGCAGCAGGGCGTCCTCGCCCACCGGTAGCCAGCCTTTCTGGTAGGCAAAGCCGAGCATGAAGGTGTTGGTGGCAATGGAGTCGCCCATCAGCGCGGTGGCGATCCGGCTGGCGTCGATAAAGCTGGCCTGACTGTCGCCGACCGCTTCGCGGATTTGCGCGGCCATGTCCTGGCTTTGGAACTTGGGATCGGGGTTGGCTTGCAGGTCGCCGCTTTCCGCCTGCTTGGCGAAGCTGCGCACGAAGGCGCTGGTGATGCTTTCCTCGCTGTTGACCAGTGCGTGGGTGACGCCCTGACGCAATTTCATCAGGGTTTCACTGTTGGCGCTGACCACCAGGTCGCAGCCGAGCAACAGGCTGGTTTCGCCCTCGGCGATGCGCGGCGCGAACAGCTGCTCCTGACGCGCGGCGATGCGGATGTGCGACCACACCGCGCCGCCTTTCTGCGCCATGCCGGCCATGTCCAGGTTGAGTGCACCCTTGCCTTCGATAAAGGCCGCCATGCCGAGCAGGGCACCGATGGTGACCACGCCGGTACCGCCGACGCCGGTGACCAGGATGCTGTACGGCTCATCCAGGGCGAGTGGCGAGGGTTGCGGCAGATCCCAGCGCTCTTCGCTGTTCTCGGCCAGGGCCTTGGGCTTGCGCAGCTTGCCACCTTCGACGGTGACGAAGCTCGGGCAGAAGCCGGACAGGCAGGTGAAATCCTTGTTGCAGGAGGACTGGTCGATCTCGCGCTTGCGACCGAATTCGGTTTCCACCGCGACCACCGACATGCAGTTGGATTTGCTGCTGCAGTCGCCGCAGCCCTCGCACACGGCCTCGTTGATCACCACGCGACGTGCCGGGTCGGGGAACTTGCCACGCTTGCGCCGACGACGCTTCTCGGCGGCGCAGGTCTGATCGTAGATCAATGCCGAAACACCGGGGAATTCGCGTAGCTCCTTCTGACACTCTTCCATCCGCTCGCGGGCATATACCGGAACGCCTTCAGCAAGATCCTTGGCGTCGCGGTATTTGTCTGGATCCTCGCTGACCACGATGATGCGCTGTACACCTTCGGCAGCCAGTTGGCGGCTGATTTGCGCCACGCTCAAGGTGCCGTCTACCGGTTGGCCACCGGTCATGGCAACTGCATCGTTGTAGAGAATCTTGTAGGTAATACGCGACTTGGCGGCTACCGCCGCGCGGATCGCCAGCAGGCCGGAGTGGAAGTAGGTGCCGTCACCGAGGTTGGCGAATACGTGCTGGGTTTCGGTGAACGGAGCTTGGCCGATCCAAGCCGCGCCTTCGCCGCCCATTTGGCTGAAGGTCTGGGTCTGCGGGTAGATCCAGGCCGCCATGTAATGGCAACCGATGCCGGCCAGCGCGCGGCTGCCTTCGGGAACTTTGGTCGAGGTGTTATGCGGGCAGCCGGAGCAGTAGTGCGGCACCCGATCCATCAGGTTGTTGAAGTGCCCCTTGCACGCCAACTGGGCGTCGAGGACCGCCAGGCTTACCTGCAACTGGTCGTTCTGCTGCTGACGCAGAATGCGTCCGGCCAACGCGCGGGCGATCTGTGCCGGGGTCAGTTCGCCGATGGCCGGCAGCAGCCAGCCCGTGTGCGGCAGGCTCCACTCGCCTTTGTCATCGAATTTACCGACGATGTGCGGGCGTACGTCTTCGCGCCAGTTGTAGAGTTCTTCCTTCAACTGGTACTCGATCAGGTGACGTTTTTCCTCGACCACCACGATCTCTTCCAGCCCATCGGCAAACTGGCGCACACCCTCGGCCTCCAGTGGCCAGATCATGCCGACCTTGTACACGCGCAGACCGAGTTGCTGCGCCATGGCCTCATCGATGCCGAGAATCTTCAGCGCCTGACAGACGTCGAGGTAGGACTTGCCGGAGGTGATAATGCCGATGCGCGCCTTGGGCGAGTCGAGCACGATACGGTCGAGGCTGTTGGCCTTGGCATACGCCAGTGCAGCATACAGTTTGTGCTCGAGCAGACGCTGTTCCTGCGCCAGGGGCGGGTCCGGCCAGCGAATATTGAGGCCGCCCTCGGGGAGCTCGAACTCGGGGATGATCGGCTGCACGCGGTGCGGGTCGAGGTCGACGATGGCGGCGCTTTCCACGGTGTCGGCGACCGCCTTGAGTGCGACCCAGCAGCCGGAGTAACGCGACATGGCCCAACCGTGCAGGCCGTAATCGAGGTATTCCTGTACCCCGGACGGTGCCAGCACCGGCATCATGACCGCCTTGAAAATGTGCTCGGTCTGATGCGGCAGGGAAGAGGAGCGGGCACCATGGTCGTCGCCGGCAATCGCCAGCACGCCGCCGAACTTAGAAGTGCCGGCGGCATTGGCGTGACGGAATACGTCGCCGCAACGGTCCACGCCCGGGCCCTTGCCGTACCACATGCCGAATACGCCATCGTACTTGGCACCTTCGAAGATGTTGACCTGCTGGGTGCCCCATAGCGAGGTGGCGGCGAGGTCTTCGTTGACCCCGGGTTGGAACACCGTGTGGTGCTGCTTGAGGTGATCGCGGGCTTTCCACAGGGCCTGATCGAAGTTACCCAGGGGCGAGCCGCGGTAACCGGAGATGAAACCTGCAGTATTGAGGCCAGCGTCGAGGTCGCGCTGGCGCTGCATCAGCGGCAAGCGCACCAGCGCCTGGATACCGGTCAGCAATACTTTTCCGCTTTGCTGAACGTACTTGTCGTCCAGGGACGGTGACGTGCTCATGGCTAACCTCCAATCTTGTTCTTATTGATTCCGATTGCCTCACTTGGGGAGGAATCGCTCAGAAAATATGAACAGATTGTCTGTTAGTGTTTTGTTATCTTAAAGACATAAAAATTGCTTTAAGGTATTTGATAAACAAATACCTAATGGCCTTGCCCCGAACAGCCACCGCACATACCTGGTGAGGGCGCAATGTCCTTAGGTTCAGCAGTGCGTCGAGCGCGACGGACAGGTCGAGCGAGCAGATCCGGCGGCATGAACGGTCTGCCGACCTGTTATCGATCCGCACCACTCAGCCACAGGCAGGGGCGCGCTTATGACCTGTGTATTTCAGCAATAGCCCTTTGTATTTCAGCGATAGCCTGAATCGTTGTGTCTGCGCATGTCCTCTCGTCTACTCAGTCGGCGGCTCTGCCAGCGGTGATCGTTGCAGTCAGCTGCGAATAACAATAACAAGCGAGACGGAGATTTTGATGTCTATTGGCAACCTGAAGCTGACCCGCCTGGCAATTGGCGTAGCCGTCGCCCTGGTCTGTAGCGGCCTGACCCAGGCAAGAGAGTTCACTACCGCAAACCCTGACCTGACCCTGCGTTGGGACAACACGCTGCGCTACAACCTCGGGATTCGGGCTGAAGAGCGCGAACAAGCGCTGGCCAACAATGCGACCTATGATGAATCCGACTCCAAATTCGACCGTGGTGACGTGGTAACCAACCGCATCGATGTGATGAGCGAGTTCGAATTGGCTTACCAGCAGTACCATGGGATTCGCGTCAGCGGCGCTGGCTGGTACGACCAGGCCTACGCCGATTCTGATGTCGAGACAAACTCCGGCAATGTCTTCTACCCAGGTGCGTTCCCCGGGGCTAGTACCCCGAGCTACCGAAGCGGTGAGTATTCGGGATTCACCAAGCGCTACCACCGCGGTTTGAGTGGCGAGTTGCTGGATGCTTTCGTCTTTACCCGCTTCAACCTCGGCGATGTGCCGGTCAGTCTGCGTGCGGGCCGACATACCGTGTACTGGGGCAACGGCCTGCTGATTCCCGGTCATGCGGTGTCCTATTCCCAGGCCCCGCTCGACGGCCGCAAGGCGGTGAGTAACCCCGGTACCGAAACCCGCGAGATCTTCCTGCCGCTGACCCAGGTGTCGGCCCAGGCTCAGATCAACGACCGGCTGTCGTTGGCGGCTCAGTATTTCTTCGAGTGGGACACCACTCGTGCGCCAGAAGGCGGCACCTATCTGGCATCCGCCGATGTGGCGCTTGAGGGGCCCGATCAATTGCCACTGTTTCAGGGGTTTGCCCGCCCGCTGGTCGATCCGCTGACGCCAGGGGACCGCGGTAATTGGGGCGTGATGGGCACTTACAGTCTGGACTTCCTGCACTCGGATATCGGCCTGTACTACCGCGAATATGATGACTACACCCCCTGGGGGCTGCAGGTCGGTGCCAATTTCGCACGCTACGTGTATGCCGAGAACGTCAAGCTTTATGGGCTGAGCTGGGCCGCCGGCCCGGTGCTCGGGGGCGCGTCGCTGGGCGTCGATTTGTCCTACCGCAAGAATGCCTCATTGATATCGAAAAACTTCAGCGCCGTGGATAACCAGGGCGCGCGCGGCGACACCGTGCACATGGTGGTCAACACACTGTGGCTGCTCCCACGCACCGACTACTTCGACACGGGCAGCTTTATCGCCGAACTGGCCTACAGCCATGTGCAGAAAGTCACCGAGCACAAGGAGTTGTTCAAGGGCGAGGGCTATGACGGTTGCCCCTCCGGTCAGGACAAGGAGTGGGGCTGTGCGACCCGTAACTATGTCGGCGTGGCGTTCAACCTGTCTCCGCAATGGCTTGGCGTGTTCCCGGGGTGGAACATTTCCGCACCGATGAGCTTCGACTATGGCCTGTCCGGCAACGCGGCCAACGGTGGCGGCAGTGAAGGCAAGTACAGCTACAAGGTGGGCATCAAGGGCACTTTCGATGAACGCTATGACGTCACCCTCGCTTACATCGGTTACGGCAGCCAGCGTAAGTACGCCGACATCGCTGGAGTTGGCAAGACGGTGGTGGGCGGCACTGGAGACATTGGCCTGTCGGATCGCAACTGGCTTTCGCTGAGCTTCAGTACGGCGTTCTGATGCTGGCGGGCCGGTCCACTCGTGAATCCGCGGCATATCAACCTCACGACATCCTTCTTCGCCCTGCGACTGCTTGGTAGCACGACGCGTGCTTGTTTGTTCGCTCTTGCTGCGCCTGTTGCCAGGCGACTACAAAAACAATGACTGGAGGTACTCATGACTTTAAATACCTACGCGACGGGGCTACTGGCCGTGTTGTTGGTCGGCACGGCTACTGCCGACAACAGTCCCATGCCCAGTGACCTCGGCGGCAAGCTGACCCGTTTCGGGGCGATTGCTGCCGGCAGCGCCGATGGCAACATTCCCGCCTACGCAGGTGGCCTCAAGGTGCCAGCGGGGCTGCAACCCGGCGACGGCTTCTGGCCCAACCCCTTCGCCGATGAACAGCCACGTCTGCGCATCGATGCCAGTAATGCACAGCAGTATGCCGAGCAATTGTCTGCCGGGCAGATGAAGCTGCTCAAGGACAACCCGCAGAGCTACTTCATGGAGGTCTATCCGACCCACCGCACTGCCGCGTTTCCCGAAGCATTTCTCGCCGCCACCGAACGCAACGCCAGCAACCCGGAATGCAAGTCGTTGAACCAAGGGTTGTCGCTCGCCGAGGCCTGTCGCGGTGGCCTGCCGTTCCCGCTGCCCAAGGATGGTCAGCAGGTGATGTGGAACTACATCCTCAACTACCAGGGGGTCAATGGCTGGGACTGGAATCACAGTGCCTATGTGGTCAACCAGGGCCACGTAACGCTGACCAACACCAACCGCGCCACCGGTGAGAAACCCTACTACCAGATTGACGTGGCGGACCGCGACCCGGGCATCGCCCAGCGGATCTGGTCGCGCATTATTGCCCCGGCACGGACGGCCGGGCAGGCGTCCGGTTACTGGGACTATCTCGATCCGGTGGCTAACGCCCGTTCGGCCTGGAGCTATTCGACCGGCCAACGGCGCGTGCGCAAGGCCCCGGAGTTTGCCTACGACACACCTAACTCGGCATTCGGCGGGGTGTCGTTCTACGACGAAATCTTCCTGTTCTCCGGGAAGATGGACCGCTTCGACTGGAAGCTGCTGGGCAAGCAGGAAATGCTGATTCCCTATAGCAACTATGACCTCAAGTGGAAGTGCGACATGGCCACCAAATTGATGGACAAGCACATCAATCCGGCCTGTGAGCGTTGGGAGTTGCATCGCGTCTGGGTGGTCGAGGCCACACGCAAGGAAGGCGTGCGTCACGCGCAGAAGACCCGCCGTTACTACATCGATGAGGACACCTACGGAGCGGCGTTGTATGACGCCTGGGACGACAGCGGGGAGATGTTCCGCGCCGGTGCACAGTACAACATCCAGGCGTATGGCATCCCCAATAACCCACAAAACGACGCCTACTCGCTGTACGACTTCACGCGTCATCAGTACGGCATGTTCGGCAACGGTCCAACCCGCTATCGCCAGGCGCCGGTGGCCGAGCGCGAAGCCAACCCGCAAACCATCGCCAGCGGCCAGGCCCGTTGATGCCCGCCCTCGGTCTGGCGCAGAGCGCTGCGTCCAGGTCTTCCTGCAACAGGAGAGAGTCTATGTATCGTCTTGAAGGCAAGGTTGCGCTGATCACCGGTGCTGCCAGTGGCATCGGCCGCGCAGCCGCGCAGATGTTCGCCGCCCAGGGCGCGCATGTAGTGGTCACCGATCTCTATGGTGACGCCGCGCAGCGGGTGGCCCAAGGCATTGTCGAGAGCGGCGGTAGCGCCATCGGCTTGAAGGTCGATGTCGGCGTCGAGGCCGACCTGCAGCAGATGGTCGAGACAGCCGTGCAGACCTTCGGCCGTCTCGACGTGTTGTTCAACAACGCGGTCAACAAGAATCCGCAAACCGCGCGCGACGTGGATTTCCTTAACTTCAACCAGGAGCTGTTCCACGCCAACATGCGGGTCAACGTGCTCGGCGGCGTGCTGGCGTGCAAGTACGCGTTGCCACACATGCTGGAGCAAGGCGCAGGTTCGGTCATCTTTACTTCCTCGACCAGCTCGATTGCCGGTGAAGTCGCACAGTTCAGCTATGGCGCTTCGAAGGCGGCGCTGAACTGGTATGTGCAGAGCATCGCCGCGACCTTCGGCAAACGCGGTGTGCGCTGCAACGCCATCCTGCCGGGGGTGATCCGCACCGCTGCGCTCGAGGGCTGGGCCAACGAACAGATGACCCAGGCCTTTCTCGATATCCAGAACGTACCGCGTCTCGGCGAGCCGGAGGATATCGCCAGCATGGCGCTGTTCCTCGCCAGCGACGAGTCGCGTTACGTCAACGGCGCGCTGCTGCGCGTCGATGGCGGCATGAGCTGTGGCACGCCGATGGTGCCAGTGGTACGCGCCTATCTCTAAACCCTGGCGCGTGCTTGAGGTACGCGCCGAACGACACTGGAGCTTGCCATGGGCATGCAACAAGAAAACTTTATCCGCGAATTCTGCGAGGCCTGGGGCGATGGCAGTGCATCGACCCGCCCGCAGATCGACAAGATCCTCGCCATGATGGCCGAGGACGCGGTCTGGCAGCTGTGGGTGCCGGGAGGCCCGGTAATTCGCGGTCAGGCCGCGCTTCGCCAGGAGATCGAACGACAGATGAGCTACGTCACCCACAACAAATGCAAGATCCGCAACATGGTCTCCAGCGACAACCTGGTGATGACCGAACGAGACGACTACGCGGTATCCCGGGGGCTGCCGATGCCGCATTCGATGGTGGCGGTCTACGAACTGGATGAGCAGGGGCTGATCAAGGCCTGGCGCGAATACCTGGATACGGCGGATCTGGCGAAGAAGAAGGGCGTACCGATCGAGCAGGTTGGCGGACCGAGTCTGAGCAAGGCGGTCGGCTGAGCGCGTGCCCGCATGCGGTGCGGTAGATTTCTGGGGGGAGATGTAGATGCAAACGCAAGAAGATCAAGGCAGTGCAGATACGTTGAATGAGCAGCAACTGCGCAACTTTGTCGAGCAGTTGCTGGGTGGCGAAATTATCAGTATGGAGCGCCTGCTGCGCTGGCGGCCGGCGTGGAACCTCGAGCTGCGGCGTGGCGGCGAAGTGCTGGCGTTGCATATCCGCGGCGACCGTGGCGGTGATGTCAGTCCTTTCCCGGAGCTGCGCCGCGAGGCCGACATCCTTACCCTGCTGGGTGAGCAGGGGATTCCAGTGCCAAAAATCTACGGTTTTTGTGAGGAACCACAAGCCATCATCATGCAGCAGGTGCGCGGTACCCGTGATCTCGCCACGGCGGCCAGCGACGCCCAGCGCAGTGACCTGGCGCGGCAGTATGTGCAGGCCATGGCGGCGATGCACCAACTGCCCCTGGAACCGTTCACCGCCCAGGGCATCGGCCTGCCGCTGGGGGCCGAGCAGATCAGCCTGGCCGGGCTCGAGGCTTATTACCCGCTGTATGCCCGCAACAAGACCAAGCCGCAGCCGCTGGCCGAGTTCGCCCTCGGCTGGTTGCGGCGCAACGTGCCCAAGCACCGTACCAAGGCGGCGTTCGTGCAGTACGACTCCGGCCAGTACCTGTTCGAGAACGGCAAGGTCAATGCGCTCTACGACTTCGAGTTCGCCATGCTCGGCGATCCACTGGCAGATTTGGCTTCGGCGCGCATGCGCGACAATTACGAGCCGCTGGGCGCGCGCTTCAGCGAGCTCTACCGCTATTACCAGGAAGTGACTGGTGAAGCCGCTGATCCGGATGTGGTGCGCTTCCACACGGTGCTGTTCTCCACCGTCAGCACCATGCAGTTCTCTGCCACCATTGCCACCCCGCAGCCGGGTGATCCGCATGACACCTACATCGAGTTCGACATTGCCTTGCGCCGCGTGGTGGTGCATGCGCTCGCCGAGGCGATGGGCATTGCCATCGAGACTCCAGACCTGAAGATCAAAGCCAGCGGGCCGAACGCGCAACTGCTGCTGATGCTCAAGGATGCGCTCGAGCAATTGGAGGTGAGCGGCGAGTTCCAGAAAAGCAAACGTCAGTCGGTGGCCAAGTTGGTCGAGTACCTGACCTGTGCCGACGCCATGGCCCTGCAACTGCTGCAGATCGATCAGGCCGAAGTGGAAGCCTTGCTGGATCGCCGCTTCGACGACTACAGCCAGCTTGACGCGGCCCTGGAAGACTTCGTCAAGCGCGCGGGTCCGGAATACGACGAGCGCCTGCTGCGCCTGTTCATGGCGCAGATCGAGCGCCGCGTACAGGTCTACGGCGCTACGGCGATCGGCGCTTCGGCCAGCCATATCGACCTGCCGCCGATCGAGTCGCATTGACGCTTGGTTGCAGCCATTCGAGGAATTCAGATGTCGTCATCTACCAAGCAGGCCAGTGCAGTGCTGGCATTCCAACAGAAATACGGGCCCTGGGCGCTGATCGCCGGGGCTTCCCACGGCGTTGGTGCAGCCTTTGCCCAGCAGCTGGCGGCACGCGGCTTGAACTGCGTACTGGTGGCGCGCCGTGAAGAAGCGCTGCGCGACTTGCAAGCGCAACTGATCGAAGAGTATGGCGTCGAGGTGCTGCTGGTCACCCAGGACCTTGCGCATGCCGACGCGACCAGCAAGTTGCTCGCCGCCGTGGCCGAGCGGGAAATCGGCCTGTTCGTCTACAACGCCGGGGGCGATCCCTATATCACCAAATTCCTCGACACCTCAGTCGACGACTGGAGCACCTTGCTGCGCCTCAACGCTCTGACAGTGATGGCGTGCAGCCACGCTTTCGGCGGACGCATGTTGGAGCGTGGTCGCGGCGGTTTGATTCTGGTCGGTTCGCAGGCGGCACTGGGGGGGATTCGCAAACTGGCTATGTATAGCGCGACCAAGGGCTTTGCGCTGAACCTCGGCGAGTCGTTGTGGGCCGAGTGGAAAGACCGGGGTGTCGATGTGTTGAACCTGCTGATAGGCACTGTGGACACGCCGACCATGCGCGCTGCCATGGTCAAGCTGAAGATTGCCGATGCCCTGACCATGGTCTTGCCCAAGGCCGGGGAGATCGTCGAGGTGGCTCTGCGCGAGCTGGCCAATGGCCCGACGCTGATCCATCCAGAAGACCTCAGCTTTAGCGATCCGGCGCTGCAACCGGGCACCGTCCGCCAGCAGCATGTGCTGAGCAAAAGTGCCGAGGCGGCCCTGTTTATCGGCACCGATTGAGCAAGGTTACCGGCCGCCTCGGTGGCCGGTAACGACAGTCGACCCCGTCCATCCGGCGAGTAGTGTTTATGAAAAAATTCAACAACCTGGAATTCAAACGCGGCTGGCATGTGCTGATCCTGGCCATTGTCGGCGTAGCCACCAGCTCCAGCTCGTTGCTGCTGTATAGCTTCAGCTCTATGGTGATTCCCTTGGAGCAGGCCATGGGCTGGGCGCGCAGTGATTTGCAGGCGGCGATTACTGCGTTGTCTCTGGGCACCATTGTCGCGGCGCAACTGGCCGGCTGGCTGAACCTGCGTTACGGCCTGCGCGCCGTGACCCTGGTGTCGCTGGTAACCCTGTCGCTCAGTGTGCTGATGCTGAGCCAGATCAGGGGCTCGATCTGGATGCTCTACCTGGGTTTCTTTCTGGTGCCGCTTGCCGGCTTGGGCACCTTGCAGATCACGTGGTCGCACCTGGTCAACCTGTGGTTCGAGGAGAACCGTGGTTTTGCCCTGGCGATCATTCTCAGTGGTTCAGGATTGGCGGCGATCATGCTGCCGCTAATCACCACTTGGGCGATCAGTAGTTGGAACTGGCAGGCCGGTTTTATCGCGCTTGCGTTGCTGCCGCTGTTGTTGGCGCTGCCGCTGGCGCTGCGCTGGCTGATCCCGGAGATCCGCAGCACCAGCAAGAATATTCAGCCCGGTAGTGAGGAAGAGCGCGAGCGTCCGGGCCTGTTATTCAAGGATGCCCTGTGCTCCTGGCGCTTCTGGGTATGCAACCTGTCGATGACCCTGGTGGTGTCCTGCGTGGTTGGCATGGTTACCAATATCGTGCCAATGCTGCAGGACCGCGGGCTGACGGCGCTACAGGCCGGACAGGTATTCAGCAGCTTCGGTGTTTCGCTGATTCTCGGGCGTCTGCTGGTGGGCTATTTGATTGACCGGTTGTGGGCTCCGGGCGTCGCTGCGCTGGCCTTGCTGATGCCGGCCGTTGCCTGCCTGGTCTTCATCTATGGCGAGTCCAGCCTGTTGTCCTTCACCATCGCCACCTTGCTGGTGGGAATCGGGGCGGGGGCCGAGTTCGATATCGCCGCCTTCCTGATCGCACGCTATTTCGGCATGCGCGACTATGGCCGTCTGTTCGGTGTGCACCTAGGGCTGGTCACCGCCGGTGCCGCCACCGCGCCGCTGTTGTTCGGGGCCTTACTGAGCACGACCGGCAGCTACACCGCGATGCTCGGCCTCTGCTTCGGGTGCTTCGTGGTCGGGCCGCTACTGTTGTTGGGGCTGGGCGGCTACCCGGTGTTCCGGTCGGTGCCGGTTGCGGCCAATGCATAAAAAGATATGGACAAATTGTAGAAATGTGTTCAATTTGTCCGGACCGATGAGTGCCAACAACAAGAGTCCGTGATGGAGGCAATATGCGTGCTGCTGTGATTTCCGAACGTAACGCTCCGCCGGTGGTCGGCGAGTTCCGCGAGCCCGAGCCGCAGGAAGGCTCGGTGCTGATCGAAGTGGATACCGCCGGCCTGGGTGGCTGGGATGTGCTGGGCGCCTACCGCCTGGGCGTGGAATACCCGTGTGTCATTCGTGGCGAGGGCGTCGGTCGTGCCCCCGATGGCCGCCGCGTGTATTTCGGTGAGCGTTCGCTGTTGCCGTTCGGTGCCTGGGCCGAGCGCACCGTGGTGCCGGCTGCGGAAGTCTGGGATGTGCCGGACGACGTGGATGACAAGACCGCCATCAGCATGGGTATTGCTGCCACCGGCGCCATCGTGCCGCTGGAGCAGGCGAAGATCCAGAAAGGCGAGAAGGTGCTGATCCTCGGGGCCACCGGCACCCTCGGTCAGATCGCTCTGCAACTGGCCCGCGGCATGGGCGCAGGCAAGGTGGTGGGCGCGGCGCGCTCCGAGGAAGCCTTGCTGCGGTTGAAGTCACGGGGCATCGCCGACGAGGTGGTGACCCTGGGCGGTGCCGATGACGTGGCCGCGCTCAAGGATGCATCCGGCGGCGGCTTCGACGTGGTCCTCGATCTGGTCTGCGGCCAGCCGATGCTGACCTCGCTGAAAGCCACCAACTGGGGCGCGCGGATCATGACCATCGGTACCGGTGCCGGGCGTCAGCTCAATCTGGACATCGCCGACCTGCTGTTCCGCACCCTGTCGTGCATCGGTACCGGCCAGCGGCCGCCAGCCGATCGCGAGCAGATCTGGAAGCGCCTGCTGAAGATCGCCAAGGAGCAACAGATCCACGTCGACTACGTCGATTACACCTTGGACCAGGCTGCCGAAGCGTGGGCAGCGCAAGTGTCCGGCCCGCATGCCAAGATCACGGCTAGCATCAGGCGCTGAATGGGTTAGAGAGGGCGTTTGTCGTTAAACCGCACCTGACGCAACAACAAACCGTTGAGCGACTTTAGCCGCGAAAGCGCCATGAACTTTGCGGCCCTTGTGGGCCGTTTTATTTGTCTGTCTGTTTGCGAAGGTAAAAGCGCCGCCCGGGATTGCTAGTTGCTACCGGTGGTACATCGGGGCGCGTCTCAGCCCAAACGCTGTCGGCGAAATTCCTCTGGCGTCAGGCCAACCGCCTTGCGAAAAGCAGCGGAAAAAGCTGCAGCATTCTGGAAGCCGCTCTGATAGGCGACCTGCTTGATCAGCAGGCGCTGGTCGGCGAGTAGCGCCATGGCCTTGTTCATGCGGGTTTGCGCGGCATAGTGGCGCAGCGTCTTGCCGGTGGTGTTCTTGAAGTAGACCGAGAGCTTCCTGACCGGTAAGGCGCAAATGTCCGCCAGGCGCTGAAGGGAAAGGTCTTCCGCGGGGCCGGCGTCCACCAGTTCGCGCACCAACGCGAGCTGTCTGGCACTGAGCTTGCCAGCGGCATCGCCGGAGTCCTGGGTGCCGAGAAATTCTCGTCGCAGATCCAGGGCGATACTGGTCAGCAGGCATTCGGTATGTAACTCGCTGGCGAATCCTGGCGCTGCGACTTCTTCGGCCAGCCGCTGCAATGAGGCCTGGAGGTAGGGGCTCTGCAGGTTCAGCATGCTTTCGTTGGCGCATTCTTCCCAGTTCCAGTGATACGCCGCCAGTGCCCCTAACGCTGCGGTGTCGAACAGGCAGATCAGTGCTTTCTGTTGGCAGGCCCCATGCTTGAGATGAAACTCGGTACCATGAGGAATGAATAGGAGTTGGCCAAGTGGCTTGAAGTGGCGCATGCCCCGCCCGGAAAACCTTCCGAGATTGTGTTCGGATTCGCCTTGGTTGAAGTCGTCGGCTGGCAACCTTAGGCGTATCAAACAGCTGTTGCGGATTTCCACCGACGCCGTGCCTGAGCAGGACCAGCGCGCATGCTCGAGGCGGATATCGAAGCCCTTCTGGTATAACGAGGCTTCGGTCTGAAAGTCGCCTGAATGTTCGGATTCGTACTCGCTATAGTTGATCGGATTCATCTTCTACCTTCAGCCATTCTTATTATTGGTGCTTAAGCCGGGCGGTCGCGAAACCGCGTCTGCAGCCGGATCCGCATCCCTAGTGAGGCGCAAATCCGCTCAGCAACTGAGTGTACTCAGCGGATGCCCGAAGGCAGTTCACAATTACAGGTCACAGGTATCAGATAAGCAGATGGCTAAGGGCAAAGATATTTCGATGCGACAGTTGCGCTACTTCGTAGCGGCGGCCGACGCGGGCCAGTTTTCCCAGGCGGCGCTCAAGGTGCATGTCTCGCAGTCGGCCATCACTGCCGCTGTCTTGCAGTTGGAGCAGGCGCTTGGCGTCAGCCTGTTCGAGCGCTTGCCCTATGGCGTTGCCTTGACCGCCGAAGGCAACAAGTTCGCCCAACACGCGCGACATATCCTCGACACCCTGCAGGATGCGCTTAGCGAGCCGTTGTTTCTTGGGCACTCGATGCAAGGGGTGGTGCGAGTCGGGGCGTCCTATACGGTGCTCGGCTACTTTCTGCCCGCCTTGCTGGCGCGCTTCAAGCGCAGCTACCCGCAGGTGGAGATCGACCTGCTCGACATGGATCGACCGAGTATCGAGACGGCGGTTCTCAGTGGCGAGTTGGATCTTGGCTTGGCCATCATTTCCAATACCCAGGATTTGATGCGCTTCGAGCACCATGTACTGATCCGCTCGCGGCGTCAGTTGTGGTTGGCCACTCAGCATCCGCTGAATGCAGTCTCGTCAATCACGTTGGCAGACGTGGCAGAGCATGCGTACATCATGCCGACTGTGGACGAGGGGGAAGTTTCGGCTCTGCGCTATTGGCAGTCCCAGGGGCGGATGCCCAAGGTGGCGTTTCGAACGTCATCGATGGAAGCCTTGCGCGGGCTGGTCGCTCATGGTTTTGGCGTGACCATACTCTCCGACATGCTTTATCGGGCCTGGTCGCTGGAAGGCAAGAAAATCGAGAGTCGGCCGCTGGTCGATGTCATTCCACCCATGGAATTGGGGCTGATCTGGCGCCCCGAGGCGCAACTATCCGAGCCGGCCCAGGCGTTTCGCCAGTTCCTGATCATGGCCTGTGCGTCCTGAAAGACGGCCGATCATCGAGGCATGGCCGGGGCTGGCCTCGATGATCAGTGGGGTAGGGCGCTGAGGGTTAAGGTGTCAGGTTTAATTGGGCGTCGATGGCCTGGCGCAGGTCAGCGTCGTCGGCCGCGATGTCCGGGGCGAAGCGTCCAACCACCTGCCCGTCGCGGCTGACCAGGAACTTCTCGAAGTTCCACTGCACTGCCGGTGCCGGCTCGACTTCGATGCCGTAGCCCTTGAGCCGCTCGCGCATCGGGCCGTCGCCGCTGGCGAGCGGTTGGGCCTCTGTGAGTATGCTGTACAGTGGGTGCTGCTCGGCACCGGTTACCGCGATCTTGGCGAACAGTGGAAACTGAACGCTGTAGTTGAGATTGCAAAACGCCTGAATCTCCTCATCGCTGCCCGGCTCCTGGCCACGGAAATCGTTCGCTGGAAAACCCAGTACTTCGAACCCTTGTGCACGCTTTTCTTCATAGAGTGCCTCGAGGCCTTCGTATTGCGGGGTGAGTCCACATTTCGAGGCGACGTTGACGATCAGCAGCACCTTGCCTTTGAACTGATCGAGCGTCAGGGGATTGCCTTCGATGGATTTCAGCGGGATATCGTAGAGTTTCTGACTCATGGGGAGGCTCCTGATTGCGGTAGTCGCCGCCCGCAACATGCCTGTCGAGGCGGGCCTTGGGGCAGGTTGTAGTCAGCCGTTTTGGTTGCTGTTGCGCTCGCGGATCATGGCCGCGAAATCGCGCTTGAGGGTAGGGAAGTAGGCGATCTGCCCACCCATGCCGCCGGCGATATCAATGGAGGCGGCGCTGATGAAACTAGCGTATTCGCTGGCCAGGAACAGAGCCATGCCGGCTACGTCTTCCGGTTTGCCATAGCGGCCGATCGGCACCACCTTCATGACCATGGCATCGAATTCCTCGCGGCTTACGCCCGGTCCCATTTCCTTGTAGTGACGATCCCACTGCCCGGTATCGATCCAGCCCATGTTCAGGCTGTTGACCAGTATGTTGTCCTTGGCCAGTGACATGCCCAACGAGCGCGACAGAGCCACGCAGGCGGCGCGGTTGATCACGGACGGGATTCCATCCGGCGTTGGAACGGTACCCGCCAGGGCATTGATCTCGATGATCCGCCCCCAGCGCTGTTCACGCATGAAGGGCACGACCGCCTGGACAAAGCGAAAATGGCCCATCTGCAGAATGTTCGCGTGTTCGAGGATGTCTTCCGGCGTCAGCGTATCCAGATTGCCGCCCTTGCCCTGGCCTGCGTTGTTGACCAGCACATCCACCCCGCCCCAGCTGTCGGCGACTTCCTGAACGAACTGCTTGACGGCCGCGCTATCGGTTACATCGACCGCGCGGGCGATCACTGCCTCGGCGTTTGCTTGTAACGCCTTGCCGGCCGTAACGACGGCCTCTTCGGTACGTGCGCAGATCGCGACCCGCGCACCTTCTGCGGCGAATGCCTGGGCAATAGCCTGGCCGATACCTCGGGACGCGCCGGTCACGATCACGCGCTTGCCACTGAGATCAATATTCATGAGGTCTCCGTGTGAGTGGGAATGGGGGCATACGAGGCGTACGGCTCCCCTTCTAGGCTGCACTATGCAGCGCGGATGCTAGGCTCATTAAAGCCAATCCGATGCGTGGAATAAAGTAATTTATGAACAAAAACAGAATATATGTTTATTTTGTTTGGGCGCCGTTCGAAGGTCCCGAGCTTGGCGCTACCCTGAGGCTGGTTTGTCTTGCCCCTGCTCTGTAATGCACTTGAGAAGGGTTGTGTATAACAAACCATAGAATTCTGTATAAAGAACTTCAATCTGCATGTGGAATTTGATGTTTTGATGCGCTATGGTAGGCCTCACGCTAAGTGGAACGGTTCTGCCGCTTATGTGCAGTTGAGGCCACCGCCTTGTAGGACTCATGAAGGTCAAGCGTGTGGCTGATAATTCCTAAGTTGTTGAAAATAAGAACAAAAGGAGCTGATATGAAGATGATGAGTAAGCTTGGTCGCGTCTCGATGCCTCGCAGTGCCTTGGCGCTTGCGATCATGAGCTGTGCAGGAGGCGCCACGGCGATGCAGATTGATGTCGGTAACCCTGACATTCGCATGCGTTGGGACAATACCGTGCGCTATAACCTGGGCATGCGCATGGAGGATCAGGAGCAAAAGATCCTCAACAACCCGAATTTCGACGAGTCCGACGGCAAGTTCGACAAGGGCGACATCGTCACCAATCGCCTGGATCTGCTGACCGAGTTCGACGTGTCCTACAAAAGCGATTTCGGTGGGCGGGTCAGCGCTGCCGGCTGGTACGACAATGCCTACGACGATACCTCGGTCGAGAGCAGCGTCCCGGGGTTTGCCACCAGTTACAACAACAATCGCTATAGCCGCGAAGTAGAGCGCTACGTCAATGGTCCGTCGGGCGAGATCCTCGATGCCTTCGTCTGGAGCAATTTCAATATAGGCGCGGCCCCGGTCAACATTAAGGCGGGCCGCCATGCGCTGTTCTGGGGGGAGGGCTTGCTGTTTGGCGCGCACGCCGTGTCCTACTCGCAGGCGCCCGTGGATGCGGTGAAAGCGGTCACCAGCCCGGGTATCGAGACCAAGGAAGTGTTCTTGCCGATCGGGCAGGTCTCGGCCAAGGCGCTGGTCACCGACAACCTGACACTCGGTGCGCAATACTTCTATGAGTGGGATAACACCCGCTTCCCCTACGGTGGTACTTATTTTGGCGCCGCGGACCCGTTCTTCGAGGGGCCCGATCGTCTGCCTGCGGCCCCCGGCTTCAACCTCAACCATGCGACCTCCAAGCGCGGTCGCGATGGCCAGAACTGGGGCGTGATGGGCAAGTTGGACATCGAGGCCATCGAGGCCACAGTCGGCGCCTACTACCGTGAGTTCGACGACTACCAGGCGTGGCTGGCGCCGCAGGTCAACCTGGCGACTCGCGAGTACCGACTGGTCTATCCGCGCGATGTCAAACTCTATGGCCTGAGCATGTCCACCGCCATTGGCACGGCGTCGGTCGGTGCCGATCTGTCCTACCGCAAGGGCGGTGCGCTCAACGCCACAGGCGTCAGTCTGGTGGATGATGAAGGTCCGCGTGGCGACACCATCCACTTCGTGGCTAACGCTGTTTACGGCGTGCCGCGTAACTTCATCGCCAATAACGCCACTCTGGTGGCCGAGTTCGCCTACAGCCACCTGGACAAGGTCACCTCTCACGAGGAACTGTACAAGGGCGAAGGCTTCGCCGGGTGCCGGGATATCCAGACAGGTGGGGCCGGCGACAAGTCAGATGGCTGCTCGACCAAGGACTACTACGCCGTTGCGGTGAACTACACGCCACAGTACGTGGAGATTCTGCCTTCCTGGACCTTGGATGTTCCGCTGACGGTCAACTACGGCCTGAACGGCAACGCCGCCAGTGCCGGCGGTGGTAGTGAAGGTGCACTCTCCTGGTCGGTCGGCGCCAAGATGACCTACCGCTCGCTGCATGAGTTCAGCCTGCGCTATGCCGACACCTCGGCACAGGAAAAGAACTCGCGTAACGCTAACGGTGACCGGATGATCAACGGCAACGGTGCCGTAGGCGGCACCGATCGCGGCTGGCTGGCGTTCACCTATAAGACCTCCTTTTAATAATTCCAAGATCGGAGACTGGTTATGAAACTACAACTCGCACTAACTATTGCCTTGAGTGGATTGTCGGCGTGTGCGCTCGCGGCGGTGAGCCCCGAAGAAGCTGCTGAGCTGGGCAAAACCTTGACCCCCTGGGGCGCCATTCAAGCCGGCAATGCCGAGGGTACTATTCCTGCCTATGAAGGTGGCCTGCGTCAGGCACCGGCCGGCTTCAAACCGGACAGCGGTTTCTGGGTCGATCCCTTCAAGGATGAAAAACCACTGTTTCGCATCGACTCGAAAAACGTCGATCAATATGCCGACAAGCTGAGCGAAGGGCAGAAAACCCTGCTGAAGAAGTATCCGGAATACTACCTGGATATTTACCCGAGTCATCGCACTGCCGCTTATCCCAAGGCAGTGGTCGATGCGACAATACGTAATGCTACCGAGTGCGTTATCCAGAAAGATGGCCTGGCGGTCGATCCAGTTTGCCGCGGCGGTTTGCCGTTCCCGATCCCGAAAACCGGTAACGAGGTGATCTGGAACCAGCAGCTGCGCTACAAGATCGGTACCGGTTACTCCACCACCTCGTCCTCCAATAGCTGGGTCATCGATAGCAACGGTCAGGTGACCAAGGCTGCCGAGCAGGCCACCTTCGAAGAGATGCCGTATTACCAGGTCAATCAGGCTGACCGCGATCCCTTGATGTATGCCAGGGTGTTCTCGCGCAATGACTACCCGGCACGTCGTTCCGGTGAAGTGGTTGTGTTGAGCGACTACCTCGATCCACTGGCCAAGCCGCGCCGCGCCTTCAGTTACACGCCAGGGCAGCGCCGGATCAAACTGGCCCCGGAGTTTGCCTTCGATACACCCGTGGCCAGCCAGGGCGGCGTAACCCTGTTCGACGAACTGCAGATGTTTTCCGGCAGTCAGGAACGCTTCGATTACAAACTGGTAGGGCGTAAGGAGATGTACATCCCCAATAACGCCTACAAGTTCTACTTCGATTGCAAGCAGGATGAGCAATTTCTGACCGACCATGCCAATCCGCAATGCGAGCGCTGGGAGTTGCACAGGGTGTGGGTCGTCGAAGCCACGCTCAAGCCGGGCAAGCGTCACGTGTATAGCAAACGCACCTACTACCTCGACGAGGACACCTTTGGGGTCGGTCTGTACGACGCCTGGGACAAGAGCAATGCTCTGTATCGTTCGATGTTCCTCAGCGGTGTGCAGCTGTACGACAAGGACATTCCTTATAACGTGAAGAACGTCATCTATGACTTCAACAAGGGCATGTACGCCCTGGTCAACGATGCCCTGAAAGGTGGCTACAAATTTGTCGATACGCCACTTTCCGAGCGCGAGATGAAACCCGAGGCAATCGTCTCGCGAGTCACCCAGCGCTGATCGCGTTACGGCATCCGGGTACGAACCAGGTTCGTGTCCGGATGCCGAGAATAATGTTTTGCTAGCAGCGGGTACGCATTCGCTCAATGGGCGAAAGCGCGGCAGCGTACCCCTGTGCGGTTGAGGATAAAAATAATGATTGGCGCTGACCTTGAGATGTTCTGCCTGTTACGCAATCGCCAGTTGGCGAGGCTGTTGCGTAGATCCCTGCCGTCGATCATCGCGGTTCTTTCCACTATGATGTTGGTTGCTGTTGCCGAGGCGGCGCCATCCTCTGTTATCGACTCCCTTCGCACGCCGGCGCAGCAGATCGATACTCGACTTCCCACACCGCTGATCGGCGTGGCGCGGGCAGGGAACGACCTGTTCAGCGTCGGCCCGCACGGCTTGATCCTGCGTTCGTCTGATAGCGGCAAGAGCTGGGAGCAAGTGCCGAGCCCGGTCGCCAGCGACCTGGTGCAGGTGCGTTTTCGTGATGCCCAGCATGGCTGGATCGTTGGCCATGATTCGCTGTTATTGCACACCAGTGATGGTGGTCGCAGTTGGGCGGTGCAGTTGGACGGGCGCAGCCTGTTGACCCTATTGCGCGAATTTTATGGCCAGCGTGCCGACAACGGCGATTCCGTAGCGCAAGACATGCTCCAGGAAATCGACCTGGCGATGGGGACCTCGGCCAGCCCAGATGTTTTGGCTGCGCCGTTGCTCGATGTGTTGTTCGACGCTAATGGTCAGGGTTTTGTCGTTGGCGCCTTTGGCATGATCCTGCGCAGCACCGATGATGGCGCCACCTGGGAGCCCTGGGTCGAGCGCACCGAGAACGACCGGCGTATGCACCTGTATGCCCTGGCCGAACACCGCGGCAGATTCTTCGTCAGCGGCGAGCAAGGACTGCTGATGCATCTGGATCAGCAGTCGCAACGTTTCGTCATGCTGGAAACACCCTATTCCGGCACCTTGTTTGGTGTGCATGCCGCCAGCGACCTGCTGCTCGTGCATGGCCTGCGCGGCAACCTGTTTGTCAGCCGCGACCAGGGGCAGGAGTGGTTGAAGATCGAGACGGGCCTCACGGCCAGCCTGGTGAGCGCAGTAGAACAGGACAGCCAACTGATTCTGGTCAGCCAGAACGGCGAAATGATCGCCCTCGATCGCGGCAGTTTGCAGGTCACTCCGTTGCGCGCGGCCAATGCCGGGGAAGTCCATGCAGCCAGTGCAACCGACAAGGCCGGCAGGTTGGTCGTGACCCGTTTTTCCGGCGCCCAGGTCGTCGAGATCGCCCAGGCAAAATGAGTTGTCGGTACGATCCCTCAGTGAGTGAGCAGAAATGGTAGAGCAAAAGTACAACAGCGGGATGCCAGTGATTCCGAACCTTCGGGACTTCGACAAGTCGTCCGGGGGGCTCCTCGAGCGGATTGTTTTCAGTAACCGCATGCTGGTAGTCGTTGCGTGCCTGCTCGCTACGCTGGTACTCGGTTTCTTTGCGACGCGGCTGGAGGTCAATGCCAGCTTCGAGCGGATGATTCCTAGCGCCAGCCCGTACATCAAGAACTACCTGGCCTACAAGGATCAGCTGCCGGGTCTGGGTAACAGCATCCGGGTGGTGGTGTCGAACAAGCAGGGTGATATCTACGATCCTGAGTACCTGCAGGCCCTGCAGGAGGTCAACGACACGCTCTACCTGATTCCCGGCATCGATCGTTCCTGGATGAAGTCGCTGTGGATGCCGATCGTACGTTGGAAGGAAGTGACCGAGGTTGGTATCGATGGCGGCGCGGTAATGCCGTCCGACTACGATGGCAGCGAGGCCTCGGTCAGCGCCTTGCGGCGTAACATCAATCGGGCGGGCATCATCGGCAGCCTGGTGGCCAACGACGCGACCTCGAGCATGATAGTCGCGCCTTTGCTCGACACCCATCCGCAGACTGGCCAGCCGCTGAATTACGGCGAGTTCTCCAGCCAGTTGGAAGAACAGATCCGCTCGCTGCAAAGCGACAAGATCGGGATTCATATCGTCGGCTTCAGCAAGCTGGTGGGCGATCTGATCGATGGGCTCTACGCCGTGATGATGTTCTTCGGCGCCTCGGTGGTGATCGCCGCGTTGTTCGTTTATTTCTATACCCGTTGCCTGCGCAGCACCCTGTTGCTGGTGAGTATCGCGGTGGCGGGGGTGGTCTGGCTGCTGGGGCTGATGCAACTGCTCGGCTACGAGCTGGACCCGTATTCGATTCTGGTACCGTTTCTGATCTTCGCCATCGGGGTTTCCCATGGCACGCAGAAGATGAATGGCATCCTCCAGGACATCGGCCGCGGCACCCACAAGTACATCGCGGCGCGCTACACCTTTCGGCGCCTGTTCCTCACCGGGCTCACCGCACTGTTGTGCAATATAGTCGGGTTCGCCGTGCTGGTGATCATCGATATTCCGGTGATCCGCGACCTGGCCATCACCACCAGCATCGGCGTGGCCGTGCTGATCTTCACCAAACTGTTGCTGATTCCGGTCGCGCTGTCCTATATCGGTGTGAGCAAGAAGGCCGCGCGCATCGCCATCGAGAAGGACCGCGCCGGCGAACAGAATCGCAGCCTCCTGGGGCATGTCTGGCACGGTCTGGATCGTTTCACCGAGCGCCGTTGGGCGACGGTGGTCATCGTCTTGTCGGTCGTCGTCACGGTGGTCTGCAGCGTGGTCATGCTCGACCTGAAGATCGGCGATCTCGACCCCGGCGCGCCTGAGTTGCGTCCCGACTCGCGCTACAACCGCGACAGCGCTTACATCACCGAGCATTACGGCCTGTCCAGCGACCAGTTTGTGGTCATCATGAAGACCAACGAAGACAGCTGCCGTCTTTACCAGTCACTGCAAACCATGGATCGCCTGGCCTCTCGCCTGCGCCAGACCGAGGGCGTGCAGACCACCAGCTCGCTAGCCGAAACCGTGCGCTTCGTTACCTCGGGCATGGCCGAGGGCAGTCCGAAGTGGCTGACCATCAGTCGCGACCAGGCGATCACCAACTCGTCGGTGGACGCGGCGATGATCTCGTCGCCTGGTATCACCAACCAGCAATGTTCGGTCACACCGCTGATCGCCTACCTGGCGGACCATAAGGCCGATACCTTGAACCGCGTGCTGCAGGTAGCTGAGAGCTTCGCCGCTCAGCACAACACCGCCGCGGATGCCGAACAGCCGATTCAGTTTCTCCTGGCCGCCGGCAATGCCGGAATCGAGGCGGCCACCAACATCGAGGTGGAGAAGGGCATCGTCACCATGTACCTCGCGGTGTATGGCGCCACGGCGCTGCTCTGCCTGCTGACCTTCCGCAGTTGGCGCGCCACCGTGGTCGCGCTGATTCCGCTGATCATGACCACGATCATCTGCAAGGCATTGATGGTCTGGCTGGGTATCGGCCTCAAGGTGGCAACCTTGCCGGTGATCGCCGTTGGTGTGGGTGTGGGGGTGGATTACGCACTCTATCTGCTCAGCGTGCAGATCGCGGTGCAGGAGCGCGGCGGCACGCTGGCCGTGGCCTACCGCCGCTCGTTGGATTTCACTGGCCGCGTGGTGGCGCTGATCGGCTTGACCATGGCCGCCGGTGTCATCACCTGGGCCTGGTCTCCGATCAAGTTCCAGGCCGACATGGGCATCCTGCTGACCTTCATGTTCCTCTGGAACATGCTCGGCGCCTTGATCCTCATCCCGGCGCTGTCGCATTTCCTGCTCAACCCGAAGACCACCGTCACGGCTACCGAGACCCTCGGTACCGATGAACCGCCGCGCTCGCGCGAACAGGCCGACAGCCATACCCAGGCGGTTACAGCTCATTGATCGGATTCGTCGCACGGGCGGCGTAATCCACTGACTTATCGGCCAAGGATAGCGTCCTGGCCAGCTATTGGAGGGAGAGTGTTATGTTCGAATTGTTGATGAGTGCCGACATGATGGTTCCGGATCCCGATGGGATGACGGAAAAGCTGGTGGATAAGCTCGGTATTTACAAACACGAGCGCTGGCGCCAGGCGTTCGACAACCATCCGTATATCGCGCACTTCCTGCGCGTGCACAAGTCGTTGGCCGTCGCGCCGACTCGCATCGAACCGCAATGGCACCTGGATCTGCCGAATCCTGGCGATCCGCTGTTCCATGACTTTCTCGAAAGCCTGAAGGACTTTCAGGGCCATCATCGGCCGATGATCACCCACTCCATCGTCCTGGCGTTGCATGGCGACAAGTTCGACGCCCTGGTCGACAAGTTGATGCGTCGCCGCCTGCCGTTCCGTATGGCCCAGCGCACCCCGGAAATGCCGTTCGACCGTCTCTGGCTGGGTGCGACTCCGGAGCAGCCCTATTACCGGCCCACGGTCGATGGTGGACTGTGCATCGAGATCATGCCCACCGAGCCGCTGCAGATGCCGGCGGAAACTTACGCCCAGCCGCCGGCCCAGCCGCGCGACCTGAAGCCGGGCGACATGGTGCGGGTGACCGCGCGCGGTTTCCTCGTGCGCGACCTCGATGAAACTCTGCGCATGGTCTCCAGCAATCTCGATTGGGAACCAAGCGGTCCGGTAGAACATATTCGTAGCGAAGGCTACCGCCGCGCACGCATGGGTTTCACCGTCGCCAATAGCGCGACCTTGGATATCATCGAGGCGACCTACTGGAACACCGATGCCGGTCACTACGTGAATAACTGGGGGCCAGGCCCTTACTACATCCGCATCGGGGTCAACGACCTGGCCGCCAAGGCCGAGGATCTGCGCGCCCGCGGCACGGCCTTCGACTGGATCGAGTCGTCCGAGGCGGTCGGTGGCAAGTCACTGATCAAGATCGATCCGAAGGAGCTTGACGGCCAGGTCTTCGAGTTTGAGGAGTGTCCCGTATGAATGCCGATACCAGCCAACAGTTGCCCTTGGTGATTAACGAGGCTGTACGCGTCGAGCGCGATGCGGCGGTTGGCTGGGTCGTGCTGACCCGGCCGGGGCAGATCAACGCGATCAATGATCAGATTCGCCAAGGCGTGCCAGAAGCTCTGGCGCTGCTGGACAAGGATCCGCAGGTACGGGTCATCGTCATCCGTGGCGAAGGCGAGCGTGGCTTCTGCGCCGGCGCCGACATCAAGGAACGGCGTGGTGCGGAGACTTCCCTGCAGGTGCGCCAACGTATGCAGCGGGCTCGCTGGATCGAGTCGCTGGATCAGGTCGCCAAGCCAATCATTGCCGCGATCCACGGGTACTGCATGGGCGGCGGCCTGGAACTGGCGCTGGCCTGCGATATCCGCTTCGCGTCGCCGAACGCGATTTTCGCCCTGCCGGAAACCGGCCTTGGCTTGATCCCCGGTGGTGGTGGCACCCAGCGCCTTTCCCGGGTGGTGGCCGCCGGACGAGCTCTGGATATGCTGCTTTCCGGTGACCGGATGAACGCAGAAGAGGCCCGGCAGATCGGTTTGATCAGCCGGTTGGCCAGCGATGCTGCAAGCTTGTTGAGCGAGGTAACTGAGTTCGCCCAACGCATCGCCAGCAAGCCGCCGATGGCCTCGTTGTATGTCAAGAGGGCCGCGCGCGCGTCGCTGGAATTGGACCTGAAGAGTGGTCTTGACCTCGAGTTGGACCTGTTCGCCTTGCTGGCCACCACTCAGGACGCGAAAGAGGCGGCCAGCGCCTTCAGTGAGAAACGCGCGCCGCGTTTCACCGGTGAATGAAGCATTCCCCGCTTGATCGACAAGAAGAGAGAACCAGCATGACAACAGGAAAACTGGATGGCCGCGTCGCCATCATCACCGGTTCGGGCGGCGGCCTGGGTGCTGAGTGCGCCCGTGTGCTGGCTTCCCACGGCGCTCAGATTGCGGTCGTCGATATCAATGGCGAGGCCGCACAGCAGGTGGCAGAGTCGATTGTGGCGCAAGGTGGGCAGGCCATTGGCCTGTGCACCGACGTGTCCTCCGAAGAGTCGGTCGAGGCCATGGTAGCGGCGGTAGTCGAGCGTTTCGGGCGCATCGATATCCTGCACAACAACGCGGCTGTTCTGGATGTAGAGCAACGCCAGCGCGACCGCGATATCTGCAACCTGGACATGGCCGCCTGGGATCGGGCGATTGCCGTTAACCTACGCGGGGCGGTGTTGTGCTGTAAATACAGCATTCCAGTGATGCTCAAGCAGGGCAAAGGCTCGGTGATCTTCGCCACCTCGGGACTGGGCGTGCAGGGCGATCTTTCCCTGACCGGCTATGCCACCTCCAAGGCGGCGCTGATCATGTTGCCGCGGCTGGTCGCCGCTCAGTATGGCAAGCAGGGTATCCGCGCCAATGCCGTACAGATCGGCCTGGCGCCGGCGGAGAACGCCCATGATTCCATGCCCGCACAATTGCTGGATATCCTGCGCGACAACCACATGACTCCGGAACTGGGGACGCCTCGCGAAATCGCCAACGTCGTGGCGTTCCTGGCGTGCGACGAGTCGTCGTTCGTGACCGGCACCACTCTGGTGGCGGACGGCGGCTTCAGCAGCCACACGCCCTCGTTGGTGGCGATGCGCGAGTTCTTCCAGAAGTCGGGCCGGGGCGGCATGTGATTGGTTGCCGCTGAGTGCGCCGGTGAGCCGGGTAGGGTGTTTTTTACCCGGCTGCTTGAGGCGTTTACGCCGGGGCGGGAACGAGGCTGATGCTCGACACGATGAAGTCGACCGAGTGCTGCCGCCACAGCTGCATGCCCTGCGTAGAGCGCGTATCGACACCTACCAGCACCGACATGGAGTAGTGGTTGGTAAAACCGCCTGAGGTGAGCAGGGCGGCCGTTGCAAGAAACAGCCGTGGATCGGCCACGGCTTTGAACTCCCCGCATTGCGCGCCGCGTTTAAGAATATTGTCGAATTTTTCTGCGAGGGCAGGCGTCAGGTCGGCAAACATGTTGCGTGGCGTGTCATGGGCGTCATGGTAGCGAATGCCTTCAAGGGCCAGCGCGCCCAAGAACGGATCATCCCGGTATTGATCGAAGCAGTAGTAGAGTAATTCGCGCAAGGCAACTGTCGGCGCCAGGTGTTCGACGTCGAGAGCGATGAGTTCGGCCATGATCCGTTGCGAGGACTCATCCAGTACAGCACTGAACAGTCGCTCTTTCGAACCGTAATAGTGATAAACGAGCTGTTTGGTAATCCCGGCTTCGCGGGCTATGTCCTCGATGCGTGCGCCGCTCAGGCCTTTTTTAGAAAACTCCTGGCGAGCGACTTCCAGCAAGCGGTTCAAGGTATTGCGTTTATTGGGTTCGGTGCGAACTGAGGAAGTATTCATTTTATTGTTGTTCCGTCTGCCTTACGCCGGCAGCGAGATCGGCGCCTGATTGATACGCAGATTAACACGTCGACCCTTTGCGTATGGCTTTGCCATGCCGCCGGGTGAGCGCCGCACCGTCGCCGTATAGGTGGCAATGCCGAGTCGGCGAAGAGGCCAAAAGCGCTACTAAAGCAAGAGGGGAGTTGCCATGGATCTGCGAATTGCCGGCCGTAAGGCCATTGTCTGTGCGTCATCCCGTGGCCTGGGTAAAGCCTGTGCGCTGGCCCTGGCGCAAGAAGGCTGCGAGCTGGTGATCAACGGCCGTGATGCCGGGCAGCTGGCCCGAACTGCAGCCGAGATCATGGCCCTGACTGGACGCCAGCCGCTGGTGGTGGCTGCCGATGTCAGCAGCGAGGCCGGGCGTGCCGCCCTGTTGGCCGCCTGCCCGGAACCGGACATCCTGATCACCAACAATGGCGGGCCTGCTCCGGGGCGCATCGAGGAGTGGGATCACGGCGCCTGGCTAGCGGCGGTGGAGGCCAACATGCTCTCGGCGATTCTGCTGATCCAGGCCGTGGTTGGCGGCATGCGCGCCCGGCGTTTCGGGCGGATCGTCAATATCACCTCGGCCATGGTCAAGTCGCCACGCCTGCCACTTGGCCTGTCCACCGCTGCCCGGGCAGGGCTGACGGCCTTTTCCAAGGCGCTGGCCAGCGAAGTCGTGCGTGACAACGTCACCCTGAATAACCTGTTGCCGGAGCGTATCGAAACCGATCGCTTGCAGTTCATGAGCGCACAGCTGGCCAAGCACAAGGGCTGCAGCCTGGAACAGGCGCGGGCGGAAATGCTCCGGCCGATTCCGGCCCGGCGCTTCGGTACGGCCGAAGAGTTTGCCGCGGCCTGCGCGTTCTTCTGCTCGGCCCAGGCCGGCTATATCACCGGGCAGAACCTGCAGGTGGATGGCGGCAGCTATGCCGGGCTGATTTAGCCGCAGCCCAGGTTGCGCCGCTGTCGCTCATGTCGCGCAACGGGCTTTCCAATCGGCCGGGGCGACTTCCGCCTCCGCGAAGTCCAGTTCCACCTCGACCCCGTTGGGGTCGTTGCAGAACAGTTGCCATGTGCGGGTTTCGCCCGGTGCGCGAATGATGCGAAAGGCGATGCCATGCTTATCCAGGCGCTCCAGGGTGGCCGCCAGGCCCTCGGCGCGAAAGGCCATGTGATCGAGCACTCCACGGCGCGGCTCGGGCATCCGTTCGACGGCAATCACGTGCAGGACCGGATGGGGTCCGACGTACAGCCAGTAACCGGCAATGGGGAAGGGCGGGCGCGGCCCTTCGCGCAAGCCAAGTATCTCCACATAAAAGTGGCGAGTGCTCTGCAGCTGATCGGTGACGATGGTGAAGTGATCCATGCGCGTAATCATGCGGTTTCCTTGAATGACCCAAGTTCGGCACTTCGACTGTTTCGCCGGATTGGCAGCGCTGATAGCGAGTGCACTTGCGTTGTCGGCCCCATGCTACGAGCGCGCGTTCTCCCGACCAAGACATCTGGCTGCTTTCGTTTTACTCAAGGTCAAACGGATACGCTGCTGCTGTGGCTGCTTATTCGTTAGGGTATTACTCGGCAATCGCGGTGAACTGCGTTGCGATTTCTCGATAAGTCTAATAACGGAGATCGGCCTGATGAACCTTCTACCAACTGTCTCAAGTTATCTAGCGATCATCGCCTCTATCGCGGCTGCCCTGGCCGACGCTCAGGCGCAGGGAAACGCATAGTGGTCAGCAGACAGTTGCCAACACAACGTTTCAATAGTTCGGGCGTGCTGTGCTCGGTGTTAATGCCGTGCGCGGGCTATTGCTGAACTGATTCTTTTCACGCTGAGCGGCTGTTACCAATCAGCGTATATAGCGAGCAGGAGGCGGGTTACCTGGCTGCAAGGCTTTCGGCCTGACGCAGGTGAGCCTCTTGCAAACGATTAAATACGGCTGGTTCGTACTCGCCGGCTTAAGTGACGTGCGCTTTGCTGGCGTCGCCGATTGTCCGCGTATGGATGATCCGATAACGAACCAGGCCATTGAAGTGCACCACAAGTCGGCTGGCGTCGTATCGACCGGCCATGGAGAGCAAATATGACGTTGAGTAATGCCGAGTTCGATGTCCTCATTGTTGGGGGCGGACACAATGGCCTGACAGCCGGCTGCTACCTGGCCGCCGAGGGCAACAAGGTGATGGTGCTGGAGGCGTTGGGCAAGGTCGGCGGCATGGCATCTTCTGGCTACCTGATCCCCGAGGCTCCCGAGCACCTGGTGCATCCTTGCGCATTGGACATGATGTCGATGCGTGTGCATGCCCATGTACCGCTTGAACTGGAGTTGGATCGCCACGGTTTTCAGGCGGTCGAGTACTCGCCTGGCTATGTCTATCTGCACCCGGACGGCACCTCGGTGGTGTTCTGGCGTGACCCCAACAGAACCGCCGAGGAAATCCGCCGTTATAGCCCGCGCGATGCCGACGCCTATCTGGCGTTCGTCAAGGTGCTGGATGCCTTTATCGACATGGCGCTGCCGATGATGCGGGCCGATCCGGCCAAGTTCAATCTGGGCACCAAACTCAAGGTTCTGGGAACCGTGTTGCGCAATCGCAAGCTCAAGCCTGAGTTGATGGCGTTGATGACCGGCTCGGCCTACCAGGCGGCGCTGGAGCGTTTCGAACACCCGGTGACCATCTCTGCCATGTGCGCGCTGACCGGGCTGGCCGGGGTGATCACGGCGGATGGCAGCGGCATCTACTACGCCCTGGTGGCCTTCCTTCATCGCTTTGGCGTAGGCCGGGTGATCGGCGGCATGCAGAAGCTCAGCGATGCGCTGCGCTCGCGCTTCGAAGAGTTGGGCGGGACGGTGATGACCTCGGCCTCGGTGGCCGAGATCGTCGCCGTTGACGGCAAGGTGCGCGGGGTGCGCCTGGTGGACGGCCAAGAGTTCCATGCCCGTGCGGTGGTCGCCAGCTGCCATCCCAAGGTGGCGCTGGAGATGGTCACGCCGGGGGCGATCGAGCAGCAACTGCTGACCCGTGTGGCGATGGCGCCGGCCAACGCCCATGGCGCCGGACCGGTCAAACTCGACCTGGCCCTGAACGGGCAGATCTCGGTGCCGCGTTTCGAGGCCATGCGCGGCGACGGCATCGACCTGCGCAAGGCCTGCCTGTTGATCGGGACCGCCGAGGCGGTGCTGGAGAACTTCGCCGCCAGTGCGCGCGGCGAAGTGCCGCGCTTGCCTTACATCACCTTCGCCGCGCCCAGCGCTGTCGACCCGTCGCAGGCGCCGAGCGGCCAGGACGTGCTGTACATCTACCCGCCGGCCATGCCGGTCAACCCCGTCGAAGGCTGGGATGCGTTGCGCGAGCGGGTCGCCGATCAGCTGATCAGCCAGGTCAGCGAATACATCGAGGGCGTTAATGAACACACCATTATTGGCCGCCGCCTCGAGGCCGCGCCGGATTTCACCGCGCGCTTGAACACGGTGAATGGCTGCGTTGTGCACATCGACACGACCACTCTGCGCTCCAGCAGCATGCGCCCGGCTCACGGTCTGGGCGGCGATACCCTGCCGGTCGAAGGCCTCTATTTAGGCAGTGCCGGCATCCACCCCGGTGGCGGTGTCAACGGCATGGCCGGGCGCCTGGCTGCCCAGCGGGCCAAGCGCTACCTGGGCAAGCGTGCCAGCGCCCGCACAACGGTACCGGCAGGTGCCAGTCAGCAACCTGTTGGCCAGTCCACGCCTGGGGCGTGAGCGCGGCCGTCCGGCCATTGATCGGTTGGGGCTCCACAGGGGCCGGTGCGGCGAGCCGCGTCGCTCGACAGGTCAATGGCAATGACAATTCAATAGAGCGAGAAGTGAACATGAGTGCTACCCCTAACGAGTCCCCGATCGATCTCAAGAGTGCCTACGCCGCGGTATCGGCAACCTACCTGGGCACGAACCTGGACATCCATGAAGTGTGCCGGGAGCAGCGCCTGAAATCCCCCGTCTACCAAGGCGACTTCATCACCCAGTTCGGTGTGCCGACCAATGCCGGCATCCAGCAGGGGACGCGTCCGACCTTCGCCCTGTTCAAGTACCAGGACGTGATGGCGGTGTTGCGCGACGGCAATACCTTCACCAGTGGCTTCATCGCCGAGGGCCTGGGCGCCTTCTTCGATGGCCTGGTGATCCTGGCCATGGACGGCGAGCCGCACCGCAAGGTACGTGCCCTGTTGCAACCGGCCTTCATGCCGGAGAACGTGAACAAGTGGCGTGGGCAGATCGACGAGGTGATCCGCAAGGGCTTCCTGGAGCCGCTGATCCCGGAGAAGAAGGCCGACCTGATGCAGTTCGGCCTGGAGTTGCCGATCCGTATCATGTACGCGCTGATGGGATTTCCCTCCGATGACCCGTCCAAGTACAAGCAGTACGCCGCCTGGGCGCTGGCGATGGTCGGCGGCAACCAGATCGATCCGGAGAAGATGGCCGAGGCCCGGCAGAAGGCCGGCATCGCGGTAAAGGGGCTGTACGACGCCATCCAGGAGGTCGTGGTGCGCCGCCGCGCGGAGGGTAGCCAGGGCGACGATGTGGTCGGGCGTCTGCTACGCGCCGAGTACGAAGGCCGCACCCTGGATGATCATGAGGTGATCACCTTCACCCGCTCGCTGTTGCCCGCTGCCGGCGAAACCACCACGCGCATGTTCAGTTCGGTGATGACCCTGCTGCTCACCACCCCGGGCCTGCTGGAGCGGGTCAAGGCCGATCGCTCGCTGATTCCAAAGCTGATGGATGAAACTGCGCGCTTCGAACCGGTGGCCACCTTCAAGGTGCGCGAGACCGCCAAGGATGTCGAGTTCCACGGGGTGAAGATTCCCAAGGGCTCCTTCGTGCAGTGCATGGTGGTCTCCGCCAATCGCGATGAGGACGCCTTTGAGAATCCCGAGGTGTTCGACATCGATCGCAAGCTCAAGCCCGCCTTCGGCTTCGGCTTCGGCCCGCATATGTGCATTGGCCAGTTCATCGCCAAGGTCGAGATCAGTTGCTCGATCAACGCCATTCTCGACCTGTTCCCCAACCTGCGCCTGGACCCGTCGCAACCGGCCCCGGTCATCGAAGGTGCGCAGTTGCGCGGTGCCGCGTCTCTCCCGGTGATCTGGGACTGAGCGGCACCAGCCCAATCTGCCTTGCGTGACTTTCGACGATAACGACAAGAGATGATTCCCATGAGAACGTTCAAGACGATTCCCGAGCGCGGCGACTTCGGCTTTCAGCAACTGGTCGGCCCGCACCAGGTCAGTGGTGCCGCGATGGGCGGCAGCCGCGGCTTCTTCGGCCTGCAATTGAGCAAGTCCTCGCCGTTCGGCTCGGTGCGCGACGAGGACGGCAATATCTATTCGTTCGTGCGATCGCTGATGGCCCCGGGCGGCACGCCGAACCCGACCAAGTTCTTCTACCTGAACAACCATGTCGACGGCGTCAACCTGCGCATGGACCACGAGAAAATGGCCCGCCAGGCGCTGACCCCCATGCCGCTGCAGACTCTGGACGGCGACACCGTGCGCTGGACCAACCAGCCGGGTGAGGCCGGTAACGGCTGGGAGATCACCGCCAACAGCGAGCGTTTGACCTGGAGAGAAGATGGCCTGTTCCAGCTGGAGGGCAGGCTGCTCGGCCCAGGCTTGCAGTGGTACCTGCCTGGGGTGGAGTGGGGCACGTTCTACGTGTCGCAGTTGTGGGAACTCGCCGGCGTCTGCGAAGGCAAGCCGGTGAAGGGGGCGATGGCGCTCGACCAGTTCTACATGGCCGAGGGTGGTGCCATCCATTTCAAGAAGGATCTGGTGGTCAACAACAACAAGCACGTCATCTGGTGGTCGTTCGTCACCGTGTACAAGGACGGCAGTTGGGATACCGGCTCCTTCATGGTCGGCCATGACCACCTCGGCTATGCCATCTTCGCCAACGACAAGGGCGAGGTACGCGTCACCACCGACATCGAAGGGCAGACCAAGCACAAGGACGGCAGCTACTTCCTGGAGTCGGCCAAAGTGGTGCTGGATGGCAAGGAGGAGTGGGAGTTCCTGCCTGACGAAAAGGGCGAAATGATCGACTTCGTCGGCGGTTTCCCGATCACAGCACAGCAGGAAGGACGCTGGCGCCGGGTTGGCGATACCCGCGAGCCCTCGCATTGGCTGGGATGGGGCGAGTCCGACCGGCGCAACGGTTCCGCGCGTAACGTGCCGGGCCGGGATCTCTAAAGCCCAGCGGCGTTGCGACTATGGGCTCCTGCCGGCCTGGCCGTTGCGGGAGCCCTAACGAACAAGAATAAGAGGAAGCTGTCGATGAGATTCAAAGACAAGGTGGTGCTGATCACCGGTGCCGGGCGTGGCATGGGGCGCGCCATCGCCCTGGCCTATGCGACGGAGGGCGCGCGGGTGGTGGTGTCGGCCCGTACCCGCGAGTATGGCGAGGAAACCATTGCGCAGATCCGGGCGCTCGGCGCGCAGGCCTGGCTGGTGGGCGGCGACATCGCCGATCGCGTGGCGGTCAAGTCCATGGTCGACGGTGCCATCGAAGCGTTTGGCGCCTTGGATATCCTGGTGCACTGCGCCGCCGATACGGCTCACGGGCTGATTACCGAGATGGCGGATGAAACCTTTGATCATCTGGTGCGCAGCAACATCCAATCGTTGTTCTGGCTGGCCAAGGACGCGGCACCTCATCTGGCCAAGGCGCAGGACAAGGGGCGGATCATTTTCATCTCATCGGGCGAGGCCAATCGCAAGTACACGCCGACCTTGATTCCCTATGGTTCCAGCAAGGCGTTCATGAACGCCTTTGCGCGTGGTCTGGCGGTGGAGTTCGGTGCCTTGAATATTCTGGTCAACGTGATCGAACCGGGGCTGATCGGCACCGACCATATGCTCGCAACCCTGGGCGAGGACCTGCCGCACCGGCTGGCCGAACATTTCCCCGTGCCGCGCTTGGGGCAGTCGGCGGACATCGCCTCGGCCGCGCTCTTTCTGACGTCCAACGAGGCGTCCTACATCACCGGTACTTCGCTGCTGGTCGACGGCGGTGCCACCATGGTGACCCTGCCGAAGGTCGAAGAAATCCTCAAGGGGCATTGAGCCCAGATCGCGCCGCCCGCTCGGCACGACGGGTGGCGCCAGGAGTCCCCTATGTCCGCCCCATCCCCTTCACGACCCAAGGCCGCTATCGACACCGGCGAATTCAAGCGCGGTTGGCGTGTGCTCTTGCTCGGCCTCGCCGGCATCTGTACCAGCATCAGCGTGGGCCTGCTCTACGGCTTCGGCACCCTGGTGATTCCGCTCGAACAGGCTTTCGGCTGGAGTCGGGGCGACTTGCAGGCGTCGATCACCTTCCTGTTCGCCGGGGTGGCGATCTCCACCCAACTGGTCGGCCCCTTGTACCGGCGCTTCGGCCTGCGGCGGGTGGCTATCGTCTCGATCGTGCTGCAGGTGATCGGTTATGCGGCGATCACCCGGATCGAGCACTCCATCGGCTGGCTGTACCTGGCGTACTTCGCCATGCCGCTGGTCTGCGCGGGAACCATCGCCATTACCTGGACGCAACTGGTCAACCTGTGGTTCGAGCGCAACCGTGGCCTGGCCTTGGCGGTCATTCTCTGCGGCACCGGACTGATGGCTGTAGTTCTGCCGCCGCTGCTGGTGCGGCTGATTGCCCAGTTCGGCTGGCAGGCGGGCTTTTTCACCCTGGCGGCGATGCCGTTGCTGTTTACCTTGCCGATGGCGCTGTTCTGGCTGCGCTTGCCGAGCATAGTGGAGTCTACCTCGCCGGCGAGTGGAGAGGCGGTATCGCCGTTGAGCGGTTTCAGCTTCCGCCAGGCGCTGCGCTCGCCGGTCTACTGGAGTTTCAATATCGCGCTGATCCTGTCGGTGTGCCTGACCGTCGGCATGGTCACCAATATCGTGCCGATGCTGCAGAGCAACGGGCTTTCCGCTCAGGCGGCGAGCCAGATATTCAGCAGTTTCGGCGTTTCCATCATCGCCGGGCGCTTGCTGGTGGGCTATCTGCTGGACCGCTACCCGCCGATCCTGGTCGCGGCGGTCAGCCTGGCGCTACCGGCCATCGGTTGTGCGATCTTCCTGCTCGGCGGCGTGCAGAGCATGGCGCTACTGGTGCTCGCCACCCTGTGCATCGGTGCCAGCGCCGGCGCGGAGTTCGACCTGGCGGCGTTCCTTATGGCGCGTTATTTCGGGCTGCGCGAATACGCACGGATCTTCGGCCTGCACTTGGCGCTGGTCACCATCTTCGGCGGACTGATGCCGGTGTTCTTTGGCCGCCTCTACGAAGCCTACGACGGCTATTCGGCGGTGCTGTTGAGCTGCCTGGCCTGCTCTATCATCGGCCCATTGATCCTGCTCTGGTTGCGGCCGGCTGCGGTGGTCGCGGTCCAGCAACAGCACGCCTAAATGATTGTGCAAAAGTCAGGCGGGCTTGGCCCGCCCATGAAAACCGAGGAGCAATAAATGAGTGCGCAAGAAGCTATTGAGCAGTTCCTGCATGGCCAGATCGAGTGTTGGAACAACGGTGACAAGGAGGGATTCTTCGAGCATTACCGCCGGGTGTCGCCCGCCGGCCTGAGCATCGAATACGTCGGCCGGCCCTTGCCGACCGACCCCTGGCAGATCCTGGAAGGCATGTGGGAAAACCAGCAGCCGCGTTTCCGCGTGGAGGTCAAGGAAACCATCATCAACGGCGAGGAAGCCGCCTGCCACCATCGCAATGCGCTACGCGACGGCAGTGGCGGTATCGAAACCATCGAGCTGTACCGTTTCCAGAACGGCAGGCTGTCGGTGCGTTATTTCATCAAGGCTTGATCGGGCAAGCGGAGTGCGATGGTCGCGCTCCGTTTGCACCAGACTCAGTCGTTACCCCGGGCCTTCCTGTGCGCGGCCAACCAGCCCTTGAACAGGATCAGCGGCAGGCGCAGGATCACGCCGATGCCGAGCAGCCGGGCGGCCTGCCAGCAGTCTTCCGGGTTGACCAGGATGGTGGTGGCCATGGCGCCCATGACCTTGCCCTTGATGACCAGTTGCTCGCCATCCCGCTTGATGGACTTGACGTCCACCATCTCCACACCTTCCTTGCTGAACATTTTCATGCTGCGATCGCTCCTGCAAGGGGGTGGTCAGGCGCCGACCAGTTCGTCGAAGTCCAGGCCGGATTCCTCCAGCAGCACCCGCGCCACGTTGCGTCCGGAAGCCGCGGTGACGCCGCCGCCGGGGTGGGTGCTGGCGCCGGCCAGGTACAGGCCCTCCACCGGCGACTTGTACTGGGCGTAGCCTGGGGCGGGGCGGTTGCCGGCGATCTGCCAGGAGTAGGAGCCGAAGTGCAGGATGTCGGCACCAATCATGGCGTTGTTGTGGCGCTCGATGTCCAGCGGGGTCATCCAGGAGAAGCCGATGATGTTGTCGTCGTCCATGTTGGTGGTGAGCTTGCGCAGGTCGTCGAGGAAGGCGTGTGCCACCTCTTCGCCGATCTCGTCCCAGCGCTGGGCGCCGCCCTTGAGGTTGTAGGGGCAGAAGGCGTACATGTTGAGCACGCGCTTGCCTTCCGGCGCGCGGGTCTTGTCGTAGGTGTCCTGGGTCACGTAGGCGATGAAGTCGCGACGCGGGATGCCGTACTCCAGGTCGCGGAAGGCGCGGGCGAATTCCTCGGGGTCGGAGTGCGAGCGCTCCACCCAGAAGAAGTCGTCCACCGCCGGGCCGACCTTGTAGCGCGGCGCCTCATGCAGCGCGACGTGCATGTTGAACGGCTGGAAACTGCTGTGCTTGAGAGTGCGGATACGCTGCTCGAAGCCCTCGGGCAGTTCGCAGCCGGGGACCATGGCGGGGAATACCTGCTTGGCGTGCAGGGTGGAAATCACGCCTTTGCGGGCCAGTATCTCCTCGCCGGTTTCGAGGATCACACCGGTCGCCTTGCCGCCTTCGATCTTGAACTGGCGGATCGGCGCCTCGGTGCGCACCTCGCCGCCGTGGTGTTCCAGGCAGGCGCGCAGGGCGTCGGCGAAGGCACCGGAGCCTCCGACCGGGATGCCCACGCCGTAGCGGTGCATCAGCGGCAGGATGATGTAGAAGCCGAAGCCTGTGCCGTTGTCGAACGGGTTCATCATCGCCTCGGAGGCGTAGCGGGCCAGGGCGATCTTGACCTTGTCGTTCTCGAACCATTCGCTGATGTAGTCCCAGGCGCTCATCGCCTGGGTGCGCATCAGTTCCTGGCCGACCTGGCTCTGTTCCATTATCAGCGCCTGGTGCGAGGCGCTCGGTGGCGTGTTGAACATGCCCATGACCAGCATGTCGAGGTTCTGGAATACCTGGTGGTTGAAGCGGCGGTAGGCCTCGGCGTCACGCTCGGAGAACTTGGCGATGGCCTGGCAGGTGCGCTCCAGGTCGGTGTAGAACTCCAAGGTGCTGCCGTCATCGTAGAAGATCGCGGTCATCTTGTCGGGGTTGATGTACTTCAGGCCGAACTTCGCTTTCAGCTCCAGTTCGTCGTTGCGCAGCAGCGGGTTGGCCTGCAGCAGGGTGTGCGCCACCGAGCAGACGTCGTGCTTGAAACCGGGCACGGTCAGCTCGCGGGTCATCACACCGCCGCCGACCTTGTCGTTCTTTTCCACCACGCAGACGCTCTGCCCGGCCTTGGCTAGGTAGCAGGCAGCGACCAGGCCGTTGTGGCCGCCGCCGGCGATGACGATGTCATAAGTCTTGCTCATCTTCTTGTCCTTGTTCTATCGATATTAGTCAGGTTGCCACGCCGCCCAAGGCGGCGCGGCGGGCTAGTCGTCGGGGTATTGCACCAGGGGCATGACGCTCGGTCCGAGAATCGGCCCGACCTGCTCGTGGCCCCAGACGCTCAGTTGCTCGGGGTTCAGCTCAAAGCCGTCGTGGTGCCAGGGCTGCAGTTCGTGGATGCACTCCACGGCGAAGCCGGACGGGCTGAAGTGGTAGAAGGAAACGTGCGGATCCTGGCTGTGCTGGCCGAGGGTCATCTGCATCGGCAGCTCGCGCTTGTGCACGATGTCGTAGGTTTCGCCGAGGTCGCGCAGGCTTCTGACAAACAGCCCGATGTGTTGCACGCCTTTCATGCCGGGAGCGTGGCCGAAGGCGATGTCATGGCTGGTCTTGTCGTTGAGCTTGGCGCGGAAGAAGCCGGTGCGGCCCTTGCCGGCGCCGGCGCCGTACCAGTGGAAGCCCATCAGGTCGATGAAGAAGGCTTCCAGTTCCGGGCCGTAATCCGGAGTCATCAGGACGATGTGGCCTACGCCGCGCTCGTCGGCGACGAAGCCGCCGTGCGGACGGCCGGGGACGAACGAGCGAGGCGTCCATTTCTGCGCGTAGAACAGTTCGTGGCGGTAGCCCGCCGGACAGCGGAAGCGCACCAGCTCGCGCACGCCGCGTGTCTCGCAGAGGGCGGCGTTACCAACCTCCAGGGCCACGCCGGCGTCGCGGAAGCGCGCCACCGCCGCGTCGAAGGCTTGCCGCCCGCGCGCTTCCCAGCCGATGTAGGCGATGCGGTCGACGGGGCCGGGGTGGAAGGCAATGCGGTGGCGGCGGTCGTCGCTGCGCAGGTATAGGGAGCCGGGGTCGCCCGGCGGGGTGTTGCCCAGCCCCAGGCCGAGCACCTGCGGCGCGTACTCGCGCCAGGCTTCCAGGTTCGGGCTTTCGAAGCCCAGGTAGCCGATACCGATGATGTCCATGATGGCCTCTTGTTGTTGTCTGAACCTGACTCTCCCGGCCTTTGCTCGGGAGAGTCGCCATGGCCTTCCTTACAACGCGGTCTGGGCGTCCGCCTGGGCGAACATCGCGTTGATGTCGCCAGAGGTCACCGGCTTGCCTTTCTCGCGCTTGGGCGCGGCGCCGCCCATGCCCAGCGCCGGTTCAGTGCTGACGTGCGTGGCCTGGGCGCGCAGGGCTCCGACCGTGCAGTTCTCCCGGCCGAGCAGGGCGAACGGGTCGTAGGAGAACTCGCGCATGGCGTTAAGGTGGGTGACCTTGTCGATGCTCGCCTTGGGCAGACGCTTGAGGCTTTCCCAGGCGATTTCCGGCGAGTTTGGCCAGGTGCAGTCGGAGTGCGGGTAGTCGCACTCCCAAGTGACCATGTCTTCGCCCACGTCCGGCAGGTTGCGCAGGCCGAAATCGTCCTCGATGAAGCAGGTGATGAAATGCTTGCGGAAGATATCGCTGGGCTTCTTGCCGCCGAAGTCGGCATTGGTCCAGGCGTGGTGGTGGCGGTGGGTGAAGTCGGCACGTTCCAGCAGGTAGGGGATCCAGCCGATGCCACCTTCGGACAGGGCCATGCGCAGGTCGGGGAATTTCTTCCACATCGGTGCCCAGATCCAGTCGGCCGCCGAGTTGGCGATGGAGATCGGCATGGAGGTGATCCAGGCATCGATCGGCGACAGCTCGGAGGCGTGCTCGGCCTTGATGCCGGTACCGATGTGGCAGCAGATCACCACCTTGTTGTCGGCACAGGCCTTCCACAGCGGATCCCAGTAGTCGCTGTGGATCGACGGGAAGCCGTGCAGCGCCGGGTTGTCGGACAGCGATACGGCGTGCACGCCAAGTTTCGCCAGGCGCGTGACTTCCGCGGCAGCGGCCTGCATGTCCCACCAGGGCACCAGCATCAAGGGGATAAAACGCCCCGGTGCGACGTTACACCAGTCGTGCAGGTGCCAGTCGTTGTAGGCCTGGATCGCCGCTAGGGACACGGCTCGGTCCGGGTGATTCTGGAAGCGTTGGCCGGCGAAGCCGGGAAAGGTCGGGAAGCACAGCGAGCCGAGGATGCCGTTGGCGCTCATGTCGTCGACCCGCGCCTTGATGTCCCAGGTGCCGCGGCGCATCTGCTCGTAACCCAGCGGCTCCATGCCGTATTCCTCTTTCGGCCGGCCGACCACGGAATTGAGGCCCATATAGCCGGTGGCCTGCTCCTCGAATACCCAGACGTCGCGCCCTCCATGCTGTTCGATATGTGGCTGACGGCCCTTGAAGCGCTCCGGCATGTGCCGGTCGAAGGCTCCGGCCGGTTCGATAGCGTGGTCGTCGACGCTGACTAGGATCATTTCTTCGAGTTTCATTGTTGTTCTCCCTTGTCGTGGGTGTTTCGGGATCAGAAGAAGATGCCGAGGTTCGGCGTGCCGATAACCGCTTGGTCGACGATGATTTCACGGCGCGCCAGCTTCAGTTGCCCGTCCTCGCGGCGCAGGATGTCGTGGCGCTCGCAGGGGATCAGGTCGAAGTCGTCGAAGTCGAAGCGACTGCGGGTCACCAGCAGGTAGCTCAGCACCTTGTATTCGTTAGCCTTGTCGGTATGGAATACGCGGACATTGCTGACCAGGCGCTTGGTGCGCGAGGGCGGGTCTTCGCCCCAGGCGCTCTTGGTGTCGGTGATGCGCATGATCCGCACCATCATCGAACCGTAGTTGTCGTGCATGTGCTGCACGGTGCGCACCACAGTCTGCGCCTGCTGGCGCACCGGGCGGGTCAGGCGGATCGGCAGGTTGTATTCGAGGTCCCGGGTCAGGCTCTCGCCCCACTGGCGCAGTTGCAGAGTGTCGAGCAGCTCGGCCTCGTCGTGGAGGAAGTCGAGGATCTCGTGGTACAGCGGGTCGCCGCTGGAAACGCGCTTGGCGCGGTCGGTTGGCGGCAGCGGGGTGGGCTCGAGCAGGCGCTGCAATTCGTTCATGGCGTTTCTCCAGAATGCTGTGCATGACGTCCGCGCGGAGCGGACGACGGTTGTGCGAAGGTGCGGGGACGTGGGCTCAGGCGGTCATCAGCGCGTGCCAGTACAGCCACCATTGCCACTGGGTATCGTCCTTGGTGAAACCTTCGCCGACATAGCCTGGGCCGGGCCAATTGGCTGGCCTGCCGTTCTCGTAGAGCGCTTGATACTTGAGGGTGATGTCCTGGCTCATCGCACCTTTGGAAGCGATGGTCTGGTGCGGCCAGGTGTCGGAGTCGTCCTGTTCGACCATCCCGGAGGTGCCGAGCAACTGGATCGACTGGCGCAACATCAGTGCCTTGATCTCGGGCGGGGTGTCCTTCTCCGCCAGGATCCAGTTGACGAACTCCAGCTTGTCCGGCCCCTTGGGTACATAGGCATGCAGCGCCATGGCACCGAGTACCGTGCCGTCCGGCTGTGGCAGGTAGATGAACTCGAACAGGCCGTTGGGGAAGAAGTTGCCGACCTGCGGCGGACGCGAACTCATCAGCTGCAACTGCTCGTCGCTGAAACGACTGAGCAGTTCCGGCACCATCTCCTTGGTGATGCCCGGCGGCGGTAGCAGGGTGAGCTTTTCCTCCGGGGTCAGGGTGGCTGGGTCCTTACCGGTGAGGCGGCGGATCTTGCGATCCAGCTCGATGCAACGCATGGTATGTCCATGCTCGGTCCACACCTCGGTGCCGTACATCTCCGGGGTCAGGTCGCCACCTTTGCCCTCGGCGTCCGGCTTCTTGGCGTAGGGACCGACCTCGCCCAGCCAGCGGTGCAGGGTCAGGGTGTGGAAGCCGTCGGAGGCCGACTGCTCGGCGGCGGTCTTCCAGTTGGCGCGGACGACGAAGCGCTGCGGTGGGCCGAGTACCTCCATGCCGGCGATGGTGCGGCACCAGAGCGTGTCGAAGTACCACTTGGCATCGCCGAGGAAGTCCTCGAAGGACGGTCCGTCGATATTCCAGGTGGCAAAGATCAGTCCGCCATAGACCGCCACCCGGGCCTTCTTCAGGCCAAGCTCATCTTTCGTGCGGGTCTTGCCGTGCATGCATTCCTTCTCCACCGGCGCGCCGATGAAGTCGCCATTGGGCTTGAAGGCCCAGCCGTGGTAGATGCACAGGTGGGTGGAGGCGTTGCCGCCGTCGAGGGTGGATATCTTCATGCCGCGGTGCGGGCAGACGTTCAGAGACACATAGATCTGCTCGTCGCCGGAGCGGGCGACGATCACCGAGTCGGAGCCCATGTCGCGAACGACGTAGTCGCCCTTGTTGGGTATTTCGGTTTCGTGGCCGAGGAACACCCAGGTCCTGGCGAAGATCTTCTTCATTTCCAGGTTGTAAAGTTCGGGGTCGGACAACGTCCGCATCTTCACTTCACGGTTTTCCAGGTCGATCAGGTCCGAGATTCTCGTGCCATCGTTCAGTACCGGATTCGTGTAACTGGTCATGCTCGATCTCCGTTCTTGTTTTTCTTTAATATGAACAAAATGTGTAAATGTGTTCAGTTGCGAGCCGATTATCTGCTCAGATCCCGGCTTGTGAATTGATCTGGGTCAACGAATGATCGGTACTGGGGGACCACCGATCACGTTTTGCAGAGATGCTGGTGAGTCGGATAGCAGGTCATTAGTGGCGAGGCTTTGCAGGGGAAGGGGAGGGGCTGGTGCGGCGGCTTTCTGGCAGACCGTGGTGACCTGTCGTGAATGTATGTGGACAATATTAGTGAAAATGTCTTTTTGTCAGGGCCGCTGTGCAGCCGGTTCAGCGGCGAGAGTGCCGCTGGAGATTCAGCATCAGCAGCAGGCCGATGGCCGAGAGCAGGGCCGAGCAGAAGAAGACCTGCGCCAGGCCGAAGCCGGAAACGACCAGCCCCATCACCGGCCCCGCCAGGCCCACCGCCAGATCGAAGAACAGCGAAAGCGTGCTCAGGGCCGAGTTGCGGTTGGCCTCCGGCGTGCGTGCCAGGGTTTCCACCGCCAGCCCCGGATAGACCCAGGAAACGCCGAGACCGGTCAGTGCGGAACCGAGGATCGCCACCAGAGGCGAAGGCGCGAGCCAGACGAGCAGCAGCCCCAGGGTCTGTACGGCCATGCACACCGTGACCACCCGATAACCGCCGAAGCGTGGCACCACATTGGGCGAAACCAGCCTAGCGAAGATGAAGGCACCACCGAAAGCGCTCAGACAATAGGCCGCGTTATCCCAGCCCAGGCTGTCGAAGTACAGGGCGACGAAGGCGGTCAGACTGCCGAAGCCCGCCGAGCTGCAGGCGACGGCGAGACCACTGGGCAGCACGGCCATGAACACGCTGCGAAACGGCAGCCGTAGGCCCGGCAACAAGGGCGCGGGACGCCTGGTCAGGGCGAACAGCAGGGGCAGGCAGCCGAGCAGGGTGATAGCGATACCGATGCCGGCGAGCCCCAGGTGATCGCGGATCAGCACGCCGAGCGGTGCGCCTATGGCGGTGCCGCCATAGGCGGCGATACCGTTCCAGGACATGATCTGCGCCGTGCGCGACGGGCCATGCAGGCCGATGGCCCAGGTGCAGCTGGGCGTGGAAATCAAGGCCGAGGCAACGCCCTGGAGGATGCGGCCGGCCATCAGCAGTGTCAGGCCGGCCCAAGGCGTAGTCGGCAGCAGAAATGTCAGAGCAGTCAGCAGGCCGCTGGCCGCAAGGAAGGCCAACCCTGTCATCACCGTGCGTTTTGCCCCGAAGCGGTCGGCGAGCTGTCCGGCGAGCGGACGCGACAGCAGGGTCGTCAGGTATTGCAGGCCGATTACCAGGCCGGCCATGGCGCTGCCGAAGCCCAGGGTGTTCAGCACGTAGCCGGGCAGCACGGCCAGTGGCAGCCCATTGCTTATGAATGAGGCGAAGTTGAAGCAGACGATCGAAACGATCGACAGGCCGACTGGAAGGGATTTTCTACTGGCGTTCATCCTTCGTCGCCTTGCGGGTCGTAGGTTTGTCCTTGGCCACGCGCCGCGCCCGGTTGGGGCGCGGCACTGGGGTGGTCAGTCGCGGTTGGCGGCTTCCCAGGCCTTGAGGTCGAAACCGGCTGCGGCCGCTTCTGTTGGGCTGAGCTGGGGTGGGCGTGAGAGGATCTTGCGCGCCGCCAGATGATCGCCAGGGCGATTGCACGACTCCACCGCGATCAACTGGTCGCCGCGGAAACACAGCACCGAGAGCTGCGCGCTGTCCGGCGAGCCGATGACCACGGTGCTGTCATAGCCGTTGGAAAGGCCGGCGATCTGCAGTTTCATGTCGCCCTGATCGGTCCAGAACCAGGGCAGCGCCCCATAGGGCGCCGGTTTGCCCATCAGTCGGGCGGCCACGGTGCGCCCCTGATCCACGGCGTTTTGTACGGACTCTAGGCGCGTTGGCTGTTCGTCGTTCTGCAGGCATGGAAAACAGGCGACATCGCCGATCGCCGAGATATGCAGGTCGGAGGTGAGCAGATTGGCATCGACCTTGATGCCATTGGCGATGTCCAGGCCGGCTTCGCTGGCCAGTTGCGTGTTGGGAATCACGCCGATGCCGAAGACCACCAGGTCTGCATCCAATATGCGTCCATCGGAGGTTTCCACCCCGGTGACGCGGCCATTCTCGCCGATCACCCGAGTCAGGCCCTGACGGAAGTCCAGGTGCACGCCCCAGCGGTGGTGTGCCTGGCTGAACAACTCGGACATCTCGCGACTGACCGCGCGGGCCATTGGTCGGTCGCCCAGTTCCAGGACATGCACGGCTGAGCCCAGCGACACCGCCACTGCGGCGAACTCCAGGCCGATGAAGCCGGCGCCGACCACCACCACGTTGCGCGCCTGTTTGGCGAGCGGCGCCAGGGTGTCGGCATCGATCTTGGTCTTGATGCCGAATACGCCTTCGAGTTCGGCACCGGGTACCGGCAGGGGACGGTTGTGCGCTCCGGTGGCCAGTACCAGGTGATCGTAGGCCAGGGCTTCGCCGCCCTCGAGCAGGACCCGTCGGTTCTGGCGGTCGATGGCGGTGACGCGGTCATGCCTTAGCTCGATGCGTTGCTCGGTATAGAAGTTCTCCGGGCGGAACAGCAGGTTGGTCGCACCTATCTTGCCGAGCAGGTAGGCCTTGGACAGCGGCGGTCGCTGGTAGGGCAGACCGGGTTCGTCGCCAATCAGGCTGATGCGCCCGCCATAGCCGGCCTGGCGCAGCGAGGTGGCGACCTGAAAGCCAGCTTGGCCGGCACCGACAATGACTACCGAAGCGAGTGACATGGAGCCTCCTTCTTATTGTTAGCGTGCCGCGAACGTGGTTCGGGCTTCAGAATTGTGATGCGGGCAGGCGTAGCACCATGCCATCGAGTGCTTCGCTGATGATCAACTGGCAGGTCAGGCGACTGTTGTCGTTGCGCTCGACGGCATACTCGAGCATGTCGGCTTCGGTGCCTTCGGCGGCGGGCAGGCGCGCCAGCCACTGGTCGTCGACATAGGCGTGGCAGGTCGCGCAGCTGCAAGCGCCACCGCAATCGGCCTGGATACCGGGCACCGACGCGAACATTGCCGCTTGCATGACCGATTGGCCAATTTCTCCGGTCACCTGGTGTGCTGTGCCGTTGTGTTCGATGAGGGTGAGAGTGGGCATGGTCGGATTCCTATTAAACGGTTGTGGCAGTGGCAGGAATGGGCTGCGCGGAGAAATGCGGGACGCGGCCGAGGGTCAGCAAGAGCAGGGGGCCAATTAGGCTGCAGGCCATGGAGTAGAGCAGCATCGAGGTGTAGGAGCCGGTTCGGCTAAGCATCAAGGCGAACAGCAAAGGCGCAAGCGCCGAGGCCACGGTGTTCAGCCCCTGATGCACGCCAAACAGTCTGCCGTATTCGCGTAGCCCAAAGTAGCGAGCAACGAGGAAGGCGGCGATGTCGAATTCCGCGCCAGCGCCGAAGCCGATCATCACGGCGGCGAGCATCAGCAGGGCGAAGTCCGGCGTACCACCGAGGTAGATGAGGCAGCCGATAGCAGGTAAGGCCAGACTGAACGCAGCTATACCCGGCGGCCACAGACGGTCGAGCAGATAGCCGATCAGTACGCGACCGAAGATCAGCGAAACGCCAAAGAAGCTGAAAATCAGGTTGGCGTCGCCCGCTGACAAACCTCGGCTCTGCAGCATCGGCACAGTGCTGGTGACCATACCAACGATGGATGAGATCACCAATGCCAGCGCCAGGTTGCAGGTCCAGAACTTGCGCGAGCTCATGCCTTCTTTAAAGCTCATGCCCGGTAGCCCAAGCAGTTCGTTGCCCGTGTGCTGCCGCTTGGCGGCTTGGCCCCCCTGCACCCTGAACCAGAGCAGGGTCAGCGGCAGCAGCACCATTAGGTTAAGCAGCGCGAGAATAACAAAGGCAGCACGCCAGTCCCAATGCTCGATGCCCCAGGACATCAGGCGCGGAATGGTGGCGGCAGTGATGCCAGTGCCCGAGAGACCGATCGCCAGCGCCAGGCCGCGGTTGCGGTCGAACCACAGGCTAAGCAACTGGGTCCAGGTCACCGCCAGTGCGCCCATGCCGATGATCGGCAGTAGAGCAAAGGCCAGGTACATCGACCAGATCGAACCTTGCAGTTGTGTAGTCGCCAGATAACCCAGGGAGAGCAGCACCAGCGAGATCAGGGTGACCCGCTTCATGCCGTAGCGCAGGTTGAACCAGCCGACCAGTTGCAGGGAAATCACCGCTCCGCCGAACAGGAACGTGATGGAGGCCTGTAGTTCGCTCTTGCTCCAGCCGAAAGCCTGCTCCAGCGGCACGACCAGGGTGCCAAAACCGTAGAGCAGGGCGGCATTGATGCTGATTGCCACGCCGACGACGGCAAGGATGACGATTCGCCAGCCTTGTCGAAACTCGGTGAGATCAATAGCAGCGTTGTTCTTGTGGGTGGACATCAGGCAGGCACCTTTTGTTGATTTTGTCTTGCCAGGTAGCTCGGCGGTTTCTGCCGATTTTACGTGAATCTGGTTATCATTGTTCTGAAATAAGAATTGAATGCTGGATTTAGAATATTGCAGAGTGGATTATCTGTCTAGTCATGCCTGATCGAACCACCCCATTACAACAACATGAAAGGTACAACGATGCTCTCGCTCAGCCGCTTCTCCATTGGCGCCAAGCTGCTCATGCTGCCCGCCTTCTTGGTGTTTTCCCTTCTGGTTATCTCGGCAGTCGCTTATCAGGGGTTGTCCAGTCAGCAGGAGGTCATCGACGAGATGGAGCAGTTGCGGGTCAAGCAATATAAGCAGGCACTGGACATCTCGGCGGCGTCTCAGGCCGCCATGGCCAACGCCTATGCCATGGTGGTGCGGATTCTCGAGTCGAACGGTGACGCGTCGGCCGAAGAACTGGAAGCTTATCTCGAGGAAATGGAGCTGAGTGTCGAGGAAATGCTCGCGGGGTTGCGCAAGAGTGCTGCGCAAGAGCGCCTGGGCGAGGATGAGCGCGCGCTCTATCTGGCTTTGCAGGAGCAGGCCACGGTGGTGGCAGGCGGCTTTGCCGAGCTGAAAAGCATGGCCCTTAGCGATCCGATGCAGGCCGTGTCGATGCTTGGCAATCTGCGCGCCGACTACAATAGCCTGCTCGGGCAATTCGGACGCTTGTTGATATTGCAGGAAAGCCTGACGACGCAGGCCTTCAGCGACGCGACTCGGGTGGTGCAGAACGTTACCCAGGTGCTGATCGTGACCCTGCTCACAGCAGTTGGCTTGGCCCTGGTCGTAAGTTTGCTGTTGCGCGCGCACATCATTCGCTCGATTCGCGCCATCGAGCAGGCGTCCATCAAGCTGCGCGATGGAGATTTGACCCAGCGCGTGCGAATTGTTGGGCACGATGAGATTGCCCGGACCGCTCAGGCATTCAACGAACTAATCGAGAGCTTCCAGCTCGCCGTTCGGCAGGTGGCTGGCGTATCGGCTTCGGTGGGTTCGTCGGCAGAGGAGTTGGTGATTACCTCGTCCCAAGTGTCTGACAGTGCTACGAATCAGGCCAAGGCGGTTATCGAGGTGTCGGCGACGGTCGAGCAGATGAGCGAGGGGGTTGCTTCTATCTCCGCCAATGCCGAGGAGCTGAGGTCTTCTGCGGAGGCCAGTCTGCGGGGAGCGGAAGCGGGGCACTCGGCCTTGAACCGTCTACTGACGGAAATTGAAAGTGTACGCCTCGCCTTTTCGGCCATCAGCGGCTCGGTGGGGGATTTTGTTGTCAGCACCTCTGCCATCACTGCCAGCATCAATCAGGTCAAGGAGCTCTCGGCGCAAACCAATCTGCTGGCACTGAATGCGGCAATTGAGGCGGCGCGTGCCGGCGAAAGTGGCCGAGGCTTTAGCGTGGTTGCCGATGAGGTGCGCAATCTGGCGCAGCGCTCTGCGACTGCGGCAAATTCCATCAACGAGTTGACGCTCAAGTTGGAAGGCCAGTCGGCAGTCGTAGAGAGGGCCTTGCAGGCAGGCACAGTGGCCTTGGACGGCAGCGATAAGCTGTTGGGCGAGTTGGAGAGCACGCTGCAGGAGTCCGCGCGTCTGGTCGGTGACTCTACTCGTGGTGTCGACTCGATAGCTATCGCAGTGCGTGAACAGAGCGAGGGCGGGCGGGACATCGCCTCGAACGTCGAGCATCTCGCGCGCATGGCTGGAGAGGGGGATGCGATCACGCAGCAGGTATCCAATGCGGTGGTTTCCCTGCGTGAGCTGTCCGAAGAGTTGAATCTGGCGGTGAGCCGCTTCCGCTTCGAGACGTTTTGACCGCCACTGTACTGAGCCAGGTACGCCGTATGGCGTGTCGAAGCATGCTCTGATGAGGTATTCGTTCGCGCTCACCAGCGTTACATGAGTGGTTCTCGCCGGTTCGCTGGCGTGAATCTGAGGCGGGTGGCTAGAGTAAAACATGATCTAAAATCGTAAATCTGTTCATGTTTATCTGTTTTTATAGGGGTTATAAACCATTGCTTGTCACGCTCTGCTCCGGTTGCGCTGCGAATAACCCGCTAGATCGGCGATGGAATGCCGGATTTTTGGCCGTTCATCGTGCTTTCGCCTTGTCACACCCAAAATATTTACAAATGTATTAAAAGTGTTCATTATTTTGCTGTGCTGGTCCCTGATAAGGAGAACAAGATGAGTTCCGAAAAAGCGCGATTCCAAGTGGTAGCCGACCGCAGCCGGTGCTGTGGTTACGGCTTGTGTGCCGCCATCTGTCCGAGTATCTACAAGCTGGATGCCGATGGTCTGGTTTATCTGGACGACAAGGTCGTCCCGCCTGAGCTTGAGGAAGAGGCTCGCGAAGGTGCAGCAGCCTGTCCTGCCGAGGCAATCTGGCTTGAGGACATCACCGCCGAAGGTGACTAAGTCTGAGCTGTTCACGAGGCTTCAGGTCGCATTCACAGACAAACGGTGGAGGATGGGATGACAGGTCGTTTAGAAGGTAAGGTCGCACTGATCACAGGCACCGGCGGTGGTCAGGGCAGGGTAGCTGCACTGCGTTTCGCCCGAGAAGGTGCCATTGTCGTGGGCTGCGATTTTAATGCGCAGGCGAATGAGGAAACTGCCGCCTTGCTGCAGGCCGAAGGTCTGCGGTTGTATGGCTACGCCCCCGTTGATCTAGGCGATCATGAACAGGCCAAGGCATGGGTCGAGTCCGCCGCCGCAGAGCATGGGCGCATCGATATTCTCTACAATAACGCCTCGGCGGCGCGTTTCGGTGCAGTCAGCGAGTTCTCCGTCGAGGATTGGCGCTACACCATGCGTAATGAAATCGATCTGCTGTTCTACACCACTAAATACGCATGGAATTACCTCGCCGAGCAGCAGGGCGTGATTATCAACGTGTCATCGACTGCCGCCTGGGGCGGCTCCAAGGTCGCTGGCATCGCAGCGCATGCCGCTGCCAAAGGGGCGGTAGTTTCCTTCACCCGTCAGCTGGCTGTGGAGGGGGCGCCAGTCGGTATTCGCGCGGTCAGCCTGAGTCCTGGATTCATCGCTACACCAGGCACGGCTCCGTTTCTCGAGAACCCAGTCGCCCGTGCGGCATTGCTCGATGGCGTGCTCATGGATCGCCCCGGCGAGCCAGAGGAAGTGGTAGCCATGGCAGTGTTCGTGGCTTCCAGTGAAGCCTCGTTCATCACGGGCTCCGATTTCGTCATCGACGGTGGCCTGCTGGCCGTCTAAGAGATTCGGGCGGCGCTGCCGCCTGGATGGACATATTGCTATCGTCCGGGCAGGCCTTAATCGGAGCTTGGGACGAATGAAAATCGAACAAGAACAGGTGAATAGTCATGGACATCATTGGCATTGGCTACATGGGCTTCGAGACCGCGAACATCGACGCTTGGCGCGAGTACGGCCCGCAGGTGATGGGGTTCGGTATTGGTCGCTCCCCCGAGAGCGATCCGGACTCGCTGTATTTCCGTATCGACGACCGCCGTCATCGCTTCGCCTTCCATCCTGGAAAGATCGACCGTATCGCCTACATAGGCTGGGAGGCGATCGGGCGCATGGCGTTCGAGGATGCCCTGAAGAAGTTCAGTGCCGCTGGGGTCGAGTTCACCCGTGGTGATGCCGAGTTGTGTGAGAAGCGCGGGGTGCGCGAGCTGATTCGCTTCCGCGATCCGGTCGGCTATCAGCATGAGCTGTTCTATGCGCAGAAGTGGACACCGCGCTCCTTCCAGCCCGGCCGTCCTCATGGCGGCTTCCTGGCAGACGAACGCGGTGCCGGTCATGTGGTGTTGATCACCCCGGAATATACGCCGGAACTTGAGCACTTCCTCATCGAAGTCATGGGGTTCCGCTGGTACGGTGCTGGTGCGGGTAAGGGGCGTACGGGGTTCTTCCGCTCCAAGCTCAACAATCACACCAGCCACGATATCGCCTATGGCCACGGGCCTGGTCGCATGGGCGTTCAGCACGTAGGCATCGTGGTGAACAGCATCCGCGATGTCGGCGAGACCTACGATATCGTGAAGAAACGCGAGCTGCCGATGATGATGACCTTGGGGCAGCATTGCCAGGACCCGCATGTATCCTTCTACCACTTCAATCCGTCAGGCTTCGCGTTTGAAACCATTGCCGAGATCGAGCCATGGCAGGGGGACCACTATGAACTCAATCCCGAGGTGCTGAGCGTCTGGGGACACGAGATGGTTGGGCCTATCCTCGGGCCGAGCGTGCGTACGCCTGAAGAAGTGCTGGACCCGGAATACCTGGCCAACAAGCGCTGAGCATGCGCCTGGCACGCGTTGAGGTCGCCGGCGAAGCCTTCTGGGCATTGCTGGCGTCGCCATCCGGACCGCTAAGGCGCATTCGTGCACCTTTTGCCGAGTGGGTGGCAGCGCTGGCCAGGCAAGGGATTGCGGCGCTGGATCTGGCCGCAGAACCTATCGAGCTGGCGCGCTGCCGGCTGCTGCCGCCACTTCAGCCTGGTGCCCGGGTGTTTGGCGTTGGCTTGAACTACCTGAGTCATCTACAGCGTCTGGGTAGCGCTGCGCCGGCGCATACCCTGGCGTACCTGAAAACAGATTCGACCCTGCTCGGCCCGCTGGACGACATCCAGTACCCGCCGCTGACGGCCGAGCTGGATTACGAAGTCGAACTGGTGGCCATGGTCGCCCGGCCCTTGCTGGATGAGCCACAGGCGAACAGTTGCCTGCTCGGTTATACGGTTGGCAACGATATCAGTGCGCGCGATGCCGGCCGGCAGATCGGGCGTCTCGATCTGCTCACGCAAAAGGCCATGGATCGCACCACGCCACTCGGGCCCTGGATCGTCACGCTCGACGAGCTGGGCGGCACCGGGCAGCCGGCGCTGGAGATGAGCCTGAGCGTCAATGGCGAGCGCCGCCAACAGGACAATACCCGCAACATGATCTTTCCCGTCGACGAGTTGCTCAACTACCTCGATGCACGCATCGCGCTGCGCCCCGGCGATTTGCTGTTCACCGGCTCGACTCATGGAGTGGGCCTGGAAAGCGGGCGTTTTCTGGAGCCCGGGGATCTGGTCGAGGCGCACATTCAGGGCATCGGTCAACTGCGCAACCGCGTCGGCGCGCCACGCCGCTTGCATCCGGCGCGCGAGGTCGGGCGGCTGGGGCTGCCCGCCGGCGAATGACCACGGACAAACAAGGTGCCCCGGCGAGCGAAGCGGTGGCGGAGCACGCCTCGTTCTGGGCGCCGCTGCGTCATAAGCTGTTCGTCGGGCTGTGGCTGGCCTGTGCGCTGACCAACATGGCGATCTGGATGCAGACGGTCGGCGCCGCCTGGATCATGACCCTGTTGTCGGCCTCGCCCTTGATGGTTTCGCTGGTGCAGACCGCGATCACCTTGCCGGTGTTCCTGTTCGGCCTCCCGGGCGGGGTGCTCGCCGATCGCATGGACCCGCGCCGCCTGTTGCTGCTTACCCAGTCGGCGATGTTCGGTGCGGCCGCAGTGCTTTGCCTGCTGGCCTGGTTCGACCTGTTGCAAGCCTGGTCGCTGCTGCTGTTCACCTTCGTTCTTGGCACCGGCAGCGCGCTGGGCATGACGGCCTGGATGATCACGCTGGTCGGCGTGATCCCGCGCGAGCAGGTGCCGGCGGCAGTATCCCTCAGCGGCATTTCGATCAATGCCACCCGCGCCCTCGGCCCGGCCCTGGCCGGTGCGATGATAGCCTGGTGGAACAGCGCCTCGGTGTTCCTGGCTATCGCTCTGTGCATGGTCGCGGTGATCGTCTTCATCATCTTCCGTCTGCCAGCCAAAGCCCGAGTGGACGGTCTGCCGCCGGAAACGCTGTACGGCGGCATGCGCAGCGGCCTGCGCTATATCCGCCACTCGTCGGTATTATCCAGTGCGCTCAAGCAGGTGTTCGTTTTCACTAGTTGCGCCAGCGCGCTCTGGGCGCTGATGCCGCTGGTGGCCAAGAACGAGCTGGGCATGGACGCAGGTGGTTACGGCCTGCTGATGGCCTTCATGGGTGCCGGCGCGGTGATGGCCGCTCTCGGCCTGACCAGCGTGTATCGCCGTTTTACCCTGCGCCGGCTGATCGTCGCGGGTGCCTTTGCTTTCGCGGCGGCAACCCTGGCGGCGGCGCTGTCACACAGCCAGGTGGTGGTCTGCGCGATGCTGCTGCTTGCGGGCATGGGCTGGATGGCGGTGAACGCGACCATCTCCACCGTGGTGCAGACCTATGCGGCGAACTGGGTGCGTGCCCGTGTGGCCTCGGTGTACCTGCTGGTGCTCATGGGCTCTATGGCCGTGGGCGGCGTGTTGTGGGGCGCGCTGGCGCAGTATCTGGGCCTGGAAGACAGCTTGCTGCTGTCGGCGGCGAGCCTCCTGCTGGGGTTACTGCTGACCCGCGGAGAAACGATTGCCATGGGCCAGGAAGCGGATTTCGCCGACGCCCAGCAGACCGACAAACTGGTGCTGGCGGGCGAAGTGTCGCATGGTGAGGGGCCGGTCTGCGTGGAGATCAGCTACCGGGTGGGCGATGGCGAGGGTAAGGAGTTTCTGCGTATCGTCTACGCGGTCGGCCTGTCACGGCGGCGCAACGGCGCGCAGAACTGGCGACTTTATCGTGACCTCGGCGAAACCGATCACTACGTCGAGCGTTTTATCGTCGAGTCCTGGCTGGATTATCTGCGTCAGCAAGAGCGCGTGACGTTGGCCGATGAGTCGCTTGAACGTAGCCTGTCCAGGTTTCGTTTCGAGCCTCTGGCCCCCAGGCGTTATGTCTATCAGCCGCCTGCAGAGGTATTTTGAGCGAAATGTGGTGCGCGGCATAAAGTCTCCATATTAAATTTGTCGCACTACGTTGTTCTCGGTATAGAATTGCGTTCTGGCTCCCGCTACGTTAATCCGAGAAATTTTATGGACAGCACCGACGTTGTAGACCTCAATGATGCTCGCAAGGCTGCCGGCGCCGTGACTGTCAAGCCGGTCGCCAACGCGATTCGCATCCTCCGCCACCTGAGTCAGGTCGGAACGCCTGAGCGTTCGGTGGACATTGCCCGCCGTCTATCGATCAACCCAAGCACCTGCTTCAACATCCTGCGGACGTTGGTGATGGAGGATGTGGTCGATTTCAACCCCATGTCGAAGCGTTATTCGGCGGGGCTAGGGCTGGCCCGGCTAGTCGAGCAACTGGTCACCCAAGGACAGCGCGTGCAACTGGCAATACCACTGCTGCAGAACCTGGCAGCGCGACTCCGGGTGACGGTGACCCTGTGGCGGCGTATAGGATCGGATCGCATTGTGATCGTGAGTTCGGCCGCTAGCCCCACCGATGTGCGTATCGACATGGCGGAGGGCCAGCGCCTGCCGATGTTGATGGGCGCAAGCGGCAGGTTGTTTGCCACTCAGATGGACCTGGATGATCCAGAAATTCGAGCAGGCTTCGAAGGGATTCGCTGGGCGCGACCCTTGTCCTTCGAAACCTACTGCGAGGAAGTGCGTCTGGCTGCGAAACGCGGTTGGGCGCTGGACGATGGCCACTTTTCAGTCGGTATCCTGGCGGTCGCCGCGCCCGTCTATTCGCCCTCGGGCTCCATCGACTTTACCGTGTCGGCCGTTTTGTTCCGCGGTCAGCGCGATGAAGAGGGGATCAAGGTATTGGGCGAAGCGCTTGTCGAGTTCTGCTCCGAGCTTGGCAGTGTGCTGTTCTGAGGGGCGGTGGCTGCCCCCTCTTGCTGTTCACTCCCTGACCAACAACAGACTGCCGCCCAGCGGGCCGCCCCCGGCCGCCACGGTGGCGACGCGGTGCTCGGCGGTCTGCCGTCCTTCCGCGCGGCCCCACAGTTGCAGGCAGGCTTCGTGGACGTAGCCTAGGCCGTGGGTTCGCCCCCCAGACAGTTGACCGCCATTGGTGTTGATCGGCAGGTCGCCGTCCAAGGCAATTCGCTGCCCCCCTTCGACGAAGGCGCCGCTCTGGCCCACAGGGCAAAGCCCCAGCGCTTCCAGCCAGATCATGGTCAGAATCGAGAAACCGTCATATAGCTGGGCCGAATCGACGTCGCTCGGCGTGTAGTCGGTGCGCGCCCACATCATCCGGCCCACATCGAACGCCGCCATCTCGGTCAGCGAGATCTGATCCCATGACCAGGGCTGGTTGAGCGCTGCGCCGATCGCCTCGATGCGGATCGGCGGCTGGCGCGTGTCCCGCGCGGCATCCCTGCGTGACAGGACAATGGCGGTCGAGGCGTCGCAGTGCACGTCACAATCGAACATCCGCAGCGGCGTGGAAATCATCCGCGACTGCATGTAGTCGTCCATCGACATTGGCGTGCGGTAGATGGCCTTCGGGTTGCGCATCGCGTTTCGCCGGCAGGTCAGGGCGATTTGCGCGAGTTGCTCTGCTTGCGTGCCATATTCGTGAAAATGCCGTTGCGCATACAGGGCCATCAAGTTGATGCCCGACAGCACGTTGAACGGCGTGAACCATTGCCAGGAATAGCTGCTGTCGCGGCCCTGGGTCTTGTTACTCAGCGCACCGGCCTGCTTGTTATGGACGCGTGCTGACGCCTCGGTAATGGTGCGGAACACCAGCACGTGGTTGCACAGCCCTGCAGCAATGGCCATGGCGCCATTGATCACCCCCGCAAGCGGGCCAGGACCCTCGTAGCCTCCACCAAACCAGTTGACGTTCAACCCCAGGGCGCTCTTCAGTGCGCTGGGGCCGACCGGCGAGAAGGGGTCGCCGTTATTGTTGTCGCCCGGCCAGCATGCCACGCCATCGATGTCGCTACGCTCGAGTCCGGCATCGGCGACGGCTTCCAGGCAGGCATCGACGGTTAGGCGCATGGCCGATTTCGACGATGGGCGGCCCACTTCGGACTGGCCGATGCCGGTGATGGCGACCTCTTTTTCATAGCGATGATCGAACATCATTGATCCCTTTCGAACAGTGGCAGCCAGACATCTTCGACGTGCAGGAAGCTGACCCGTACCGGCATGTCTATGCGCACCGCAAGCGGATCCATGCCCACTATATTGCTGATGAAGCGCAGACCCGGCTGCTCGGCCAACTCGACGATTGCGACGACGTAGGGGACTTCGAGCTCGGCGATCCACGGCTGATAGTTGAGGGTGTAGCTGAGCACCTTGCCCTTGCCGGAGACCGCGTGCGGTTCGACTTCCAGGCTCGCGCAATGCGGGCAGATCGGTCCCGGTGGATGGAAAAAGCGTTCGCAGCCATGGCAGCGGTGAATCAATAGTTCGCCGTGCTCACCACCTTGCCAGAAGGCACGATTGTCGGCGTTGAGGGCGGGCAGTTTTCTAGGCATCAGGCATTCCTGGAAGAGGCGGCGACTCATGGGGACACGTTAGCATTTGTACATATTTTTGAAAAGTGTCATATTTTATGCCTCCGTGTGGGTGGGCCTAGCCATGGCCGAGCCGTAAACAAAACAAGAGGAACTCCACTATGTCTCCGTCTTTGCAGGACAAGATTGTCATCATAACCGGCGGCTTCGGCGCTTTGGGCAGCAGTCTCGGCCAGCTATTGCTGGAGCGTGGCGCGCGTGTCGCATTGCTCGATCGCGCGGATGCCCCCGCAGCCTTGCGCGATGTGCAGAATTTGCTGCCATTGGGGGGCGTTGATCTGACGTCCGCGGACTCGGCCAAGGAGGCGCTGACTCGTGTGGCCGAGCATTTCGGCCGCATCGATGGCCTGGTCAACGTGGCTGGCGGCTTTGCCTGGGAAACCCTGGAAGACGGCAGCCTGGAAACCTGGGATCGCCTGTACCAGATGAACCTGCGCACAGCCGTGGTCAGTTGCCAGGCGGCACTGCCGCATCTGCTGGCTGCGCCGGCGGGCCGTATCGTCAATATCGGCGCGCTGGCCTCGCTGAAAGCATTGCAGGGGATGGGCGCCTATGCTGCATCCAAGGCCGGTGTTGCGCGCTTGACCGAGGCGCTGGCCGAGGAGCTGAAGGATCGCGGCATTACGGTCAATGCGGTGTTGCCGAGCATCATCGACACGCCCGCCAACCGGGCGGACATGCCGGATGCCGACGCCAGTCGCTGGGTCTCGCCGACAGCGCTGGCCGGGGTGATCGCCTTCCTTCTGTCGGATGACGCCGCAGTGGTGACTGGCGCCTGCATGCCGGTGGCGGGGCGAGTATGAGCAGTGTGACCCGCTGGGTTTTTTCGATGGGAGCGGATAGCCAATGAGACTCGTGACCTTTACCGATGACACAGGCTTCGAGCGTGCCGGTGCCTTGCTCGAGAACGATCAAGTTGTGCTCGATCTGCAGCAGGCCTATCGCACGCTGCAGGGGCGTGATAGCGCGCAGCTCGCCAGTGTGCTTGCGTTGGTCGAAGCCGGTGAGCCGGCGCTCGAACTGGCCCGCTCGTTGCTGGCGCAAGCACCTGCAGGCGCGGTGTTGCAGCGCTCCGCCGTCAAGTTGCGGGCGCCGATCCAGCCACCACCGCAAATGCGCGACTGTTCCTGCTTCGAGTTGCACCTGCGGCAAAGCTTCGCCGCGGCGCGTCGGGCGCGGGCACTGCGCACGCCCGATCCGGAAGCTACCTTGCGGGAAATGAACACCCGTGCCGACGATCGCGTCATCGACACCTTCAACCGTCAGCCCATCTATTACAAATGCAACCGTTTCGCGGTTATCGGCATGGACGACGAGTTCCAGTGGCCGAGTTTCAGCAAGGCGATGGATTTCGAATTGGAGTTCGGTTGCTACATCGGCAAGCGTGGCAAGGACATCAGTCGCGAGGATGCACGTTCGCACATTGTCGGCTACACCATCTTCAACGACATGAGCGCGCGGGATGCCCAGGCCAAGGAGATGCCCGGCATGCTCGGTCCGGCCAAGAGCAAGGACTTCGACACCGGCAACATCATGGGGCCGTGCCTGGTGACGGCCGATGAGCTCGGCGATCCTTATGACCTGAACATGGTTGCGCGAGTCAATGGCGAAGAGTGGGGGCGCGGCAATACCCGAGATATGCGCTGGCGCTTCGAGGACGTTATCGCCCACGTGTCGCGCTCGGAAACCTTGTATCCCGGTGAGTTTCTCGGCTCGGGTACGGTGGGCAACGGTTGCGGCCTGGAGCAGTTGCGCTACCTCAAACCGGGTGATTTGGTTGAGTTGGAAGTCGATGGCATCGGTGTGCTGCGTACCCGTGTGTGAGCTGCCGAGAAAACTGTGTCCTGATGTGTATGTCCGACCGCCGGCAGTTCGTCGCGCAAACCCGCCGCGCATGGCCTTTAACGGGCGTAATACCTGAAGTGAAGGGTATTTGATCGCCAGGCACAACGCTAAAGGTGTACATTTTCTATAAAAGTGTCTTATATTTTGCTGCGTCTCAAATAGCCGTAGCGCCCTGAACAGGAGGCATTCATGCTAACAACAACAAGCCCTGTGTTGTCCGACGGAACCAAGGTTTCGGATCTTATCTATCCCTCGACCCGCGAAGTGCAGATGCGTGTGCTGTCGGATCGGGAAATTTACGAGCTGGAGATGGAAAAAATCTTCGGCAAGATCTGGGTCCTGCTCGGGCACGAATCGGAGATCCCCAACTCGGGCGATTTCATGGTGCGCGATATGGGTTCGGATTCCGTGATTGCCGCTCGCGGCAAGGACGGTGAAGTCTTCGTGTCGCTTAACGTCTGCCCGCACCGTGGTATGCGCATCAGCACTGCCGATTGCGGTAATACGCAGATCCACAAGTGCATCTATCACGGCTGGGCGTTCCGCCCAAACGGCGACTTCATCGGTTCGCCGATCGAGCGCGAGTGCATGCACGGCAAGATGATGGCCAAGGAGGAGCTGGGTCTGAAGAAGGCCCGCGTGACGCTCTATGGCGGCCTGATCTTCGCCACCTGGAACATCGACGGACCGTCCTTCGACGAATTCCTCGGCGATGCCAAGTGGTACTACGACATGCTCTTCTGCCGCAGCGACAAAGGCATGGAGGTATTGGGTCCACCGCAGCGTTTCATCGTCAATGCCAACTGGAAGACCGCTGGCGAACAGTCGGCAGCAGATGGCTTCCATACCCTGACCTTGCACCGCTGGCTGGGCGAAGTTGGCAACTACGCCAAGAAAGGCGAAGGCGAGGGCGAAGGTACGGACCTGAGCCCGGAAATGATCGGCGTGGAAATCAGCTCGCCGCATGGCCATGCGCTGCGTTGCATCGATCTGGCGCGCAAGATCAAGCGTCTGACCGGCCTCGATCCCGCCGAGCTTTCAGTCCAGGAAAAGCTCGATGCCTTACCGCCGGCCGGCATGACCCGCGATATGGTCGAGCAATTGGCACGCAATCTGACTGAGGACCAACTGCAGGTGCTGACCACCATGCCTCCGCAGGTTGGTGGCATGTTCCCGAATATTCTCTTCGGTTTCGTCTACATTCCTCAGCCCGACGGTACTGTGGTCGGCTCCATGACCTTGCACGCCTATGTGCCGCACGGCCCCGATAAGCTCGAGTTCGTCAACTGGATCTTCGCCGAGAAAGATGCACCGGCCGAGCTGCGCGAGAAGATGCTCAAGCAGACCATCCAGTTGTTCGGCACCTCCGGCATGGTCGAGCAGGACGACTCCGACACCTGGCCGCACATGACGCTGTCCGCCAAAGGCGCCATGGGTCGCAAGAGTACGTTGAAATACCAGGCTTGCTTTGAAACCGGTGCGCCCGAGGGCTGGCCGGGCCCTGGCATCGTCAATGAAGGCTTTACCAAGGACGATACCCAATGGCACTGGTGGTTGTATTGGCATGAGCTGATGACCGCGCAGGATTGATCTGCGCGTCCGCTCATCCCTAGCTCACAACAATAAGTTTCAGGGAGTTACCCATGGCTCAAGTACAAGAACGCGGTGCCGAGCAGATTCAGCCGGGCTCGCCGGTCGGCATCAAGCGTGTTTCTATCGGTTCGGATCTCTACAATCAGGTACTGACCTTCCTCTACGAGGAGGCCACGCTACTCGACCAGATTCGCCTCAAGGAATGGAGCGAGCGGCTTGCCACTGACTTGGTCTACACCGTGCCGCTGCGGCATACCCGCCTGCAGGCCGAGCAGTCGGCTAGCATCGTGCGCAGCGTACAGCATTACCACGACGACTACCGTTCGATCATGGGGCGCATCCTGCGCCTGTCAGGCAAGAGCGCCTGGGCCGAGGACCCACCCTCGCGCACGCGGCGGCTGGTCACCAATGTCTTCGTCGAGGAGACGGAAAAGGCCAATGAGTTCGTCGTCACCAGCTACCTGTTGCTGACCCGCAACCGGTTCAAGGACCATCACGTCGATATCGTCAGTGGCGAGCGGCGCGATGTACTGCGTCTAGGCGAGGATGGTTTCAAGTTGGCGCGTCGTGAGGTCATCATCGACCAGGCCGTGCTGGGAACGCCCAATCTCGCGGTTTTCCTCTAGCAGGTGCCAGACCTTCGAGCCTTACCGGAGCCGCCTTCAGGCCGAACCGGTATGGCTCGGGGCCAATTGGCCGAGCCAGTCTTGGTCGTCGGCGCACAGGGCCGATTGTGCAGCGCTGAAATCCCAGGTCGACCCTATCATTCTTGAGGCAAACACGGCCCGCTCCGGCTGTTGGCTGTAGCAGAGACCGGTGCTCGCCGCATGTGCCTGGGCGTCGAGGTTGTATGCCCTGCCCAGGGAAATCAGCGTGCAGCGGCGCAGTAATAGTGCAGCTTCCGCTTCTTCGTTGGAGAGGTTATTCAGCGCCCATCGTGCCATGCCCTCACGCAAGTTGACGCCAGCGTAGGCTGTAGGCGCTTGGATGATTGAGCCCTGTACCTCCCACGCCAGCTGTTCAATGCCATCACAGAGCAATGTCGCCCTGGTGTGCTCGTTGACGCGCTGGGGAACCTGTATGTCGTAACGGCGCCGGATGGTTTGGCGTGCAGCATTGGCAATCGCCAGGCCGGCCAGGTCGAGCAGGTGGGTACATTGGTGTTGTGCATCGACCTGGCGTGTCACTGAATGGGCAATGCGATCGAGGGGCATACCGAGTAATTGCTGCAGCTGTTCGGTAGCCTGAGGGCAAGCGGAATAGGGATAGCGCAGTGCCTCGCCGCCGATGGCGGTAAGCACTCCCCGATCATGGCGCGCCCAAACGCGGAAATGATGGAAGTCGTCCTCCAGAGTGGCGCGTACTTCACCTGCAGCGTGCTGCTGCGACGAAGCGATGTCCACTCGACGGCGAAAGGTGCTCATAGCTAATTATCCTTACAGTTGTTCTAGCCGTGCTTGTAACGTTGGATTAGGATGTATCTGAACACTATAAACAAAAATGTTCATCTAAAACAAAAAAGGAGTTCCCCATGGGGCTGCTGCAAGAACAGGTGGCGCTGATCACGGGCGCAGGCGGAGGCATTGGTCGGGGCGTAGCGCATAGTTTCGCCAAGGCAGGGGCGGCGGTTGTGGTCGCCGAACTTGATGTAGACAGCGGTAAAGCGGTGGCCGAGGAGCTGCAGGCTCTAGGCGCGCGGGCGCTATTCATCAAGACCGACGTCTCTAGCAAGAGTGATATCGAAGCGGCTATCCAGCTGGCAGTCGAGCAGTTCGATGGCCTGGACATTCTGGTCAACAATGCCTTCGCGCCAACCCCCAACGTGCTGCTCGAGGAGAAGACCGATGCAATGCTCGCGCAAACCCTCGACTCGACTGTATGGGCGGCCTGGTGGTCGATGAAGGCCGCGCTGCCGCATATGCAAGCGCGGGGCGGCGGCAAGATCATCAATTTCTATTCGATCGACACCGAGATCGGCGCCTGGCTGCACGGTGACTACAACACAGCGAAGGCGGCGATTGTCGGCCTGACGCGTAGTGCCGCTTCGGAGTGGGGGCGTTTCAACATTCGGGTGAACGCCATCGCGCCGACAGCCATGGGGGCGACCTTCCATAAGTTGGCGGAGGAGAACCCGGGTTTCGCCGAAAAATCCGCATCGATGCGGCCGCTGGGGCGTTGCGGAGAGCCGGAAGAGGATATCGGGCCAGTGGTGGTATTCCTGGCTTCGGAAATGTCGCGGTTTGTTACCGGCGAGACCATTCATGTCGACGGCGGCCTGCACCTGCCGGGTTACAACTCGCGGCCGGCCGGCGTGCCTATCCGGGAGTATTGAGGCACAGGCACAACTCCCGTTGCGCCTTGAGCAGGTTCATCCACGTCAGCGCCAGTCGTTGGCGTGTTTTCCAGTGAGCGTCACCGCTGGGTGTTTGGTGTGTAGCCTGGGCAGATTGGCGTAGCTCAATCCCGTAGTTGCCTTCACTGTTGCGCTTCTGGCTGATGCTGTTGCTCGGCCAGCTCATTTGGTTTTCTTACAAATAGATGCCCACGAGCATGAACCCATCGCTCTCGTTTCAAGAGAGCGATGGGTTCATGGATGCATGCGGAGCGTTGAACGGAGACGTTAGCGTTTCGAGACCTTGATGTCGGTGTCTTCGAGGTCCCAGGTGCCGGCTGTTTTCCCCTCGTCGCGCAACTGGTATTTCAGCACCCGACCCTGCGGGTTCTTCGGCAGGCTGCTGCGAAACTCGATATAACGCGGCAGGGCATAGTAGGGCACCGAGTCTGTCGCCCAGCGAAATAGCTCTTCCGCTTCGAGTTGTGCGCCCTCATGCAGCACCGCGGTAATCTTGACGTCGTCCTCGCCCTTGTCGGAAGGCACGGCATGCACGGCGACTTCCGCTAGCGCGGGATGCACGGCGAATGCGGCTTCCATCTCGAAACTGGAGATGTTTTCACCGCGGCGGCGCAAGTAGTCCTTTTTGCGATCGACGAAGTAGAAGAAGCCCTCGTCGTCGAATTTGCCGATGTCGCCGGTGTGCAGCCACATGTTGCGCATCAGTTTCAAGGTGTCTGCCGGGCGCTGCCAGTAGCCCTGGAACATGATGTCCGGGCGCAGCGGTCGCACCACGATTTCACCCGCGGTGTTGGCCGGGACTTCCACGTCATTGTCGTCAACGATGCGCACATCGAAGTCGGCAATTCTTTTGCCGGAGGAGCCTGGCGCGGCGTATTCGCCGGCTGCCAGCGAGGTGATCACGCAGGCCTCGGTGAGGCCGTAGCCGTTGCCGCCAACCAGGGGCGTACCGAAGCGTTCACGCCAGATTTTCTTGGTCTCCTCGGTGTAGGGGTTGCCGCGTGCCGTGTGAATCTGGCCGAAGCAGCGTTTCATGGCATCGTTGTCCGGCGCCTGAGCCAGCAGGCCGCCCATGCCGCCGAGGATCGAGGCGATGGTCGCGCCGGAGCGTTCCACTTCTTGCCAGAAATTGGACACCGAGAAGCGCGGGAGGATGGCGGCGCGCGCGCCTACCAGGATGCTGGCGATGATGCTGACGCAGAGGGCGTTCATGTGGAACAACGGCAACGGTGTGATGGTGACGTCGTTCTCGTTGGCCGGGCCCGCGCGCAGTTGCAGGCGGGCCAGGTTGCACATGAAGTTGTAGCTGATCATGCAGCCTTTCGACGGACCCGTGGTGCCTGAGGTGTAGATCAGGCAGGCCAGGTCGGACGGCTCGGGTTTTATGGCGAGCGGCGTGTCGTCCTGGCCGCGATGCTCTGCCAGCGCGGCGATCGGAATGCTGCAGGCGGTCGGGGTGTCGAGTTCGCCGCGGTAGAGAATCTGTTTCACCTCGGTGAGCTGGTCGGCCAGGGGGGTCATGCGCGCCAGGTAAGCCGCCTCGCAAATGATCAGTGCCGTACCGGTATCGGCTATCTGGTGGCGTAGGAACTCACCTTTGAGCGCGGTGTTGATGGGCACGCTGACGGCGCGCAGTTTGTTGATCGCCAGCCAACAGACGACCGCATCGATATTGTTGTCCAGCATGGTCAAAACGGTTTCGCCGGCCTGGACGTTCAGGGCGGCCAGGGCGTTGGCCATTTTGGTGGATAGTGAGTCAACTTCAGCGTAAGTGTACAATTCTCCGCTGAAATCAAGCAGGATTTTGTCTGGATGACGTGCTACCGCTCGTTCGAGTGCTGCGATGACAGTGTCTCTTTCGCCCACTGCCCAAGTGTCTGGATGACCAGTACCGCTCATGACTTTTCTCCTATGGAGGCTGCCCAGCCATTGGGAAGCTACTTTTATTTTGAAGAGAGAATGCGATTCTAGATTCAAATTTATAAAATGTCTTCCTTAAAGAGTTGAACAAAAACAGGCTGCCCTGCCTAGATCCTATGGTAATGTCACTTTTTTCAGCTTAATGAGTATGTTTATCCATGCCCAAGCTCGCCATCCAGGCCGATAAAATCGCGGCCCCCAAGCCCGGGAAGAAGAAAATCACTGCTGTGGAGAAACCGACCGCGTTGCCCAAAATGACTTCGCCTAAGAGTGCGGGATTATCGACCAATGGTGCCCCGGTAAAACCCAACCGGCGCTCCGAGGAAACCATCGCCAACATTCTGGTGGCGACCGAGGAAGTGGTATTGCGCTCTGGCGCGGATCGCATCTCGATCCTCGACGTTTGTCAGGTCGCGGGTGTCTCGCGTGGAACCTTCTACCGCTATTTCTCTTCCCAGGAAGACCTACTGGATACGTTTTCCCGGCACAAGCGCGATAGCTTCCACAGTTCGCTGACGCTGGCCTTGGGTGACCTTACGGACCCCGAGGCGCGTTTGAATGCGCTGATTACCTACCTGGACGACTATCTGGAGCAGAGCCGGGCACGACGCCTGCTGGTGGTGGCTCCAGATTATGCGCTGGGATTCTTTCGACGAATCTTCCACGACTCAATCGTGCGCTTTCAGGACCTGCTGGACATCGTTTTCGATGAGTGGGATTCCCGGCTCGGCGTCAGGCTCGATCGTGAACTGATCTGCGAAATGATCATCCGTTATGTGCTGAGTGAGATTCTTGTGCCGGAAAGCGCCGGTCGTCGCCTGCTGCCAATTCGCGTGAAAAAGCTGGCGACAGCTTTGGCCATAGGTTCGACCTCGCGTAACCGCCGCTGATCTTTCCTGCGCCTTTGCCCCTACCTGGATTTTAGCCGCTGCCTTCAGCAATTGAGGGCGACGCGGCGTCCAGGATGCTGCTTCCTCTGCTAACCCCCCCTGAGTCGTTGCCTGTCCTGTTTCGCGCAGCCGCTTGTCTGTGGCCGCTGCAGGCAGGGCTCTGCCATGGGCCCTCTGTGTGTGGTTGAAAATAAATTGAACAGATTTTTGATTTATGATCAGATTAAACTTATGCTCTGAGTTGACTGCGGGCTCTATGCGCTTTCCTCCAAGGCGGTTTATGGCCGTTTGACTGCTCTGAAAGCCCCGCGCCACACAACCACAAAAGTGCCAACCTCGAGGTACCTGAATATGCTCATCGACCTTCATGCTCACGCCCCCCATCCCGATTACTACAACCAGCATCCCTATTGGGGGCCGGCCTTTGAGGCCCAGCCCGATGGCGACATCAAGTTGCGTGTGGGTGACTGGATCCTGTCGCTGGGCGCCCCGGAACGTAAGAAGGCGCTACGCGAGGCGCATGCGCGTGGCGAGACGCTGAACGTTGAAGAGTACATGGCCAAGTGGCGCGACCCGAACAACCGCCTCGCCGCGATGGATGCCGCTGGCCAGGACGCTCAGGTTCTGTCGGTTCCGAGTCACTGTTACATGTATTGGACTGAGGCCGAGTTTGCCGTTCCCTTCGCCCGCAAGGTCAATGACGTGCTGGCCGACTATTGCTCGGCTGCGCCCAATCGCCTGATGTTCTGGGCGCATGCGCCACTGAACGTGCCGCATGAAGCGGCCAAGGAAATCCGTCGCGCGGTTACCGAGTTGGGCGCCAAGGGCCTGGTTGCGGGGGGTTCCAATTTTGGCGGCATGGAGTATGACTCGCCGGAACTGGACCCGGTATGGCAGGCGCTGTGCGATCTCGACGTGCCGATCTTCGTGCATGGTTACAACCAGTCCGTGACCTGGGGCAAAGAAGCCAACACCGACCGTTTTGAAACAACCGCTATCGTCGGCATGAACTACGACGAAACCAAGTGCCTGTGGTATCTGATCAACGGCGGTGTGCTGGACCGCTTCCCCAATCTGAAGATCTATATCACCCACGGTGGCGGCTTCGTTCCCTACCAGTTGGGGCGTATGGCTCAGACCAATCCGAACCTGGATGTTTACCACAACAAAAAGCCTTTCCTGGACTACCTGCCCAACTTCTACTTCGATGTGGAGCTGCATGAGCTGCCGATGCGTCAGGCCATGGTCGATGTTATCGGCGCGGATCGGGTTCTTTATGGCTCCAACTTCGGCGGTAGTGATGCGGTTCGGCATGACCTGACCGAAGGGCTGCGCCTGTCGGATGAAGATCTGCAGAAGATCCGTTGGAAGAACGCCTGCGAGCTGCTGCACCTTGACCCGGCGAAGGTCGGAAAGGTTGGTGTCTGATGAAACTTGCTCGTTGCTCCTACCATGAAACCGGCTCGTTCTGGGCGGTGGTCGATCCGCTGCGAGATGAAGTACACCCTATAGAGGGGGAGTTCAGCACCTGGGCACCCGCAGTTGCCGGAGGGGCCGGGATCAGCGCGTTGCGACTTTCCGGGATGACGCTGCCCTTGTCCAAGGTGCACCTGCTGCCACCTATAGAGCCGGTGAACCGGGTCGTGGTGGCGGGGGCCAACTATGCCAAGCACCTGGCCGAAGATTTCGGTCTCGCCGCGCCGGCGCAGCCGGTGGCCTTTCTCAAGGCCTATGGTGCCCTGATCGGTGCGCATGACCCGATCCGCTACCCACCCCTGACCGAAGAACTCGATCACGAAGTGGAGCTGGTGGTGGTGATCGGCAGTGCCGAAATCGATTTGGAAAACCCCCTAGGCTGCGTTCTCGGCTATACCGTCGGCAACGACGTCAGTTCCCGCGACCTGCAACGCAGCGGTCCGGCAGGTATCGGCATGGATCTGTTCGCCGCCAAGAGCCAGGACCGTACGACTAGCGTCGGTCCCTGGGTCGTCACCAAGGACGAGTTCCCCGAGGGATCGCCCAAGGTGCGCCTGACCCTTAAGGTCAACGGCGAGACTCGCCAGGATGGCTCTACCGCCGAGATGACCTGGGATGTCGGGCAGTTGATCCGTTTCGTCCAGCAGCGCTCCAGTTTTGCCTGTGGCGACATTCTCTTCACCGGTTCGCCCGCCGGCGTGGGGATGGGCACCGGTTTGTTTCTGAATCCCGGGGATGTGGTCGAAGCAACGATCGAGGGCATCGGTACGTTACGCAACGTTGTGAGCGAAAAGTCCCGCGTCTAATCGAGAGCGAATATGAATATGAATAAAGAAGAGAAAGTCGTAGTCGTTGGTGCCGGGCTCATGGGCACCGGCATCGCGCATGGTTTCGCCAGTTCCGGTTATCCCACCTTGCTGGTAGACACCAACGCCGACTCGCTGAACCGTGCCAAGGACAGCATCGAGAGCATCCTCAACGCCGGGGTCAAGCTCGGCAAAGTCTCCGAAGAGTCTGCGCAAGCGTCCCTGGCACGCCTGATTATCTGTCGTGATCTGAGTGAGGCTGCAGCAGGCGCGCATTGGCTAGTCGAGACAGTCTCCGAGCAGCTGGCGGTGAAGAAGGCCGTGGTTACCCAGGCAGAGCCGCTGCTGGCGCCTGGGGCGATCATCGCGACCAATACCTCGGCGTTGAGCGTGACTGAGATCGCCGCTGCAGTGCCCAGCCCGGATCGGGTCATCGGCATGCACTTCTTTAATCCGGTGCACAAGATGAAACTCATCGAACTGGTGCGCGGCCTGGCTACCAGCGACGAAACCGTGGTGCGCACCCGCGCGTTGTGCGATGCCATGGGCAAGACCTCGATCATCGTCAACGAGTCCCCTGGCCTGACTACCAGCCGTATGTCTGCGCTGTTGGGCAACGAAGCCATGTACATGCTGCAGGAAGGCACGGCGAGTGCCGAGGACATCGACACCGCCCTGCGTCTGGGCTTCAACCACCCGATGGGGCCGCTGGAACTGGGTGACCTGACCGGCTGGGATACCCGTCTGTCGGTACTGAAATATCTGCATCAATCGCTAGGCGAGAAGTTTCGCCCGTGCCCGCTGATCATCAAGATGGTCGCGGCCGGTCGCCTGGGGCGCAAGACTGGGAGCGGCGTCTACCGCTATGAAGAGGGTAAGCAGGTGCCGAACTCCGGCCTCAAGGCGAGTGCCCTATGAGCGACATCGTGATCGTTGATGCTGTGCGCACGCCTGTCGGCCGTTTCCGTGGCAGCCTTGCCGGGGTGCGTGCCGATCATTTGGGGGCGCTGGTGCTCAATACGCTGCTGGAGCGCACCGGCCTATCGCCCGCACAGGTCGATGATGTGATCTTCGGCTGCGTGACGCAGATCGGCGAGCAGTCCGCCAACATCGCGCGCACCGCCTTGTTGGGAGCCGGCTGGCCGGTGACCATTCCGGGTATGACCCTGGACCGAAAATGCGGTTCCGGCGAGGCGGCAGTGCATGCGGCTGTCGGCGCGATTGCCGCAGGTGCCGCCGATATCATCATTGCCGGTGGCGCGGAAAACATGAGCCGCGTACCCATGGGCAGTAACCGTGAGATCCATGGCGAAGCCTTCGGCTGGATGGCGGCCGAGCGTTACGATCTGACCAGCCAGGGCGAGGCCGCCGAGCGGGTGGTGGACAAGTGGTCGCTGAGCCGCGATGCACTGGACGACTACGCATTCGCCAGCCATAGCCGTGCGGCGCACGCCGCCGATGCCGGGTATTTCGATAATGAACTGGTACCGGTGCCGGTCGCTGAGTTGCGCGAGCATGCGCTCACCGAGCCCGCCGGCATACTGCAGGCGGACGAGACCATCCGCCGTGACACTTCGCGGGAAAAATTGTCGACCCTGAAAACTAGTTTCCGCCCGGACACTGGACGGATCACCGCCGGCAACTCCTCGCAGATTTCCGATGGTGCGGCGGCGCTGCTGCTGATGTCCGCAGATACCGCCAAGCGCCTGGGTCTGAAGGCTCGCGCGCGCATCCGCGCCTTCACCACTGTTGGCGTGGACCCGACCTTGATGCTCACCGGTCCGATCGATGCGACCAGAAAGGTGCTGGATAAAGCCGGGCTGACACTTGCTGACATCGATCTGTTCGAAATCAACGAAGCCTTCGCTTCCGTACCGCTGGCCTGGATGCACGAGACCGGTGTGGCGCATGACCGGCTCAACGTCAACGGTGGGGCAATTGCCCTCGGTCATCCGCTTGGCGCCAGTGGCGCACGGTTGATGACCACCCTGTTGAACGAGCTGGAGCGACGGGGCGGGCGCTATGGCCTGCAGGCAATCTGCTGCGCAGGTGGCCTTGGCACTGCGACCATCATCGAGCGGATCTGAATATGGCCCGCATAGCCATGCTCGGTCTGGAGCAAATGCCGGTCGAGCTCCGCGAGGCGATTGCGCGAGGGCAGGACAGTCGCATGCTCAGTTCGTCCAAACCTGTTCAGGTCTGGGCGCACCGCCCGCAGGTGGCATTGGCATGGTTGGCCCTGATGGAAAGCTTGCATTGCGACAGCCTTCTCGAAGAGCGCCTGCGTGAATTGCTGCGATTGAAGATCGCCAGCATCACCAACTGTCAGGCCTGTCAGGTGGCGCGCAAGTCCGACCAGGTCAGCGAGCAAGACATCGCCTGCCTGGCCAGCGACAGCGAGCGCTTCAGTCCCGCAGAACAGGCGGGCTTGCGCTTCGCCGAGCTGTTCGCCGGCGACTATATGACGATCGGCGATGAGCACTATGCGCAACTGGCGCAGTACTTCACCTCAGCCCAGGTCGTGGAGCTGAACATGTATTGCGCACTGATGCTTGCCGGTGGCCGTATGACCTATGTCCAGCAGGCCTATTGACGGCTGCGGCTATTACCTATGTTGGGCAGCAAATTTAAGTGCATTTGGTCAAATTGTAAAAAACCGTTCAGCTAGTGATGGGTTGCGCCTAAGATGACTAGCAATATGCTGGCCTCTGCGGGCCGCGTCATGGCTATGCACAACAAGAAAGGAGACGAACATGTCCGAACAAGAACAGAGCAAGCTGGAGCAGGTGTTCGCCAATGTGGCGAGCAACTATCGCGGCGCCGATGTCGACCTGCATGCCGTGTATCGCGACATGCGTCAAAACTCCCCTGTCTTGCAAGAAAACTTCATGGCGCGCCTGGGGGTCCCCTCTATCGCTGGGCTCGATGTTAACCGCCCAACCTTCACTCTGTTCAAATACGATGACGTCATGGCGGTCATGCGCGATCACGTTAACTTCACCAACGGCTTCATCGCCGAGGGACTGGGTTCGTTCTTCGACGGTTTGATCCTCACTGCGATGGACGGCGAGGCGCACAAGAGCATTCGCAACCTGCTGCAGCCGGTATTCATGCCCGAGACGGTCAATCGCTGGAAAGAAACCAGGATCGATCGCGTCATCCGCGAGGAATACCTCGAGCCCATGGTGGCGCGTAAAAGCGCCGACATTATGGAGTTCGCCCTGCATTTCCCGATCCGCGTGATCTATGCACTGATCGGCTTTCCCGAGGACCGTCCGGAAGACATCGAACAGTACGCCGCCTGGGCGCTGGCGATTCTGGCTGGTCCACAGGTCGATCCGGAAAAGGCCGCAGCCGCTCGCGCTGCCGCCATGGAGGCTGCCAAGGCCCTTTATGACGTGGTCAAGGTGGTGGTGGCGCAGCGCCGCGAGGAGGGTGCGACGGGCGATGACCTGATTAGCCGGCTGATCCGCGCCGAATACGAGGGACGCTCGCTGGACGACCATGATATTGCCACCTTCGTCCGCTCGCTGCTGCCGGCCGCGAGTGAGACCACCACCCGTACCTTTGGCACCCTGATGACCCTCCTGCTCGAGAGGCCTGAGCTGCTCGAGCGCGTGCGCCAGGATCGCAGCCTGGTGGCCAAGGCGATCGACGAGTCGGTGCGTTACGAACCCGTCGCGACCTTCAAGGTGCGCCAGGCGGACAAAGACATGGTGATTCGTGGCGTGAGCATTCCCAAAGGCGCGATGGTGTCGTGCATCGTGAGTTCGGCGAACCGCGACGAAGACGCCTTCGAGAACGCCGATGTGTTCGATATCGACCGGCGCGTGCGGCCATCCTTCGGCTTCGGCTTCGGTACGCACATGTGTATCGGCCAGTTTGTCGCCAAGACGGAAATCAACTGTGCGCTCAATGCCATTCTCGACCTGATGCCCAACATCCGCCTGGACCCTTCCAAGCCCGCGCCGGAGATCATTGGTGCCCAGTTGCGCGGCCCGCATAACGTGCATGTGATCTGGGATTAACCCGTTTACGGGGGTGCTGCCATCGTGACATGCGGTGCGTTCGTCGGCTGGCGGCTCCGGGTAATCCGTTAATTATTTGAACATATATAGAAAATGTGTTTAATTAAACCCCGGTGTGCTCTATGATCGATAGCACAATTAAGAACCCGAAAGCGAAGGGGAAAAACAATGAAGGTTGAAGATCTGATTCTCGTCAGCGTCGATGATCACGCGATTGAGCCGCCAAATGCCTTTGCCCGCCATATGCCGGCGCGCTTCAAAGGACGCGAGCCGCATGTGGTCAAGCGTGACGAACGCGACGTCTGGGTGTTCGAGGAGCAGGCCACCGGTTACATGGGCCTCAATTCCGTGGTCGGTCGCCCGAAAGAGGAATACGGCATGGAGCCGCTGGGCTACGACCAGATGCGCCGTGGTACCTGGAGCATCATGGACCGTGTCGACGACATGAACGCCAACGGCGTTCTCGGTTCGCTGTGTTTCCCGACCTTCCCCGGCTTCGCCGGCCAACGCTTCCAGAACCACCCAGACCGCGCCGTGTCCCTGGCCGCCATTCAGGCCTACAACGACTGGCACCTGCACGACTGGTGCAACGCCGCGCCGGGACGCTTCATCCCCTTGATGCTGGTGCCCTGGTGGGACATGCAGGCCGCTGCCGCGGAAGTCACGCGCCTGGCGAAACTTGGCGTACATGCCGTGTCGCTGTCCGATAACCCGGCGATTCATGGCTATCCCTCGATTCACAGCGACTACTGGGATCCGTTGTGGAAAGCCTGTTCGGACAACAACGTCGTGATCTGCTGCCACATTGGCACCGGCGTGAAGGCCAATCATGCCTCCGACCTGTCGCCGATCGACGCCTGGATCACCTCCATGCCGATCTCCATCGCCAACTCGGCGGCCGACTGGATCTGGGCACCGATGTGGAAAAAATTCCCTAACCTGCGCATGGCATTGTCCGAGGGCAGTATCGGCTGGATTCCCTATCTGTTGGAGCGAGCGGACTTCACTCACCGGCACCACAATGCCTGGACCAATTCCAACTTCGGCGGGCAGATGCCCAGCGATATCTTCAAGAAGCACTTCGTCACCTGCTTCATCGAAGATAATTTCGGCTTGCAGAACCTGAAGTTCATGAACGAAGACATGGTCACCTGGGAAAGCGACTACCCGCACTCCGACTGCACCTGGCCGAACTCGCCAGAATCCGCCTGGGAAGGGTTGCAGCACCTGTCCAAGGAGACCATCGACAAGGTTACTCACCTCAATGCCATGCGTGAGTTCTCCTTCGATCCGTTCTCCATCCACGGTCGCGAGAACTGCACCGTTGCTGCGCTGCGGGCCAAGGCGACGCATGTCAGCATCGAGCCGGCACTGGGTCTCGGCGGTGCCGACCATGGACGCAACGACGGCAAGCCGGTCACTTCGGGCGACATCAATGCGATGTTCGAGAAGGCCGACGCCGGTACTGCGCTTTAAGGTCTAGTGCCTGTGCGGTTAATGGGTTAATTGAATTAACCAAACAGGCCACTGGCGGAGCCCCTCCCGCTGCTCCACGGCGGGAGGGCTGACAGCATCGGCTTGCCTGGTCGCCGCTTGGCGGCCAGGCCTCGTGCCCAGTTTAGAGAGCGCACATGTCTATCACCCAGTTCACCTACAGCAGAATTCCCGCCGAGGCGGAGTCACTTCGCGACGAGGTGCGGGAGTTCCTTCAGAACAATCTCGGCGATTACCCGACAACCGCCAGGGCTCAGTCCTGGATGGGCTTCGATGCGGCCTTCAGCCGCAAGCTCGGTGCCCAAGGTTGGGTCGGCATGGCGCTGCCCGAGCAGTACGGCGGCGCGGCCGCAGGGCCGTTTGCCCGCTACGTGATCATCGAGGAGCTGCTGGCCGCTGGCGCGCCTGTGTCGGCGCACTGGATTGCCGACCGGCAGAGCGGGCCGTTGATCAATCGTTTTGGCAGCGAAGCTCAGCGGGAGCGTTATTTGCCGCCGATTTGCCGGGGCGAGAGTTACTTCTGTATCGGCATGAGCGAACCGAATTCCGGTTCCGATCTGGCCTCGATCAAGACCTCGGCCACCCGTAACGATGCTGGCTGGTTGCTCAACGGACAGAAGGTATGGACCACCAATGCCCAGCATGCGCATTTCATGATTGCCCTGGTGCGCACCGGCGAAAAGCAGGCCGCACGCCATGAGGGCATGTCGCAGTTCATCGTCGACCTGCGCCTGCCGGGAATCACCATTCGGCCGATTCGCGATCTGGCTGGCGGCGAGCATTTCAATGAGGTGTTCTTCGACAACGTCCAACTCGATGCCGACGCCCTGATCGGCACCGAAGGCAAAGGCTGGGATCAGGTAACGGCCGAGCTGGCCTTCGAGCGCAGCGGTCCGGAGCGCTTCCTCAGTTGCATCGAGCTGCTGAAGACGCTGATCAGTGCCGTGGGTCGTCAGCCCGACGCCTTGCAGAGCCGTGAAATCGGCCGTCTCAGCGCCAAACTGCTGACCCTGCGCAACATGTCGCTGTCGGTCACCGCACAGTTGGCGGCGGGCGAACACCCGGCCTGGGCTGCCTCCTGCGTGAAGGACCTCGGCAACCTGTTCGAACAGGAGATTCCCGAGGTCGCGCAGCTGCTGCTGGAGGCCGAGCCTCGTCAGGAGGGCGGCAGCGAGCATGCCCAGGTTCTCGCCTACCTGACCCAGATGGCACCGTCTTTCTCACTGCGTGGAGGCACCCGCGAAATCCTGCGCGGCATCATCGCGCGCGGCATGGGGTTGCGATAATTATGCGAGAGTTATTCGAATCGACTATCGAGCGTCTGCTCGCCGACCTGGCGACGCCGGAATACGTGCTTGGCTGCGAAGGCGGCGAGTGGCCGGCCGAACTTTGGGCGGCGGTTGAAGCTTCCGGTTTCACCCTGGCGGCCGTGCCGGAATCCCTGGGCGGTGCCGAGGCCGGCTGGGCCGACCTCTATGTGTTGGCCCGCGCGGCGGGTCGCTTTGCCGCGCCGATCCCGCTGGGTGAGGCGCTATTGGGCAACTGGCTGCTCGGCAAGGCCGGCCTCGAGCCTCAGACCGGCATTCTCAGCTTCGCCGCGGAGGCGGATCTGAGCCTGCGCGATGGGGCAGTGGTCGGGGTGCTGCGTGACGTGCCCTGGGGCCGGCATGCACAAAGCCTGGTGGCCATCGCCGATCGCAACAGCGCGACGCCGAGCGTGGTGCTGCTGTCCACCGAGAGTGCTGCCAGCCAGACATTGAGCCTGAATGTGGCCGGCGAACCACGCGACAGCCTGCACTTCACTGGGGCGCGGGTGCTGGCCTGTGCGCCATTGCCCGCATCGCTGTCGGTCGAGGTGTTGCAGTTGGGCGGCGCCCTGCTGCGTTCGGCGCAGATCGCCGGCGCGTTGCATGCCCTGTTGGATATGACCTCGGCTTATGCCAGCGAGCGCACCCAGTTCGGCCGCCCCATCGGGGCCTTCCAGGCGATTCAGCAGCAGCTGGCGGTGTTCGCCGAACAGGCCGCGGCGGCGGGTATTGCCGCTGAAGCCGCCTTCGCCGAGTCGGATACGCTTTTCGCCACCTTTACCATCGCCGCGGCCAAGGTCAGTACCGCTGAAGCCGCCAGCGTTGGCGCTGGCATCGCGCATTCGGTGCACGGCGCCATCGGCTTCACCCAGGAGTACTCGCTGCATCTGTTGTCGCGACGGCTGTGGGCTTGGCGCAGCGAATTCGGTTCGGCGAGCCTGTGGAGTCAGCGCATCGGCCAGATGGTCTGCGGCGCTGGTGGCGAAGGCTACTGGGCGCTGTTGACCGACCATGCCAATCAACAGCTATGTACTCTTGAGAGGAAATCGGCATGAGCCCCTTCCTGCAGATCGAGCGCGAGGGTGGCATCGTCACCGTGCGCATGAATCACCCGGAAACCCGCAACGCGCTGACTTCACCGGAACAGATCCAGGAGTTCGTTGAACTCTGTGCCGAACTGCGCCGCGATCGTTCGGCGAGAGTGATGGTTCTTACCGGCAACGGTAGCGCCTTTTGTGCCGGTGGCAACGTCAAGGACATGCGCGAGCGCGGCGGCATCTTCTCCGGTTCGCCGTATGAATTGCGCAATACCTACCGCGATGGCATCCAGCGCATTCCGCTGGCGCTCTACGAGCTGGATATCCCGGTCATTGCCGCGGTCAACGGTCCGGCCATCGGCGCCGGCCTGGACCTGGCCTGTATGTGCGACATTCGCCTGGCTTCCAGCACGGCGTTGTTCGCGGAAAGTTTTGTGCGCCTGGGGATAGTACCCGGCGACGGTGGCGCTTGGCTGTTGCCGCGCATCATCGGCATCCCCAAGGCCAGCCTGATGGCGTTCACCGGCGACACCATCGACGCCGCCAAGGCCCTGGACTGGGGGCTGGTGGAGCAGATTTGTACTCCTGAGACTCTGCAGGCCGAGGCGCATGCGCTAGCCCAGCGCATCGCCAGTAACCCTGGCCATGCCCTGCGTCTGTGCAAGCGCCTATTGCGTGAAGGTCAGCACATGCGTCTGGATTCTTTGTTGGAGCTGTCGGCTGCCTATCAGTCGCTGGCCCATCACACGGAAGACCACCATGAGGCCGTCGTCGCCTTCATGGACAAGCGCAAGCCTGACTACCAGGACCGTTGAGACAACCAACCGAATTTGGAGTGATAGCTATGCGTGGCGTTTTCCGAGAAGACCACAATATGTTCCGCGAAATGGCGCGGCGTTTCGTTGATCGCGAAATCGTTCCGTACCTGCATGAGTGGGAAAAGAATGGCATCGTGCCCAAGGACGTTTGGCTCAAGGCCGGCGAACTGGGGCTCCTGTGTTCGACCGTGCCAGAGGAGTACGGCGGCTCAGGCGGCGATTTCGGTCACTCGGCGGTGATGATCGAAGAGCTGGCCAGGGCTAACGCCACCGCAGTGGGCTTCACCACCCATTCGGAGATCGTCGCGCCCTACATCGTGGCCTATGGCAGTGAAGAACAAAAGCTCAAGTGGCTGCCGCGCATGGTCAGTGGCGAGCTGATTGGGGTGATCGCCATGAGCGAGCCGGGCATCGGCAGCGATTTGCGTTCCATGCGTACCTTGGCCCGCCGCGATGGCGACGATTACATCGTCTCCGGACAGAAGACCTTCATCACCAACGGTGGCAACGCCGGGCTGATGGTCACCGCGACCAAGCTCGATCCGGCGGCCAAGGAACTGACGCTGATCTGTATCGAAGAGGATCGCAAGGGCTTTTCCAAGGGGCGCCTGCTGGAAAAAATCGGCTTGAAGGGCCAGGACACCGCCGAGCTGTTCTTCGACGAAGTGCGGGTGCCGGTCGGTAACCGCCTGGGCGAAGAAGGCCAGGGCTTCAAGTACCTCACCCACCAGTTGGCTTGGGAGCGCTTGATCATCGCCATCCGTGCGGCGCAGTCGATCCACACGCTGCTCGAAGAAACCATCGACTACACCCGTGAGCGCAAGGTTTTCGGCAAGCCGGTGCTGGATTTCCAGAACACCCGATTCAAGCTCGCCGAGGCCAAGGCGCAGGCGACCATGTTGCGGGTATTCGTCGACGACTGCCTGGCCAAGGTGATGCGCGGCGAGCTGGCCCCGGACGTCGCGGCGATGGCCAAACTGCTCGGTTCGGAAATGCAGGGCAAGCTGCTCGACGAGTTCCTCCAGCTGCATGGTGGCTACGGTTTCATGAGCGAATACAAGATCAGCCGCGCCTGGGTCGATGCACGGGTTGCGCGTATCTATGGCGGCACCTCGGAAATCATGAAGGAAATCATCGGTCGCACGCTGTGAAATGCCGTTGAACAGTCCTCGCAGGATCAGTCGTTGAGGAAATTGCCATGATGTTGCTTCGCTCTACCTTGCTCCTGTTCCTGGGGTTGTTCTCGTTGTCGGGCGTAGCCGCACAGGAGACGCTCGAACAACGTTACGCACCCGAGGCTGAGCGGGCGGAAGCCCTGTTGGACAAGGCCGTGGCGCATTACCAAGCGAGCGGCGACGTTGCGTTGGCAGCGTTCAGTCGCCAGGGCGAGTTCATCGACGGCGAGTTGTATGTCTATGTCCTGGATACTGCCGGGGTGATGCTGGCCAGCGGTGGGCCTTCGGTGAACCTGGTCGGGCGCAATATCAGTCGCGCGCTGAACGAAGGGCTCAACGCGGCTTTCCAGGAGGCCTTGAGCCTGCCTGACAGTGGCGCGGTGCACCGCGCCGAATACCGCTGGATGAACTGGAACGACGGTAAAGTCGAACGCAAACACGTGTTCTTTCGGCGTGTCGGCGAGCGCATCTTTGCGGTTGGTTACTACATGCCGCGTGCCAGCCCGGAGGAAGCGGTAATCCTGTTGGAGCGGGCCACGGCCGCCGTGGCCGAGAACCCCAAGGAAACCTTCAAGCGCATCAACAACCTGGATGCGAACTTTATTCGCGACGATCTCTATGTGTTCGTCGCCGACCTGCGAACGGAGCGCTACGTCGCGCACGGCTACAACCTGAGGATGGTTGGCACCGACTTCCGTGCCGTGCAGTCCGACGATCGTGTGCCTATCGGCGAGCAGATGCTCGAGATCGTCAACGGCAAGGGCGAGGGCGAACTCACGTACCTGTGGCGCAACCCGGTGACTGGGCGCAGCGAGAGCAAGAGCACCTTGATCCGTAAGGTCGGCGACTACGCGGTTGCGGTGGGGTATTACCAGAAGCCGCGCTGAGTACGGCTGAGTCGTGAGCGCCGCGCCTTTCGTCCACCCGAGTCGCCAAGTAGGCGCAGCGAACGCATGCCGCCACGGCTCGGCCGTCCGGGTCTCGGCGTAACGCTCAGGCTGCGGGATCAACGCCGGTCGAGGATTCAGTCGTCCCATGCTCTATATCCTGCCCGTGCTGGCCGCGCTGATCTGGGCCGGCAGCACCGTGGTCAATCGCCTGGCGGTCGGCGCTATCGATCCGGCGGCCATTTCCTTCTACCGCTGGTTGCTGGCCTTTGTGCTGCTCAGCCCCTGGCTGCTGCCCGGGGTTTGGCGGCAGCGGCAGTTGATCGCACGGCATTTCTGGCAGCTGTTCAGCCTCGGCGTGCTCGGCATGGCGTTGTACCAATCGCTGGCCTATTTTGCCGCACATACGGTTTCGGCCATGTCGATGGGATTGATTCTGGGCACCATGCCGCTGTTGACCCTTCTCCTCGCCATCCCGCTGCTGCGCACCCGGCCCACGCCAGGTGTCTGTTTGGGCGGGCTACTTTCATTCGTTGGCTTGGCGCTGCTTATCAGCGCGGGGCAACCCTGCCGGCTGTGGGCGGAGGGGATGGGCCAGGGCGAGCTGATGATGCTGCTGGCCTCGGTCTCCTATGCGTTGTATTGCCTGTTGCTGAAGCGCTGGCAGTTGCCGGTTTCTACCTGGGTGTCACTCTATGTGCAGATCTTCTGCGGCCTGCTGGTGCTGATTCCGGCCTTCCTGCTCGCCGCCTCGGTGCAACTGACCGCGCAGAACATCCCCTTGGTGGTCTATGCCGGGCTCTTCGCATCGGGGCTGGCGCCGGGCCTGTGGAATTACGCACTTGCTATCCTGGGCGCGGAGAGGATCGCCGTGTTCATGAACCTGGTACCGCTGCTCACCGCCGTACTCGCGGTGCTCATGCTCGACGAGGCCTTGCATGGTTACCACGCCATCGGTGGCGGGCTGATCCTGCTCGGTATTGTGCTGGCGCAGGGGCGGCTCAAGCCAGTTGTCGAGCCACTGGCGCAGGGCGACTGACCCAGCGCCTATCCGCCGACCCATCGCCCTGACAACTGAGGTGTGGCGCAGCTCACACCGAGCTGTGGTTGGGGCTCAGAGAGAGCCGGGCATGTCCAGTTTGAGCAACTGGATGGCATTGCCGCTGCGGATCTTTTCGCGTTCGCTGTCGTCGAGACCCAGGCCTGCGGTGAGATCGCCATGGTCGTAGGCGCCACCAAAATTGGTGCCGTAGACCAGCCTGTCCACCCCGACCACCTCCGCGACGCCTCGGCGCAGGCCCGGCGCATGTACATCGAGGTCGAAGTAGAAGTTCGCCATGTAGTCCATGAGCGGCTTCTGATTACGGGCATCCGGAGCCATGGCACGGTTCAGCTCGCTCAGGCGGCCCAGTTGGAACACCGCCATACCGCCGGCATGGGTGATGTAGGCCTTGAGGTTGGGGAAGGCGTCCAGCGCACCGCCACAGATCAGGTACCAGAAGAACAGGGTTTCATCGACACAGTCGCCGACGATGGAGGTCGTCTCGAACTTGTCGTCGGTATGCTTGTCGCCCCAGTACATCGACTGATTGAAGCCATGCACCATGATCGGCACATCCAGCTGGGCGATCTTTTCCCAAACCGGAAACAGGCGTTCGTCGTGCGTTTCGATGCCGTTGAAATTAGTCCCGCCGACGCAGACGCCCTTCGCGCCCAACTGGGTGACGGCGCGCTCGATTTCCTCCACCGCGGCAGCCGGCTCGGCCAGGTTGGCATGGCACCAGAAGTCGAAGTGCGCCGGGTCCTGACGGCAATAGGCGGACATTTCATCGTTGCAGATCCGCGCGTATTCGCTGCCGAACTCGTCGGCCCAGTACATGAAGGCATGCGAGGGGGCCGACAACACCAGCTTGTCCACCCCGCGTTCGGCCATCAGCTTGCGCCGACTCTCGTGGGTCATGCGCGCCAGCAGGTTGGCTTCGGCCTCTTCATCGTTGGCGGCCTTGGACGGTTGCTTGGTGCCTAGGGAGAAATGGCCGACGGTAAAACCCGTGGTTTTCATGAAGGGGCCCCAGAACGCGTGGCGATTGAGCATGCCCTTGGTCACAAGGTGAGCGTGTATATCGATCAGCATCTGTGTACTCCTTTATCTCGGTGATCTGCAACGCAGCGACAGACACGCCTAGCCGGTGTGCGGCCTGGAGTCGCTCCGGGAGGCTGGCTGGACTATAGATTATATGAACAAAAAATGTAAATATGTTCATATAATCTATGAGCTGAGTCGGGCGAGCGGGGCTGGTCAGCTCGGCGGACAGATACGCCTGACTTTTCCGGCCACTGGCCTGAACCCGGAGAACAATAATGATCAAGACATGGTTCATCACTGGCGCGTCGCGCGGCATCGGTGCGGAAATCGCCAAGGCTGCGCTGGCTGCCGGCGACAATGTGGTCGCCACGGGCCGCGATCTGGCCCGGCTCGAAACCCTGTTTGGCTGCTATGGCGAGCGGGTGCTGTCGGTGCAATTGGATGTTGCCCAGGAGGGGCAGGCGGCCTTGGCGGTGGAGGCTGCTCTGCGTCGTTTTGGGCGCATCGATGTCGCCGTCAATAATGCTGGTTATGGCCAGTTGGGACCCTTTGAGGAAAACGACGTGAAGGCTGTCGAGAGGCAGTTCGCCACTAACGTTTTTGGCGTGTTCCACGTCTGCCGCGCGGTATTGCCCGTGATGCGCGGACAACGCTCCGGGCATATCTTCAACATTTCCTCGATCGCCGGTGTGGCCGGCATGGGCGGCGCCGCGCTGTACTGTTCGGCCAAGTTCGCGATTGAGGGCTTCTCCGAGGCGCTGGCCCAGGAAGTGGCGCAGTTCGGCATCCACCTGACCATTGTCGAACCTGGCGCCTTCCGCACCGATTTCCTCGACAACAGCTCCGCGGCGCTGGGTGGAAAAGGCCTGCAGGATTACATCGAATTCAGCAAGAAGATCAAAGCATCCTCTGCAGCCAACAACCACAAACAGTCCGGCGATCCGGCCAAGCTCGGGGCGATTCTGGTGCGTTTGGCCGCCGAAGAAGCGCCACCGCTGCGCTATCTCGCTGGTTCCGATGCGTTACAGGTAGTGACCGGCAAGCTAGCAGCCATGGGGCGGGAGATCGAACAGTGGCGCGATCGGTCGCTATTGACCGATGGAGACTTCAGTTGATGCCCAACACAGTTGCGCACCTTAGCTGCAAGCGTGGGTAAGGATTGAGTTATCGGTCATGGGCTGCGTGGACATAGCCTGAACAAGGAGAGCGTTTTGGAACGTGATAACTGTAAAAAAAGCCGTCTGCTGAACTACCTGTTGATACTGATGCTACTGGCCTGTACCAGAGGAGAAGCGTTGGCCGCGCTGAACCGCCAAGAGCTTCAGGAAATGCGCACGCTGGCGACGATGGCGACGGTCAACGTGCTGCTCTACTACAACCTCAACGGCATTCCCTATGAGGCGGAGAATGCTGAAGCCTTTACTCGCAACCTGAATCAACTGCGCGAGTTATCCGTACAGGCTGGCGAGGTTGCGATCACCGAGCAGATCCGCCAACTCGACAATGCGGTTGCTGACCTGAAGAACTTGCCGCAGAGCGCCACCGGCGTGCGCTCGGTATGGCCCGCCTATACACGTTGGGTGCCGGGCGTCATCGAGGCGCATTTCCGTCTGGATAAATCGCTCACCGAACGCTACAACGCGACGCCTGAGATGGCGCAGACACAGAGCGGATTGCATGGGCTCAGTCACGATATCGGGCGGATGCTGCTGTCCTACCAGATGGCGTCCTTCCCGAATTTCGGCGGCGATATCTGGATTCTCAACGAGAGCGCGACTACCGCCTTGGATGCTGGCATCGCACAGCGATTTGCCGAGTTGAGCGAGCAGGATCACGTTCTTGTGCAGACTCTGAAAGCCCCACTCAGGAACTATCGATTTGTGCTCCGGCATTTGCTCGACCCGACCGGGGATTGGGCTCCAAGCGCGGTAGGACTCTACCTGGCGAAAGCCATACGCACCCTGGATAGCGAGGCGCGCATCATGGGTAACGGTGCGCGTGGATAACGCGGGATATTTGCACGAATTTTGTGTGGCCTTTGCTCATGGTATCGATAGGTTGGGGGGCAATTTCCCATCAGCTCCTAGACAGGGCATTCGGTGAGAGCAGTGCCGAGATAGCGCCTGAAGTTTTCATGAGTAGTCTGGACGTTTGCCGGGTAGCAGGGACACACAGATCATTAAATCTTGAGAACTTCATCCAACTGTTCCCATGTAACGATGACAGTGGAGAGCTAGCCCATACAGCCCGCCCATCAGTCGCGTTTCACTTCCACTGAACAACGTACTGGGTTTACACACTAGCCCTGATCGGCACTCTTGGTGTGGGGGCAAGGTGGAAAACCTGGAGCGCAGGATACGAGAGAGCAAAGTGTGTAGGTTTTGACTGGTTCTTAGCCCTACATCAGCCAACGACGGAGGTAAGTTGACCGTGAGGAGTTTTCAATGAGCCAAAAACTGGACAGTATTTTTCGTAAAGTTCTTATTAGTGTCGGCGAGGATCCCGAGCGCGAAGGTCTGCTGGATACGCCCAAGCGGGCGGCCAAGGCCATGCAGTACCTGTGTCACGGCTACCAGACCAACCTGGAGGAAGTGGTCAACGGCGCCCTGTTCGCCTCCGACAATGACGAGATGGTGATGGTCAAGGACGTCGAGCTGTACTCGCTGTGCGAACACCACCTGCTGCCCTTTATCGGCAAGGCGCATGTGGCCTATATCCCGACCGGCAAGGTGCTGGGATTGTCGAAGGTTGCGCGTATCGTCGACATGTACGCGCGGCGCCTGCAGATCCAAGAGAACCTCACCCGGCAGATCGCCGAAGCGGTGCAGCAGGTGACCAGCGCCGCGGGCGTGGCCGTGGTGATCGAAGCCAAGCACATGTGCATGATGATGCGCGGGGTGGAGAAACAGAACTCGGTGATGAGCACCTCGGTGATGCTTGGCGCCTTCCGCGAGTCGAGCAACACTCGCCAGGAGTTCCTGCAACTCATCGGACGGAAAAGCTGACAGGACTCAGTTGAGTCCGAAAGGTTTAACGCTGCCGCCGGCAGTATGGAAAAATTCATGGCCACGTCTTCCTACTGGGGGCGTCGGGAGGCTGGGGCTTAGGTCGACCGGATATAGATGGGGCTCACTGGCCAGTATCACGCGTTGTGTGGTGTGTCCGATTGACTCCTGGATGCAGTGATCCGGCCGAATGTTCTGCTGGTAATGCGCCATCATGCGGCGTCAGCCCAGATAGTTCGGGAGGTAGTGGGTGTCCATACCATGAAAGCAGATTATCTAGCTTCTTAATCTACTGCGATAGGGATTGACGTTCTGGATATGGAAAGCCCCTGGTGTACGCGTTGGGCTTGACGGGCAGAGGGTGTACGAGTTTTTTGGCAACCGGTTCATGAATGACATTGTCGCTCCAGACAGGACATCTTCGTGGCCTGCATGGATGGCCTGAACGGCTTCCCCGAAGCCATCATGCAGCTGGAAAGAACACTTCCGATATTGCATTGGCGCTCGATGCCTTGGAGGCATTATTCGATCACCGAGCGGATACTTTCTTCCTGGTGACCAGCGACTCTGATTTTGCATACCTCTGGGGCACGAGTGGCTTTGTTGGCAGCCCAGCGTTGCCAGGCGCGAACCTCGGAGAAGCTGACCTAGTTGCAGCGCTGGGCGGCCGTGTCATGAGCGTCGTTCCAGCGGTGAATTGACGCTCAGACGAGCAAGAAGTAGTAGAATCCGCGCGCCCTCGAAGGGGTGTGAAGAGGATGCATGGCATGACACGAGACGAACTACTTTTGGCCCCTGAGTCCGACTACATGAACGAGGCTCAGTTGGTTTTTTTCAAGGCGCTGCTGCTCGCCCAGTTGGAGGAGTGCAACGAACGTGTCGAGGGCGGCAAGGCGCATCTGGCCGAGCTGGAACGGCCGATCGATGTGGCGGATGTCGCCTCTATCGAAGAGGAGCGCATGACGCTGCTGCACCTGATCGATCGCGACCGCAGGATGCTTCC
>NZ_FOWX01000058.1 GCF_900115555.1 Pseudomonas borbori
TTACCGGTACCGCCAATCATGGTATCGACACCCTGACCTCCGTTAAGCAGGTCATTCCCGGCACCACCTATGAGTATGTCGTCACCACTAAGGCCATTGCCACCACTGAGGATGTCATTACCGCCCCCTCCAGTGAGCTGGTTGTTCAAGCTGTTGCCAATACCGTGGAAATCCCCGGTACCGGCGTAGCTCAGGTTCTCCAGGTTGGCACCCAGGGTATAGCTACTCAGCAGGGTATGTACCCGATCGACACCAGCATTCAGCCCCTCAATCACCACATCTCCAGTATTGTCGACGATATACATATCGTTACCCGTACCACCGCTCATGGTATCGGCACCTGGCCCTCCATTAAGCAAATCATTGCCAGCACCACCTATGAGTATGTCGTCACCAAGGCCATTGCCACCGCTGAGGATGTCATTGCCGTCACCACCATCAACAACATCATTACCTCCCGCACCATTCAACGTGTCGTTACCACCCAACCCCTGAATCTCATCATCAAGCGCGGTCCCGATGATTACATCATCCCCAGCCGTACCGACGATCACACTAGCCACCGCCGACGTCGCCACCGAAGTGACCGTTTCCAGCGTTCCAAGAGCGTCGGTGTAGGTAACCATCACCCGCAGTTGCAATCCGACATGTGCCAGGGTCGGGCTGAAGGTGGCTGTGGTAGCGCCGACGATGTTGTTGAAGACGCCGCCGCTACCCGACTGCCATTGGTAGGCCAGCGCCGGATTGGCCGGGCCGTCCGGGTCGGTGAAGGCGCGGGTGGCGGTCAGTTGCTGGCCGACTATCGGCGTCGTGTCGCTGATCAGCATGGTGCCGACCGGTGCGTCGTTGGTGGTCACCGTCGAGACCGGGTCAGTCACTGCCGAGAACACGGTTTCCAGCACGCCGTTGGCGTCCTGGTAGACGGCCTTGACGCGCAGGCTCAGCCCGGCGAGGTCCTCGGTTACCCGGAAGGTCTTGCCGGTCGCGAACTCCGTGCCCACGCCGGTGGTGATGACGATGTCTTCGTACAGGCCTGTAGCGGTAAAGTCGGCCTGCCAGTAATAGCCCACTGGGCCGGTAACGGAGCCGATGCCGGGGTTATCCGCATCGGTCACGCCCTCTACCCCTGCGCTCAGCAGCGAGCCTACTTCGGGGGTGAAGTCATTGATCGACGCCAGGCCTACGGCTTCTGCGTTCAAGCCATCGACCAGAACAACCGACTGATCGTTGAACTGCAAGCGCTCGATGCCGCTGAGCCGGTCGGTGCCGTCGGTACCGACGTTGTCAATGACCAGGTAGTTGCCCGAGCCTGGCGCAGTTTCCAGGATGGTGTAGTCCGACAGCAGGCCAGTGAATGCAGCCGTGTCGAAGTTGAAGCCGCCGGAGCCCGGCAGGATTTCTCGGACGATTTGCAACTGCCCGGGGTTGTAGGTGCCGTTGAGCATGAACGGAATCATCGGCACCATGCTGTCGAACGAGGCTATCTCAGCCCCGGTCGGCAGACCATTGGCATCGACACCGGCGCGTACGCTGATGCGCACGTTGAGCCATTGGTCGCCGTCGATGATGTCGTCACCACCACGCCCTTCGATGATGTCGCTGCCGTCGCCACCGAGGATGATGTTGCCCGCGCCGAATGAGGTCACGTTGGTGCCCATGGCGTTGTCGAGCAGTTCCTGCAGGCCGTCGATCAGGGCGATATTGGTCAACACGCTGCCCTGGGCACCGGCGTTGGCGATTATCGCTGCGTCGGCATCGTCGCCGTGCAGGATGTCGCTGTGCACCGAACCCGACAGGCCTTCCACTTCCTTGAAGCGAGCCAGGATACCGGCCGCCACTGGTCCTGGTGCCGTGTCGATGGCACGCACGGTGAGGTCGATGTCGACACCCATCGGATCATCCTTGAAGGTCGCCCAGTCGAAACCGGACGCCCCGATGTACTTGTCCCCCGGGCCGGCGCTGCCGACCATGATGTCGTCGCCGCCTTCGGAGTTCATGATGTCGGGCTGGCCACTGCCGATATAGACGTCGTTACCGACCACCAGATCGAGCCCTAACGGGTCGAAGTTGTCGCCAGGACTGCCGTCGAGGTTGCCTTGCTCGAGCCAGTCGTCACCCTCATTGCCCATGTCCTGCTCGTTGGCGTTACTGCCGAGGATAAAGTCGTTGCCCGGACCGCCGAAGGCCTCGGAGCTATCCTCGCCGGTGACAATGAAGTCCTGGCCAAAGCCGCCAAGGATCAGGTTGATGCCATTGCCGGAGCTGATGACGTCGTTGCCGTCGTCGCCCTGGATGTTATCGTCGCCGCCGATGTCGGTAATGATGTCGTCGCCGGAACCGCCGCGAATCAGGTCGTTGCCGTCACCACCCTCGATACGGTCATTGCCGGCATCGCCCCAGATGGTGTCGTCGCCGATGCTGGAGATAAGGATGTCAGCACCGTCGGTACCGCCGAGCACCACATGCTCATCGCCGGTGTACTGCAGGTAGTTGGTATCCGGCCCCACAGTATTGGGATTGTCGCGAATTACCCATGGCAGCAGCGGGTCGCCACTGTCCGGGTCGGCGTTGCCCAGCCCATCGTTGAACTGCGCCGCCTGCTCGACCTCGAGGACCAGCCCCTGAGTCAGGAACACCAGACCCGGCAGGTGGGTTGCGCTGGTGTTGTTCATGATCATCTTGGCGAACGAGTTGTTCTCCAGCTCGGTGACGAAGTTCAGCCCGGCGGTGCGATCCAGGTAGTAGAAGCGATCGCCGTTCTGCAGGGCTTCCAACTGGGTCTCGAAGACGAAGTTGAAGGTCGAACCGAGCATGCCGCCGAACGGCATGGTGGCCTCGGCGAGACCACCGATCCAGAAGTCGATGGCATCGACACCGGTGGTGGTTATGCCTCCGGCCAGACTGGCGTAGGCGCCGACGCTGTTGAGGAAGTCCATGCGATCCGCGTCGTCGGCGGTGAAGGTCCTTTCCACTCCACCGACGCCACCAGCATTGATCACTGCACTACCGCCCAACACCAGGGCAGCCGCCACCGCACGCATTTCAGCAAGCGTATCGACGTCAGCCGCGAGCAATTCGGCATGGGTGCCGTAGGCCGCGATGAAGTTGATCAACGACGCCGGGTTTTTCAGGTTCTGCAGCAGATCGACCCAGCTGGTGTAAGGCTTGAGCTGGCTGTCACCGGTCATCTGGTGGAACTCGCGGCGAGCCGCGTTCAAGGACGGAATGCCGGTGTCGCGCCCACGCGCCAGGTTGATCGCGGCAAGGTCGAGCGGCAGGCCAACCAGGTTGTTGCGCAGCGCCTCGGTGACGAACTCGTCGATGTGGTTACCGACCTGACGGGTCACACCCTGAACAATGGCGCCGGCGGCCTCATCCGGGGTAGGTCCGCTCGCGGCGAACTCCAGCGGATTGAGGAAGGCGGCGATCAGGCCGATCTCGCTGCTGGCAAAGTTCGGGTCCAGGCGGTCTATGGTCTCGGTCAGCATCGAGTGGCCGAAGCGATAGACGGTGTGGGCGAACTCGGCAACGATCGAGGCGTCGATATCAGTTTCGTAGCCTTGAGTCGGGCCGATAAACACGTCGATCTGCGGTTGAATGGTGCGCGCGAATTCCTCGAACACCAGGTGTTGGTACTGCATCTCGGTACTGAACTTGGCGACCTGGAACAAGCGTTCGCCGTTCCACACCAGGGCGTCGATCGCCGCTTGGCCAACCGGCAGCGAGACGATCGGAGTCAGCAACCACTCATTGATGAAGGCCACATCGTTAGTTGCCAGCACCACATCCTTGGTGTGCTCGACCATCCGGTTGTGCTCGGAGTGGAAGATATGGTGCACGGCGGTCAGGCCGATGTTCTCGTTGACCCGGCCGTCACCGGCGATGTAGTGCGCGTCGAGCAGTTCGTCGTCGTAGAAGCCAGCCGCTACCGCCCCGCCGGCAACATCGTCGGCATCAGCCAAGAGCGGAGCACCAGTCTGGCCATCCACCGGGACGGCGTTGTGGGCGATATCGATAAGGAACTGATGACCGGTGCTTACCGCAAAGGACGCATCGATCGGCGTAGCAGGATTGCCTTCGGCAAGACCGGCGAAAGCGCCCCCTAGATCCAATGGACCACCCACGTGTTCAGGCTTGAGCACTATCATCGGGAAGCCATTGGGGCCTTTGATGAAGTTGCCGTACTGATCAGTGGCCAGTAGTGGGATGTCGAACACATCGGCATCGGTCAGATTGATACCCAACAGGTCACGGGCCTGAGCCTTGACCACCGCCCAGGTGGCCATGCCGCCGATTTCCGTATCGTCTCCGTTGCCGAATATGCCATCACCCAAATCACGGTTAGTGATCAAGCGCCCACTGGATACCGGGCCACCCGGGGTCACGTCATAGGCACGCAGGAATACCTGCTGCGAAGGGTGTGAACCATAGGTCTGGTTCTGGTCGACGAACGGCGAGGTGGTGTTGCTGTGCTCGTGGACATCATCGGCAGTGCCAAGAATGCCATCATCCCCAGGCTGATTGGTGGCGCGGGTCAGCAGCATGAAGTTAGGTGCCCCTGGGGCCGGATTGAACAGCGGGTCATCCGGCTGCAGCGGAATAAATACCGTACCGCTGCCACCCTTGGTCACCAGATCCAGACCATGGTCGAAGAACTGACCGAAGAAGGTCATCCATGGGTTGAACGGTGCGGAAAGGCCTTCGTCCGGTGCCACGTTGGGGATAAAGAACACTTCCTTATCGTCCTCGGTGCCGAAAATCCCGTCCAGACCGGGACTCAATACGGTTGCCGAGCCTTGGGCCAAGGCTGCCGCAGCAGCAGCGACCGCCGCCGGGTTGTTGGCAGTCTGGTCGACGATCAGGTTACTGATGATGCGCGGCTGCGAGTCCTGCACGAAACCGCTGGTCTGCTCATATGAAGTAGGCGTTACACCATCACCGCCCATATTGACGTCCAGGGGGTCCGCTTCGTTGAACACCGGATCCAGCAACCGTGGGAATACCGTATCCGCAGCCCCGAACTGGCTCTGGCCGAATAGCAGGTTGTTATCCTCACCGGTGACGGTGCGCAGGCCGATAGGCGAGCGCTCATGGGGGATCAGGGACAACAGGTCCTCACCGGCGGCGTGCCGTTCGGCCACCTTGATCGAGTCGAGGATGAACTGCAGGTCGGAGCGGATCAGGTGAATCCCGGGGCTGGTGGTGGTCGACTCAGCCGGCAGCGGTGCCACCGGACCCGGCGCTGTGCCGGCGCCCACCGGTGCGCTGGCAGCCGAGACGACAGTTTCGAGCACGCCATGCTCGTCTTGATAGACCGCCCGGGCACGGATGCTCAGGCCTTGCAGATCAGCGGTCACGGTGAAGCTTTGGCCGACTGCAGGCAGGCCGCCAAAGATCAGGATGTCCTGGAAGAAGCCATCACCCGGCACCAGTTCGACCTGCCAGTAGTAGGTCACGCGACCGGTAACAGCATCGTCCGAGCTGACGTTGTCGCCATCGAATACATTGGCAACCGAAGCAACCAGTGTCTGCCCCACTGCCGGCGTGCCGGTGACGTCCACTAACCCTACCGGCGCGAAATTCAGGCCGCCAACATTGGCCCCCGGGATCTCATCGACGAATGCACCCGTTTCATCACGCACCAATGCACCATCGTTGAACTGCAAGCGCTCGATGTTAGTCAGGCGGTCGCTGCCGTCACCGTCGATAAAGGTATCGGTGACGGTAAAGATGTCGTCACTGACATCCGCAGTGCCTCTGGTGTCTCTGGTGATGATGTAGTCTTCAATGTTGCCGGTGAACATGGCGGTGTCGAAGCCGCCATTGCCTTCCATAAGCTCCCGAACGATCACCAACTGGCCGGGGTTGTAGGTGCCGTCGAGCATGAGGGGGATCATCTGCTTCATGCTGGTGTAGCTGGCGATCTCCGATCCGGCATCGTTGACATTCAGCCGCACGCTGATGCGCACGTTGAGCCAAATGTCGCCGTCGATCAGGTCATCGCCGCCACGGCCTTCGATGAGGTCGCTGCCATCGCCACCGAGAATGATATTGCCGGCGCCGAACTGGTCGTCGGCGTTACCCAGAATGCCATCCGGGCCAGCCGCAGCGCTGCCGAGGAAGTCACGCAGGCCGCTGATCAGGTCGATATGGTTGTTGGTGAGCACGCTGCCATAGGCGCCAGCATTGGCGATCTCGGCCGCGTCGGCATGGTCGCCACGCAGGAAATCAGCGAAGGCCGAACCCGAGAGCCCTTCCACCTGGGCGAATTTAGTAGTGATCGCCGCAATCGACGGCGACAGCGGGGTTTCATTGAAGGCGTTGGCGAAGAAGTCCGCGCTCACGCCATAACGGCTGTCCTTGAAGGTGGCCCAGTCGAAACCGGACATGGCCTTCATCTTGTCCGGGCCGCCGCTGCCGACCATGATGTCGTCGCCGCCCTCGCCGATCATTTCATCGAAGCCACTGTCGCCAAGGAAGACGTCATGACCGATTATGGCGTCGTTGCCGAAGGGGTCGAAGTTGTCGCCCGGGGCACCATCCTGGCTGCCGATTTCGATCCAGTCGTTGCCTTCGTTACCGGCCATCTGCACGTTGAAACGGCTGCCGAGAATGAAGTCATCGCCTTCACCGGCAATCACCTCGGAAATGTCCTCACCGGTCACGATGAAGTCATTACCACGACCGCCGATGATCAGGTTTTCGCCGTTGCCGCCCTGGATCACGTCGTTGCCGTCGCCGCCCTTGAGCACGTCGTCGCCGCCGATATCGGTAATGATGTCGTCGCCGTCGCCGCCCTGGATGTCGTCGTTGCCATAACCACCTTCGAGGCGATCGTTACCGCCGTCGCCATACAGGGTGTCATCGCCGATGCTGGAAATGATGATGTCATCTTCATCGGTGCCACCAAGCACCACATGTTCATCGCCGGTGTACTTCAGGTAGTTGGTATCGACGCCCGGGGTTGCCGGGTCGTCGCGAACCACCAGCGGCATCAGCGGGTCATCGCCGATAGGGTCGGCCTCGAACTGCAGGGACGGATCGACTTCGAGGATAAGCCCCGGTGTCAGGAACATGACGGCCGGCAGGTGCTTCACGTCGGTGTTGTTCATCACCAACTGGGCGAACGAGTTGCCCTCCAGTTCGGCGAGGAAGTTCAGCCCAAAGGTCCGGTGCAGGTAGTAGAAGCGATCGCCATCCTGCAGCGCTTCGAGCTGGGTCTCGAAGACGAAATTGAAGGTCGAGCCGAGCATGCCGCCAAACGGCATCTTCGCCTCGGCCAAGCCGCCGATCCAGAAGTCAATATTGTCCAGACCGGTGATGGTCACGCCATCAGGGCCGCTGGCCCAGGCTCCGGTGCTGTTGAGGAAGTCGAGGCGATCTGCTGGCGCGTCAACGCCGTCAAGCACAATCAACGCAGCGGCTGCACGCTTGGCATCCAGCGTGGTGGCCCCGGTGATCGAGCTATGGGTGCCGTAGGCCGCAATGAAGTTGATCAAGGATTCCGGGTGCTTGATGTGCTGCACGAAATCGGCCCAGCTGGTGTACGGCCGCAACTGGTTGTCACCGGTGCCGGCAAAGAACTCCCGGCGTGCAGCATTCAGCGACGGAATGCCGGTATCACGGCCGCGGGCGATGTTGATCGCAGCCAGGTCGAGCGGCAGGCCGACCAGGTTGTTGCGCAAGGCTTCGGTGACGAACTCGTCGATCTCGTTGCCAACCTGACGGGTCACACCACGGATGATGGCACCGGCAGCTGCGTCAGGGGTTGGGCCGCTGGCAGCGAACTCCAGCGGGTTGAGGAAGGCCGCAATCAGGCCAATTTCACTGGAGGCAAAATTCGGGTCTAGCCGGTCGATGGTCTCTGTCAACATCGAGTGACCGAAACGGTAAACGGTATGGGCAAACTCGGCGAAAATCGATGGATCAATGGTGTCGTCAAAGTCGATAAAGGCATCGACTTGTGGCTGGATGGTACGCGCGAACTCCTCGAACACGATGTGCTGGTACTGCATCTCGGTGCCGAACTTGGCGGCCTGGAACAGTCGTTCGCCGTTCCAGTCGAGTCCGTCGGGTGTGGCGGGAACCGAGCCCACAGGGGTCAACAGCCACTGATTGAGGAACGCCAGGTCGCCGGAATCGATAATCACATTCTTGGTGACCTCGACCAAGCGGTTGTGTTCGGAGTGGAAGATGTGGTGCACGGCTGTGAGGCCGATGTTCTCGTTGACCCGGCCATCGCCAGCGATGTAGTGAGCATCGAGCAATTCGTTGTCGTAAGTGCCTGCGGCTACCGCCCCGCCGGCAACCGTGTCGGCATCGGGAGTGAGCATATTGCCGTTCTGATCGACAGGCACGGCGTTGTGGGCGATATCGATGAGGAACTGGTGACCAGTGCGCATGGCATTGTCCAGGCTGATCCCGAGCCCGCCATTGGCTGTCGGGTCGCCTTCAACCAGCACATTGCCCTCCATGACCACCTGCGGGAAGCCGTTGACACCCTTGATGAAGTTGCCATAGGCATCGGTGGCAAGCAGCGGCACGTTGTCGAAGTCGGCATCGGTCAGATTGATCCCGAGGATGTCGCGCGCTTGCGCCTTGACTACCGCCCAGGTGGCCATGCCACCAAGTTCTATATCGTCACCGGTGCCGAATTGACCATCAGGCCCCAGATCGCGGTTGGTGATCAAACGCCCGGTCGCTACCGGCGCACCGGAGCCGTTGAACTCATAGGCGCGCAAGAACACCTGGTGGGAAGGGTGCGAGCTGTAGGTCTGGTTCTGGTCGACGAATGGCGAGGTGGTGTTGCTGTGCTCGTGGACATCATCAGCAGTGCCGAGAATGCCATCCGGTCCTGGCTGGTTGGTGGCGCGGGTGAGCACCATAAAGTTCGGTGCACCAGGGGCCGGATTGAACAGCGGATCATCCGGCTGCAGGGGGATGAACACCGTGCCGCTGCCGCCTTTGGTCACCAGGTCGAGGCCATGGTCGAAGAACTGGCCGAAGAAGGTCATCCACTGGTTGAACGGCGCCGAGAGACCTTCGTCCGGCGCGGTGTTCGGGATCAGCAGCACTTCCTTATCGTCGGCAGTACCGAAGATACCGTCCAGACCGGGGCTCATGACTGTCGCAGAACCCTCGTTACCCGCAGCAGCAGCTACCGCTGCCGGATTATTCGGAGTTTGGTCGACGATCAGGTTACTGATGATACGCGGTTGCGAGTCGACCACCAGGCCGCTGATCTGTGCATAGGAGGTCGACGTCGGAAGTGCCGGCCCCGGGCCATCCGGGTCAAATTGCTCCGCTGTGCGGAACACCGGCGTCGTCATGCGCGGGAACACCGTGTCGGCAGCACCGAACAGGCTGCGCCCTTCGATCAGGTTGTTGAACGACCCGTCGACGGTACGCAGTCCAAATCCCACTTCGGTATTGGGCAACAGATCGAGGAGATCCTCACCAGCCGCGTGGGCCTCTGCGATCAAGATCTGCTGAAGAATGAACTCAAGATCGGATTTGATGAAAGTGGCCATTTCCATATTCCTCAATATTCGGCGCTCAATGCGCAGAAACAGGAAGCCACGTGCATACGAAACCCTCGCAAAGGCGTGGCTCAGCGTTGCAATTCAGATCGTCTGGTTATGCTTGGGAAAAGACCAAATGCTGCCCGCACTCATACGCTTGAACGTATTAGTGTCCGACTTGAGTTGGATTTGTCCCATCAATGCCTAGCCCAGGCTCGGCATCAAGCGTCAGGCACGAGGCGGCCCATGGAAATGAGGGTCAAAGAAATGCCCAAACGGTGACCGCATGAATGCGGTCATGAAATGAAACGAGACTCTGCTCATGATCTCCGTCCAGTGTTGGCTGGCTGACATAAACACAGATGCAATTCTGTGCAGCACGCTTCATCAGCTTTTATTAGTGGTGACACACGAACTAAAGTATCGGCCTGCATGCTTGTCAAGTTACCGTCGGTCTGACATAAGAACCAATTGCAAAACCCAAGTCATTGTCAAAATTAGATTTTCTTCTAAACACCCAATCAGAAGACCGTATAAATCAATGCTCCAGGCACTTGTACGGTGGCAAAAACCCGATCTGTGGCGCACAGCCAAACCAGAGGGAAAGCTGCCCCGAACGATGCTACTGACTTGTCCATGGTGCCCACGCGGCGCCCGGATACGATCCACTCCGTAGCCCGAATAAGCGCCAGCGCAATCCGGGGACCGACCGCCACCGCTGCCCCGGACTGCATCCAGGCTACAGAGCTGCGATGTCTTGAAGGAGACCGCACCCGCGGCGAATGCAGCCCGCAGGGCTGGCCGCTCACCGCTGGCGGATACGGCGAAAAGCCCCGCACCTGGCGCTGTGCGCTCACAGGGCCCACGCCCGCAGCTGCACCAGTTCCGTCAGCTGCTGGACGCTGAAGCGTTCTGCCCGTTCCTGCTCCATCGCCTGCGCACTGACAGCCATCCGTGATGCGGTGACTTGGGTTTCAGAAGCAGCCAAGTCTCTTGATGTACAGATGCAGCAGTCCGCCCGGCGTCAGACTATTTTTGGCGGATCACCGGCGGCGGTTCAAACCGGCGAGCGCTGTACAAGCAACACTCGACCGCGCGGCCCAAGACGGGCATGTCTATTCAGGTTAATCCGGATCGCCTGGCAGACGGTGCTGGTCGCGCGTCCAGAACACGACCCGTGGATGTGCAACCTACTGAGAGCTTTTCACATTGAAAATACGGAATGCGGCATTGCACCGCATTCCGTAACTGCTAGTGGCTAGCACTGCCCTGAAGGCCTCCTCACACCGCCAGGATGAAGTCGGTTTGGGTGATGGTGGTCGCATCGGCGATACCGACCAGACGGATGCTGTCCGCACCGATGGTCACCAGCGTGTCCGCGCCGACATCGGCGATGGCCACGTTGGCGGCGAAATTGGCTGCGGTCACACCCAGTGCGGCGATATTGAGCAGATCCTGGCCGCCGGTTGGGTTGGCATCGAAGTCCAGGATGCGGTCGTTACCGAAGCCAGCGGCGAACATGAAGGTGTCGTTGCCGAGACCGCCGACCAGGGTGTCGTTGCCGGCACCACCGGTGAGCACATCATTACCTGTGCCGCCAGTAATGGTGTTGGCCAATCCGTTCCCTGTCCCCATAAAAGCATCCGTACCGGCGTAGCTCAGGTTCTCCAGGCTGGCACCCAGGGTATAGCTACTCAGCAGGGTATGTACCCGATCGACACCAGCATTCAGCCCTTCGATCACCACATCTCCAGCATTGTCGACGATATACATATCGTTACCGGTACCGCCAATCATGGTATCGACACCCTGACCTCCGTTAAGCAGGTCATTCCCTGCACCACCTATGAGTATGTCGTCACCAAGGCCGTTACCACCGCTGAGGATGTCATTACCGCCCCCCCCAGTGATCTGGTTGTTCAAACTGTTGCCAATACCGTGGAAAGCCCCGGTACCGGCGTAGCTCAGGTTCTCCAGGCTGGCACCCAGGGTATAGCTACTCAGCAGGGTATGCACCCGATCGACACCAGCATTCAGCCCTTCGACCACCACATCTCCAGCATTGTCGACAATATACATATCGTTACCGGTACCGCCAATCATGGTATCGACACCCTGACCTCCGTTAAGCAGGTCATTCCCGGCACCACCTATGAGTATGTCGTC